>JBICHP010000030.1:0-78447 GCA_043100935.1 Phycisphaerales bacterium JB054
TACCGCCCCTTCCCGGGGGGCTACCGCGCGCGGAGGGGGTTTTACATTCCACCTATGGGTTTGGCTCTGGTGTGTGGACCTGGGGGGGCGGTGGGGCGTGCGCGGGGAAAGCCGCACTCCTTCCGCGTGCTCACGCCCGCGGCTCTGTTGTTGGGGCTTCGGCGCGGGGCGATGATTCTTCGCGGCGTTCCATCCGGCCGAGCACGAGTCCGACGACTGCCCACACCAACGCCGCGGGGATGGCGATCCACGCGAGCGGGACGGCGATGGCGGCCAGTCCCTTGGGCACCCACGCCGCGAGCTGGTCGCCACCCCGGTAGATGAAGGTGTCGATGAACGGCTTGGACTTGTACTTGGCGTCGGCACCGAGCGGGGCGAAGAGCATCTCACGGACGGGCCGGGCGACGGCGTAGTGCAGGCCGCGGCGGGCGACCTGGACGGTGACGATCATCCACACGACGGGCGCGACGGCGAGCCCGGCAAACCCGACCAGCACCACCATGGGCAGCAGCGCGAGGGCCCCGCCGATGCCGAGCTTCTTGACGAGCCGGGCGGTGAGGAACCCTTGCAGGATGAGCGTCGTGATGTTGGCCAGCATGTCGATGAGCGCAAACACCGACCGACGCTTGTCGTCGTCCTCGATCGCGAGATCGATGATTCGACCCTGTTCCATATAGAGGAAGGTCGCGGTGATCGTGGTGATGAGCAGATACACGGCGATGATCGCCATGTACCTCGAGCCGATGATCAGACGCAGGCCCTCGAGCACTCGCGGCGAGGGTTCACGATCGACTCCGCCCTTCCGCGTTTCGGCGAGGCTCACCCGTTGACTGCGCGCGAGCCCCTTCATCGCCTGCGTCGCGACCTCGAGCAGCGCGAGCGAGCCGAGCATCATCACCGGCACCGAGACGTGCTCGGCGAGCGTCCACACCGCGCCCGAGCCGAGGATCGCCCCGATCGTCCCGCCGACACCGATGAACCCGAACAGCCGCTTGGACTGGTCCGGCCGGTACACATCGGCCATGAACGCCCAGAAGATCGAGATCACGAAGAGGTTGAAGACGCTCAGCCAGACGTAGAAGCAGTACCCGAGCCACACGCGTGACTCCTCCGGCACGACGAAGAACATCCCGACAAACACGGCCAGGTTGAACCCGAAGAACCGGTGGGCGAGCGGGATGAACTTCTTCCGCGGCACGCGCGAGGCGAGCCACGCGAAGAGCAGGTTCGCCGGGATCATCGTCAGCAGCGTCGCGGTGAACAGCCACGGCAGGTTGTCCCAACCGCGGGCGATGCCCATCGTCTCGCGGATGGGCCGGAGCATGTAGTAGGACGAGAGCAGGCTGAAGAAGTAGATCCACGAGAGCAGCAGCACCCGCCACTCGCCGGGCTCGACGTTCACGACGCGCCGCGACAGGCTCGCAAACCACCCGCCCCCGCTGCTCGGGGACGCATCCTGCTGGGCAATCGGTTCGTTCGGGCTCTCGGGCATGGGCACCTCTCTGGGGAATGCGAAGCCTACAGCGAGACCGCCGGCCCGTTGCGGGCGGTCGTCTCCGTCACGATCAGGGGAACTCGCCTGGGCCTCGGCAGTACTTCCTCTCACGCGCATCCCAGTACGCCCGCGGGCATCCCCTCACGTGCCTTTCTGCCCGCACGCGCGGAAACACAAGGAGAATCCCCAGATGTCTCAGACCCGTCGATCATTCCTCGCCTCGTCCGCGGCTGGTGCCGCGGGTCTTGCGCTCTCGCCCTACGCCGCGTACGCCGCGCTCGGGCGGGCGGCCAAGCCGCTCCGGATCCTGGTCCTTGGCGGCACCGGCTTCATCGGGCCGCACATCGTCGAGGCGTGCCTGGCCCTCGGGCACACGCTCACACTCTTTAACCGCGGCCGCACCGAGAAGGTCACCGGGCACGACTTTGCCGAATCGGACGGCATCGACCGTCGCTACGGCAACCGGGACCCCGAGAAGCTCGCGCTGGAGGATCAGCCCGCCGGCCCGGACAACCCCAAGGGGCTGAGCTCGCTGGAAGAGGGCGAGTGGGACGCGGTGATCGACAACTCGGGCTACTGGCCGCGGATCGTCGGGGCCTCGGCCGAGCTGCTCGCCCCGCGGGTCAAGCAGTATCTCTTTATCTCCACCGTCTCGGTCTACAGCGGGCACGAGGTGGTCGGGGCGGATACCTCCGCGCCCGTGGGGACCATGGAGGACCCGACGGTCGAGGACTTCGGCTCCAGCTTCGAGAACTACGGCCCGGCCAAGGCGTTGTGCGAGCAGGCGGTCGAGCGGGCGATGCCCGGCCGGGCGCTGTCGCTCCGCCCGGGGCTGATCGTGGGCCCGGGCGACCTGACGGGTCGTTTTACCCATTGGCCGGTGCGGGCGTCGCGGGGGGGCGAGATGATCGCCCCGGGCACGCCGGGCGACCCGCTCCAGATGATCGACGCCCGCGACCTGGCCCGGTGGGCGGTGCACTGCGTGGAGAAGAACGTCACGGGGACGTTTGATGCTGTCGGGCCGCAGGCGCCGGAGCTGACCATGGGCATGGTGATCGACGCCTGCCTGAAGGCCTCTCCGGAGGCGGGCACGACGGCGACGTGGTGCGACGCGGAGTTCCTTGAGGCGCAGGGTGTGCGCCCGTGGGGCGACATGCCGCTGTGGATCCCGCCGCGGGGCGACAGCGTGGGCTTCCACCAGCGGGACGTGTCCAAGTCGATCGCTGCGGGGCTGACGTTCTTGCCGGTCGAGAAGACCTGCAAGGACACGCTCGCGTGGTACAACGGCCTGGAGGAGGACAGCCGGTATCGGCGGCTCGCGGGGATCGAGGCCGACCGGGAGGCCGAGGTTCTCGCGGCCTGGCACGAGCAGCACGGCTGATCCCGTCGCGGATCGGTGCAGGAAACCAACGCAACCCCTCTCACGGGCGTGAGAGGGCCGAGAGGGTCCGGGATCGGACCTTCTTTTTGTGCGCACACGGTGCGACCCGCAGATTCCGTCGAGGAATTGCTGGCAAACGAGACAGGCGCGTGTAGGTTCCTTGTGAACAGGCTGTCCTCAGCGAGATGCAACCGCCGTGTGATCGGAAGCCGGGCCTCTGCCCGTGCTGCGCGGTAGTTGTGCCGACTGGGTGCGTGCCATGCCTGGAGGGAGTTGCGCTATGCGTAGAGAGAAAGTGATTGCATGTTTGGTCGGGGCCGCGGCGTCGGTTGCCGGCGCTCAGGACTTCGGCGACCGCGATGCCGGCACCACGATCCGCGACGACGCGACCGTCTCCGCAGGGCTCGTTGCCTTCGCCGGTGGCCAGTGGGACGTGATCAACGCCGACGGCTATGCCGAGGTGCCGATCAGTGCCTTTGACAACCAGATGTTCGTCGATATCGGCACCATCCAGACCGACTCCGGCAGCGGGGCGATGGTGCAGGCGGCGTGGAGCGAGGTCCCGCTCCCCAACGCCCGCTATGTGGAGTTCACCTTCCGCACGAGCAACGGTGCGCAGTTTGTGCCGTTCAACTCCAAGGTCGGCGGCAACACCATCCAGGCCTACTCGTACGAGGTCGGCGGCGATGGCAACGGCATCGACTTCCGGCACTGGGTCTCCGAAGTGAAGTGGGAAGAGCTGACGATCTCCTACAGCTTCGATGGCGGCCAGACCGTGTTCTCGGATCCCACGATCTTCGACCCGATCAGCGGCGACCCCTGGGACGGCACCGACGACAGGCACCTCGGCCTGGCCTTCCCCGGCGACGGCGTCAACTGGATCCGGGCGTCCTACGGCATCGATGTCGTCCCGGCACCGGCCAGCGTCCTCGTCCTGATGGGCGGCGGCGTGGCGGCCATGCGGCGGCGGCGCTGACGGATCGTCAACCGATCGACGATCCGAGAGGGTGCCGGATCGGACAACCAGCATCGCACACAGGCCCGCGGCACGTCCCGCGGGCCTGTTTCGTGCCCGGACGGGCACGCCCCGGGCTGTGCCGAGAACCGCTCCAGCCGCTACGCTAGCCACATGGCGACAGCGGCCCGAAAGGCATTCATCTCCGGCCTTGTGCTCTGCGTGGCAGTGACCGCCTCGACGGGCCTGGCCCAGCAGACGACCTTCGAGCTCGACCCCGAGCGCGGGACGTGGGTGCAGTCCGAGGCCGCCGAGCCGGGGACCGACGCCTGGGTCATCGCCGAGACCCGCCGTGCCCTCGCGGCCGGGCGAGCCGGCGAGGCCCGCACGCGGATCTCGGACTGGATCAAGATCCACGAACGCACCGACAACCCGTGGCTGCCCGAGGCGTACATGCTGCGGGGGGACGCGCTGGTGGCGATCGGCAAGGAGTACAAGGCGCTGTACGACTACGAGCGTGTCGCGCTGAACTACCCGCAGTCGGAGGTCTTCCTGCCGACGCTCGAGCGCGAGCTGCGGGTCGGGCGGATGTACCTCAACGGGCTGAAGCGCAAGTTCCTGTTCTTCCGGTTCGAGGACGCCTCGCCGATCGGCATCGAGCTGCTCATGCGGATCCAGGAGCGTTCGCCGGGCAGCCAGCTCGCCGAGAGCGCGGCGCTCGATCTGGCCGACTACTTCTACCGCGTGCGCGAGCTCGAGCTGGCGGCCGAGATGTACGGCATCTTCCTGGTCAACTACCCGCGGAGCCAGAACCGCGAGCACGCGATGCTGCGGCAGATCTACGCCAACGTCGCGCAGTTCAAGGGCCCGCGCTACGACGCGTCGAGCCTGGTCGAGGCCCGGGCGCTGATCGGTCAGTTCGAGGATGAGTACCCGGACCGCGCCGAGCAGCTCGGGATTACCGACGCGTTGATCGCCCGGCTCGACGAGTCGGCCGCGGCTCAGATGCTGGCGACCAGCGAGTGGTACCTGCGGCGCAAGGACCCGGTCTCGGCGCGGTTCACGCTCCGGCGGCTGGTGATCAAGCACGACGGCACGGTCGCGGCGGCCCGGGGCCGGGACATCCTCGAGGAGCGGGGCTGGGACGCGCCCGGCGCGACGCCGCTGCCGGAAGAGCTGCAAGCGCTGCAGCAGGACGCAGAGGCCGCGGCGGCCGGGGGCGACGCGCCATGAGGACCGCCCGCCCCATCGGTGTCGCTGTCGCGGCGGCGGTCGTGTGCGGCGGCCTGTGCCTGCCGGGCTGTTCGGCCGATCCGACCCGCGGGTACTCGTTCAACTCGACCCACGACGGCAACGTCCGCACGATCTCGGTGCCGATCTTCCGCAACGAAACGTTCTCCAGCGGGCTCGAGGTCAGCCTGACCGAGGCGATCATCACCGAGATCCAGCGCAGCACGCCCTGGCGGGTGGTGGGACCGACCCACGCCGCGACGACGCTGACCGGCTCGATCGACGAGACCACGATGACCCAGCTGACGCGTCAGCGGGACACCGGGCTGGTGCAGGAGCAGGCGCTGCGGATGACCGTGAGCTTCGACTGGATCGACAACCGGTCGGGCCAGGTGCGGGTGAGCCGGCGGGAATTCACCTCGATCTCGTCGTTTGTGCCCCACCGGGGGGTGGGCGAGCCGCTGGAGGTCGCGCAGTCGGCGGTGATCCGCGAGCTGGCCCGGGACATCGTGGCCGAGCTGCGGGCGGACTGGTAGGCGGATTTCTCGAACAAACCCCGTTCCTCGGCCGTTCCTCTTGCGGGCGCGAGGACCGGCATCGGCCTAGCGTTTGGCAGGAAAAGCCCTCGCCCACGGATCGGAACAAGGAAGAAAGCCGAAGTACACCTCAATATGACCCATCAGCACGCCAAAGACGACTCCAACGACCCGGCCACCCGTGGGCTCGGGTTCCGCTTCGGGCAGGACAAGCGCCCGCCGGCCCCTGGCGGCAAGCCGCCCGCCGGCCCCAACCAGGCCGACGGCAAGACGGGCACCGCCCCCCCGGCCAACCGGAACATGTGGTGGCTGGTCGCCTTCACGGTGATCGTGTTCATGCTGCTGATGGTCTTCAGCAACTCGAACAAGGGCAACCAGATCGACCTCGCCGAGTTTGAGACCCACTACAACAACAACCAGATCGTCGAGGGCTCGGTCGTCATCACGCAGGACTCGGTCCTGGCCATGCGCAAGGCGGACCAGATCACCGGCAAGCCGACGCAGGTCGTCATCACGTTCAACCCCGCGTCGCAGCAGTACTACTCCGAACAGGTGATGCGGATCACCAACAACACCGCGACCGCCAAGAAGCCCAGCAGCCTCATGCCGTTCGTGCTGACGTTTGGTCCGTTCCTGCTGCTGCTGGCGCTCATCTGGTTCTTCGTCTCCCGCGGTCTCCGCAGCGCCCAGGGCGGCCCCGGCGGCATGCTCGGCAGCTTCGGCAAGAGCAAGCACCGCATGCTCACCAAGGAGATGACCGGCGTCACCTTCGCCGACGTCGCGGGCATCGAGGAGGCCAAGGACGAGGTCGGCGAGATCATCGAGTTCCTCCGCCACCCCAAGAAGTTCACCAAGCTCGGCGGGCGCATCCCCCGGGGCGTGCTGCTGATCGGCGAGCCCGGGTGCGGCAAGACGCTCCTGGCTAAGGCAATCGCCGGCGAGGCCGACGTGCCCTTCTTCTCGATCTCCGGCTCAGACTTTGTCGAGATGTTCGTGGGCGTCGGCGCCAGCCGCGTGCGCGACCTCTTCAAGAACGCCAAGGAGAACGCCCCCTGCATCATCTTCCTCGACGAGATCGACGCGGTCGGGCGCAAGCGTGGCTCGGGGTTCAGCTCCGGCGGCCACGACGAACGCGAGCAGACGCTCAACGCGATCCTGGTCGAGATGGACGGCTTCACGACGGGTGACGGCGTGATCGTGATCGCCGCGACCAACCGCGCCGACGTGCTCGATCCGGCGCTGGTCCGGCCCGGCCGCTTCGACCGGCAGATCGTCGTGCCCCTGCCTGATATCAAGGGCCGGCTCGAGGTGCTCAAGGTCCACGCCAAGAAGGTCAAACTCGGCCCGGATGTCGATCTGGAACGCGTCGCCCGCATGACGCCGATGTTCTCCGGTGCGGATCTGGCGGCGATCATCAACGAGGGCGCGATCGCTGCGACCATGCAGAACAAGGACTTCATCGAGCAGGAAGACCTCGAAGAGGCCCGCGACAAGGTCAGGTACGGCCGCGCGCGCAAGAGCCACGTCCGCGAGGCCGAAGAGAACCACGCGACCGCCTACCACGAGGCCGGGCACGCGGTCATCCAAGCCCTGCTCAAGGACGCCGACCCGGTCCACAAGGTCACCATCATCCCGCGCGGCCAAGCCCTCGGTGCAACATTCAGCCTGCCCGAGAAGGACCGCGTCGGCTACGGGCTCCGTTGGCTCTCGGCCACGATGCGCGTCGCCTGCGGCGGGCGCATCGCCGAGCAGCGTGCCACCGGAGACATCTCCAGCGGCGCCTCCGGCGATATCTCGCAGGTCACCTCGCTGGCCAAGGTGATGATCGAGGAATGGGGCATGAGCGAGCGGCTCGGCTTCATCCGCTACCGCGGCGAGGACACCCGCACCTCGTACACGCCCGACCGCGAGTACTCCGACGACACCGCCAAGATCATCGACGAGGAGGTCCGCCGGCTCGTCGACGAGGCCTACCGCGACGCCGAGCGGATGCTCGATGAGAACTGGGAGAAGGTCGAGGCCGTCGCCGAGGCGCTGCTCAAGTACGAGACGCTCTCGGGCGAAGAGGTGCACAAGGTCATGCGTGGCGAGCCGCTCGGTCGCTCATCGCTGGCCGACATCCTCGCCAGCCAACGCCGCACACCGCCTTCGGCGCCCGCGCCCAAGACCGACGAGGACGAGGGGCCTGACGCGGCACCGGGGCTCATGCCCAGCCCGGCCTGAGCCACAAAGAGCCCTAAGCGTAAGCGCCGGGCCCACGCTCGCCGGAACTGCGGATTGGCTTGCGCGAGTGGCATCGATCGGGAAGGCCCGGCGCTGACGCTGGGGGCTCTTGATCTCGGAAGGGACCGGCGCTGACGCTTAGGGCTCTTGGTTGCGGGATGGCCCGGCGCTGACGCTTGGGGCTCTTGGTTCGTTGCAGATCTGCCCTACCGCAGCAGCAGGTGGGCCAGGTTCTGGCACTGCCTCGTCGCGATCTCGTCGAAACGGGCATAGTGCGTCGCGCACTGCTCGTCGATATCGCGCATCATCAGCCCCGCCCGCGCGAGAAACGCCTCGTCCTCGTTGCCGATCTGCTCGCGGGTCCACTCAAAGTGGTACTGGAACGCGTAGGTCCGCGGGCCCACGCGGAACGACTGGACCTTGCACGCCGCGGAAGACGCGAGGAGCACCGCGCCCGGGGGCAGGTCCGTCACTTCGTAGCCGTGCGAGCTGAACCGCGGCGCACTCCACGGCATGCCGCCGAAGACCGGGTCGTTCTGGGCCGCGTGCGTGAGGTCGATCGGCAGGAAGCCGATCTCGGGCTTGGCCATCGCCCCGACCCGGCCGCCGAGCGCCGTCGCGATCGCCTGATGCCCGAGGCAGATGCCCACCATGGGGATGGACGCCTCGTGCGCGCGCTTCAGGAACGCCATCTCCGCGTTCAGCCAGTCGAGCCCGTCGGAGATGTTCATCGGACCGCCGAGGGCGACCACCCCGTCGATGTCGTGGAGGTCCCGCGGCACCACGCCGGCACCGTCCCGGTCGGGGCGCACGATCACCAGCCGACGCCCGTGCGCGGCCAGCACACGCCCCAGCCGGCCCGGGCCGCACCGATCATTGTGCTGAAAGACGAGAATCCGGCTCATGGGGTGTTCCTCTGTTGGTGCGGCTATTCCAGCCGCAGCATGTGCATGTACTCGTGGTAGCGGCCGTTGAGTTCGTCGCGGGTCAGCGAGCCGAGCCGTCCGAGGCTGAATTCCTCGATGGTGAAGCTCGCGACGACCGTGCCGTGGGCCATGGCCCGGCGGAGGGTCTCAAAGCCGGCGGGGTCCTTCTTGGCCGGGCCGCCCGAGATCATCTCGGCCGCGATCGCGCCCATCATGCCGCCGGCGAAGCTGTCGCCCGCGCCGGTCGGGTCCACGACCTTCTCCGACGGGAAGGCCGGCAGGGCGGCGATGCCGTCTCGGTGGACCAGGATCGCCCCGTGCTCGCCCTTCTTCACGATGACGAACTTCGGGCCGTAGTCCAGCAGCTTGCGCCCGGCGGTCACGGTGTTCTTCTGCCCCGTGAACTGCTCGGCCTCGTCGAAGTTGAGCACCAGCCCGTCCACATCGCCGAGCAGCACGTCGAGCTCCGCCCGTGCGGTGTCGATCCACAGGTCCATCGTGTCGGCGACGGTCAGACGCCGCTTGGGGAACTGCTTGGCCATCGCGTGCTGCACGCCGGGGTGCATGTTGGCCAGGAAGACCACGGGCGAGTCGGCGTAGCTGGCCGGCACCGGCGGCGGGGCCTCGATCAGGATGTTCAGCTCGGTGAACAGCGTCTCGCGGTGGTCCATGTCGTCGAGGTATTTGCCGCCCCAGCGGAACGTCTTCGACCCCTTGCGGACCTCGAGCCCGGTCGGGTCGACACCCTTGAGGGCCCGGATCTGCTCGCGGAACTCGTCGGGGAAGTCTTCGCCGACCGCGGCGATGAACCCGGTCGGTGTGTAGAGCCCCGCGGCCGCGGCAAAGTAGACCCCCGACCCGCCGAGGATGCCCTCGCGGTGGTCGCCACTGGGTGTGACGACCGTGTCGATTCCAACCGTGCCGATGACTGCGAGATCCATGCGTGTGTTCTCCGGGGCCGAGATCGCGATCAAAGAGGGCCGGAGTCTAGGGGCATTCACGATCCCGGGGCTTGCCGCGGAGCGGGTCGCCGAGACGTGTCCGGGCGCGCAGAACGGTCCGTGTCAGCCGTCGAGTGCTTCCAGCTCCTCGACCGTCTTGGGCCAGTGGTCACGCAGCAGCCGCGAAAGGGAGCGGTCGGCGAGAATCTTGCCGCCCGTCTGGCAGAGCGGGCAGTAGTTGAACTCCCGCTCGGCGTAGACGACCCGCTGGACCTTGGTGCCGCAGACCGGGCAGGGCTCGCCGAACCGGCCGTGGACGGCAAAGTCCGGGCGGAAGGCGGTGATCTGGCCCGGGCCGGGGAAGCGGAGACCGCCGGCGTTGTCGGCAAACTCGTCGCGCAGGCGATCGGTCCAGGCGAGGAGTGTGTCGCGTGCTGCCGTGCAGAGACGGGCGGTCTCGGCGGGTGAGAGTGAGGTGGTAAGCTTGAAAGGCGAGAGCTGCGCCGCGTGGAGAATCTCGTCGGAGTAGGCGTTGCCGATGCCGTCGAAGAGGCGAGGGTCGGTGAGGGCTCGCTTGAGCGTGTGGCGTTCGCGCGACAGAGCCGCGGCAAACTCGTCGCTGCCCGCCGTGAGTACGTCGATCCCGCCACGGGAGAACCGGGCGAGCGAACTGCGGCCCTCGACAATGTGCATCGAGGCGCGTTTCTTTGTGCTCGCCTCGGTCATCGCGAGAGCACCTCGCTCAAACGCGAAGCTCGCGAGCACGATCTTGCCGCCGGCCGGCTTGGCGTCCGGGCCGTCCGTCCAGCGGAGCCGCCCGGCGATCATCAGGTGCAGCACGACGAAGAGGTCACCCTCAAGCCCGAGCACGATCCGCTTGCCGAGACGCGAGACGTCGAGCACCCGCCGCCCCTCGACCGACTCGACCGGCGGTTCAAACGTCCGGAGCACGAATGGGCTGATGATGCGCACCGAATCAATGCGGCGACCCACGACCCGTTCTGCAAGGGACTCAACATAGATCGTCACGTCGGGGAGTTCGGGCACCGCCGCATGATACACAACCTCGTCTGCGCTCTGGAAGGATGCACCCAACTGCTCCACCCCGTAGGGGTGAACTTCAATAGCCGGGGGCGAAGCCCCCGGTCTCGGTGCGCTCTGAACACGAACCCCGGAGGGGTTCTCTTGTGCCCTGACGGACACCCCGAGTACCATCCCGACATGGCGACGACGTACACCTCTCTTCTGCTCCACATCATCTTCTCGACCAAGCACCGCGACCCGCTCATCACCGTCTCGATCGAGCCCGAACTCCACGCCTATATAGGGGGTATCTGCAAGGCCAACGGCTCAGCGTTGCTCGCCGCCAACGGCACAACCGACCACATCCACCTGCTCATCAGCCTCGGCAAGACCGTCTCGATCTCCGACCTGATGCTCCAGGTCAAGCGAGACAGCTCGACCTGGATCAAGTCCAAGGGGCAGGAATTCGCCGACTTCCGCTGGCAGGAGGGATACGGCGCGTTCTCGATCGGACAGTCACAGGTCGAGGCCGTGAGGCGGTATATCGCGGGGCAGAAGGAGCACCACAAGACGGTGCAGTTCCGCGACGAGTTGATCGAGTTTCTTCGCCGGTACGAGATTCCGTTTGAAGAGCGGTATCTGGATTGACCGTTCGAACGACAGCGCTCAGGCCACGAAGAAGACGACCCCTCCGGGGTCGAGAGGAATTGTCGGTGCATCGGTCCGGGCGTGTCGGTCGCTGTCGCGACCTCCACACCCGGCTATTCAGGCCGAGCCCTCCGGGCTCAACGGGCAGACGAACCAGGAATGAAGAGCTTGAGTTGAGACGGCTCATGTCGGGATGGGCCTCAGAAGCGTCATCCCAGAAGCCGGCCGTGGGACGACACGCCCCTCCCGTCCGACACCGTCTGCGATCCCCGATCAGCCCTTCCCCGCCTGCTTCGCCCAACTGTCCTTCAGCGTCACCGTTCGGTTGAACACCAGCGCATCCGGCGTCGAATCTGCATCCACGCAGAAATACCCGAGCCGCTCGAACTGGAACCGCCGCACGCCGTCCGCCCACGCTGGCTCATCACCGGTCTGCTCGCCGAGCGCCGGCTCGAGCTTGCACCCGGTCAGCGTCTCGCGCGACTCCGGATTCAGGTCGTCGGTGAACTCGCCGGTCGCCTTGCCCGGTGCCTCGACCGTGAACAGCCGGTCGAACAGCCGCACCTCGGCCTCGATCGCGTGCTGCGCGCTCACCCAGTGCAGCGTGCCCTTGACCTTGCGGACATTGCCGTCGGCGTCCGGTGGCGGGTTGCTGCCGCCTCGGGTGTCGGGGTCGTACGTGCAGCGCAACTCGACCACCTCGCCCGCGTCGTTCTTCACGAAGCTCTCGCACTTCACCCAGTACGCCCCGCGCAGCCGCACCTCGCGCCCCGGGCCCAGCCGGAAGAACTTCTTCGGCGGGTCCTCCATGAAGTCGTCCTGCTCGATGAACAGCTCGCGCGAGAAGGGCACCTTCCGCACGCCCGCGCCGGCATCCTCCGGGTTGTTCTGGACCTCGAACTCCTCGGTCTGCCCCTCGGGATAGTTCTCGATCACGACCCTGATCGGCCGCAGCACCGCCATCCGACGCGGCGCGACCTTGTTGAGGTGGTCGCGCATCGCGTTCTCCAGCAGCACCATGTCGCGCACCGCGTTGAACTTGGTCACGCCGACCTCGTCGCACAGGTTCCGCAAGGCCTCCGGCGTGCACCCGCGCCGGCGCAGGCCGCTCACGGTCACCATCCGCGGGTCGTCCCAGCCGTCGACGTGCCCCTCCTTGACCAGGCGGATCATGTTCCGCTTGCTCAGGACGACATAGTTGAGCAGGAACTTGGCGAACTCGATCTGCTGCGGGTGGTGGATGAGCCTGCCCCACTCGCCCGAGCCGTCCGCGGTGCGCCCCTCGTTGATCGCGTCGATGAACCAGTGGTAGAGCGGCCGGTGGTCCTCAAACTCCAGCGTGCAGATCGAGTGGGTGATGCCCTCGATCGAGTCCTCCAGCCCGTGCGCCCAGTCGTACATCGGGTAGATCGACCACGTGTCGCCCGTGCGGTGGTGGTGCGCGCGCAGCACGCGGTACATCACCGGGTCGCGCAGGTTCATGTTCGACGAGGCCATGTCGATCTTCGCCCGCAGCGTCCGCGAGCCGTCGGGGAACTCGCCGGCCTTCATGCGCGCAAAGAGGTCCAGGCTCTCCTCGACCGGCCGGTCCCGCCACGGGCTGGGGCGGCCCGGCTCGGTGAGCGTGCCGCGGTACTGCCGCGTCTCCTCGCCGGAGAGCTCGCACACGTACGCCTTGCCCTTTTTGATCAGCTCGATCGCCCACTCGTACATCTGCTCGAAGTAGTCGCTGGCAAAGTGCAGCCCGCCGCCGATCTCGTCGCCGTCCCAGTCGGCCCCCAGCCACGCCACGTCCCGCTTGATGCTCTCGACATACTCGGCCTCTTCCTTGGCCGGGTTGGTGTCGTCGAAGCGGAGATTGAACTTGCCGCCGAACTCACGGGCGAGCCCCGAGTTCAGACAAATGCTCGCAGCATGCCCGATGTGCAGGTAGCCGTTGGGCTCGGGCGGGAAGCGGGTGTGGACCCTGCCCCCCCACTTGCCGGACTGCATGTCCGCGTCGATGATCTGCTGTATGAAATGGCGGGGGCGGGGTTCGCTCATGGTCGGTGGCTCCGTGGGCGGCATGGTATGAGGCCGATTGCCCCGGCTCACCGCGCCGGAACCGACAATGTCGCCCGCTCCCTGACCGCCCCGCACCCGCCGGCGGTCAGGCCTCGGGCTCGTAGAGGTTGTCGCGGTCGAAGTTGAGCGTGGTGATGCCCAGATGCTCGGCCGCCGCTCGGGTCAGCATCCGACCCCGGCGCGTCCGCGCCAGGAAGCCGATCTGCAGCAAGTAGGGCTCGACCACGTCCTCGAGCGTTCCGGCGTCCTCGTTCATCGTCGCTGCGACGGTTTCGAGCCCGACCGGCCCGCCGTCGTAGACCGTCGCGATCGTCCGCAGGTAGTTGCGGTCGAGGTCGTCCAGCCCCAGCTCGTCCACGCCCTCCAGCCCGAGGGCCGTCTCGACGAGGCTCTCCGACACCACGCCCTTGGCCCGCACCTGGGCAAAGTCGCGCACGCGACGGAGCAAGCGGTTGGCGATCCGAGGCGTGCCGCGTGAGCGCGCGCTGATCGCCTCGAGACACGCCTCCTCCACCGCCAGCAGCCCCATCACGCGGCACGACCGGTGCAGGATCACCCGCAGGTCGTCGCGCGAGTAGTACCGCAGGTGGTGCGTGATGCCGAACCGCGACCGCAAGGGGGCGCTCAGCAGCCCCGCCCGCGTCGTCGCCCCGATCAGCGTGAACGGCTTGCACTTGATCTGCACCGTGCGGGCATGCATTCCCGTGTCCACCGTCACGTCGATCTTGAAGTCCTCCATCGCGGGATAGATGAACTCCTCGACCGCGATCGGCATGCGGTGGATCTCGTCGATGAACAGCACGTCGCCCGGCTGGAGGCGGGTGAGCGCGGCGACGAGATCGTTGCCGCGGGCCAGCGCCGGGCCGCTGGTCGTGATGAGCTTGGTGCCCATCTCGTGGGCGATGACATGGGCGAGGGTGGTCTTGCCTAGCCCCGGCGGGCCGTGCAGCAGCACGTGCTCAAGCGGCTCGTGCGGGCGGGCGACGCCGTCGGCGACGTTGCCGGTCGCCCGGGCCTTGGCCGCTTCGATCGCGATCTCGAGCTTCTCGAGCAGGTCGGCCTGCCCGATGTACTCGTCCATCGAGTCGGGGCGCAGCGTGGGCCCGGCCCATTCCTGATCCGTCGTCTGGGGGGTCGCTGCGATGAGCCGTTCCGTGGCCATGCGGGGAGTGTAAGGGATCGGCGGGCGCGGACAAGCGACACGGAGCCCTCTCGACAGGGATACCGCCGATCGGACGCCGACGCTGAGTCCTCGAAGCGTCGGATCGGGATGCTCGAATCCGGGTCCGGAGACCCGACCCTTCGCAGAGCCTCAGGGTCGGCGTCCGAGGACGGGCCCCGAAGAACCCGACCCTTCGCAGAGCCTCAGGGTCGGCGTCCGGGGACGAACCCCGAAGACCCGACTCTTCGCAGAGCCTCAGGATCGGCGACCGGGGACGGGCCCCGGGGCTCCGGACATCCACCCGGCCCACTAGGCTCTGGGCGTGCAACGGAGGTGACGGATTCCCACCCAGCCCGTGACGATCTACTACGACGGTGCCTGCCGCATCTGCTGCGAGCAGCGCGACCGGTTCCTCCGCCACGACCCCGAGCAGCAGCGGCTGGTCCACATCGATATCAGCGACCCCGACTTCGACCCGGCTCTCGATCCCGCCACCGCCGGCACGACGCGGGAATCACTCCTTGCTGGCATCCACGCCGGCACGACGGACGGCCGCCTGCTGAAAGGGATGGACGCGGTGCGGTGTGCCTACACCGCCCTCGGCCGCGGCTGGTGGCTGGCCCCGACCGGATGGCCGCTGATCAAGCCCATCGCCGACTTCCTCTACGCCATCCTCGCCCGCAACCGGTACCGGTTCGGGCGATCCGGGTGTGACGGCGACAGCTGCAAGCCAAAGTGATCGCACCCGACGCGACGGACTCCTGACTCCCAAGAACCCCGAGCGCAGCCCAGACGAGCCCCGAGCGCAAGCTCGGCCCTCCTGTCTCTACGAGCCCCGAGCGCAAGCTCGGGAGTGTTCACTTCTCGCCGTGAGGGGCATCCTGTGCTCGCGCACAGGGCTCGTAGGGCGTCACACCCCGGTTCAGTCCTGCGCGCGCAGTGCCGCCAGCTCCTCGCTCGGCTCATCGCGCCGATGGGAGAGCAACCACGCCGGCAGTTTGTCCACCTCGTACGCCGGCACCCAGCTCGCGTGCCCGTGCCCGCTGACCTCGCTGTAGCGGACATCCACCCCCGCAGCCTTGGCCGCCTCGACCATCCGCTGCGACAGGGCCACGGGCACGACCGGGTCCCCCTCATCGTGCCAGACCCAGAAGGGCAGGCCCTTGTACTGCTCGGCGACCCGCGGGTCGCCCCCGCCGCAGATCGGGGCGACGGCCGCGAACCAGTCCGGCTTCCGCGCCGCCAGGTCCCACGAGCCGAAGCCGCCCATCGAGAGGCCGGTGAGTGTGATGCGGTGCAGGTCGATCGGCCACTCGGCGACGACCTCCTCGATCGCGGCCATCGCGCCCCGCATCGGCCCGGTCGGCTCGCGCTCGATGGAGGTCGGCGCCCCCTCGGGAGCTTCCTCGGCCCGGTTCCACGCAAAATCGGCCCACCGCTGCTCCCTGGGGCACTGCACCGCCAGCACATAGCACGGGAACCGCTCGCGGTACTCGGCGCTGGCCATCCGCTCGGGGAAGTGCCGCAGCTGCGCCTCGTTGTCATCACCCCGCTCACCGGCCCCGTGCAGGAAGACGATCAGCGGCCAGCCGCCCTCGGGCCGCTCTGCGTCCGCGGGCGGGGTGAGCAGCCGGTAGCCGAACGACTCCCCGCTCTCGATCGTGACGGCGCCCGCCTCGAAGGGGGAGGGTGATGCGGTGGGCACGGGGGAGGGCTCCTGCTGGGTCTGGGCCGAGGCCCCGGCCCCGAGCGCCGCTGCGAACCCCATGACAAGCCCGAGGCACAGACGTCGGAGAGGGCGTGCGTTTTGCATGTGTGCATGGTACACGGGCGCCGCCGTGTGCCACGGTCATGTCGGCCGTGGCACACAACAGCGTCCTGCTACTCGAGTTCTTCTGCGTACGTGATCAGATAATCCACCAGATCGTCAACATCGACAGCCATGTCGAGGTCGGTGTCGGCCTCGGGCTCGCCCGCGGCCCAGGCGGTGGTAAACGCCACCGCGTCGGCCTCGGTCACCGAGCCGTCGCCGTTCATCTCGGCCAGCGGGCCGCCGGAGCAGACGACGTTGATCCGGTGGACGTAGCACGTCCGGTCGCCCGCCATCGGGTCGGCGTTGTCACGCGAGATGTAGGCCGCGTAGATCGTCCTGCCGCTGGGCGAGACCGTCAGGTTGTGATAGTCGCCGAGGAAGCTGTAGCCGCTTAGGTTGTCCACCCGGATGCTCTGCGGCGTGAGACGATGCTGCGTGACCGTCTCGCTGCCCGTGCCGTAGTTGGCGATGCGGGCGTAATAGACATCGACGAGCTCGATGCCGTCGGTGCGGTCGGGGTCGTTCCGGTTGTCGTAGAACATGAGGTTGACGCCGCCGCACGAGTCGATCGCGATCGCGGGGACGAACTGGTCGGCCCCGTTGGTGCCGGCAGGCGTGCCGAGGAAGGTGTCGGCCAAGTGCAAGAAATTCGTTGCGCTCGGCGGGGGGAAGGCGAATTGGCTCGTTTCGGCGCCGATGCTGCGGGCGACATAGATGTCCGTGTTGGCCGAGTCCCGCGATGCTCTCGCACAGAAGGCCACGTAGACCTCGTCATTGTCACCCGCCACGGGAAGCACCGCGACGCTCGGCAGGTGCTGCTGGCGGTCCACGCCGCGGGGCGTGTCCCCGGCTCCCGCACCGCCGGCGACCGCCGGTGGCGCGACCGTGACATCACCGATCCGCAGCGGCGTGGGAAACGCCGCCCCGGGGTCGGGCTTCCAGTCCGCCCCGTCGTCTGTATAGATCGCAAAGGGCAGACCATCGTTGATGCCAACTCCGGCTTGGGACCCGCCGCCGACGAGGACCGTGCGCCACCGGCCCACCCGCGCGGCGGCGTTCTCGGCCGCGCGCGCATCGATGAACCTGAGAAACGTCGGCACGCCGGCCAAGGCAGATACGGGCTCGAAGCTGTGTGTGCGAGGGGCGGTGATCGCCCAGTCGTTCATGGCGGGCCAGATCGCCCGTGCCCGCACCAGCCCCGCCTCGGTCATCGCCGAAACGACAATCGTCGCCTGAGCCCCGGGCTGCTCCTCCACGCCGACTTGCCCTGTCCACCACTCCTGCCCGGGGTCGCCGACGCGGGCGGGCGGGCTGACCACGATCGGGCTGAGCTGGCCATACGCGGCCGCCGCGCACGCGCAGAACGAAGCGCTCATCCACACGAGACCACTCACTCTGTCGAGACGAAGAATTCGGTGCATCTGTCGATCCCCCGCGCGGCCGGCCCGCCGCATGCAGTGTACTCGCCGCCAGCCTTACGGCCAAGCGAATCCCGCTCGATGTGTCACCGCGCCGTAGGCCGTGCCCCGTTCCGTCGCCGGCCTCCCTTTCTTTCCTATGTACTCACCACGCCTCATCGACAGGGCCGTCCGACAATATCACTTCGTCGGGAACCCCTCCCGGTGTATGCTGACGGCATGAGCATGGCTCGACTCACCTTGATCGCCGCGACTCTCTTCGGCGGGGCAATGGGTGCCTGCGCCCAGCCACACTACACATGGCAGGTCTACGACATGCACTCGGCCGGAGCCCGCGACTCCGAGGGGTTCGGCGTGTCAAGGGCGGGCGCGTCAGGCAATATCGGGTGGTCGATCCAACCCGAACGCTCCGGAGCGTCGCTCTGGATGGGCAGCGAGGCGATGTGGCTGCTTCTGGCAGAAGAAGAGTCCATCTACCTCCCGGGCATCCGGGGTGCCGATGCCGACAAACAATGCGGGTACGACACGCCGGATGATCGCGCGTTCGCGGCCCTCTGGTTCGGCACGCGGGATTCTGTCGTCCATCTGCACCCGGGCGATCCGTACTACGTGTCGGAAGTCCGCGATGTCTTTGGCGATATGGCCGTTGGCAATGCCGCTCTCCGAGGCCGAGACCACGCCGCGGTCTGGACCGCCGGCGACCCGCCCGTCATGGTCGACCTTCACTACGGGTCAGCGAACAACTCGTACGCCCGCGCCACAGACGGTCGCTGGCAGGGCGGCTCCTCAGGCCTCAGCGCCGTCCTCTGGAAGGGCACGCCCGAGAGCATGGTCGTCATGGAACCGCCCGGCTATTGCTGTGGCCCGATCAACGGCATGGCGCTCAATCCCGACGGCACCGGCACGCAGGTCGGCACGCTGATGACACGCGACCAGTTCGACAACCTCCGCGACCACGCCGTCCTCTGGCACGACACGCCCGAGAGTTGGATCGACATGCACCCGCCCTCTTCGCCCGGCACCAACTCCTACATGTGGGGCACCACCGGCACCATCCACTGCGGCCAGGTCAGCGGCCGCGCCCGCATCTGGTTCGGCGACGACCCCGACAGCTTCCTCGACATCCACCAGTTCATCGACCCCCCGCCGACCGGGGCCTCACGCGCTGTCGATATCGACGTCTACGACGGCCAAATCCACATCGCCGGACGCGCCACCTACGAGATCGACGGTCGGGTCGTCACCCACGCCATCGTCTGGATCGGCACGCCGGAGGGGGGGCGGCCGGGGGGTGCGGCGGCCGTCCCGGGCGGCCCGGAAGCACCGAAACCGGCCCTGAAACCCGCCCGCCCCGCCGCGCCCGCCGGCCGCGGCGTAGACTAAAGCCTCCCCGGGGTGTTCCCGGCGCCCGTCTGTGACGCCCGCCCCGAGACCACATACCCGTCCCGACGACGCGAAACGCGCGGACCGGATGACCAGCCCCGCGGCCGACCCCAACCCGTGACCCCCAGAGGGCACCACGGCAGGCGGACGACCACAGGACCTGTCATCCGGACAGAAGCGGCGCGGCGTCGGGGGCGGTGAGGAAGCCCCAGCCCCCATGACCGACACCGAAAACCCGACCAACGACACCACGTCCGAAACCAGCAACCACGACACCGAAGCCCACGCCCGCGGCCCCGAAGGCGCGAATGAGGGAGCCACCGACGGAGAGGGTGCGCCCAAGAAGAAGCGCCGCCGCCGCCGTCGCGGCAAGAAGCCGGCGTCGAGCGCCGCGACCGTCGAGGGCGGCGGCAACGAGGCCGCGGGCGATGACACCGCCGACCGGGCCGAGCCCCGCGCCGACACGCACGAGGAGCAGGGCGACCGCCCCGCCAAGAAGAAGCGCCGCCGCAAGAAGCGCGGCGGCCGCCGCGAGGGCGAGGTGGACGAGCTGGACAGCATGGGCGGCCGGCAGGCGCGGCGCGGCCCCGCGGCGACCGACAACGCCGAGGTCTTCGACCAGGAGCGGACCTTCGCCGACCTCAACCTCAAGGAGGAGGTGCTCAAGGGCCTCGCCGAGGCGCACTTCGAGCGTCCGACCTACATCCAGGCCCAGCTCATCCCGCCGGCGCTGACCGGCACCGACGTGCTCGGCCAGGCCAAGACGGGCACGGGCAAGACCGCGGCTTTCGGCCTGCCCCTGCTGCACCGCGCCGAGCCCGGCGTGCCGATGCAGGCGATCGTGCTCGCCCCCACCCGCGAGCTCGCGATCCAGATCACCGACGAGATCAACCAGCTCGGCAGGCACACCGGCCTGACCGCCATCACCATCTACGGCGGGCAGCGCATCCACACGCAGGTCGAGAAGCTCGAGAAGGGCCCCGAGATCATCGTCGGCACGCCCGGGCGCGTGATGGACATGATCGAACGCGGCTACCTGCACTTCCACAACATCCGCTTCGCCGTGCTCGACGAGGTGGACCGGATGTTCGACATCGGCTTCCGCGACGACATCCGCCGGCTGCTGGGCAAGTGCCCGAAGGACCGGCAGACGCTCGTGGTCAGCGCGACGATCAACCCCGAGATCGAGGACCTGGCGCGGCGCTACATGCGCAACCCCGAGAAGATCGTCACCAGCGCCGGCTCGCTCACGGCCAGCATGGTCGAGCAGCACTACCTCACCGTCGAAGCCTGGGACAAGAAGCGCCTGCTCACCCACCTGCTCACCCACGAGGACCCGGGCCTGACCCTCGTCTTCTGCCGCCTCAAGCGGACGGTCGACGAGCTGGCCCGCCACCTCAACAGCAAGGGTGTCGAGTCGCACGCGATCCACGGCGACATGACCCAGTCCAAGCGCAGCTCGACGATGAAGAAGTTCAAGCAGGGCCACCTGGCCGTGCTGATCGCCTCTGACCTGGCCAGCCGCGGCATCGACGTCGAGGGCATCAGCCACGTGGTCAACTACGACCTGCCCGACGATCCTGATCTGTACGTCCACCGCATCGGCCGCACGGCGAGGGCCGGCAGCAAGGGCGTGGCGTGGAGCTTTGTCACCAAGGCCCAGGGCAAGCTGCTGACCCAGATCGAGAACCTCGTCAACGCCGAGATCCCGCGGCTGGACTACCCCGACTTTGAGGCGAGCGAACGCCCGGCCAGCTGGCGCGACGAGCCGACCGGCGGCTACGCCAAGGTCGAGGTGCAGGGCGCGCCCGCGGCCCGCAGCCGCTTCGAGGAAGAGGACCCGACGGCGGTCATCAAAAACGCCGACAAGAAAGACCTCGCCGCCAAGTTCCCCGGAGGCGTGGTTCCGTCGAAGATGCCGCCCAAGCGGATGGGTGGGAAGGTGCGGACGCGGGGACGCTGAGCGGTGCCGCAAGGTCCGAATGACGAGCGGCTTTCCAGTTCGATGATGGGGTTGTCACTCACCGGCAGGCTGCGGGTGTGAGCCCGAGCCGGGGAGCCCGTGCACAGTCGCACTACTCTCGGAGTTCCCGTTCGGTTCAACCGCAACTCGACCGGGTTTCGGTCCGTCTTTACCCACACACCCAAGGTGGGCTATGGCAAGGCAACCCAGAAAGACCAGATGCCCAACGCGCGCATCCCAAGGGCCGCTCTGGGCGATGGCCGCGATACCACCGCACCCGCAGGAGGCGTCCTGAGTCGCCTCGGGCATCGCCAGCACGTAGACCACGAGGCCGAATGTCGCCAGAAGCGACGCGACAAGCACCAGCCTCGGCGTCCGCGTGCCCACCGAGGCACCGACAGCGATCCCAAGCACGCACTCGAAGATGGGGACAAGGATCAAGGCCGGCGCAAGGGACTCAGGCCATATCCCGTGTTCGGAGACAGCGCTCGTGAACGTGGGCATGTCCATGAACTTGTAGATGCCGCTGGTAAGCCACGTCATTGCCACAAAGAGCACGGCACCCTGCATCGCGACCGAGAGAATACGTTCTCGAGCAGACGCGCTCATGCCGCCCGCCGCCTGTACCAGACAACCGCGCCGAGGATAAGAAAGCCCGCGCTCAGCGACAGCCCGATCCGAGACGCGACCAGCATCCCCGGCTTGCGCGGCGTCAGGCGCCCGGACTCGTCCTGCTCGGTCAGCGGTGGCATGGCCTGTTTGATCCGCTCAAGGAGGTCTTTATGGTCTTCAGTCGCCGCGGCGTCAGGCAGCCCGTCTGGCCCGATCACCTGATCGGTTTCATAATCAAACAGCTTCTGCGAAATGGTTTGCCACCGAAATATCTCGGGGTCGACCTTTGGCAATCTCTCGGCTTTGGTGTACACAATCACGCCGTTCTCCGGTGCGTCCGGAGAACTCTCACCAACCTTGCGCTTCATCCCCCGATCCACTCGACCCCGCCGCTCAAGCGGGTGACGGGCGGGAAACAACGCAGCGTCCATCCGCCCGACGAACCAGACCCGTTTGGAACCCCAAGAGTAGCCCAGCCCGTAAGACTGCAACTCACCGGTGGTCGTGTCGATACTCGCGTCGAGGTCGTACTGGGTCGACTCCACAACGGCTACACCGTCTTCCAGTGAGACAAGCGTGGCGTCGTTGCAATTCTCAAGGACGTACAAAACAAAATGCACCGCGTCCAGATATGTACCGTTGTTCGCCCGGGTCTCGATGTAGGGAGTGATGTCCTCCCGCTTCTGCCGGAGTACTTCCTCGAACGCGGGCCCGTCAAGACCGTGGCGGAACGCGAGGTCGGCATCGAGTGTTTCGGACTTGATCCAGTCCTCCCCGCTCCAAAGCTCGACACTCGTGGAAAGTTCCGGGGGGCCGGCGGTCGTCAAGTGGTGAAACTCGATCCTCAGAGCGCCCGAGCCATCAGCGATAGCCGTCATTTCCGCGAATGCAAAGACGCTTTCACCGGTGAGAGGATGGACCATGCGCTGGAAACGTTCGGACTCCTCGGCAATGCGGCGAGAATCCCCGGAAAGACTCGCCATCGGCGGCCCGGGCCGCAAGCCAACCACACGAAATGCGGCATGACTGGAATGACTCTGCCGAACTGACTCCAACGTCTGACGAAGGTCTTGCTTCGAATAAGTACTGCTGGGAAGAACGAGCAGCCACGCCACAACAACCATCGTCAGCCGTATTGTTCGGAACAGATCGCGGCTCACTGCGGCCCACCACCACCGCCGAGGCAAGGAGTCACGCATTCCAGGTCCGCGTCTACCGTGGCCACATAGTAGCCGCCCCCGCTTGTGTCGCATCCCGGGGTGCCATTTCCATTCAGAAAGATCACCCCTTCAAGACAGACGACAGTCACCGAGCCTCCAACAGACTGCACCGCTTGACAGGCACTGCCCGGTATCATGATCTCCCAGCACCCCCCAGAGCATGATGCGTAGCAAGGAGCTCCGACGAATGCGCCCCCGGGAACATAGCCATGTGTACAAGAACCATAAATGTCGTAGCAGGTAGGAGTCGCCCCCGCGACGACAGCCACTCCAATCACGCCTGCCGAGACCAATCGTGCCAACCCGCGGGAGTTGGGGGTACTTGAACGTGTCGTTTGCATCCGGTTTCCTTTCGCTGTACGCTTTCCTGCGTTCATATTAGGAGTCCAGAGTGTACAGAAAGCCCTTCAGTATGTCCAGCGGATATTCAACCGGGTTCAGCCTAGTGGAACTCTTGGTCTGCATGGGCCTGATCGGGCTCGTGATATCGCTGGTCATTCCCGCGCTGTCAGGAACCCGCGAAGTCGCCAGAAGGCAGAGTTCGGTTGCCAACCTCCGTTCACTCGGCATGCTTGTACATGCGTACGCATCGGAGAATGCGGACTTTCCGCCCGTGTCATTTGCACCGGTCTACGGGAACAAAGGGGACGACCCGCAGGTCATCGAGGCGGTGGACGGCACGCCGCTCCCCGGCTACTGGTTCAACAACTCCACCCTGCCGCACGCGCGGTACGACGAGCCGCCGCCGATCGAGGTGCTTCGAGACCCGGCGGCGGTCGGGCTCGACGAGATGGTCGGGCCGATGCGGTACTTCTCGGATTACAAGCTCGCCGACTGTCTCTACGCCACCCCTCGATACTGGGACCGCGACACGCAGACCGGCGTCGATCAATGGAAGGCGCAGCGGATCGACACCATCGCGTTCCCTTCCGACAAAGGGTTCGCCAAGCAGATGATGGTGTACCACGTCGAAGGACATCGGGGGGGTTATCCGGCGTGCTGCGTGCAGGAGGTCGATTCCGCGGTGCTCTGGGCGGACCTGAGCGGGACGAATGAGGTGCAGGCGTCGCTGCGTCCGGGGGTGCCGAACTTCTGGTACCACGGGCACGACGGACGCGTGAGCATCTGGGCGCAGGGCGTGCCTATCGATGCGACCCAGGACGGAGTGCTGGGGCGTGACCGGTAGGATGCCTCGGCGTCCCGGTGGGGCTCTGGCGGCAACTGGTTTCAGCCGAGTGAACGCCTTGCGGGCGTCGCCCGCGCGAGCATCACGCGCCCTCGGGGTCCACTCCCGCCGCCGCGGCGCATACGATGGGCAAACCGTCCGAAACATTCCCCCCCGGAAACGCCCCCGCCCCCCGCGTCGGGCCGCCCCGGTTGACCGAGACCCGCCCATGACCCACATCATCGCCGAGCCGTGCATCGCGACCAAGGACACCTCCTGCGTCGAGGTCTGCCCCGTCGACTGCATCCACCCGACCAAGGACGATCCCGACTTCGAGACCGCCGAGCAGCTCTTCATCGACCCGGACACCTGCATCGACTGCGGGCTGTGCGTGGACGAGTGCCCGGTCAAGGCGATCTTCCCGGAGGAAGACCTCCCCGACGAGTGGAGCAAGTACACGCAGCTCAATCTCGACTATTACGAGAACCAGAACGGCTGACCGACCGCCGCGCCTCTCCGGCCTCGGCGACGCGGCTCTCCATCGATGCCCAGCCCCACACCTATCTCGCCCGCTTCGCCCATCTCGGTCGATCTCGCGGGGGTGCCCCTCCGCTCGCCGGTGCTGATGGCCGCGGGCACCGCCGGCACGCTCGACGAGATGGCCGGCGTGGTCGATCTCTCCCGCGTCGGGGGGCTCATCACCAAGTCGATCACCCGCCACCCCCGCGAGGGCAACGACACCTGGCGCATCCTCGAGTGCAAGGTCGGCATGCTCAACGCGATCGGCCTGGCCAACATCGGCATCGCCGAGTTCGAGGAGCACATCGCCCCCAAGGTCGGCGGCGTGCCCACCACCGTGATCGGCTCGGTCGCGGGCTTCTCGATCGACGACTACGTGCAGGTCGCGGCCGCGATGGACGGCATCGAGGCGATGCCCGCGGTCGAGCTGAACGTCTCCTGCCCCAACGTCCACGGCGGGCTCGAGTTCGGGGCAGACCCGGCGCTGCTGCGCGAGCTCGTCGCCGCCGTCCGCCCCGCCCTGCCCGAGACGCGGCTCTTGGTCAAGCTCAGCCCCGTCGCCGTCGCGGCCCCGCACTCGATCGCCGACTTTGCCCGCGCGGCCATCGAGAGCGGCGCGCAGCCCAACGGCCCCAACCAGCGGCCCGGCGCCGACGGCCTCTGCATCGCCAACACCGTCCCGGCGATGGGCATCGACGTCCGCACCCGCCGCCCGCGGCTGGCCAACATCACCGGCGGCCTCTCCGGCCCCGCCGTCCACCCCATCGCCGTCAAGCTGGTCTACGACGCCCACCGCCTCGTCTGCCGCGAGGCCGGCGTGCCGATCGTCGGCATCGGCGGCGTGCTGACCTGGGAGGACGCGGCCGAGTTCATCCTCGCCGGGGCGACCGCCGTCGAGGTCGGCACCGGCCTTTTCGTCAATCCCTCGCTCCCGATCAAGCTCGCCCGCGGGCTGGAGAAGTGGGTGCGGTCGCAGGGCGTGGCCGACATCGGCGAGCTGGTCGGGGCCCTGCGGCTGGACGGGTGACCGACCGGGCCCGCAAGGCAGAACGAGCAAGGCAGAACGCCCGGGGAAAGGAGGCCCGACGCGCGAGCGTGGGCTTGGGGTGCGCGGCGGCGCGGGTGGAACCGCGGAGCACGCGGAGAGCGCGGAGGGAAAGCGGGACAGGACGTCGGGGAAAAGAGGCCCAACGCGCCAGCGTGGGCCTTTCGGCGGGTGGCAGAACGCAGAGGTCGCAGAGGGGACGCAGAGGACGCAAAGAGGGAATGGGTGGGTGGGGCCGCGGTCCCGGCGTTATGGGGCGTTCGACAAGAGCTGTAGACCGTCCGACAAGAGCCGTAGACGGCCCGACAAGAACAAACGGTCGTGCTTCAAGAGCAGTTGGACGCTCTTCAAGAGCCGTTGATGGCCCATCAAGAGCAGATGATGGCTCATCAAGAGGAGATGATGGCTCTTCGAGAGCCGTTGATGGCTCATCAAGAGCAGATGATGGCTCATCAAGAGCAGATGAACGTCTCACAGCAGCGTTTCCCCGCGGCTCCGGAGCCGAACGCCCCTGCCCCAGAGCCCGGCAGCCTTGCCCAAGAGCCCGGCAGCCTTGCCCAAGAGCAGGGTCCCGCTGCCCAAGAGCAGGGCAACGCCCCATAACGCCCGTTTGCCCCGCCGTCCCCCCACCGCCCCCTCTGCGGCCTCTGTGTTCTGCCTTTGCCTCTACGCCCCGCCGCCGAGCAGACCCGCGTAGTGCCGCATCACGTGGACGACCGTCCGGGCGAGCACGTCGGTCTCGAGGTTGACCCGCGAGCCGACCTTCAGCGAGCCCAGCGTGGTCAGCTCGAGCGTGGTCGGGATGAGGGCGACCTCAAACCAGCCGGGCGACTTCTCACCGCCGACCCCCACCGCCGCGATCGTCAGCGAGACCCCGTCCACCGTCACCGAGCCCTTGGGCACCATGCAGGGCATCAGGTCGGCCGGCGGGGAGATCCGGATCCGCCACTCGCCCCCGGTGGTCAGGCCGGTCACCTCGCCCACGCCCTCGACGTGCCCCTGCACCACGTGCCCGTCCATCGGGGTCGAGGCGGTCATGCTGGCCTCGAGGTTCACCTCGTCGCCGGCGACCAGCCCGCCGAGCGTCGTTTTGGCGAGCGTCTCGGGGATGGCGTCGAAGGCCAGCAGGCCACCCCCACCATCGGCCCCCACGGGCTCGGCCAGCGTCAGGCAGCAGCCGGAGACGCAGACCGAGTCGCCCGGGCCCGGCCGGTGCTCCCACCCGCCCGGATCGACACGCAGCCGCGCGCCCGCGGGCGACGGATCGATACTCTGCAGACGGCCCCTGGCACGGATGATCCCGGTGAACATGGCTGATCCTTGGCGTGTGCTAGGCTGTGAGCGAGAGCCGATCCGGATTCCGGGCTTGACCGCACCGGCCCCGGGCTCGATACTCCCCCCTCCGCCGTCGGCCCCTGCCGCGGCCCAATAGAAGCTCGGGGCGGGCCGGAAGGGCCCCTCCCCACCGTCAGGAGTGCTGCTGCGATGACCAAGGTCACCAATGACCCGAGGCGTGTGTGCCGATCCGCCCTGCCCGCCACGCCCGCCATGCCCGCGTGGATCCGCGCGGGACGCGGGGCGGGGATCGCCGCGGCCGTCCTGAGCCTCGGCCTGCTCGGCTGCGGCGGCTCGAGGCCGACGGCCACCACCGGCCCGTCGTACAGCCCCAGCGCCGCCGAGGCCAAGAACACCAGCGCGAGCAAGCTCATCGAGCAGCGCCGCGCCGAGTTCACGATCAATCACGACGTCTACGCCGACCTCGGCTACCGCCTCGACTGGCGCGGCTTCCCGGTCGTGCAGGCCGGCGAGCGGATCGACTTCCTCGACGTCTACGACGACATCGTCGTCGCGCACGAGTCCGGCGCGACCATCAGCGCCCTCGAGGCCTCCAACGGCGCGCTGCGCAACTCCGGCCAGGTCGCCAACCCGCTCACCCGGTTCGTCGGCAACCTGCGGGTCGACGACGACATCGTCGTCTCCAGCGACAACGAGATCTTCGTCTTCTCCACCGGCACCGGCGCCCTGACCTCACGCAGCAAGCTCAGCCGCGTGGTCACCACCCACCCGGTCTACTTCGCCGGGCAGGTCGTCTACGGCACCGCCATCGGGCACGTCTACGCCCGCCAGGTCCGCCGGCCGATCGACTCCTGGGCGTTCGATCTGGGCAGCCCCATCGACACCGACCCGGTGCTGGTCGGCTCCACCGTCGCGGCCGTCTCGCGCAGCGGCGACATCGCCATGATCGACGTCGCCACCGGCCTGCTGGTCGGCAAGGCCAAGATCTACGGCGGGTGCGACGCGGCGCCGGTCAGCGGCGACGGCGTGGCCTTCTTCGCCAGCCTCGATCAGTCCGTCTACGCCTTCGAGCTCGACGGGACGCTCCGCTGGCGCATCCGCACCGAGCAGCCCCTCCGCGTCACCCCCACCTACCACAACGGCGTGCTCTATGTCCCCACCAACGACAAGGGCCTCCGCGCGATCGACTCGGTCACCGGCGCACAGCTCTGGGCCCAGAGCGAGGTCGCCGGGCGCGTGATCGGCGTCCGCCAGGGCCGGCTGCTGACCTGGAACGGCCGCGTCGCCAAGCTGCTCGACCCGGCCAGCGGCGACGTCGTCACCTCGCAGGAGCTGCCCGGCGTGGCGACCCTCAAGCCCGACCGCTTCGAGGACGGCAACCTCTACGTCGTCAGCGACGGCGGGATCATCGCCAAGTTCCAGCCCCGCGACTGAGCCCCCGCACGCTTCTACCATCCGGCGTGTTCGCCGCGATCAGCCCATACCACCTGACCACACGCGAGCCGCCAGCCATGGCGGCTCTGCTTTTGGCCGAGCGCGCGGTCACGTTCATGCCCTCACCCCGCGGCAGCCGCGAAGAGATTGAGCAGGCCGCCGCCGAGTCCCCCGAGTACGTCCGGTTCATGGAGACCTGGGCGTGGTCGATGCCGCTGTGGAAGGACGGCCTGCTGGGCTCGGCCCTCGACGACGGCGACGACGCCCTCGGCGACCTGCACACCGCGTGGACCCAGCTCGCCGGCGACGAGCGGTACGCGAGCCTGAGGCCGCTCGCCCGCACGAGCTTGTTTGAGTGCCAGACCGAGTTCCTCGACGTGATCAGCCGCGACCTGCTCCGCGGCGGGCCCGACCCGGGCGTCAGCCTGCCGATGGCCGCGGGGATCGACAGATTCGCCGCCCGACGCGGGCTCATGGTCATGCGGTCAGCGCCGCTCAGCGTGGCGCAGAAGGCCGAGCAGAAGCTCGGCCGCCGGGTGTTTGCCTTCGCCGCACCGATGTTCGCGCAGGCGTCGGCCGAACGCATCCTCCGCGCCCGCGAGATCCTCTGCGAGGAGATCGACGAGCTGACCCTCGCGATGGGCGAGCTCAACGAGCTGGTCATCCAGGGCAGCGAGCCCGGCGACGAGCGGGACGCTGTTGCGCGCATCGAGCTTGCGGCGCGGGCCTACGCCGACGCGTTCGTCTCGGTCGCCGAGTTCATCGCCTCCGGCGAACGCGACGAGCTGCACGTGATCGACCGCATGGCGACCTTCACCGCTGTCAGCCTGCCGGTCGACGCGGTGCTGCGCTCCGGCGTGAGCGCCATGCGGTCGCTGCGCCGTCACCGGGGAGGCTCCCGCCGGTCGGAGGCGCAGGGCTCCACGACGCAGACACTCCCGGTCCTCGCCGACACGCTGGGCTCGAAGCGTGTGCTGAGCCTCGTCGTCAAGCCGCTCGGCGAACGCGTGCGCTAAAGCAGAGCCGCGGGCGTAAGCACGCGGAAGGGGCGTGTCACGCCCGGCACCCGTTGAGAATCCCGCGGCGTCCGCAGAGCGGAACTACGCGTCGCTGCGAAGTGCCCACCTCCGTCCGCGTGCTTACGCCCGCGGCTCTGACATGAGGCGTGCCCGCGCCCGCGGCTCTGTCAGAAACCGCTCGGGTCATCCAGCCCGCGACGCCGCGGTAACAGCGGCTCCTCGACCCCGATCGCCGCCCGGCACGCCGCGGCGAGCGCTTGGTGCAGCTTCTCGTGCTCGGGGTGCGCCTCGAGGAAGTCGAGCAGGTCGTCGACGCGATAGTGCGGGTGGTCGGTCTCGTCGAGGGCCGCGATCGCGGCATCGCCCAGCGCCTCGCTTGCTCGCACAAACCACTCGGTCGGCGGCAGCCGATCGTCCTCGTCCTTGCTCACCGAGGTCTCCACACGCTCGAGCGGCCACGGCGGATCGACCTGCACGCGGATCACCATCGGCCCCACCCCCACCACCGGCCACTTGCCCGTGCGCGTCAGCGGTTCGCGGGTCAGCACGCTCGCGGCGATCTTGCGCCGGTCCAGCGTCTCACGCAGGCTCCGCCCGTCGCGCCCGATCATCGGCGGCTGCAGCAGATAGAGCCCCGGCACCAGCGGCGAGGGGAGATCACGCTGGCGGCGCACCAGCGCGACCGGCCCGACGTCCCACGCCTGCTCGCGCTTCTGCCGCCGGGCTTCCTGGAGGGGGAGGCAGATGCGGGCCATGCGTTCAAAGTCGTTGATCCGCCTCGCCGCGCGGAGCGCCCGCTCGGCCTCACGCTCGGCGTCGAAGTACGCGCACTCCGCCAGGTGGCGGCTCGCTCGTTCCATCATCTCGTCGATCGGTGCTGGCGACGGGTCCAAACGACTCACAAACGACCTTTCGTCTTACAGCTTGGGCGGTGTGCCGGTCGAGGCGACGTGGGCCGCGACCTCGCCGAGCAGCGACTGCCACTGCTCGGCCAACGCATCGAGATCGTAGAGCAACACATCGGAGAGGCCAGCCCAGTCCTGCCCCTGCACGCACCGGCGCACCTCGGAGAGCCCGGCGGTGAGCCGCTCGATCGCCTCGGGCAGCGTCTCGGGCCTGGCCAGCGGCATCGACGTCAGATCGAGCCCGAGCAATTGCGCCCCCTGGTCGAGCGACTGCCGCGCCGCCTGCCAGACGCCGATCACCCGCCCGAGCGTTTCGAACCCGTCCTGGCTGCGACCCTCCTCGAAGTGCTCGGCCGCCTGCTTCTGGTCGTTGCGGGCGTGCTCGAGGGCCTCGGCGGCGTCCCGCATCGTCACCTGCACAAACGCGCGTGGCTCGGCGGTGGTCAGGCGGACCTCCTCGAACTCGCCGGCCATCACCTGATCGTCGTCGAGATACTCCGGGCCGAGCGGCGTGCCGTCCACAGCGATGTCCACGATCACGCGTTCGTTCGACGCCGCCCGGTCCCGCGCGGCCGCGATCGCGTCGGCGAGCGTGTCGGCGGTCTCGGTCAGCGGGGTGTCGTCGAGGTAGATATGCATCGGCAGAGTCTCCCAGGACCGAGCGGGGTGTGCAAACGGGCCGTCAGCGTGTCTCTTCGGCGGCGCTCCGCGCGAGGCGTCGCTTCTGCTTATGAATCAATCGGATGTTTCGTGCGTAGATCACCACACCGGTGCTCTGGCCTAGCACGCCGATGAAGTCCACACGCCAGACGAAGTAGCTGAAGAGGCAGATGCCGCCGATCAGGCTCATCCACCAGAACGCCGCGGGCACGACGCTCTCACGCTTCTTCTCGCTCACGACCCACTGGACCAGCATCCGCCCGAAGAAGGCGCACTGCCCGAGCAGGCCGATCGCGATCCAGCCGAAGTTGAGCCAGCTGGAGATGTTGAAGAACCCCAGCAGCGTGCGTTCGAACGCCGGCCGGTTCTCCCACGCGGCGAGCTCCCCGGCGACGACCGCCTCGAACTTCAACGACCCGATCCACCCGAGCTCGTCGGCGGAGGGCAGCCCCTTGGTGTGGTACTCGAAGGTGCTGTCGGCCAGGGCGCGCTGCTCGACCGCGAACTGCCGCGAGCCCAGCGTCATCTCGAAACGCTGCGCCTCGGGGTCGATCCGCTCGGTCCGCTCGAACGTCGGCTGCAGCACCAGCCAGATGCCCACGAAGATCAACGCCACCATCGCGACAATGGGGCCGGGCTTCATGCACGGTCCCCGGCGGAGACCGCGGCCGTGTCGTTCGCGGGCGACGCCGCGGAAGACGGTGTCGCGGCCGCCCCCGCGTGCGGGCTCTCGATCTCGACGCCGACCACCGGACGACGCCTCGACCGCATCCAGCGCATCGCAAAGCAATCGATCAGGCCGGGCAGGGCACGCTTGGTGATGCCCATGCCGTACTTGGTCTCGCCGGCCACACGCGGCCGGTGATTCACGGGCATCTCGACCACCTTGTATCCAAGGATGCCGGCGGTCGCGGGGATGAAGCGGTGCATGCCCTTGAACTCCAGCGGCAGCGCCAGCGCGATCTCCCGCTTCATGATCCGGAGCGAACACCCCGTGTCCCGGATGCGGTCGCCCAGGAGCCAGAGCCGGAACTTGCGCCCGACCCAACTCCCCCACTTGCGGATGGGCGAGTCCTTGCGGGCGTGCGAGCGGTCGCCCTGCACCATGTCCGCGTCCCGCTCGGCCAGAAGTGTGAGCATCGCCGGGTAGTCGGCGGGGTCATTCTGCAGGTCGGCGTCGAGCACGGCGATCAGGCGGCCGCGGGCGGCGCGAAACCCCGCGTGGAACGCCGCCGACTGCCCGTTGCCCGAGCCCGGGGGCGTGTTGGCCATCGAGAGGCACCGAAGCCAGGGGCGATCGGCCATCAACGACCTCGCGACCTCGCGGGTGGCGTCGGTCGAGCCGTCGTCGACGACGATGAACTCAAAGCCGATCCCGAGGGGCGAGAGTGCGGCACCGACCTGCTCGACGAGGGCGGGGATGTTCTCCTCCTCGTTGTGCGCCGGGGCCACCACCGAGACCTCGATCCCGCGCTCCGAGGGCGTCGGGCGAGCCCCGGTCTGGGCGGGGGTGGGTGCATCCTGCGAGGGGGGGGCGTTCATGCGCGGAACGATAGGTCCGGCACCTCGCCCGCCCCGGAGATCGTGGCCTATGCTCCACTGAGACTTAGACTCAATCAAGGTACCGATCGGCCCGTACCGATCCCGCTCAAGGACCCGGCCATGCACCTGCGACACTCTGACGACCACGACCACGGCCCCGCGACGGTCGCGATCAAGTTCCTCCTGGAAGACCCCGAAGGCCTGACCAGCTCGGACAAGTCCGAGTGGAGCGTCATGGCCGCCAAGGGCGAGCATCTGCTCGAGGTCGCCGTCGAGCACGGCATCAACATCGAGCACGCCTGCGGGGCCGTCTGCGCGTGCTCGACCTGCCACGTCTACGTCGAAGAGGGCATGGACGACCTGAGCGAGCCGACCGAGGCCGAAGAGGACCGCGTCGAGGAGGCCATGGGCCTGCAGCGCAACAGCCGGCTGAGCTGCCAGTGCTTCATCGAGGGCGACGGCCCGATCGTGGTCCGCGTGCCCGCGTGGAACCGCAACGCCGTGAAGGAAGTCCCGCACTAGAATTCCACTCCGGCACCACTGGAGTTCTGCCATGTACGACACGTTCCACTGGCTTGATGTGCAGCGGATCGCAGAAGAACTCGCCGACAGCGACCCGGAACTCGACCCCTACGCGGTCAATTTCGTCGAGCTCAGAGAGCTTGTCGAATCGCTCGAGGGCTTCGCCGCACGCGAGGGCCATCCGCCCAACGAGCGGGTGCTTGAGGAGATCCAGCGGCTCTGGAGCGAGGAACGCGAGGGGCTCACAGGCGACGACGACTGAGCCTCCACCGCGCTCTGCCAGACCAACGGTCCGGCCGGACCCGCCCGTGACATACGATGGGGCGAGATGGCAAAGCGTGTTCTCCACGACAAGTACTTCAAGCTGGCCAAGGCCGAGGGCTACGTCGCCCGGTCGGCCTACAAGCTGCTCGAGATCGACGACCGCTACCGCGTCCTGAACAAGGGCAGACGCGTGCTCGATGTGGGGTGCGCGCCGGGCTCGTGGCTGCAGGTCGCCGCCGAGCGGGTGGGGCCGCGTGGATGCGTCGTCGGCATCGACCTGCAGCGGGTCGACCACCGCATGCCCGACCAGGTCGTGACCATGGAAGGCGACGCCGAGAAGGTGCCGCCGGAGGAACTGCTCGAACTCGGCGGGGGCGAGTTGTTCCACACCGTCCTGAGCGACATGGCCCCGAAGACGACCGGGCACGTCGACGACCTCGTCTCAGCGCGCCTGTGCCGGAGCGTGCTGGAGATCGTGCCCGGCCTGCTGCGGCCCGGCGGTCATCTGGTGATGAAGATCCTTGAGGGCAGCGAGTACACCCCGGTGCTCCGTGAGACCCAGCGGATGTTCGAGTTCGCCAAGGGCTTCAGCCCCAAGGCCAGCCGCGATGTCTCGCGGGAGATGTTCATCATCGGCAAGCGGTACAAGGGCCCGCGGCCGCCCAAGCCCGCGACCCCCGACACCAACGGCGACGCCGCGGATTCATCCAAGAACGGCAGTGAGACGTGACGTTCCTCGCGCCCGTCCCGGCGATCGTCGCGGCGGCGGTGGCCGTGCCCGCGGTGCTGGTGCTCTACTTCCTCAAGCTGCGCCGCCGCCCGGTCCGCGTGGGCACCACCATGCTCTGGCGGCAGGCCGCCGAGGACCTGCAGGCCAACGTGCCGTTCCGCATGCTCCGGCCCTCGGTGCTGCTGTTGGTGCAGCTGATCATCCTTGCGCTGCTCCTGCTCGCGCTGGCCCGGCCCGCGATCGATGTGGCGGGCGCGATGCCCGCGCGGGTGTTCGTCGTGATCGACCGCTCCGCCTCGATGCGCGCCACCGACATGCCCGACGGCCAGACCCGCTTTGCCGAGGCCGTCCGGCTCGCGACGCGGGCGGTCGAGCGGATCACCGCAGGCAACTCGCAGAGCCAGATCACGCTGGTCGCGTTCGCCGCCGAGCCGGAGATCATCGCCGGGCCGACCGGCTCGCGCGCCGACCTGCTGCGCGCGCTCCGCCGGCTCACCCCCAACGACCAGCCCGGCGACCTCGCCTCCGCCCTCCGGCTGGTCCAGGCGCTCTCGACGCCGGACGACGAGGCCTCGACCGACCGGCCGCTGGTGGTCGTCTGCTCCGACGGCTCGGCCGGTGCCGACCTGCCCGCCCTCGCGGCCGACCTGCGCTTCGAGCGGGCTGGCCCGGAGCGTCCGGGCGACAACCTCGGCCTGGTCGCGCTGGCCGCACGACGCGACCACGACGCGCCCTCGCTGGTGAGAGTCTTCGCCCGCGTCCAGAGCACGCTGGCCGAACCCGTCCCGCTCTCGATCGCGATCTCACTCAACGGCGAGGTCGTCGCGCGGCGCGCGATCGACGCCGCGCCCGCCGGCGAGGACGGGCCCGGCCAGACCCCCATCGCACTCGAGGTGCAGGCTCCCGGCGAGGCGTTGCTGACGCTCACCATCGACCGCCCCGACGTGCTCGCCTCCGACGACAGCGCATCGGTGGTGCTCGGCGCACCGCGACGCCCGGCCGTGCTCCTGGTGCGCGAGAGCGAGGCCGAGAGCGCCGGGGCCGGCTGGCTCCTGACCGACGTCCTGCGCGAGCTCGATCTGTCGGGCCTCACGCTCATCTCCGCCGAGCGGGTCGCCTCGCTCGGGCCGGGGGCCTACGCAGGGGTCGATCTGGCGATCTTCGACGGCGCACCCGCGCCCTTCCCGCCGCCGGTGCCCTCGGTGCACTTCGGCGGCGCAGCGTCGGTGCCGCAGCTGCGCACCGTCGCGGGGCCGAGCCGCGTGCTGCCGGTGCTGGCGTGGGAGCGATCCAGCCCGCTGCTCCGAGACATCTCGCTCGACGCGGTGCGCGTCGGCAGAGGCGTGCTGCTGGAAGAATCGGGCGAGGGCACCGCGTTTACCGAACTGGCCCGGACCGCAGCCGGCGTCGTGCTGGCCTCGGTACGCGACGGGCAGACCACGCGCGTTGTTTCGGGCTTTGACCTCGTGCAATCCACGTGGCCGGTCGACTACAGCTTCCCGCTCTTTCTGGCCAACACGCTCGAGTCGCTCTCGCGCTCGGGCGCCTCGATGACCGGCTGGGCCGCGACGACGGCCGAACCCGCCAACCCGCCCGGCCTGCTCGATGCCGGCCCGGGCGAAGGCCGCCCGGTGCTGACCGATCCGACCGGGACCGAACGCGCGCGCGCCGCAGCGGCACAAGCCCCCGACGGCCCGGCGCGGCTCGGCGTGCTCGACATCGCCGGTGTGTGGAGGGCGGGCACGAGCCCGATCCCGGTCAACCTGGCCAGCCCCAGCGAGAGCGCGCTCGCCTCGCCCGTCTCACTCCCCGTGCCCGGCGGCGCCGTCACGCAGGCCTCGCAAGGCGCAGGCCGCGGCGAACCGCGGGAGATCTGGCCGTGGTTCGTGCTCGCCGCCGCGGCCGTGCTCGGCATCGAATGGGTGCTCTTCGGCCTGCGCGCCAAAGTGTCGTAGCTCGCGCCCGAACCGGATCACGACTCCGAAAGCCCGCTCCATGTCTTCAGATCGATCGCGGCCCGGGCCGGCTCGATATCCCACGGCATGAGCCGGCGCGGCCACGCGGTGCGCACCCCACGCGGGTCAACGCGGGTGAGGCCGAGCCTGACGATCTGCCCCGGCTCGATCGCCGCGGCGGGCACCGGCACGCTCACCGACCATCGGTTCCCCTCGTCGGCCACCGGATAGGTTGCCCCCGCGCCCTCAACGCCGTCCTCACGCACCACGCCCGTGCGCGACACCCGCAACACCGACGCCGATCTCCCACGCTGACCGAACCAGAGCGTCAGCTCATCGGGCGCAGCGTCCGAACGGGTGCGCACGACGGCGGGCTCACCGGCCAGCGCGGTCGTTGCCTCGGTGCCGTCCACAGCACCATCCGCGCGCGCGCCTTCGGTCTCGCTGCTCGGCGCAGGCGGCGTGGTGGGTGTTGTCGGCGCAGGTGCGGCCGGCGCAGCGCATTCGATAAACGCCGCCCATCCCGAAGTGCCCGCGCCGGACGTGTCCTTGTAGAGCAGCACAACGGCGCTGTACTCCGGACCGGTGAGGTCGCCGGTGCCGGGTTGGGACGAAGTCCACGCCGCGAGCGTCCAGTCGAGATAGAGCGGGCCGCAGCGCATCCCCGGCGGGCGGATGGCGTAGAGCTCGCGGGCCGCGACGCTCTTGGCCTGCACCCCGCACCTGACCGTAAAGCTGCGCCCGCCCGTGACCGACCGCCCCGCCGCGGCGGGGACCGCGACCTCGACCACGCCGCCCGGCTCGAGCGCCTTGGGCTCGCCGACGCGATAGTCGCCGGCCCCCGAGACCCAGACCAGCTCGGGCGACTCGCCCAGCCCGGCCGCGCGGATCTGCACCAGCGGCTCGCTCGTGTCGCCCAGCAGCTCGGCCGCGTCGTCTTCGACCCACACCGCCGTCTGCGGCATGGCCTCGATCCACGCGGCTGCGCGCACTCCGAGCGCCCGGCCCTTGAGTCTCGGGTCGAGCAGATCGACCAGCAGCGCGTCGAGCGCGCTGGGGTCGGTCGGCCAGGCCGGGGCATGGGTGCCCGGCGCGAGCTCCACGGTCCGCCCGAGCGTGGTCAGCAGCCGCCGACAGACCGTCTCGTCTGCGTACCACAGCCGCGCGAGCCCCACGCGCCACCGCGCCTCGATCAACTCGGCCAGGCGGTCGAGCACGCCCGACTCGCCCCGAACCTGCCAGATGCCCGGCGTCGCGGTCGCTCGCCCGAGGCTCGTCGTCACCAGCCGCGCGTGCCAGAGCCGGAGCGGGCTGCGCCACTCCGGCGCGAGCAGCTGCGCGTCCGGCTGCGGCGAATCGGGGTTCAGTCTCCACGGCTCCCAGTCGCCCGGGGCGTTCGTCGGGCGCAGCGTGTCGGGATCGGCCAGCCAGTTGACGGTGACGGCCCGGCCGTTCAGCTCCAGCGGCTGGGTGCCCGCGTCGGCCGGCAGCGCTGCGACGAGGTGCCACGCGCCCAGCGAGGCCGGGATCGCCCCGTCGCTGGCCGGCGAGACCACCCACCGCTCAAACGCCGGCAGCCAGCTCGACCACGACCGCACGTCGGGCTCCACACCGATCCAGACCAGTGAGGCCTCGACCTCACGCCCGTCGGCCAGACGAAGCTGCGGCCGGGCGGCGCCCGAGATCGGGCCATCGACGCGCACCGGCGTCACCAGCGTGCGCCCCGGAACGACGTCCACTCGGGCCGAGGTGGGCACCAGGCGCGGCTGGGTCGAGCCCCCGAGCGAGACCCGCGGGGCCTTCACCGGCCCGCACGAGGTCAGCGCACCCAGGCCTCCCGCACCGAGGAGCAGCAGCAGCGCACTGGCCTCTCGTCGGCTCAGCGCGGGGGTGGATGACGCGGCGGGGCGGGGATGCATCGTGTCCTGAACATACCGCAAGAACCCCGCCGGGGGTTCCGATGCACGCCGCGGCGGGCCCGGGCAGGGCAGGGCAACCCCGGGGGCCGAAACCGCCCTCAGACGGCGCTGCGGCGGGCTTCTGCGCGGATTCGGGCCGCTAGACCGGGGTCGGGAGCCCGAACTCGGCGATTCTGTGGGAATCCTGACAGGGGTTCGGGCGTATCTCCTGGTGGGCCGATAGGCTCTCCACACTCAAGGCCGGGATCGCCGCGGCCGCAGCTGCGCACCGGTTTCTCAAACAAGGAACACTCCGTGAAGGCACCCATCTGCATTGTCGCGCTCGCCCTGTCTGCCGGCGCATGTCTCGCTCAGCAGGCCGACGAGAAGGCCATCGAGCGCATGTACGAGCACTACCAGCAACTCCAGGGCTGCTCGGTCAACCTCGGCGTGAGCGTCAAGACCGACGACCCCATGATGGCGGCGTTCGTCGAGTCGATGAACCGCAAGTCACCCGGCTACGCGGTCAAGCCCAACCGCTTCGCGTTCTGGGAGGGCGACGCGCCCGAGCCCAACGGCATGCCGATGATGCCGACGCCCTCGATCTACTCCGACGGCACCACCGTCACCAGCGCCGTCGAATCGCTCGGCGTCTACGCCACCGACGAGGCCGACGAGGACTTCGGTGCCCTGCTCGAGGACATGGCCGCGGGGATGCGTCAGGGCTGGCAACTCGTGCCCGGCGGCAACTTCGTGCTCGCGCTGATGGCACCCGACCCCAAGGCCGCGTTCGAGAGCCAGCTGCAGGGCATCACCTACGACGGCGTCTTCGGCGAGGGTGACGGCGCCTACCACGCCTACTCCACCATGGACCCCGAAGAGGGCACCAAGATGGAGATGCGTATCGCCGCGACGGGCGAGCCGTGGCTCATGGGCTTCAAGCCCGATCTCTCCGGCAGCGGCGCACCCGAGGGCTTCGAGGTCCTGCTGGCCTTCGACGATTGGACCGCGCTGGCCGACGCCCCCGCCGAGGGCAAGATCACGATCGAGAAGGACTGGGAAGAGGTCGAGATGATCTCCGAGGCGATCATGCTCAGCCTGCAGGGCGGCCCCGCCGGGATGCAGGCCGAACCCGAGCCCGCACCGGTCGGCGCCGGCGAGGGCGACGAGGCCCCCGCCTTTGCCCTGCCCATGCTCCAGAGCGAGGGCGAGTTCTCGCTCGCCTCTCACCGGGGCAAGGTCGTCGTGCTCGACTTCTGGGCCACGTGGTGCCCGCCCTGCGTCAAGGGCCTGCCCGTCGTCAGCGGCGTCACCGCGGACCTGGCCGACAAGGGCGTGGTCTTCGCGGCGGTCAACCTGATGGAAGACACCAAGACCGTCTCGGCGTTCATGAAGAAGCAGGGCTGGGACTTTGCCGTCCCGCTCGATGCCGACGGCGCGGTCGCGCAGCAGTTCGGCGTCAGCGGCATCCCGCACTCGGTCATCATCGACAAGAAGGGCGTGGTCCGGCACGTGCACATCGGCTTCGGCGACGCCGCCGAAACCGAGAAGACGCTGCGGGCGGAACTCGAAGCGCTGATCGCCGAGTAAACCGGTCCGACCGCGGACCGATCACCAGACAACGCACACGCACCGGGGCGATTCGCCCCGGTTTTTCTTGCGCCGGGTCTACCCCACCTCCACCGGCAGCGTCCCGGCGATGTTCTCCACGATGGTGTCCGTGGTCACGCCCTCGGCCTCACCCTCGAAGTTCAGGATGATCCGGTGACGCAGGGCGGGCATCGCGATCTCGCGGACGTCGTCCACGCTCGCGGCCGCACGACCGTCGAGCAGCGCCCGGCACTTGCTCGCCAGCTCGATCGCCTGCGCCGCCCGGGGCGACGCGCCGACCCGCACATACTCATTCACCAGCGGCGTCGCGAACTCACCGCCGCCGTAGCGGCTGTCCTTGGGGTGCGTCGCCAGCACCGTCCGCACGGCGTAGTCCCGCACGTGCGGGGCGATCGCCACGCGGCGGACGAGCTGCTGGTACCGCTCGATCCGCTCGGCGTCGAGCACCGGGTTGATCGTCGTGCGCGCGCCGGTGGTCGTCCGTTCGAGGATCTCGGCCAGCTCGGCCCGCCCGGAATACCCGACCGTCAGTTTGAAGAAGAACCGGTCCAGCTGGGCCTCGGGCAGCGGGTAGGTCCCCTCCTGCTCGATCGGGTTCTGTGTCGCCATCACGAAGAATGGCGAGGGCAGGGCGTGGGTCTGGCCGCCGGCCGTCACGCTCCGCTCCTGCATCGCCTCCAGCAGGGCCGACTGGGTCTTGGGCGTGGCCCGGTTGATCTCGTCGGCCAGCACGATCTGGGCGAAGATCGGCCCCGGCTGGAAGCGGAACTGCCGCTGGGTGCGTCCGTCGATCTCGGCCTCGTGGACGATCGTCGTGCCGGTGATGTCGGCGGGCATGAGGTCGGGGGTGAACTGCACGCGCGAGAACGAGAGGCTCAGGGCCTCCGAGAGCGTGCGGATGAGCAGCGTCTTGCCGATCCCCGGGACGCCCTCCAGCAGCGCGTGGCCGCCGGTGAACAGGCACGTCAGCACGCCGTCCACGATGTCCTGGTGCCCCACCACCGCCTTGCCGATCTCGTCGCGGAGGGCGGCGTAGTCGGCCCGGAAGGCCTCCGCAGCGGCGTGCATCTGCTCGGGGGTCGCGAACGCGTCGTCCTGATCGGGCATATCGTCCTCCGGCGGGCGTGAAGAACGCCCGGGCCAGACGGGCGCCAAGCCGCGACCAGCCGATGCGGATCGTAGCGATGCTGCGGACAGACGCCACGGCCAGACCCCTGACAGGGCCGCACAACATCGCACGTTTCGTGCTGTTGTCGGAATCCTCAGGGGTGCTCCAAACGTACAACTCAGGACGGACCACGAGCCGATCGCGGGCGATGCGTGCACACGCCGCCCGCTTGAGCCGATGGGCCAATTGTGGGAAGATCCGAAAGACAACGACGCCCGAAGGCAACGGGTGAGGAGTCCGGGCATGAACAGCCGAGGCGCTGACGTGTGGATGGAGTCTCTGGAGGGACGACGGCTGCTGTCGTTCACGTGGTCGAGCGAGGAGGTCTACCTCCTCGAGCTGGTCAACCGGGCCCGCGCCGACCCCGCGGCCGAGGCGATCCGGACCGGCGTGGACCTGACCGCCGACCTGACCGCCGGCGAGCTGGCCAACCTCGAGCCCTCCGAGCCCCTCGCGCTCAACGGCCCGCTCACGCTCGCGTCGAGGCAGCACAGCTTCGACATGTACAACCGCGACTTCTTCGACCACGAAAACCCCGACGGCGACCGGGCCCAGCAGCGGGCCGACGCCAACGGCTACGACGGCTCGGCCGGTGAGAACATCGCCGCCGGGTACGACGACATCGACGAGGCCCACGTCGCGTGGCTCGAATCGGTCGGCCACCGCAAGAACGTGCTGAGCCTCTGGGAGAGCTTCTCGCAGAACTTCCACTACGACGAGATCGGTGTCGGGTTCTACTTCCCCGACTCGTCGGGATCCTCGACCTACCACACCTACTTCACGCAGGTGTTCGGCTATTCGGGCCGCCCGCCGCGGACCTACATCCTCGGTGTGGTCTACGACGACGCCAACAACAACGAGTTCTACTCGATCGGCGAGGGTCGGGGCAGCGTGCGTGTGGACGTGACCGACATCGACACCGGTGTCCTCGTCGGCTCCTACACCACCGACGAGGCCGGCAACTACCAGATCGAGGTCGACGGCGGCGACTACTACGTCACCTTCGTCGACGAGACCACGGGGCTCGGCCGGCGCGTCTCGACCACCGTCACCACCAACACCAACGTCAAGGTCGACGCCCTCGGCGCCGAGCTGATCGATCAGCTCGCCCCCACGGACAACATCGCCGCGACCGGCGCCGCCATCACCGGCTCGGCGGTGAGCAACGGCGAGCTCACGGTCACCACGCTCAACGACAGCGGCCGCCCGATCGCGTTCTTCCAGGACGACGGCACGTGGACGGTCGCCGATCTGCAGACCCTCGCCGGCACACCGACGGTGACTGGGCAGATCCAGACCTACACCGACCCGCGCGACGGGCTGACCTACGCCGCGGCGACCAGCGACGAGGGGCTGCTGCTCTTCCGCCGCTCCTCCGAGGGCGTCTGGTCCTACCGCAACATCAACACCGAGCTGAGCAACGCCGGCCTGCTCGAGGGCGACATCACGGTGTTTATTAGCAAGGGCAACAAGGTCCACATCGCGGGCATCGACTCCAACAACGACATCCACCTGTTCAACCAGACCGGCGCGACCGACGAGAACGGCGCGGTCTGGGTCTCGCGCAACCTCTCCGACGTCGACCTCCGCCTCGACGGCAAGGCGACACCGATCTTCTCCAGCTCGCTCATCAGCTTCGTCACGCCCTGGAACGCCCTGAACATCGCCGGGCTCGACGCCGACGGCAACATCCAGGCGGTCTGGTACCACTCGAGCCTATCGCGCTGGACCGTCAGCAACCTCAGCGCATCGACCGGTGCGCCGCCGCTGACCGGCGGGCTCACCGCCTACCTCACGTCTTGGAGCGCGATCAACCTCGTCGGCACCGACGCCGACGGCAACGTCAGCGTCACGTGGTGGGTGCCCAGCTTCGGCCCAGACTGGACCACCAGCAACCTCACCACCCTCTTCAACGGCCCGCCGCTCCGCGCCTCGAGCCTCGCCAGCTTCGTCACCCCCTGGGGCGCGACCAACATCGCCGGCCTCGACGCCGACGGCAACCTGTCGGTCTACTGGTGGGCCCCCACCAGCGGCGGCTGGAACATCGCCACCCTCAGCGACGTCGTCGAGGACGCCGTCCTCCCGGTCGGCAAGCTCTCCGGCCTGACCGTCAGCTCCACCGGCACCATCAACATCCTCGGCGCGTCCGAGGAGGGCGAGGTGCTCCGCTACTGGTGGAAGCCCGGCGGCTCGTGGGAGATGCAGAACCTGACCGAACTGACCTGATCCCGCCGGCCTGACCCCGCGGACCGACCCGGCCGGCACCGGCCCAAAACGACAACGACCGGCGTCGATCGCTCGACGCCGGTCGCTGTCTTTAGAGGCCGCAGTGGGATTCGAACCCACGATTGGGCTTACGCCACAACGGATTTGCAATCCGTTCCCTTAGACCACTCGGGCACACGGCCGTGCTTCCTGCACAGACCGTATCGGCGCAGCCGAGCCGGGTCAATGGCGACCGCCCCCGACGCCCCACCGGGCACGCCGCCGGCGGCGCGGTACGATCCCCCCACCGAACCCCGCCAATGTCTCGCCCCGGGACGGGGATCGGGCCGACAAGGAGGTCGTGATGACGCCCAAACCCCAGCCGACCGCACCCCGGCGCACCCGACCCGCCACGCTGATGCTCTGCCTGCTCGCGGGGCTGCCGCTCACCGGCAACCTCTGCGCCGCCCAGGACGACGCGACCACGCCACCCGCCCAAAGCACCCCGTCCACCACCCCGCCCGACCGGCGCCCCGACGCCCGGCTCGACCCGCTCCTGACCGACATCAGCGCCGACGAGCACATGCGGGACCTCCTCTCGCGCCCGGTCAGCGGCGTACCGGTCAAGCCCTCCTCCCTGCCCATCGTCCAACAGGTGGTCCCAAACCTGGGCGCGAACGCCGAAAGACTCCCACTGGCCGACGGCTCGGCCGCGCAGGCCGACCCGGGCACACTCCGCCCCGAAGGAACCTTCCTCGTCGGGTGGACCGGCGAGATCGTCAGGATGCGCACCGGCGGGCTGGCCTTCCTGCCCGTCACCAAAGCCGGCGCCCGACGGCCCGAGCCCGCGATGGCCCTGCTGCCCTGCAGCACCTACGCCCGCATCGAGACCCTGCTCGGCGACAGCACCCGGGGCCTCTGGCTCAGCCTCACCGGCGAGGTGCTCGAATACCAGGACCGCAACTGGCTGCTCCCCACCGTCTTCGCCTCGACCGACGTGCCCGCGCCCGACCAACCCGCCCCGACCGAGCCCGCCCCCGGCCAGACGGATGAGAACGCCGACCAGCCAGAGGACGCCCAGACCGACCCCCCCACCAGCGGCGACCGGGTCGAGGACCTCATCCGCCAGCTCGAGGCCCAACGCCAGGAACGCCGCGGCATAGACACCACATTCGCCAAGCCCGCCGACGACACACCCGGCGAGGGCGGCCCCACCCCCGCCCCCCGGCTCGAGGGACGCATGCTGCTCAATCAACGCGGCCGGATGGTCCGAAGCCCCGACGGCGACTGGGTCATCGCCATCGACAACGACGGCGGGGCCTCAAACGTCGGCCGGCTGCCCAACCGCCTGCGGCTGCTGCCCTGCATGCTCGTCGAGGTCATGGAACGAAGCGCCGAGAACCAGGGCGAGAGCTGGACCTTCGAGGTCAGCGGCCACCTCTACCGGCACGGCGAGACGGTCTACCTGCTGCCGCGGATGTTCGTCTCGCAGCAGACCGACGACGTCAAAGCATTGCAGTAGCACCGCCCCCGCGGGCCATCAACCACATCAGATCGTCGGCGCCGTCCCCTGCACCGGCCGGTCCTCCAACGCGACCTCGTTGGTCGGGCGCGTCATCACTCGCTCGCCCTCGGTCGGGCTGAACCGCGAGCCGTAGATCGCGATGCGCTTGTTGGTCTGGGTCGGCTTGAGCAGTGGCAGCACGAGCAGGCACACCACGCCCAGCACCGCGTTGGCCGCCAGCATCGGGCCCACGCTCCGCAGGTCGAAGTAGACCATCACGGCGGTCATCACCAGCACCACCATCGACAGCGGGATGATCGCCTGCCACGCCATCATCATGACCTGGTCGTACCGGAGGCGAGGCAGCGTCCAGCGGATGACCATCATGAAGCAGACAAGCAGCACGACCTTGCCGAACAGCACGCCGAACTTGGCCAGCACCGCGAAGATGCTCGTCGCCTCGGGGCTGGTGAGGGGGTCGCCGACAAACGGCAGCAACTGGTAGCCACCCAGGAAGATCAACGCGAAGAACGCGCTGCTGGTGATCATGTGGGCATATTCGGCCAGGAAGAACATCGCAAACCGCATCGCCGAATACTCAGTGTGGTAGCCGCCGACGAGCTCCTGCTCGGCCTCGGCGTTGTCGAACGGGGCACGGTTGGCCTCGGCGAGAATCGCGATGAAGAACACGAACGCCGCGATGGGCTGGCTGAAGATGAGCCAGCCGTTGTCGGCCTGATACCGCATGATGCCCTCGGGCATGACGGTGCCCATGAGCAGCAGGGCCGCCAGCAGGCTCACGCCCAGCGGGATCTCGTAGCTGATCATCTGGGCGGTGCAGCGCAGGCCGCCGAGGAACGAGTACTTGTTGTTGCTCGCCCAGCCGCCGAGCGTGATGCCGTAGACACCCAGCGACGCGACCGCGAGCAGGTAGATGATGCCCACGTTGGCCGCCAGGCCCGTGACGTAGACCGGGCCGCCCTGGATCTCGCCGATCAGCGGCAGCGTGAAGTCCGGGCACACCCAGACGCCGCCCCACGGGATGATCGCAAAGCCGATCAGCGCGGGGACGATGCTGGCCATCGGCGCCAGCGTGAAGAGGTACTTGTCCACGCGGGTCGGCGCGTAGTCCTCTTTGAGCATGAACTTGATGCCGTCGGCCAGAGGCTGACCCAGCCCGAGCGCCCCCTTGAGGAAGCTCAGGTAGGGCAGGCCGAAGTCGAAGCCCACCCGGTTGGGGCCGACCCGGTCCTGGATGTAGGCAGAGATCTTCCGCTCCAAGTAGATCAGGTACGCGACCGTGATCAGGATCGTGTGGATCACCACGAGGATGACGGCCACGTTCACAAGCAACTGGGCGGTGACGATTTTCGACAGGTCCATGGGGCGACACTGTAGTGGGCCCAAGCGCAGGAGGGAAGCCGGCTCACGGGGCCCCGACCCGATCGGTGAGCCGGGCCGCCGTCGCCCTCAGCCCCGCCGGCCGGAATCGCCCAGGATCGACTCTGACAGATCCACCGGCTCGTAGTCCATCTCGACCTCGAACAGCCGGCGGCTGTCGGCCCCGACCTCCTCCGAAGCGACAGGGAGCATCTCGATCGTCGTGACGCTGATCGTCCTCGCCCCCGGCCTTTCCATGAACACGCTGATCTCCGGCCGGTCGGGCCAGACGTGGGCGTGGTAGGCGTCCTGGGTCTCCGGGTTCGCCCCGTCCTCGGCGATCATCTCCTCAAACAGCGGAAGCCGGGGCTCGACGTGCTCGTCCCCCAGCCCGCTCGAGGCAAAGCAGGCCGGACCGGACCCGATCTCGGTCGTCCGCAGCTCGCGCCCGTCCCAGCGGCATTCGACGATCCGAAGCCCCCGGAGCCGGTCGGCCGCGACCAGCCGGAAAGGCTCGAACCGGTCCAGCTCCAACTCGGCCAACGCCCGGGCCGCCTCGCCGGCGTCGGCCAGGCGGATCAGCCTCGGGATGATGCTGCCGCGGCTGACCCTGCGGTCCTCGCTGGGCCGCGGCGGATCGGCGAGATTGACATTCAGGACCGTGAGCACCAGCCCGTGCTCGCCGGCCGCGACCCACGTGCCGCCGGCCAGCCCGTCGATCGGCCAGATCGCGCGGGCGTCGCCGGAGATCCGGTCAACCCATCTGGGGTGTGTGGCGCGGGGCCGTGTGGGGCTCTCGTCGCGGCTTGCGACCATACGAAACCCGCCGCCGGGCATTTCAAGAATCGTGACCGTACACATACGCGGCGCTACGCCCCCGTCTTTGATTGAGTTGCAGAATCCGCGCCACGCTCGTGCTGAATCGTCGAGGGCGCCTTCCCAATATCTCCGTCCAACGCGACCCCCATCTCGCCCGCGATCGCTTTCATCATCGCGACGTGGTGGATGCCGTGGTGGGTGGCAAACGCCACCTCGCGGACGACGGTCGAATCGAGCTCGGCCTCGGTGCCGTCGCCGGAGAGCATCACGCGGATGCGCACCGGGCCGCGGAGGTCCTGCTGCAGCGCGGCCAGCCCGGAGCGCAGGCCGCCGATCTGCTCGACCGCCGCGGACCGATCGGTCTCGACCGCGACACCGCGCGCACGGTGGTCGTAGTCGATCGCCGCGTCGCGCTGCACGCCGACCAGAATCGCGCCGAAGTGATCGAGCGTGTGGCGGAGGTGCTTGCCGATCGTGCCGCCGGCAAGAACCTTCGACGCGCAGCAGTAGGACGCATCGTCCATCGCCTCAACGATCCGGCCGCACTGGCCGAGCAGACAGGCCGCGGCGTCGAGCACGTGCTCCGCGTCGCAGCCCTTCGGTTCGTTGTCTTTGCGCGAGACTCCCGCGCTTGCCGTGTTCAATTCAATACCTTCCATGGGTCAGTCTAGCATGCCCGTCCCGGAGGCGGCAGCCGACGCGCCCCGAGCGTCGCTTTCTGTCCGTTTGCTTGCGATGACGCCGCTCACACGCCCGTACAGCACCGCAACGCCCAGCATCAGCACGCCCAGACCGACAAAGCTCGCAACCCGCCACACCGGCGGCACGCCCGCAAGATCAAGCACCACCGCCTTGAGCGCGGCAACGCCGAGCACGCTCAAACCGACGTACCGAACCGGCGCACAACGCCGCGCAAAGCCGCCGACGATCAGCGAAACACCCCACAAACCCCACCAGATCGAGACCGCCGCGCGTTGCGCCGTCTCGTCCGCGGCGAGCAACGACGCCGACCGCGCTGCCTCGATCGACGTCGCACCAAACGCCACCACCCCCGCCGCCGCCGCCAGCACCGGCCACGGCGAACCAAACTCCGACCACGAGCACCAGCGACGCGCAGCCCACGCGTGCGCCAGCAACGTCGCGGTCACTGCGCACGCCAACCAGAACGCCGGGTGCGTCAACGGCGCCGTCGTGTCGGCGAGCCAGCCGGCCGGCGACGATGCCACGACCCACGGCACGATCGCGCCGCACGCGAGCACCGCGCCCAACGCATCGAAGTGCAGCCGCGGCTCTACCCGCGCGACCGCCCGCCACACCAGCGACAGCGCCAGCCACGCCATGCATATCGCCGCCGCGGACGAGTCCGGGTGCGCAGGCGCCATGCTCACCGAAGCAACACCAACCGCCGCCGCCACGAACGCCACCACCGGCCGAGCCAGAGTCGCACCCCGGTCCCCCGCCTCGGACTCCTCATCTCGCACTGTGCGCAGCAACAGAAACGCTGTCGTGAGCCACGCCGCGCCCGCGCCCAGCATCAGCAGACCCCACGGCGAGATCGCGACCCCGCCCACGACCCGCCACGGCACGCCCGCCGCACCGGCGAACAGGTCGTAGGTCACCAGCCGCACCGTGGCGATGCACAGCAGCACGATGCCGTAGACATCCAGCGAGCGCGCACCGATCCACCGCCCCGCGACCACCGCGCCGACCCCCATCGCCAGCCACGACACCACCTCGACCCAACCGCCGAGCGCCAGCGCAACCGTGACAATCAGCAACGCCCCCGCCTGGGCCGCGTGCGCTGCGCCCAGCATCTCCAACCCGTTCCGGGGCTTGTCACGCAGCACGCGCAGGTGCCCCCCGAACATCATCGCCAGCATGCTCGTCGCCACAAACGCCGCCGCCGGCGCAAGCCAGTGCGGCAGAAGCGTCTCCTGGCTCAGCACAATCGCCGCGATCCCCACCGCGCCCGTCGTCGTCGCGACCGACAGCAGCACCGGCTCGACCCGCCTGCGCCAGCGCCCGCGCGGCCGCCCGGCCGGAGGGGTCAGCGCACCGCGCCCGGCGCTCAGCAGCAGCTCGGCCTGGTGCAGCCCCCACGCAGCAGCCCAGAACGCCAGCACGATCCACGTGCTGTCACCGCTCTCAGCGACCGTCCAGAAGAACCCCAGCACCCCGGTGCCAACCCACACCACGTCACGCAGCCGCCCGAACGGCACGGGGCGGAACACCACCAGCGAGAGCGACGCCACCGAGAGCAGCAGCACATAGACCGGCAGCACCAGCGGGCTCGCGTCCGGCCGCGCCAGCAGGATCGGCACCAGGTACGCACCGATCAGAGACAGCATCGCCGTGGAGAGAAACCCGTGGCGCATCGCGATGCCGAAGCCGACCGCCGCGACCCCCGCCATCAGCACAAACGCCACCGGCGCCGACACCAGACCGAAGACGCCGAACGACGCGAACGCCGCGACGTACATCGCGCCCAGCCCCGCAGCATTGCATCCCGCGACCGCTATCGCCCGCACCCGCGTCCGCAGCCACTCGCCCGCCACAAGAAACGCGACACCCACCAGCGCTATGCCCGCACACCGGAGCCCCGGCGGCAGCAGCCGGAACCACCCCGCGTCGATCGCGACCTTGACCGCCAGCGCCAGACCGATCACCACGATCAATGCCCCGGCGATCGCAAAGACCTGCCCGCCGATCCGCCGCTCGAGCCCGACCCGACCGACCTCACGCTCTCGCGCAGCAACCACCGGCGGCCCGTCGCTGCCGACCTCCGCCTCCGCCCACGCCTCCATCTCCGGGTCCGGCCGCGGGTCGGCGACAGTCGGCACGGCATCCGTCATCCACGCGTCCGTGTCGGCATCCACACTCGGCGCCGGCGTAGCGGCCGGGGCAACGGCCTCCGGCTCCTCGATCGCCCCCTCCGCGCCGCTCGCGAGACCGAGCCGGTCCTGAAGCGCCCGCACCTGCATCCGCAGCAGCGCAACGCTCTGCTCCAGCCGATCGACCCGCTCGTCCACGCTCTGCCGTTGACCGGCCATGCGGCGTCTCCTTCAAAAGCTAGTAATCACTATACTTGATTCGGCAGAGACACCACTCGATTTCACCGGAAAGGGACCAACTCCCGTTATCGGACGGATGCGGCCTCGCTCACCAAAGCCGCCCCGGCCGACGCCACGACATCCTCGATGATCTCGCGGTGGTTGGCACACCGCGGGCACTTGTGCTGCCCGCCCAGCTTGCCGCGAGAGGCCAGCCAGCCGTGAAACGCCCCGATCGGCAGCGGCGTCACCGTCGGCGGCCCCATGCCCAGGTCGTCGCGACGCTTGGTCGTGTAGTCCACGTTGATCGCCTTCACCGCCGCGTCGAACGCCCCGGCAAACTCGGCGAGCTCCCGCCCCCCCGGAGCCCCGCCCGCAAACTCCACCGCCACCTGCAGCCCGGCCTTCTGCCCGGCCTCCGGATAGACCGGAGCCGCGGTGAACTCCCCCACCACCAGCCCGGTCCGGCGTGCGGCCTCGGCGACGCCGTGCTCGATGTGCTCGACGATCAGGTTCTCACCGAACGCGTTGATGAAGTGTCGGTGCCGCCCGACGATCCGCATCCGCGCCGGTCCGACCTCGGGCCCGCGCATCCCCGCGCGGGGCACGGTCCCAAACTCGACCACGTCGCCCAGGATGTACCGCCACAGCCCGGCGCACGTGCTCATCACCACGACGTACCGCTCGCCGACCTCGACCTCGTCGGCCGTGAACGCGCGCGCATTCGGATCATCAATCTCCGACAGCGGCACAAACTCATAAAAGATCCCGATATCGGGGATGAGCCGGAGACCCGGAGACCCGGGCTGAAAAGCCCGCCCCCCGGAGACAGTCGGCAGCGGCCCGTCCTGCATCGCGACGAATCCCTCGCTCGCCGGGTACAGCTCAAACCGTGTCGGGATATCCGCCCCGTCCGGCGCCCCCGAATAGAGCGTGCGCACACGCGCATCGAACGGCTGATACTTCACCCCGCCGTGCACGAACACCCGCAGGTTGGGCCAGACATCCGCGAGCGTCTCGGCCGGCAGGCCGTGCTCGCGGGCGATCTCGACGACCCGCCTGAACAGCACGATCCCCCAGCTCGGCATGCCGCTGATAAACCGCACGTCCTCGTTCCAGATCGCCCTGGCCATCACCTCGATCTTGGTGGTCCAGTCGCTCAGCAGCGCGATCTGCTTGCCGGGCAGATAGATCTCGCTGAGGGGCCACGTGATGAGGTTGGTCACCAGCCCCGAAAGGTCGCCCGTGCGCACGCCGTGGGCGTTGGTCTCCACGTCGCTCGAGCCGCCGATGAACAGGCACTTGCCGCAGAGCAACCCGGGCAGCGACTCACCCAGCCGCATCAGGTTCGCGAAAATGTCCAGGCTCGCCAGAAAGTTGGACCGCATCATCTCGCGGCTGAGCGGGATGAACTTGTCCCCCGCCGTCGTGCCGCTGGTCTGCGCAAAGTCGCCCACCAGCCCCGGCCAGAGCAGGTCCGGCTCGCCCCCCTCGCGCATGCGTCCGAGCCTGTCGGCGAAGGCGTACCAGTCGGCCAGCGGCGTGGCCCGGCGATAGGCGTCCAGCATCTCGCCGCCGTCGCGGATCCCCGCGATACGCCCGAACCCGCACTCCCGCCCGATCTCGGTGCCCGCCGCGCGGCGCAGGTTCTTCCGCAGCTGCGCGAGCTGGACGCGGCGCGTGTGCGCGACCCACCGGGCCTCGTCGTCAAGCAACACCGCTCTGTGGGCGACACGTGCCGCGAGTCCGGCACCGACAAGCCCGGTCCAGCGCACCGCGTTCGGCTCGACGGGTTGGCAGCGGGGCCGGCTCACGAGTTTCGCGACTGGGAGATCTCTTCGGTGAAGCGGACGAGTTCGGTGGCGAACCCGTCGGCCTGCTCGACCATCGGGACGTGCCCGCACTGGTCGAACCACACCAGCCTCGAATCGGGCAGCAGCTTGTGGAACTGCTCGGCCGCCTCGGGGGGCGTGACGACGTCCTGACGCCCCCACATCAGGAGCGCCGGCGAGTGGATCTGTGTGATCTGGTTGCCGAGGTGGTTGCGCCGGGCGCTGCGGGAGAGCCGCACCATCGCCCGTGCGCAGCTGCGCCGGCTGAGCTCCTTGTGCGCGCGCTCCAAGTCGGCGTCCCGCATGTGGGCGCGGTCAAAGAACAGCTCGCCGATCTTCTCGCTGAGCCACTCGCGGCTCGGCCTGATCTGCACCTCGCGCACCATCGAACGCTCGATCAGCCCGCTCGACCCCGCGAGCACGAGGCCCGACACAATCGACGGGTGCTCGAGCGCCACACGCAACGCCACGTGCCCGCCGAAGGAGTTGCCCACCAGCACCGCCGGCTCGTCCAGATTCTCGCGAACGAACCGCTGCGTCAGGTCGGCCACACCCTCGATCGAGCAGATGTCGCGGGGCAGGTTGAGCAGAGGCAGCTCGAGCAGAACACAACGGACGTGAGGGTGAACCCTCGCGACAACCTCTTCCCAATGGTCGTTGAGCCCGACGAGGCCGTGCAGAAACACCACCGCCGGGCCTGTGCCCACCTCGGTGACCCGCGCAGCGATCTCGTGCTGCCCGTCCGCAGACTGCACACCGACCACCCGGGCCGGCGGGGGGGTGTAGGTGGTCGGGGATCCGCTCAAACATTCACTCCGGGGACAGTTTCGATAGTAAGCACAAACCGGGGGCCGCGACGAGGGGGGGTCGACGGAAACCGCTCAGGGAGTCCGTGACGCACGATTCTTGCACGGCACACGGCTCCTGTCCCACAAAATGGCCCGACGGCGGCCCGGCGCTTAGCCATTCTGGGCCACCACCCGCCCGTCCACCAGTTCGACGATCCGATCGGCCCGGGCCGCGATCTCGGGGTCGTGGGTGACCATGAGCATGGTTTGCCCCCGCTCCCGCCGGATTTCAGCGAGCACGTCGAGGATGGCCGCCCCGGTCTTGCGGTCGAGGTTGCCCGTCGGCTCGTCGGCCAGCAGCAGCGCCGGGTCGTTGATCAGCGCCCGGGCGATCGCCACCCGCTGACGTTCGCCGCCGGAGAGCTGCGCGGGCTTGTGGCGCAGGCGGCCCTTGAGCCCGAAGGCGTCCAGCAGCCGGGCCGCGGTCTCGTGCAGGGCCGCACGCTCGGACATGTACCCGAACCGCCCCAGCCGGATCATCGCCCCCAGCAGCACGTTGTCGGTCACCGTCAGCTCGGGGAGCAGGTGGTAGAACTGGAACACGAAGCCCACGTCGCGGCTGCGGTAGCGGTTCAGCTCGGCGTGCGAGAACCCGACCACGTCCTGCGACTCGAACCGGATCGTCGCCCCGGGCCTGCCGCCGGCGGGTTTGTCCGGGCGGTCCAGCCCGCCGATCAGGTGGAGCAGCGTGCTCTTGCCCGAGCCCGACGCGCCGAGGATCGCGACCCACTCGCCCCGGCCCAGCTCGATATCCACACCGTGGAGCACCGGGACATCGACCCGCCCGAGGCGGTAGGTCTTGTGCAGACCGGTGACGCGCAGCAAGGGCCCGGACGCGGCGGGCTTGGTGGGGGCGGGGGTTTGGGCGGTCACGGTCGACATTCGGCTCGGGGGCTCCTCGCTGGCGTTTCGAACTCGGCTACTCAAACCGCAGGGCCTGGACGGGGTGCATCCGGGCGGCCCGGGCCGCGGGCAGCAGCGCACCGAGCAGACACGAGAGAAGACCGCCGACGAGCACGAACGCCGCCTTCCACGGCTCGATGCTGTGCGGGATCTCCTTGAAGACATAGACCTTGGGGTCCCAGATGTACCAGTTCCACGGCGTGCCGGTGAGGGTCCGGCCGAGCCAGTCGCCGCTGAGCGCGATGCCCTCGTGGATCTCGTTGATGTTCGTCACGATCGCCCACGCCAGAAGACCGCCGAAGAGCGAACCCACCACGCCGATCGCCAGCCCGTACCGGAGCCACACCCACGCGACCCCCATACGGCTGGCGCCCAACGCACGCAGCACGCCGATGTCCTTGGTCTTCTCGCTGATCATCGCCCAGAAGATCGCAAACACCAGAAACACCGCGGTAAACGAGATGAACGTGAAGATGATGAGCACGAGCCCGGTCTCCTTCTTGACCGCGCCGATCATCATCCGGTTGGCGTCCTCCCAGGTCTCGACACCGATGCTGCTCGCCGAGGGCACGTCGGGATGGTCCGCCGCGAACTCCGCGTAGATCGCCCGGCACCGCTCGCGGAACGCCTCGACGTCGCCGTTGGGGTCGGCCTGCTTGACCAGCACCGCCGTCACGCGGGCCGGGTCCTCGACGATCTCGGGCTCGGCCGGGTCGTCCCCCGCGGCGTCCTCCTCGAAGAAACCCCCGAGCGGGTCCGCCTCGTCCTGATCCGAACGAACCACCCGCTTGGCCGCGTGCATCCGCAGCATCCGCTGCAGGGCCTTGATGTCCATCAGCACGGTCTGGCGGTCCACGTCGTAGAGCCCGCTCTCGAACTCGTTGGCGACGGGGAGCCTGGCGGTCACCGCTTCCATCGGCCGGCCCCGCGAGTCGAGCGGCACGACCAGCACGGTCAGCTCGCCGCCCGCGGGCATGAACAGGTTCTGCATCTCGCTCGAGCCGTCCGACCCGGTGATGAACTGCACACGCGGGTAGTAGCCACCCCAGTCGGTCCTGACGTTCCAGCCCCCCACCTCGATGCCGAGCACCAGCGCGCTCTCCCGCACGCCGGTGTCGGGGTCGATCTCGGTCAGCGAGAGCCCGTCGTCGAAGACCCGCTGCAGCAGGTTGCGGTCCCCCGGCTCGAGCCGCACGTCGTCTCCGGCCTTGTCCTTCTGCATGGGCTCGTCGAGGGGCTTCCACCAGAGGGTGTCGGCGTAGTTGGTGACGCGGGCGAAGCTCTCCCCCTCGACGCCGCGGATCAGGATGCCCTCGGTACGGTTCTCCAGCAGCGTGAGCATGCCGAAGGTCTCGATGAGCGGCGAGGCCGCCTCGACCTCGGGGTGGTCCTCGAGCCGCTCGATCAGGTCCTCGTAGTGCGGGAAGCCGACATTGGGCCAGGCGATCCGGACATCGCCGATCAGCGACCGCCCGGCCTGAGTCAGGTTCAGCAGGAACCCCCCCATCACCGACCAGGTGATCAGCACCATGGCGGTACACAGCACCACCGCCAGCGAGGCGAGCAGCGGCATGACCTTGCTGGTCAGGTAGCGGCGTGTGAGCAGGGCCTGGTACACGGGTGGACTGTACACATCGGCGACCGGGGGTGTTCGACGCCATCTCCCGAAAGAAACACGCCCACGCCGGGGGCGTGGGCACGCTGCGCGAGGCTGGCCCCGCGCGGTCTCCGTGGTGAGGAGCGGCTCCCGCCGGGATCAGTCGCAGCCGGCCGTCCACAGGTTCAGGAACGCCAGCACGTCCTGCGTGTTGACCGTCTGGTCCGCGTTGATATCGGCCGAGGCATCACCCGCGTTCCACGCGTTCAGGAACGCCAGGACGTCCTGGGTGTTCACGAAGGTGTCGTCGTTGAAGTCGGCGAGGCAGCCCTCCACCGAGACCAGCGTGAAAGTGAACGTGCCCAGCGGCGGCGTGCCCTCGAAGGGATAGATATCGGAGAGGTCGTGGATCGGCTCGGGCGGCTGGGTGTCCTGGTTGAACGAGTTGTAGCTCACCCCGCTGTCGGTGCCCGAGTCGTAGGGCGCGAGGCTCACCACGACCTCGTCGACCCAGACCCCGGCGACGGCCAGGGGCAGCGAATCGACGCCGACGAACCAGTCCGGGCTCGGCGCGATCATCGAGACGATCGAGGCCAGCGGGTGCGAGGCGCTCACCTGGAAGGTCATGCTGACCGACCCGGGCGAGTTGCCCATGCCGGGGCCGGAGAGGAGAAACTCGGCCTCGCCGGTGCCGATCGCGCTGTTGACCTCGCCGGTCAGCGCCGACTTGGAGCCGGTCTCGGCCATGCTCTCGATGCCGGGCGAGGCCAGCTCGCCCAGCTCCCAGAAGTGGATGCCGGCGTGGTGCGTGCCGCCGATGAGGCCGGAGAAGTGCGGGTTGTTCGGGAAGTCGAGCGGGTGGTTCTGGGCGCTCCACACCGCGTCAAAGACGACCCGGTAGGTGGCGACCGAATCGCCGGCGAGGGCGGGGCCGGAGGCTCCGAGAACGGCGGCGAGGGCGGGCAGCGCGAGACGGCGGCAGGGGCGGCTGAGCATGGCTCGGGATTCCTTCGTTGGGCCCTGAACGAATGGCGGGGTCGATGGGAGCGAGGTACACGACTGTGTACCTCCACCCCGTCAACAGCCGCCAGCGGGCCGGGTATTCCGACGATCCAGAGACTTTTACCGGCCCCGGGCCGGATGGGGCCCTCGGACCCCCTCAGCCGCACCCGAGCACCCACTCGTTCAGGAACAGCAGCACGTCGCGGGTGTCGTTCGAGCCGTCGCCGTTCAGATCCGCCCGGGGGTCTCCGCCGTTCCACGCGTTCAGGAAGGCCAGCACGTCGCGCGTGTTGGCAACGCCGTCCCGATCGAAATCGGCCAGGCACCCCGAGTGGATCGTGAGGATCTGATCGACGCCGATCGGGCCCTCGAGCCGCTCGGTCCGGGATTCGAGGCTGCCCATCCGGGGCCAGACCACCTCGACCCAGTCGATCGCGGCCGCGGTGCCGAGGCCGACGTGGGCCCGCAGGTCCTCGGTCGAGCTGGTCGAGGACCCGCTGACCACCTCGCGGTGGAACGTCACGCCGCCCGCGTGCACGCGGACGATCGCCCCGAGCCCGTCGGTATTCACCAGCCGCCCGTCGCCGACGAGGTCGATCGCGACCCACGCCCCCGCGTCTGTCGAGACGTTGTCGAACAGGTTGGTTCGGGTGTCGTCGCCGGCGGGGTTGATCACCACCAGGTCGAGCAGGCCGTCGTTGTCGAAGTCGATCCGCACGGCGTTCTTGCTGTCCTGGGCCGCGTCGTTGAGGGCGTCCGAGACGTCCTCGAACGCGCCGCCTCCGAGGTTGCGGTAGAGCAGGTTGTGGTTGGGCCCGCTCCCCAGACTGCCCGCGTGGAAGAGGTCGAGCAGGCCGTCGTTGTCGGCGTCGAGCCAGCTCACCCCCCACGCCCAGTAGCCCGTGACCGGGAAGACCCGGGCGAGCGAACCGCCGAGGTTCTCGTAGTAGACGCCCTCGGCCCCGTTGGAGATGGCCAGATCAAAATCGCCGTCGTTGTCGTAATCGCCGGCGCTGATGCCCATCGGCGCGGGGCCGAGGAACGTGTACCCGGCGTCGCCCGCGATCTCGTCGAACACCCGCCCGCCGGCGCCGTCGGGGCTGTTGGAGAGCAGCGTCGGCCCGATGCCCGTCGTCAGCAGCACGACATCGCTCCAGCCGTCGAGGTCGAGGTCGGTCACGGTCATCGAGTAGCAGTGCCCCGGCACGCCGAGGGCCGGGAGCCGGTCGTTGGCCAGCGCAAAGGTCCCGTCGCTCTGGTTGCGGAACAGGTTGAGCGCGCGCGTGCTGTCGCCGGTGGAGGCAACGAGCAGGTCGGCGTCGCCATCAAGGTCGAAGTCGAGCCACGCCGCGGCCTCGGGTTCGTCGCCGGTGGTGCGCACGCCGGAGACGACGCTGACATCGGTGAACACTCCGCCGCCCTCGTTGCGGTAGAGCAGACCGGCGGAGGTATCGCCCGCCAGCCAGCCGAGTACGTACAGGTCCTGATCGCCGTCGTTGTCAAAGTCGGCGACGACCGCCCCGCGGCCGATGCGGCTCTGCCCGTCGCCGGCGTCGAGCCCGCTCCCCGAGGTCACATCCGCGAATGTGCGCTCACCGGGGCGGGAGACATCCGCGATGTTGTGGTAGAGCCGGTGTGTGCCGTTGGACCGGCCGGCGATGTAGAGGTCCATCCAGCCGTCATTGTCGAAGTCGATGACGGCGGGACCGCCTCTGAGCGAGCCGAGGTCCACCTCTCCGGAGAAGACGCGGTCGGTAAAGCAGGGCCCGCCGGGGCAGGTCTGCGCCGCGGCCGCGGCGGCGAAGACGACGTGCGGGAAAGCTCGCAGGATCCATCGAGACATCGGGCGTTCTCCGCGCGGGGTTGCAGGCTCTGGGCTAAGAGGGGAAACCCCTGCCGAGTGTTCGGGTATTCCCGCCGACGGTTCGGCCCGCGCTCGGAGCGGCACGGCCGGCCCGACGCTGGCGGAGGGGAGCACCTCTCCCGAGCGGCCGCAAGGGCTGCTCGTGCATCGGTTTACGGATCGACAGGAGTATGCTTGGGCCAGTCAGATTCCTGTGAATCGCCGCAGAATCGGTGTCTGCATCGAGCCCGAAGCGTCCCTGTGAGCCGCGAGATGTCGAGCGTCCCCCTCCAGATCGGCCCGGTTCGTCTCGCGACGAATCTGATGCTCGCCCCCATCGCGGGGTGGTGCGATCTGGCGTGGCGGATGACCTGCCGCGAACTGGGGGGCGTCGGGCTGGCGTGCACCGACCTGCTGAGCCCGCAGGGGCTGCTCTGCGGCTCGGACGCCTCGCTCGATCTTGCGCGCACAAACGAGTTCGACCAGCCGATCGGGATGCAGCTCTACGGGTCGGACCCGGAGCTGCTGGCCGACGGGGCCCGCTGGTGTGTCGATCACGGCGCGACCGTGGTCGATATCAACATGGGCTGCCCGGTGGACAAGGTCTGCAAGAAGGACGGCGGGTCGAAGCTGATGTGCATCCCCGACACCGCGGTCTCGATCGCCGCGGCCGTGCGCGCGGCGATGCCCGACTCGGTGCCGCTGACGGCCAAGATGCGGCTGGGCTGGGCGGAGGTCGACGCAGAACGGAATGCTGCAGGCGATCTGGCCTGCAGGCTCATCGACGAGGGCGTGGCGCTGATCACCGTCCACGGCCGCACGACCGAGCAGCGGTTCAAGGGCCAGTGCCGGCGCGAGGGGATCAGGCGGGTCGTCGAGGCGGTGGAGGCCAAGACCGGCCGGTACACCGGCGAGCGCGGCGGCGGCGTGCCGGTGGTCGGCAACGGGGACATCCGCACGCCGGACGATGTCGTGTCGATGATCGCGGAGACCGGGTGCGCGGGTGTGATGATCGGGCGCGGGGCGTTCGCGATGCCGTGGATCTTCCGCACGGCGTGGGAGGCCCAGGGCGGCGTGCTGGAGGACGGTGTCTCCGGCGAACCGAGCGAGGCCGAGAAGATCGAGATCGTCCGCCGCTACTACGACCGGATGCGCGAGTACCGCAACGAGTTGTCCGCGATGCACCGGCTCAGGGCGAAGATCTCGTGGCTGGGCAAGGGGATCAACGGCTCGCACTGCCGCCCGCTCAAGGACGGCATCCGCACGGCGACGTGTGCTGCGGAGGTCTACGCGGCCCTCGATGGCTGGCTGGCTCGGGCGGAGGACGACGCGCAGCACGATGCGGCGGTCCTGACCTAGACACCGAGTCGCCTCGGCAACTCGTCACCTGGGCACAAACCCCGCATCTCCGGAATAGGCTGCCGGTACACGAGTGTTGACAAGGGCGTGACCCGAGCGTCAGCTGCACCCGGAGAGACCGCCCGATGGCTTCACCCGCACCCAAGCCCGGCACGCCCAAGCGGGACACGAAGGAAGAGCTCGTCAACGCGACGATCAAGCTCGCCTCCCGCGGCGGGATGGAGGCTGCGAGCGTGCGGTCGATCACCCGCGAGGCGGGCGTGACCGAAGGGGCGCTCTACCGGCACTACCGCTCGAAGGAACAGCTCTGGGTCGAGGTGTACACCCGCATCGTCGAGGCGATGGCCGAGGACAAGGCGGTGCTGCTGGACGCCGAACTGCCCGCCCGCGAGTGTCTCGGTGAGTGGATCCGGCTGACGTACGTCTACTACGACGGCAACCGCGACGCCTTCAACTACGTGCTGCTGGCGCCCAAGAGCCTGGCCGACTCGCTCGGTGAGGTGTACAAGCGGCAGGGGCGGTTGTTCATGGAGCTGTTCGCGAGGCTGTCGGCGCGGGGCGAGGTGAGGGAGCTGGACCCGAAGCTGGCTCTGGCGATCTTCGGCGGGATCGTGCTGGCGGTGCCCCGGTTGGTCAACGAGGGGGGGCTCGAGCCGCCGGCGTCGGGCTACGTCGAGGAGATCACCGACGCGGTGTGGCGGGCCCTCGGGAATTGAGGACGCGGGATGCGCGTTGGTCTGGTCGCGGCGGGGTCGCGGTCGGCCGGGGTGGCGGTGCTGCTTGGCCGGGTCCCGAAGTTCGGGCTTTGCGAGGATTTTGCGGGCACGGGGGCCGCGTCGGGCGATCCGGCGGCACGAGCGGGGAACTCACACCCGGACGGGTCGTACACTCAAGAAGTGCAACCCGTCGCCCGACGTGGGTATATGTAGGGGTGGCAGGGGACGGTTCGAGTCGTCCTGTCGCCGCCGGTCGGCGGCTGCGGAAGATGATTTGTTCGGCTCGTGGCAGGCGGATTGCCTTGGTCACCGGCCGATAGAGATGCAGAGAGATCCGGGGGAGAATTCCCCCCCAGCGCTATTTTCAAGGAGTGCCCCATGTTCGGTCCGTCGGCACGTCGTATCGCTCTTCTCGCCGGGTTGTCGGTTGCCGTGGCGAGCCCCGCCATGGCCCAGTCGCGCGACCTGGCGGACGATCCGGGCATCGTCCCCACCTACATCAATCCGGAAGAGCCGGCCGACATGGCCTTCCCGGTGATGTCCCACGACTTCGGCCGGATCACCGACGAGGCGAAGGTCGAGTACATCTTCAAGTTCACCAACGCCGGCAAGGGCGTGCTCCGCATCGCGAGCACGAAGGGCAGCTGCTCCTGCACGGTGCCCGCGCCGTCGAAGCGGGAGTTTGCTCCCGGTGAGAGCGGCGAGCTCCGCGTGATCTTCGACCCCACGGGCAAGGCCGGCAACCAGCACCAGACCGTCACCGTCAACACCAACGACGCCGAGACCCCGGTGATCTCGCTGCAGATCTCCGCGATGGTCGTGCCGCAGGTGATGGTGACGCCCCGGGTAGGTCACTTCGGCGAGGTCGCCAAGGACCACGAGGCGGAGATCGAGCTGACGGTCATCGGCCGCAAGAGCGACTTTGCGGTCACCGGGCTCGAGCTTTCCGACCCCGAGCTGTTCGAGGCCGAGTTCTCCGAGACCTACGAGGCCGAGATCGCGCCCGATTCTGAGGCCCTGCTGGCCGAGGGCGTGGAGACCGAGGCCGTCGAGCCCGAGCTGGTCCGCGAGTGCAAGATCAAGATCAAGATGAAGCCCGGCCAGGACATCGGCCTCATCCGCAACAAGACCATCGTCATCAAGACCAACGACGAGAAGAACCCGGCGATGACCGTCGAGCTGATGGCCCAGCACGCCGGGGACATCCTGCTGACGCCCAAGCGGATCACCCTCGGGTCGATCCCCGCGGGCGGCGAGTTCCACCGCGAGGTGACGCTCCGCTCGCTCTCGGGCCAGCCCTTCAAGGTGCTCGGGATTGATCACACCGCCGTCGCCGCCGACGCGGTGGAGTACTCCTTCACCCCGATCGATCCGGCCAACCCGGTCGCCTACAAGCTGGTGATCGACGGCGTGATGCCGGCCGACGCCCGCGTGCTCCGCGGCCGCTTCGTCCTGACCACCGACGTCGAGCGCGAAGAGCAGCTCTACCTGCACTACTACGGGCAGCAGCGCCCCTCCGCGCAGACCAGCGGCCGATGAGCTGGGGCGGCAACACCATCGCGCGGTCTCTCGCGTTGGTCACCGTGGCGACGGGCGCGGCGTTCGTGGACTGGGGCTTCCGTCCCATCGTCACGACGCTCGCGCCTCCCAAGCAGGACGAGCCGAGCGACGTCACCGCGCCGCCGGTGCCCGACAGCGACGAGCCGGCGCCCTTCAACCCCAACACCCTCGGCACGGAGATCCGCACCGAGGACGCCTACCAGTTGTGGCTCGGGGGGATGACCACGTTCATCGACGCCCGCCCGCAGCATGAGTACGTCGAGGGGCACATCCCCTTCGCGTTCCTCGTGCCGCCGGACAGCCTCGACGACGGGCGGCTGGGCGAGATGATGGAGCTCGGCGGCGTCTTCCCGGAGATGCGGGTCGTGGTCTATTGCGAGGGCGGCAGCTGCGACGCCAGCCACCTGGTGGCCCTGAACCTGCAGGACATGGGCTTTACCAAGATCCACATCGACGTGGACGGCTTCCCGAGCTGGGCCGAGGCCGGCTACGAGATCGAGACCGGGCCGGACGCGGTGCTGGGAGACCTGCCATGAGCGGAACCGCCCGCACCGTTGGCGGTGCCACGCTGCTTGTCCTGAGGCTCGCCACCGCGGGGCTCTTCATCTGGGCGGCGAGCGTGAAGCTGAGCGACCCGGTCGCCTTCGCGACCAGCATCAACGGGTTCAAGATCCTGCCGCACCACCACGGGATGCTCCAGCCTCTGGCGTTCATGGTGCCGTGGACCGAGCTGGTCTGCGCGGCAGCGCTGGTGGTGGGCTTCTGGGGCCGCTCGGCGGCCCTGGTGCTGGGGGGCATGCTGGCGATCTTCGCCGCGGCTGTCGTCTCGGTGATCCTGCGTCCGGACATCAGTGTCGAGTGCGGGTGTTTCGGCAAGTTCACGCTGCTGTGCCCCCCGGGCGAGGCGGACTGGTGCAACGTGATCCAGAACGGGATTCTGATCGCCTTGGCCCTGCCGGTGATGATCTGGGGGCCCGGGCTGTTCTCTTGGGACCGCTGGGCCGAGCACCGGTGCCGCATGGCCCGTCTGGACGACGCCGAAAAGGCCTCCTAACCTTCCCACCGGGCCGCCGATGGGCCCACCGGGCCGCCGGAGGCCCGATTCCGTGAACCACCCGTCGTCCGGGGGGAGTGACCCCCGGGCCGCACAGCCCAGGACGGAGACCGATATGAGCAAGTTCAACCGTTTCCAGCAGCAGCCGCACATCAAGATGGTCCACGAGTCGGGCAAGGGCGTTCCCTATGTCGACTGGAAGGACATCGAGAACCTCCGCCGGCTGATGACCCCCAACGGCAAGATCCACGGGCGCAAGCGCCTGAGCGCCACGCAGCGCGAGCAGAAGATGATCGCTCAGGCGATCAAGCGGGCCCGCTTCATGGCCCTGCTGCCCTACACCAGCGCGACGCTCTGAGTCTCGCGGGCTATTGAGAAGTCGAACGGGGCCCCTCGCTTGCGCGAGGGGCTCTTTGTTTTTCGGCGGCGTGCGCGCGCGATCGGGCGGGGGTGGTGCCGCTACCGTTTGCCATGGCTGACCGAGACTACGACGCGATCCCCGTCCCCACCTGCGGCAGCCGCGTAGACCGCATGACGGCGCTGGCCGACGCGCTGTGGGACGCCTTCGCCGAACGCGGGTATTCGTGGGTGGGCTTCTACACCAAGGAGGCCGGGGCCGACGAGATGATCCTCGGCCCGCGGCGGGACAAGCCGGCGTGCTCGCCGATAGGGCTGCACGGCATGTGCGGCTATTGCTGGCACGAGCGCCGGTGCGTCGTCGTGCGTGATGTGCGTGAGATCGGCGAGAGCTATGTGGCCTGCGACCCGCGGGACATGGCCGAGGTCGTCGTGCCGCTGCTGGAGGCCGACGGCTCGTGCTGGGGCGTGCTGGACGTGGACTCGTTCGAGGTCGGGGCGTTTTCTGAGGCCGACGCGATCGGGCTGGCGAGGCTCGTCGAGCGGGCGGGGCTGAGCGAGCCGCTGGGCAACCGGGCGTGGCCGGTGCTGGCGGGCGGCTGAAGACCAGCACGACCGTGGCCGGCGGCACGGCTCACAGAGCCGTGGCACACGTTGTAGCATGGCCGCATGCACGCACACACACTCGCGATCGTGATGACCTGCCTCCTGACGCTGACCGGCTGCGCCGGGCACTCGCGCACCGGCGGTGACCGCTCTGCGCCGGCGGGGCCGCCGAACATCGTCTTCATCATGGCCGACGACCACGCGTGGCAGGCGATCAGCGCGTACGGCTCGAACCGCAACGTGACGCCCCACATCGACCGGCTGGCGGCCGAGGGCGTGCGGTTTGACCGGGCGTTTGTGACCAACTCGATCTGCGCGCCCAGCCGGGCGGTGATCCTGACCGGGCTGCACAGCCATCTCAACGGCGTGCGGACCAACGCCGAGACGTTTGATGGCGAGCAGCTGACCTTCCCCAAGTTGCTGACCGGGGCGGGCTATTCGACGGCGATGATCGGCAAGTGGCACCTCAAGAGCAGGCCCACCGGGTTTGACCACTACGAGGTGCTGATCGGCCAGGGGCCCTACTACAACCCGCAGATGATCCGCGACGGCGAGCAGGTGGAGCACCGGGGCTACACCACCGAGATCATCACCGACCTGGCGCTCGACTGGCTCCGCGAGGGGCGCGAGCCGGGCAAGCCGTTCCTGATAATGGTGCAGCACAAGGCCCCCCACCGCAACTGGATGCCGAGCGCCGCTCATCTGCGCGACTTCGACGGCGTGGACCTGCCGGAGCCGGCGACGCTCTTTGACGACTATGCCGACAACGCGTCGCCGGCGCGCGCGCAGGAGATGACCATCGCCAACCACCTCAGCCCGCACGATCTCAAGCTCGCGCCGCAGCGGCGGCTCGACGCCGAGCAGCAGGCGGCGTGGGACGCGGCGTACGAGCCGAAGAACGCGGCCTATCACGAGGCGGTGGAGGCGGGCGAGCTGACCGGTGACGACCTGGTCCGCTGGAACTACCAGCGCTACGCCAAGGACTATCTGCGCTGCGTGCAGTCGGTGGACGACAGCGTCGGCACGCTGCTCGACGAGCTGGACGCGATGGGGCTGGCCGAGAACACGATCGTGATCTACACGTCGGACCAGGGCTGGTATCTCGGCGAGCACGGGTGGTACGACAAGCGGTGGATGTACGAGGAGAGCTTTCGCACGCCGCTGTTGGTGCGGTGGCCGGGCGTTGCCGAGCCGGGGACGGTCAACACCGACCTGGTGCAGAACCTCGACTTTGCCCCGACGTTCCTCGACGCGGCGGGGATCGGGGCACCGGCGGCGATGCAGGGCCGGAGCATGGTGGACGTCATCGCCGGCGCGACCCCGGCCGATTGGCGGTCGAGCGTCTACTACCACTACTACGAGAACCCCGGTGCGCACAACGTTGCCCGGCACGAGGGCGTGCGGACCGCGACGCACAAGCTGATCCGCTTCTACGACACCGACGAGTGGGAGCTGTATGACCTGGTGGCCGACCCGGACGAGTTGGAGAACCTCTACGGGCGGCCGGGCACCGAGGCGCTGACCGAGGGGCTGCGGGCGGAATTGGTGAAACTGCGGGCTGCGTACGCGGTGACCGACTAGAGACGCCGGCGGAGAGGGGTCCGGGGCGGAGGTCCGGAGGCGGGAGGGCCGTGCGGGCGAGGGGCCCGACGCGTCCGCCTGTGCCGCGGCTGGCCCGGGGCGTGGCCCCGGTCGCGGGTCCTTTCGGTCTACCATCCGCCCATGAGTCATGACCCTCTTGCCGATAGCGTGCTCGCGTTTCTCCGCGAGCGTGACCCGAAGGCCGCGGAGATCCTCGCGGCCGAGTCCGACCGCCAGGCCACGACGCTCGAGCTGATCGCCAGCGAGAACCACGCCAGCCCCGCGGTGATGCACGCGATGGGCACGTGCTTTACCAACAAGTACGCCGAGGGCTATCCGGGAGCCCGGTACTACGGCGGGTGCGCCCATCACGACCAGATCGAGGACCTCGCCCGGGAGCGGGCCAAGGAGCTCTTCGGGTGCCGGTTTGCGAACGTGCAGCCGCACTCGGGCGCGCAGGCCAACGCCGCGGCGTTCCTGGCGGTGCTCAAGCCGGGCGACACGTTCTGCTCGCTCAACCTCGCCGACGGCGGGCACCTGAGCCACGGGCTGAAGGTGAACATGTCGGGCAAGTGGTTCAACCCGGTGTTCTACCCGTTGCACTACGGCGAGAGCCACCCGGAGTTTGAGCAGATCGACTACGACGCGGTCGAGGAGGTCTGCCGCGTGCACAAGCCGAAGCTGCTGATGTGCGGCTATTCGGCGTACCCGCGGGTGATCGACTTTGCGAGGTTCCGCGAGATCGCGGACAACTGCGGCGCGCTGCTGATGGCCGACATCGCCCACATCGCCGGGCTCGTCGCGGCCGGGGTCCACCCGTCCCCGTTCCCCCACTGCGACATCGTCACGACGACCACGCACAAGACGCTCCGCGGGCCCCGCGGCGGGCTGATCATGACCGACGACGCGGAGCTGGCCAAGAAGATCGACCGGGCCGTTTTCCCCGGCATGCAGGGCGGCCCGCTCATGCACGTGGTCTTTGCCAAGGCGATCGCGTTTGGCGAAGCGCTGCAGCCGGGGTTCAAGACCTATCAGCAGCAGGTCGTCAGGAACGCGCAGGCGTTGGCGGCGGCGCTGGTCAGCCGCGGCTACCGCATCACCAGCGGCGGCACCGACAACCACCTCATGCTGGTCGACCTCCGCACGCGCGACGCCGACCTGACCGGTGCCGACGCCGAGCTGTGGCTCGAGCGTGCAGGGATCATCACCAACAAGAACGGCGTGCCGCAGGACCCGCGCCCGCCCAAGGTCACCAGCGGCCTGCGTCTGGGCGCTCCTGCGCTGACCACCCGGGGCCTGACCGAGGGCGACATGGAGAGCGTGGCCGAGCTCATCGACAGGGCGCTCGCGTCCAAGGGTGATGAGGGCGTGTGCTCGCAGGTCCGCGAGGATGTCCGGCGGATGTGCGCGCGGTTCCCGTTGCCCTAGCGACACGTCCCGCTCCCACCTCTGCGCCGGCACGCGGTCGCAGCCTTTCAACGACGCACTGAGCGCTGGTGCACACGGCAGCGCGATTCGACGGAGTCTTTGCGGAAACATGGACCGACTTGATTATGTCATCCGATCCAGCCCGGTGGTTCTGCACCCCGATCGGTACGCCTACCTCGCCGTAGATGAACTGCCCGTGGGCGGTGAGCATCTGATGGTCTATGCCAACGGTGTGGATCGCACGGTCGTCACGCGTGAGGCACTGGTGCCGGACGTCCCGCACCTGGCCAGCGAGTCCTGGTTCAGGCTGCTGGAGTGCGAAACGTCCACACCGTTCGAGACGCCCGGCCTGCTGGCCAGGATCACCGGCGCTGTCGCGTCGGCCGGGCTCAACGTGCTGATCCTCTCGACCTTCTCGAGGGACTGCGCGCTGGTGCGTGATCACGACCTCGACGCCGCGTTGGACGCACTCCGCGCGGCCGGGTTTGAGATCCGCACACCGGGCTGAGCTGTCGCCGGCGGGCCCTACCGCCCCCAGGCGGCGGTGAGGTCTTCGGCGAGCCGGGCGCTGGCCTGATCGGCGAGGGCGCCGAGCACCTCGTTGATCTCCTCCATGTCTGCCCGGTCGTCGATCTCGACGGCTGCGGGGGCGACCGCGAGCACCTCGCCGGTCTCCAGCGCGATGGCGCGGAGGGTGTAGCGGACGGTGGAGTAGCCCTGCTCGCGTTCGAGGCGGCCGTCGCCGAGGATGGCGATGTCGGCGAGGCCCGACTCGCGGATGAGCTCGATCATCTCCGCCTCGCGGAAGACGAAGCGCGGGTTCTCGGCGAGCGCGCGCTCGCGGAGGGCGACCGCGTCGACCATCCGCAGCCCGAGGGCGCCGGGGCCGAGGCGGTCGAGCATGAGGTCTTCGAGGCGGCGGGTTTCGAGCAGGCGGTGCTCGGGGGCACGGGGCTCGTAGTCGGGGGTGACCACGCCACCCCAGCGGTCGGACCGACGGCTGCCCAGCGAGGAGTTGCCCTGCTGGATCTGCTCGCCGATGTTGATGAAGATGTTGCTGCCGCCGAGGGTGGCGGAGATGTCGTTGCCCGCGCCTCGCCCGTCGAGCCCGAGGCCCGAGCCGTAGCGGTCGAAGAACCAGGGCTGCTTGAGTTCCCACGGGCTGAGCGCGCGCCCGATGAGCATCGCGATGCGGGGCTCGCCGGCGCGCTGGTAGGCCTCGCCGAGCGTCCGCGTGTCGATGTCGTCCACCGAGAGCGTCGCGCCGCGCATCCGCCATGTCGAGGCGGTGTGCATGTGTCCCTCGCCGGCCACCGCACGGACCACGATCGTGCCGCTGGTCATGTCGAGGCTGTCGAGTTCGAGGCGGTTGGCATCGCCCGCGTCGAGCAGGTCGCTGGTCAGGTCGAACGCGCTGCCGATGTAGCGGACGCGCAGCTCGGCGATCGAGGTATCGCGCGACTGCTGACGCTGGCCGACCGAGACCCGCTCGACGCCGGGGGCACGCTCGAGCACATCGACCATGTCGCGCAGGCCCCGGACATCTGCCCCGAGCACGCGGACGGTGTAGGGCATCGCGATGCCGTAGCCGCCCAGGTGCCGCTCGTAGCCGTCGACGAAGTCGTTGGCCAGGAGGCGGGCGTACTGCTTTATCGCGCGGGCGTCGTCGCCGCCCTGCCAGTCGAAGGCCACGGTGCTGAGCGTGCGGCCGCGCGGGACGTCGATCGCTTCGAACGTCACGCGGTACTTCGCGCCGCCACGGGCCCCGGGCTGGAGGCGGGCGACGAGGGCGAGCGGCGCGTCGAGCGCCGAGGAGAGCAGGTCCACGGCGTCGCGCTCGCGGTTGAGCATGAGCAGGTTGGCGTCGCGCCGGTCCATATCGCTGATCGCGTCGAGGTTGGCGATCTCTACGCCGCGGCCTTCGAGCAGCGTGCGTTCCAGCTCGCTCTTGAGGATGAACGCGTCGCCCTGGGCGTCCATCGACATGAGCGATGCGCCCACGCCACGCCCGGCCCGCTCGGCGGTCGAGATGCCCGCCAGGACCATCACCGTCGGCGCACCGCCCTGTTCGTAGAGCCGCTCCCAGCGCGTTGCGTCGAAGGTGTAGCGGTCGTCGACGCGGATCGGGGCGGCGTCGGGCTTGCGCGTGACCTGGGCCTGGGCCGCGCTGACGGTGAAGCCCATTGCGAGTCCCGCGAGCAGTGCGATAGAGGTGTGGTGTGCGTGCATGATCGTTCTCCTGTGTCGCCGGTTTTTGGCCGGCGACGCTGTTCGCCGCGGATGCGACGCTGCTGCTCTTTGACGCCGGGCGAGAGGATCCGTTCCCGCGCCCGGCGCGCACCGGCCGGAACCCGGCGCCACGATTCGGCTAGCTCGCCGGGCGCACGGTGAGGCGCCAGTCCTTGGCGGTCGTCGAGAGCGCGTTGGCCTCGAGGAACACCTGCGTCCGTGCCGGGATGACGACGTACTTCCAGCCGCTCTCCCCGGCCGGGCGCCCGGCCTCGTCGAACCACTCGTACTGGTACTGCACTCGCGTGGTGCCGTCCTGGGTCGAGCGGCAGGGCGTCACGACGTGCAGCGGCGTGCTGCCGACGCCGGGGGTCACCGTCGGCTCGGTGAAGGCGATGAGATTCGCGAGCACCGGCGCGTTGGAGACCTTGGGGTAGGGCTGGGCCGGGTCGACCCGGCCGCCGAAGGGGGCGGCGGTGGTGTCGCACCCGGTGAGGCTGAGGGCCGCGCTGGCCGTGCACAGGCTCAGCGCCGTGATCATGATTTGTGCTGTCTTCATCGTGTGTGCTCCTCCCGCAGCTCTCCGGCTGCGCGTGCGGTTTCTGTGGTCGTGCGGTCGACGTGCTGCGCGATGAACTCTCGCAGTTGGTCGGTCTCGGGGCGGTAGGGGCTGTGCCTGCGGGCAAAGAGCCGGGAGAACCCGGTCGTGCCCGGCAGCGGCGTGTAGAGCGAGTGCCCGCCCTCGAAGATGTGGCCGGTGACGAGGCGCGTGTCGTCGGGCGGGAACAACCGGATGCCCTCGGCCCGGTACAGCTCGCGGATCTCGCCGAGGGTGTCGGTGATGGGGTCGGTAGCGCTGGAGGTCATCAGCCCCGCACGCTCGGCGTCCGCGGCGACCTCCTGCGTGGGGTAGCGCGCATCCAGCCCGCCGAGGATCCACGGCAGCGAGGGCGAAGGCAGCGCGCCCGTTGCGTCGTTGGCGTATTCGATGGTGGCGGAGTCCGCCCACTCGACCCGCGTGGTCGGCAGCCGCACGTACCGCACGAGCGTCTCGCCCGGCACGCGGCCCAGGTGCAGGCCGTGCAGCGTCATCAGGCTGTCGGTGCGGTTGTCGACCTGCACGCGGACCGGGCCCGCATGCCCGCCGAGCATGAGCGGGGCGACGTAGACACGCTGGGGCAAGAGCTCGTTGTGCCGCGTGTCGGCGCGGGAGTTGGACTTGGCGATCGCACCGATCGCCATCATCCCGGCGCCCGCGGCGAGCCTGGCGATGTCGTCGTCGCCGCCGGTGCCGCCGGTCGAGGCCAGCACCAGCCCGCCCAGCAGCATCGCGTCGCCGAAGCCCTGCTTGAACCGGCGGATGCTCTCGCGGCTCTGCCACCGGGCGTCGAGCGCCATCGTGTTGACATCGCACGCCAGCGGGAAGCGCTTTGTGCCCGCGGCAAAGCCCACCGAGACCGCGGCGTTGTCCGAGCGGGTGCGGGGCGAATACCGCACCGCCACGCCGCCGTTGCCGACCGCCTCGCGACGCGGGCCGAAGCCGTAGTCGATCACCAGGATCGTGTCGTAGTTGCCGGCCAGGAGCGTGTCGCGGACGGGCGCCAGCGCCGCGTTGGCTGCGACGGCCCGGCCGAGTTCTTCTTCGGCCTCTTCGCGCCGGTGCATCTCGATCGCGGCGATGCCCTTGAGCAGGTAGCCGAGGGCGAAGTCGGAGCGGACCGAGCGGTACTCGATCTCGTCGCTGTCGGCGACCGACTCGCTGTAGTCGCGGAGGTGGAACAGGGCGTTCTCGGCGGTGGCGCGCAGGTTGCCCCAGTCGCCGCGGCTGGCGTCGGCCAGGCCGATGGCGGTGTAGGCCATCGCCTGCTCGAACGGCTCACCCTTCCAGATCCGCACGCCCTCCTCGTTGACGAAGATCGACTCGGTGGTGCGGTCGGCGTTGAGGCCCTGGGTCCGGAGCGTCTCGAAGACCACCTCGAAGTCGCGGTCGGCGGCGTCGGGCAGGCCGTCGGCGAGGGCCATCATGCCCCGCTTGGTGGCGTTGAGCAGATCGGTGCGGGCGTTGCTCGGGGTCTGCGTCGCGAGCAACTCGCGGGCCTTGCCAAACTCGGCGCGCGACACCAGCCCGATCAGCCTCGCGTCGGCCTGATAGCCCCCGCTGCTGCCGCACCCGGCGAGCACCAGCGCGATGCCGACAACGCACAGCACGGCGAGCCGCGAGCAGAGGCTCGCGCGGTCGCCCTCGGGCCGACTCTGCAATGTGGCGACGGCGTCAGTCAACGACGGACCCCCACACCTCGCGGGCGACCTCGGTGGTGCCCTGCCAGAGCAGCGCCCGGCTCTGCACCTCCTCGATGGTGAAGCTCAGCAGGTAGTACTCCTTGCGGATGTCGGCGTCGCGCCCGCCGGTCAGCGAGCCGGCGCGGGTCGCCGAGGCGATCTGCGCCTCGAGCAGGTGCGTGGGCCAGCTCTCCTGCTGGAACTCGCCGAAGGTCAGGCCGCCCCGCTCGAGCAGGCGGACTTTCTCCGGCGGGAGTTGCACGGTGATGATCTTGCTCCGCAGCAGGTCCTGCATGCCCTCTGCCGCGAGCACGCGGGAGACGAGCGACCACTGCTCGGCCTCGGGGATCCGGTCGGTCGAGAGGTTCTCGACCCGGCGGACGACGAGACGCGCCTCGGGTGAACCGGCGTCTCGCGACGTGAGGAACGCGCTGCCGGCGAGCTGGTCGCGAACGGTCAGCACGGCCTGCGTGAGGTCGGCGTCGGCCAGGCGGGTGGTGCGGGGGCCGGGCGTGGTCGCGCAGCCGCCGGCGACACCCAGCAGGAGCGTGGCCGCGGCCGGCAAGGCCATCATTCGGCGGGCACCGCGCCGAAGGCGCATCGGTCTCTGCTTTCGCGTGTTGTGCTGCGATCGGCGCATGACATCACCTCTTGTGCTCGGCGCCGGCTGTTCACGACGAACGCCGTGCGCGAGCGGTCACCGCTGCTGGGCGAGATCGAACGCCTCGTTGAAGACGATCTCGCGGTCCTGCAGGTTGGTCATGTTGAACTCGAAGAAGTACCGCCTGGTGTCGCTGCGCTTGGACTCGAAGAACGCGCCGCGGAGGACGTAGGTGTTGGCCGGGTCGTAGCGGTCGGTCTGGCCGCCGCCGTAGTCGCGTTGGAGCGGGTCGGTCTCGCCGCCGCGGACGCGCCGGGCCTCGGCGTCCATCGCCTGCACGCTCTCGACGAACTTCATGTTGGCCGAGGCGATGTCGCTGTTGATGAGCTTGCTGCGGAGCCGGCGCTGGATGAGCTCGAAATCGCTGCGGGGCGTGTCGGTCTGGTTCTCGATCGCGCCGAGCTCGACGATGACGCGCGTGGGCGCGTTGGCGATGCGGGGCATGCTCGACAGCCGGCGGGTCAGGGCCTCGGCGACCTGGTCGGAGTATTCCAGCATCGCGGGCATGCTCGCGGCCGTCGAGGCCGCGTCGCCGCGGGTGCTCGCGTACGGGTTGATCCTGCCGCCGGACTGGCCGACGCTCTCGTTGCGCGTGCATCCGGTCAGTGTCGCGGCCGCGACGAGGCCGGACAGGGTGAGGGTCGTGGTTGCTGTCTTCAGAGCCCTTCGCATTCTCAAGCCTCCTTTGTGCGGCGCGGATCCGCCGCGGCCTCAGTATCTATAACACCGCCGGACCGAATAAGTTCCGTGACCACTAACTTTGGGCATCCAGACCCCGAGATTTCCAGCAGGCGGACAAAAAGGGCGGGCCGGAGACCCTGACAACACACAAATATATGCCGCTCCTGGGGCGTGCGGCCCCCGCAACAACGCAAACACCCCCCCCGGAACGAGTCCCGGGGGGGGCGTAGGGGTCATGCAGAGCCGCCGGTGGGTTTCCCGCTCAGCAGGGAATGTTCCAGCGGTTCAGGAAGGCCAGCACGTCCAGCGTGTTGATCACGCCGTCGCCGTTGATGTCCGACGAGGGGTGCCGGGCGTTCCACGCGTTGAGGAAGGCGAGCACGTCCAGCGTGTTGCGGGTGCCGTCCATGTTGAAGTCGCCGAGGCAGGGGCGATCGCCGTTGATGCAGAAGGCCTGGTCGGCCTCGTGGCAGACGTCGCGGACCCCGGTGTCGAGGTTGTAGGAGTAGGAGGTGAGGCCGTAGAGCCCGTCGGTCAGGCCCCAGCAGAACAGCTCGGTGTTGTTGGGATCGGCGGGAACGCCGTAGATGCCGACCGCGTAGGTGGTGCCCGCGGTCAGCGGGTAGACGTTGGCGGGGATATTGACCGTGAACTCATAGAGCGGGATGCCGAACGCGTCGATGCACTGGAACACCGGGCGGGCATCGGCCATGCTGACCTGATAGGCGCCGAGGAAGCCCGTGAGGAGACTCCCGCAGGTCTGTCCGCCATCGGGCGCGATGGTGTACAACTCGATGTAGAACCCCGCGATGTTGCCGAGCAGTGTGGGCGAGAAGCTGCCGATGTCGTAGCCGCCGCCGGTGAACTGCAGTTGGCGGAGATCCGTGGTCGCGGACGCGGTGAAGTCATCGGCGACGATGTAGGGGTTGTTGTTGTTGGTGAAGTTGCTGAAGTAGCAGTTGGGGGCGACGCAGTCGAGCTCGAAGCACTCGGAGGCGGTGTTGGTGGCGAACGCCATGTCGGGGCCACAGGTGCCCAGGTAGGTCTGCGTGGTCCGGTCCCACGATTGCGCCGGGTTGTAGTTGCTCGCCGTGCTCTGGTTCCACGTGAAGAGGCCCGAGCCGTTCGGGTCGCTCAGCGTGGCGTAGACGAGGATCATGTACACCTGACCGGGGTTGAGCGCGATGGGAGACGAGAAGTTGGCCTGCATCTCGTAGGTGTCGAAGAAGTTACCGGTGCAGTTGTAGACCGGGTTCACTTCGGCGAGCGAGAAGGTCTGGCTCCCGACGAACGACTGGTACGTCCAGCCGCACCCGTCACCGGTCGCCTGAATGGTCCAGATCTCGACACCGATCGTCGAGATGTCGTTGATGTTCCCGAGATAGACCCCGCCGTAGAACTTCACGTTGCGGAGCGGATCGGCACCCGCGCGGAAATCCTCGAACCTGAGGTACGGGTTGGAGTTCGAGTTGTTGTTGCTGAAGAAGCCGGTGGAACAGTCCAGCGGCTGATCGATGAACCGTGAGTCTCCGCCGCCGGCCACGCCGTCGCTCTGCAGCTTGTCGCCGCCGAAGTGCGGCCCGGGGTACGGGTTCGACCACCCGTCGGCCGGGGCGTCGCGGATCTGGTTGAGCACGGACTGCGATGGGTCCGTGGTGAACGTCGAGAACCGCTCGACGTTGGGCGCATCGTGGAAATCGCCCGGGCCGGCCGGCTGCCAGCCGGACTGCTGCGCGTTCAAGATGTGCTGTTGCGACATCAGCGGCACGGCGTCGGAGACGACCTGCCCGAATGCCGTGGCCGCTGTCGCAGCGGCGGCGGCGGTTGCCCAGAGAGCACGTCCGAGGAACCTGTTCATCACGCAATCTCCCAATCTTGGGGGCGAGGAAGCAAACGCCACACGCCCTACCCCATGTTCACGAACCCGGATGCCCAGACTCGGACAACCGGAAGAATCCATGGTATCACAATCTGGGTAATCACACGCAAAAATCCGATAATTCTGCACACACCGCGCAACCACAGCATTTGCAAATACTTACGCAAACTCAACCAAGAGCGAACCGGCGCCACATGGAGCCGCGAGCGCTGCGTCGCGAGGGAATGCCCTCAACCACCGGGGGCGGAGAGAGCTTCCTCCCAACGCAAACACCCCCCGGGACGAGTCCCGGGGGGTGAAGTCGTCAAGCAGAAACGCCGGGCGGATTCCCGCTCAGCAGGGGATGTTCCAGCGGTTCAGGAAGGCCAGCACGTCCTGGGTGTTGATGTTGCCGTCGCCGTTGATATCCGACGAGGGGTGCCCGTCGTTCCAGGCGTTGAGGAAGTGGATCACGTCGAGCGTGTTGCTCTCGCCGTCCAAGTTGAAGTCGCCGAGGCACGGCCGGTCGCCGTTGATGCAGAAGGCCTGGTCGTAGTCGTGGCAGATCTCCTGGAGACCGCTGGCGGTGTTGAAGGAGAACGAATTGCGGCCGTAGACCGCGTCGGTCCCGCCCCAGCAGAAGAGCTCGGTCGAGTCGGGATCGACGGGCACACCGTACACGCCGAGGAGGTAGTCGGTGCCCGCCACGAGCGGGTACACGTCGGCGGGGATGTTCACCGTGAACTGGTACTGCGGGATGCCGAAGAGATCGGTGCAGTCGTAGACGGGGCGTGCTTCGGCCAGGCTGACGTTGAAGGCGCCGAGGAACCCGCTGTGCCAATGGTCGCAGGGGAAGTTGGGGTCGTCGGTCGCGATCGAGTGGTAGAGCTCGATGGTGAAGCCGGAGATATTGCCGAGCAGCTCGCCGTTCCCGGTGCCCGTGTTGTACACGCCGCCCGTGAACTGGAGCTGCCGGAGGTCACCGGTCTCCGAAGCGGTGAAATCGTCGAGCGAAAGGAACGAGTTCGTGTTGTTCCCGACGTTGCTGAAGTAGCAGGTCGTCTGGCAGTCGTGCTCGAAGCACTCGACATCGACGTTGGTCGTGAACGCCATGTCGGGGCTGCAGCGGACGTACTCCCCGGTGGTGTAGTCCCACGTTGTCGCGTCACGGTAGTTCGACATGTCGCTCTGGCACCACGCGAACAGCTCCGAGCCGTTCGGGTCGACCAGCGTGGCGTAGACCAGCACCATGTAGATCTCACCGGGAGTGAGCTCGATGGGGACGTCGAAGTTCGCGGTCATCTGGTAAAAGTCGAGAGCGCCGGAGCAGTGGTACTTCGGCGCAACCTCCGAAACCGTGAAGGTCTGTTTGCCCGCGAGCGAGGCGTAGGCCCAGCCGCACGCGTCGCCGCTGACCTGCGTCGACCAGATCTCAACACCGATCGTGGAGATCGCATCGAGTGAACCGGTGCCTCCGAAGACGCCGGCGTAGAAACGCACGTTTCGCAGCGGCTCGACTCCGGCGCGGAAGTCGTCGAAGACGAGGTACGGGCTGCTGTCGTGGTTGTTGTTGCTGAACCAGCCCGTCGCGCAGGAGGGATCCTGGTTGATAAACCGCGACCCCCCACCGCCCCCGGCGATGCCACCCTGCTGGAGGCCGCCCGGGTTGGTGTTCGTCGGCGGGCGGGCGCCGCCGTCGGTCCGGGGCTTCATCTCCAGGCCGTACAGCGCCGAGTCGCGCGGATCGGTGCTGAAGGTCGAGAACGTCTTGGCGTCGGGCACGCCGTGGAACTCACCCGGGCCGGCCGGCTGCCAGACCGACGGCTGGCCGTCCAGAATGTGCGTTTGCGACAGCATCGGCACGGCGTCGGAAACGACCTGCCCGAGTGCCGCGGCCGCCGTCGCCGCCGAGACGGCTGTGGCCCAGAGGGCTCGCCCAAAGAAATTGCTCATCACGCGATCTCCCAGTCTTGGGGGCAGACCGGCAGATACCAGGTCCCCTGCCCCATGTTCACAAATCCGGATGCTCCCGATTGAAACAGCCGGAGGTGACAATAGGACCACAAGCTGGGTAAAGACACGCAAAGAGCCCGCGAATCGGCAAAAATCGCGCTATCTGACGACGCACAGGGAGCTGCGCGCACGCGACCGGCAGAACTGTGGCCCGGATCTGGGCTGTGGGTGAGGCTCCGCGGAGATCGACGTCTCAGCCGCCGAAGGCGCGGTCGCCGCCCCGGGTCGTGATCGACTCGGTGTTGAGGCTCTCGGCCATGTGCTCGGCCGCGCCGCGATCATCGCACCGGCGCATGGTGGCCCAGCCGTTCTGGCCCAGCCGGCGCCAGACGTACCAATCGCCGTGCTGGTCGGTGTCGGCACGGAACAGACTCTTCGGCTCGATCTCGTGGTCCGAGCCTCTCGGATTCGGTTGGAATTCCTGCACTGCACACCTCCTTGTGGTCGGGCGTGCGTCACTCCCACGAGCTCGCCCGAAATCAGCACACGCCTCCGCCCCACACGGTTCGACCGAGAAGAATCCTCGGCGGTCGCTGACTGCCCCATCATTTGCGCCGATTTGCCCCGGTTTGTCAAGCGGGGAAAGACAAGAAAGTCCGTTGTTTGTTAGTGTTAGCGAACATGAGACGCCCGGACACCCGCTCAGGGTCGTTCAAGCCGATTTCAGCCCGATCCGGCCGGGAGAATTACCGGGCACGGCCGAGCGGCAGACTCGATATGGTGTGCGACCCCTGTTGAACAGCGTCGGGTGACGCGACCGGAGTTTCATTGATGCACCAGAGATTGATGTGGAGTGCCGCGGCACTGCTCGCCCTCGCGGGCACCAGCCTCGGCGAGGTCGGCCCGATCACGCGGAGCGCCAGCCCCGTGGAGACTTTCGAGATCGGCTCGAGCCTGGGCGGCAAGCTGATCACCGGCTGGCGGGTGGGCTCGACCGAGCCGGACGAGCTGGGCCGCGGACCGGACGACCGCCCGGCGCTGCTGATCGTCGCCGGGCTCGACGGCCGGCACGACTTCGGCTCTCGGGTGGCGATCTCTATCGTTGACCGTCTCGTGACCGATCACCCGGAGCTGCTCGGGAAGTACACGGTGTATGTCGTGCCGGATCTCAACCCGGACAACGACGCGATGTTTGACCGACCGGGCACGCCGCGGGCGGAGTTCGGGCGGGCGCCGCGCTCGGCCGACGCCGACCGGGACGGTCGCTACGACGAGGACCCGGCCGACGACCTCAACGGCGACGGCGTGATCACGATGATGCGCGTGAAGAACCCGGCGCCGGGGACGGGGCTCCGGCCGACGCTGGTGCTCGACCCCGAGGAGCCGCGGCTGCTGCGCGAGCCCGACGCCGACAAGGGCGAGATCGCCGAGTACGCCGTGCTGATCGAGGGCATCGACAACGACGGCGACGGTGCGTTCAACGAGGACGGCATCGCGGGCAGCGCCGGCGGCGGCGTGGACCTGGACCGCAACTTCCCCTCGCTCTGGCCTGAATACGCCGACGGCGCCGGCCCCCACGCGCTCTCCGAACCGGAAACCCGCCGCCTCGTCGAGTGGATGATGACGCGGGACAACATCGTCTGTGCGCTCGCCTACACGCCGAGCGACAACATCCTCAACACGCCCGCGACCGGGAAGTATGCCAAGGACGGGCGCGAGCCCACGGGGATCGAGGACGGCGACAAGAACACCTACGAGCGCGTGCAGACGCTCTTCAAAGAGACCACCAACCAGACCGGCGCGCCCAAGGGCGAGTGGGACGGGTCGTTCACGCAGTTTGCCTACGCACAGTTCGGCGTGTGGAGCTTCGCCACGCCGGCGTGGGTGAGGCCCGACCTGGTCAAGGAGGCCGCGGCCGAGGGTGAGGACGAGGCCGACGACGCACCCGCCGCCGACGCGCCCAAGGGCGACGGGGGATTCGACGTCGAGGCCGAACGCAAGGCGCTGCAGGAGCAGGGCACGCCCGGGTTCATCATCGACTTCATCGTCGCGACGCCGGCGGAGCGGGCGGCGTACATGGAGAGCTTCCAAGACATTTCCGAGGCCGAGCGGGCGTCGAACATGCAGGCGGTGATGGCGCTGCCGGAGTCAATCCAACTCCGTGTGCGGGCGCTGATCTCCGGTCAGCCCGACCCCGGCCCCTTCGCCAGCGGCGGTGGCGGCGGCGGCGCCCTGAAAAAGAAAAAGAAACCACGGCGCACCAACACAAGCCACCACCAGCGAAGCACACACAACACCAAAAACACCCACACCCACCCCCCCGAGCCCGCCCGGGCCGCGGGCGTGGGTGCGGACTAGTACGACGACGCACACGCCGCCGCCGCGCCCAAGGGCGACGGGGGATTCGACGTCGAG
>JBICHP010000031.1:0-35639 GCA_043100935.1 Phycisphaerales bacterium JB054
CGTGAGTGGAGCCGGTCGAGGTCGGAGTGGAAGCGTGTCGATACCGACGACGAGCCCCCAGCGCGATCTCGGGTTGTTTCGCCGGGCCTCAACCGAGGGGCGGTGACCGGGAGGCGGGCCCGAGCTTGCGCTCGGGGCTCGACAAGGCGGGGCTGTTCGGCGCGGTGCCCCGCGGCGAGGAACATCACGCGAGCAGGTCGTGGACCACGTTGCCGTGGACATCGGTCAGGCGGAAGTCGCGGCCCTGGAAGCGGTAGGACAGCTTGGTGTGGTCGAGGCCGAGCTGGTGGAGGATCGTCGCCTGCAGGTCGTGGACGTGGACGGGCTTGTCGGTGATGCGGCTGCCGAGATCGTCGGTCGTGCCGTGGGTGTAGCCCGGCTTGAGCCCGCCGCCGGCCATGATGATGCTGAAACAGTGCGGGTGGTGGTCGCGCCCGAGGAACGTGGAGCCGTTGCGTTCCTCGTTCATCGCGGTGCGGCCGAACTCGCCCGACCAGACCACAAGCGTGTCGTCGAGCATGCCGCGACGCTTGAGGTCGGTGATGAGCGCGGCGACGGGCTTGTCGGTCTCGCGGCATTTCTTGGGCAGCTGCGTGACGATGTCGTCGGTCGGGCCGGTGCCGTGGGTGTCCCAGCCCCAGTCGAAGAGCTGCACGAAGCGCACGCCGCGTTCGGCGAGGCGGCGGGCGAGCAGGCAGTTGTTGGCAAAGCGGGTCTCGCCGGGGGCGGCGCCGTAGAGCTCGAGCGTCTTCCTGTCTTCGAGGCCGATGTCCATCGCCTCGGGCACCGAGACCTGCATGCGGAAGGCGAGCTCGTACTGGCTGATGCGGCTGAGGGTCTCGGGGTCGCCGGCCTCGGCGTGCTGGAGCTCGTTGAGCTCGCGGAGCGCGTCGAGGCTCCGGCGGCGGGTGGAGCGCTGCATGCCGGGCGGGTCGGAGACGTAGAGCACGGGGTCGCCGGACGTGCGGCACTGGACGCCCTGGTAGACACTCGGCAGGAAGCCGGAGCCCCAGACGCTCTTGCCGGCGCTCGGGGTCGTGCCGCCGGAGACGAGGACGACAAAGGCGGGGAGGTCGGAAGAGTCGCACCCGAGGCCGTAGGTCGCCCACGATCCGAAACTGGGGCGGCCGAGCTGGGGCGAGCCGGAGTAGAGGAACAGCTGCGCGGGGGCGTGGTTGAACTGGTCGGTGTGCATGGTGCGGACGATGGTCAGGTCGTCGGCGATGCTGGCGAGGTTGGGCAGCAGCTCGCTCATCTCGATGCCGCTCTGGCCGTGCCGGGCGAACTTGTAGGGCGAGCCGAGGATCTTGGGGTGGCCCTTGATGAAGGCGAAGCGTTCGCCCTCGAGCACGCTCTCCGGGCAGAGCTGGCCGTTGAGTTTGGTCAACATCGGCTTGTGGTCGAGCAGGTCGTGCTGGGGCGGAGAGCCGGCCATGTGGAGCCAGATGACGCGCTTGGCCTTGGGCGCAAAGTGCGGCGGGCGGGGGAGGAAGGGATTGTCGGCGCTCGGGTTGGAGTCCGGGCCGGAGGCGACAGCGCCCGCGGCCGTGCCGCCGAGGATCGACGACAGCGCGATCGCGCCCAGGCCCGTGCGGCACTGGCCGAGGAAGTGTCGGCGGCTGACCCAGCGGTAGTGTTCGTGGAGGGGGTTCATGGGGTCGGGGTCTCTCGAATCGCACACAACGGGTGTGCGATCGGCGTGGCTCTACGAGCCCCGAGCGCAAGCTCGGGACCGAGGTCGAGTCTCGCGATGACGGCACGGGCTTCGGCCACTTGCCCGAGCTTGCGCTCGGGGCTCGTCAAGGCACACCCGACTCCTGCTCGACCGATATCAACTCGCAAACGCACACCCTCACTTCCTCGTCAGGAACTCATCGAGATTCAGCAGCACGTTGGCTGCGACGGTCCACGCGGCGGCCTCGGCCGGGTCGAGGCTGTCGGGCAGCGGGCCGAGCGGGTCGGTCGCGAAGGTCTGCGCGTCGGCGGCGTGGTCTCGGTAGTGCATGTACGCGTCGGCGACGAGGTCGAGCAGGACTTCGGTCTCTTCGCGTGTCGGCTCGCGCAGGAGGCAGAGACGGACGCCGCGGGAGACGCGGTCGGAGGCGATCGGGCCGCCCTCGTTGATCATGCGGCGGGCCAGGGCCTGGGCGGCCTCGACGTAGACCGGGTCGTTGAGCGTGACGAAGGCCTGCAGCGGCGTATTGGTGCGGATGCGCCGGGGCAGGCAGACCTCGCGGCTGCCCGCATCGAACGTCGTCATCGAGGGATACGGGCTGGTGCGGCGGAGGAAGGTGTAGAGGCTGCGGCGGTAGCGGTCTTCGCCCTGGCTGGTCATCCAGCGTTCGCCGGAATAGACGACCTGCCAGATGCCGTCGGGCTGGGGCGGGTAGACCGGCGGCCCGAACATCTTGGGGCTGAGCAGGCCGGCGACGGCAAGGGCCTGGTCGCGGACCATCTCGGCCTCGACGCGGAAGCGCGGGCCACGGCTGAAGAGGGCGTTGTGCGGGTCGCGCTCCAGAAGCTCGGGCGAGGCGTCGGAGGCCTGCCGGTAGGTCTCGCTGAGCACGATGCGGCGGCAGAGTTCTTTGACGCTCCAGCCGTCCTCGATGAATGTCAGAGCCAGGTGGTCGAGGAGCTCGGGGTGGGTGGGTGCTGCGCCCTGGGCGCCGAAGTCTTCGAGCGTCTCGACGATGCCGCGGCCGAAGAAGCGTTCCCAGAAGCGGTTGACGGTGACGCGGGCGGTGAGCGGGTTGTCGGGGCTGGCGAGCCACGTGGCGAAGCCGAGCCGGTCGCGCGGGAGGTCGCTGGGGAAGGGGTGGAGTGCCTCGGGCACGCCGGGGCTGACCTCGGCGTCGGGCGAGAGGTAGCTGCCGCCGGAGAGCAGGTGGGTGGTGCGGCGTGCATCGGGCGCGAGCTCGGCCATGATGGGCACGGTGGGCATGGCGGCGCGGACCCGCGACTCGTCGGCGCGGGCCGCGGCGATGGTCTCGGTGAGCGGACGGGTGAGCGCGCGGGTCGGGGCGTGGAAGTGCTGTGCGTAGTGGCGGCGGAGAGTGTCGAGCTGCTCGGGCATCGGTGACTCTGCGCCGAGTGCGGCGGCGATCGGCTCGGGGAGGCCTCGTGCGTCCTGCGCGCGCATCAGTTCGCGCCACGCGCCGAAGCTCTGCTTCCAGCGGGTGTTGGGCAGGTGCTTTGAAATCAGGCCGATGCCGTCCCAGCGGACGGTCCCGCCGTGCTGGCTGAGGGCGAGGCCGTCGATCTGGGCGCCGGGGGCGAGGTCGAGCTGAGCGGGGTCGATCTCGAGACGGACCCACTGGCCTCGGACGGGCAGGGGGCCGAGGTTGCGGCGTGCGCCGGTGCCGTCCTGGCCGAACGTGATGAGGTTCTCGCCCCAGTAGGCCCGGTGCGCCCAGCCGGAGGCGACGGTGTGGATCTGCAGCATGATCTCGGCGGGCGGGTCGGCCTCGTCGAGCCAGACGTGCATCACGAGGCGGTCGCCGTCGTGGAGTTGGATCGGGATGGGGGCGGTGTCGAAGTAGAGCTGCGTGAAGGCGGGGCCGGAGCGGAGCAGCGCGCGGCCGCCGACGGCGGACGGGTGCTCGTCGCTGGTGATCCACCGCCAGGGTGCGGGGGCGCCGTCGGCCATGAGGGTGACGCCGGCGGGCGTGTCGTCGTCGATCCAGTAGATATCGACCGGCTCGCTGAACGTGGCGGGGCCGGAGGTGCCGACGGCGTCGGGCTCGAGCGGTGAGGCGAGGGCTGATTGCAGCGCGTCGTCGAGTTGCGACTGGAGGCCCTGGATCTCGGCTCGGAGCGCGGCGAGTTCGGCCTGCTGCGCTTCGGTGCCGAAGCTGTGCGTGGGCGACTCGTCGGGGCGGTCGGCGTCGGCGGACTGGTTGAAGAACGCGAACGCCTCGTAGTACTCGGTTTGGGTGAGCGGGTCGTATTTGTGGGTGTGGCACTCGGCGCAGGCCATGGTGAGGCCGCTGAAGACCTGGAACGTCGTCGCGACGCGGTCCTTGACGGCGGCGACGCGGAACTCCTCGTCGTCGGTGCCGCCCTCGTCGTTGTTCATCGTGTTGCGGTGGAAGGCGGTGGCGAGCAGGTCGTCGTCGGTGGCGTCGGGCAGCAGGTCGCCGGCGAGCTGCCTGATCGCGAACTGATCGAACGGCATGTCCTCGTTGAAGGCGCGGATGACCCAGTCGCGGTAGGGCCAGATGGTGCGGGAGCGGTCGGCCTCGTAGCCCTTGGTGTCGGCGTAGCGGGCCTGGTCGAGCCAGACGCGGGCCCAGCGCTCGCCGAATCGGGGCGAGGCGAGGAGGCGATCGACGACGCGCTCGTAGGCGTCGGGGGCGTTGTCGGTTACGAACGCCTCGACCTCTTCGGGTGTCGGCGGCAGGCCGGTCAGGTCGAGGCTGACGCGGCGGAGGAGGGTCGGGCGGTCGGCACGGGGCGAGGGGGTGAGCCCCTCGGACTCGAGCCGCGCGAGGACGAAGCGGTCGATGTCGGAGGCCGGCCACGACTCGTCCTGCACGGCCGGGGGCGTGTGCTCGAGCGGGGGCTCGAACGACCAGTGGTTCTTCCACGGCGCGCCGGCGTCGATCCAGCGGCCGATGGTGTCGAGCTGCGCGGGGGTGAGCGACTTGCCCGAGTCGAGCGGGGGCATGTGGTCGTCGGCGCTGGTCGTGGTGATGCGTTGCCAGAGCGGGCTGGCGGCGCGGTCGCCGGGGACGACCGGGGCGTCGCTCTTCTCGTTGCGCGCGGTGAAGAGCCCCTCGCGGGTGTCGAGCCGGAGCGAGGCCTCGCGCGATGAGGGGTCGGGGCCGTGGCAGAGAAAGCAGTTGTTGGAGAGGATCGGGCGGATGTCGCGGGCGAAGTCGACGGCGGGCGCGTCGCTGATGGAGACCGGCCGGGCGTGGCGGGTCAGCCCGAGCGTGCCGAGCAGCGCGGCGATACCGATTACGCCCGCCGCCAGGGTGGCGGCTCGAGGGCGTCGGTTGTCGGCTCGCAGGGGCACGTTCAGTTCCCGGCGCACTTGGGGCAGATCTCGCCCTTTGCGCGGGCCTCCACACAGCAGGGATGGTCGCACTCGTTGCCCTTCTCGGCCGCGGCTCGGCAGCACCCGGGGAGTGACGCGAGGTCGATGCGGGGCTCGGTCGGGTCGTCGGACGCGACGTCGGACTCGCTCGCGGGTTCCGCCTCGGGGGCTGCCTCCGCCTCTGCATCGGGGAAGACGGCGGGCTCGACGGCGAGGCCGAGATCGACGACGACACCGGGCATCAGCGCGGCGAGCAGTGCGCCGGCCTGCGGCGAGACCTGGGTCTGCCAGAGGTAGACGCTCTCGATCGAGGGCAGGTTGGCGATGGTGACCAGCGCCTTGTCGGTGACGTTGGTGCGGTAGAGGTTGAGGTAGCGGAGCTGGGTGAGGCCGGCCAGGTGCGCGACGCCGGCGTCGGTGGTGGCGGTGCGTTCGAGGTGGAGGCGTTCGAGACGGGGGAAGTCGGCCAGCATCGCGACGCCGTCGTCGGTAATGGCGGTACCGGCGAGGTGGAGCGAGGTGAGTGTGGGCGCGAGCGGCCCGAGCAGGGCGAGGTCGGCGTCGGTGACGCTCTCGCCGAGCAGGTCGAGGCGGACCTCGACCCACGGCTCGTCGGAGGCGAGGCGGTTGGCGACGGCGCCGCGCTGGCGGAGGGCGTCGAGCCCGGCGTCCTGCTGCGCGCGCGCCGCGTCGTCGAAGACGAAGGGCGGGAGTGTGGGGAGCGCATCCTCGGCCGCGGCCTGGTCGGTCGTCTCGGCGGGGGCGGCCATCGGGACATCGATCCAGACCGCGCCCTCGTTGATCCACGTCTCGAGGAGGGTGATCTCTTCGGGGGTGAGCGGGTCGCCGTCGCCCTCGGGGGGCATGAGGTCGGGGTCGTCGTGGGGCAGGGTGACGCGCCAGAACACATCGCTGGCCTCGGCGTCGCCGGGGATGATGACCTGCTCGTCGGCGTCGCGAGCGTCCATGGCGTACATGCGCGTGTCGAGCCGGAGGTTGCCCTTCTTCTTGTTGGGGCCGTGGCACTCGATGCAGCTGGCCTCGAAGATCGGCATGATCTGCGTGGCAAAGTCGACGGTGAGGACCGTGCCCGAGGCCTCGAGCTCGGCGAGTTCGGCGAGCTGGGACTCGGCGCTCGGGGGCTCGGGGGCGGGGGCCGGGAAGAGGGCCTCGGTGAGGTAGCCCTCGCCGTAGACCATCGAGCCGCCCCAGTGCCCGGCGGCGCCGACGGTGCCGGCGGCGAGCACGAGGGCGATGCGGTAGACGGCGGTCATGGCTCGGGCCTTGCCGGTCATGCCGATCAGGCCGCCGATGAGCGCGACGCCCGCGAGTGACGCGGCGACGATGCCGAGCCAGCGGTGGGTCTCCATGAGATCGGCGACACCCCGGCCGTGGGTCTCGAGGTCGGCGTTGAGCCAGCCGGCCCATGCCGCGGCACCGGCGCCGAGCGCACCGACGGTGACGCAGGCGAGCCCGGCGACGCTCGGCTTGGTGCGGTCGCGACGGATCACGATCGCGATGAACTCAAAGAGCACGCCGGCGATGAGCAGGGCGATGGGGAAGTGGACGAGCATGGGGTGCGTGCGGCCGAGCGCGCGCGGGAGGTTGTCGATCAGGCTCGACGCGGCTGCGGGCTGGCTGGTGGCGGCGGCGACCGCTCCGCTGGCACAGAGCGCGACGGCGAAGCACGCGGCGAGACGGGTGGTTTGGGTCTGACGTCGTGTCATGCGAGGATGTCCTTGACCACGCGGCCGTGTACGTCGGTGAGTCGGAAATCGCGTCCCTGGAACGGGTAGGTGAGTCGCGTGTGGTCCATGCCGAGGCAGTGGAGGATGGTGGCGTTGAGGTCGTGCACGTGGACGGGCTTGTCGACGACATTGTAGGAGAAATCGTCGGTCTGGCCGTAGGTCATGCCGGGCTTGATCCCGCCGCCGGCCATCCAGACAGTGAAGCAGCGCGGGTGGTGGTCGCGTCCGTAGTTGGTCTCGCTGAGCGCGCCCTGCGAGTAGATCGTCCGCCCGAACTCGCCGCCCCAGACCACGAGGGTGTCTTCGAGCAGACCCCGGCGTTTGAGGTCCATCACGAGGGCGGCGGAGGCCTGGTCGGTGTCGCCGCACTGCAGGCGGATGTCGCTGGGCAGGTTGCCGTGCTGGTCCCACCCGCGGTGGTAGAGCTGGATGAAGCGCACACCCCGTTCGGCGAGGCGGCGGGCGAGGAGGCAGTTGGCGGCGTAGGTGCCGGGCTTGCGCGCATTCTCGCCGTACATGTCAAACGTGGCCTGGGGCTCGTCGGAGAGGTCGGTCAGGTCGGGCACGCTGGTCTGCATGCGGAAGGCCATCTCTCCGGCGGCGACGCGGGCGTTGATCTCCGGGTCGCCGACGCGCTGGAACTGGCGGGCGTTGAGTTTGGCGATCGCGTCGAGGGCTTTGCGCCGGCCCTGCCTGTCCACGCCGTCGGGGTTGGAGAGGTAGAGGACAGCGTCCCCTGAGCCGCGGAACTGCACGCCCTGGTGCTCGCTGGGCAGGAAGCCGGTGCCCCAAAGGCGCGAGTAGAGGGCCTGGCTGGCGCGTTGGGCGCTGCCCTGGCTGATGAGGACGATGAAGCCGGGCAGGTCGGCGTTCTCGGCGCCGAGGCCGTAGTTGAGCCACGCGCCCATGCTCGGGCGTCCGGGGATCTGCGACCCGGTCTGCATGAAGGTGATGCCGGGGTCGTGGTTGATCGCCTCGGTGTGGACGCTCTTGATGAAGCAGAGGTCGTCGACGATGGAGGCGGTGTGGGGCATGAGGTCGCTGACCCACGCGCGGCTGTTGCCGTGCTGGGCGAACTTGAAGGCGGTGGGCGCGACGGGGAAGCTGGCCTGGCCGGAGGTCATCGTCGTGAGCCGCTGGCCCATGCGGATGGTCTCGGGCAGCTCGGTGTTGAAGTACTCCCGCATCCTGGGCTTGTAGTCGAAGAGGTCAAGCTGGGAGGGCGCGCCGGACTGGAAGAGATAGATGATGCGTTTGGCGGTGGGTGCGAAGTGCGGGCCGATGTGGACGCCCTGCGCGCGCGGATCGCCACCGCCGGTGCCGAGCGCGCCGGCGGCGAGGCTCGGGTTGATCAGCGACGCCAGTGCCGCGGCACCGATGCCGGAGGCGGCGCGGCCGAAGAACTGCCGGCGGGTCTGGAGCACTCGCTGCTCCCAGTGCGGGTCCATGGGGTGGGTGCTCACTTGTTCACCGCCTCGTCGAGGGTCAGGATGGCGTTGGCGACGCTGGTCATCGCGGCGTGGGCCGCGGGGTCGAGCGATTCGTCGCGCGGCGAGGCCCCCACCGCCAGGAGCGCGAGGGCATCGAAGATGTTGGACGAGTATCGGGCGTGCTCGGCCTCGTAGAGCTCGCGCAGGACGTCGATCTCGGCTTTGTCGGGCGAGCGGGAGGTCAGGAGACGGAAGGCCATGGCGAGCTGCGCGTCGGTCTGCGACTCGGCCCGCAGCACGCGCCGGGCGAGCACGCGGGAGGCCTCGACGAACTGCGGGTCGTTGAGCAGCACGAGCGCCTGCATCGGCGTGTTGGTGCGCGAGCGGCGGACGGTGCAGGCCTCGCGCGTCGGGGCGTCGAAGGCGACCATGTTGGGCGGCGGGCTGGTGCGCTTCCAGTAGGAGTACATGCTGCGGCGGTAGAGCGCGTCGCCCTCATCGGGCGTGAAGTTGGCGGTGTTGCTGTCGGTGTAGCCGACATCGAACCAGAGCCCCTTCGGCTGCGTGGGCTTGACCGACGGCCCGCCGATGGTGCCGACGAGCAGCCCGCTGGCGAGCAGGGCCTGATCGCGGATCTCCTCGGCGGCGAGCCGGAAGCGCGGGCCGCGGGCGAGGAGGCGGTTGTGGGGATCGCGCGCCAGCAGATCGGGCGTGACGGCGGCCCGCTGCTGGTAGGCCTGGCTGGTGGCCATGAGACGGAGCATGTGCTTGACGTCCCAGCCGGACTCGACAAACTCCACGGCGAGCCAGTCGAGCAGCTCGGGGTGGCTGGGCCATTCTCCCTGGCTGCCGAAGTCTTCGGCGGTCTTGACCAGCCCCGTGCCAAACATCTGCTGCCAGAGGCGGTTGACGGTGACGCGGGCGGTGAGCGGGTGGTCGGGCGAGACGAGCCACCGGGCGAAGCCGAGCCGGTCGCGGGGCTCTTCCTCGGGCATCGGCGGCAGCGCGTCGGGGACGCCGGGGGAGACCTCCTCGCGTGGCTCGGCGTACTCACCCCGGTGCAGCCGGTGGGTCGCGCGTCGCTGCTCGTTCTCCTCCATCACGAGCGTGAGGGGGAGCATCGCCTCAAACGCATCGCGCTCGGCGGTGATGGTGTCGAGTTCGGCGGCCAGCTCGCGCATGTAGGGCGAGCGCGTGCTGCGGAAGTAGCGGCGGAGCGTGGTGGCCTGCTCGTCGGTGAGCTCCTCAGCGAGGATGAGCGGGAGCATCCGGAGCGCATCGCTGCCGGCGCTCTTGTCGGCGTCGAAGTAGAACGCGAACCCGCCGCCGTAGTTGGCGATCTTGATAAGCAGGTGGTTCTCGCCGGGGTCGAGGTCGATGGTGACGGTGTCCTGATCCGGCGCGACGGCGCGGGCGACGTCGTTCTCGTGCACCAGCCTGCCGTTGCACCAGACCTTGATCCCGTCGTCGCTGCCGAGCGAGAGCGTGAGCGTGCGGGCGCTGCCGGCGTGGATGGTGCGGGTGAGATAGGTCGCGGCGAGACCGCCCTCCAGATCGTGCGGCGTGCCGTCGGCCCACTCGGGATGGGCGACCCAGGCGATGCTGTCGGCGTAGGTGGCGCTGGTGTCGACGGCGCGGGTGTCGGCGAGGGCCAGCTCGGGGCCGAAGGGCTCGGCGAACGCGGCGTCGCTGTTGGCGGCGGGGAAGGGCCCCGCGGCGTGCCATGTGCCGAGGCCGACGGGAAGGACCGACTCGCGGAGCGCCTCGTCGCCCGAGACGGCCAGGCGGACACGCCCGATCGCGTGGCGCGGGAAGTGCGTCTCGAAGCGGAGCGTGGTGCGCAGCTCGGTGCCGCCGTCGAAGCCGAAGGGCTCGGCCGCGGCGTAGACCGCGACGCGGTCTTCGCGGCGGGTCATGCCGTCCACCGCCCAGCCGTTGGCCGCGCCGACGATGCCGTCGATGGTGGCCGCGACGGGGTAGGGGCCGTTCATCTGCTGGTGATCGGCGGCGGCGGCGACCAGGCGGATGGGTGTCCACTCGGCGTGCTCGTCGCCGGCCGGTCGGGCTTCGAGTTCGAGCTCGCTGAGGACGAAGTTGGAGTTGTCTGCGCGGCCTGCGCCCTTGTGCGGCAGCGAGTCGTGGGTGAGCGCCTCGAGGCGGAGGAGCGAGAGGTCGGTCGCGTCGGTGCGGGTGATGATCTGGTAGGTGTTGCGATCGGGGTTGTCGCCCTCGGCCAGGACGGAGTTGTCGTCGAGCGTGCGGAACGTGGTGCCGCCGGTGGCGGTGGCGGTGGCGACCTCCGTGACCTGCCAGCCGTTGGTCCATTCGGCCGCGGCTTGGCTGCGCCAGGCGGCCTGCTGGGCGTCGATCTCGGCGGAGGGCCCGTCGAGCTCGGACTTGATCGCCTCGATGCGTTCGTCCATCGAGGCGAGCTCTGCGGCCTGCTCGTCGCTGGGCACGCGGACGAACGGGGCCCAGTCGGTCCGGTTGCCGTCCATCGGGCTTTCGGTGGTGTTGTTGAAGAAGGCGAAGAGCTCGAAGTACTCGTCGTGGAGGATCGGATCGAATTTGTGGTCGTGGCAGTGGGCGCAGGAGAGGGTGAGGCCGAGCCAGACGGTGCCGGTGGTCGCGATGCGGTCGGCGACGTTGTTCATCCGCACCTCGTCGAGGATCACGCCGCCCTCGTTGGTCGAGACGTGGTTGCGGTTGAAGCCGGTCGCGACGAGCTGGTCGAGCGTGGGCTCGGGCAGCAGGTCGCCTGCGAGCTGCTCGACGGTGAACCGGTCGAAGGGCATGTTGGCGTTGAAGGCCTCGATGACCCAGTCACGCCAGGGCCACATCTCGCGGGCGTTGTCGAGGTGCAGGCCGTGCGTGTCGCCGTAGCGGGCGGCGTCGAGCCAGCGGCGGGCCATGTGCTCGCCGTAGCGGGGCGAGGCGAGCAGCCGGTCCACCGCGCGGGCGAAGGCCTCGGGCGAGGCGTCGGCGCGGAGCTGGTCGAGCTGCTCGGGCGTCGGCGGGAGGCCGGTCAGGTCGAAGCTGACGCGGCGGAGCAGGGTCTCGGCGCTGGCCCGCGGAGAGGGCTCAAGGCCCTCGGACTCGAGCGTCGCGAGGATGAACCGATCGATCGGGTTGGTGCGCCACTCGGTGTTGGCGGCGCTGACGTCCGGCGCCTGCGGCCTCACCGGCGGGACGAACGACCAGTGCGGCTCGTACTCGGCGCCGCTCTCGATCCACCGGCGGAGGGTGTCGATCTGCTCGTCGTTGAGGTCCTTGCCGATCTCGGGCGGGGGCATGACCTGCCCGGGGTCGGTGTGCGTGACGCGGGCGAGGACGGCGCTGGCCTCGGCATCGCCGGGGACGATCGCGTGGACGCCGGACTCGAGCGCGGCCAGCGCGTCGTCGCGCCGGTCGAGCCGCAGGCCCGCCTTGCGGGCGGCCGAGTCGGGGCCGTGGCACTGGTAGCAGTGGTTGGAGAGGATCGGCCGCACGTCGCGGTTGAATCGGGGTGCGGCGTTGGCATCGGGCGCGATGGAGGGGGGCGCGATGGAGGGGGGCGCGGCGCCGAAGCCGCCGGAGAAGACCGCGACCACGCTCGCGGTGGCGGCGAGACAGGCGAGGGCACATCGCCCCCGCATCCGGCGGGGGGTCACCATTTCGGTCGCGGGCATGGAGTCGAATCTACAGGGAATCGGCCCGGGCGACAAGGGTCGGCGGCGTGCAATCGGCGTAATCCCGGTGACTTGCGCCGAAGTCGGCACACCCGGGAGCGGCGGGCCGGGGGAACCGTTGCCAGACCGGCCCGGGTGCCCTACCTTGCGCGTGTGGTTGTGGCCGGAGGATGCCGGCCGGGATGTCCAGGAGGGAGCCGGAGATGGGTGTATTCGCAAAGCTGTTTTCACCGAAGCACGCCAAGGGCGCCGGCAGGCCGGCGGCCTCGGCCCCGCCGCCGTCGCCCGGGCCCGCCAAGCCCGCACGCCCGGAGCGTGCGACGCCTCCGGTCTCGATCGATCTGCACGTGGACGACGACCCCGACGATGAGCTCGAGGGCTTTGACCCGGGGCGCGAGCCGCTGCCCGAGGTCAAGCCGCCGCGTTCGCGTCAGGAGTTGATCGCGGAGCTGCAGCGGAACTATCAGGAGGTGCTGGGGATCGTCCGCAAGGTCGATTCGCACCTCGATGAGCAGGGCCAGCGGTCGGGGCGGATGGCGGAGATCGCCGAGCGGTTCCCGCGGGCTGCGGACGATCTTGCGCACCTGCGCGAGGGGCAGGACGCGGTCAATCAGGCGCTCGAGGCGGTGTCGCTGGCGCTGCGGGACCGCGACGAGGCCCTGACCGAGGGCCAGCGCGGCACGCTCGATCGGCTCGAGGAGATCCGCGGCCTGCTGGCCGAGTCGTCGGAGTCGGAGCGGCAGCTTGTCGGCTCGCTGGTCGAGTTCCGCGACATGATGGCCGGGATGACCTCGGCGACCGAACGGCTGAGCGAGGCGGTCGAACGCATCGAGGCCCGCGAGACCGACCGGGTCAACGAGGTGGTCAAGGCGATCGGCGGCATCAAGAGCAGCGTCGTGGCGGTCGGTGTGATCGCGACGAGCTGTGCGGTGGTTGCGATTCTGGTCGGGTTCGCGGCGTTGATCTTCTGAGCCTGACCGGGCTCATCCGCCGGTGTCGGGGATCTGTGCGCGCAGCTCCGCGGCCTTGGTCTCGTCCTGCTGCGCTTCGTACAGACGCAACAGCGTCCGCATGGCGTCGGGGGCGCGCGGGTGCTGGGCATTGCGGAGCCCGTCCACGGCGCGTTCGAGGAGCGGCCGGGCGTCGTCGAGCCGGTCGGCGTTGAGCAACGCGCGGCCGTAGAGATGGCGGTACCACGCGAGGATCGGGCTTTCGGCGGGCAGCGAGGCTTCGCCCGCGCTGACGATCGCGGCGAAGAGTTCGATCGCGTTGGCCGCGTCGCCGGAGCCTTCGAGCAGGGCCGCGAGGCGGAGCCGGGTGGCGAGCGCGTCGGGGTGGGTGGCGTCGAGTGTCTGGTCGAAGATGGCGATCGCCGATTCCAGCTCGGCGCGGGCCTCGGCGGCTTTGCCCGTTGCCTGCAGCAGGGCCGCGTAGCGCACGCGGGCGCGGGCGGTGTCGGGGTGGGGCTCGGGGTGGGCGGCGGCCATCGCCTCGATCGAGGCGGCGATCATGGTTGATGCCTCATCGAGCTCGCCGGTCTGGGCGAGTGATTCTCCGAGATTGCCGCGGACGACGGCGAGCATCTCCGGCTTGACCTTGGCGCCGCCCTTCACACGGTCGAGCACGGTCCGGAACAGCGCGATCGCCTCGGTGTGTTCGCGGCGCATTTTGTGCAGCTGGCCGATGTCGTTGAGGATCTGCAGCGTGCGTTCGTCGTCGGGCCCGAAGACGCGCTCGACCACGGGGCGGAGGGTTGCGAACCGTTCCTGTGACTCGTCGAGCTGGCCGGTGTTGCGGAGCACCACCGCCAGCAGGTGGTTGGTCTGGATCGCGTCCTGGCTCTCGGCACCGCTCACCGTTTCGTGAAGTTCCAACGCGCGGCGGAGCTGCGGCTCGGCCTTCTGCCATTCACCGAGGTTGAAATACGTCCGCCCGATGATGGTGCGAAGCGACGCCTCCACCCTCGGCTGGTCGGCGAGCGACTCGGCGTCGAGCCGCTCGGCGGCGCGGTCGGCCACCTCGCGCATGGTGATGTCCTTGCCGGCCCCGAGCGTCGGGTCGGGGGCCTCGAGCCAGACCTGGAGCTCGGCGATGATCGCCAGGCGTGCGCGGGCCTCGGCGCCGAGATCGTCGAGCGCCCGTGCCTTCTGGCTGTTGAGCACGCTCATGCCGATGGCGAAGGCGACGAGCATCAGGAGCATGGTCGCGGCGACGGCGACGACGCCCCGGTAGCGTCTGGCGGTCTTGCGGAGGACGTACCACCCGCTGTCTCGTTTGGCCTCGATCGGGTCGCCCCGCAGGTAGTGGGCGATGTCGCGGGCGAGGTCGCCGGCGTTCTGGTAGCGCCGGTCGCGCTCCTTGCTCAGGCACTTGAGGACGATCGTCTCGACCTCGTCGTTGATCTGTCGGCGGACGGTGCTGGGGCGCGCCGGCTCTGCGCGCAGGATGTTGTCCAGGACATCGCGCATGTTGCCGGCGACCTGGTAGGGGAAGCGGCCGGTGAGCATCTGGTAGAGCGTGACGCCGAGGGAGTAGACGTCGGTGCGGACGTCGATCATGCTGGGGATGCCCTGCGCCTGCTCGGGGCTGGCCCAGGGGAGCGAGCCGATGAACTGGCCGGTCAGGGTCATGAGTCGGTCGTCGTCGGAGAGGATGCCGGTGGCGATGCGGGCGAGGCCGAAGTCGACGATGTGCGGGTTGCCGTTGGCATCGACCCGGACGTTGGCGGGTTTGAGGTCGCGGTGGATCACGCCCTTGAGGTGCGCGGCGTTGACCGCCTCGCAGATCTTGGCGAACAGCTCGAGCACCTGGTCGATGGGCAGGTCGTGCTGGCTGATCCACACGTCGAGCGTCGAGCCCGAGATGTACTCCATCACGTAGTAGAACCGGCCCTCGACCGAGCCGGAATCGAGCACGTTGACGATGTTGGGGTGGTCGAGCTGGGCGAGGATCTCGACCTCACGCTCGAAGCGGGTGCGCTCGCGGGTGCTGGCCAGCACGCCCTCGATCATTACTTTGATCGCGACCTTGCGTTTGGTGGTCTTGTGGACCGCCTGGTAGACGATTCCCTGCCCGCCGCGGTGGATCTCGCGGGACACGATATAGCCGGGGAAGTAGTCCGGCGGCGGCAGGTCGGGCTCGGGGTGTTTGCCGTCGGTGCGGGCCCCGGCGGCCAGCATCGCGGCCGCGATGAGGTCGTCGTCGGTCGACGGGGGCTGGGCGGGGCCTTCGGCTCCGGGCCGGTCCGGGGGCGCGGCATCGCCGGGGGCGTCGTGTTGTTTCGGGTCGTCGGGCATGGTGCTCTAGAGAGGACAGCGACGGGCGGACTGGGGACTCACGCGGGAAATACAAAATGTGTCCGCCGGATGCCGCGGGTGAGCACCTAGGACACGCTGAAGAACTGGGACGCGGTGCCCATCGCGTCGCGCAGCGCGTCGTGGGCCCGGGCACGGAGCATGTAGCACGCCCCGGTCGAGCGGCCGAGCTCGCGGCAGACGTCCTCGATGGGGCGGCACTCCAGGTCGTAGAGCCGGACGACCTTGGCGTAATCGGTCGGCAGCTTGGCGAGCACGCGGTCCATGATCGAGACCGCTTCCTTGCGGGCCGCGGCACGGCTGGGGGTGGTGGTGGTGACGCCGAGCACCTCGACGAGGCCGACGTAGGAATCCTCGTTGACCGGGCCGGTGACGCGCTTGCGCGGGTCGGGGCGCTTTGCGCGCTCGAACGACCGCACCGCGTCGCGGAGGTTGTTCTCGGCGACGCGGGTCAGCCACGCGACGAAGGAGGCCTCGTCCTTGATGACGATGTTGGTTGCCTGCACGAACGCCTCGAGGTAGCTCACCTGCATGACGTCGTCTGCCTCGATCAGGCCCGACCACTGCTTGCCGATCTTGGGCTCGATCCGCGCGCGCACGCGGGGACCCACTTCTTTGAGCAGGGCGGCGATGGCTGCCTTGTCACCGGCGTTGGCGCTTTGCAGGATGGTGTCGGGTACCGCCACGGGAGCAACCTCACCACGGAGTCTACCACAAGACCTCGCGCAACGGGAGAGGGCGCGGGGCGGCTCTGGGGCCGTTCTCGGGGGGTTTAGCAGCCGCCGGCCCAGGAGTTGAGGAAGTCGAGCACGTCGAGCGTGTCGATCTGGCCGTCGTTGTTGAAATCGCCGCGGGGGTCTCGCGGCACCCAGACGTTGAGGAATACCAGCACGTCGAGCGTGTCGATGATGGTGTCGCCGTTGTAGTCGGCCGGGCAGGAGACCATGGCGTTGATGGTGTCCTCCGCCGAGCCGTTGACCAGGGGGACGAAGTCCAGCGCGTTCATGTTGTCGCCCGGCGCGAGACCGAAGACGGTGCCCGGGGCAAAGAGCGCGAGGTTTCCGCTCTCGAAGACCAGCACGTCGCCGGGCTGGAGGCCCAGGGCGGTCAGTGTCGGCGAGCCGGGCGCGAGGCTGAAGTAGACCGCGTCGGTGCCGTCGAGGACACCGTTGAGGTTGTCGTCGAGCACGATCAGGCCGTCGATCTCGTCGAGGACGTCCAGGCCCATCTGGCCGGGCTGGGCGAAGACCGACTCGGTGCCGCCGACCTGGATCTCGACATCGAGGAAGATCGTCGCGCCGCTGTCCGGCCCGGGGAGGAACACGTGCGACGGGCTCTCGCCGCTGAGGGTGAAGAACACCGACGGGGGCGTGGCGTCGGTCGGGTTGAGCGTGGCGTCGATGTCGTCGAGCGGGGTGCCGGGGGCCACGAACGCGCCGGGGTCGGCGTCGGGCAGGAGCGCAAAGTCGCCCGGGTATCGGGGCGACTGGTTGACCGCGAGGGCGTTGTTGTCGAGCCCCATGCTCGCCGGCGGCGGGAGCAGCCCGACGCCGCGGCGCAGGGCCTCGGTCGAGAGGAAGGCGTCGCCGGCCTGCTGGTTGTTCTGCGCCTGGCGGAAGAGGTGCTGCCGGGTGATGCGGAATCGGCTGACGCCGACAGCGAACGGATCGACCGAGAAGCAGATGACAAAGTCGCTGGTGGCCAGGCCCGGCCCGGGGGCCAGATCGACGATGATGGGGGCAAGGCTGATGAGTTCGTCACCGGCGCGGCCGAGGCCCATGCCCGGCCCGCCGCCGATGGGCACGGGGAATCCGCTCCCGTTGTTCTCGTAGATCACATCACCGAGCAGGCCGCTGGGGCCGTTGTTGGCGACGCTGAAGAACGGCTGTGCCAGGGCGGGCGCGCAGCACGCCGCCGCGGCGCAGAGCGCCGCGGCGAGCGGGTTTGGGCTGTGAACGAGGTTTTTGGGCGCAGCCATCGCGACACCTCCACCGCTCCAGCATCCTCAAAGACGTACGTCGGGTCAATAGGAACGGCTGGAAATGGTCAAACGGAGGCCGCGGGGCGGGCTTACCCAGACTGCCCCGAGAGGTTCTCGGTCGCCCCCGCGAGCACGCGGGGGGCGAGAACCGGTCGTGGGGTGGCTTAGTTGGCCAGGGCGGCCATCTTGTCCGAGTCGCTCATCGCTTCGAACTTCTCGGCGCACCCGCCGCAGCAGAAGCCGACTTCCTGACCCTGGAACGAGACGGTCGGGGCCGAGGACTTGACCGCGCCGCCGCTGAGCGGGCAGGTGTCGTTGCTGACCTGCGAGATGGTCGCGGCGGCGTCGCCCTCGCAGGCACCGTCGCAGGCGCCGTCGGCGCAGCAGGCACCGTCGCCGGCGACCTTGGACGAGCCGGTGGTCTGGCAGCCGGCGAGGCCGAACGCCGAGACGCCGAGGGCGAGGATGAGCGCGCGAGAGAGGGTCTTCATGGGTGTCTCCTATGGGTGTGTGCCGCGGCTCGTTGGCCGCGGACGTATGGGGTGAGGATAGACGGCGAGCGGCCGCCCTCGCCGAGCAAATCGGGCCGGGTCCCGGTCTATTCCACCCGGGCGGGCTCGCCGAGGCCCCGGGGCTGGTCGGGCTCGAGCTGGCGGGCGAGGAACGCGGCGTACCGCCCGTCGGCGGCCAGCAGTTCCTCGTGGGAGCCGACCTCGGAGATCCGGCCGTCGTCGAGCACGACGATGCGGTCGGCGTCGCGGACCGTGCTGAGCCGGTGGGCGATGACGAAGGTCGTCCGGTCGCGGGTGAGGTCGCGGAGGCTGGCCTGGATGAACGCCTCGCTCTCGGAGTCGAGGTTGCTGGTGGCCTCGTCGAGGATGAGGATCGCCGGGTCTGCCAGCAGGGCGCGGGCGATGGCGATGCGCTGCTTCTGACCGCCGCTGAGCCGGACGCCCCGCTCGCCGATGAGCGTGCCGTAGCCCTCTTCCAGCTTGTCGATGAACTCGGCCGCGTGGGCGGCGGTGGCCGCGGCGACGACCTCGTCCATCGTCGCCCCGCGTCGGGCGTAGGCGATGTTGTCGGCGATCGAACCGTCGAAGAGGAAGACGTCCTGCTCGACGACACCGAGCAGCGAGCGGTAGCTCCGCGGGTCGATCTCGCGGATGTCGCGCCCGTCGAGCAGGACACGCCCCTGCTGCGGATCGTAGAACCGGGCGACGAGGTTGCACAAGGTCGTCTTGCCCGCGCCCGACGGGCCGACGAGGGCGACGGTCTCGCCCGGCATCACGTCGAGATCGATCTCGTGGAGCACGGGCTCGCTGTCGGACGAGCCGCCCTGTTCTTCGGCCTTGTCCTGCTCGGCCTTGGTGCGGAGGCGCTTGTAGGCGAAGGTCACGCCCTCGAGTGTGATGCGGCCTTTGACGTGTGCGCGGTCGATGCGGTCGCCCTCGGGGTCGTCGACGAACTCGGGCGACTCGGCGAGCAGGTCGAGCACGCGGTCGAGGGCGGCGAGCTGGGTCTGCACCGCCGCGGCGGTGCCGGCGAGCGTGGAGAGCGGGCCGAGCAGCATCATGAGGTAGGCAAAGAAGCTGACCACCGCGCCGGGCGACAGCTCGCCGCTGATCACGCGGTAGCCGCCGTAGAGCACGACGGCGGCGCTGGCGGCGGGGATGAAGATCTGCCAGGCGATGTCGATGCCGCGGCTGAGCCACCAGGCGTAGATCTCCTGACGGGCGACGAGGTCGTTGCGGCGTGTGTATCGGGCGCTCTCGGCGGTCTCGCGGCCGAAGCCGCGGACGACGCGCATGCCGCCGAAGGTCTCGGTGGCGTGGCTGTCGGCCTGCATGGTGACGGCCTTGATATCGCGCCGGACGGGGCGGATGCGGGCGATCCAGACGCGGTGGGTGTAGAAGACGATGGGGATCATGAGCATGCCGCCGATAAGCAGCGGCCAGTCGATCCACGCGAGGATGGCCAGCGTGCCGACGATCTGCACGATCGCGCCCCACGGGTTGTAGAACATGCCGAAGGTCAGGTCGGCGACCGTGCCGGCGTCCTCGCGGAGCAGCGCGGTGAGGCCGCCGCTCTTGAGCTGGTGGATGCGGTGGAGCGGCAGCGTGGCGGCGTGGGAGAAGGCGCGGCGCTTGGTGTCGGCCGCGAGGACGCGGGTGGTGCGTGTGAGCATCCACCGGCCGACGATGCCGACGCCGGTGCCGACCAGCGCGACCAGCAGCATGCAGGCGGCGATCAGCCAGAGCATCGTCTCGCGGTCGGGCAGCAGGAGGGCCCAGCCTGCGCGCCCGGTCGGTGTGTTGAGCACCTGGTTGACCAGCAGGCCCATGAGCGCAGGCGGGACCAGCGCCAGGATCGCGGTGATGGTCTTGGTGATGAGCGCGAAGATCACCACTTCCTGCCCGCGTCCGATGAGCCGCCAGAACGCGCCGAAGAGCGAGCGGAAGGAGCGGTTGCGGCCGCCCTTGGACTTTGTCGCCGATTTGCCGCGCTGTTGCGGCGTGGTGAGCTCGGCGTCGATCACCCGGTCGAGGTGACCGGCCTTGCGTCGTTTCGAGAGATAATCGGCGAACTGGGCACGGCTGGAGCGGGGGCGGGTCGGCATCGGGTGATGGTAGGAGTGGCGCGGCGGGCGGATGTGGATTGCGGTATCGTGTGGCACGGTCGATTCGGCCGTGCGGGCGGGCTCGTGCGGGCAGAATCACGCAGAACGATCAGAAAGCACACGGCTCCCCGAGCCGCGGCAGACCGGGCCGGCGACCGGCCGCTCTCATGAGGACCACCATGGCGACAGGCAAGACAAGACTCGCGCTGCACTGGAAGATCCTGATCGGGCTGGTGCTGGGGATCGTGGTCGGCCTGGCGGTCAACGTGATGTGGACCGAGGCCACGTGGCAGGGGCTGGGCGTCAACGACGCCAAGTCGTTCCTCGCCGGGCCCAAGACGGCCGGGCTGTCGATGGAGGCCGGGGCACCCAACGAGGGCGCGGGCCTCGGCGCCAAGGCGGCAAAGTTCGTCCGCAACTTCAACGCGTTCATCGGCGCGCTCTTCATGAACGGGCTGAAGTTCATCGCCGTGCCGATCGTGCTGTTCAGCCTCGCGGCCGGTGTCGCGAGCCTCAACGACATCACCAAGGTCGGACGCATCGGCGCCAAGACCGTGGCGATCTATCTGGTCACCACCGCCGTCGCGATCACCATCGGGCTGTCCGCGGCCAACCTGATCCGCCCGGGTGGCGGCTTCGACGAGACCCTGCGCGAGGACCTCCGCCTGAGCGGAGAGGCCGAGGCCACCGCCAAAGTCGGCAGCGCCGAAGCGCAGATGGACCGGGGCACCTGGGACGTGATGCTCGAGGTCTTCCCCAGCAACCCGTTCGCGGCCATGGCCGACGGCAACACGCTGCAGGTCGTCGTCGTCGGCCTGCTCATCGGCGTGGCGCTGACGCTCATCCCCAAGAAAAAGGCCGTCCCGCTCATCGCGTTCTTCGACGGCATGACGGACGTGATCATCAAGATCGTGGAGATCGTGCTGATCCTCGCGCCGTTTGCGGTGTTTGCGCTGCTGGTCGACAAGCTCGCCGACCTGGGGATCGACCTGCTCAAGCAGCTCGCGTGGTACTGCATGACGGTGGTGCTGGGGCTGGCCCTGATGATGTTCGTCGTCTATCCGACCGTGCTGCGGGTGCTGACGCCGGTGCGGTACGGCCGGTTCTTCAAGGCGATCAGCCCGGCGCAGCTGCTGGCGTTCAGTTCGTCGAGCTCGGGCGCGACCATGCCGGTGACGATGGAGTGCGTGGAGAAGCGGCTGGGCGTCTCCGAGGACGTGACCAGCTTTGTGATCCCGGTCGGGGCGACGATCAACATGGACGGCACCGCCCTCTACCAGGGCGTCGCGGCGGTGTTCATCTCGCAGATGTACGGCATGGACCTGTCCTTCGGGCAGCAGCTCACGATCGTGCTGACGGCGACGCTGGCCTCGATCGGCACGGCCGCGGTGCCGGGCGTGGGCATCGTGATGCTGGTGATCGTGCTCGAAGCCGTCGGGCTGCCGCTGGAGGGCATCGCCGTGATCCTCGGCGTGGACCGCATCCTCGACATGTGCCGCACGAGCGTGAACGTCACGGGCGACTGCATGGTCGCGGCCGTGGTCGCCCACAGCGAGAAGGAACTGGCGACCGAGGACGAGATCACCGAACGACTGGCCAGAGAAGAAGCAGAGGGGCTCGACGAGCACCCGCACGAGTCCGGGTCCGATCAGTACGGCGTCGGGCGGTAGCCCCGCCGGATGGTCTGAAAGGCGGGGTCAGTCCTTCTTGGCGGGCGGCTTCTTGGCGGGGGCCTTCTTGGCGGGGGCGTCGGCGTCCACGGGCTCGCCCTCGGACTGCTTGGCCTCCAGCTCGCGCGAGAGCGATGTGAAGGCTGCGAAGCCGAAGGGGACCTCACCGTTGGCCCCGTCTTCTCCGTTCTGGGCCTCGTCTTTCATCGACTGCATCGCTTCTTCCGAGAGCGCGTGCACGCCGCGGATCTCGTGGACGGGGAAGGTGTAGACCTCTCCCGACGGCGTGCGGATCTGGAAGACGGTGCACTGGACATCCTCGGAGAGGGCCCTGGCCTGCGAGCTGCCGCCGATGGAGCAGGCAAAGAGCGGGGTGATGTCGGCGATCGGGATGCGGTCGCCGTGGCGCGTGACCACCGCGACGCGCCCGTCGAAGCCGGGCAGGTCCTTGATGGGCCCCGGGTCGGGGTTGCCCTGGGCGATGAACTGCCTGCGCTGGGACTCGGCAAAGCCCAGCAGCCGCGCCCGCTGCATCGCCAGCGAGGTCAGCATCTCGCGGGTGACGTTCTGCCAGAACATCTCGCGGGCCTGCACCATGCCGGGTGCGCCCCACGCGGCCGGGTGCTCGTCGTGACTGCTTCGCTTCGAGCTCCTCATGCCGGCACCGTCGCGTCGGCGAGCAGGCTCGCGCCGAACGTGCCCGGCGCGAAGTAGCACAGCCGCTCCCGCTCGGCGGTGAGGTGGACAGACTGCCCGGGCGTCACGCCCGGCTCGGCCCGCACCCGGGCGACGATGGTGTGCGTGCCGACGGTGCAGGTCAGGTCCATCTGGTCGCCCAGCAGTTCGACGACGACGACCTTGGCGGTCACCGTCAGGCCGGGCTGCGCGGCGGGCGCCAGCGCCATCACCTGCGGCCGGAGCCCGAGCACGACCTCGCCGGTCGGCTCGAGCCGCGCGGCGTGGGCGTCGTGCAGGAGCAGGTCGACCTCGCCGTCGCCGGAGACAAACCGCAGCCCGCCCTCGCCGCCCGCGAGCGAACCCTCGACGAAGTTCATCGGCGGCGTGCCGATGAAAGAGGCGACGAACCGGTTGACCGGCGCGTGGTAGACCTCGAAGGGGGTGCCCTGCTGCTGGATGATGCCCGCGGCCATCACGACGATCCGGTCGCCGAGGGTCATCGCCTCTTCCTGGTCGTGGGTGACGTACACGGTCGTGGTCTTGAGACGCTGGTGGAGGGCCTTGAGCTCGGCCCGCGTGGTCACGCGGAGCTTGGCGTCGAGGTTGCTGAGCGGCTCGTCAAAAAGGAACGCCTTGGGCTCGCGGACGATCGCCCGCCCCACCGCCACCCGCTGACGCTGGCCGCCGGAGAGCTGCCGGGGCTTGCGCTTGAGCAGCTCCTCGATGCCCAGCATCCCCGCGGCCTGGTTGACGCGGCGGTCGATCTCGGACTTGGGGGTTTTACGCAGCTTCAGCGCGAAGGCCATGTTCTGCTCGACGGTCATGTGCGGGTAGAGGGCGTAGTTCTGGAAGACCATCGCGATGTCGCGGTCCTTGGGGTGGACGTCGTTGACCACGCGGTCGTCGATGGCGATGGTGCCCTCGGAGATCTCCTCGAGCCCCGCGATCATGCGGAGCGTCGTGCTCTTGCCGCACCCGGAGGGGCCGACCAGCACGACGAACTCGCCGTCGGCGATGTCGAGCGAGATCCCCTTCACCGCCTCGACGTTGTCGTAGAACTTCCGGACGTTCGAGATCGTGACTGTCGCCATGCGGTGGTCTCCAAGAGGGGATGAATCAGCGTAGCCGGACGCGGGAGTCTGGCCAACCCGCACAACCGCCACGGCTTGCCGGGGTCGATGTGAGGGAAAGCGGGTGCGGGCCAAGCGGGGCCCGGGTTCGGCCGATAGGCCTCTAGCAGGGAGGTCCACATGCAGCCGACAGACAGCGCATTCGATCGGGTCAAGTCACTCCTGGGGAAGATGGACCGCTCGATCGACGAGGCCCGCCAGCGGCGGCTCGACGACGAGGACCCCTCTGACGATGGTCCCGGGAACTCCGGAAAGCCACTGACAGATACCGACCAACTCCGAGCCGATCCCGCACAGCACGGGACCAACGGCAACGGGCACTCCAACGGCGCGCCCTCAAACTCCCGCTCCGAGCCGGCCCGGCCGACCTCGAAGTACGGCCGGGCGACGCCCATCCGCGAGACACCGCCTTCCAACGGTGCCAAGTGGCGCGAGGCCTGAGACGTCCCCGAATTGGCCCTCCCGGCCGCACTTGCCTCGACGGCGCACGCGGGTAGCATTCACCCGCAACCCGAAGGGGATTAGTGTAACGGTAGCACGACTGATTCTGGTTCAGTTAGTACAGGTTCAAATCCTGTATCCCCTGTTAAAGACAGCCGCCCGGTGCGGCACACGCCCCGGGCGGCGGTTGTGTTTGGGTCTCGGCGGGGGGCTCTCGCCCGGACCACCGGGCCGCCGGGCTCAGTCCGTTTCCCACCGCCGCAGGATGCGCAGGGTCTCGTCGCGGTGCTCGCTCTCGTCCCGGGCCATGTCCTCGAGCTGGACCTGCAGGCCCTTCATCCCCAGTGCCTCGGCCTGGGCCGAACGGGCGGCGTAGCGGTCGTGGGCGTCGGTCTCGGCCTTGAGAATCTCCTCGAGCATCTGCTTGGCGCTGGTCGCCTCGGGCACCGGCTTGGGCGTGGTGGTCGGGTTCCCGCCCATCGCCACGATCTTGCCGGCCAGGTACTGCGCGTGCGCCGTCTCGTCGGGGATCTCGGCCTCGAAGAAGGCCTTGAGCTCCGGGCGGCTGGGCCCGCTGACCTTCGCGGCGTAGGTCAGGTACTGGATCACCGCGCTCAGCTCGTAGGCCAGGTCGTCGTTCAGGCTGTCGATGAGGTCCTGTGCGGACATGTGCGTTGCTCCTGCAAAGAGAATCATCCCCGACGCCCGGACCTCTCCACCCGGACCGAAAACCCGGGCCAACTCCCGGACTCACGAGCCTAGACACACAACGGGCGGCACGTCAATACGTGCCGCCCGCTGCGGAAAGGACTCGGCATGTCCGCGGCCGGGCCGCGGGGGCGTGGCGGTTTCAGCCCCGCATCACCCCATGTTCCAGTCGTTCAGGAACGCCAGCACGTCGAGCGTGTTGACCTCGCCGTCGTGGTTCCAGTCGGCCATCGGGTCTCCCGCGGCCCAGTCGTTGAGGAACGCGAGCACGTCCAGCGTGTTCACGTCGCCGTCGCGGTTGTAGTCGCCGGGACGGTACTGGCAGCCGTAGACGCTGATGCCGACATCGTCGACACCCGCCTCGACGATCGAGCCGCTGCCCAGGTCGCGGGCACGGAAGCGGACTCGGACGTTGGCGGTGGGCTCCGCGATGTCGTTGAGCACGAACTCGCGGTAGACCCACGCGTTGGCGTTCTCGGAGACGTCCTCGAGGAGCGTCCACGACGACCCGCCGTCGAACGACACCTCGACCGGCATCGAGTCCTCGTTGGCCGAGCTGCCCTGGTCGTTGGAATACCAACGCCAGTAGCTCAGCACCGCGATGGGCTCGTCCAGCCCGCCGGTGGCGTCCATCGAGGGGCTCGTGAGCGTGGTGGTCCCGCCGTCCACGTCGTAGGCGCCGATGCTGGAGCCGGCGCGGCCGTCGGTCACCCAGCAGTCGGTGCCGGGCGCGGGGGTGTGGTCGTCCTCCGGCTGGGCGTCGGTGCCCTCGGGGTTCATGCGTCCCCAGATGCCGGTGGTGGCGTCGTCGCCGGATGCCCCCACCGTCCAGCCGTTGTCCGACTCGGCGTCGTCGAGCATCGCGAAGGTCAGGTCGAGCACCTCGGCGGACGCGGGCCCCGCGGCACCGGCCCGCGGGTAGGTCGCGTCGGCGCCCTCGGTGGTCGAGGCACCGACGTACCACTCGACGGTGTCGCCGCAGGACGCGGCGGGCAGGTCGCCTGTGTAGGTGTCCTGCCCGACAAAGACCATCGGCGTCTCAGTAAACTGGCCGCTCGAGCCGATGCGGCTGAACAGCGCAACGCTCCCCGAGTCGATCGTCCCGGTGCTGGCCGAGACGGTCACGGCCAGCTCGGTCGCGACGCCGGCCTCGAGAATCGCCGGCTCGCCGTCGGGGAAGGCAAAGCGGATGGGGTAGGCGACAAACTCGGCGAGGGTGATCAGCGCCTCGAGGTTCTCCTCACCCGTGGGGATGATCTGGGCCGGCGGCAGCTCGAACTGGAACCCGGAGTTCTCGTCCGGGCGCAGCTCGATGGTAAAGCCCCACATGCCCTCGGAGTAGCTCCAGTCGCTGGCGATGCCGTCGGCGATGTAGAGGTCGGACGCCGGCTGCGGGCGGTAGTACGCGCCGTGCACGCCCTCGATCGCGCTCGACATGTCGTCGGCGAGGTTGGCAAAGGTGGTGCGCGTCGGCTCGGGGAGCTGGTTGAAGGTGTAGCCCCAGGGGTAGAGGATCAGCTGCGAGAAGCTGTGGAAGTCGATGTGTGCCGCGGCACGGGGCAGGCCGAGGAAGTGGTCGCTGACGATCGTGGTCTCGGGCTCGGAGAAAGGCGACGGCCCGCGGTAGATATCGCTGCTGCTGTTGCCGCTGGAGCCCGACCCGCCCCACTGGTAGCCCCAATTCCGGTTGAGATCGACGCCGGTGGTGCCGTTGCCGTTGTTGCGCCGGTTCTTGCGCCACAGGCGGTAGGTGGTCCAGGTGTACTCGTACCCGTCGGGGTTGACCATGGGAACGACGACGAACTCGATCCGGTCCATCAGGTCGGTGATCTGCTGGTCGTTGCCGTAGCCGTTGAGCAGCTGCTCGACCACAAACAGCACCGTGGTCGGGCTCACCCACTCGCGGGCGTGCTGGCAACCGTTGATCGCCACCTGCACGCGGCCGGAGGGATCGCCCGGGGCGGTGATCCGCAGGCCGATGATGTCGCGGCCCTGCACCGACTGCCCGAGCACCTCCTGCGAGGCGAGCGTCGGGTTGGCCGTCACCAGGTCGTCGATGTAGTCGTACATCTCGTCGAGCGGGTGGTAGGTCTCGTACCACTGGATATCACGCTGCGCGCGCAGGCGTTCGATCTCCTCGCGCTCGGCGTCGATCGCGGCCTGCACGTCGTCGATCAGGATCTCGACGTCGAACCCCAGACCCTCGAGCGCCGCGAGGTTGTCCTCGCTCATCACGACCTCGATCGGGCCGCGGCCGAAGCCCACGCGCTCCGACAGCACCGTGCGCGACAGCCCCAGCACCGTCTGCAACCGGCGGGCGGTGCGGGCCTCCACACGGATCGCCTTGTCGCCCTCGTACCGCTCGGCGTAGTAGCCCTCGCCGGGCAGGTCGCCCTGGGGCTGAGGTTGAGCGGATGTCCAGCCCGCGGCCAGGGTGACCGTCAGGCACGCCAGGAGCGCCTTGTTCCAACGCATGAAGAACCCCTCTGTGAATATGGGTGAATCAGGACGTCATTTGGACCGTCCCGGCCGCGCGACCGGGCACAGGGCCCCGGCGAGCCGGTTCGGACACCCTACCCGAACCGGTTCCGCACCACAACGGCGTTTTTGGCTGTTCGCACCCTTTCAGGGCAACGCCGCGAATACGCTCCACCCTCACCGTTGGTGCAGGAGACATCCCCCAGACCCCCCATGACCACACCCGCACTCCCAGCCAACCAGCCCGCCGCCGCCCTGCCGACCGGCGACAACGTCCCCGCCCGTCGCGAGCGTCTGACCACGATCCTCGGCGCCCACACGGTCACCGACTTCTTCAGCTTCCTCTTTATCCCGATCCTCAGCGTGCTCGAGGGCCGGCTCGATATGACCCCGAGGCAGGGCGCGATCATCCTCTCCACCGGCGCGGTCTGCTCGGGGCTGATCCAACCCCTCGTCGCCTGGCTCGGCGACCGGTTCGACACGCGGATGCTCTCGCCGCTCTCGCTCGCGACCGCGGTCATCTGCATCTCGCTCGTCGGGCAGGCCTCCAACTTCTGGCACCTCCTGGTCATCCAGATCATCGGCACCGCCGGCATCGGCGCGTTCCATCCCGCCGCGGCAGCCGCGGTCGGCCAGCTCTCCGGACGCAAACGCTCCCTGGGTGTCTCCCTCTTCTTCTTCACCGGCATGGCCGGGGGCGTGCTCGGCAACAACCTCAGCCCGTTCATGCAGCGGCAGTTCGGGCTCCCCAACTACATATGGCTCGTCATACCGGGACTGCTGACCGCCCTCGCCCTGGCGTGGGCGATCCGGCGGGTCCCCCACCGCCACCACACCGCGGCCGCACAGCACCAGAGCTGGTCGCAGGAAGAATCGCGCGCGCGCTGGTTCGCCATCGGTGTGCTCTACACGGGCAACGTCCTGCGCTTCACCGTCAACATGATGCTGGTGCAGCTGGTCATCCGCTGGACCGAGCACGCGGTGCTCGTCCGCGAGGCCGCCGCCCAGCTGACCCCGGCCCTCCGCGAGAGCGCCGCCCAGCTCAACGGGCCGATGCAGGGGGCCATGCAGATCGGCATGGCCGGGGGCGGCCTGATGGCCGGCGCCTTCCTGCGCACCCACCACGAAAAAGCCGCGATCGTCGCCGTGCCGATCGTCGGCGCCCTCGCGGTCCTCGCGTTCCCCTACACCCCCGGTGCCGTCGAGAGCCTCAACATCGTGTCGATGCTCATGCCCGCAGCGTTCGTGCTGGCGATCGCGACCGGGGTGGGCTACGCCGGCGTCGTGCCGGTGACGATCGCCCTCGCCCAGCGACTGCTGCCCCACCGCACCGCGCTGGCCTCGGGCCTGATGCTCGGCGGCGCGTGGGGCATCGCGGCTATCGGCCCGCCCATCGCGCAGATGCTCATCAACGCCCTCGGCCTCACGCCGGCGTTCGCCATCACCGCGGCGCTGCTGGCCGTTGCGGGGCTCATGTCCCTGGCGCTGCCGTCGAAGCTGCTCTCGCGAGTCAGCCCCCACTAGCCCCCGCCTTCACCAGCGCCGGGCCGGCGGGTGCCGGTCTCAGTTGGGCATCAGGTCGATCACCATCGGCAGGTGGTCGCTGGCGTCGGTGTCGGTCGGGTCGAGACCGGCGGTGTCCAACGCCCGGTCGCTGAGCACGCGGGCGTCGAGCACGAACGCCCGCGCCTGCCGCACCGCCGAGCCGGAGTAGACCGCGTAGTCGAGACGCCCCGGCGTGAAGATGTTGCCGTCCTCGCGCCACGTCGTGTACGCCGCGTCGCCGAGCACCCGCGCGTCGGCGATCTCCAGATCGCTGCCGTCGGCGTCGAGGCCGTTGCGCAGGACATCCAGCGGCGGGCGCGAGCCGACGAGGTTCAGATCTCCGGTGATGATCCGCATCTGCACCGGCTCGACCGAGAGCGCTTCGAGCATCGAACGGTTGATCGCCCCGGCCTCGCTGATGCGCTGCTGGTCCTCGCTGCTGCCGGCGCTGCCGCAGCACTTGAGGTGCACGCTCGCGGCCGCCAGATAGCCGACCGGCGTATCGATCAGCGCCCCGGCAAACCGCACCGGGTCCTCCGCGCCCTCCAGATACAGATCGTCGTGCCCGAACGGCTCGAGCGGGAACCGCGACACCACCGCGACACCCCAGCCGCCGGTGGTGCGGACCTCCCACTGACCCTCCTCCAGCGGCACGCTCGCGTTGAACCACGCCGCGATCTCACGCGGAGAACTCGTCCACTCCTGCACCAGCACCACATCCGGGTCGAGCACGCCCAGCACGCGGGCGAAGGGCCCCGCGTCCTCCATCGGCTTGCCCCGAAGCACGTTCCACGAGACCACCCGCACGCCGTCGGCCGGCTTGGGCGGAAGACGCAAGTCCGCCCGAGGCGGCACGGGGCTGCCCGCCGTCGCCTCGGCCTCGAACGGCTCGCTCTGCCCGACGATCGCGCCCGCGCTGTTGCGCAGCACCAGCATCCCGGTCATCAGCGCACCCGAGCGGGGTGTCGGCAGGCCGACCCGCGCCAGCCCCGACCGCGAGATGCGCCCCTCGTACCACTCGCCCGCGTAGGTCGGCGAGAAACTGAAACCGACCGCCTCGTGCGCAACCGGGAGCTCGCCGCTGGCGGTGTGCCCGGTCAGCCGGACGCCGTGCCCGGGCCCGCCGTCCCCCATCGGCGAGAACTCGATCGCCAGATCGACGCCGAAGCGGGTCGCCCCGCGCGGCGCGTCCGGCCGCAGACCGGTCGCCGGGTTGGTGTCCAGATCGAGCCAGAGGCTGAGCGGCTCGCTCGAGGCCTGGAGCGTCTGCGATGGGCCCGCCACCTTCCAGCGGAGGTAGATCCACCACTCGTCGCTGGTCATCACGACGCTCGGCGACCACTCGCCGATGTCGCCGTCGAGGACGACCGGCTGGGAGAGCACGGGCACGACGGGCCCGCTCGGGCCCCCGCCCCCGGTGCAGCCGGCAAACAGGGCGAGTACGCCGACCAGGGCGCAAGAACAGCAACGGCAGATCGAATCGCGCATGGACGCAGTATCGAACAAACACCGCCGGCGTGCTGACAAATCGCCCGCGTCGCCGGATTCGGGCGCCTCCGGGGAACAACACCCGACCATCGTGGGTACACCCCGGTGCCGCCGGCGTCCGCCTAGCCTTGCCTCAGGACACGCCGGCCTTCACACCCGGCAGCACGGAGCACCCGTCCATATGCGCACCCTGATCGCCATCCCCGTCTTTAATGAAGAGACCTACGTCCGTCAGGTCCTCGCCCGCGTGCTCGCCCACGGGCACGACGTGCTCGTCATCGACGACGGCTCGACCGACCGCACGCCCCAACTGCTCGACCAGATCGCCGCCGAGGTCCCCATCCAGGTCATCCGCCATCCGACCAATCTCGGCTACGGCCGGTCGCTCCGCGACGCCTTCGAGGCCGCCGCACAGGGCGGGTACGACTGGGTCATCACCATGGACTGCGACGAGCAGCACGAGCCGGACGCGATCCCCGACTTTGTCGCGGCCGCGGCGGCGGACAACGCCGACATCGTCAGCGGCTCCCGATACCTCGTCGAGCAGCCCGAGGACGACGCGCCCCCGAAAGACCGCCGCGCCGTCAACGCCACCATCACCCGCGAGATCAACGACCGGCTCGGCGGACGCTTCGTCGAGGTCGGCGGGACGCTGCTGACCGACACCTTCTGCGGCTTCAAGGCCCACCGCGTCGAGGCGATGTCGAGGCTGGCCCTCGATGAGGACGGCTACGCGTTCCCGATGCAGTTCTGGGTCCAGGCCGCGGCCAACCGGCTCCGCGTGCTCGAGATCCCCACGCGGCTGATCTACAACGACCCCAACCGGTCGTTCGGCGCGGCGCTCGATCAGTCCGACGTGCGGCTGGGCTACTACCGACGCGTCATGCACTGTGAGCTCATCCGCTGCGCCGACCGCCTGCCCGAGGCAGCGCTGGTCGAGGCCGAGTGTCCCTGTTCGGGCGCATGATGGCGGCGGTCCCGGCGAGCGCGGTGTCGGAAACGGGCAACCGATCGCTCACACTCCAACCCGAGGCCTCGGCATGGGCCGGGCTGCTCCGGCACCCCCCGGCGGGCGCAACTGCGCGCACAACCCGCGACGCGCTCGGCCTGCCGACCGATCGGCCCGTCGTCATGGGCGGGCACCAACCCGGGCTCTGGCACCCGGGCATCCTCGCCAAGTACCTCTCCATCCGGGCGTGCTGCGCGCGCACGGGCGCGGCCGGCGCATGGGTCGTCGTCGATCAGTCTCCCGGTGCCGGGGCCTCGATCGCCTACCCCGCACTCGCCGACCAATCGGACAGCAAGACCCGCCGCGTCTCACGCGAGACCCTTCTGCTCGGCACCGCCGACGCCCCGCCGGCAGCGCAGCGAGCGACGCGGCCGGTCGCGCCGAGTGACGGGGCGACCGCCGCGGTCCGCGAGGGACTCTCCCGCCTGACACAACTGCTCAGCGCGCACGCCGAGGCGTCCTCGCTCGCCCGCCAGCTGCACGCTTCGTGCATCGACGCGCTGGCCGAGAGGGACGGTTCCGCCGAGCGCGAGCCGGTCCGCTCGTGCTTTGCGACCGACCTGCACCGCACGCCCGGCTTCGCCGAGTTGGTCGGTGCGATGCGTGAGGACCCTGCCTCGTGCGCGCGACACTACAACGAAGCCGCGGCCGCGTTCCCGCACTCCGGTGTGCGCGCGCTGGCGACCGCCGGCAACACGGTCGAGCTGCCGCTCTGGGAACGGACCACGACGCCGGAACGCCCCGGGCCGTGGCGCACCGTCATGAGCGACCGGCTCGCCGATCTGCCCGACGAGGCACTCGTCCTCCGGGGCCTGCCGATGACCGGGCTCCTCCGGCACCACGCCTGCGACCTCTTCGTCCACGGCACCGGCGGCGGGGCCAGCGAGAGCGGCGGCTCCGACGCTCACGAGCAGGCCGGATACGACCGCGTGACCGAGCGGTGGTTCGAAGAGTGGCTCGGGGTGACCGACCTGGCGCCCTCCGTGGTCGCGACGGCGACGTTGCGGCTGGACTTTGCCGAGCTGCCCGGCGCGAGCGACACGCCCAGCCCGCGGGAGATCGACGCCGCCAGAGCACACGCCCACCGCGCAGCCCACGACCCGGCCCTGCTCGGCGACGACGCCCGCGGCGAAGCCAAGCGCGAACTGGCCGCCAGGATCAGCACTCTCCCCCGGCACAGCCCGCAACGCCGCGAGCTGTACCGGGAGATGCACGAGCTGCGCGAGGCCGCTGTGCGCGCGCACGCCGACAAGCTGGCCGCCCTCCGCGATCGGGCCGCCGCGCTGGCCTCCCGCCTCAACGACGCCGCGATCATCGACGACCGCACGTGGTCGTTCCTCTTTCACGACCCCTCCTCGCTCGCGGGCCTCCGGCGCGACATCGAGCAGGCCTTTGCCGAAGCAGCGGGGTGATCGATGTCGACGCGCGCGCTCAGCCTGGTGTGGCTCTGGACACTCCTCGTCGCAGCGATGTGTGGTGTGCTGCTGAGTCTCACCGGGTGCGAGCGGCAGGCCGAGCAGCGCACACCCGCCGCCACCGACGAGCCCGGGAGTGAACAACCGCCGCGGATCGTCGTGCTCTCTCCTGCGCTCGGCGTCATGCTCACCGACCTCGGCCTCGCGGGCCGCGTCGTTGGGCGCCACGGCTGGGACGCGCTGCTCGACCAGAGCCTGCCGGTCTGCGGCGACCAGACCGGGCTCGACTACGAGGCCCTGCTCCGCGCCGACCCTTCGCACGTCCTCACCGAATGGGGCACCCGCGAGCTGCCCGCGCAGCTCAACACCCTCGCGACGAAGCACGATTGGGACCTGCAGGACTTCCGCCTGCTCTCGCTGGCCGACATCGCCTCGGCCTCGGCCCGTCTGCGCGCGCTCTTTCCCAATGCCAAGCCGGCCGAGTCCATCGAGCGGTTTGATCGATTGATGTCCACGCCCGCGCCCGCCCCTCTCTGGAAGGGCCGCGTGCTGCTGCTGATGGGCACCTCGCCCGTCGCGGCGATCGGGCCGGGCTCGGCGCATCACGAGTTGCTGCTCCGCGCGGGCGGCGTGCCGGCGATCACCGAGGGCTCGCCGTTTATGCCTCTTCACGCCGAGGACGTGCTGCGGATCGCGCCCGACGCGATCATCCTGCTCCAGCCGCGATCGGGCTCGGGCGACACCCAGGCTTCAGCACCCATCGCACTCGACGGCCTGGCCTCGCTGGCGATCCCCGCGATCGAGCACGGCCGCGTGGTCCGGATCGACCACCCGCTCGGGCTGATTCCCAGCACGCGGCTGATCGAGGTGGCCGACTCGATGGACGAGGCGCTCGGCCGCTGGGCCGAGGAATGAGCCGCCCCCGGCCCCAACGCCGGAGCGCACACCACCTACCATCCGCCCTATGACCCATCAGACCTTCGACCCTGTGGAACTGCTCGGCGAGCGGGTCCGGGCGGCGATCTCCGCCGCGGCCCCGGACGCCCCGGCCGACGCCGACGCGATGATCTCACCGAGCAAGCGCGCCGAGCTGGGCGACTTCCAGTGCAACGCCGCGATGCCGCTGGCCAAGCGCCTGGGCATGAAGCCCCGAGACCTCGCGGCGAAGATCGTCGAGCACGTGGACGTGACCGGTCTGTGCGAGCCGGTGACCGAGGCCGACATCGCCGGCCCGGGGTTCATCAACTTCCGCCTGCAGCGCGACGCGATCGGCACCCTGCTCGACCGGCTCGACTCGCCCTCGCTCGGGCTGCCGGCGCCGGAGTCCCCCACCACCGTCGTGGTCGATGTCTGCGGCGTCAACCTCGCCAAGCAGATGCACGTCGGGCACCTCCGCTCGTCGGTCATCGGCGACACGCTTGCGCGCACGTTCGAGCGCCTCGGTGACAAGGTCGTGCGGCAGAACCACGTCGGCGACTGGGGCCTGCCCATCGCCATGGTCACCCGCAAGCTGCAGAGCGAGGCCGAGGCCGGGCGGGTCTCGCTCGACGACCTCACACTCGACGAGCTCGACCGGCTCTACAAACTCGCCCAGCACGAGTGCCGCGGCCAGGGCAAGGGGCTCGAGCTCGTCGCCAAGTACAACCTCGGCCCCAAGATCGAGGCCGAACTGCAGGCGATGCACGACGAGGCGATGGAGCACCTGGCCGAGGCCAAGGCGACGCTCGTGGCGCTGCAGCGGCAGGAGCCGGCGGTCCACGCGATCTGGAAGCGCATCTACGCCGTGACCATGGGCGCGTGCCTGAAGACCTGCGCGAGGCTCCACACCCGCATCACCGAGGCCGACAGCGCCGGCGAGAGCAGCTACGCCGAAGAGCTGACGACGGTCGTTGACGACCTGGTCGCCCGCGGCATCGCCGAGGAGAGCAACGGCGCGCTGGTCGTCCGGCTCGACAGCCCCGAAGACGGGGGCATCGCCGAGCCCTGCCTCATCCGCAAGGGCGACGGAGGCTATCTCTACGCCACCACCGACATCGCGGCCATCAGGCGGCGCGTGCAGACCATCGGCGCCGACCGCGTGATCTACACCGTCGATGCCCGGCAGAGCCTGCACTTCAAGCAGGTCTTCGCCGCGGCACGCAAGGCGGGGTATGCGACCAAGGAAGGCGCGACGGCCCCCTCCGTGCTCGAGCACGCGGCGTTCGGCACGGTGCTGGGCGAGGACGGGCGGCCGTTCAAGACCCGCTCGGGCGAGAACATCCGCCTGAGCGACCTGCTCGACGAGGCGATCGACCGCGCCGGCAAGACGGTGGACAGCAAGAACCCCGGCCTGCCCGACGCCGAGCGAGCGGTCATCGCCGAGGCCGTCGGCATCGCGGCGATCAAGTACACCGACCTCTCCAGCGAACGCATCAAGGACTACGTCTTCAGCTTCGACCGCATGCTCGCCTTCGAGGGCAACACCGGGCCCTACCTGCTCTACGCGCTCGTGCGGACCAAGAGCATCTTCCGCAAGGCCGTCGAACGCGGCGTCGCGCTCGACCACGCCGGCGCACCGATCGTCGTTGCCGAGCCGGCGGAGAAGACGCTGGCGCTCGAGCTGCTCCGCTACCCCAGCGCCGTCCGAAGCGTCGCGGCCGCGCTCGAACCCATGCGGCTCTGCAGCTATCTCTACAGCCTCGCCGGGGCGTACAGCTCGTTCTTCGACGCCTGCCCGGTGCTCTCAACCGAGGACGACACCGTCCGCCGCTCACGCCTGCGGCTGTGCGAGCTCACCGCCCGCGTGCTCGAAGACGGGCTGGGCGTGCTGGGGCTCCCGACGGTCGAGCGGATGTAAACGCACAACCGGCCGCCCCCCGTGAGGGAGACGGCCGGCCTGCGAGAAGTTGAACTGCTGGACCTGTCGCTCAGAAGAGCAACTGCATCTGGATGCGGAAGCTGAGCTGGTCGTCCTCGGAGCCCGGCGCGAGGCCGATCCCCTCGTTGACCTTCACCACGTCGCCGCTCTCGGACTGGTTGTCCAGGAACCACTGCACGTCGGCCGTCAGCTTCGCAGCGTGGCTTCCGGGGAAGAAGTAGTGGTTCGCGCCGAACGTGATCGTGTGGAAGTCCTCGCCCGCGGCCCGGTCATCATCCGGCAACACCGCGTCCCAACGGGCGAACAGCTCGGTCAGCTCGGTCACGAACACGCCGCCCTGGACCAGCGCGCCGAAGTCGTCGTAGTCCGGCGAGCCCGCGGCGTCGGTCGTGCGGCCAACGAACGCGCCGTAGACGTTCCAGCC
>JBICHP010000032.1:0-6462 GCA_043100935.1 Phycisphaerales bacterium JB054
CGGCTCTGCGATCTTGGTGCCCGCGACGTAACAGCGTGCCGAACACCAAAGAGCGGCCCAAAGCCACCGCCCCCAAAAACTCCCACCGCACCCCGGAGGGGTGCCCTCCAATAGCCGGGCGTGAAGGTCGCGCCAGCGACCAACACGCCCGGAACCCCACCAACCCCTCCACGGACCCCAGCGGGGTCCTCTTCCCGCTATCCCATCAAGCCCGGCCCCGCGATCCAGGTCTCCCGCACCACCAGTCCCCCCGCCCCAGCAGAGCGCACGACCATCGCCAGGGGCGCAGCCCATACCATCCCCCACCCATGCCCCCACCCCGCATCCTCATCATCGGCGGCGGCTTCGGCGGCCTCCGTGCCGCCCGCGCCCTCCGACGCTCCAACGCCGACATCACCCTCCTCGACCGCCAAAACCACCACCTCTTCCAACCCCTCCTCTACCAGGTCGCCACCGCCGCACTCAGCCCCGGCAACATCGCCACCCCCCTCCGCACCGTCTTCGAGAGGCAGAAAAACTGCTCGGTCTTCCTCGCCGACGTCCAACACATCGACCTGCACCGCAAACGCGTCACCACCGCCCGCGGCACCCACTACGACTACGACTACCTCGTCATCGCCGCCGGCGTCCGCACCGCCTACTTTCACCACGACGAATGGGCCGCCCGCGCCCCCGGCCTCAAAACCATCGACGACGCCATCGCCATCCGCCGCAGCTACCTCCTCGCCTTCGAGCAGGCCGAACTCGAGACCGACCCCGACGCCCGCAAACGCGCCCTCACCTTCGCCATCGTCGGCGCCGGCCCCACCGGCGTCGAGATGGCCGGCGCCATGGCCGAACTCGCCCGCCAAACCATGCGCAAGAGCTTCCGCCGCCTCGATACCCGCGAGGCCCGCGTCATCCTCATCGACGGCAACGACCGCGTCCTCAGCACCTTCCCCAAACACCTCGCCGACCACGCCGCCCGCGACCTCCAACACCTCGGCGTCGAGCTCCGCCTCGACCAGCGCGTCGTCGAACTCACCGAAGGCGCGCTCACACTCGAGTCCGGCACCACCGGCGAGCGCTCCACCATCGAGACCACCAACATCATCTGGGCCGCCGGCGTCGAGGGCTGCTCCCTCGCCCGCGCACTCGGCGTCGAACTCGACCACTCCGGCCGCGTCCTCGTCCAGCCCAACCTCTCCATCCCCAACCACCCCGAGGCCTTCGTCGTCGGCGACCTGGCCAGCCTGACCGACCCCGCCACCGGCCAACCCGTCCCCGGAGTCGCCCAGGCCGCGATGCAGGGCGGCCGCCACGCCGGCAAAATCATCGCCCGCGAACTCGCCTCCAATCCCCCTCCGCCCTGCGGAGGGGGACAGGCTCAAGCGGAGCGCGAGCCAGGGGGAGGTGCGCCCAAGTCTCCTCCGCCGCCCCGCCCCCCCTTCCGCTACAAAAACAAAGGCGAACTCGCCACCATCGGCCGCGCCCGCGCCGTCGCCAATCTGGGCAAACTGCGCATGACCGGATACCCCGCATGGCTCCTCTGGGCCACCGTCCACATCGCCTACCTCATCGGCTTCCGCAGCAAGTTCCTCACCCTCCTCGAATGGTCCTGGCTCTACTTCTTCTACAACCGAGGCGTCCGCCTCATCACCGGCCGCGACCGCCCCCCAAACCCATAAACCAAACCTCCCACCACAAGCCCCGAGCGCAAGCTCGGCCCCCCACACCTGCTCACACCGCCCCCATCCCCGCGCCGCCGACAGCACACCCGCCCGGTTCTCGGACCGAGCCCCCCTCTCTCCACCCCCCAAGCACCCGCGTTTCTCTGGTGGCCCGCACGCATCGGCGATACGCTCTCGGTGCGAGCCAAATCGCCGGATTGCTCGGGGCAAAGAGGAGAGCACCATGCACACCAGATCGCGTCGCGTCGCCGCCGAGTCCCCCGTCCTCGACGGGCTCGAGCCGCGTGTATTCCTCAGCACGGTCCAGTGGACCGGAGCCGGCGACGGCCTCTCCTGGCACGACGGACAGAACTGGGACACCGGCTCGGTCCCCGGAATCACCGACGACGCGATCATCGACGACGCGAGCGACCCGACCATCCAGTTCACCGCCGACACCGGCGACCGGATCGTCCGATCGCTCATCAGCCGCGAGAACCTCTCCTTCTCCGGCGGCAGCCTCTCCGTCCTCACCACCGCCGAGGTCGACGCCGTCGTCGGCCTCGACGGCGGCACGCTCACCGGCGGCTCGTGGGATGTCAGCCAGGGACTGATGCAGGCCTCCTCCACGCGCTCCAGGCTCGTCGGGCTCGAGGTCACCGGCGACATCCGAGCCGCCACCATCGACACCGTCGCCAGGCTCTCGATCGAGGACGCCCTCACCCACCACGGAACGCTCTTCGCCGCCGGCGCCGACCTCCGATTCGCCAACGCCCTCACCTACAGCACCGGCACCATCGAGCTCGAAGACACGACGCTCGCGATGTACGGCAACACAGTCATCGCCGCCGACGCCGTGGTCCGCGCGACCGCCACACAAGCCACCCTCGGCAACAACGACGACTACACACTCATCAACCACGGCCTCATCGACGGCGGAGACGCCAACCTGTACATCGAAGTCCGCCGCTTCGAGAACCGCGGCACGCTCACCGGCGGCGCCGGCGAGATCGAGCTCGACGCCCTCGAGATGCTCAACGCCGGCCAGATCGACATCTCGCTCGGCACCCTCGAGTTCGGCTACATGGACTGGTCCAACACCGGACACATCGCCTCGACCGACGCCCTGGTCCGGTTCGACGGCCTCTACGACAACGCCGACATCGCGCCCGAACGCTTCACCCGAAACGGGGGCGTCGTCGTCCTCCGCGGCGCGCTCAACAACACCGGCGCAGCCCTGAACATCTCAGGCAACCTCGCCGACGCGCAGCTGCACGGCCCCCGCATCACCGGCGGCACGATCAACGTCCCCAGCGGCGCAGACCTGCAGGTACACAGCGCAACCCTCTTCGGCCCCATCACCCTCAACGGGGACGCCCTGGTGGACTCCACCTCCGGCAACCGCACACTCGACCTCGCCGGCGCGGTCCAGATCAACGGGATCATCCGCCTCGCCGACGCCACCCGACTCACGCTGCACCCCGACGCCGACGTCCCCGGCCTCACCGTCCAGACGCTCGCCCTCGCCGACACACAGATCACCGTCGAGTCCGGCACGCTCGACTCCGATACCTCGCTCCTGGTCGGCGCCGGGTCCGAGCTGTCGCTCGCCGGCGGACGCGACACCACGCTCACCAGCGGCGCGTTCATCTCCCTCTCCGGCGCTTCGATGCTCCAGATCGCCGGCGACGCGTTCGTCAACGAAGGCGTCGTCCGCGCCGGCGTCGACACCAGACTCGAGATCCTCGCGACCGACTGGACCAACCGCGGCGAGATCCTCGCCCTCGGCGCCCGGTGGGCCCTGCTCGGCGCACAAGACAGCCGCTGGCGCAACGAAGGAACCATCACCCTCCACCAGACCGAGCTCCGACTCGACGGCCGCTTCACCCCCGACGAGCTCGGCTGGGACGGCTTCAACGTCACCGACACCGACGTGCTCCTCTGGGGCGTTCTCGAGAACACCGGCAGCACCTTCGAGTTCGGCCCCGACACCGGGATCTGGGACATCACCAACGACGGCACCATCGAGGGCGGCCAGATCGTCGTCGTCCCCGGCTACGAACCCGCCCTGACCTACGCGAGGTTCGTGGGCCCGATCAGCGTCGTCGGCAACCTCACCGCCGCCTCACGCCTCTCGGTCTCCGGCGATCTCGACATCGACGGCTTCCTCTCCATCGAAGACGCCACGATCGAGTTCCAGGGCATGCAGACCCTCTCGGGCAGCATCCTGCTCTCCGGAACGTCCAACCAGTTCCAGTTCGTCCAGGACGACTCGGTGCTCACCCTCGCCCCCGACACCGTGCTGCACATCTTCCCCGGCACCGACGCCCTCGTCCGCGACCTCGGCTCCTCGATCGACGGCACGCTCATCAACCAGGGGCTCATCCAGGTCTACGAGGACGCGTCGCTCCGCTTCGACCAGCACGCCTTCCAGAACCCCGGCCGGCTCGTCGTCGGAAGCGACGTCAGCCTCGAGACCGACCTCTGGTCCAGCACCGGCACCATCGAACTCAACACCGGCGAGCTCCACATCGACGGCGCCGAAGCCCTCTCCAGCGAGATCAACACCGCCGGCATCACCAGCCTCTCCGGCACCATCGTCCTGTCAGGACGCATCGACAACACCGGACACACCCTCGCCATCGACACCGACGTCTGGAGCCTCGACGGCGGCACCATCGAGCGAGGCGTCGTCGTGCTCTCCGGCCCCCTCGACGTCCGCGGCACATCCAGCCTGTTCACCGGCCCCATCGAGATCCAGGGAGACCTCACCCTCCGCGGCATCACCGAGTTCTCAGGCGACCTCACCCTCCGCGGCACCGCCTCGCTCGGCCAAGGCGCCCGCCTCGCCTTCGAGGGACCCGCAACCATCCACGCCGGCACCTTCCTGCTCTCCCCCGAGAGCGACGAGTACCTCTACCTCAACGTCGAGAACCGCGGCGACACCGTGACCCTCGGCGCCGAAGTGGTCATCCGCGGCGGCAGCACCCAGGGCACCCGGTTCAACGGCGTATACGCCCGCCTGGTCAACCAGGGCCAGATCATCGCCGAAACCGGCAGCATCCGGATCGCCACAGACCAGTTCGTCAACCAGGGCGCCCTCGCCGTCACCTCCGGCGCAACCCTGACCGTCGACGCCAACGAGTGGTCCACCACCGGCACCGTCCAGATCAGCGGCGGGACGTTCGAACTCGGCGGCCGCTTCGCCTCCGACGCCATCGACCTCGCCGGGTTCCAACGCTCCGGCGGCACGATCGCCATCACAGGCGAGATGGACAACACCGGACGCACGTTCGCGCCCCCCTCCGGGCTCGGCGCCATCGATCTCGACGGCGGAACCATCGCCGGCGGCACCGTAACCATGGCCAACAACCGGCTCCTCCGCATCGGCGACAACTTCGGAACCTCCCTCGAAGGACCGATGGAGTTCAACGGCATCATCAACGTCTCCTACTCGCCGGGCGCAGTGCTCACAATCACCGGCGGGCTCACCCTCAACGGACGCCTCCAGCTCGCCAACGGCGGGCAGGTCCGCCTGGAGAACACGCAGACCATCGACGGCACCGCCGAAGTCGTCTTCTTCAACACCGGCGCCCCAGGCGAGCTGCTCGCCGCCGGTGGACACGACGACGTGATCACCCTCGGCCCCGACATCGTCATCCGCGGCGGGCACGCCGCCGGCGCCCTCATCCACTCCCTCCGCAACCAGACGATCCTCCTCCTCGGCGAACTCCGCGCCGAAGGCGACGGCCTCAGCATCTACGCCATCCCCGCAAACTTCGTCAACAACGGGTCGGCCCGCGCCGTCGACGAGGCCAGCCTCTACGCCACCGCCTCGGGCTCCTACTCCGGCGGCATGCTGCGCTCCGGAACATGGTCGGTCGAGGCCGACTCCACACTCCGCATCTTCGGCGCCACGATCCGCACCATCGGCCCCGACGCCGCGGTCACCCTCACCGGCGTCCGGCACGAGTTCGCCGGCATCGACGGGCTCAGCCGGATCGACGGCACCCTGACCATTGGCGAGGACACGCACATCACGCTCACCCCCTCCACCGGCACCCTGACCAACGCCGGAACGCTCATCCTCGAAGCCAGCGCCGCCCTGGTCGTCACGGGCGACTACGTCCAGACAGCCGGCGGCGCGTTCGTCTCCACGATCGACTCCCTGGTCAACCGCCACGCCGGCTACATCCGCGCCACCGGGACCGCCCAGGTCGCCGGCGCCTTCGAGATGCGCTACCGAAACACCATCGCCTACGAGGGCGAGTCGTTCGAAGTGGTCACCGCCAACAACGGCGTCTCCGGCCGGTTCGACACCGTCACGCTCCCCGGGCCCTCACACCCCACCGACAGGGTCCTGGTGATGTACGACGCCGACCAGATCCGCGTCTTCAACACCGACCTGGCCGACTTTAACCTCGACGGCACCGTCGACACACGCGACTTCGTCCTCTTCCTCAACCTCTGGACCGCCCAGGACACGCTCGCCGACACCAACGGCGACGGCGTCATCGACTCCCGAGACTTCGTCGTCTTCCTCAACTGGTTCACCGACGGCTGACCCCACCCAACCAATCAACAACCACGCGCCCCGAGCGCAAGCTCAAACCCCCGCCTCTACGAGCCCCGAGCGCAAGCTCGGGCCCCCACACCCCCGTGCCACCAAGATCGGCTCTGCGATCTTGGTGCCCGCGACGTAACAGCGTGCCGAACACCAAAGAGCGGCCCAAAGCCACCGCCCCCAAAAACTCCCACCGCACCCCGGAGGGGTGCCCTCCAATAGCCGGGCGTGAAGGTCGCGCCAGCGACC
>JBICHP010000033.1:0-103118 GCA_043100935.1 Phycisphaerales bacterium JB054
GACGCTCTTCCGATCTGCCCACGCTTCGTGGGCATGGAGTTGTGCAACAGGTCGAGCACATGCCCACGAAGCGTGGGCATGCCACACGAACCGGCCACACGAATTCGGGAGTCTTCCTGTCTCACAACACCACACCCCCGCGCCCCCACCCACACGCAGGGCACCCACCCGCCGGGTGCCACTGGTCAGCCCCGGCTTTGCGGGGATGCCCAGTGCCGGTCACTCACGCGCGTCCGTCCCGCCCCCACCCGCATTCCGGGCACCCTGCTTCAAGTTCACCGCGCAGGTCGTACCCGCATTGCCCGCATTTCCCCAGCCGAATCCAGCGCATCCCTCGAAGCCGCGGCCGGACCACGAACGGAAAGCACCAGAACATCGCATAGAACCCCGTGTTGAAGGCAACACCCCGCCAGATGGGCCGGCAGGGAAGACACCGGAATTCTGGAAGGACTACCGACCCATCCGTCTTCGAGAGTGCAAGACCACCGCGTACGCCGCTGACCATCACCGGGCCGCCCGGCGGGGCTCTCAACAGTTCGCACCACACCGTCGGATTCGGCCACCCATACGCGCGATCCAGATAGGGCGTGTCAACCTCAAGCAACCCGGGATCGACAGATCGCGGCAGCAGCCCCCAACCCAGCCGGGTATCGGAATCGCCAGCACGGGCGTACGTGAGCGGCCAGCCGACCGCACGCCGAGCCTGCGGCCAGAATGACGAGGAATCCGGAGATTCGAGAGGGCCCCGAACGATGAGAAGTCGTTCCTCGATACCCGGCCCGGAGGTTCGGGCGACGTCCACGCCTTCAAGGTGCGCCGAAGGCCCTAAGAATCGTGCGACTTCCGACGTTCGTGGAATCGATGGCGCTACCACCGCGATCACGACAACCAGCAAACCATTCGTCAGGAACCCAAGCAGCAAGCACAGCCCGATCCGCCGAACCCACCAACGCCGTTCCTCGCCCGGCTCAGGCAATCCCATAGCACACGTCCCCGCCCGACGCTCACGCGCCGCTCACAACAACGAGCCCCGAGCCCAAGCTCGGGACTCCTCACGATACCACATCCCCCCGCCCCCACCCACACTCACTACACCCCTCCCCCATCCGCCCCTCCAGTTCATATCCGCACGCCGGGCACCGCCCCGCACGCCGCCGCCGCTCGCCGCGCACCGCACGCCACACCAACCCGGGCACCACCAGCACCACCACCCATACGCCGCCGAACACCGCCCAGTTGGCCGCAAACCCCGGCCACACCGGCCGCAGCGGCAGCACCGCGCCAACGACCCCGGAACCCCGGAATCCACCACCGGCGATCTGGATTCCATCTGACTCGATCGCCAGCCGCCCGATCGTGACGAAGTTCGGGTTCGGGAACGCCGCGGGCCGCTCGGCCCGGGCGGTCAGCGCCATGCTCCGCCAAGGCCTGCCAAACCGCCACTCCACACGGAACACATCGCGCCCGCGCGCCGGCCTCGCCAGCTCGATCTGCCGCCGGTCCTCCGCGCCCCACACGCCCGTCCGCGCCTGCCCCGAGGCGTTCAGCGCGTTCAGGCTCGGCACCGGCGCAGCCTCCGACGCCTTGCCCGCAAACGCGTCGTACACCGCCGCGGGCTCGAGGCTCACCGCGTGCGCCTCCACCGCGTCCGCCGACGACGACCCCGCCCGCACCACCATGTACTTGAACAGATCATCACTCGCCGTCGCCGGCAAACCCAGCCAGCCCGAGTTGATCCAGACGCTCCCGCCCTGCCCGGCGTGCGCCGCCCACCACGCCCCGCCCACCGTCGTCACCCCGCCCAGCACCGACGCCAATACCACGACCCGCCACCACCGGCCAGAGCCACGTTGGCCGCGGGCACTCGCCATCACACCGGCGTCTCCCACGCCTCGCCCGGCGTGTACCCCACGAGCCCGTACAGCTCCTCCCGTGTCTGCATCTCACCCAGCAGCGACTCCACAGTCCCCTCGCGCTTCAGCGTCGCCAGCGCCCGAGTCACCGCCCCCATCGCCACCCGCAGCATCGACACGGGATAGATCACAATGTCGTACCCCATCTCCCCAAACCGCGACAGCGGGATCAGCGGCGTCTTGCCGAACTCCGTCATGTTCGCCAGCAGATACACCCTCCCCCCGTCGCTCCGTCGCCTCGTCGCTCCGTCGCTTCTCAGTGCCGCGGCAAACTCCCCGAACTCCGCCTCCGTCTTAAGCCCCTCCGGGAAGATCATGTCCGCCCCCGCCTCGACGTACGCCTTCGCCCGCTCCACCGCCGCGTCCATGCCGTCCACACCCCGCGCATCGGTGCGCGCGCAGATGACAAACGCCCCGCCCGAACAATCCTTCGACGCCTTCGCCGCCCACTCGACCTTCTCGCACATGTGCTCGCTCGGCACCAGCGTCTTGCCGTCAAGATGCCCGCACCGCTTCGGGAAGACCTGATCCTCAAGGTGCAATCCCGCAGCCCCCGCCCTGGAGTACTCAATCACCGTCCGACGCGTCATCTCCGCCTCGCCAAACCCCGTGTCCGCGTCGGCCAGCACCGGCAGGCCCGACCCGTCCGCCACCTCGCGGATCACCCTGCAGAAGTGCTCCAGCGTCAGCAGCCCGACATCCGGCACCCCCGCCGCGACACTCGTCGCCCCGCCCGAGACATACGCCGCGTCAAACCCCGCCTGCGCCACCGCCCGCGCCACCAGCGCATTGAACGCGCCGGGCGCCGCAACAACGCCGGAATCCATGAGCGAACGGAGAACACTGCCGGGGTGAGGTGTGGTCATGCCGACACTTTAGGAGCACGCCGGCACCGAGTCCGCAGCTCCCACCGCACCGGCACTCCATCACGCCGCCCGTCAGACAAGCCGGCAATCAGGGCAGATGCAGCCGCAGCACACGCTCACCCCTGCGGAAGACCGACTTGGTGTGCTCAACCCGCCACTTGGTCTCCGCCGTCGGACCAAACGTGTGACCGTCCTCGAGCACCGAGCCATTCTGGACCAGATACATCACCAGCGAGTACCCGATGTCCGCAAGATCCGCCGGGGGTGTCGTCGCGTCAACGACCTCCAACTCCAGAAACCCCAGCTCCGCCATCCCGCACGACGACATCGAGTACGGGCCGTCCTCGGTCTTCCCGGAGATCACCAGCCCCACCCACAGGTGCACGGGCGGCGCATCCGCCAGCGAGTCCTGCACGAACGCCTCTGGCTCGAGCAGGTGACCCGCGTTCCCCCAATACACCCCCACCGCATCACCCGCACGACAGACAGCCGCCGCGAGTCGAGTCGCCGCCATCGACGTCTCATGCCCCGACGCACCGCCGAGCGCCGTCACCAGCACGTGCTCCTGCTGCGCCCCCATCGCCGCCCGGGCCTCGGGCCACATCCACGACCGCACCACCGCCTCATCGACATCCGGCTTCGGGATCGGGAACGGCATCGGCACCACGATGACCGTCACGCCGTCACACTCAAAGCCAAAGTCAGGATCGTCGCCGTCCGAGGCCTCGATCTCGGACGCGGGGAACAACTCCCGCGCCGCCCGCAGGATCGACTCCGGCGTGAGCCCCGCGTTCGACCGCGTCGCCACCATGCCCAGCTGCGGCCACGCCCCCGTGTTCCTGCGCTGCCTCCTGCGGAAGAACCTGCCGAGCATCACCGACCTCCACCGCCAAAGCCCTCTCGCCGGTGCGGTCCCGACGACCGGCGATGCCCGCAGAATACCAGATCACGCCCGGAGCCGACGGCCCGCGGCGTTCACGCGAACGAACCGCGCAGCATCCCGCACACCTCGCCCGGCGCCTCCGCCCCGCACACCACAGAGCTCACCGCCACCCCGCGGCACCCCGACTCCACCAGTTTCCCCACATTCTCAGGCGTGATCCCGCCGATCGCCAGATGCGGCACCCGCGCGCACGCCGCGTCCGCCAGATACTCGCGCAGATACCCAACCCCCGCCACCGCCTTCGGCTTGGTCGTGCTCGCGAACATCGGCCCCACGCCGCAGTAGTCCGCCCCCGCCTCCGCCGCGGCCCGCGCCTGCGCCACACTCCCCGTGCTCACCCCCACCAGCAGCGAATGCCCCGCGATCTTCCGCACCTCACGCACCGGCATGTCGCCCTGCCCGACGTGCACCCCGTCCGCCCCCGCCGCGAGCGCGACATCGACCCGATCGTTCACAACCACCGCCACACCCCGCGGCCGCGCAATCGCCACGAGCGCGCGCGCACGCGCAACCAACTCCCCCGTGTCCAACCCCTTCTCGCGCAGCTGCAGACAGTCGGCCCCACCCTCAACCGCCAGCTCCGCCACCCGCTCCCACGTGTGGTGCGCGCACAGCGCCTCGGTGATCAACACACACAGCCGCCACTGATCGGCGCGCCCCGTCCCCAGCGCGCGCTCAACCCGGCCGCAGGCGTCGTAGGCCCGGTACCGGATCCGCTCGGTCTCCGCCGCCGCCTCGCCCGCGCCCAGCGCCTTGGCCCCCTCTTCTATCGCCCGCAGCGCCTCGGCCAGCCGCCCCGACGCCGCCGCCACGACCGCCGGCAGGTCCGCCCTCGACGCCTCCCCCACCGTCGTCGCCGTCGTCCCGACATCCCCCGCCGTATCCCGCCACGCCAGCAGCATGCCCCGGTCCACCGGCAACGCCCCGAGCGCCTCCCCCAACCCGTGCCGGATCGCCTTCAACTCGGCGCACGCCCCGCCGTCATCCAGCACAAACCTCGCCACATCCTCCACCACCCGCAGCCCCTCCCGGGCGCGGTTGGCGTTGGCATCAATCAGTCGTGCAATCGGGGACATCCCCGCACAATAGCAGTGGGTGCCACGGGGCAGGACCACATCCCCCGTGTGGCATGCCCACGCTCCGCGGGCACGGAGTTCCGCAACGAGGTCCGGGCGCGTGCCCACGAGGCGTGGGCACACCACACAACAGACCCCACGCCGATCCGCGGCCCGTCGCCCCGGCACCACCCGCCTTCCTCAGCCCCGCCCCTCGATCTGGCCGATACTCCCCCCATGCCCATCGCCACCAGCACCGAACCCTGCCTCGTCGTCATCTTCGGCGCCTCCGGCGACCTCACCGCACGCAAGCTCATCCCCGGGCTCTACGAGCTCCACCGCCGCGGCCAGCTCCCCGAGGGCCTGGCCGTCATGGGCGTCTCCCGCACCGACCTCTCCGACGACGACTTCCGCGACAAGATGCGAGAGTCCACCCGCGAGCTCTCCAGCGCTTTCGACGACGCCGCCTTCGACGCCTTCGCCAAGCGCCTCCACTACCACGCCGCCGACGCCGTGCAGCCGGGAGACTTCGCCGGCATCCGCGACTCCATCGCCCGCCTCGGCGAGGAGCACAACATCCTCCGCTCCGGCGGCACGCCCAACCTGCTCTTCTACCTCTCGGTCTCGCCCAACCTCTACGAGCCCATCATCGACAACATCGGTGCCGCGGGGCTCGTCAGCGAGGGCAAGCGCTGGTGCGCCATCGACCCCCGCGCCATGCCCTGGCAGCGCATCATCGTCGAGAAGCCCTTCGGCACCGACCTCCGCACCGCCAAGACGCTCAACCAGGCCCTCGGCCGCGTCTTTGAGGAAGAGGCCACCTTCCGCATCGACCACTATCTCGGCAAGGAGCTCGTCCAGAACATCCTCGTCCTCCGCCTGGCCAACGCCATCTTCGAGCCCCTGTGGAACCGCACCCACGTCGACCACGTGCAGGTCACCGCCGCCGAGACCCTCGGCGTCGGCTCCCGCGCCGGCTCGTTCTACGACGGCGCCGGTGCGATCCGCGACATGATCCAGAGCCACCTGCTCCAGGTCCTCGCGCTGGTCGCGATGGAGCCGCCGTCGCAATACGCAGGCGACGCCATCGCCCGCGAGAAGATCAAGATCCTCTCGAGCGCGCAGATCGCGTCCTCCGAGGACGAGGTGTGGCAAGCCGGCGCCCTCGGGCGCTACGGCAAAGGCCCCGACGGCCCCGCCTACACCGACGAGAAGGGCGTCGACCCCGACCGCCGCACCGAGACCTTCGCCGCGATCCGCGTCGGCTTCGACAACTGGCGCTGGGCGGGCGTCCCGTTCTTCCTGCGCTCCGGCAAGCGGATGGCCAGCAAGCTCACCGAGGTCGTCGTCCAGTTCCGCTCTCCACCGATGAACATCTTCGAACGCCTCGGCGTGACCCCTCCCGCCGAACCCGCCAACCGCCTGGTCATCAGCATCGCCCCCACCGAGGGCGTCAGCCTCCGCGTCGCCGGCAAGGTCCCCGGCTCGGCGTTCAAGATCGAGACCACCCGCCTCGACCTCGACTACGCCGAGAGCTTCGGCGGCGAGTCCATCGACGCCTACGCCCCCCTCATCCTCGACGCCATCAAGGGCGACCGCACCCTCTTCAAGCACCGCGACGAGGTCGAGAGCGGCTGGCGACTCGTCCAACCCTTCCTCGACTCCCCCAGACTCCGCGAGGGCATCGAGGTCTACGCCCCAGGCTCCTGGGGCCCCGCCCGGGCCGACGAGATCATCGCGGCGACCGGGGCGAGGTGGCACAATCCCTCGCACGAATCGGACTAGCGGGGCGCGAATGCTACCCGACTCTGAGTTATGACAAAATCTGGTTGCTGGCGGATCGACATTTTGATAATGTACGATCCCTTCTTCACGCACGGAGCAACCATGTCGAAGCGCCACTACTCACCCGTTACCTTCTTTGCATTGATCGCATGGACTCTGACGTTCCCGGGTATGACTTCCGCGCAATCCGGCGGCATGACGTGCGCAATGCGGGAGGTCCTGTGCTACTACAAACCGACGTACACAATCGAGGCAGTGGCCATCCAAGGACATCTCGCAGCCGTGTGCACCTACCCGCACGCAGTTCGGGTGCTCGATGTTTCAGACCCTACAGAACCTTCAGTTCTAGGCGAGCTCTCGCTGCCGACAGATATCAACAATATTGTTGTGGCTGGGCAAGGCCTATTTCTTGCGATCGGACACGACAACGCCTATCTGATTAGTGTCTCGAATCCATCGACTCCGACACTCGTTACCACGATCACCCCTCGCGATGGGAGTCTGACTCAGGCGTTCATCGAGAACAGGACGGCGTATCTCTCCGATCGCTTGGGCCTCGTCGTCATGGACCTTTCCGATCCCAACAACCCCGAGGTTCTCGGTTCGCTCGCCATGCCTGCATCGATCTCCAAGATCTGTGTCGACGGCCCGATTGCGTGCGTGACTGAGTTTCTTGGCCCGCTGCACATCGTCGACGTGTCCGAACCGACTCAACCGAACAGTGTTGGCCTCTTTGATCCTGGAGACGTCGTCGATGCCACGATGGTGGGAACTGTGGCCTACGTCGTCCACGACGAATCCATCACCGTTCTCGACCTTACGACGCCCGCAGACCCGCAGCCGCTCGGCTCGCTCGAACTCCCGTTCGCCCCCGAGTTCGACATCGATGTCCACGAGGGCCTCGCCTATATCGACGGCGGCCGGGCGGTCATCGATGTATCCAACCCTGCCTCGCCGTCGTCGGTAGGCGTGACGCCGTCCGTGTCGCACCACTTCACGATTCAGGGATCGCTGGGATTCGGTGTCGATCGGGGCGCATTGATCATCGCTCGAGTTGATTCTCCACGAAATTGGACTCTCGGCACATACGACGAAGAACGCAGGTACTTCATGGACGGGCTCGCGGTCTCCGGGTCGATCGCCGTCATCGCCGAGTACAATGATGGCGTCGAACTGGTCGACGTGTCCGACCCTCGCAACCCAGTTCACCTCGCGAGAGTCGATACCCCCGACCATACACACGACGTAGCTATCGAAGGCGACTACGCCTATGTTGTCGCACACAACTTCGACGGCGAACCGGAATTCGTTGTGCTCGATATCTCCGACCCTCGCGACCCGACGACCGTGGGCTCGTCAACTGAGATCAAGGGGTCCTTTGTCGTCGTCGACGGCAACATCGCATGCGCATACGACACCTCATTGTACATCGTGGATGTGAGTGCTCCCTCGAAGCCAGTACTGCTTGCGAAGAAGAGCATCCACGGCTCGTACCAGCGAGTCCCGCAAGTCCGCATGGGGGGTGGTTTCGCATACGCCGCCAGCCCGTATGGCGTGCACATCTTTGATCTCAGCAAGCCCGAGGCGGATGCAGTAGCAATACTGCCCAAGACCGGCAGCGGCATGGACGTGGACCCGAGTCGCGGACTTCTCTTCGCTACCCATGGTCATGCGATGTTTGTCTACGACATCAATGATCCGACGTCACCGATCCTGCTCAGCACAATTGGACACGGGGCGGGATCGTCGCTCTCTGTCAACTTCTGGTCCGACTTTGTCATGATCAACGGGCACCTTGGCGACCTTGCATTTGTCAACGTGTCGGACCCGAGCAACCCGCACCTCCTGATCTCGACCACGGGGTGGTCTCCGTTCTCGAGAGGCGGTTGGATCCGGGACATGATCGTGGTGGACGGCGTGGGATACATCGCGTCCCAGCGAAGCGGTATGACAATCCTCGACGCCTCCGACTGCCCCTGCCCCGCCGACTTCAACAACGATAACACCATCGATACCCGCGATCTCCTCGCCTTCCTCTCCGCCTGGGCCACCCAACGCGGCACCGATTGCTCCGGCGGCTGCTCCGCCGACTACACCGGCGACGGCCTCGTCGATTCCCGAGACTTCATCGCCTTCCTCAACGCCTGGAACGCCGGCTGCTAACGCCCGCACACACCGATCGCCGCCCCGACCCGAGAGCACCCCACAGGTGCAACCCGCCGGCTCCGCATCCATACAACCCCGCGTCGAAACACACGCAAAAGGGGATGTCATGGTCATCAATCGCGCCGCGGGACTCGCCCTCGCCATCTGTGTGTGCAGCGTGCTGCGTCCGGCCGCCGCGTCGGCACAGCCAGATGGCCTCCTCTGCGAGGCCTACGACACGCTCAGCCTCACGCCCACCTCCGGCGAGCCCACCGGCATCGCGCTCGATCAGCACCTCGCGTATGTCGCCGACGGGACCGCCGGGCTTCTCATCCTGGATGTCAGCGAGCCCGCGGCACCCGCGTTCGTCGGGGCCGGCGACACACCCGGCACCGCGGCCGCCCTTGTCATCGAGAACGGGCGGGTGTTCATCGCCGACGGCACCGGCGGGCTGCAGATCATCGACGTCAGCAACCCCGCGATGCCCGAGATCGTCGGGACCTTCCCAACCTCAGAGCCCGCGCTCGGGCTCTCCGTCGCCTCCGGTGTCGCCTACGTCGCGGCCGGGCTCGACGGGATGCTCGCCATCGACGTCTCTGACCCTGCCAACCCCGCACTGCTCGGAACCTACGACACCGCCGGAACCGCAACCTCGGTCGCCTACGCCCACGGCATCGCCTACATCGCCGACGCCGAAGGCGGCCTCGTCATTCTCGACGTCTCCAACCCCAGTGCGCCGATCCTCCTCGGTGAGTCCGCAGCCACTCCGGTGCAAGATGTGATCGTCGAGGGCGACGTCGCCTACACCGCCACAGGCTCCGGGTTGGCAGTGTTCGACGTCAGCAAGCCCGCGTCCCCGGTGCTGCTCGCGCTCAGCGACGAGATCGGCGGCGGCGATGACATCACGACCGCCGACAACCGGGCCTACCTCTCCGGCGCGCGCCTCGCCTACGACATCGCCGACCCGGAGCAGCCCGCGCCGGTCGGGGCGTTCTCGCACGACGGTTTCGGCGCAGCCGTCCGCGACAACCTCGCGTTCATCGCGAGCACAAGCGGGGTCCTCATCCTCGACATCACGGATCCCCCCTCAGCCACCGTGCTCGGCTCCGCATACGTCGGCACCACGCCGGAAGGACTGGCGGTCCGCGGCAACTACGCCTATGTGGCCGACTGGGACGACGGCGTGGTCGTCGTAGATATCTCCAACCCGATCGCGCCCGTCCGGGTCGCAAACGTACCCACGGGCCGTCTCGCGCACGACCTCGCGCTCGAGGGCAACTACGTCTACGTCGCGGACACCAGCGCAGGGCTCGCGGTCATCGACGTCACCGAGCCCGCCTCGCCCGTGATGGTCGTGGAGCCGACCCAGTTCCGCGGCACCCGGATCGCGGCCGATGGTGACACAGTCGCAGTGCTGAGCGGGTCGCGACTGCACATGGTCGACGTGAGCAACCCACTCAACCCGACCCTACTCGCCACGCACATCGGATACGGCGGAGCTCTGCGACACGGCAAAGTGCGGATCGCGGATGGTTATGTCTACGTCGCATCTCCCGGACTCAGCATCTTTGATCTCAACGCGCCGGAAGACCCGCCGATCGCGCACGTCGACACGGACGCCCCGGCCACGACCGTTGAAGCACTCGACGGGCTGGTCTGTGTGGGCACCGAAACGACGATGCTCCTCTTCGATGCAAGCAATCCGAGAGAGCCGGTCGCCCTCGGCCAGCTCGAGCTGCCGAACCGCGGCGCGGAGTCGTCGCGGATCGTCGGAGACATCGTGTACCTCGGGCTCTTCAACGGCGAGGTCTGGCTCGTGGATATCTCCGACCGGATGAATCCGCGAAAGCTGATTTCTACCGAGCGTTGGCTCAGCCCATTCGCGATCTGGGAGATCCAGACTCAGGGCGATTTCGCCTACGTCATCGGCTCCTATACCGAACTCACTGTCGTGGACATCTCCGGCTGCGACGACTGCGCGGCCGACTTCGACGCCAACGACGTGATCGACACCCGCGACGTGATAGCCTTCCTCTCCGCCTGGGCCGCCCAACGCGGCACCGACTGCTCCGGCGGCTGCTCCGCCGACATCACCGGCGACGGCCTGGTCGATTCCCGCGACTTCATCGCCTTCCTCAACGCCTGGAACGCCGGCTGCTGACGCCCGCACACACCGATCGCCCGCCCCGACTGGCAATCCCCGCCCATCCCCGCCACAATGGGCCATGCCCGACCCCTACGACATCGCCCCGCCGCTCCCCAAGCCGGCCCTCCCCGGTGAGGTCCTCGTCCGCGAGTCCGTTGACGACCTGCTCGACGCGATGACCTCCGACATGCTCTTCCAGGCCAAGTCCTGCGTGCGCGCATTCGGCGACTTCCACCTGGCCCTCTCCGGCGGCTCGACCCCCGAGCCGCTCTACCGCCGCCTCATGTACGACCAGCGCGTCCGCGACTTCCCCTGGAAGAAGACCCACCTCTGGCAAGTCGACGAGCGCTGCGTCGATGACGACGACGACCGCCGCAACTGGAAGATGATCGCCGACCTCCTCCTCGACCACTCCGACATCCCCCTCGCCCAGACCCACCCCATGCCCGTGCTCGACCCAGAGGGCGACCTCGCCTACGAGACCCGGCTCCGCGAGGCGCTCGAGTGGCGAGAGAAGGGCCACGACCGCCTCGACTACGTCGTCCTCGGCATGGGCAACGACTTCCACACCGCAAGCCTCTTCCCCGGCTCGGCCGCCCTCGACGCGCCCGCCGGCCGCCTCGCCGTCTTCAACGACGGCCCCGGCGTCGTCCCCCCCAAGCGCATGACACTCACCTACGAGATGCTCAACGCCTCCCGCTTCCTCGCCGTCCTCGTCACCGGCAAGGGCAAACGCGACACCATCGCCCAGCTCGTCGCCAACACCCGCGACCCGCGCGAAGCCCCCATCCGCGGCATCCACCCCCTCGGAGGCACGCTCCGCTGGTACCTCGACCGCGACGCCTGCCCCAACACCTGAACCCACTCCCCAAAGCTGCCCCCGTACCGGTGCCGCGGTCTGAGTGAGTCCTCGAACGAAGGCCACGCCCACCGACCGGTGCCGTGGTCTGAGTGAGTCCTCGAACGAAGGCCACGCCGACCGCCGGTGCCGTGGTCTGAGTGAGTCCCCGAACGAAGGCCACGCCGAATACCGCCCAAGTGAGTATTCCAACCTGCGCCCGCAGTTTCACCGAACGCCATCACATCAACGCCCCCATCCCCCCACTCCACCGCGCCGACTCCCGCGCAGCAACACACGAATGTCCAGTTCCCCCCCATGCTTTCGGCGCACAAGATCGCATCAAACGTGCGAATGAAGCATCCATTCTCGCCGCTTTCGGTGTAGTCTGTCCGGTGGGTCCAAACGCCATTGATTTCAGAGCACGCTGAAGGAGACACCTCATGAAGCACACGTCCGCCGCACGCACCAGATGCACGAATGTGCGCACGCTCGCGTCACTCGCCTGCCTGCTCACGCTCGCCGGCACCGCAGCCGCACAGATCGAATCCAACGAGACCGCCAAGCTCGCCTTCCCCGGCTCGCAGGCCGAAGACCGGTTCGGCCAGGCCGTCGCCACCTCCGGCGACCTCGCCGTGTTCGGCGCCCCGTTCGAGGACGGCTACTTCCTCAACATGGGGGCCGCGTACGTCTACCGCAACACCGGCGGGTCCTGGTCCCAGGAGGCCGCGTTCGACGTCTCCAACACCGCCGGCGGCTCCAGCAACGACTGGTTCGGCCACGCCGTCGCCACCGATGGCGACTGGGTCGCCGCCGGCGCCCCCCTCTTCGACACCACCTTCATCGACGACGGCGCGGTCTATCTCTACCGCGACGAGGGCACCGGCTGGGGCCTGGTCCAGAAGCTGACCGCCCCCGACGCCGGCGGCCCAGACCAGTTCGGCTTCTCCGTCGAGATCGACGGCTCCCGCCTCGCCGTCGGCGCCATCAGCGACGACGGCAAGGGCTCGGTCTACATCTACAACTTCGACGGCGTCTCGTGGGTCTTCGAGGCCAAGCTGCAGGAGGCCGCCACCTCCGCCGGCGCCCGCTACGGCAACTCGCTGGCGATTGAGGGCGACACGCTCCTCGTCGGCGCCCCCGTCCAGAGCGGCGGCGGGCTCGTCTGGGTCTACGACTTCGACGGCGCAACCTGGAACAACACCGCCCTCCTCGACGCCTCCGACGACGCCAGCGACGACGAGTTCGGTTTCTCCGTCGACCTCGAAGGCACCCGCGCCCTGGCCAGCGCCCACCTGCAGGACGGCGCCGGCGGCAGCCTGCCCAACTCCGGCGCCGTCTACGTCTTCGACTTCGACGGCCTCGGCTGGAACGAGACCACCAAGCTCTCCGCCGAGACCGACGCCAGCAGCCAGGCCAACTTCGGATACTCCAGCGCCCTGATCAACGGCGCCGCCGTCGTCGGCGCCTTCCAGGCGCACAGCGCAGCCGACGACTTCACCGGCGCCGCTTACGTCTTCCGCGAGACCGCCGGCACCTGGGACCGCGAGTCCACACTCGTCGCCTCCGACGCCGTCGGCGGCGACTTCTTCGGCCTCGCGATCGACGCCGACGCCCAGATCGTGGTCGGCGCACCCGGCGACGCACCCGACGGCTCCGGCCAGCAGCGATTCGGCTCGGCCTACATCTTCGACGCCGCGCCCCCGCCGCCGGTCGATTCCGACGGCGACGGCCTCCTCGACTCGGTCGAGACCGACATCGGCACCGACCCCTTCAACCCCGACACCGACGGCGACACCATCAGCGACGGTGACGAGGTCAACATCACCCTCACCGACCCGCTCAGCGCCGACACCGACGACGACGGGCTGGCCGACAACATCGACCCCACCCCCCTCGACCCCGGCGCCACCGCCGACTGGCTCGAGGACGAGGCCCGAACGCTCGCCGACTACATCCTCATGATCCAGCTCTCCGAGTTCGAGGGCCACCACAACTTCGGCAAGCGCGCCCGCCGCGTCGCACTCGCCGCGCGGGTCTGGCTCGCCGCCAAGTTCATCGCCCGCGGCGACTACGACATCGCCATGCACATGCTCGACTGCGCCATCGACCGCGTCGACGGTGACAACTCGCCCAAGGACTGGATGGTGCCGGGACAGGCACGCGACGAGGTCGAAGAAGACCTGCTCCTGCTCATCGGCCTGCTGCTCTACGGCTGATCCGCGCCGCTAAACTAACGATCGCACCCCAGAGCGCCGGGCCCCGCCCGGCGCTCTTTCCTTGCGCTGGTGCCACTGGGCAAAGCCCAGTGCCGTGGTCTGAGTGAGTCCCCGAGCGAAGGCCACGCCCGCACCAGAGCCCAGCCCCCTCACCGGAGCCCATACTCCTTCAACTTCCGATACAGCGTCCGCTCCCCGATCCCCAGCAGCTTCGACGCCTGCTCCCGATTCCCCCCCGTCAGCTTCAGCGTCTCCCGGATCGCCCGCTTCTCCAGCTGCTCCAGGCTCGTCCCCGCCAGCGATCCCACCGACCCCGACTCGCCGAGTTCCGCCGAAGACTCCTCGCTCCGGATGTCCTCGGGGATGTGCTCGGTATCCAGCGTCGTCGCCCCGCCGCCGATCCCCATCACCGTCATGTTCTGCACCACGTTCAGCAGCTGCCGCACGTTGCCCGGCCAGTCAAACGCCGTCAGCCGCATCAGCGCCGCGTCCGTGATCCCCGGCACCGCCGCCTCCGGCGCAAGCTGACCCGCAAACCGCGCGATCGCGTGACGCACGATCCGCGGGATGTCCTCCCGCCTGTCCCGCAGCGGCGGCAGATGAATATGCGCCCCGTTGATCCGGAAGTACAGGTCCTCCCGGAACAACCCCTCCTTCGCCGCGGCCTTCAGATCCTTGTTCGTCGCGCTCACAAACCGCGCGTCCGTTGTCCGCGACGCGTTCGACCCCAGCCGCACCAGCTCACCCGTCTCGAGCACCCGCAGCAGCTTCGCCTGCATCGACAGCGGCATGTCCCCGATCTCATCGAGAAACAGCGTCCCCTTATCGGCGTACTCAAACACCCCCTCGCGGTCCTTGTCCGCCCCCGTAAACGCCCCCCGCACGTGCCCGAACAGCTCGTCCTCAAGCAGGCTCTCCGCCTGCCCCGCGCAGTTGAACGCCACAAACCGCCGCTGCGCCCGCTTCGAGTGGTCGTGAATCGCGCGCGCAATCAGCTCCTTGCCCGTCCCGCTCTCCCCCGTGATCAGCACCGGGATGTTCGACGGCGCCACCGTCGACACCGTCGTCAGGATCCGCCGCATCGGCTCCGACCCCGCGATGATCCCCTCGAACCCGTCGTGCTGGATCAGCTCCCCCGCCTCCGGCGCCTCGTGCCGCAGCAGCACCGCCTCGGCCGCCCGGTTCACCACGCTGCGGAACACCTCAAGATCCAGCGGCTTCTCGACAAAGTCGAACGCCCCGTCCTTGAACGCCGCCCGCGCCGTCGGCACGTCCCCGTGCGCCGTCACCATGATCGCCTCGGCCTGCGGCTGCGTCCGCTTGGCCTCCCGCAGCACCACCATCCCCGCGTCCCCGCCGTCCCCCGCGACCGCCAACTCCCCCACCCCAAACCCCGCGCTCTCCGGCATCCGAAGGTCCGTCACGATCACGTCAAACGACCCGCCCGAAAGCTCCTCCACCGCCGCCGCCACGCCGTGCACGATCGTGCACACATGCCCCGGCTTGCGCAACGCCGCGGCCATCACCTCGGCATGATCGGGCTCGTCCTCAACAATGAGGACCTGGGCGGCGGGAGGGGCGTTCTTGGCGGCGTCAGACATAGGGGAAGAGTGTATGAGCCTCCCCGGACCACGGGTGCCACGGGTCAGCGAAGGCTCTGCGCAGCTGCCCCGTGACCAGATCGCCGCAGCCGCCGGCTCCCAGCCCGGTGCCGTGGTCTGAGCGAGTCTCCGAGCGAAGGCCACGCCCCCCGATGGGCTCCACCACAAACAGACACATCCCCTGTGCCACGTCGGCTTTGCTCCCGCTCCCGCCGACTCCCCCTCTGCGCTCGCAGCACCGCTGCGGCAAGCCGCCTCCCCTGCCTCCCTCCGCGTCCTCCCCGGTCTCGCGCCCCTTCCACACCTCAGAACCACGCACCGACCGACCCCCCACCCATCAATCCCCCCCCAACGCCCCGGGTTCCTCCTCCGACTCCGGCGGCGGCTCCTCGCGCAAGCCCTGCTGCCCCGGCCGCTCCCGGGCGTACTGCTGCATATCCACCACCACGTCCATCTCGTCCACGATCTCCTCGCCGATCAGCGACTCCATCACATCCTCCAGCGTCACCACCCCCACCACCACGCCGTGCTCGTTCACCACGCCGAACAAGTGCGTCCGCATCGCGACGAACTGCCGCAGCAGCAGATGCCCCCGCGTGTTGCTCGGCACAAAGTGCAGCGGCTGGCACATCGACCCCACCAGCCTGTCCCGCTCCCCCCGCGCCAGCGCGGCCAGGATGTCCCGACGCAGCACAACCCCCGCCCAACGCTCCGAATCCCCCTCCGCGTACACCGGCAGCCGCGCGTGCGTCCAATCCCGCTCACGCTCCTCCACCTCACGCAGCGTCATGTTCGCCCGAAGCTCCGAAACCACCGCCCGCGGCGTCATGATCTGCTTGGCCAGCAAGTCGTTCAGCTTGAGCACGTTCTGCACCAGCTCCGCCTCGATCGGCAGGATGCTCCCCTCCTCGGCGCTCATCCGCGCCATGTGCCGCACCTCGTCCTCCGGCGCAATCGCGATGTGCGCCGTCGGCAGCACCGTCTTCGACACAGTCTGCACCAGCCACACCAGCGGCCCCAGCACGAACACCACCGCCTGCAGCCCCACCGCCACCGTCCGCGTCACCCCCTGGCTGAACGCCACCCCCGCGATCTTCGGCAGAATCTCCGCGAGCACCAGCACACACAGCGTGAACACCGCCGAGAACCAGATCAGCGCGCCGTGCCCGAGCTCCTTCTCGGCCAGCGCGCCCGCGATCGTCGCCCCCGCCGTGTTCGCCACCGTGTTCACGATCAGGATCGCCGCGATCGGACGCTCCATCCCCGCCTTGAACGCGCTCAGAATCTTGCCCGCCCGGCTCCCCGAGTCGGCCAGGTTCCTCACATACGACACCCGCACCGAGTACAGCGCCGCCTCCGTCAGCGAGCACAGACCCGATATCAGCAACACCGCGGCAACCGTCACAATCAAAAGCGTCATCGTGCTTGACTCCGCAAGGGCGATACAACCAACTCCCCCTCCATCCTCCGCACGCCCCGGAGGCCGCCGAAGCCCGGCGAGCCCGACCAGGACGCACGCAGCGTACCGGGAGAAACCCAAACCGGGCCCGGCCGACCGAAACCTCGCAGCTCACCCCGCCCGCGCAGCCGGCAACCGCCCGACGGGCCGCCCGACGGGCCGCCAGACGAGGGATCACAGATTCCGACCACCGATCAACGGCGCACCGATGAGCGTCAACAACGCCCGCCCCCTCAAAAACACCGCTCCCCATCCATCTCCGACGCCTGCCGGATCCACCCCCTCACCAACGCCTCATCGATCTCGTCGTCCTCGTGGATGTGCAGATACCGCACCTCCGGCTGCTTCGACCCCACCGGCGGCTCCGGCCGAAGCGACGTGCCCCGAAAGAACGACACCTTCACGTACTTCGTGATGCAATGAAACGCGACAAACCACCCCCGCCCCTCCACGCCATAGAACGGCGTGTTCCACCGCACCGCCTTCCGCACCCCCGGCACCGTCTCCACGATCAGCGCATCCAGCCGGCGCCCCACATCCCGCTTCCACCCCGGCATCGCCTCGATGTACGCACGCACCGGCGCATCGCCGTCGGCCTTGGCGATCTGCGGGTTGCCGCCCGAGAGCAAAACCGGCCCCGCGGCCTCCTCCGAGGCCGGGTCCTTCGCGGGCTTCCGCCCGGTCTTCTTGCCGATCTTCTTGCTGGCTTTCTTCGCCACAACAGCTCTCCCATGCAGAGCCAAGCGACAGCCCCGCGCCCCAATCCTCTGCACGCGCCGCCCGGACAGACTACCACACGCCCCGCGCCCGCCGGCGCGGTAGAGGGCCACAACGCCCCCCACCGCGCCGACATACTCCACGCTGCCGCCCCCTACGCAAACGATCCCGGCGGCGAGCCCAACTCCAGCGGTCGCTTCGGCTCGTACATCCCGACCCGCCGCAGCAGGCGCTGCCACCCGCCCAGCGAGGCCTCCCATCCCGCGATCGCTCCGCTCACCTGCGCCGCGACCGGGTGCCGCGGGTCCACGAGCCGGAGATGGTGCCGGCACGCGTTCAGGTTGCCGCTCAGCAGCAGCGCCGTGGCGAAGTTCGCCACGTGCAACTGGTTGGCATCCGGGCGAATCCCGATCCCCTCACCAACACACAACCGGCGGAACACCTCCACCGCACGGTCCGGGCGGCCCGCCCGCAGGTGGCACACGCCCGCGGCATTCATCAACACCGGATCGGCCCCGTTGGCCGACTTGAGCAACTTCAAGGCGTCGTCCGGCAGCCCCCGCTCCACGAGCGCAACGACCTCCCGGAGCACACGCTCCCTGACCACTGATTCTGACGATTTCATCGCTTCGATCTCCAGCGGGATCGCGCACACCCCGTGGGCGCGCAACCACCGCGCATATACGCAACATCACACGGATACAGCTACAACGGCAGAGGACCGACGCGGTGCGCTACAAGAGCCAGCAGCACATCCGGCTCCGGGGCAGAACCCCGAGCCGCTCGCCAGAGCCCGCCCCGAGAACCGAAGCGGCCACCCCGACCAGCACGAGACGATCAGACTCGTGAAGCCACGCCGCTCCCGGCGTGGGCTCCCAGCGGCCGCGACACTCCGAGGGCTGCCCCGGCTTGCTCTGCAGCACCGCGTAGTGATCGCAATACCCGATCCCGAGCGTCGTCTCGTCACCAAACGACGACGCCCCAGCAGGCAGCAGCCGCAGCACCGACGATTGCAGCACCACACCCGCGACCATCCACGCCGCGAACACCAGACCCATCGACCCGCGAACGCGATCACTCATGCAGCCGTCATGCTAGCCAACCCGCCCCAGCCCAATCAATCCACCCCACCCACAAGCCCCAGCACCCAATGCCCATTGCCCATTGCCCACGGCCCACGGCCCACTGCCCACTGCCCATTGCCCACTGCCCACTGCCCAATGCCCATTGCCCATTGCCCATTGCCCATTGCCCATTGCCCATTGCCCATTGCCCAACACCCAGCCCCCACCGCCTACTCCCCCCCAAACTCCCCACCCACAAACGCCCCGATCAAACTCCCCGCCACCTCGTCGGCCGCCTTGGCCGCACCATCATCCCCGATGTTCGTCGCCACCAGCACGGCAAACCCCTTCTCCGGCGACGCCCACACCACGCAGAACCACATCGTGTTGCTCCCCGAGTGCGCGATCACCCGCCCGCCCCAGGGCCGGTCGTGCACCGCCCAGCCCATCCCGTAGCGACCGACCGCGCCGTCCTCCGCCGTCGGGTCCGTGTGCAGATGCTCCCACGCCTCCCGCGGCAACAGCTCCGACTCGCCACGCCGCCCCCGCAGATGCTCTCGCACATACACCGCCCAGTCCTCCAGCGACATGTGCACCCGACCCGCCGGCGTGATCGCGCCCGGGTTGTCTGAGAACGGCCCCGGCACAATCGGCGTCGCCGGCCCGCCCGGCAGCGCGCCCGGCCGGTGCCCCCAGGGCTGGTCCATCGCCCCCGCATCTCCCGGCACGCCAAAGCCCGCGGTCGTGATCCCCAGCGGCGCAAACAGCAACTCGGTCGCCAGCGCTTCCCAGCTGGTCGAACTCTCGCCGGCGTGCACATCCCACGCCCGCTCCAGCATCGCCGCCGCGACCGTGATCCCCTGGTTCGAATACTCGAACGTCGTCCCCGGCTCCGTCGAGGGCTCCGCCGCCAGCACCGCGCGCACAAACACGTCCCGCTGCTCGCGATCGCTCCCCCGCTGCTTCCGCGCCTCCGCCCACGCCCGCGGCGGCGCCCCCGTCGGCACACCCCCACGGTGACTCATCAACTGCTCCAGCGTCACGCCCAGATACGCCGGCCGGATGTCGTCAAACTCCCCGCCGAAGACCTCACCCACCGTCGTGTCCCACGCGATCACGCCCCGATCCACCAGGATCGCCGCGACCGTCCCCGCCATGCTCTTCGTGCACGAGCCCAGGTGCCACAGGTCGTCGGCCGTCACCGCCGCGTCGTCCCCGACCTTCCGCACCCCGACCGCGCCGGACGCGACCGTCCCCTCGGTCGTCGTCACCAGCGCCGCCAGCGCCGGCAGATCGTGCTTGGCCCGGATCGGCTCCAGCCGCTCGGCCAGATCAACCGGCTGCGACCACGCCGCCGAAGCGAACGCCCCGATCGCCGCCAACACCAACCCAACACACAGCACGCCGGCCCGAGTCTTCTGCTTCATGCACCCATGCTAGAGACCCGCCCGCCCGACACCAACCCGGGGGACCTATTCATCCAACTCATCGATCCGGCTCCGCATCGCCGGCCGCTGCGGCTGCGTCGCCCGAGTCCCGTCCACCACGTAGATGATCCGAGCCTCGACCTCGCCCACGTTGAACACCCCGTGCACCACGTCCGCGGCATACGTCACCGCGTCACCCTCGTGCAGCGTGATCGACTCAGAGCCGATCTCCATCCGCACGCTCCCCGCGATCACGATCGCCGTCTCGAACGTCCCCGCGTGGTGCGGCGGGAACCCACCCGAATCCACCCCCGCCGGGTACGTGTACTGCAGGATCTCGATCCCCCGCCGGATGAGCGCCGAACTCAGGAGCCGCCGCTCCATCCCGTTCTCCGGGTCCACCAGCACCCGCTGGCGGTCCCGCCTCTCCGGCACAAACCGCGGCGTGTCCTCGGTCTCGATCAGCTCCGAGATCGAACAGTCCAGCCCCGCCGCGAGCTGCCCGAGCAGCCGGATCGTCGGGTTCTTCTTCCCCGCCTCCACATCACACACCATCGCCTTGGACACCCCCGACCGGTCCGCAAGGTCCGATTGGGTCATCCCCAGCCCCGTCCGCCGCGCCTTGATCTGGTCGCCGATTTCCATAGTGCTGTTCGCCTTCGTGAATTCACCCAAGCCCGAAGAGGCGTCCCAGACCGCCCCGAAAAAGAAAATTCTCTATCGCGAATATTGACTCGCCATGATGAGTAAGTAGACTATAGCGAATTCACGTCCCTTCAGCAAGGACCCACGGATCATTTCGAAAGGAGCTCAGTCGCCATGATGAACAATACCCACCCCATGACCACGCCTGTGTTCCGCCGCGAGTTCGCGATCGGGACTTGGACCTTCACCCTGGCCCGTTCGCCACAGCGAATCTGCGAGAAGGTCGTCGACTTCGCCGTCGGCACCCGCTGGGCCCTGCTCGGCCTGGCCACCGGCGCCGCCGCGATCGCCTGGATCGTCTCCACCGCCGGCTAACACAATCACCGGCACCCTCAGCGTGCCAAACCCCATCCAGACCACAAGACGGGCCCACGCCTTCACCGGCGCGGGCCCGCTTTCGTTCCGACGTCGGTGCCGTGGTCTGAGCGAGTCTTCGAGCGAAGGCCACGCGCATGCGGGTCCCGGTGCCGTGGTCTGAGCGAGTCCCCGAGCGAAGGCCACGCGCATGCGGGTCCCGGGTGCCGTGGTCTGAGCGAGTCTTCGAGCGAAGGCCACGCCGATGCCGCGACCCGACCTCCACGACCCAAACCGCCGACCCCGATCCCTTCCCTAGATCTCCTCAAACTTCGCCGTAAAGTGCCGAAGCGCCGGCGGCTCCTCCACAATCCGCATCCCCCGCAGCGACCCGCTCTTGGCCTTCAACTCCGCAAACACCTCAAGCACATAGTCAATATGGCTCTGCGTGTACACCCGCCGCGGGATCGCCAGCCGCACCAATTCCATCGACGGCTTGGCGTGCTTGCCGAACATCACCGACCCGATCTCGCACGCCCGGATGCCGCCCTCGCGATACAGCCCCACCACCACCGCCTGCCCCGGGAACTGCTCGGCCGGGATGTGCGGGCAGAACGCCCCCGCGTCCACATAGATCGCGTGCCCCCCCGGCGGCTCGATGATCTGCACGCCCATGTCCAAGAGCCGCTCACCCAGATACTCCGTCGAGCGGATCCGGTACCGCAGATAGTCCTCCCGCAGCACCTCCTTGAAGCCCTGCGCCATCGCCTCCAGGTCACGCCCGGAGAGCCCGCCGTACGTCACATACCCCTCGGTCAGGATCAGCAGGTTCGTCGCGTTCTGGAAGAGCTTGGCATCGCGCATCATCAGCACGCCGCCCATGTTCACGATGCCGTCCTTCTTCGCGCTGATCGTCGCCCCGTCGCACAGGTCAAACATCTCCCGCACGATCTCCGCCACCGGCCGCTCGCCCTGCCCCTCCTCGCGCGACTTGATAAACCACGCGTTCTCCGCGAACCGGCACGCATCCAGAAACAACGGCAGCTTGTGCTTGTCGCACACCGCCCGCACCGCCCTGATATTCGCCAGGCTCACCGGCTGCCCGCCACCGGAGTTGTTCGTCACCGTCAGCATCACCAGCGGGATCTTCTCCGCCCCCACCTCCGCGATCAGCGCCTCCAGCGCCGCCACATCCATGTTCCCCTTGAAGGGGTGCCGGCTCTTCGGGTCCTTGCCCTCCGCGATCGGCAGATTCACCGCCCGCGCCCCCGAGTGCTCCACATTCGCCAGCGTCGTGTCAAAGTGCGTGTTGTTGGGGACCACCATCCCCTCGCCGCCCATCAGCTCGAACAGGATCCGCTCACTCGCCCGCCCCTGGTGCGTCGGCAGGATGTGATCAAACCCCGTGATCCCGTGCAGCCGGTCATGGAACCGATAGAACGAATCCGCCCCCGCGTACGACTCGTCCCCCCGCATGATCCCCGCCCACTGTTCGCTCGACATCGCCCCCGTCCCCGAGTCGGTCAGCAGATCGATCAGCACGTTCCTCGCCCGCAGCAGGAACGTGTTGAAATGCGCCGCCTGCAGATACTCCTCCCGCTCCTCGCGGGTGGTCATCATGATCGGCTCGACAGACTTGATACGGAACGGCTCGATGATCGTCGGCATAGGCATTCTCCAGCGCCATGGTAAGCCGCCACCCTCCGAGGGAGCACCCCCCCACTACGAGCCCCGAGCGCAAGCTCGGGACCCCCCACGCCCCTCCACTCCTCCACGTACCATGCCCTCAAGAGAAAGGGCCCCCTCATGACCGTCCACCAGCCCGAGCACCGGCCTTCCCCGACCGGCTCGCCCAACCCGGCGCAGCCCGAGGCCGCCACTCCCGCCCACACCAACCGCCTCGCCCGCGAGACCAGCCCCTACCTGCTCCAGCACGCCCACAACCCGGTCGACTGGTGGCCCTGGGGCCCCGAGGCCTTCGCCGAGGCCCGCCGCCGCGACGTCCCCATCTTCCTCAGCATCGGCTACTCCACCTGCTACTGGTGCCACGTCATGGAGCGCGAGAGCTTCGAGAGCGAAGACATCGCCGCCCTCATGAACCGCCACTTCGTCTGCATCAAGGTCGACCGCGAAGAACGACCCGACGTTGACAACCTCTACATGACCGCCACCCAGATCTTCTCCGGCCGCGGCGGATGGCCCATGAGCGTCTTCCTCGAGCCCGAACACCTCCGCCCCTTCTGGTGCGGCACCTACTTCCCCGCCGAACCCCGCCCCGGCATCAACATCCCCACCTTCCCGCAGGTCCTCGAAGGCCTGTCCGGCGCCTGGACCAACCAACGCGCCGGCGTCATCGAGCAGGCCGAGGGCCTCGCCTCCGCCGTCCGCGAACACCTCGCCGGCACCACCGCCCCCGTCCCCGTCGGCAAACGCGATGTCGAACGCGCCATCGAACGCCTCCTCCAGGCCTTCGACCAGACCAACGGCGGCTTCGGCGGCGCACCCAAGTTCCCCCAGACCGTCTACGCCGACTTCCTGCTCGACGCCCGCACCCAAGCCGCCGACAAAGACACCCGCGACGCCATCGACCGCGCCGTCCAGGGCTCGCTCGACGCCATGGCCCTCGGCGGCATCCGCGACCACGTCGGCGGCGGCTTCCACCGCTACGCCGTCGACGCCACCTGGACCGTCCCCCACTTCGAGAAAATGCTCTACGACCAGGCACTCCTCGCCCGCCTCTACACCCGCGCCGCCCGCACCTACGACGACACCGAATACAAACGCGTCGTCCGCGAGACCCTCGAATACGTCCTCCGCGAGATGACCGACCCCGCCAACCCAACCATCCCGGCCGGGTTCCACTCCGCCCAGGACGCCGAGGTCGACGGCAAGGAAGGCCTCAACTACCTCTGGACCCCCACCCAACTCGCCGAAGTCCTCGACCCCGGCGAGGCCGAGTTCGCAGCCGAGGTCTACTCCCTCACCGCCGGCCCAAACTTCCGCGACCCCCACCACCCCGACGAGCCGCCCGCCAACGTCCTCCGCCTCGCCGCCCGCCCCAACTCCCTCGCCGCCCGCTTCTCACTCTCGCGCGACGAGTTCCTCATGCGCCTGGCCAAGGTCAACCGCACCCTCTACGCCGCGCGCGCAACACGCAAACAACCCCGCCTCGACGACAAAACCCTCGCCGAGTGGAACGGCCTGATGATCGCCGCCTTCGCCGGCGCCGCCGAGCTCTTCAAAGACCACCGCTACCTCGACGCCGCCGAACGCGCCGCCCGCTTCGTCATCGAACACATGACCGACGACTCCGGCCGCCTCCGCCGCAGCTGGCGCGACGGCACCGCCACCATCCCCGGCGTCCTCGAAGACTCCGCAGCCATGCTCACCGGCCTGCTCGCCGTCCACCGCGCCACGCTCGCCCGCGACGGCAAGCCCCTCGGCTCCGCCTCCACTCCCTACCTCGAGCACGCCACCGCTCTCCACCAACTCGCCCGCGCCGACTTCGGCGCCGCAGATAACGCAGGCGACGGCGGCTACCACGACACCCGCGCCGACCGCGAAGACCTCTTCGTCCGCTCCCGCACCACCTACGACGGCGCAACCCCCTGCGGCTCGAGCCTCATGCTCCACGCCCTGCTCGATCTCGCCGAAGCCTCCACCAACCCCGCCGACAAGTCCCGCTACCTCGACGAGGCCGTCGCCCTCCTCCGCGCCCTCAGCCCGTCGCTCAGCCGCGACCCGCTCGCCACCGTCAACTCGGTCCGAGGCCTCCTCCGCCTGCTCGCCACCGACCGCTCCACACGCGACGACGACACCTTCGCCTCGCCCGATGCCGAAGAAGCCCACGAAGAGCCCTGCCCCGAATCCCCCGACACCTCCCCCGTCGAGATCTACTCCGAGGGCGAGACACTCCAGGTCGCGCCCGACAAACCCACCGAGACGATGCTCCTTGTCCGCATCGCCGACGGCTACCACGTCACCGCCGCCGACCCCCACCCCGGGCACGAACTCAACGACCCCGCCCTCGCCCTCACACCCTTCCGCGTCCACATGATCGGCGGCACCGGTCTCGCGGCCTACGCCGACTACCCCACCGGCACCCCCCACGGCACAAGCCACGACTTGGCCGACGACACCTTCCTCGCCTACGACAGCGAGTTCGAGCTCCGCGTCGCCATCGAACAAACCGGCCCCGTCACCGGCCACCCGCGCCTGGCCATCACCTACCAGGCCTGCACCGACACCGAGTGCCTCCTCCCCCGCACCGTCGAACTCGACCTCGACATCAAACCCGAATAGACCGGCGCCACGAAAACAGAGCCCGAAGCGCAAGCGAGGAGCCCGCACGGTGCCGTGGTCTGAACGAGTCTTCGAGTGAAGGCCACGAATGAGGGTGCCGTGGTCTGAACGAGTCCTCGAGTGAAGGCCACGCCTCGCTTACCTCACCACCACCCGCTCCAAAACCACCGCCTCCACCGGGATGTTCTTCAAAACATCATCCCCCTCCCCCGGCTGGTCATACGTCTGCACCGCCGCGATCGCGTCCACCACATCCATCCCCTCGACGACGCGCCCGAACACCGCGTACCCCGCATTGCCCGACACCTCGCGCGCAATGTCCAGCCGGTCGTTGTCCGCCAGATTGATATACCACTGCCGCGTCGCGCTGTCGGGGTCGGTGTCCCGCGCCATCCCGATCGTCCCCCGCGCATTGGTCAGCCCGTTGCCCCATTCATTGACAATCGGCTCGCCACCCGGCAGCTCGGTCAGGTCCGGCGAGTGCCCCCCGCTCTGGATCACAAACCCCGGCACGACGCGATGGAAGATGTTCCCGTCATAGTCCCCGCGCTCAGCGTACATCACGAAGTTCGCCACGCTCACGGGCGCATGCTCCGCATCAAGCATCAGCCAGATGTCTCCCTTGCTCGTCTCCATCTGCACAAGCACACGCCCGGGCAACGCCTCGCGCCGGTGCGAGCCCGATTCGGCACACCCCAACCCCATCACCACGCCCACAAGCAGCGCCGCCCCAATACCCCACGCGACAACATTCCGCACCGACGCGATCATCGCTACCTCCAGTTCGCATACGAGAGACCACCCGACCCGCCCTTAGATGCTTCTCGCCCCCAACAACCCCACCGACACACCGTTCGCCTTCAGCGTGTCCGTCGCGCGCTGATTCACCACCAGCAGCACGATCAGACCGACGAGCGGGATAAGCATCGCGATCGCACCCAACACCCGCATCACAATGGGACGTTCGAGCGCCGTCATCAAAAGCACCAGCGACACGATGGCAAAGATCGCCAACCCCAGACTCACCAGCCCGATCACGAGAGATCCCAGACCAACAGCCGTCGCCGCACCGGCGTTCGGCGCAGACCCTGCCGCAAACGAGCTCCATATCTGCAACGCATACATCACGATCTGGCCGAGAATGGCGAAGATCAGAAACTTCTGGTACTTGGCAACGTCTGGAATATTCATGGTGTGTCCCGTAATGCATCGTTCGCAGGCGCCCGACGCCCCCGCGTGACCGAGAGTGTAACAACAGCCGCGGCACACGCCACCCCCCCCGCCCTCCATCCCGACACCACTACCCTCCCCCTATGTACACGCCCAGCAGCACGCACCCCCTCGCCATCCTCGGCTTCGGCCACTTCGGCCGCGCCCTCGCCGACCTCGCAGCCGCCGCCGACATCCCCTGGCTCGCCTGCGACCCCCACCCCGAAACCCACGCCAAGATCCCCGCCGCCCACCGCGCCGCCAACAGCACCGACCTCACCACCCGCGCGCGCACCCTCGTCCTCTGCATCCCCGTCCCCGCAACCGAGTCCGCCCTCACCCAGCTCCGCCCCCACCTGTCCCCCGACCACCTCGTCCTCGACGTCGGTTCGGTCAAGCTCTGGCCCGCCCGCGTCATGGCCGAGCGCCTCGGCACCGACATCCCCTGGTGCGCCACCCACCCCCTCTTCGGCCCGGTCAGCCTCTCGCGCAACGAGTGTCCCCTCCGCGTCGTCGTCTGCCCCAACGACCTCCACCCCACCGCCGCGGCCCGCGCCTGCGCGCTCTACGAAGCACTCGGCTGCCAGGTCACCGAACTCGACGCCGACACCCACGACCGCCACATGGCCGAGACCCACGCCATGGCCTTCTTCATCGCCCGCGCCATGCTCGACCTCGACAGCGGCAACACCACACCCGCCGCCCGCGAACTCCTGACCCCCAGCTTCCGCGCCATGGCACAGACCGTGGACACCGTCCGCGGCGACGCCGGCCACCTCTTCGACCTCATCCAACAAGGCAACCCCCACGCCGCCGAAGCCCGACGCGCGTTCATCGATGCTCTCACAAAGATCGATCAATCGCTGCTCACTCCCCCAGACGACGACGCAGCCCAGCCCTGACATCCGGCCACTCTGCCGCGAGCACCGAATACATCGCCGTGCTGCGATGAAATCCGTCGCGCATGATGACGCTCTCGCGCAGGATCCCCTCAAACTTCGCCCCCAGCTTCAATATCGCCGCCCGACTCTGCGCATTCCGCTCATCCGTCTTCAGGCACACTCGGATCGCCCCGAGCCTCTCAAACGCGTGCCCCAGCAGCAGCAGCTTCGCCGCCGGGTTCAGCCGCGTCCCCCGCACCCGCGGCCCATACCACGTCCAACCGATCTCCAGCCCACGATGCGCCGGCCGGATATCCAGATACGTCGTGATCCCCACCGGTGCACCGCTCCCCGGCTCGATCACACAGAACGGCACCGTCTGCGCCGGCCCCAGCAGATACTCGATGAACTCCCGCATCCCCGCTTCGGTCAGCTCCGCCGGCCCGCGCGAGAAGTAGCGGTACGTCTCCAGCGACCCGGCCGCCACCGCCAGCCCCGCAGCATGCTCCGCCCGAAGCGGCTCAAGCCGCACCGCCTCGTGCTCGAGAGTCACCGGTTCCACCCAGTCGGTCGTCATGCCGCGAGCATACCTCCGACCGGCGACGACAACCGCAACAGTCGTGCGCCCAAACCCCGCTCCCGGTAGTCTGGATACATGCCGACAATCGAACAGAGCACCCCGCCCCCCGACGCGCTCCCCCCCGAAGAGGGCGGCGCGAGCGGCCACCCCGCCCGCGTCCTCAACACCCGCGACGCTACCTGCGTCGTCGTCGGCGCGATCATCGGCGTCGGCATCTTCTTCACGCCCACCCAGGTCATCAAGCAGGCCGGCTCGGCCGAGCTCGCCATGCTCGCCTGGGCCCTCGCCGGCGGCATCGCCCTCTGCGGCGCGCTCACCTTCGCCGCACTCGGACGCCTCTACCACGCCAGCGGCGCGCAGTACCAGATCCTCCGCGACGCCTACGGCACGCTCCCCGGCTTCGTCTTCGTCTTCTGCAACGCCACGGTCATCCAGCCCGGCGCGATCGCCATCATCAGCATCATCTGCGCCAAACACCTCGGCGTCGCAGTCACCGGAATCGAGCCGCAGGGCACAGGACTCGTCACGCTCTCGGCGCTGCTCATCGCCGCCAACGTCGTCGGCGTCCGCTGGGGATCGCGCATCCAGAACCTCACCGTCTACGCCAAGATCCTCACCCTCCTGGCCATCACCGCCGCCGCCGTGTTCCTCACGCCAGAGTCCGCCGGCGCGGCAACCGGCGTCGAACCACACGCCGCAGAGCAGGGCGCACGGCTCGCCGTGGCCGGTGTCATGGCGGGGCTGGTTGCCTGCTTCTTCTCCTACGGCGGGTGGCAGCACGCGCTCTGGATCTCGGGCGAGGTCCGCCAGCCCCGCCGCACCCTGCCGCGGGCGATCGTCGGCGGCGTGGTGCTCGTCGTGATCGTCTACCTGCTGGCCAACTGGGCCTACCTGCGCCTGCTCGGCACCGACGGGGTCGCCAACAGCCAGGCCCTCGCCGCCGACGCCGCCCGCGTCGCGCTCCCCGGCTACGGCGCAAGACTGATCGCCGGCGCGGTGGCCGTCTCGGCCTTCGGCGTGCTCAACGCCCAGTTCCTCTCCGGCCCGCGCTTGCTCTATGGCCTCGCCAAAGACGGCCGCTTCTTCCCCACCTTCGCCGGACTGCACACGCGGCTCGGCACGCCCGTCGCCGCGATCGCGCTGCTGGGGTCGTTCGCGCTGGTGCTGCTGCTGGTCGCCGGGCGAAACTTCAACGCGGTCGACCGGCTGCTGACCGGCGTCGTCGCCGTCGACAGCGTCTTCTTCGGCCTCACCGGCGCAGCGGTGTTCGTGCTCGCCCGCCGCGCCGGGCGCGAGGACCGCACGCTGCGCGCGCTCGGCTACCCGGTGGTGCCCGCGCTCTTTGCCATCGGTGAGCTGGGCGTCGTCGCCGGGTCGTTCATGAACGCCTCGACACGCAGCGCCGCCGTGATCGGCAGCGCGTGGATCGTGCTCGCAGCAGTGGTCTATCTGGTGCGCTTCCGCCGGGCAACAATCGCCGCCTGATCAGCCCGCAGCGAGCGTCGAGGCGACGACGATCCCCGTGCTGACCGCCTTCTGCACCGGGCACTTCTCGGCGATCTCCAGCACGCGCTGGCGCTGCTCATCAGTCAGGTCACCGACGACCGTGAGCTCAACCTCGACGCGCGATATCACATGGCCGGCCACGGCCGCAGCCCGGGCGGTCGCGTCGATACGCTCCACCGGCCAGCCCTTGCGGGCCGCGTACATCTTCGCGGTGATGACCTTGCACGTGGCGATCGACGCCAGGAGCAGCGACGTGGGCGCGGGGCCCTCATCGTGCCCGCCGAGCTCGCCGGGTTCATCGGCAACGATCTGGTGAGGGCCGATCGTGACGGCCGTTGTGAACGGCTGCTCGCCGACGCTAACGGTGACTTCCTGTGGCATCCCTCATGATAGAGACGCCGGCCCGGTCACACCGCCCCCCACAACCGCCCGCAGCAGCCGTCAGGCCGACTCCGGCCGCCCGATCGGGCACGTCATCGCAAGCTCGCACGGAGCCGCCGGGAACTCCAGCATCATCCGGTAGCCGACAAACTCCTCCAGCGGCCCCCAGCCGGCACGGTCCAGCACCGAGCCCGCCATCGTCGGATACTCCGCAAGCCGCGGCGTCTGCAGGACCGGCGGGCTGCCCAGCCGCTGCGCCCCCTGCGCCGTCGAAAGCACCGCGCCCGCCCCCGCCCCCCGCGGACGGTCCTCCAACAGCCCCACCACCGATGCGCTCGCCGGGCCAAAGTGCCCCAGCGAACGATGCACCAGCAGATCAAAGAGCACACACTCCACCGGCGTGCGCACCGTGAGCGTGTAGCGCCCGACGGTGTTGTCCGGTGAATACCGAAACGGCAACGCCGAGCGGTACACCTCACCCATCACACACGTCACCGTCCCCCGCCGCCCGACCGGGCCCGGCGCGATCTCGTCGTACACCCAGCCGTTCGCGCCCTCAAACTGCCGCAGCTCCGGCGGCGGGTCCGAGCAGTACTCCGGCACCAGCGCCGATCCCGCCGCCGCGTCGAGCGGCTCGCGCCGCACGCGGAGCGGGTCGCGGTTGTCGTCGGTCGCCCACGCCCGCAGGCGGCGGACGATCCACGGCACGTCGGGGCGCAGGCGCTCGAAGTCCACAAGGCCGCCCAGCTGCACGCCGTCGAGCATCCCGTCGTCCACCTCGGACGGCCGCAGCGCGAGCATCAGAAACTGCACGCGCGCCCGCACCCCCCAGATCGCCGACCCCGCACGAAAGAGCGCACGACGCTCCTCGAGAATCAGCCGCTCGTCCGGCGCGACCCCCGCGAGCATCGCCTCGAACGAGCGGCGGTCGCCCGCGTGCCGATCGACAAACTCGCGCAGCCGCCGGTCGGCCTTGCGGACCGCATCGAGCCGGCGCGGGCCCACGCCCGCGGCGTCGGCGGCCCGGAGCACGATCTCGACCCCCCCGGCGCCGGGCATGTGCCGCGCCGCCTCGACCGGGTCCGACTCGACCGTGAAGCGGGAGACTTTCCAGGCGAGGGTCTTGTCGAGGCCGAGCTGGCGGCTGACCTCGACCGGGCGGACGCCGCCGAGGCCGATCCCGGCGAGCAGGTCGGTCATGGCGGCCTGGGCCTCGCGGAGGCGGGCGGTGGCGGCTGCGGCGAAGTCGGGTTGGGTGTCTGGGATCGGGGCCGGTTCGGTGGTCATCTGGGGCATGGTATCGGGCATCGGGGGCGTTTGGGCGTCTGAAGAAATATCTTCGACAATATCTCTAAAGATTTTTGACCGGTGCAGAACCGCTCAGTATCGTTTCCGTAGGGGGGTGTGCTGCGCGGAGCGAGGGTTGCTCGGCGGGGCCTCGGATGACCAGTTCCCCCAACAGACGCCGATGGCGTCAGGAGATATCTGTATGTACCGGACCGCACTTTCCGTGCTCTCGCTGGTGGCGGCCTGCGGCGTTGCCCGGGCCGACGTGATCGATCAGACGTTCAACTATTCGTGGACCAGCGCCGACCCCGGGCTGGCCGAGTTTTCGTTCCAGCCGTTCGACTCGATGGGCGGCACGCGCGTCCTGACGGGTGTGCGGCTCGGGTTTGAGGGGACGATCGCGATGGAGATCACGGCCCGGACGTACGACCCGGTCCCGCTGTTTGCGGGCGAGTGGTCGGCGGAGGCGTCGCACTCGGTCGTCTCGTACTTCAACGAGATCGAGGTGTTCCAGGGGCTGGGCGGGCAGTGGATGGACGGCATCACCGGGGATTTGGGCCCGGGGAGCGGCGGGTTCCCGTTCGGCGATCCGGGGACGCCGTATGTCGTTTCGGATTCGGTCTTCCATTCGCTCACGGTCGAGCTGGACAGCTCGGTGTTTGCGGACTTTTCCGGGACCGATCCGCTGGTCGGGTTCATGGACGCGTTCACGGACACGGTGGTGACGCCGCCGAACAGCGGGCAGTATGTGGAGGTGTTCGCCAGCATGCTTTCGCAGGATGGTGCGCTGACGCTGACGTATGAGTACACCACGGTGCCGGCACCGGCGGGGTTGGCGCTGCTCGGCGTGTGTGGGCTCGCGGGGGTGCGCCGCCGTCGGGGCTGAGCGCGTTCCGTAGAGCAACGGATTGGAGATTTCGCGGCTCCCCTCGTCTTCGGGCGGGGGGATGCCTGCTTTTTGGGGGGTGCGGCGTGTGGGCGGGCGGTGGTCGGCCCGGGGTTTGGCGGGCTTGGTGTACACTGGGTCGGCTCGGGCATTCCGCCCTCATGCCAGGGAGAAGCGCCATGCTGCGTACGACTGGATCGATCTTGCTCGCCGGGACTCTGCTGGTTTCGCTCACGCCCTCGACCGGGTGTGAATCGGTCGGCGATGTGATGGGGGGGAGTGGCGGGGCTGCGATGCAGAACGTGGTCTCGTCGATGCTCGGTGACTGGACGCTGGCGGGGATCAGCGGGGCCGATCTGGCTTCGTTCGCGGCGGACAAGCTGCCGACCATGAACATCGCTTCGGACGGCACCGCTTCGGGCTTCACGGGTGTCAACCGGTGGAGTTCGATGCTCGATCTCGATGCGCTGAAGGCGGGGAAGTTTGACCTCGGGCAGGCTGCGACGACGAAGATGGCGGGGAGCCCCGCGGCGATGGACCTCGAGAGCCGGTTCCTCTCTGCGCTCGGCAGTGTGACCGGGTTCGACGTGCAGGCGTTGTCGGACGGTGTGTTGAGCTTGCTGGGGAGTGACGGGGCTGAGCTGCTGAAGTTTGTGCGTGGTTGAAGCGGCCTGGCTTTCCTGACCTGGTGATTGGTGAGTTGGAGTGTGTTGTGTCGCCCTTTCAGGGCTGAGGTGTTGTGCGCGCGGGATGTACCCCGGGGCGATGCCCCGGGCTCGGGCTGCGGCTCGCCGTTGGCGTGGGGGTTGGCTGCGTGGTGCGGGAGCGAGCCGACCTGACGGGATGGGTGTTGGTTTGTTGCGCGGGTGTGGGGGCACCGAGTTCTCAGAGCAGAGGTCGGCGGCACGTGGGCGGCTCGGTGCGGGGCACTGGGCTTCGCCCAGTGGCGCCGGCTGGTTGCGGCAGAGCGCCATGGCGGCTTTGCGGCGGGACTCGTGGAGTGCTGCGGGGGTGGTGTCGTGGGCGTTGGTGGCGAGGTGGGTGAGGGTGTGTCGGGCCTGGGGCACGGCCTCGGCGACGATGAGTTGGTCGCGGAGTGTGGAGAGACGCTCGATGGCGTCGAAGCGGGAGCGGGCCCAGTCGGAGGCGGCCCAGGCTTCGAGCTGGTGGAGGGTGAGTTCGGCGTGTTCGCAAATGTCGATGACGGAGAGCGAGCCGTCGAGGAAGAGGCGGAGGAGGAGGGACTGGTTGGGGATCTCGGGCGGGGTGTTTGCTGGCGGGGTGTCGGGCTGCGTGGGTTGGAGTGTGGCGATCATGGTGTCCCCCTTGGTCGTGGTGTCCCGGCTGTTGCCACATTGTTGTGGGAGGGCAAGGGGAGGGGGGTGGTTTTGGGGTGGAGGTGCGCGAGGTTGCGCGCATGTGGGGATGTAGGTCTGTTTTTGTGCTCGGAGTGACGTGCTTCGTGTGTTGTGGCCTCGGGGAAGAGGGATTCACCACAGAGGGCACAGAGGGGGGCGGGAGCGGAGGGGGCGGGGAAGAGGGTTGTGCCTCGGGTGGGGTGATTGGTTGGGTGGCGTGTGCGGGGGTTCGGGCACGGGTGGGCGAGCCACCCGTGGCACAGGGGAGGGGTTGGTCGGCGGAGCGGCACGACGGGGGTGGGCGGGCGCGGCACGACGCACTTTGTGCATCGTGGCACCGGGCTAGAGAGTGTCTGACCACTCCTGGGCGGTGAGGTCGAACCGGTATTGTGCGTCGTGCACGGCGGCTGTTGCGCGGTAGCTGAATCGTCCTGCGGCGATGGTTTGCCATCGCTGTGCGAACCAACTGATGACCTCGATCTCCGCGACATCGAACACCCAGTCTGACTCGTCCGATCGCGGGTCCATCGCCCAGGATCGGATCATGCGTTCGGTCAGTATCGGCGGCAGTGTCAGCACGAGCGGGCTTTCCAGCGGGAGGTCGGCGAGCAGTTCGTTGTAGCCAGCTGCGTAGAAGTAGACAGTGATGTCCGGCTCGCTGTCGAGTTCGAAGATTCCGTGGGCTTCGAAGTCCACCTGCCAGAGCGAGTCGGGGTAGGTGTGGTTGACGATCCGGTGTAGTTGCCGGTCGAGGTCGGGTGTCGCCGGGGTCAGCCGCCCTCGGATTGCGAGGGCGACCTGATTGCGTTGATCGTCGGGCACGTTGCGTCGAGCGAAGTTGGGTGGATTGGGGATCATTCTGGTCGTGGTGATCGTGGGCTGTGGGGGGAGATGAGGATAGGGATGCTTGTGCGGAGCTCCGACGGTTCGTCACAGGGACTGATGGCAACTCGGACGCTTGATATGTAGCGATTGTTGTATTGTGGTGCCGGGCGGGTGCGGCACGGCGCCATTAGTGCACCGTGGCACCGAACGGAGAGTACGGCACGACGCACTTTGTGCATCGTGGCACCGGGCACTTTGTGCATCGTGGCACCGGGCCCGATGGAGATCTGTGGACTTGCTCGGGGAGTGAGGTATGGCGAAGCGGTCGAAGGCGGGGCGGAAGGTTGGTTCGGAGGAGGTGCTCCGGGAGGGGCAGGTGTGGGCTGTGCCGCTGCCCAGGCTTGGGTATTGCCCGATTGTGGTGACGGGGGTTCCGGGTGTTTCCCGCGAGGTGGACTTTGCGTTTGGGTACGTGAAGCCGGAGGTGTCCGAGGCGCTGCCGGACCCGGCGACGGTCGGCACGCCGCGGTCGTGGTCCCGGGCGTGGGTGGGTCTGGTGCCGACGCGGCCGTTTCGGAAGGCGCGGTGGACGCTGTGCGGGGACCTGCCGGGGTTCTGCCGCGAGGAGTGGCCTGTGCCGCCGTCGCGGCGGTCTTTCGGGACTGCGCGGGGTGAGGGGTCGGGGTGTGAGCGTGCGGGTTCGGGGGAGATGTGTTCGGTGGAGACGACGGCGGACGAGCCGACCATGACGCTGCTGGCCAACGAGCCGGCGACGCGCGAGGAGGCGTTGGGGTTTCCCAAGGTCGATGTCGTGACCGCGGCGAGCCGGTTTGAGAAGTCGCTGGTGCATCGGATGAAGCGCCGGTCGATTCCGTTTCTGGACATGCACATCACGATCAACGAGTTGGAGCCCGACAGTATCGACCGCTGGGCGCAGCGGGCGGAGGCGGTTCGGGCGCGGGAGGGCGGCTCGCTGCCGGAGTGGCTGCCGGCGGGGCGCAGGACTGATCGCGAGCTTCGTGCCGGGGCGTGGCTGGCGTTGCCGTTGGCCGGAGGCGGGTTTGGTGCGGCGATGCTGATCGAGCGTCCGGCGGAGCACTTTCGGGTGTTTTCGGACGCGGTGGTGCTGGGCATGCGCAGGCGCTGGGACCGCTGGCCGACCTTTGAGGAGGTGGACCGGCTGCGGCCTGAGGACGGCGGGATTATCGATCAGACGAGCATGATCTGTGTGCGCGACGGTCGGTGGCGGGTGCTCGGGTATCGGGAGAACCACGACCCGTTCAGTTGGACGTGGCCGGTGTCGTGGATCCGTGATGAGGACCGGCGGGAGCAGGGCGTGATCTACGTGCGGGTTGATGGGACGCGGTACATCGAATTGGAGATTGAGCCGTGGATTCTCGATCTCGATCCGCGGGCGAAGCACACGTGTGTGGGATCTACGGCATATGGCGGGATTGAGCTCGACATCGCGCGGCTGCTTGACGGGACGCTTCCGGCGGACACTGAGCACTATCGAGCGTCTGACTCGGTCGTGACTCCGGAGCGGATGGCTGCGTGGCAGACGGTGAATCGTGCGATTTATGCGGCGTTGGTGGAGAAGCTTGGTAATGCTGCGGGGGGTGGGTAGAGAGCGTGAGGGGGCGTGGTGGGCACGGGGGAGAGGGTTACTCGATGGGGTCGAGGCCGAGTGCGGCGCGGAGGGCGTTGATCTGGCCGAAGTGGTAGCAGTCGTGCGGCAGGATGTTGGTGAGCACGTCGTAGCGGGGGTCGGGGTTGCGCAGGGCGGCTGCGACTCGGGACTGTGTGGCTTCGAAGCGTGCGCGCGCGGTGGCCCAGGCGTCGTCGGAGTGATCGTTGATTTGAGGCCAGTTGCGCCGGTGGAGTTCGGGATCGTCTGCGGTGTCGCCGGTCTCGATGCGGTGGAGTGCGCGTTCGCGCCAGTAGACCATGTGGAGGACCTGCTGCCAGATGGAGTGGCGGGCCCCGTTGGGGGTTGCCGCGGCCTGCTCGGGGGTGAGGCCGTCGAGGCTCTTGGACCACGCGGCGGCCCAGAGCCCGACGTTCCACGCCTCGTCGAAGGACTCGGCGACGAATGCGCGGGCTTCGGGGTGGATTGGCGGGGGTGGCTGGGTCGCCATGGCTCGGGGCCTTATCGCGTGGTTTCGGTGAGCCGTTGCTCCTGGAGCGACTGCGCGGTGTCGGCGTCGACGTAGTCGGAGTGGCAGGACGGGGCCTGGGGGTCGTTGTCGGCCTTCTCCTCCTTGGCGCTGCTGGTGAGCATGACCTTTTTGGTCTTGCTGGCGAGTTTGTGGATTTCGTCGGGGTTGAGGTAGCCGCGCTTTTCGAGGATTTCTTTCTGCTCGACGGTGAGTGCGGCGCTTTGGATGACGCCGCCGGCTTTGCCGTCTTTGCCGACGCGGGCGAAGCCGTCGGCCTTGCCGCTGGCGAACTCCTGGATCTCTTTGGAGATGCGGACGGAGCACCAGTCGTGGCCGCACATGGCGCAGAAGTCGGTGTCGACGTCGAGGTCTTCGTCGTGGTAGGCGCGGGCGGTGTCGGTGTCGAAGGCGAGCTCGAAGTGTTTGTCCCAGTTGAGGGCGGCGCGGGCGCGGGTGAGGTCGTCGTCCCAGTCGCGGGCCTTGGGGATGCCGAGGGCGACGTCGGCGGCGTGGGCGGCGATCTTGTAGGCGATGCAGCCCTCTTTGACGTCGCCGCGTTTGGGCAGGCCGAGGTGCTCCTTGGGTGTGACGTAGCAGAGCATGGAGGCGCCGTGGTAGGCGATCTGGGTGGCGCCGATGCAGCTGGTGATGTGGTCGTAGCCGGGGAAGACGTCGGTGACGAGGGGGCCGAGGACGTAGAAGGGTGCGCCGTGGCAGAGGCGGCGTTGGAGCTTGGCGTTGTATTCGATCTGGTCGAGGGGGACGTGGCCGGGGCCCTCGATCATGACCTGGACGCCGCGGGCCCAGGCGCGTTCGGTGAGCTCGCCGAGGGTTTCGAGTTCGGCGAGCTGCGCGTCGTCGGTGGCGTCGGCGAGGCCGCCGGGGCGGAGGCCGTCGCCGATGGAGAAGGTGACGTCGTGCTCGCGGAGGATGTCGCAGATGTCGTCCCAGAGGGTGTACATGGGGTTTTCGGCGATGTGGTCTGGCGTTGAGTGGACGAGCATCCACTTGGCCAGGAGGGAGCCGCCGCGGGAGACGATGCCGATGAGGCGGTCTTTGACGTATTGGAGGTGTGCGTGGCGGACGCCGGCGTGGATGGTCATGTAGTCGACACCCTGCTCGGCCTGGTGTCGGATGGAGGTGAGGATGAGTTCGGGGGTGAGGTCTTCGATCTTGCGGCCGATGATCATCGAGTAGATGGGAACGACGCCGATGGGGACGGTGGAGTGTTGGCAGAAGGCGGCGCGGCAGGCGTCGATATCGCCGCCGGTGGAGAGGTCCATGACGGTGTCGGCGCCCCACTGGATGGCCCAGTCGAGCTTTTCGAGCTCTTCGTGCATGCCGCTGGAGACGGGGGAGGCGCCCATGTTGGCGTTGATCTTGGTCTTTGTGGCGCGGCCGATGGCCATGGGGTCGAGTGCGCCGGCGAGGTGGTTGCGGTTTGCGGGGATGACGAGTCGGCCGGCGGCGACCTCGTCGCGGACTTGCTCGGGGGTGAGGTGGGGTTCGCGCTCGGCGACGCGGCGCATCTCGGGGGTGATGGTGCCGAGGCGGGCGTGCTCGAGCTGGGTGATGGGGGTGAAGCCGGGGGGCGTGGTGACGCGGCGGGTTGTGCCGCGGGCGTCGGTGAAGATGTGGGCTTCGTGTGCGCAGGGGGATGAGGCGCAGGGGGCGGCGTCGGGGGAGGTGAGGGTTTCGACGGACCAGTCTTCGGGGAGGAAGTCCCAGGCGGTGTAGGGGGAGGGCTGGGGCATGCCGGGGGCGTCGGGCGAGCTGAACATGAGCGGGCCGCCGATGTCGGCGGCGTTGGCGAAGGAGCCGGGGGTGGTGGCGGCGCCCTGTCCGGGGTTGTGCGCGCCGCGGAGGGGGACGGCGAATCGCTCGGTGGGGCGGGTCGCGCCGGGGTTGGCTGCGAGGGTGTAGACCTTGTGGTCGGACTTGTTGTGGGTGTGGGTGTTGTTGGCGTGCGTCATCGCAATCCCTCCGCCGGTATGAGCCGGATCAGGTTCAACGGGTGCGTCTCAGGCCGCGTCTCGACGTGTGAGGGCGGCCGCCCCGAGCGAATTGGGGAGTGTATGCGGGGTGGGGGGAGGGATCGGGAATTGGTCAGTCTGTCGGGGATTTGGGGTCGGGCGGGGCGATGAGGTGAGTCGTGAAGAAGGTGATGAGCTGGTCGCGGGCTTTGGGATTGGTCTGGATCATGGCGTTGTGATCGCCGGTGGGGTCGGTCCAGAGAGTGGTGACGACGCCGCCGTCGGTGGCGGCCTTGAAGAGGAGGTTGGCGTGTCGGGGGTTGATGATCTCATCCTGCATGCCGTGGAGGATGAGGTAGGGGCGGGTGCCGAGGCGGCGTGCGGCGGCGGCGGGCTCGAGGCCGCGGGGCATGAGGATGGGGCCGAGGACCGGGGCCAGATCGTGCGCGACACCGGACCAGGTGGAGAACGCGGAGGCGGTGGCGATGGCGCGGACGTCGGGGTTGTCGGCGGCGGCGTGGAGGGCGAAGACGCCGCCGAGGCTGACGCCGAACATGCCGATGTTGGCGGCGTCGACATCGTCGCGGGTGCGGAGGTAGGCGAGTGCGGCGTTGGTGTCTTTGAGGAGCGCGTGGCGGTTGATGCGGCGGTCGTCGGACCGGCCGTAGCCGCGGTAGTCGAAGACGAGGACGTGGAAGCCGTGGCGGGTGAGGAAACGCGAGAATGACTCGTGGGAGTCAACATTTCCGGCGTTGCCGTGGACATGGAGGATGGCGGAACGGGGTGTGTTGGTCGGGTCGCTGCGCGATGCTGCGGCGGGCATGAACCAGCCGTGGAGCTTTGTGCCATCAGTAGACTCGAACCAGACGTCTTCGGTGCCGATGGGGGTGGTGAAGGGTGTGCGCGAGGGGACGTAGGCCATGGACTCGACGATGCCGGAGCATCGGACGAGGAGCATGGCGGCGAGCGCGATGAGCAGGATGCGCGCGATGCCGCGGATGGGATGGCGCGGTTTGGCGGCGGGTGTGATGTTGGATGGTTCAGTCATTGGCCATCAGCATCCATTGCATCACGCTGCTGGGGGGTTGCTCGGCGACGCCGAGGCGGCGGAGCATGTTGAGGCACTGGGCGCGGTGATGCATGCCGTGGGTGGTGACGTGGGTGAGGACGCCGCCGCGGGGGAAGGTGTAGGACTTGCCGCCGCGCTCGGCGGTGGCGAAGTCGTCGAGCGGGTGGGCGGCGAGGGCGGCGTTTAACTCGGCGGTGACCTCGGCGAGGAGGGCTCGGAGTTGTTCGAGCGTGTAGGGGCCCGCCTGCTCGATGCGTGCGCGCGGTTCGCGGCCGGTGAGCATGTCGGTCCAGCCGCGGATGGCGCCGAGGATGTGGGCGAGCGTGTCGTGGAGGGAGCCGAGGCCCATGTCGAACCGCTGATGGAGTTGCTCATTGGTGAGCCCGGCGCAGGCGTCGAGGATGTGCTCGGTGGCCCAGGTGTCGTGCGCAAGGAGAATGTCAGCAGGGTTGGTCAGGGGCATGGGCTGGGGCTCCTCGGTGGTTTGGCGCCGGGGTGAGGTACGGAATGTACCGGGATGGCGCGGGGCCGGTTCAACGCGGCGTGAGGGACGCGTTGGGCGGCGGATTCATGAAGCGGCGGGTGTGCGCCCCCACTACGCTGCGGGTGCATGTCGATACCCGAATCCAGCCCGGTGGTCCGCCCTGTCCCCAAGGGGGCGGGGCCGTTGATCTTCTTGATTGTGTTCTTGGACCTGCTGGGGGTGGGGCTGATTGTGCCGCTGGGGCCGTACATCGTGGAGCGGTTCAGCTCGACGGGGATGGCGGTGGCGATTCTGACGCTGAGCTATTCGGCGGCGCAGTTTCTGGCGACGCCGTGTCTGGGGGCGATCTCGGACAGGGTGGGGCGGCGGCCGGTGCTGCTGCTCAGTGTGCTGGGTTCGGCGGTCGGGTATGTGGTGTTTGCGCTGGCGGGGTCGTTGCCGGTGCTCTATCTGAGCCGGGTGTTGGCGGGGGCGACGGGGGGGAATATCTCGACGGCGCAGGCGTATCTGGCGGACATCACGCCGCCGAAGGACCGGGCGAAGGCGTACGGGATTGTGGGTGCGGCGTTCGGGCTCGGGTTTACGCTCGGGCCGGCGATCAGCTCGATGCTGGCGGAGTTTGGGTTGATGACGCCGGTGTGGGCGGCGGCGGGGTTGTCGTTTGTGACGGCGGGTTTGGTGGCGATGTTTTTGCCGGAGACGCTGCCGGTGGAGGCGCGGGCGGAGGAGCGGCTGCGGTTGCGGCAGTTCAACCCGTTCGGGATGATTCTGGAGACGCTGAAGATCCCTCTGGTGCCGGCGATGCTGGCGGCGATCTTTGCGTTGGCCTTTGCGCACGCGGAGCTGCGGATGGGGCTTGGGGTGTTGCTGCGGGACAAGTTTGACTACACGGAGATCGACAACGCGCGGGTGTTTACGTTCATCGGGCTGGTGGCGGTGGTGGTGCAGGGCGGCGTGGTGCGGAAGGTCTCGCCGTGGCTGGGTGATCGGCGGGTGGTGCTGATCGGGCTGCCGATCGCGGCGCTCGGGTATGCGCTGATCCCGGTGGTGCCGTCGGCGCACTGGGGCGGGTTGCTGATCGCGCTGGGGTTGCTCGGCCTGGGCGGGGGGGTTGCGGGGCCGTCGATCACGGGGATGCTGTCGCGGCTTGCGCCGAAGAGTGAAGAGGGGAAGGTGATGGGGGCGTCGCAGTCGATCAGTGCGCTGGCTTTGGTGTTTGGACCGCTGGCGGCGGGGCGGCTGTATGACGGTGTGGGGCAGGGGTGGCCGTTCTGGACGGCGGCGGGGGTGGTGGTGTTGGCGCTTTTGATTGTGGCGGTGCGGGGGGTGGGGCGCGGGGGCGACGGCGCGGTGCGGTCCGCGGCGTGACGCCGCTTAGGTGGCCTGAGGGCCATTGAGTGCGATCTCGACGATGAGCATGTCGTCTCTGGCCGGGCCCTCGATGTGGGCTTCGACGGCGGCGGTGATCGCGTCGGGGAGGGGGGCGTTGGGGTCGGCGGCGGCGATGGCTTGGCGGATGCCCTCGATGCCGAACTGGTTGCCGTTGTTGTCGGTGGCTTCGATGGCGCCGTCGGTGAGGGCGACGATGGCGTCGCCGGGGGAGAGCGGGAGTTCGCCCTCGTCGCAGGTGAAGAGGTCGGCGTCGATGACGCCGAGCATGGGGGCGGTGCTGTCGAGGAGGCGGACGGGCGCGGTGGTGGAGCGCAGGTAGGCGGGCGGGTGGCCTGCGCCGGCCCAGGTGATGCGGGCGGGGGTGGTGTCGGGGGTGATGCGGAGGCAGAAGGCGGTGGCGAACATGGACTGGGGGGCGAGTGCGGCGCAGGTGAATGTGTTGAGGCCGGTGATGACGGCTGCGGGGGAGGGGAGCGGGTCGGCGGCGGTGAGGCGCTCGAGCTCGGCGTGGAGTCGGTTGACGGCGATCGCGGCGGCGATGCCGTGGCCGGTGACATCGATGAGGACGACGAGGGTCGGGCCTTCGGTCGCGGAGGGCGGGAAGGCGAGTGGGCGGACGAAGAGGAAGTCGCCGCCGATGGAGCGCATGGGCTCGTAGGTGTAGCGGATGCGGACGCGGCCTCGGGTGACGGGAGGGGGGAAGAGTGCCTCGTGGACGCGCCGGGCGTCGGTGAGTTCTCGGGTGACCTCGGCGTAACGCTGCCGGATGGCGCGGGCGTGGAAGCGTTCGCTGAAGCTTCGGTAGCGCCACCATCCCCAGGCGATGCCGGGGGCGATGGCGACGGGGGTCATGCCGATGAGCCAGGCTTTCTGCTCGGCGGGACCGACCGAGGCGAAGAGCACCCAGGCGATGAAGGCCAGCATGACCGGGAGCATGGGTACGAGCCCCTCGCGCGGGGAGAGGGCGACGAGCAGGGAGGCGATGAAGTGCAGGCCGAGGAGGGTGACGAGCGAGGCGATGCCCTGGGCGAGGTCGTCGTCTGCGGTGTGGAGGGGTATGGAGTCGGCGCTCCACGAGGCGTGGCGGAGGAGGGCGATGACGACCGCGCCGGTGAGGCCGGTGAAGAAGAGGAGCCACTGGAAGGCGCGGACGATCTCGGGGCGGGAGCGGGGCTTGCGGGCGAAGTAGATGAGTGCGCGGGCGAAGGCGAGGCCGAAGAGCGCGTGGAAAACGATGTCGGCGGCGGAGGTCTCGGGGGAGCCGGGGAAGGCTTCGGGGATGGCCAGGTCGATCGCCATGGTGCCCCAGCCGTGAGCGACGAGGGCGAGGACGATGATGCAGTACCAGATGGCGCGTCGGCGGAGGAGCGAGGCCCGCTCGGCGTCGTAGCGGGCGAGGAACTCGGGGGGAATGGGGTCGTGCTGTCGGGCACTGGACTCGAGACTGGATCGAGAATGGTGCGGCGACATGGGCGAGGATGATATCTCGCAGCGGCCGCCGGATCACGCCCCAGAGCAGGGGCTCAGGCGGTGCCCGGGCGGGGGCGGCGGAGGAGGGCGGCCCCGAAGGTGACCGGGAGCAGCAGCACGAGGAAGGTCAGGTGGTACCAGACGGGCATGAGGTCCCAGACGCCGAGCTGGACGCCGATGCCGGTGAGGAGCAGGAGGAGGCCGAGGATGAGGGCGGCGACCCGAGAGCGGGTGCAGCGCCCCGCGATGATGCTGGCGGCGAGCCCCGCGGCGGCCGAGCAGACGACGCTGAGGATGAGGATGCCGACGAGAGGGCCGGCCTTGTCGTAGCGTTCACCGGCGCCTGCGACTCTGGTGGCCTCGGCGAAGATGGTGAGGTTGCCGGCGAACCAGAGGGCGGTCCAGAGGATGTAGCCGGCGATGATGGCGAGGATGGTGCGCAGCATGGGCGTTCTCCTTTAACTGACGCGCGAAGGCCGTTCGCCTGCGCTGGGGCGTAAACAGGTAGGCTGTGGGTGCGAACATGCCGAGATGGGACTGTGATGAATGACTTTCGAACAGGGCCGGTGACTGAGCGGCTGGTGCATCGGGCGATGACGGAGGAGGACGCCGCGGCGTTGCACGCGCTGAACAGCCATCCGGAAGTGATGCGGTACACGGGCGAGCCTCCGATGGGTTCGGTGGAGGAGGCGCGGCGTGCGATCGCGGAGTACCCGGACTTTGACACTGTCGGGTTTGGGCGTTGGGGGTGCGTGCTGAAGGACACCGGCGCGATGATCGGGTTCTGCGGCCTCAAGCACCTGCCTGATCTCGACGAGGTGGACATTGGCTTCCGGTTCCTGCCGGAATATTGGGGGCGGGGCCTGGGCACGGAGGCTGCGCGGGCGACGCTCGCGTTCGGCTTTGCGACGATCGGGCTCGAGAGGATCATCGGCCTGGTGATGCCGGAGAATGGCGCTTCGGTGCGTGTGCTCGAGAAGATCGGGATGACAGAGGACGGCGAGTTGGACTACGACGGCGTCCGGGCGCTCCGGTACCACATCACCCGGGAAGCCTTTGAGGCGCGCGCCGAGCGCGGCGGGTTGTGAGGAGCCTCGGAACATCAGGAAACAGGCCAGTTCTCGCTCAGGCACTTCTTGGGAGAGAGCGGGGTCATGATCTTGAAGAGCACGAACAGCATGCGGGTGCCGCGGCTGGGCTTGCCGGTCTCGATGACGCTCTTGAGGGTGTTGCAGATGAGTGTGCCGCCCTGGAGCATCTGCTTTGCGCTCTTGGTGCCGACGGGGAGGTCGGCGATGGTGAGCGTGAAGTTGACGCCGCCGTTGGTCTCTTCGAGGTCGAAGATCATGGTGCACTCAGGGTCGTCGTAGTTGGTGAAGCGGAAGGTATGGACGAAGCGGGTGGGCGGGTTGAACTCGAGGACCTCCCCCACGACGCCCGTGTATTTGCCGTTGGGTGTGCGCATGGCGATTTTGGCGCCGGGGGCGAGGGTGGTGGTGTGCATCTGGGAGTTGAAGAAGGCGGGGATGGGCGAGTCGGTGCGGGTGATCTCTCGCCAGACGGCGTCGATGGTGCCCTTGATGAAGACGCGGAACTTGGCGCGGGTCTCGCTCTCGTACTCGACTTTGGTAGCACTAGGCACGCTTGGTCTCCTTGGCTTGTGCGGCGGATTCGATGCGGTCTTTGATGTCCACGATGCGGCTGGCCCAGAACGCGCTGTACTGGTCGGTCCACCGGTCGTAGATCTGCTGGATGGGGATGGGGTTGAAGTAGATGCGGCGTTCGCGGCCGCGTTTTTCGCTGAGGATGAGGTCGGCGGCCTCGAGTGTGGCGAGGTGCTTCATGACGGCGATTCGGGAGATGTCGAAGTGTGAGGCGACGGCCTTGACGGTGAGGCCGGGGTGGAGGACGAGGAGGTCGAGGATGTGGCGGCGGACGGGGTGGGCGAGGGCGCTGAAGACCGAATCCGCGGCTGCGTCGGGGGGCGGCATCTGGATGGGAGAGGGGTCGGCGGCCATAGGTAACATCATCGTTACCTGTTTTGTGGTCCATGTCAAGACCCCGGGCCCGAAGGCGCTGATATGCCGCGTTCGGGCCCGGGGGTTGGTGTGTTATCGGATGTAGGGCCGGGCGTCAGGCGGTCTTCTGCCCGGCGTGGACGCCTTCCTTGATCTCTTCGCCGAGCTTGGCGATGAAGGCGGGGAGGTCGTTGGGTGTGCGGCTGGTGACGAGTCCCTGGTCGACGACGACCTCGCGGTCTTCCCAGCGGGCGCCGGCGTTCTTGAGGTCGTTCTTGATGGAGGGGTAGGAGGTGAGGGTGCGGCCCTCGATGACGCCGCAGTCGATGAGTGTCTGCGCCCCGTGGCAGATTGCGCCGACGGGTTTGCCCGCCTTGAAGAACTCGCGGATGAGTGTGGTGGCGTCTTCGCGCATGCGGAGCTTGTCCGGGTTCATGACGCCGCCGGGCAGGACGAGCGCGTCGTAGTCGTCGGCGTTGGTGTCGCAGATCGACTTGTCCACATCGACGGCGTCGCCCCAGTTGCCGTCGGACCAGCCCTTGATCTTGCCGGCCGTCATGGTCTTGTCGGGCGCGATGACGTGGACGGTGGCCCCCCACTCCTTGAGCGTGTTGAGGGGATCGGTGAGCTCGGACTGCTCGAAGCCGTCGGTGGCGAGGATGGCGACCGTTTCGCCGGAGAGGTCGTAGCGCTTTTGGTTCCAGTGTGTCATGGGGAAGGTCCTTTCGGCTGTGTGTCGTGTCGGCGCGTGAGTGACTGGTCACGCGGCTTGTGTGGCACACAACGCGCTGCGATTGCGGGTGTCAACGCTCGGACTCGCGGGGTGGCCTTCTATGAAGGGGGATTCATGCGGGGCTCATGTGCGGGCGGTGGGGAGAGAGTGATGCGCGCACGAGGCGGCACGACGCACTTCGTGCATCGTGGCACCGGTGGATGGGGATTGAACACAGAGGCACAGGGGAGGGCTGGCCGCGTGGGCCTCAGCCCCCGGCGCGGAGTGAGGCGATCTTTGCGGCGAAGGCTTCGCGGTGCTTGAGGTTCATCATGCCGACGTGGCGCATGACCTCGTTGCCCTGGGTGTCGAGGAGGACGAAGGTGGGCAGGGCGTGGACCTCGAAGGCGTTGGCGACGTTCTGGCCCTTTTCGACGAAGCCGTAGGTGTAGCCGTTTTCGTCGAGGTAGCTGCCGGGGTTTTCGACGCCGTCGTCGGCGTGGACACCGACGATGAGGACGTTGTCGTCGGCGGCGAACTGGTCGTGGAGGATCTGGACGTTCGGCGAGCTGGCGCGGCAGGGGCCGCACCAGGTGGCCCAGAAGTCGGCGAGGACGACTTTGCCCTGCCACTGGTCGCGGACGGAGGCCGGGAGGTCCACGGGGTTGGCGGTCGCGGTGGCGGTGGTCGTGGGCGATCCGCCGGAGCAGCCCACGAGGCCCTGGGATGCGAGCACGAGTCCGAGCGTGGTGAGAAATCCGAGTGGCGTGCGTTGCATGGTCATGGTCTCCTGTACCCTCTGCGGAGCGGGATTATGCCGCATTGGCGGGCGGATCGTGATCGGGGTCTGTGAGGAAAACGGTTTTGGGTCGAACTGGTCGGGATCTTTCGGACGAATCATTGGTAGAGGACACGGCAGAGGCCGATCGGGGCGTCGGACCCGGGCAGGAAGGCACACACGCTTTGACGCGCACAGGCGACACGCACGAGACCGGGACACGCGGGGCTGCGGGGCAACGGACGGGGCCTGCGCGGGAGCTTGTGGAGCGGGTTGGCCGGCGGGCCCGGGCGGTGCTGCTGGCCGAGGCGTGGTGCCGCACGCTGGCGGTGGTGATCGCGGCGGTGTTTGTGTTGGTGGTGTTGGACTTTGTGCTGCGGCTGCCGCGGCCGGTGCGGGTGTTGCATCTGGCGGCGCTTGGGTATGGCGGGTATGTGCTGGTGCGTCGGGTGTTGATGCCGGCGCTTCGGTTCCGGCCGCGTGGGGCGGAGATTGCGCTGCGGATTGAGCGCGCGGAGGACGCGGCGCGCGCGCGGGACCGCCTGGCGTCGGGGCTCGAGCTGGGCGCGGGCGGATCGGGCGGGGACGGTCTCGCGGCGGCGATGACGCGGGAGGCGGCGCGGGAGGCGGACTCGGTTGCGAGTGAGTTGACCGGCCGCCGGTTTGTGAGTTCGAAGGCTGCGGGGCGGGCGGGGATGGTGCTGGCGGCGACGCTGCTGGTGGTCTCGGCGGCGGGGTTGTTTCGGCCTCAGCTGGCGGGCATCGGTCTGACGCGGACGCTGTGGCCGTTTGCGGGCACGGCGTGGCCGAAGCGGACGGTGGTCGCGGACGCGACGGGGCTGGAGATGCACCCGATCGGTGAGGCGTTGCCGATGCGCGCGGTGCTGACTCGGACGCACCTGTCGCCGGGCAACACCGAGGTGGTGGCGTTCTATCGGGTGATCTCGGGCGGCGAGGCGGGTGCGCGGCAGCGGGTGGTGCTGACCTCGCAGCAGCGGCGCGAGTCGGTTGGTGGCGCGGAGGGTGAGCTGTTTGAGCGGTTGATCGAGCCGGCGGGTGTACTGGCCGAGGGTGATGAGATCGAGTACTGGTTTGAGACCGAGGACAACCGGACCGAGTCGGCGCGGGTGCGGCTGGCAGAGCGGCCCCGGGTGACGCGGATCACGGCGACGGTGACGCCGCCGGCGTACGCGGCCGAGGTTCGGGGGAGCTTCCTGGCGGTTGAGGATCTGGCGGTCTCGCGAGATTCGGGCGGGGTGGCGGTGGTGCAGCCGGTGCTGGCGGGGTCATCGTTTGCAATCAGGCTGACGACGAACAAGGCGGCATCGCTGGCGACGGGAGCGGGTGATGCGTCGGCGGGCGCGGTGTTGCCGGAGGGGTGGACGCGGGAGGATGACCGGACGCTGGTGTACGCCGGGGTGGCGGGCGAGCGGACGCGGGTTGATGTGGAGTTGTTGGGCGAGGACGGGCTGGTGAGCACGGAGCCGGTGGCGGTTGTGCTGCAGGTGACCAGTGATGCGCCGGCGGCGGTGACGATCACGGATCCGCCGTACGACGAGTCGGTGCTGGCGACGGCGTCGATCGGGCTTCGGGCGGAGGCGCGGGACGATCTTGGGATGCGTTGGTTGGCACTCGAGCGGCAGTCGGCGGTGCCGCCGGCGGGCTCGGAGGGCGCGGTGCCGGAGGGCGCGGACGACGCGGTGCGGCTGGGTGCGGTCGAGGCCGGGGAGGGCGACTCGGCGCTGGCGCTCTCGGTCGAGGCGTCGCTGGACCTGGCGAGCATCGGTGTGCGCGCGGGCGATGAGGTGTGGCTGACGGCGGTTGGTCGGGACATCTTTGCGGAGCCGGAGGACCCGGAGGCGGATCCGCGGGTGATCCGGTCGGCGGTGCGGCGGCTGCGGATCATCGATGAGGCGACGTTTGTGAGTCAGATTCAGGGGGAGCTGGCGGGGGTTCGTCGGGCGGCGATCGAGATTGATGCGGCGCAGTCGGATGTTGGTGCGGCGGTCGAGGCCGGGGAAGAGGATGCGCAGCGCGTGCGCGCGGAGCGTCAGGCGTCGTTGACCGATCGGCTTGATGCGCAGCGGGGCGCGATTCAGCGGCTGGGCGCGCGGACGCAGCGGAACGGCCTGGACGACGACACGCTGGCGGGGATGCTGGACGACGCGGCGGCGCTCTTGCGGGAGGCGACGGAGGCTTCGGAGGAAGCGACTTCGGCGTTGGAGCGGAGTGAGTCGGCCCCGGAGGCGGCGACGGAGGCGGAGGCGGCGCAGGGGCAGGTGCGGGAGAATCTCGAGTCGCTGATCTCGATGCTGGATCAGGGGCAGGACAACTGGGTGGCGCGGCGGACGGTTGAGGGGTTGCTGGCCGAGCAGCGGGAGCTGGCGGCGGCGACGCAGGCGCTGGGTGACCAGACGATGGGGCGGTCGCGGGAGCAGTTGTCGCAGGAGGAGTTGACGGAGTTGGAGCGGATCGCCGAGCGGCAGCGGGACGCCGCGGAGCGGGCGCGGCGGGCGCTGGACAGCCTTGCCGAGCGGGCGGAGGCGTTGGAGCGGTTTGACGCGGCGCAGGCGGAGGCGATGTCGCAGGCTGCGCGGCGTGGTCGGCAGGAGCGGGTCGAGCAGCAGATGCGGGAGGCGGCGTCGCAGGTTGATCAGAACCAGACGCGTGCTGCGGCGCAGGGCCAGCAGGCGGCGGCCGAGGCGCTGGAGCAGATGCTCGAGGACATCGACTCGGCGGACGAGGCGCGGGACGAGGCGCTGCGGCGTGTGCTGGCGAGCGTGCTGGACTCGCTGGAGAGTCTGATCGACGAGCAGGAAGCGCAGATTGATGCGCTGGCGATTACGCAGGATGATGGGGCGTTGCCGGCGCTGGCCGACCCAATGGTGCGGCTGGCGAGCAACACGCTGGGGTTGCTGGATGAGATCGGTCCGCAGCGTGATCTGGCGAGCGTGGTGTCGCTGATCGGTCTCGCGGCCGACGCGCAGGAGCGGGCGGTCGGGGCGCTGCGGGAGGGGAGCCGCGACAGCGCTGACGATGCGGAGCGGGAGAGCTTGTCGAAGCTGCAGGATGCGCGGATGGAGGCCGAGCGGCTGGAGGAACAGGCGCAGGACCGCGAGAGTGCGCGCAAGCGGGCGGAGCTGCGGACGGCGTATCGCGAGCTGCTCGAGCAGCAGGTGGCGATCGTGACGGACACGCAGCCGATGGTGGATGTGGAGCTTGACCGCAGGGCGCGGGCGCAGGTGCGGGCGCTGGGGCAGCGTCAGGGCGGGGTGGGCGAGTCGCTCACGGCACTGCGTGATGCGACCGAGGAGCTGGCGGAGGCGACGGTGTTTGATCTGGCGCATCGGCGGATCGAGAGCGCTTCGCGGGCGGCGGAAGAGAAGCTGCTCGGCGGGACGGCCGACGGGGATGTGGTGCGCCGGCAGGCGTCGATCGTGCGGCTGTTGCAGTCGCTGCTGGCGGCGTTGGCGGAGGAGAACCAGCCGCCGGGTGCGAGCGAGCAGCAGGCCGGCGGGGGCGGCGGAGGCGGGTCGGGCGGTGAGACGCCGATCGTGCCGGAGATCGCCGAGCTGAAGTTGCTGCGGGCGATGCAGGCCGAGGCGATGGAGTGGACGCGGAACCTGGACGAGGCCGGGCGGCGGCCGCTGCCGACGGAGTTGAGCGAGCTGGCCGATCTGCAGTCGGAGCTTGCGGGCCGGGCGTCGGAGCTGGTGGAGAAGCTGACGCAGGGGCAGCAGGGACCGGATGGGGGCCAGAGCGGGGACGAGGAGTCGAATCCATGAACCGGATGTTGGTTTGGTTGGTGGTGATGATCGCGTTTGCCCTGTGGGGTGTTGCGCCCGCGGCTGCGCAGGACGGGGACCCGCTGCCAACGCTGGATGAGTTGCTCGGCACCGAGGGCGGCGCGTCGGAGGGCGGCGACGTGGTGGAGCTGCCCGAGGATGCGGGTGAGACCGAGCTTGATCGGTTGCTCTCGGGGCAGGAGATCGTCGATGAGTTCCGTTCGGCGGTGGATCTGATGAACCGTTCGGCCGAACGGCTGGGCGGTGCTCGGGACACGGGGCTGACGACGCAGCGGATGCAGGAGGACGTGCTGCGGGCGCTCGACAAGCTGATCGCCGATGCGCAGCAACGCGGGCAGCAGAGCAGCTCGTCGTCGTCGAGTTCGAGTCAGCAGCAACAGCAGCAGGGCCAGCAGCAGCAACCGGGGCAGCAGTCTTCGCCTCAGTCGTCGCAGGGGGACAACCGGGGCGAGGCGAACGCGCCGGGGCGGCAGGACGGGGCGTTGGGGCCGGAGCAGGCCGCGGATCTGGCGGCGTGGGGCAACCTGCCGGCGCGGTTCCGCGATGCGCTGGTGCAGGGGGCGAGCGATCGGTTCAGCGCGACGTATCGGCGGCTGACCGAGGAGTATTACCGCAGGCTGGCGGAGGACCCGAAGGAATGACCCGACCCCGTGCTGTTGTGATGTCGGTGCTGTGGCTGGCGGGTGTGTGTGCTGCGCCGGTGGTGGCGCAGGATGCGCCGGCGGGCTCGGGGTCGGCCCAGAACTCGGCTCTGCCGGATGAGATCACTCCGGCGATGGATGAGGCGGTGCAGCGCGGGCTGGCGGAGCTGGCGACGCAGCAGCTCGACGACGGTTCGTTCGGCTCGGGGCGGTATGCGCGGAACGTGGCGATCACGTCGCTGGCGTGTCTGGCGTTTATGGCCGACGGGAACGTGCCGGGCCGGGGTGAGTATGGCGACACGGTGCAGAGGGGGCTGGAGTACATCCTGGCCAACTGCAACGAGAACGGCCTGATCGCGGCGGAGGCGGCCAACGGGCCGATGTACGGGCACGGGTTCGCGGCGTTGTTTCTCGGCGAGGTGTACGGCATGACGGCCGGCGGCGGCGACACGGACCTGGCCGACCGGGTGTATGAGTCGCTGACGCGTGCGTGCCGGCTGATCGAGCGGACGCAGAACGACCAGGGCGGGTGGCGGTACAACCCGGTGCCCTACGACGCGGATGTGTCGGTGACGATCTGCCAGATCATGGCGCTGCGCTCGGCGCGGAACGCGGGGCTGGAGATCGACAAGAAGGTGATCGATCGCGCGGTGGAGTATGTGCGGCTGTGCCGCAATCAGGACGGCGGGTTCAAGTATCAGCTCGAGGGCGGCGCGAGCGCGTGGCCCCGGTCGGCGGCGGGCGTGGCGAGTCTCTATTACGCGGGCATCTACGAGGACGACGCGATCGACCGCGGGCTTGCGTATCTGCAGGCGAGCGCGACGCCGGGGCGCGAGGTGAACACGGCGCACTATTACTACGGGCACTACTACGCGGTGCAGACGATGTATCTGGCGGGGGGCGAGTATTGGGCGTCGTGGTGGCCGGCGATCCGCGAGCAGCTGCTCAAGGCGCAGAACGACGACGGCTCGTGGACGGACTCTTCGATCGGCGATGCGTACGGCACGTCGATGGCGCTCATCATCCTGCAGATGCCCAAGCGGTATCTGCCGATCTTCCAGAAATGACGGCACGGACACTGTTTATCGTGATTGCGGGTGCGGGCGTTGCCTGCGGGGCGGCGGCTGCGCGGGGGCAGAACTCGTGGCGGTTTGTCGCGAGGGACCTGAGCGAGCAGGTCGGCGAGCTGACGACGCTGGAGGGCGGTGCGGTGTCGTTCATCGACGGGCACGGCCGGTCGCAGCGGCGTCCGGTGGCGGACTTTGTCGCGGTGGTGCACGAGCTGCCGCCGGAGGAGCGGCTCCCCCGCGAGCTGCCGTGGATCACGCGGCAGCTCGACCGGTTCAGCCCCGGCGTGCGGGAGGACGAGCTCGAGGACATCAAGGCGTTTGTGGGCCGGCTGGAGCTGACCGACGGGCAGGTGTGGGTGGGCACGCCGCTGAGTGCGAGCGGGCAGTCGGTGTCGTGGTTTGTCGAGGATGCGCTGGTGCTTTCGGTCGGGCTTGAGCGGATTGTGTCGGCGGAGCTCTACGGCCCGCTCGGCCCCGTGGCGCGGTCGGACTGGGACGCGGTGGGCGATCTGGTCGCGCTGCGCAACGGTGATGTGCTGGACGGGTTTGTGGATTCGATCGACGAGCAGCTGCGGGTTGAGTCGGGCGGCGAGGTCATCACGATGCCGCTGGAGCGTGTTTCGGGCGTGCTGCTGGCGAACCCGAGCGAGGCACCGGAGGGCATGGTGGTGCGCACGACGGGCGGGTCGATCATCACGGTTGACGATGTGCAGTTTTCGATGACGGGCGAGATGACGGCGGTGCTGGACCACGAGGGCGACACCTCGGAGATCACGCTGCCGGGGCATCGGGTGCGGTCGGTGCTGTTTGCGCCGAACGCTGTTGCGCCGCTGGCGGGGATCGAGCCGGCGGAGGTCTCGTCCGCCGACGAACTGGCGCCGGGGCGGAGGCTGGAGACGGAGGTCGATGAGGGTGTGGGCTTTGACAGCATCTCGCTGCGCGGGCCGGTGGCGGTGCGGTGGTCGTTTGCGCGACCGGCGTCGCGGTTTGCGGCGACGGTGACGCTGCCGCCGGCGATGTGGGCGTGGGGCGACTGCGAGGTCGTGGTCTTGACCGACGACGGGCGTGAGGTGTTGCGGGAGCGGCTTTGGGCCGAGCGTCCGAGCGTGGAGATCAACGTGCCGCTGGCGGGGCTTGCCGGGCTGCGGGTCGAGATCGAGAGCGGGCGGGGCGGCTCGGTGCAGGACCGGGTGGTGCTGACGCGTCCGGTCGTGGCGTGGTGAGCGGCGGCGTGGGCTGACCGGCGGCCGGGCGGCGCGGGATCAGCGGACTTTGATCGACGCGAGCGCGAAGACCAGCAGCAGCACGGTGATGATCCAGAGTCTGGCGACGATCTGCTGCTCGGTCCAGCCGCCGAGGTGGAGGTGGTGGTGGTAGGGCGCGCAGCGGAAGACGCGTTTGCCGCCGGTGGACTTGAAGTAGCCGACCTGGATGACGACCGAGGCGATCTCGATGAGGAAGACGCCGGACATGAGCAGGACGACGGCTTCCTGGCGGACGACGAGGGCGATGTAGCCGATGAGGCCGCCGAGGCAGAGCGAGCCGGTGTCGCCCATGAAGACCTGCGCGGGGGAGCAGTTGAACCAGAGGAAGCCGAGGCAGGCGCCAGCCATGGAGCCGGCGAGCACGGCGAGTTCGCCGGAGCCTGCGACGGAGGGCACGAGCAGGGTCTGGGCCCAGCTCTGGCGGCCGGCGACGAGGGCGAGGACGACGAGGCCGAGGGCGACGATGGCGCTGATGCCGGAGGCGAGGCCGTCCATGCCGTCGGTGATGTTTACGGCGTTGCTCATGCCGGCGATCATCAGCATCGAGGAGACGACGAAGACGCCGAGGGGCAGGACGATGACGCCGGCGCCGAGGCGGTCGGTGACGGCGGACTCGTAGGTCTTCTGGAAGGGGAGGTTGAGGACGTGGGCGGTGTCGACGGGTGCTTCGCTGAGTCCGGCGCGGTAGCTGAAGTAGCCCACGATGGCGCCGATGCCGATCTGGAAGACAAGTTTTTCCCAGGCGTGCAGCCCCTGGCGTGAGCTGCCGCGGCGGGCGGCGGTCATTTTGAGCCAGTCGTCTGCGGCGCCGACGCCGGCCATCCAGAGCAGCACGATGAGGCCGAGCTGGACCCATCGTTCGGAGATGTCGGCGAGGAGGAACGTGGAGAGGAAGATGGCTCCGGCGATGAGGATGCCGCCCATGGTCGGGGTGTTGGACTTGCTGGCGGCGATGCGGCGGAGCGACTCGGCGTCGGAGAGGCCGGCGTCGCCGATCTTGAGCCGGGCGAGCAGGGCGATGACCCGCTTGCCCATGAGCAGCACGATGGCGAAGGAGAGGCCGGCGGCGGCGAGGGCGCGGAACTCGATCTGGTCGAGGACGCCGAAGGGCCCGTCGAGCCCGTGCTCGTAGACCCAGGCGCGGAGTTGTTCGTAGAGCAGATAGAGCATGGGTCAGGCGGCCCCGCCGGTGGTGGTTGGCTCGGAGGCGAGCCGCCACGCCTCGGCGACGCGCTCGAGGCCGGTCCGGCGAGAGCCTTTGAGCAGAACGACATCGCCGGGGCGGAGGGTCTCGAGGAGCGTGCGGAGCGAGGCCTTGTCGAGGGTGGGCAGGCTCACGACGGAGAGGCGGGTGGTGCCGAGCGGGGTGACCATGGCGGAGGCGGCGGGGCCGACACCGATGACCACGTCGGCCAGGTCTTCGCGGATGATGGCGTCGGCGATCTCGCGGTGGGCGTCGTCGGAATGTTCGCCGAGCTCGAGCATGTCGCCGAGGACGGCGACGCGCCGGGTGCCCTCGGGGGCGACCTGTTTGAGTGTGCGGAGGCCGGCGAGCATGGAGTCGGGGTTGGCGTTGTAGGCGTCGTTGATGATGGTGAGGCCACCGGAGCGTTGGAGGGTGAGGCGCATGGGGGGCGGCTCGAAGGCGGCGAGGCCCTCGCGGGCGTGCTCGCTGTCGACGCCGACGCGGCGGGCGACGGCGATCGCGGCGGCGGCGTTGACGGCGTTGTGCGGGCCGAGCATGGGGATGGAGAAGGGCTCGCGCTCGTTGAGCGTGAAGGTGATGCCGTCGATGGTCTGGTTGACGTCGCCGACGCGGAGGTCGGCGTCGGGGCTGGTGCCGAAGGTGAGCACGCGCTCGAAGCGGTCGCGCCAGGGGCGGAGGGGCTCGCTGTCGGCTGCGAGCATGACGACGCCGCCGGGCTCGAGGTGATCGGCGAGTGAGGCCTTCTCGGAGGCGACGCTCTCGATGGAGCCGAAGCCCTGGAGGTGGGCGCGGCCGACGCTGGTGATGACGACGACGTGGGGGCGGATGATGCGGCTGAGCTGCTCGATCTCGCCGGGGGCGTTGGCGCCGACCTCGCAGAGCAGGTATTGATCGCCGGAGCGGACGCCGAGGATGGTGAGGGGGACGCCGAGGTCGTTGTTGAAGCTCTTGCGGGAGGCGTGGCCCCGGAGTGTGGTGGAGAGGCAGGCGTCAATCATGCGGGTGGTGGTGGTCTTGCCGTTGGAGCCGGTAACGGCGATGACGCGGACGGGGCCGAGGGTTGCGCGGTAGGAGGAGGCGAGCTTGCCGAGGGCGGCGCGGGTGTCGGCCACGCGGACGATGGGCAGGGCGTCGGGGGCGGTGTCGAGGGCGTCGGGGTCGTCGATGACGGCCATGGCGGCGCCGGCGTCGAACGCGGCGGACAGGAAGCGGTGGCCGTCGGTGTTGTCGCCCCGAAGGGCGAAGAAGACCTCGCCGGGCTGGAGCTCGCGGGTGTCGATGGCGGCGCCGCTGCGCATCTGGGGCATGAGCTCGGGGCGTGAGGCCCAGACTGCGCCCATGGCGACGCGGACCGAGTCGTGCATCCAGAACGAGGCGGCGGTCATGCGACACCCCCGTTGACGGGGCGCGGGCTGCCGGTGGTGTCGGCGGCTGCGCGGCGCGCGCGCAGGGCCTCGCGGGCGATCTCGTGGTCGTGGAAGGGGATGGTGCGGGTGCCGCCGGCGCCGTCGGGGATGATCTGCTCGCGTTCGTGCCCCTTGCCGGCGATGACGACGACGTCGCCGGGTGCGGCGTCGGCGATCGTGGCGAGGATCGCGGCACGACGGTCGGCGTCGCGGCGGACGGTGTCGTGGCGGTCGGCGGGGATGCCGGTGACGACCTCATCGATGATCGCGTCGGGGCTCTCGGAGCGGGGGTTGTCGCTGGTGATGACGGTGTGGTCGGCGAGTGTCGCGGCGGCGAGGCCCATGCGCGGGCGTTTGGCGCGGTCCTTGTTTCCGCCGCAGCCGAAGACGGCCCAGAGCGCGGCGTCGGCGGGGGTCGCGAGGCGTGCGGCGCGGAGTGCGGCGGCGAGGGCGTCGTCGGTGTGGGCGAAGTCGACGAAGACGGTGAGATCGTCGCGGTCGGTGTCGACGCGTTCGAGGCGGCCGGTGGGCGGGTGGAGGCGCGGGACGGCGGACGCGATGGTCTCGGGGCTGAGGTCGAAGACGTGCGCGGCGACGACGACCGCCTGGAGCAGGTTCATCGCGTTGTGGAGGCCGAGGAGAGTGGTTTGGGTCTCGATGGTGCCCCAGGAGCCGGCGAGGCGGAGGCGCATGCCGCGGGAGTCGGTGTGGAGGATCTCGACGCTCGGGTTGGCGCGCGCGGTGCGGGAGTCGAGCTGCTGGGGTGTGGTGGCGAGGGTGCACCGGTAGACGGTGGCGGTGCAGTCTTTGAGCATGCGGGTGGCGGCGGGGTCGTCTGCGTTGACGACGGCGATGGCGTCGGGTGCGAGGGCGGTGAAGAGGCGGGCCTTGGCGGCGGCGTAGGAGGCCATGTCTTTGTGGTAGTCGAGGTGGTCTCCGGTGAGGTTGGTGAAGACGGCGGCGGCGAAGGAGAGGCCGGAGACGCGGTGCTGGTCGAGGGCGTGGCTGGAGACCTCGATGGCGGCGGCGTGGCAGTTGTTGTCGACCATGCGGCCGATGAGCGCGCTGAGGCGTTCGGCGGGCGGAGTCGTGAAGTCCGAAGCGACGGTTCCCGAGCCGTCGTCGATCTCGACGGTGCCGATGAGGCCGCAGCGGAGGTGGGCGTGGTTGGCGAGCTGGCTGAGGAGCGAGGTGATGGTGCTCTTGCCGTTGGTGCCGGTGACGCCGACGAGTTTGAGATTGGAGGAGGGAGAGCCGGCGAGGGCCTCGGCCATGATCGATCCGGCGAGGGCGGGATCGGGCGTGCAGATGAGGGGGAGCGGTGCGGCGTGCGGGTCGGTCGACTCGGGCGGGGTGTCGGTGAGGATGGCGACGGCTCCGGCGGCGATCGCGTCGCCGATGAAGCGGCGGCCGTCGGACCGCAGGCCGGGGCGGGCGATGAAGATCCAGCCGGGCCGGACGAGGCGCGAGTCTTCGGTGATCCCCAGCACCTCGGCGCGGGGGTCGAGCGGCCCCTGCGGGGAGAGTTTGGCGTGCTGGAGCAGTTGGGCGAGGTGCATCGTGGTTCTCTGGGCGTATCGACCGAAACGACGGCCCGCGGGCACTTTATCGCGGCGGGCCCGCGGGCGGGTGCGGGGCGTTTGTGCGAGCTTGCGGGCGATGCGGACGGGGCGTGCTGGCGCGGGTTTAGAGCACGAGCATGGCATCGCCGAAGCTGTAGAAACGGTAGCCGCGGGAGATGGCCTCGCGGTAGGCGGCTTTGAGCCGGACGATGCCGATGGGGGTGCCGTCGGGGGCGGGGGCTTCGTCGGGCGATTGCAGCATCGCGCCGACGAGCGCCATGAGGGTGGAACGCGGCAGGTGGAAGTTGGTCAGCAGCGCGTCGGTCCAGTGGAGCGTTCGGCCCGGCGTGAGGAGGAGGCGGGTGGAGAGGTGATCGGGGACGGGTTGGTCGGGGACGGGTTGATTGGGTTGGGTGAGTGTGGCGGCGTAGGACTCGATGGTGCGGACGCTGGTGGTGCCGACGGCGACGACACGGTGGCCAGCGGCGCGGGTCTGGCGGATCTCCCCCACTGCTGTGGGGCTCATGGAGCACCACTCGGCGTGGATGGGGTGGTCTTCGACGTGCTCGGTCTCGACGGATTTGAAGGTGCCGGCGCCGACGTGGAGTTGGACGTCGGTCCGGGCGATGCCTTGCGCGCGCAGCGTGTCGAGCAGCGCGGGCGTGAAGTGCAGGCCGGCGGTGGGCGCGGCGACGGAGGCTGCGGGGGTTGGGCGGTCGCCCTGGCCGGCGTAGACGGTCTGGTAGCGGCGGCGGTCGGCGGCGTCGTCGCCGGTGTCGCCCGCGGCGCGGCGGGCGCTGAGGATGTAGGGCGGGAGCGGCGTGAGGCCGACGGCGTTGAGCACGGAGGGTGCGTCGAGGGGCAGGTCGTCGCGGTCGGCGCGGACCTCGACGGTCCATGCGCCGGGCGGGTCGGGCTGGGGCTCGAGCATGCGGAGTGTGTAGGGGGAGGGGCCGCCGGGGCTGTGGAGGCGGATGGGGGCGCCGCGGGCGTGGCGGCGGGACTTGAGCATGGCGAGCCAGTGCGTGGCGGAGGGGTCGGGTTGGGGGGCGTCCTGCAGGTAGAGGCCTTCGACCTTGCCGCCGGTGTCTTCGCGCGTGCCGCGGAAGCGGGCGGGGAGGACCTGGGTGGTGTTGACGACGAGTCGGTCGCCGGGTGTGAGGAGTGCGGGGAGGTCGCGGATGTGGGCGTGCTCGGGGCGGTCGGGGGCGTCGCGGCGGATGACCATGAGCCGGGCGGCGTCGCGGGGCTCGGCGGCGTGGGTGGCGATCCGCTCGGGGGGCAGGTCGTAGTCGAGCGCGTCGGTCCGCAGCATGCCGTCTCCGCACAACATCGGGTGTGGCCTGGCGGCGACAGGCCGCACAGCCGGGGGGGCGTCGGCCGCGCTGGACGCGCGGACGGGCCCGGATGGAGGAGTTTATCGGTCGCTCGCGTGCGGCACGCGGTTCGTCGGGTGGACTTGCGTGTTCCGGATCGACGGCCATCCTGCGCTTGATGTCTGCCGCGTGTGGAGTTGTGCGGTGCCTGCGCCGGCGCGGTGTCCGACGGCGGATGTGAACCGGTATCGCCTGGCGGAGACGCCGGTGCTCGTGAATCTGCTGGAGCTCCTGCCGGGGGATGCGCCGTACTCGACGCACCTTGAGTTGGAGGGGGTGCGGTCGAGGCTGGTGGATCGGGGGGTGCGTGATGGGCTGCGGCGGCTGGCGGCGGATGCGCCGGGGGCTCCGGCGGAGGGGCGGGTGCCGGACTGCGGGGAGCTTGCGGCGAGGACGCCGCCGGTGCTGAGGGGGGAGGCTGAGCCGGCGCGGGAGCGGACGGTCGAGACGCCGGAGCGGCTTCGCGTTGTGACCGCGTACACGAACATGCGCCGGATGTGGCCGGCGGGCGGGCTGATTGATCTGGTGATCTAGCGGCTGGCGCGGGGGTCAGTTGCTTGTCGGCGCGGGCCGCTGGGGTGCGAAGGCGAGCAGCAGGAAGGCTGTCGCGGCCAGCACCGAGAAGACGCCGACGGGGAAGACCCATCCGACGGCGACGAGCGGTGAGTCGCCGGCGATGATGCGGGGCGAGCTGCCCTCGGGCATCAGCAGGTGGGCCATCTGGAACTGCCACGAGCGGGTGTTGAGCTCGGGGACGCCGCCGTGGCCCCCGGACTGGCGCAGGGCTTCCTGCTGCTCGGCGGACCGGGCGTGCGGGTAGGCGAAGCGTTCGTGGTGGAAGCCGCCCTCGGGCAGAAACTCGTAGAAATCGAACATCCAGTCCTTGCGCCAGACCTTGCCCCACGTCTCGGGGTTGACGCCCGGTCGGATCGACTTGGTGACGAGCACGAGGCGGTCGTCCTCCTTGCCCTCGCCGATGGCCTGCATGAGCTGGTTGTAGTCGCGGCCGGTGAGCTCGGCGAAGCGGACGAGGCGCATCCAGTCGGCGTGGCGTTCGAGTCCGGGGAAGTTCTCGGCGAACTGGTTGGGGGGGATGGTGACGGGCAGGACGAGCACCTCATCGCCGAAGGTGACGCGGACCGAGCCGTGCTCGGTGGCGTCGTCTGCGGGGAGGTCCTCGATGGAGACGGGGAGGTTGTTGAAGGAGAATTGGCTGTCGGTGACCTCGTACTGGACGTAGGTCGCTCGGCCCTGGGTCTTGTTGTAGTCGACGATGCGCCGGGCCATGAGGACGACGGCGCCGAGCATCAGCGCGATGGAGAGGATCGCGAGTGCGAGCGGGATGGGTCGGGGACGACGCATGGCGTCTTTCCGTTCGGGGCTCTGGGCCCGATGGGGGCGGGCCGCGGGATTGCGGCCCGGGAACTAGTGCCCGCCGGCGTCGGTGGCGTGTCCGCCGCCGTGGTCGTCCTGGGCGGTCGTGTCGAGCGCGCCGCTGAGGCCGGTGCGGACGACGGCTCGGTCCGGGCTGGGGAGGTCGTCGTGGTGTTCGTGGATGTGGTTGGCCTCGGCCCAGCGCCTCTGGTACTCGGCCTCGGTGATGCCGGTCTGGGCGATGTAGCGCTTCTTGAGCTCTTCGGCGAGGGGGCCGGTGAAGCCGAAACCGACCTTCTCGCCGTTGCCGTTGAGGTCGTGGAACTCGATGGTCTCGCCGAGGACGTGGATGGTCGCGGGCGGGTGGGTCAGGTTGGTGCCGGTGCCGCCGGCCTCTCGGGAGGCGACCTTCCAGTCGTAGACGCGTCCGCGGTTGTCGAGGTCCATGCCGGTGAGGCCGAGGAAGAGCGCGAAGGCGAACATGCAGAAGAGGAAGACGATGGAGTAGAGCGGGTTTTCGTAGCGCAGGGCCATGAAGATGAGCAGGACGAGTGCGCCCTTGACCAGCGCGATGCTCATGGCGACGGCGATGTTGACCCACTCGGGGAGCATCCAGCCCATCTCCTTGACGAGGTAGGTCTCGACCGAGGAGGTGACCACCGTGAGGACGGTGAGCACGACCAGGGTGAGGATGACCACGACGAGCGTGCGGGTGCTGGTGATGTGGTGCCCGTGGTGCTCGCCGAGGTCGGCGAATCCGTGCGGGTCGTTGGGGTCGAATGTCTGGGCGGGTTGGGCCTGCATGGCGTCGGTCCTCGGCCTGTGGTCTTTTGGCGGGGTCGTTCGGGTCTCTCGCGTCGGGGCGCGGGTGGTCAGTGGATGAGGTACAGCAGCGGGAAGAGGAAGATCCAGATCACGTCAACGAGGTGCCAGTAGAGGCCGGCGTTCTCGAGCATGGTGTAGTGGGTGGGGCCGTACTGGTTGGAGCGGAAGGAGCGGACGAGGCACCAGATGAGCAGGGCGGCGCCGATGAGCACGTGGAGGGCGTGGATGCCGGTGGCGCCGTAGTAGACGCTCCACCAGGTCGGCTCCTGCGGGTGCCCGGCGAAGGGGTTGGAGTAGAGGATGCCGGGGCGGATGCCCTGGCTCCACTTGGGGATGTACTCGAAGGCGATCTTGATGAAGAAGAAGAGGAAGGCGCAGAGGATGGTGATGATCAGGTTGATCCGCAGCCACTTCTGGTTGTTGAGCTGGGCGCAGCGGATGGACATCGCGACGGTGAAGCTGGAGAGGAGGAGCACGAGGGTGTTGATGCCGCCGTACTTGACCTCGAGGTGGTGCGAGCCGGCTGCGAAGGCCTCGGGGTATTTCATGCGGAACATCGCGTAGGCGCAGAAGAGGCCGGAGAAGAGCAGGATCTCGGTGGCGAGGAAGAGCCAGAAGCCGAGCTTGCACGCGTCGAACTCGTCCTCGGCGTTGCGGAAGTGCTCGGCGAACTTGTACCGCTTCCACCCGGGCTGGTCCGGGGCGCCGGCTTTGATTGATGTATCGATGGTCGACATGGTGTTGTCCGTGGCTCTTGGTCGAGCGGGGTCTCAGGGGATCGATGGATCAGTGGGCCTTGGCGCCCCCGGGTTTGGGATCGGGCAGCGGGAAGTCTGCCGGGTCGCAGTGCGGCGGGTAGACGTCTTCATAGTCGTAGGGGCCGTGGGTGAGGATCGGCTCCTTGTGGAAGTTGTGCTCGGTGGGCGGGCTCTCGATGTACCACTCGAGGGTGAGGCCGCCCCACGGGTTGGGCGGGGCCTTGCGCCCGGCGATGAGGGAGTGGATGAAGTTGCCGAGTTGGATGAAGAAGCCCAGGCCCAGCGTGAAGGCGCCGACCGTGGAGACCTGGTGGAGCAGCTGGAACTCGTCGACGTAGCTGGCGTAGCGGCGGGGCATGCCCTGGATGCCGAGGAAGAACTGGGTGAAGAAGGTGACGTTGAAGCCGATGAAGACGAGGAGGCAACCGATGATGCCGACCCACTCGGTGTACATCTTGCCGGTCATCTTGGGCCACCAGTGGTGGATGCCGCCGACGAAGGCGATGATGGTGCCGCCCATCATGACGTAGTGGAAGTGGGCGACGACGAAGTAGGAGTCGTGCAGGTGCAGGTCGGTCGCGAGGGTGGCGAGGGGGAGGCCGGTGAGGCCGCCGATGGAGAAGAGGAAGAGGAAGCTGAGGGCGTAGAGCATCGGGGTGTTGAGCGCGATGGAGCCCTTGTAGAGCGTGGCGATCCAGTTGAAGACCTTGACGGCGGTGGGGATGGCGACGAAGAAGGTCAGGGCGCTGAAGACGGCGCTTGCGAGCTCGCCCATCGAGGCGAACATGTGGTGGCCCCAGACCAGGAAGGAGACGGCCGCGATGCCGAGCGAGGCGAAGGCGATGGCGCGGTAGCCGAAGATGGGCTTGCGGCAGTGGACGGCGATGAGCTCGGTGGCGATGCCCATGCCGGGGAGGATCATCACGTAGACGACGGGGTGGGAGTAGAACCAGAAGAAGTGCTGGAAGAGAACGGGGTCGCCGCCCATGGCCGGGTCGAAGATGCCGACGTGGAAGACGCGCTCGAAGATGAGCAGCAGCAGGGTGATGCCGATGACGGGCGTAGCGAGCACCTGGATGATGCTGGTGGCGTACATGGCCCAGACGAAGAGGGGCATGTCGAACCAGCCCATGCCGGGGCAGCGGAGCTTGTGGATGGTGACGATGAAGTTGAGGCCGGTCAGGATCGAGCTGAACCCGAGGATGAACGCGGCGGTCGTCATCATGACGATGTTGCCGTAGGTGTTGCCGGCGTGCGATGAGCTGTATGGGGTGTAGAACGTCCAGCCGGTGTCGGCGCCGGTGTTGAGCAGGGCGAGGACGGCGAAGGCCGCGCCGAGAAGATAGATGTACCAGCTGAGCAGGTTGAGGCGCGGGAAGGCGACGTCCTTGGCCCCGAGCATGAGGGGGAGCAGGAAGTTGCCGAGGGTGGCCGGCGCGCCGGGGACGATGACGAGGAAGACCATGACGGCGCCGTGCATGGTGAAGATGCGGTTGTAGGTGAGGTAGTTTGCGCTGGCGTTGTCGCCGCCCTTGAAGAACTGGCCGGTGACGGTGCCGTCGGCGAGGAGGCGGGTGGGCTCCCAGAGTTCGGCGCGGACCATGAGTGCCGCGACGCCGCCGAGCATGAACATGCCCAGCACGGCGACGAGGTACATCATCCCGATCTTCTTGTGGTCGATCGTGGTGGCCCACTGGATGATGGTGGCGAACGCGCCGCCCTTGTTGGGCGTGAGGTAGGAACCCTCGTGGTGGCCGCCGTGTCCGGTGTCTGGTGTGGTGATTGTGGTCATGGTGTTCTCGCTCCCGCGGCACGTCTGTGGGGAGGTGGTGGTCCTAGTTCGACGGGTCCTGGGCGGGTTCCTCTTCGGTGGGGATCTCGCCGGCGGGCGCCTTGCTGCTCAGTGACTTGATGTACGCGGCGATGTAGCCGAGTTCCTCGTCGGTGAACGCGCCCGCGTAGGAGGCCATCGCGGGGGCGAAGCCGCTGTGGATCTTGGCGTTGGGGTTGATGATGGACTCGCGGATGTAGTTGTCCCACGCGTCGGGGTTGTCGGCGGGCAGGGAGGTGCCGTCGGCGAACTGGACGGCGTTGCCCCAGGCGTCCTTCCAGGTGGGTCCGATGCCCTTGGTGCCGTCGATGGAGTGGCAGGCGGCGCAGCCGCCGCGGGTCTCGACGAGCCGCTTGCCCTGTTCGATGGGCGTCCCGCCCTGGCTCTCGATCGACTTGAGGTAGGCGTCGTACTCGTCGGCGGGTATGGCGTGGATGATCGCGGACATCTCGGAGTGGAGGTCGCCGCAGTATTCGGCGCAGTAGACGATGTGCTCGCCGGGGGCTTCGGCCTCGATCCAGAAGCTGGAGTAGCGGTTGGGGAGCACGTCCTGCTTGAAGCGGAAGTCGGGGATCCAGAAGCTGTGCATGACGTCGACGCTGGTCATGCGGAACTGGACGGGCCGGCCGACGGGGATGTAGATCTCCGGCGCGGACTGGTTGTTGCCGATGGTGTCGAAGGTGGGCGGGTTGGCGCCGTTGGGGTAGGTGATGGTCCACGCCCACTTGCGGCCCTGGACGTCGAAGACCTCGGCGTTGGTCGGGGCGACGAGGTTGGAGAGGTAGCCCTGGAAGCCGACGTAGAACATGTAGCCCAGGAAGAGGGAGGGGATGATGGTCCACGCCAGCTCGAGCGGGGTGTTGTGGTGGGCCGAGCGCTGGGGTGCGACGCCGGGGCGGCGGCGGTACTTGATGACCCAGTAGCCCATCAGCCCCATCAGCAGCACGAACCAGAAGGCGCTGAACCAGAAGATCCACATGAAGATGGCGTCGGACTCGCGGGCGAGCGGGCTCGCGCCGGCGTCACCGAAGACCTTGGTGGTGAGCCAGTCAGACTGCTGGGCGATTGAGAGTGCACACATGTTCATATCTTCGATTCCGAAACTGGCTGAGCGTGCGTGGGGTGGTTGCCGGCGTCCGGCTGCGAGCCGGCGGCGGCGAGGCGACGGCCGCGCATGCGTTCCTTGATCAGCATCGCTCCGACCAGACTCCCGACCGCGAGCATGGAGAGCACCCCGCCGAGCTGCACCACGCGGAAGGCCACGAGTGCGTACTTGCCGGTGGCGGGGTCGTACCTGTAACAGAACATTCGGATCTTGTCGCCGATCGATTCGGAGACCTTTCCGTCGGAGGCCTCGAGCAGGGCCATCCGCATGGTTTCGGCCTCGTAGCCGACGCCGTAGACGTAGCGGGCGATCCGCCCGTCGGGCGTGAGCACGAAGATGCAGACGGGGTGGCTGTACTCGCCGCCGGCGACGGGCTTGTAGTCCCACCCGACGGCCTCGGCCAGGGCGCGGGTGCTGTCGGCGGGGGAGGTCAGGAACGCCCAGCCCGCAGCCGTCTTGCCGCCGTTGGAGCGGTCGTAGACCGAGAGGTAGCGGTCCTTGGTCGGCGCGGCGAGCGCGGGGGTTTCGGAGGGGTCGATGCTGGCGAAGACGACGTTGTAGTCCTCGCCGATGTTGAAATCGATGCCCTTGAAGGCCTCGGTGAGTTTGCCCATGACGACGGCGCAGACGACGGGGCAGTCGTAGTAGACCAGGGCGAGGATGACGGGCCGGTCACCGTCGAAGGAGTCGCCGAGGGTGACGAGGTTGCCGTCGGCGTTGATGAAGGGCAGGTCGAGCGGGACCTGCTCGCCGAGGCGCTCGGTCACGCCGACGTTGAGCTGCTGGTCGGGGGTCTCGTTGACGCTGCCGCGGGAGCCGAGGGGCTGGAGGGCGCCGCCGGGCTGGGCGACGGCCATCTGCGCGCACAGCGCGGCCGCCACCAGGGCGGACCGTCGGGCGAGCGGGATGGCGCGTCGGTTGGTCACGGTGCGGGTGCCTCCGCCTGCTCGCGCAGGACGAGCTGCATGGCGTGTTCGATCGGGAGCTTGACGTTGCCCTCTTCGGTCCAGCCGTATCCGGCCTGCTCGGCGAGGGCGGCGTGCTTGTAGGCCGCGGCCTCGGGGGCGACGGCCTCGAGGCCCTGGGCCTCACGCTCGGCGACGAGCTTGTCCATCTGTCCGAGGGAGTAGACGCCGATGAGGACGCTGAAGGCGACCGTGGCGACGGTGATGACGACAAAGGTGGCGAGCAGGACGCTGAACCTGGCGTGGGCCCCGTGCTCGGCCTGCGGCATGCCCTCGGCGGCGGGGTGCTGGTGCCACGCGTCCAGCTCGGAGTGCGTCGATTCGGTGTGTGCGTCGTGGTGTGTGCTCATGCCGGTCTCTGCTTGCGGTTCGAGGGCTGGTCGGTCGGGGATTCTCCGAACGGGTCAGACGTAGTTCTTGTGGGCCATGGCCTCGGGGAGCTTGGGGTCGCGGAGGGGGGTGAGGGCGGCGGAGCCGATGCGGAGGACGTAGAGGCCGAAGAAGACGCCGCAGACGCCAACGAGTGCGGCGATGTCGAGCCACCAGGAGGCGGGGGTCGGGGCGTGTCCGCCGTGGTGCAAGACCGGGCGGACGATCCAGACGTAGTCCATGAAGTGCATGAAGAGGACCCAGCAGGCGCCGATGCCGATGAAGAGCGGCTTGCGCTTGATGGTGCGGGGCATGAGGAAGAAGAACGGGATGGCGAAGTGCCCCACCGCCAGGAAGATGCCGGTGCCCTTCCACTCGCCGGTGGTGCGCTGGAGCATCCAGAAGGTCTCTTCGGGGATGTTGGAGTACCAGATGAGGAAGTACTGGCTGAAGGCGATGTAGGCCCAGAAGCAGCTGGCGAAGGCGAAGAGGAGCTTGCCGAGGTCGTGGTAGTGCTCGGAGGTCACGAGCCCCTGCATGCGGCCGAAGAGCTGGAGCACGCAGAAGGTAAGGACGACGATGGCCATGGCTGCGCCGGCACCGCCGGCAAAGATGTAGACGCCCCACATCGTGCTGAAGAAGTGCGGCTGGATGCTCATGAAGTAGTCGAAGCCGGCGAAGGCGATGGTCAGCGCGGTGAGCGGGAGGGCCCAGGCGCTGAGGAAGCGGGCCTTGAGGCTGAGGAACCGGTCGCCGGTGCGGTCCTGCTCGAGGCTGAGGGCGCGGAGCCGGTAGGAGACGCCGCCCCAGAGCAGGAGGTAGAAGACGAAGAAGATGATGAGGCGGATCGGGTTGAGGTAGGGCGCCTTGGCGATGATGAGCGCGTCGGTCTTGGCCAGTTCGGGGTTCATCCACTCCCAGAGCGCGCCCTTGGTGACGACGAGGTCGATCAGCAGCGCGGGGAGGAGCAGCAGCAGGGCCACGGGGGCGAGGCTCGCGAGGTTCTCGAACTGGCGGCGGGTGGTGGCGATCCAGCCGGCGTTGACCAGGTGGAAGCACATGGTGAGGACGAGGGCCGAGAGCGAGGCGGCGAGCACCGCGCCGACGGCGACGGTGTAGGCCGCGAGAGCGTGCTGGGCCCCGAGAACGAAGCCGCCCACGAGCGTGATGGCCAGGCCGGCGGCGCCGGCGCCGAGCAGCACGCGGGAGACGGCGGCGGCGCCGACGGGTGCCGAGACGTTGTCGTCGGCCATGCGCGGGTCTGCGGCGATCCCGTCCATGATCTGGTCGTAGGTGTCAGCGGTCATCTGGCTCACGACTCACCCCCTGTCGGCGCGGTCTCGGTCTTGGGTGACGGCGGGGTCCCGAGTGTGGAGCGCTCGGCCTCGGGGACGTCGGTCAGCGTGCCCTGGTGCGAGCGCTGCAGCGCGCGGATGTAGGCGACGACCGCCCAGGTCTCTGCCGAGTCGAGCGCGTGGGCGTAGCCGGGCATGGTCTGGTTCGGCAGGACACCCTTGCCGTTGCGGGCGATCGAGTAGATGTACCCGACGCGGCCGAACTCACCGCCCTCGCGGAAGCGGGGGTCGTGGAAGTTGGCGACGGGGATCGACCAGCGGCGGCCGACCATGCTGCCCTGCTCCGGATCGATCGCGGGGTTGGACCCCTCGCCGTTGTAGCCGTGGCAGACGGCGCAGTAGATGTTGAACTTGCTCTGCCCGAGGCGGAGCATCTCGGCGGTGACGGGGACGGGGAACTCCTCGAGGAAGTCGCCCCATTCGTCGACGCCCTCGTAGAGGGCCGCGTCGGCGGCGAGGAACTCGTCGCGCTTGGCGTTGAAAGGAGCGGCCCAGTCGGCGTTCGAGACCATCGCGGTGGTGCCGAAGGGGATGGTGCCTTTGACGGGCTTGCGCATCGTCCGGCCGTCGGCGAAGAACTGGGAGTCGGCCTGCGGATTCCAGCGGGGCTGGTTGTCCATGTCGGGGAAGAACTGGCGGGGCGGCTTGTCGGAGCGGTCGCCGCGGCAGCCGCCGAGGGGCAGCGCAGCGGCCAGCGCGACGCCTCCGATAGCCAACACCCGGACTGTCTGCGTCACTCGGGGGCTCATGCGTCCTCCACCAGATCCACGGCGGTCGCCCCGATCTCACGGAGGAACCGGCTGGTCTGCTCGGGGTTGAAACTCGGGTCGCGGGCCTCGACCACGACGAAGAACTTGTCGTCGGAGGAGTCGAGGAACCGGTCTTTGCGGAAGAGCGGGTGGTGCCAGCGGGGCAGCCCGTTGAGCATGAGCATCCCGAACAACGCCGCGAACGCGCTGAGCAGGACCCCGAGCTCGAAGATGATCATCGTGAACGGTTCCCACGCGCCGTAGGGCTTGCCCTGGACGGCGATGTCGGTGTAGGCGTAGGCGGTGACCCACCACTGCAGTGCCGCGGCCCCGCCGGCGCCGGTGAAGGTGCCGCCGAGCACGACGAAGGGCAGGATGGTGCGCTTGATGCCCATGGCCTCTTCGAGGCCGTGGATCGGGAAGGGGGTGTGCAGGTCCCAGTGCTTGAAGCCGGCGTCGCGCATCTTCTCGGCGGCGTGGTAGGCGCTGACGACGTCGTCGAACTGGGCCATGACGCCCCAGATCGGCTCGCCGGTCTCGGTGGCGAACTTGGCCTTCCGGGTGAGGAAGGGCACGTAGTCGGAGAGCATGTCGGTGATCATGGACATGGCTTAGTGTCCTCCCCCCTGGTTGGCCGCGAGATGGCTGTCGTCGCCGTGGCCGTGGTCGCCGCCGTCCCCGTGGCCGTGCGGGTCGCCCTGTGGCATGACCGCCTTGATCTCGGCGAGCGGGAAGACGGGCAGGAACCGCAGGAACAGCAGGAACAGCGTCATGAAGATGCCGCAGGACCCGACGAAGGTGAGGATGTCGACCGCCGTCGGGAAGAACATGTGCCACTCGCCGGGCAGGAACGCGCGGTGCAGGCTGGACACGATGATGACGAACCGTTCGAACCACATGCCGATGGTGACAAAGAGCGCGACGGCCCAGATGACCTTGGGGTTGGTCCGCATGCTGCGCTTCCAGAAGACCTGGGGCGAGAGCACGTTGCAGGTGATCATGGTCCAGTAGGCCCACCAGTACGGCCCGGTGGCTCGGTTGATGAAGACCTCGACCTCGAACTTGTTGCCGCCGTACCAGGCGATGAAGAACTCCATGGCGTAGGCGAAGCCGACCATCATGCCCGTGACCAGGATGATCTTGGCCATGTTCTCGAGGTGGCGGAGGGTGAGCAGGTCTTTGAAGTTGGGGAACAGCTCGCGGGCGGGGATGAGCAGGAAGAGCACCATCGCGAAGCCGCCGAAGATGGCACCCGCGACGAAGTAGGGCGGGAAGATCGTGGTGTGCCAGCCGGGGATGACCGAGGTGGCAAAGTCGAACGACACGATCGAGTGCACGCTGAGCACCAGCGGGGTGGAGATGCCGGCGAGGATGAGGTAGGCGGCCTCGTAGCGGTGCCAGTGGCGTCCCGAGCCGCGCCAGCCGAGGGAGGCCAGGCCGTAGACGAACGCCCGGATGCCGTCGGCGCTGACGGGCAGGTGGAAGAACTTGATGCCGGTGATCGGGCACTGGACGCAGAGCTTGGAGGCGCCGCTGCCGGCGCGGAGCCGCTTGTCGGCGCGGTCACGCAGCGTGGCGAAGTCGGGGATCATGCCCATGAACCAGAAGAGCAGCGAGACGGTGGCGTAGGTGCTGACCGCGAAGACGTCCCACAGCAGGGGCGAGCGGAAGTTGGGCCAGATCGCGTTGGAGTTGGGGATCGGGAAGACGAACCAGATGAACCAGATGCGGCCGACGTGGATGCCCGGGAAGATGCCCGCGCACATGACGGCGAAGATGGTCATCGCCTCGGCCGAGCGGTTCACGGCGGTGCGCCACTTCTGCTTGAAGAGGCAGAGGATGGCGGAGATCAGCGTCCCGGCGTGGCCGATACCGATCCAGAACACGAAGTTGGTGATGTCCCACGCCCAGCCGACCTGGTTGTTCAGACCCCACACACCGACGCCCGTGACGAGCAGGTAGAGGATCATCAGCGTGCCGACGCCCGCGACGGTCGCGGTGAACATGAACGTGGGCAGCCACCACTTGCCGGGCGAGTTCTCGGCGTAGCCGCAGACGATCTCGGTGACGTCGTGCAGCGAGCGGTTGTTGAGCACCAGCGGTGTGCGGACCGCGGGATCCTCAAACAACGTCCCGTCGCCGAGCGGGCCCTGCGGTCCGCCGGAGGTCGGCTTGCCGGTCAGCCGGTCGGCTGTCACCTTGTCGGGGTGAAGCGTGGTCATGCATGCACTCCATTGCCACCAAGGACTCTGAGGCTCAGGGCGTACCCGTCGTCCTCGATCTGTCGGGTCGGGTCGACCCGGAAGCTGTGCGCGTCGTGGGACTCACCGCCGTGCTGGTCGCCGTGGGAGTCTCCGTGCCCTTCGTCGTGTCCCCCACCGTGGCCGTGAGCCGCGATGGCGTCCACCGGCTCGGTGATGGCGGGGTTGGGGTTGTTGACCCGCATGAGATGGCTGGTGCGGGGTCGAGTGTTGATGTAGCCCAGCAGGAGGTAGGACCGCTGGTTCTGCCGCGTCTGGCTGACCCGGCTCTCGGGGTTGAGGATGTCGCCGAAGACGATGGACTCGGTCGGGCATGCCTGCTGGCAGGCGACCTGGAAGTAGCCCTCGGGGATGGTGTCGAGGCCCTGGACCTTGGCCGAGGCGCGGGCGCTGTTGATCCGCTGGAGGCAGTAGGTGCACTTCTCCATCACGCCGCGGCCGCGGACGGTGACGTTGGGGTTCTGCCCCATGTGCTGGATCTCGTCGAGCTTCTCGCGGAGTCGGGGCGGGATGAGGTTCTGGTTGAACGTCGTTCCCTCGCCGGCGTTGTTGGTCGCCTTGCGAACACCCTCGGGCACGTACTTGGGATCGAGCCCGCCGTTGAGCTTGGCCTGGGCGAAGTCGAAGAAGTTGAACCGCCGGGCCTTGTAGGGGCAGTTGTTCATGCAGTACCGCGTGCCGATGCAGCGGTTGTAGGCCATGACGTTCAGGCCCTCACGATCATGGACGGTCGCGGTCACCGGGCAGACGGTCTCGCAGGGCGCGTTCTCGCAGTGCACGCAGGCGACGGGCTGGTTCATCACCCGCTCGGGCTCGTTGAGCGAGTCGCCGACGAAGTAGCGGTCGACGCGGATCCAGTGCATCTCGCGGCCCTTGGCGACTTCCTTCTTGCCGACGACCGGGATGTTGTTCTCGCTCTGGCACGCGATCACGCAGGCGTTGCAGCCGGTGCACGAGGCCAGGTCGATCGTCATGCCCCACTGCGGGCCCTTGGCGTAGGCCGATCCCGGCTCGGCGTTGCCGCGGCTCTCGTTGAACGGGTTCTCGTAGAGCGAGAGGTTGGCCGGGGTGTGGGTGAGCTCGCCGAGCTGTTCGGCGACGGAGAGTTCGCTGTCGTCGCCCGAGGTCGCGTAGGGATCGGCGACAACGCCGTGCCCGGGACCGTGCTCGGCGGCGCCGGCGTGCGTCTCCCACGCGGGCTTGTCGAGCCACCGCACGAGCGAGTCGCGGCTCTCGAGCGACCAGTGGTTCTGGGTGCTGGAGATCGGGTAGGACTCGCCTGTCTTCTCGAGCGTCGCGCCGCGGAGCACCGCGCCGTCGGTCGCGTTGCGGAGGCCGTAGGTGTTGAAGCCGACGCCGTTGCCCACGAGCCCCGCGACCTCGCGCCCGTAGCCGAGCGTGACGATCGCGACGTTGTCGGCCATGCCGGGGCAGATCCAGACCGGGAGCTGCATCGAGCGGCCGCCGACGCTGAGCGTGGCCATGCGGGCCCGCGGCTCCTGGCGCTCGGTGTAGTCGTCGGGCGTGACCTTGAGGGCCTTGGCGGTGGCGGGGCTGACGACGACGGGGTTGTCCCAGACGACCTTGGTGATCGGCTGGGGCATCTCCTGCAGCCACCCGTTGTTGGCGTAGCGGCCGTCGCCGACGCTGCCGGTAACAAACTTCACATCGAGCGCGGCGGAGGTCGGCGCGGCGTTGAGCGCGACCGACGCCAGCGCGCCGGCGACCTCGGTGCCTCGGACCGCGGGGGTGGCCAGGTCACCGCCGGAGCCCGCGACGAAACCGTCGCGGAGGGCGGCGCGCCAGATCTTCTGGAACTCGGCGTCGGTCGGCCGCATGGAGTGGACGCGGGCCCACGTCTTCTGGACCAGATCGTGCCCGTCGGGGGCGTCGTCTCCGGCGATGAAGGCGAGCAGCTCGAGGTCGCTCAGGGCCGGGTCGTAGAGCGGCGCGATCATCGGCTGGATGGGCGCGATGGTGCCGTCATGGGCGGTGGTGTCGCCCCAGGACTCGAGCCAGTGGGCGCCGTTGAGCGACCACGTCGAGGCCGCGGCGGTCTCGGAGGCACCGACCGAGAGGCAGATCGTGTTGGGCACCTTGTCGAACGCGGCGGCGAAGCCGAGGTCGGCGGGGGCGTCGAACACGGGGTTGACGTTCAGGCACACGAGCGTCTTGACCGAGCCGGCGGCCATGTCGCGGGCCAGCGAGCGGAGGCCGGCCAGACGAGGCGAGGCGAGGTCGCCCTTGAGCTCGGTGTAGCGGACGGTCCTGCCGGCGTTGCCGAGCGCGGCGTTGAGCGCGTGCACGAGGGCGTGGACGGCGGCCGGCTGCGACTCGCCCGCGACGATCAGCGAGTGGCCGAGGTGATCGGCGGCGACGAGATCGTCGGCGAGCAGCTCGATGAAGGTCTTGCCGGGGGTGGCGGTGGGGATCGCGTCGAACGCGGCGGTGTCGGGGTCTCCGACGCCGGCGAGCGCGGCCTGCAGCGCGGCGTTGCCGCGCCGGGCGAGGACGGCCTTGGCCATCGCGACGGCGAAGGCGGGGATCTGCGAGGGTGCAAGCCGCACGTGGTGGTCGGACAGCATGCCGACGCCGGAGTGCATGGGCTCGACGGCGTAGAGGCGGCACATCTGGTCGGTGGACTTCCAGACGCGGCGGCGGGCGCCGAAGCCGCGGGCGTTGCTGATCGCCCCGGCCTCGTTGTCGGTGAAGTCTCGGTCGAGCGAGACGATGACCTTGGCCTGGGCGAAGTCGAAGACCTCGCGCATCGGCGTGCCGAAGGCGAGCCGCGAGCCTTCTGTGGCGGCGTCGCTCCCGGCGGGCATGTAGGTGACCCACCGGGCGTTGGGGTACTTGGCCATGAGGTTGGCCTTGGCGGCGTCCCACGCGGGCGAGCTCTTGGGTTCGGTCAGGAACGCGAGGCCGGCGCCCGCGCCTTCGTAGTGCGAGAAGTGCTCACGCCCCCACGTCTTGAAGTCGTCCCATGTCGCGTCGACCCGGCCCCGGGCGGGGTTGTCGTAGATGGGGTACATGAGACGGTCGGGGTCGTAGATGGTGAGGGTGGCGGCCATGGCGTGCGGGCTGCACCGGCCGCGGTTGTTGGGGTGGAGCGGGTTGCCCTCGACCTTTGTCGGCCGTCCCTCGTGGGTCTCGACGAGCAGTCCCTCGGCACCGCCGCCGGGCAGTGGCATGCTGGTGGCGTAGAACAGCGGCTTGCCGGGGACGACGTGCTCGGGGACGTCCGCCGAGTAGGTCATGATCTTGTGATCGGGGCGGCGGCACCCGGGGATGGTGGCGGCCCCGGCGAGGGCGAGGCTGGCGCCCATGAGCTTGACGAAGTCACGGCGGGAGGTGTCGAGCAGTTCGGAGGCGCCGCCGGGGAATTCCCGCTCGACGAACTCGCGGAAGGCACCGGTCTGCGAGAACTCGTCAACACTGCGCCAATACCCCTTGCCTGAAGGCGTACCAACCCGGGCGGTCACGTCCACCGGGCGATCCTTGCGGGTTGATGGGCACTGATCCTGCGTCATGCTTGCTCTCGCTTCTGCTCAACGTGTGGCTGAGAACCTGAAGACCAACGGGAAGGGATGTATGAGAACTCAGACAACCGTCACTGGTGGCACGCCCCGCAGGCCTGCGGCGGTGCGTTCCAGAGCATGCCGGTCAGCTCGTCGGTGTTGGTGGTGCCCTGGCCGTTGGCGCGGGCGGTCAGTTCACCGGCCACCCAGCGGAGGTCGGTCACCTTGTCCTGGGGCACGAGCGCCTGCTCGGGGTGCCTGTGGCAGTCCAGGCAGAAGCTCATGCTCAGGCTCTCGGCCTGGTGGACGACCGGCATCGACATGATCTGGCCGTGGCAGCTGAAGCAGCTCACGCCGGCGCTGAGATGGACATCGTGCGGGAAGTTGCGGACGTAGTCGGGCAGCTTGTGCACGCGCCGCCATTCGATCGACTCGTCGGCGTCGAAGGCGTCGCGGATGAACTGCGTCTTCTCGTCGGTCGCGGTCGAGAAGTTGGGGCTCACCTTGTTGGGGCCGTGGCACCCGTAGCAGGTCGAGACGGACGGAATGTTCGCCTCGGGCGATTTCTCGACGTTGGAATGGCAATACCGGCAGTCCATGCCGAGTTTGCCCGCGTGGATCTTGTGGTTGAAGCCGGTTCCCGGCTGCGTCGGCTGGTAACCGACCTCGAAGAAACTGGGCGTTGCCCAGTACCACGTGCCGGCGATCACGGTCAGCACGCCACCCATCGACGCGATCGCGCCCACCGTCGGGAGCGCGTTCATCCATTTCGGGAACATCAACGACACGATGCGCTCCTTCCCAGAGCCTCCGAACGGTGTGTGATAGGCCGGTCGGATTCAATTCGCGACATCAAGGGGATGATATCTGCGGAATATTTCTCGCAGACGTTGAACAGCCTGAACGACGCGGAGTCAACCGTCCGCGCGCTCCCACCATAGTGTCAAGCCGTCTGTGAAAACATCGAACAAATTGAGACCCTGTCGCATCGTCCGCCGGGGCTCGATCGGGACTTCGATTCTCGTTCTGCATACCATCGGGTTGATGCCCGAAAGCCCTGCTGTTTCCGGATCCGCGAAGCCCGGCTTCGACCTCGCCCCGCCACGACTTCTGGCCCTGAGCCTCGGTGTGACCGTGGGGCTCTGGACGCTCTGGTTCGGGCTCCATTTGCCCGGGCTCTCCCTGTCCCCCAAGGCCGTCGGCCCGATCGTGCTGGTCGGCTGGTTGGTGCTTTCGTTCGTCGGCGCACGCCTGACGCGCCCGGGCATCCCGGGGGCCGCGCTCGCGGGGCTGCTCACGGCAATGATCAGCCTCATGGCCCTGGGCTCGGCCCTGGTGGAACAACCGGATCCGTCCCGCTTCGCGGACGGTGTTGCCCCGCTCAGACCGGCTGCGGGCCTGCTCGGGGTGGGCTTCCTGGCGACCGGCGCGGCGATCGGTGCTCTCGGCGGCGTGCTCGCGGGTCGGTCGGCCCGGTCCCCCTCCCTGCCCGACCCGATCGCCGACCCCTGGCCCTGCCGGCTGGCGCTCGTGGTGGCCGCCTCATTCTTGCCATTGATTTTGCTGGGTGGAATTGTGACAAGCACCGAGAGCGGCATGGCCGTTCACGGCTGGCCCGACACGTTCGGGGCCAACATGTTCCTCTACCCCATCTCGCTGATGTCGCAGCCGCGGGTCTTCCTTGAGCACTCCCACCGGCTCTTCGGCAGCCTCGCGGGGCTGGCGACGGTGCTGCTGTGGCTGGTGGCAGTGGTTTCCCCGGCTCTGCGACGCCAGTTCGGGCTCTGGACGACCGGCTTGCTGCTGGCGGTCATCGTGCAGGGCCTCGTCGGGGGCTTCCGGGTGGTAGAGAACAACCCGTACCTCGGCTCGCTCCACGGGGCGTTCGGCCAGGTGGTCATGGCGTTCGCGGCGACCCTCGCCCTCTGGATGTCGCCCCGGTACCGCACGCTCGCCCCGCTTCCGGGCATCCGGACGCGGCCGCTCCGGGTGATCGCGACGGCGGCGTTCCACACGTCGATCCTGCAGCTGGTGCTGGGCTCGCTCTTCCGGCACCTGCGGCGCGACGGGAACGACGGGGCCTCGCACGTGCTGTTCACCCACATCGGGCTCGCCTTCGTGGTCGTGACGATGGCGATCCTGGCGGGGGCGGCGCTCTCGAAGTTTGCCCGGGAGCACCGCGAGCGGTTGCTGCCGGTGGCGGGCCGGATCCGCGCGATCGGGACCGGGATCATGGTGGTTATCGGCGTGCAGTTCGTGCTTGGCTGGATCGCGCTGATGCCGATCATGACCTCGGACGCCCGGGGGCCGGTCCCGACGGCCGATCAGTTGGCCGACGCGGCACCCGTGCCGCTGGCCGAGGCGGTGACCGCCTCGATTCACCAGTTCAACGGCGCGATCTATCTGACGCTGCTGATGCTGGGCTGGGCGTGGGCCAGACGGCTCCACAGGGCCTCCCGGCCCTCTGAGGGCTGACGCGGGGGCCTCCGGCCGGGCTTCCGGGCCGGGCTGCGACGCGGCGATCACGAAACTCCGCACCGGCGATCACGAATCGTTCTTTGGACACGATTGCGCTCGCGTTCGGCGGCGGACCGATGCATACTGAGTGGATCCGCGGCGGGGGTGGAACCGTCACGGGGGGCAATCCGGCGGCCGCGGCGGCGTTTGGCGCGGCGTACTTCGGGCCCGGTGCACGGGCCAGGGGTGCTGCGAAGCTGACTGAGGAGGCGAACCGATGCCCGAATCCCCGAGAACAGCCCTTCCGGCCCTGACACCGATCCGCAAGGAGTCGTTCGGGTATACCGAGGCCCGGCATCTGCTGCTTCGGGCGGGGTTTGGCGGCACGCCGGAGCAGATCCAGACGCTGGTCGAGTGGGGCCCCGAGAGGTCGGTGGACTATCTCGTGGACGTCGACAAAGCCCCGAAGTATGCGGTGGACGACTCGGGCATCGCCAGCTCGATCATGGGTCCGCCCGACGCCGAGACGCGCGAGCGGTATCGGCGTGCGCGGCAGATGAGCGATGAGGAAGCGCTGGCCCGGCTGCAGCTTGAGCGCCAGCGCCGCCAGTCGGAAGACCGCGCCCAGATGCGGAAGATCCAGCAGTGGTGGCTGACTCGCCTGATCGAGACGCCCCGCCCGCTGGAAGAGAAGATGACGCTGTTCTGGCACGGGCACTTCGCGACCAGCTACCGGACGATCGAGGACAGCTACCACATGTTCGCGCAGAACAACCTCTACCGCGCGCACGCGGTGGGCAGCTTCGGCGCGCTGATGCACCAGGTGATCCGCGACCCGGCGATGCTCGCGTATCTCGACAACAACGACAGCCGCAAGAACAGGCCGAACGAGAACCTCGCCCGCGAGCTGATGGAGCTGTTCGGCCTCGGCGTGGGCAACTACTCCGAGCAGGACATCAAGGAGGGCGCGCGGGCGCTCACCGGCTACACGTTCGAGGACGACACGTTCAGGTTTGACCGGCAGAACCACGACGGGGGGGCCAAGCGCATCCTCGGCCGCGCGGGCAACATGGACGGCGACGACTTTGTCGACACGATCCTGGCGCAACCGGCGTGCGCGCAGTTCATCTCGCGCAAGCTCTACCGCTTCTTCGCGGCCGACGTGCCGGCGAACGACGTGGGGCGCGAGCAGGCCGAGGCGCTGCGCGAGATGGCCAACCTGCTGCGGCGGACCAAGTACCAGCTCGGCCCGGTGCTCAAGAAGCTCTTCCTGAGCGAGCACTTCTATTCCGAGTCGGTCGTGAACCAGCGGATCAAGAGCCCGGCGGAGCTGATCGTGGGCACGGTGCGCTCGCTGCGGACACCGGTGCGGGACCTGAACATCCTGCTCGATGCCCTGTCGCTGATGGGGCAGAACCTGTTCTTCCCGCCCAGCGTCGCGGGTTGGGAGGGCGAGCGGAGCTGGATCAACACCTCCACGCTGTTTGTGCGGCAGAACATCATGGCGTATCTGCTGACCGGCAAGACGCCCCGCGGCTATGACGCCTTGGCCGACGAGCAGCGGTTCGACCCGAGCGCGGTGATGTCGCAGCTCCGCGCGGCGGATGCCGCGGCGGCGAAGGACCCGGCGCGGGTGATCGACTACCTGCTCCGCTTCACGCTGGGGCAGGCTCCTTCCAACGCCCGTGACGAGCTCACCGCGTTTGTCGAGGGCAACGGGGGCGGGGTGTCCGACGACATGATCACGGGGCTGTTGCTGCTGATCACCGCGATGCCGGAGTACCAGCTCACCTGATTCACGCACCTCCAAGTACGATTCACGCTGACCCGATACCAAGCACACGACCCGAGGCAACACCATGGACCTGCACAACGCCAACGCCTACACCCGACGTCACTTCCTCGGCACGGGGCTGACGCTCGCCTCCGCCTCGGTCGCGCTGCCCGCGTTCTTGCAACGCTCCGCGTTCGGGCTGCCGATGGCGGCCGAGGGGATGAGCTCGATCCCCGGGGTGGACGAGGACCGCGTCCTGGTCGTGCTTCAGCTGGGCGGCGGCAACGACGGGCTCAACAACGTCATCCCCTTCCGCGACGACAACTACTACCGGCGTCGCCCGGGCATCGGCATCCCCGCGGACAACGCGCTGCGGCTGGGGCGCAACGACGATGTCGGGCTGCACCCGGGGCTGCGGGCGTTCAAGGAGTTGCACGACGAGGGGATGCTCTCGATCATCCAGGGCGTGGGCTATCCGAACCCCAACCGCTCGCACTTTAAGAGCATGGACATCTGGCAGACGGCCGACACCTCGGGCACGGGCGACGGCTGGATCGGGCGGTATGTCGACGCCGAGTGCTGCGGGTATGGCAAGGGCGAGTCGGGCACGCCGGACGGGACCGGGAGTGGGACAGCGGGCGAAGTCAGCGGCCAGCCGACGATCTCGATCGGGCGTGAAGCCCCGCTGGCGATGCAGGGGCGCAAGGCCAAGCCGGTGTCGTTCGAGACGCCCGACCTCTTCCGCTGGACGGGCGAGGACGTGCACGAATCGCTCTCGGCCCCGTACGAATCGCTCACGATGCACGGCGTGCGGGACGGCGTCGAGGCCGACTCCGCGGCCGGCTTCCTGATGCGCACCGCCCTCGACGCGCAGGTCTCGAGCGACCTCATCCGCAAGGCCGTGCGGCAGGCCCCGCTGGCGCAGTACCCCGGCAACGCGCTCGGGCGCGACCTGGCGATGGTCGCCAGCATGATCCGCGCCGGGCTCAAGACGCGGGTCTATTACGTCTCGCTCGGCGGGTTTGACACGCACGCCGGACAGGGCGGCTCGAACGGTCGGCACGCGCAGCTGCTGCAGACCTACGCGACGGCGGTGCGGGCGTTCTATCAGGACCTCAAGGCAAGCGAGAACGACGGCCGGGTGATGACGATGGTCTTCAGCGAGTTCGGCAGGCGCGTGGCGCAGAACGCTTCGGGCGGCACCGACCACGGCACCGCGGCCCCGATGTTCCTCGTCGGGCCGATGGTCAGGGCTGGCGTCATCGGCGACCACCCGTCGCTGTCTGATCTTGACGACGGCGACCTGAAGTACAAGATCGACTTCCGGAGTGTGTACGCGGGGATTCTGGAGGACTGGCTGAGCGCCGACAGCAAGACGATCCTGGAGAAGAGCTACCGGAAGCTGCCCGTGCTTTCGTAGCGCGCTACCACACTTCGCGTTTGACCTTCACCGCGAAATCCTTGGGCAGCACCCGCTCCTCCCACGGCGCGAGGTCTTCGGGGCCGTAGCCGTACTTGAGGAGGCGGACGAGCTTGCCGCACTCGGGGCAGCGGACGCGCATGCGGGAGCGGTCGTCGGGGCGGTGGGCGTCGTCGATGATGGGCAGGCCGCGGAGGGGTTGTTTGCACTTGGGGCAGACGGCCCCGGCGACGATGCGGCGGAGTGTGCGGCCGACGAGGATGGCGTTGGCGAGCCAGCGAAGGCCAGCGCCGAGGGCGATGCCCGTGATCAGCGAGACCGTGCCGAGGACCAGATAGACCGTGTCGGTGTCGAGCTGCGGGTCTTTGGTCAGCGGCGTGAAGCGGACGACGCCGAAGAAGAGGGCGGGCATCCAGACCAGCCCGACGCCCGCGGCGATGGCGTCGATCGTGCGGAGGGGTGGCGGGTCGCGCCGCCAGCGGCGTTCGATCATCTCGCGGCACTCGGTGTCGCTCAGCCCGTCGAGCTCCGAGTGCGCGCGCCACGGCTTGAAGAGCGTCCCGAGCATCTCGGCAGTCTATTCGGTCGGGGGCTCAGCCCGGGTCCGGGGTCTCGGTGACGTCCTCGGCAAAGCCGGTGACCCGGAACTCGTAGCGGAGCGGGGTTGCGCCGATGGCCTCGTCCTCCGGCACGCGGGGCAGGCGGCGGGCGCCGGTGACCGTCCCCTCCTCATCGATCGCGAGGCGGACCGTGCCCTGGCTGCTCGCAAGGCCGAGGCGGAAGGCCAGAGGCTCACTCTGCTCGGCCTCGACAGCGGGTGCGGGCAGGCGGAGCACCCACTCGCCGGCGGCACGCTGCACAAACGGCAGTGCGTCGGAGGCGGCGAAGTCGTCGCGGTTGGTCAGCAGGACGATCGGGCGATCGGGCCCGGCGAGGCCGCTGGCGTCCCGCACGACCAGCTCGACACCCCGCGCGGTGCGTTCGGCGGGAATGCCCAGGTCGCCGGAGTCTCCGGTGCCGAAAAGTGACTGGCCGATCGCGTTGGCCCCGCCGGTCTGTCCGGCCCCGGCCCCGACGGGCTCGGCGACCATGGAGGGGCCGCGTTCGAAGGCGATCAGGATCGCGTAGACCAGCACCACCATCACCACCAGCGGCGAGGCGATGAACGCCATCATGAAGACCCGGTGCCGGAGGCGGGAGACTGCCATCTGTGCAGAGGCTATGCGCCGCGTCCGGACCCCGGATAGGCTCTCGGCTGTGCCGAAGCTCACGGACGAGCAACCCCCCACCCCCGACCAGCCCGGCGACAGCACGGCGGACGCCGGTGCGCAGCCGCTGGCGGCGGCGATCCGCACGGTGAGCGGGCTGACGCTGGTCTCCCGGTTCGCGGGGCTCGGGCGGGATCTGGTGCACGCGCGGCTGTTCGGCGACTCGGCGATCGGGTCGGCCTTCATGGCGGCGTGGGCGATCCCGAACCTGTTCCGCAGGCTCTTTGGCGAGGGGGCTCTCGCGGCGGCGTTCATCCCGGAGTACGCCCAGCTTCAGGCCAGCGCCGAGCGCGAGGGCAGAGAGAGTGCCGCGGCGGATCAGTTCGCGACGCTCACGATCGGGGTGCTCACGCTGGTGACGGGGGGCCTGCTGGTGCTGGGCGAGGTGCTGCTGCTCGTCCTGCTGTCGCTGTCGGACGGGGCGGACCCGAACCGCGATTTGTCGTTCCGGCTGATCATGGTGATGCTGCCCTTCATGCCGCTGGTGTGTGTCGCGGCGATCCTCGGCGGGGTGCTGCAGACGCACCGGCGGTTCGGCCCGACGGCGGCGGCGCCGATCATTCTCAATGTGCTGGTGATCGCGGCGGCGCTGCCCTTTCTGCTGGCCGAGTCGCCGGACCGGGTGACGGCGGCGTACTGGATCGGTGCGGCGGCGGTGGTGGCGGGTGTGCTGCAGGTGGCGTGGTCGCTGATCGCGCTGCGCCCGCTGGTGCGATGGAGGCGGGGTGTGGCCGACGCGGCGGCGCCGATGCGTCGCCTGATGCGGAGGTTCCTGCCGGTAGTGATCGGGATGGGGACGATCCAGCTCAACGCCTTCTTCGACACGCTCATCGCGATGTGGCCGGTGTGGGTGGGGCCGACGATCGTCGGCGTGGCGTACCCGCTCGACAGCAGCTCGAACGCGATCCTGGCGTTCACGCAGCGGCTCTACCAGTTCCCGCTGGGTGTGTTCGGCATCGCGGTGGCGACGGCGATCTTCCCGCTGCTCTCGCGCCACGCGGGCGAGCCCCACCACTTTCTCGCGACGCTTCGCCGCGGGCTCCGGCTGTCGTTCTTCATCGGCCTTCCGGCGAGTGTGGGGCTGTTGCTGGTGCGGCACGACCTGACCACGGTGATGTACGGCGGTGGCGGCAGCGCGTTCTCTGAGAGCGGCACGGCGCGGGCGGCGGCGGTGCTGCTCGGCTATGCCCCGGCGGTGTGGGCCTATTCGCTGAACCACGTCGCGACGCGGGCGTTCTACGCGGCGGGCGACACGCGGACACCGATGCGGATCGCGCTGTGGATGGTGGCGGTCAACCTCTGCTGCAACTGCCTGTTCATCTGGGAGCTGGGCGAGGCGGGGCTGGCGTGGTCGACGAGCATCTCGGCGGTGCTGCAGTTCGTGCTGCTGACCCGGGCCTCGCGCCGGCTGACGCAGGAGCCCTCGCTGGATCGTGAGACGCTCGGCGCTCTGGCCCTGACCCTGGGCTCGACGCTGGTCATGGCGGTCGCGGTGGTGCTGGCTCGGTCGGTGATCACCCTGCCGCCGACGTGGCTGGGCTCGCTCGGCCGGCTGGGCGTGGCGGTCGGTGTGGGCGGGGCGGCGTTCGTGCTGGCCTCGGTGGTGAGCCGGCAGCACGAGCTCCGCTGGCTGACCCGTCGCCGGTGAGGAGAATCGGGCCGCGCGGCCGTCGGGCTGCCCGCGCCATACACTCGTGCCCAACCCTTGTCATGGAGACTACGGACATGAGCACACTCCGCCGCAACATCGTCAGGACCGCCGTCTGCGCGATCGCCGTCGCGTCGCTCGCCATCACCGGGTGCAACACCGTGAAGGGTGTTGGCAAGGACGTCGAGGGCGCGGGCAAGGCCATCCAGGGCGAATAGCCCCCTTCCCGACTGCACCACGTGCCACGCGACCTGAGCGGCCTCCCCATCGCGATATCCGGCGCCGGCTCGGGCATCGGCCGAGCCACGGCGATCGCGTGCGCGCGCGCCGGCATGCCGGTCGCGCTCTCGGGACGGCGGGAGAGCCCGCTCCGCGAGGTCGAGCGTCTGATCACCGACGCGGGTGGCCGGGCGATGGTCATGTCGGTGGATGTCTCCGACGCCGAGGCATGCGCACGGTTCGTCGAGGCGGCGGTGGATCACTTCGGGACGCTGTACGCCGTCTTCGCCAACGCCGGCTACGGCCTGCGGGGGCCGGTGCACGAGCTGACCGACCAAGCCATACGCGACATCTTCGAGACCAACTTCTGGGGGACGCTCAATCTCTTCAGGCCGGCGCTGGCCCACATGCTCGAGCATCGGGAGAGCGAGCACGACCGGGGGCACCTGCTGGCCTGCTCGAGTTGCCTCTCCAAGATCGGCACGCCGTTCACCTCGCCCTATTCGGCGAGCAAGGCGATGCAGGACCACATCGGGCGCGGGATGCGGCACGAGTTGTCGGGTGAGCGGATCCACGTGTCGACGGTGCACCCGATCGGCACCCGGACCGAGTTTTTCGACGCGGCCGCGAGCCGGGACGACAGCGTCGGGCAGAGCCTCGCCCCGCCCAAGATGTTCACCCAGCCCCCCGAGCGGGTCGCTCGGGCGGTCGTCCGGTGTCTCGAAAGGCCCTGCGGAGAGGTCTGGACCAGCCACACGGTACGGCTGACGTTTGCGCTGGCGACGGCGTTCCCGGGTGTCGCCGATCGCGTGCTCGCTCGGGCGCTCCGGAAGTCGGGTGGTGCCCGGCCCGGGGCCTGAAGCGGGCCGGATCGGCGTGCAATACCCCCCCACCGGCGGCGTTATGCTGTTCGCGGCGAGGTGGACACGTTGTCCACACGCCGCCCAGGGCCCACCTCAGCGTGACGAGTCGCCCAGACTCCACCAAAGAGAAAGTACAAGGAATACACCATGCACACCCTCGCCAGCCGCGTTCTCGTCGCCGCCGCTCTCTCTGCGCTCGCCACCTCCGCCCTCGCCCAGCAGCAGGGCCGTCCCGGCGGCCGTCAGGGCGGGGCCCCCACCGCCGAGCAGTTCATCGCGCGGATGATGGAGCGGGACGCCAACGGCGACGGCAAGCTCTCGCGCAGCGAGCTCGATGGCCCGTTCGCCGACCGCCTCTTCGAGTCGGGCGACACCAACGGCGACGGCGTGCTGGATTCGGCGGAGCTGAAGACCGCGGCCGAGAGCTTCATGGCCCAGCGCGGCACCGGTCAGGGCAGGCCCGACCGTGCCGGGGCTCCCGGCCAGGCGAGGCCCGGCGACGCCGGTGACCGCCGGGGCGCTCCCCGCGCCGACGAGGCCGGCGAGGCCGACACGCTGGACTTCCATCACGGGATGGAGCAGGCCGGCCAGACGATGCGTTCACTCCGCCGCTCGTCCTTCACCGCCGCCACGCGCGAGGCGGACCTGGAGAACATCGGTCTGCTGCAGCAGGGCATCATGGCGGCCAAGCTCGACATGGCGAGCGTCAAGATGGCCGACGCCGCCAAGGAGCGGTTCGGCGACGACACCGCCAAGTACCTCGCCGAGTTCCGCATGACGCTGGTGCAGACGCTGATGGAGTCGCTGGCGCTGGAGATGGCGGTGATCGAGGGTGACGCCGAGGCGGCGAAGAACAGCGTGGCCCACCTCGTGCAGATCCAGAAGGAGGGGCACGACCTCTTCCAGGCCGAGGAAGAGGAGGCCGAGAACGACACCCCCGCACCGGCGCGCGTCCGTCCGGCCGGTGATCTCTGATTGACTTCCGCACGCTGCGATCAATGACGATCAATGACGAGGGCCCGGGCGCACGCCCGGGCCCTTGCTCTCTTTCGCGGTGTTCGAGACGGGTGCCGACCTGATCAGTCGTCCGAAACTGCGGCCGGCGGAGCGTCGGCCCGACCCGGCCCCGCCCCCCGCTTCCACACCAACACCGCGCCGAGCAGCGCCCCGACGGTGTTGGAGACCAGGTCCCAGCCTGTATTGACGTACCCGCCGACGTTGGTCTCCGGCAGCGTCTGGGTCGCGATGAACTCGACGACCTCGTTGATCGCGCCGAAGCCCGCGCCCATCAGGGCCGCGGCGGCGGCGAAGCCGACACCGACCCGGGCGGGTCTGGTCGCGGCCCAGAGCCCCTCGCCGCTTGCCAGCGTCGCGCAGCAGAAGCCGAAGACGTGGATGAGTTGGTCGTATCGCGGGACCCACGGCGCGAGCCGGAACGAGTAGAGCACGGGGTCGCCGCTGCCGCCGTCGGCGAAGCTCTGCGGGATGGGGATCGTGCCGCCGCCCATGTGGCCAAAGCCCCACAGCGCGAGCAGCCAGAGCACGAGGGGTGAAAACCCCACCCGCCTGTGGACGGCGTAGACCGCGGCCACGAGGACGAGCATGACCCCGAGATAGAAAATGAACTCGCCGTTGCCCTTGGCGATCGCCACGCCGCCAAACGCGAGCAGGTATGCACCGGCGAAGATCGCGACCGCTTTGGGGAAGGGTGGCTTGGTGTCCATACCCGGCAATCTACCCGGGATCGGCCCGTGCCGCGAACGCCGAGGTGTCAGACATTGAAGAGGAAGTGGCACACGTCCGCGTCGCGCATGACGTACTCCTTGCCCTCGGTCCGCATCCTGCCAGCGTCCCTGATGGCCTTCTCGGAGCCGTGCTTGTCGAGGTCGTCCACGGAATAGACCTCGACACGGATGAAGCCGCGTTCGAAGTCGGTGTGGATGACGCCGGCCGCCTGCGGGGCCTTGCACCCGATGGGCACGGGCCAGGCGCGGATCTCTTTAGGCCCCGCGGTGTAGTAGGACTGCAGGCCCAGCAGCGTGTACGCCGCGCGGGCGAGCTTGGCGAGCGCCGGCTCGTCGAGGCCGAGCGCCTCGAGCATCTCGGCCTTCTCCTCGCCTTCGAGGTCGGAGAGCTCGCTCTCGATCTTGGCGCAGACGGCGACCGACTCCATGCCCTCGCGCGCGGCGTGCTCGCGCACCCGGCTGGAGAGCGGGCCGGTGCCGTCCAAGTCGTTCTCGTCGACGTTCATCACGTAGAGGACGGGCTTGGCGGTGATCAGGCCGAGCGACTTCATGGCCTTCTGCAGCTCGGGGTTGCTCAGCTCGAGCATGCGCGCGGGCTTGCCCTCGTTGAGCATCGGCGCGAGCTGTTTGAGCACCTCGAGCCGGGCGATGGCCTCGCGGTCCTTGCCGCGGGCGGCGCGCTCGGCCTTGGGGATGGCGTTGTCCACCGTCTGCAGGTCGGCGAGGATGAGCTCGGTCTCGATGGTCTCGATGTCTCGCAGCGGGTCGACCGAGCCGTCAACGTGGGTGACGTCCTCGCCGCCGGGGGCCTTCTCGAAGCACCGGACGACGTGGAGGATGGCGTCCACCTCGCGGATGTGGGAGAGGAACTTGTTGCCGAGGCCCTCGCCCTGGCTCGCGCCGCGGACGATGCCGGCGATATCCACCAGCCGGAGTGCGGCCGGCAGGATCTTCTGGCTCTGGATGTGGGAACGGATGCGCTCCAGACGAGGGTCCGGTATGGGCACGACGCCGACGTTGGGCTCGATCGTCGCGAAGGGGTAGTTCGCGGCCAGCGCCCCGGCGGCGGTGAGGGCGTTGAAGAGAGTCGACTTTCCGACGTTCGGCAGCCCGACGATTCCGGCATCCATGGCTTCGTTCCTTGCTGGTGAGACTCGGCCGCGGCGGGCCTTATCGGGGTCAACCCGCGTAAGCCCTGCGGCACGTGGGGCAGATGGTATGACCATCTCTGCCCGAAGAGCACCCGCTCGCTGGCACTCTCCGTGCCACGGGGCATGTTTGTGTCGGACTCCGCCCGACCGATACCCCCGCGAATACCCGCCATGCCAAGACACGACCACCCTTCCACCGCCGGTGCCGGGAGCGAGGATCCAACGATCCTCCCCGTCGGTCGTGGTCAGCAGGCCGCTGATGGTCGTGGCGCGGCCAACGGTCGCGCCAGCGGCCCCGAGAGGCTGGGTGAGTACAGGATCCTCGACGTGCTCGGCGAGGGCGGGATGGGCAAGGTGTATCTCGCCGAACAATCCCACCCCAAGCGTACCGTGGCGCTGAAGGTCATCCGCCCGGGCTGGGCGACGCCCTCGCTCCTCCGCCGGTTTGAGCACGAGACCGAGGTGCTCGCCCGTCTGCAGCACCCGGGAATCGCGCAGATCTATGAGGCCGGCGTCCACGAAGACCACGGCGAGCGGGTGCCCTTCTTTGCGATGGAGTGTGTCCGCGGGCTCTCGCTCACGCGGTACGCCGAGGACGCGGGGCTCGATACCGCCGAACGGCTCGAGCTCTTCGCCCGGGTGTGCGACGCGGTGCAGCACGCGCACGCCAAGGGGGTGATCCACCGCGACCTGAAGCCGGGGAACATCGTGGTGCCCGAGGACGGTAGGCCGCGGGTGCTCGACTTCGGCGTGGCCCGCGTGACCGACGCGGACATCCAGACCGCGACGCTGTGCACGGTGCAGGGCGAGTTGGTGGGCACGGTGCCCTACATGAGCCCCGAGCAGATCGCCGGAGACGCCGCGGAGCTGGACACGCGCTCGGACGTCTATTCGCTGGGCGTGGTGCTGTATGAACTGTTGACCGCGAAGCTGCCGCACGACGTGCGGCACACCTCGATCGCCCAGGCCGCCCGCATGATCGGCGAGCAGGAGCCGGCGCGGCTGTCGAGTGTCAACCGTGTGTACAGGGGCGACATCGAGACGATCGTCGGCAAGGCGCTCGAGAAGGACCGTGAACGCCGGTACCAGTCCGCGGCCGACCTGGCCGAGGACGTTCGCCGGTATCTCCGCAACGAGCCCATCGCCGCGAGGCCGCCGAGCACGGCCTACCAGCTCAAGAAGTTCGCCCAGCGCAACAAGCCCGTCGTGGCGGGGGTCGCGTCGGTGGTCATCACGCTCGTGCTCGGGGTCGCGGCCACGAGCTGGCAGGCGGTGGCGGCGACGCACGAGAGCGTCCGCGCCCAGCAGGCCGAGACCGACGCCAAGCGCGACCGGAACCTGGCCCAGCGGGAGGCCGCCAACGCGACGGCCTCGATGCAGATCCTCGTCGGCATGCTCGAGGCGGTGAGCCCGGGCGAGGCGCTCGGACGCGAGCCGACGGTGCGTGAGGCGCTGGACGCCGCGGCCGCGACGATCGGGGACCTCTCACAGGGCAACACGGTCGTGGAGGCCACCGTCCGCAACACGCTCGGCACGGTGTACCAGAGCCTCGGTGAGTACGACACGGCCGAGGCGATGCTCCGCGAGTCGATCGTGCTGTTTGAGGACACCGACGGCGCGACAGCGCGGACGACGCTGTCGGTCTGCCGCAACCTCGGCGCGGTGCTGATCGACGTCGGCCGGCTCGACGAGGCCGAGACGCTGGTGCGTGAGACGCTGCGGAAGGCGACCGACGCGCTGGGGCCCGACCAGCCGGAGAGCATCGGGACGCTCGGCGACCTGGCCCGCATCTTCGAAGAGCGGGGCGAGGTCGAGGAGTCGGAGCGCACGCTGCGGGAGGCGCTGGACGCCGCCCGCCGGTATCTGCCGGCCGAGGACCAGCTCACGCTCGCGATCCTGCACAACCTCTCGACCAATCTGAAGACGCAGGGCCGCTTCGACGAGGCCGAGCCGATGGCGCGAGAGAGCCTCGCCACGCGCCGCCGCGTCTTCGGCGAGCGGCACCCCGAGACGCTTTACTCAATGAACAACCTCGCGACGCTGCTGGCGCGCACGGGGGAGACCGACGAGGCCGAGGCGCTGCTCAGGGAGTGCCACTCGTTGCGGAGCGAGGTGCTCGGGCCCGACCACCCCAGCACGCTGACCGCCGGGCAGAACCTCGCGAGCCTGTACGTGCAGTCGGGACGCCTGGACGAGGCCGAGCCGCTGATGCGGGCCGCGCTGCTCGCGTGGGAGCGCGACCTGGGCGAGACCAACAACCGGACGCTGGTCGCGATGAACGGGCTGGCATATCTGCTCGAGGAACGCGGCAAGCTCGACGAGGCCGAGGCGCTCTATCGCCGGGTCGTCGATCTGACCGCGCAGAGTGTCGGACGTAATCACCCGGAGGCCTTCGGCCCGCTGAACAACCTCGCGATGCTGCTCAAGAGCAGCGAGAAGTATGACGAGGCGACGGTGCTGTTTGACGAACTGCTCGAGAGCGCTGAGGCCGTGCTGCCGGAGGATCACTACTTCCTCGGCATCTTCCGCGGCAACGCGGGCGAGTGCCGCATGCTCGCCGGAGACTACGACGCGGCCGAGGCGCTGCTGGTGGACTCCGAACGCATCTTGCGGGCGTCGCTGGGGGAGGAACACCCGCGGACGGTCAAGGCGGTGGAGCGGGTGGAGCGGCTCGGGGAGATGCGGGGTGGTGGGGAGCGGTAGGACGGGGTTGGGCCCGGCGTTGACGCTTGGGGCTCTTCGAGTGGTGGGGTGGGCCCGGCGCTGACGCTTGGGGCTCCTGGAGTGGTGGGGTGGGCCCGGCGCTGACGCTTAGGGCTCTTTGTGGCAGGCGTGGCCGGCGGTCTGCGTTGGGGGCGGGTTCTCGCCGTCGATCCGCAGGCCGACGAACTTGCGCTTGCGGACCTCTTCGGTGCCCAGCTGGCCGCACGCGGCCATCGAGTCGCGGCCCTTTGTGCGGCGGCGCTTGGCGAAGACGCCCTCGTCGCGCACCCAGCCGAGGAACTCCTCCACCGCGTCCTCGTAGGGGGCGGGCCAGGGCGAGTCGCGGCGGGGGTTGTAGGGGATCAGATTCAGCATGCCGCGGTGCTTGCCGTCCTCGCTGCCGGAGGCGGTGAACGGGCGGAGGTATTCGGCCAGCTCGGCCGCGTGCTCTTTCCGATCGTTGACGCCGGGGATGAGGACATAGCCGAAGCAGATCTTGCGGTGCGTGCCGACATAGGGCACCGAGGCGATGAGGTCGCGCAGCTCGGCCATGGGGGTCGCGCGGTTGATCGGCATGATCGACGAACGCACCTCGTCGTTGGGCGCGTTGATGCTGATCGCGATGCCGAGCTTGCGCCAGCCGGGCTTCTCCATCTGCTCGCACAACCGGCGCATCCCCGCGGCCTTGCCCACGGTGCTCACGGTGATGTTCGTCATCGGCACGCACGGGCCGTTGTGGTCGGTCAGGATGCCGATCGCCTCGATCACCGCCTCGACGTTGTCGAGCGGCTCGCCCATTCCCATGAAGACGATGTTCTTGACCGTCGCTCCGCGCTCGTGCGTCGAGGCCCACCACTGCCCGACGATCTCCGCGGGCGTCAGCGACCGCACGAGCCCCATCTGAGCGGTCTCGCAGAAGTCGCACCCCATCGCGCAGCCAACCTGGCTCGAGACGCAGAGCGTGTGGCTCTTGACCCCCCGCCGCCCGATCATCGGGATCTGCACGGCCTCGATGTCGTAATAGGGCAGGTCCTTCGAAGCGCCGGAGTTCCCCGGCACTGGGCTCCGCCCAGTGGCACCGGTCGGTCCGGGCAGCCGCTGGACGAACTTGCGGATCGTGCCCTCGGGGGTCTGTTCCTCCAGCTCTTTGACGATCGGGGCGACCTCCGACCTCACGCGGCAGAGGGCGTCGAGCCTGCCGGGGAAGGGGGCCTCGCGGTCGCCCTCCCGGAAGAAGGCCCGGTAGGCCCGGCGCGCCGGGTCGGCCGCGACGCCGAGGTTGCCGGCTGCGCGCACAAACTCGGCGCTGGTCATCGCCAGCGGGTCGAGCGTGACCGGCTCGGTCTGTTCGGCGGCGTGCTGGGGCTGTTGGATCACGCACGAGGATAGGTCGGGCCCGCGCACCGCCTCGACGAGCCTCCCCTACCATCCACCCCCGATCGCCGACCGAATCGGGACCACAGCCCACGGAGCACGAGATATGTCCTGGATCACCGTCAAGCACGCCCTCGCCGCCGAGCCCGGCCCCGCTGTCACCGTCAAGGGGTGGATCCGCACCCGGCGCGACTCCAAGGCCGACGGCGGGCTCTCCTTCCTGGCCGTCGCCGACGGCACCTGCCACGACGCGATCCAGGCGGTCGCCAAGAACGACCTGCCCAACTACGAATCGGAGATCACCAAGCTCACCACCGGGTGCGCCGTCGAGGTGGACGGCACGCTGGTCGAGAGCAAGGGCAAGGGCCAGTCGGTCGAGATCCAGGCCAGTGCCGTCCGCGTGCTCGGCTGGGTGGACGATCCGGACACCTACCCCGTGCCGCAGAAGCGGCACACGTTTGAGTATCTCCGCGAGCAGGCCCACCTGCGGGTGCGGACCAACACGTTCGGCGCGGTCGCCCGTGTGCGGCACACGCTCGCCTGCGCCACCCACCGCTTCTTCGACCAGCGCGACTTCTACTACGTCCACACCCCGATCATCACCGCCAGCGACTGCGAGGGGGCGGGGCAGATGTTCCGCGTCAGCACGCTGGACATGGCCAACTGCCCGCGGGACGAGCAGGGCCGGCCCGACTTCGCCGAGGACTTCTTCGGCAAGGAGGCCCACCTGACCGTCTCGGGACAGCTCAACGTCGAGACCTATTGCCAGGCGCTCAGCCGCGTGTACACCTTCGGCCCGACCTTCCGGGCCGAGAACTCCAACACCAGCCGGCACCTGGCCGAGTTCTGGATGCTCGAGCCGGAGATCGCCTTCGCCGACCTCGCCGACGACGCGGACCTGGCCGAGGCGTACATCAAGTACGTCATCACCGACCTGCTCGAGCGGCGGCCGGACGACATGGACTTCTTCGACCAGCGGATCGAGAAGGGCCTGCTCGACCGCCTGCGGCACGTGGTGGACTCGCCCTTCCGCCGGTTGCCCTACACCGAGGCGGTGCAGATCCTGCAGGAGGCGAGCAAGAAGGCGAAGTTTGAGTACCCCGTCGAGTGGGGCAGCGACCTGCAGAGCGAGCACGAGCGGTATCTCACCGAGAAGCACTTCGAGCAGCCGGTCGTGCTGATCAACTACCCCAAGCAGATCAAGGCGTTCTACATGCGTCTCAACGACGCGGGCACCGACAACGCCCCTGGCGAGACGGTGGCCGCGATGGACGTGCTGGTGCCGGGCGTGGGCGAACTCATCGGCGGCAGCCAGCGCGAGGAGCGCCTCGACGTGCTCGACGCCCGCATCGACGAGATGGGGCTGCACAAGCCCGACTACTGGTGGTACCGCGACCTCCGCAAGTACGGCACCTGCCCCCACGCGGGATTCGGCTTGGGCTTCGAGCGGCTCATCCAGTTCTGCACGGGGATGCAGAACATCCGGGATGTGATCCCGTTCCCGAGAGCGCCGAAGCAGGCGGAGTTCTGAGTGTCGACGGAACCGCAGTAATCACGAAGCATCGACAGCGAGTGGTCCGACCCCCGGGCATGATCGGAAGCGCGTCGCCGCGGGTGCCATCACTCGCGGCCTCTGTCTTCCTTCGCCTCCTCCGAACCCTCGCCGCGCAGTGATGCCGTTCGCCCCAACGCTCACACCACCCGGTCTATCGGCACCAACGCTTCGGGGTCGCCCCGCAAGGCCCGGGCGCTCGACCACGTCCAGACTTCGGGCGTCTCGGCCAGTCCGCGACGCACGGGATTGTCGTGGATGTACCTCACAGTCTTGCGGATCGCGCCCTCGTTCCACAGCACGCGGTCGTACCCGCCGCCTCGCTGCCAGTAACGGGCCCTGCCGCTGGCGTCGGTGATTTGGTGCAGGATCGGTGCTCCGAGTGCTCGCCAGCGTGCGACGATGTGTGTGGCGGTCTCGCGCTTGAGCCACCAGAGCGGCTTGACGATGCTCGGCTCGGGCGGCTCCGGCATGATGAGCAGGTGGACGTGCTCGGGCATCGTCACCCACGCGAGCAGGTGGAATTCAAACCGGCTGCGTGCCTCGGCAAGGGCGGCGGCGAAACGGTCGCGGATCTTCGGATTGTCCGGGAGCGGCAGGCGCTTGTAGCAGGAGAACGTCAGGTATCGCACGGTGTTAGGCCGCTCGATTCGCTGCATGCGTTTGTGTGGGGGAGGGGAGTCCGGCTCGGCATGCCCGGGAGGCATGGTGCCAGACTACCGCGCGGGGAGTGCACGAGCATCACTGCGCGGAGAGGAGAAGGAAGATGGAAGAAGAGGAAAGAGGCCGCGAGTGATGGCACCCGTGGTGTGGCGCAGTGACAGTTGTTGGGCGTTCGGGCCACCCGCCATGTAATACTACTACCCATGTCTTTAAACACTTCACACTTGTCTCCTTCGCCATGATAACAACATGTATAAAATGATGACTGCATTTCCTGGAGACGGAATAAAGACCAGCCGATCTTCAGCGTGATCATAATCTCTTCCATTACCCCATTCATCGAGATAAACCTGTTGGTACCGAGCAAAGCCCCGCTGCACAATGTCCGTTCGCTGAACAACGATAGAACACTCGACCGGGCGATCGATGGTCCACAGCAATGCGTATACGGCAAGTGGATTGGAGTCATCAAACTCCTGTCCGAAGAATCTTGGGAGTTGACCAACATCGATCCAATCGATCACGTCGTATTGATCCGATTCGTCCGTGTCGATGAAGGTCCCGTTCGCTGAGGACTCTCCCGAGAGTGTTGGGTTGCGCCCAAGCCCTTGTTCTTCTCGAACATCAACGCTTGATGCCACCTCGAAGAAGTGATCTCCGGCACTGATCGAGAACACTGCCGTGGCGATCCCTTCGCCACGCGGCTCCCACTCCGCCCACAACTCGATCCCGACCTCATCCCCCGCCCCCACCACAATCGGCTGGTTGGCGTCGGCCGCCTGCCCGTTGACCTCGACCTGCCAATACCAGTGCATGATGTCGGCACGGGCCTGTGCCGCCGCGAGTGTGCCCGTCAACGCCCCGAGCCACAGTATTCGTGCCAGCATGGTCTCTTCCTCCAGTTCTGAGCCGTCCCCGGTCCCTGTTCGCCAGTTTACGAGGTCGTCAGAAAAACACCTCGACTTCCTCGTCGATTCCTCGGAAAGGCCTGCTGCGGGCACCTCTGGTCGGGAGTCCATCCCGGCCAAGCAGCCCACCGTCGCTGCCGTTGCGGGAGTTGTTTGGCGAGGTCGGGGGAAGGCGACAGACGCGGGGTCCCACCTCCGTCCATGCGCCGCCTTGTGTGCCACGGGTGGCTTTGCACCCGTGCGGGAGTGCCCTGGCAGCGAGCACGGGTGCAAAGCCACCCGTGGCACAGGGAAGCGGGATTCAGCGATGGTGCCGGAGCGTCGGGCCTTCTATGCACCCACCCCGCCGAGCCCGCGGCAACGGGTCCCGCCGGGGTCCGAGAACAGATTTGATGCCGGGCCGCGGCATTGGGTCACGTCGCCCCTCCGCTCGCCCGATGAAAACCACGCCTACTATCAGGCACAAGCCGGTGGCCTCAGCCCTCTCACCCCGCACGCCTCAGCGTGCCGAGAGGACCATCTGGGAATCTGTCGGCAGCGTCCTCTCCGTCCGGTGACGAATCACCGATCCACGCGAAGACGCTCCACCCAGTTCGGCCGCTCTTGCCCCAATCGCCAAACTTCAGGCAGGGCACAGGAATCGCCCGAATCAATCACGCGCCCTCGCTGCACCTCCGCAGCGACGGTCATTGGAGTCCATGCACTTTGTCCCGCAACCCGAACAACCTCCGTCGTACCTTCCGCAAGTCCGCACCCAAGAACAACCGTCCCGCACGCCCCGAGCGCGCAGCGGACACCGCCCCCGAGACCCCCTCCACCCCTTTCGAGATGGGTGAGCCGGTCACCGACTTTGTCTCGCTCGACCTGTCCCCGCAGCTGCTGCGGGCGATTCAGGACGAGGGCTACGAGACGCCGTCGCTGATCCAGGCTCAGGCGATCCCTCCGGCCCTGGCCGGGCGTGACGTGCTCGGGTGTGCCCAGACCGGCACCGGCAAGACCGCGGCCTTTGCGCTGCCCGTGCTCGACAAGCTCATCAAGGAGGGCGTGGCCAACGACCGCTGCCACCACATCCCCCGCGCACTGGTCCTCTGCCCCACGCGCGAGCTGGCCGGGCAGATCACCACCAGCTTCGCGACCTACGGCCGCCACGCCCGTCTCCGCCACACGGCGATCTACGGCGGCGTGAGCCAGTTCCACCAGGAGAAGGCGCTGCGTCGCGGCGTCAACATCCTCGTCGCCACCCCCGGCCGCCTGATCGACCTGCTCGACCAGGGCGTGGTCGACCTGAGCGAGGTCGAGACCTTCATCCTCGACGAGGCCGACCGCATGCTGGACATGGGCTTCATCGCCCCGATCCGCCGCATCGCGTCGGAGATCCACGAAGACCGGCAGACGCTGCTCTTCAGCGCCACCATGCCCCGCGAGATCAAGTCGCTGGCCGACTCGCTGCTGAAGGACCCCGTCCGCGTGACCGTCACGCCGGTCGCCTCGGCGGCCCCCAAGATCGAGCAGTCGGTCTACATGGTCGGCCGGCAGGAGAAGCAGGCGCTCCTCCACCACCTCATCGACGAGCACTCCATCGAGAAGACCCTCGTCTTCACCCGCACCAAGCACGGGGCCGACAAGGTCGCCAACCGCCTGAACCGCGCCGGCATCGCCGCCGACGCGATCCACGGCAACAAGTCGCAGAACCAGCGGCAGCGCGCCCTCGACGGCTTCCGCGCCGGCAAGTGCCGCGTGCTGGTCGCGACCGATGTCGCCGCCCGCGGGCTCGATATCGACGCGGTCTCCCACGTCTTCAACTTCGACCTTCCCAACGAGCCCGAGGCCTACGTCCACCGCATCGGCCGCACCGGCCGCGCGGGAGCAACCGGCCTGGCGATCGCCTTCTGCGACAAGGACGAGCGGAGCCTGCTCCGCCAGATCGAGCGTCTCACCGGCACCAAGATCGCTGCGACGACCGAACTGCCCGAACTGCCCGTGCTGCCCAAGCCCGAACGACAGGTCGAGTCGAAGCCCCGCACACCCCGCGGCGGCCAGCAGGGCAACCACGGCGCCTCGACACCCCGCCCGCCCAAGCGCCGCTCCGGCGGCGGCGGTAACGACCGCGGCGGGTACGGCGGCGGTGGTGGCGGACAGGGCGCAGCCAAGCCCCGCAGCCGCAAGACCCGGTCGAGCAGCTACGGCTCGCGTCGGGCCTGACTCATCGCCCCGGCGACAATGTGACCGTTCGAGCGGGCGCACGTGCAGACGTGTGCCCGCTCTCGTTTTGGGCAGGCGGCTCCTGGGGTTCCGGGTCGCCGCTGCGCGTCGATACACTCAGGGCATGCACAGATCTCTCTGTTCGATCGCACTGGTGTTCACTTCGAGCGCCGCCCTCGCAACGCAGGTCGCGCCGGCGGACGAGGGCATCACCGCTCTTTTGGACCGCATGGAATCGGCCGTGCTCGACAGCGACGCCGATGCCTATCTCGCCTGCATCGACACAACCGTCGCCGAGTGGGCGACCGAGCAGACCAACTGGGCGGCCGACCTGGCCGAACACACGCCGGAGACCTTCGAGCTGACACTCGTGAGCGAGCCGGTCGCGGCAGCGGTGGAGGCTGAGGACCCGGTCTGGTTCACCGTCGAGGCCGATCTCCGCTTCACGTGGAAGTTGCCGGATGCCCGGGAGCGCACCGTCGAGATCCCGGCGCGCTTCACGCGTGCAGACGACGGCGAGTGGCGCTACGCCGGAGAGGCGTGGTCGAGCGTGGCGTCGGAGGACGGCCAGACCGTCGTGCTGTTTCTCTCCGACGGGCTGCGGGAGATCGCCGAGGGCATCACCGAGATGATGCCGGAGATCCGCGAGCACGTGGACGCGGGCTTTGAGACGCACCTCGAGCACCCGCAGGTGGTCAAGCTCTACACCGACATGGGGCACCTGCAGCAATCGATCTACCTCAGCTACACCGACCCGCTCGGCGGCTGGAACGAGCCGGGCGAGGCGATCAAGATCATCGCCAGCCGCGGCATGAGCGAGCGGCAGCTCCGCATCCTGCTCTCCCATGAGTACGGGCACGTCGCGACGTTTACCTATCACGAGGAGGCGGCGCTGCACATCCCGTGGTGGGTCGCCGAGGGCGTGGCCGAGCTGGCTGCGGAGAAGTATTCGGGCAACCGGGCCCGCCGGAGCATGACCGCGGCGGTCCGTGCCTGGGCACGGACAGACTCGCTGGCGGCGTGGGACGACATGGCCGACTTTCGCGAGACACCGTCGAGCCTGCACGGCCATGTCTACCTGCAGGGGCACCACTTCGTCGGGTATGTGTCGGAGCGGTTCGGCCGCAGCGCGCGCAACGCGTGGGTGCGTGCGCTCGCCTCGGGCGTGCCGCTGGGCGAAGCGACCCGCACCGGTCTCGGGCTGGGGTTCGAGGAACTCGACGCCGAGTGGCGAGCCTCGCTCGTCGAGGACGAGTAGCGATCGAGACTTGACGACCCAGACTTGACGATCGGGGTATGGCGATCGGGCGAGGGCGGGAGAGTGGGCGTGCTGGGCAGGGACGACAGCCGCGGACCGCGGGCGTCCAGCTCCGGAGGGTCCAAGAACACACTCGATCGGGAAGAAATGGTCTTAATCCCCTGTGATGCCTTGCCGGGCCCCCGCTGCGCTTTACGTTCACTGCGGGGCGGCGCGGAATCCGACGCCTCGCCCCGGACTGCTTTGGAGGAGAGATGTTCATGAGAACGATGGCTATCGCTGCGCTCGCGGCGGGCGTGGCGGCAAGCTCCGCCTCCGCCGATCCGACGTATTCATTCCGCAACAACGACGGCGCGGCCGGCTGGTCCGGCATGAACGACCACGAAGGGACACTCGAGCCGGTCTGGTCGGCGTTCGACCCGGTCACGAATCGACTCCTCTTCGAGGCCGCCTTCCTGGGCAACGCGTGGTCCGCCCCCGCGGCCCACCATCACGAGATGGCGCGGTTCTTCTCCGACGCGACCGGCGGGACGGGACGGCGCCCGGTGGGCGCGACCGGATCGGCAAGCACCGGCGGTGCCGGCTGGGCCGCCGGCGCCGCCGGGCTGGAACCCTCCGGCGAGTCGCTCGTGAGTGTCGACGCTGCCGCGATTCTCGGCTTTCGGCCCGGAGGCGGGGCCGTTGAGGGGGCGGCTGACGGGGCGGGCGACCGGTCCGCTGATTCGTTTGGATTCTGGCTGCACTCGCTCCGCAGGTTCGACATCCCCAACAGGGACCGCCGGCCCCCGGGCGGGGGTGGCGTGTTCGGCCTGGGCGACTTCGAGGCCAGCCGCGTCGACGGGGCGGAGGTGCCGATGAAGGTCGTGCCCCTGCCGACAAGTGCCGCGATGGCGGCGCTGGGGCTCGTCGGCATCGCGGCAAGCCGCCGCCGGGCCTGATCCGGCCACCGGACCAAACAGGTAAAACCCACTGCCCCCGGCTCGCCGTGGTGGTGGTGTCGTTGGCCTGCGATGGAGCGCCCGCGAGCACCATCGGTGCTGCAGCGTGGTCGCGATTCGGCCGATGAAGGCCGGATGCCCCAGGCCCTGCCCGCACCCGCCGCGAGTGTCCAGAGACGGGCTCAGGGTGTGGCGGCGTCGTCGAGGGCCTTGAGGATCTGCGGCAACTGGGCGGCAAAGCCCCCTCTGGCGACCACACGGTCGGCCCCGGCCGCCCGGGCCTGCTCAAAGAGGTCGGTCATCACGTGGGGCCCGAAGGCGAGCACGGTGATCGCTCGCTCGGCCTCGCTGGCCGCTTCCCCTCGGAGCCGTTCGATGAGGCCGAGCCCCGTCTGGCCGGCCTCCAGATCGACCACCAGCGCGTGGACCGGCGAATCGGCGAGCCTCGCCTCGAGCATTTCGAGCGTCCGCACCGGCCTCGCGGCCACGCCCACCGACTCTGCGGTCGACTTGATTCGCGTGGCCCATAGAAGATCGGCACATATGAAGAGTATCATCTGGATTCCTCGGCCACCCCGTTGGTTCGCGGAGGGATCAGCAGGGCCGTCAAAGTCGTTACCGGAGGATAGCCATGAGCACCACAGCCGTGTCCGCCAATGAGTCCGCCGCGGCGTACTCCAATCCCATCTTCAAGGAACTCGACTTTCCGCAGGACCCCAACAATCTCTACCACCAGACGGTGGAGACGATGCTCCACGCGGCGGACATCATCGACCTGAAGCACCGCGTGAAGATCATCCTCGCGCAGCCCAAGAACGAGGTCATGGTGCACTTCCCGGTCCGGATGGACGACGGGCACCACAGGCTGTTCAAGGGCTACCGCGTCCAGCACAACAACGCGCTGGGCCCCTACAAGGGCGGCATCCGGTTCCACCACGACGTCCACCTCGACGACGTTAAGAGCCTCGCCCTGCTGATGACGATGAAGTGCTCGCTCGTCCGCGTGCCCTTCGGCGGCGGCAAGGGCGGCGTCAAGGTCAACCCCCGCGAGCACTCCGCCCGCGAGATGGAACGCATCACCCGCCGCTTCTGCTCGGCGATCATGAACATCATCGGGCCCGAGTACGACATCCCCGCCCCGGATGTCGGCACGAGCGCGCAGAACATGGCGTGGTTCGCGGACACCTACATGATGTCCAACGAGGGCAAGGCCGCCAACGACGGGCTCCGCGTTGTCACCGGCAAGCCGGTCGAATTCGGCGGCTCGCTCGGCCGCACCAAGGCCACCGGCCAGGGCGTGGTGGACACCCTCGTCGAGCTCCTCCCCGAGGTCGGGCTGGAGACCAAGGGCATGCGGGTGAGCCTTCTGGGCTACGGCAACGTGGGCTCGTGGGCCGGACGCATCCTGCACGACATGGACGCCAAGATCATCACGGTCGCCGACCACACCGGCGCGATCCGCAACGACGCCGGCCTGGACGCTCACCGTCTCGCCGAACACTGCGAGAAGAACGGCGGCGTCGCCGGATTCGAGGGCGACTCGATCACCACCGATGAGTTCTACAAGACGCAGGTCGATGTGCTCATCCCCGCCGCCCTCGAACAGATGATCACCGACCGCGAGGCCGCGATGATCAACGCCAAGATCATCGCCGAGGGTGCCAACGCCCCCTGCACGCCCGAGGGCGACCGGGTGCTCAGCGAACGCGGCATCGAGGTCATCCCCGCCATCCTCGCCAACGCCGGCGGCGTGGCCGTGTCCTACTTCGAGTGGGTCCAGAACAAGACCAGCAGCTACTGGGACATCGAGCAGGTCGACCGCGAGCTCAACCGCCACATGGTCATGGCCGCACGACGCACCGTCGTCGCCCGCCAGAAGTACGGCGTCGATCTGCGGACCGCGGCCTACATCGCGGCCCTGGACCACATCGGCAAGGCCTACCAGGTCCGCGGCATCTTCCCGTAATCCGGGACGGCCGCGACAGGGTCCGAGAACACCGGCCCTCGACAACTTCAAACCCCCCAAAGTGCCACAGCCGCCCGGATAGATCCGGGCGGCTGTTTCTTTCGCTGGCCCGACGGGCGGCGACGGCTTACCCAGCTTCTCTTCTCGCCAAAAACGCTCTAAGTCGTTGGCACGCCTCCACTTCCGTGGCATGGTTGAGGTGACGGCATGCCCAATGTTCGCACTGGGCTTCGTACGACAACTGCAAATCGGTGGGGAGGAGAGAAGCCATGCTCAACAACAGACTCATTGGAATCGTCGCGCTCGCGGGGCTCGCCCAGATCGCCTCGGCCGACATCGTGCCGGTCGACGGGAAGGCTGCGATCTTCGACGCCGGACGCGCCGTTCCGACGCTCGACGGAGAGCTGCCGCCGATGCTCGCGGTGCCGGACGGAGCCAACTTCGTCACGCTGCCGGAGGTCACCGGGCTGGTGCGCGCGCACCATCTGCTGGAATGGGCCGGCCCCGACGGCAACACCACCACCCTCAACGACACCGACATCAGCTCGTTCCAGGGCATCTCGGGGCTCGTCCACCCCGCGACGCTTCCCCTGGTGGGCGTGTTCCTGACCGACGATCTGCCCGAGGAGAGCGGCACACCGTCCCGGCTCGACTTCTACGACCTGGGAAGCTCATTCGCCTCGCTCGCCCCGGAGATCGGTCAGTCGTTCTTCATCGGTGACGGCTGGACCGACGGCGGCGTCCTCCAGGAGTTCATGGTGCCCGCGGGCGCGACGCGCTTCTTCCTCGGCTTCGCCGACGCGGGCTTCTTCACCGGCGAACCCGGCGCATACGCCGACAACGACGGCGCGTTCAGCGCGGACGTCCGCTTCAACATCGTCCCCGCGCCGGGCTCGATGGCCCTGCTCGGCCTGGGCGCTCTGGTGACAGCACGCCGCAAGCGTTAGTCCGGACGGCGCCGGCGCGGTCGCACGCGTCCGGCTCCACATCTGCGACTCTGGGCATACCCCACCCCTCCGGCTGCGCCGGACTCTGCGAGTTCGGCGCGGCCGGTGCCTTTTGGACCCCTCGGCGTTGCGGGACGAGGTCGCCGGTACGAAGTCCTCAGCTCGGGCCATCAGCTCGGGCCCTCGCGTGGGGCGGCGCGGGGAGGGCTCACGCGTTGGCGCGTACCCGGTTCCACGGCATCTTCCCGAGCAGCATCGCCATGCCGCACCACCCCGTCACCCCGGCGAAGACCAGGCCGCACCCGACGAACGCCGACAGCACCAGGAACCAGGGCGAGACGAACGCCCCGAGCGCGACGCCGATCGCCACCAGCGAACCGGCAGTGATCTGCACCTGACGCATGACCGGGATGCGGGCCGCCTTGGCCGGGCGGTGCGTTGGGTGCCCCGCGGCCTTCCACGCCTCGATCCCGCCCTCGAGGTGGTAGGTGGTCTCGCCGTCGCGAGCGAACCGGCTCGCGGCATCGGCCGAGCGCTTGCCCGAGCGGCAGTGGAACACCACCCTCGAATCGGGGTGGGCCGCCCGGACCGCTTCGGGGTCGAACTTCGACAGGGGCACCGGCTTGGCCTGCGCGATGCGTTCCTCGGCGTGCTCGAAGGGCTCACGCACATCGACCAGCACGGTCCCGCCGTCATCGAGCCAGCGTGCGAGTTCCTCCGGTGCCACGTTCGTGACCGCGTTCTTCTGCTGTGTTTCTGCCATTGTCATGCTCCGTGTCCCCGTGTGATTCTACGGAGCTCGAACGACGGCACGGTGCGTAGCGGCGCGGCTCACCGCCCACCGCTCGGCCGACCCGCCCCGGCCGTCCCGGACGGACCAAAAGAGTGTTGCCCGGCCCTGCATCGGAGCCGGGCGTCGTCGCGAATCCCCGGGCTGGAAGAAGAGACGGCCGCCGGTCGGTCTGGGCCGGGACCTCGGGAACCGACCACGCCTCCCGCGCGGCACTCCCGACGGCGATATTTTGATCGGCCTTTACTCGGAACTCGGGCTTCCCGCAGCCCATCAAACCGACGGGGCCGGATTTGCGATACCTGCCCCTCCCACACGGACTTACGCGGCATTGCCGGAACATTTTCAGCTGCTTCCGGCTCTGGCGGGTCGCTGGGAACCGGGGCAAGATGGCGAAAAAGCGAGAGAAAACGGCCCGAATGTCTTGCGACACTTCCCGTTTCCGTTACGCTACCGAAACAATTCCAGAATTCCTCTCGCCATGAGGCGGGAGGGCACCGGACCGAATAACCACCGACGGAGGAAAGCCACATGTTCCGCACCGCAGCCGCGACCGCCGCTCTTGTTTGCACGCTTGCCAGCGTCAGTTCCGCACAATTGCTCAACCCCAGCTTCGACGATCCTGGTCTGCAGACCACCTTCGACAACTGGGAGCAGTTCGGCGGCAACATCTTCCTGGTGGAGGATCCCAACTACCAGCCGCCGCTCGATGGCACCGGGTGCGGCAAGATCTACGGCAACTTCGACGGCCAGCAGCAGAGCGACTCCGGCGTCTACCAGAGCGTCGCGGCCGCTCCCGGCGAGACCTACACCGCCACCATCAACGTGCTGCACCGCTCCGACGACGCGATGGCCGGCGACAACCTCTCGCTGCTGATTCTCAGCTGGCGCGACGCCAACGGGGCCGAGATCTTCGCCGACGCGAAGACCGTGCTCGACGCCAACTCCCCGCTCGATCAGTGGATCGAGGACTCGATCACCGCCACCGCCCCCGCCGGCACCGTCAGCGTCGACTTCTTCGTGCTGTTCATCCAGTTCGCCAACGACGAGTTCCCGTTCGGCGCCCCCGGGGCGATGTTCTTCGACAAGGCCAGCCTTGATCTTGAGGAGCCGACCTGCCGCGTGGACCTCAACGAGGACGGCAACGTCAACACCCAGGACTTCATCCTCTTCCTGAACCTCTGGTCCTCCCGCAACCCCGTGGCCGACTGGAACGACGACGGCACCATCAACACCCAGGACTTCATCTCCTTCCTGAACGAGTGGGTCGCCGGCTGCTGAGCCCGCGCCCCGAAGGCCTCCCGCCGTGGGCGCCCGCGGGGGGCGGGGCGGGCATACCCGGCGGCGTTCGGCCCCCGGACCCCCACGCGAACCCCCAAACC
>JBICHP010000034.1:0-11059 GCA_043100935.1 Phycisphaerales bacterium JB054
CGCAGGTGCGGAGTGCCTTCGATCAGGCTCTCGACGGATAGCGCCGCTCGCGGTCGGTCGGCAGAGGATCCCGGCGGGCGTGCCGAATACACGCCCGGGGTTCCGGCTCGGTGGTCCCGCGTGCGTGCTCGCCTCGCGCGATGCGAGCACGCCCGCATCGTTGGTGGCGTAACCTGTCACCGGTTCCTGCCGTGGCGGCGAATGCGAGCGGCGCGCGCGATCCTATCGGGTACACTGCCCGGACGAGGATTCGAACCGTGCCCATGAGATCGATTACTGCCGCATTGGTTGCAACGCTGCTGGGACTGAACCCCTGTCGGGGCCAGGTGGATGGGAGTCAGGTCGAGCTGGCAGAGACGGTGGAGCTCGCGCGCCTAGTGGACCTTGCGGCGCAGCGAGCCGACGTGAATATTGAGTACGACACAAAGCTGATCGGATCGGTCACGCTCCGCCTCAACGATGAGGTGTCCGACACAGAACTGTGGGATCTCGCTAACCGGCTGCTGGCGGCGCGGGGCTTCACGACGGTGCGGATGGGCGACGGGGACACGCTGAGCGTGGTGCCGCTCTCCGCCGCCGCGGGCCTCGCCCGGCTGGAAGCGCCCGCCGAGCAAGCGGTCGTCCCGGCGGGCTTCCGCGCCGTGCTCGTGCCGGTCCGAGCCCGCCGTCCGGAGGATGCCGTCGCGGCGCTCAAACCGATCCTCTCCTCGTCGGGGACGGTGATTGCCATCGCCGAGTCGCGGTCCGTGATCGTCGCCGACCTCGCGCCCCGCGTCGAGGCTGCGCTCCGTGCGGTCGATGCCCTGGAGGCAGGGGCCGCGGCGCTCGCGCCGGCCGAGATCCCGCTGGAGAATCTACCCGCGAGCCGGATGGTGACGCTGCTCTCCCAGATCGCGGCCAAGCGCGCCGCGGCGGGCGCGGCCCCCCTGCGTGGCGAGGTCCTCGCCGGAACCGATGACCGCTCGCTTCTGGTCGTGGCGCCCGCCGACGAGGTCGGGCGCTGGCGCGATCTGGTCGGGCAGCTCGACAAACGCGAGGCGGTCGAGACAGTGACATACACGCCCCATGCCTTCGCGCTCAAGGAGGTGGCTGCATCGGTCGAGCGCCTGGTGGGGGGCGACGAGCGGTTCCGCGTCGTCGCGGACGATCTCACCGGGACCCTGCTGGTGACCGCGAGCACGGCGCAGCACGAGCGGGTCCGGGCGCTCCTGGACCGCCTCGCCGAGGCGCCGGAGGCGGCGCGGCGGCCGACGCGGACGTTCAAGCTCAAGAACCGGGATGCCGAAGAGGTGCTGGGCGTTGTGCAATCTCTGATCGCTTCGGGCGTGCTCGGACTCGCACAGGCGTCCGGAGGCATCGCACCGTCCGATGCGTTGGCGGATACGTCGCCGGCCGCAGCACCGGACTCGATGCAGCTCACCAGCGACCCGGCGACCAACTCGATCATCGCCATCGGCGAGGTTCAGGAACTTCAGCGCCTCGAACAGCTCCTCCGCGACCTGGACGTGCGGCGCCCCCAGGTACTCCTTGAGGTTCTGATCATCAGCCTCTCCGAGAGCGACGCCCTGGACCTCGGCGTCGAGATCGAGGCCGCCATCAACGGACCCAACGACACGGTGGCCAAGCTCGCCTCGCTCTTCGGCCTCAGCTCGACGGGGGCGGGCTCCGCCGGGATCGAGGGCAATCGCGGGGCGGGATTCACCGGGATCGTCCTCAACCCCGGAGACTTCAGCGTGGTGCTCCGCGCGCTCAAGAGCCTCAACGAGGGCCGCTCGCTCTCCATGCCCAAGGTGCTGGTGGCCAGCAACGAGCAGGCGAGCATCAACTCGGTGCTCGAGCAGCCCTACACCACGCTCAATGCCTCGGACACGGTGGCGACGACATCGTTTGGCGGCTCCTCGAACGCGGGGACCGAGGTCAGCGTGACGCCCCAGATCGCCGAGGGTGACCATCTGCGCCTGGAGTACCAGGTCTCGCTGAGCGCATTCGTGGGAGAGGCGGCAGACCCTTCCGTTCCTCCGCCGCGCCAGCAGAATTCGATCGATAGCGTGGCGACGATCCCGGATGGGTACACCATTGCGGTAGGCGGCATCGAGCTGACCACCGAGGGCTACTCGGAGACCGGGATCCCGCTGCTGTCCGATGTGCCGATCCTGGGCGAGGCGTTCAAGAACCGCAGCAAGTCGTCCAGCCGCATGCGGTTCTATGTGTTCATCCGGCCGACCATCCTGCGAGACCGCGACTTCGAGGACCTGAAGTACCTGAGCGACCGCGATGTGGCTGACACCGGGATCGACGACGGCTGGCCGGTGCCCGAGCCGAGGCTGATCCGGTGACCCCCACAATGACCACCACTCCCGCCCGAGCCGCGGTCGCCGACACGCTCGGCCCGCCGAGCGAGGCATTCCTGCGCCTGATTCCCCGCGATTTCGCGCGGCAGCATTTGGTCCTCAGCGCGGGGACTCGCGACGACGCTGAGCGGCTGCTGGTCAGCGAGCGCTCCAATCCCGCCGCGGTGTTCAATGTCGGCGTGCGCCTGGGCACGCCGATCGCGACGGAGATCCTCCCCGACGAGGAGCTGGCCCGCCGGATCGACGAGTCGTACGGGGCCGCCCGGCAGGAGTCCTCCGATGCGCCGCCGGCCGCCGAGGTGGAGACAGACGTCGAGCGTTTGCTGTCCCTCGCAGATCGCGACCTGCTTTCGACCGAGGGCAAAGGCCCGGTGGTCAAGCTGGTGGATGCGCTACTCTTCGAGGCGCTCACCCGGGGAGCGAGCGACATCCACGTCCAGCCCCTCGCCGACCGCACGCTGGTCCGCTACCGTCTCGACGGGGTGCTCCAGACCGTGCGCGAGGTTCCGCCGAAGCTCACGGCCCCGATCGTCAGCCGCATCAAGGTGATGGGCCGCATGGACATCGCCGAGCGGCGCATCCCCCAAGACGGGCGGGCGACGGTGACCATCGGCTTGGGCCGCTCGGTGGACCTGCGCATCAGCACGCTGCCGACCAGCTACGGCGAGCGGGCGGTGCTCCGTCTGCTCGACGTGGGCCACGGCCCCGGCCTGGACGACTTCGCTTCGCTGGGGATGCCGAAGGAGGTCGAGCGAGCGTTTCTGGCATGCGCCGGCCGCACGAGCGGGATCGTGCTGGTGACCGGTCCCACCGGCTCAGGGAAGACCACGACGCTCTATACGACGCTGCGCTGGCTCGCCACGCGCGCGGATCCCCATGACGCCCACGGTGCGCGCAAGCTCGACGGGGGCGACCTCAACATCATGACCATCGAGGACCCGATCGAGTACGAGCTGGCGACGGCGGGGCTCGCCATCAGCCAGGCGCAGGTGAATGCCAAGAAGGGTGTGACCTTTGCCAGCGGGTTGCGCCATATCCTTCGGCAGGACCCTGATGTCATTATGGTGGGCGAGATCCGCGACGCCGAGACGGCGAGGATAGCCATCCAGGCGAGCCTCACGGGTCACTTGGTGTTCTCAACACTGCACACCAACGACGCGGCCACGGCGGTGACGAGGCTGCTCGACCTCGGTGTCGAGCCCTACCTCGTCTCCTCGTCGGTCTCAGCGGTGCTCGCCCAACGCCTGCTGCGCCTCAAGCACGCCGCGTGCAATGGCGATGGGTGCGAAACGTGCTTCCATTCCGGCTACAGCGGGCGGACGGCGATCTTCGAGCTGATCGCGATCGACGACGCGGTACGCGAGCTCATCACAAGCGGGTCGTCGGCGTCGGTCATCCGCCAGCACGTGCGGACCCGCGGCGTGCGCGGGCTGGAGCAGGAGGGCGAGGCGCTGGTCGAGGCGGGCCGGACGACGCGGGCGGAGCTCGAGCGCGTCGTGGGAGGCCTGGCGTGACCGTCTACCGCTACAGAGCGATCTCGCTCGACGGAACCTCGGCCACGCCGGTGGCAGGCGAGCTGGCGGCCGAGTCGCCGGCGGCGCTCCGCGCCTCGCTCCGACGCATCGGACTCCAGGTGATCGAGGCGCGCCCGGCGCGGAGAGCTGTTCTCACATCGGCATCCTTGACTCGCCATTTCGCTCCGCTCGCGTCCACCCTCCGGCGCCACGTCCGCGCGCGGCGGGTAGGGCCAAAGGCCGAGCTCTACGACAGCCTGGCGACGATGCTCGAAGCTGGGCTCCCAGTGGTGGACGCGGTGACCACGCTGGCCACCAGCCGCTCGAAGTCCTCTCTCCGCACTATGCTCGTCGAGCTGCGCGAGGCCCTGCGCGACGGGGCCGCGCTGGACGAGTGCATGGAGAGGCACCCGTGGTGGTTCGAGCCGGCCGAGGTCGCGATGGTCCGCGCGGCCCGGGCCTCGGGCGACCTGCCCTCGGTGCTGCGTGCGCTGGCCGAGCGGCACGAGCGCTCGGGCGCCCTCTCGGCGAAGATCGTCGGGGCATTGACCTACCCCTCCGTGGTCTTCTGCGTCGGCGTCGGCGTGATCGTGTTCCTGAGCGTCAAGACGCTGCCGGATCTGGTTGGCATCCTGCGCGACGCGGGCATCGACCCGCCGGGGCTGACGCTTGCGATCATGGCGTTGGGGCGCGGGCTGCTCGAGTTCGGGTTCTTGGGCGCGATTGCCCTTGTCCTGCTTGCCATCGGGTCGTTGGTCGGGCTCGCACAGGCTCGCCGCCGCGGCTGGCAGATCCGCGTGCCGATCCCGGGCTTCGCGCGCCGCGCGATCCTCGCCCGCGCGTGGTCGGGCCTGGCGGAGCTGGTGCGGACGGGCGTGCCGCTGGTTGAGTCGCTGCGGATCACCGCGCCCACGGTGTCGGGCCTCCTCGGGGCTCATTTAGCGAGGGCGCTGGAGCGCGCCGCCGGCGAGATCGAGCGCGGCTCCGGCTTCTCCGACGCCCTGTCGGACCCGGTCTGGTTCGACGACGAGTGCCGCAGGCTCATCGCCATCGGCGAGAGCGCGGGAGAACTGCCCGGGATTCTCGCCCGGCTGGCGGCGCACACGCACCGGTCGGCCAGCCGCGCCATCGACCGCCTCGCCAGCCTGCTCGAGCCGGCGGTGATCCTGCTGCTGGCAACGCTCATCGGCGTGGTGGTGATGGGGGCGGTGCTGCCCATCCTCAAGCTCCAGGAGATCATCGGATGAACCGGCACAACCCGGCACGCCGAGGTATGACGTTGGTCGAGGTTCTCGCCGTCGTGGTCATCCTGGGCCTGCTCGCCGGGACACTTGCGATCGGGTTCAGCGGCGCGTTCGGCAAGGGCAAGCACGAGCTCGCCAAGACCGGCATCGGGCAGATCGTGGGCAGGCTCGAGGTCTACTACATGGACCAGAGCGCCTGGCCGGATCTGGACAGTGGCCTGCGCGCACTATCCGAGGCCCCGCCCACCAGCGCCTACTACCTCTCGCCCGACAACCTCCTCGACCCCTGGGATCGTCCCTACGTGTACATCACGCCAGGGCCGGAGGGACAACCCTACGAGGTGGTGAGCTACGGGGCCGACGGCCAGCCCGGCGGCGAGGGCGAGAACGCCGACATCACGTCCGTCAGCCTGCGGGGCAAGAGGTGAACGCGAGGATGATGAACGCGAAGGCCGCGAAGGGTGCGCAGCGAGGGCCACGGGGGTTCACGCTGATTGAATGCCTCGCGGTGGTCGCGCTGCTGGCGTTGGCCGTCGCCACGGTCGCGGCGGGGCTCTCCCCCTCCGCGGCCGAGGCGAGGCTGCGCGAGGCGAGGATGCTCATCCTTGACCTCGATGCGCGGGCCCGTGTGCTGACCATGCAGGGAGAGCCCGTCGTGCTCCGCGCTTCGGAGGGTCGAGTGACGGTGCGCTTTGGGAATGCCGCGGCGTTCGAGCGCGACCTTGCTCCCGAGATCGAGGTCGTGCTGACCGAGCCCGGGACGGGCACTCCGCTCGACGGTGTGCGGATCGACACGCGCGGACGGAGTCCCGACTACGTCCTCTCGCTCCACGCGGGCGATCGACGCACGCAGACGCTCGTGTCCGGTCTCACCGGGTACGCCTTCGTGGAGGCTGGCCCGTGACCCCCTCAACCCTCACAACCCCCACGACCCCCACCAGGACGGGCCTCACGCTCATCGAGGTGGTCGCCGCGGCGGCGCTGCTCACGCTGATCGTCGTCGCCTGCCTCCCGTTGATCACCGGCGCCCGGCGCGACCTTCAGGCGGTCAACGCGGTCGCGCTCGTGTCCTCGCAGGAGCTCTCCGAGGCCGTGGATGAGCTGCTGCGCCAGAAACCCTCGCTCGCCCGCGAGCTGATCGAGCAGCCGGAGGGGCTCGAGTTGCGCTGGACGGTGCGCGAGCGGGAGTATCAGGCGACGGTCCAGCTGGCGACGCGCGTCGAGGGCGACGAGCGCCGGAGCGCGCACGCCTGGGCCGTGTTCCTCGTGGGGGGCGTGGAGATCCCCCGCTGGCTGCGCCTCCCCGATCCTCCCCCGGAGCGGTCGCCATGAGGCACGGCATGACCATGGTCGAACTCCTGCTGGCTCTCGCCCTCCTCTCGGGGCTGGCGCTGGCCTGCGTCTCGTGGACCGCCACGGCCTCACGGGCGCTCGCGACCGAGGGCGGGCGAGCTTCGTGGCGAGCGGCGGCGGAGCGTTCGCTCGACCTCGTGGACGGGGCGTTCGCCGTCGAGGACGTGGGCTTGCGCACTGGTGGGGGTCGGAGGGAACGTGGACCGCGTGTGGAGATCGGCGACGGCTGGATCACCGTGGGCACTCGGGCCGCCGTCCCGGGCGACAAGCCCTTGGTCGCCGTGGCCATCCAGCTGCGCGTGGCCGACGGTGTGCTCCGGGCAGCTTGGCTCGACCACGAAGGAAGGGAACTCGCCTCGCGTCCTCTGCTCGGCGATATCACGGCGTTGGACGTGGCCTCTCAGGAGTTGGAGGACCGACGCGTACTGCTCACCCTCCGGCTCGTGCACCGCGCCGGCGCGTCGGTCGAGCGGACTTGGCGTCTCCCGCGGGGGGACCTGCGATGAGCCAACAGACACGATCCCGCCATGGCATCGCCTTGCTCCTCGTCCTGGCGACGCTCGTCCTCGCGGTGACCGCCGCCGCGGGGCTCGCCCGCGTCGCCACGGCCGCCAGGCTTCACGCCGAGTCGGCGCGCCGGGCCGCGGCCGCCGACGCCCTGCTCGACGCCGCCGAGGCCCCGATCCTGGACTGGCTCCACCGCCACGCTGGCCGCACGGTGCTGCCGCCGGAGGTGGCGAGCCCCCGCGTCGCGGTCCTCGACGACGCCATCGGGTTCGCCGGCCAGCGATGCCGCGTCACGATCACCGCCTTCGACCAGTGTGGCATGGCGCCGCCCTCGTGGGGCGCATCGGGGGGCGGCGCGATGCTCCCCGCCGACATCCTCGACGCGCTGGACCGCGCGGGCGAGGCATTCACCGAGCACCCCGGGCTCGACCTGCTCGCCGGGGCTCGGCCGACCTACCCAGCCGCGGAGGAGAGTCCGGTCCCGGCCGTGGGCGAAGTGCTGGCGACGCACAACCCGCCGCGCCCCGGGCGGCCGCCGGCGGTCAATATCAACACCGCGCCCATCCCGCTCCTTGAAGCGGTGTACGCCGCGCGAGGGCTCGGCGGGCTCGAGGCGGTGCTCGACGCGCGGGCCGCCGGACGTGTCGCCTCACCGGGTGCGCTCAAGGCACCCCACGATGACCCGCGCACCGACATTGGCATTCCCCTGCCCGTCGCCATGAGCGGCGCGTGGGCGTTCCGGATCGATTGCTACGCCAGCGGGCTGCGCCGCTCGTGGTGGTGCGTCTACGCCGACACCGGCAGCAACTGGGAGAGGGTCCAGCGCCTTGCGATCGACGAGTGACCCCATCTCGGCTTGGAGGAGGCGTCAGCGATCGGTGATCGCCATGGCCGGTGTTGCGCTCGCGTTCGCGCTGGCGTGGGGCCTGCGACCCCTCCCGGCGATGCCGGCGCTCGACCCGGAGTTGAATGCACCTTCGCCTCACGATAGTGGAAGCGACACGATCGAGCCCCTCGACCGCACCGCCTTCGCCGCGGCCATCTGGAACCCGCCCGCCGCGCCGGAGCGTCCTGCCGCGACGGTCGAGAGGACCACGCCCGTCCCGCCCCCAAAGCTCCAGCTCATCGGCATCGTCCACGACACGGACGAGGATGGGGCGGTGCTTCTCCGCGCGGCGCTCTACGACCCCGACACCGACAAACTGCATCTGGTCGCCTCCGGCGAGCGGGTCGGCGCGGTCACCGTGGCCTCGATCGAGCGCGGCGTGGTCTCCCTGGAGAGCGCGGGGCGGACGAGCAGGCTCGCTCTGCGCGAGGAAGGGGATCGGCGATGACCACCGCCACCGCGATGGCCGCTCCCACCGAAGTCCGCCTGCCGCCGGAGCGGTTCTATTGGGCCGTGCTCGATGCCCCGGCCGCGCGCGACCGCCGCGCGGCGCTGGGCTACCTGTTCGAGTCGGTGCTGCCCGTGCCCGTCGAGCGTGTGCACGCGGTCTATTCCCCTCTCAGGGAAAACCGCTTCCTGGCCTGCGGCATGGACCGCGAGCAACTCGCCGCGCACGAGGGTGCCTTGGTTCTGGGCCCTGAGACCCTGCCCGAGTTCCTCCATGCGTCGGTTGCAGAGCCGATCGACCCGGCGGCGATCAACCTCCTGTTGGGCTCGTTCGAGCCGCGGGCCATCCGCCGTGCCCGCCGGCGTGTGACTCTCATCGCCTGCGGCGCGATCCTGGCTTGCACCCTCGCCGTCGGCTGGGGTCAGCTCCGCCGCGCATCGCGCTGGCACGAGATCTCCGACTCCTTCGCCCAGGCGACCGCGGGCGTGTACGACCGGGTGCTGCCGGCCTCGACGGGCTCTGTTCCACCCGCCGCGCGACTCACCGCCGAGCTGCGCACCCTCGACCGCACACGGACAGACGCTCCGGCCGGTTCGCCCCGCGAGATCGCGCCCACGCTCGCGGCGGTGCTGGCTTCCTGGCCCCCGGGCCTCCCCGCGTCCACCGAGTCGCTCACCGCCGCCGCGGGCGCGATCACGCTCACCGTGCGTCTGACCGACGAGTCCTCGGCCGAGCGGCTGGAGCGCGAGTTGAAACCCCCGCCCGGTTGGCGGGTGAGCCAGCCCACCGTGCAGCGCGAGCGCGAGGGGATCACCGTCCGCGTCCGCATGGAGCCGATCCCGTGACCCGCCGCGCATCCATCTTTCTATACACCCTATCGCTGGCGGCGGCCCTGCTGGTGATCGCCGCGGGCGCCCGGCAGGAGGCGGCCGCCCGGGCCCGGGCGCACGGTGCCGAAGCGCAGTTCGCCAAGGTCAAGGCCGACGCCTCGCAGGTGCTGGCCCTGCGTTCCAAGTCCCAGACTGTCGCGGCGGGCGAGCAGCCCCAGCAGGACGTGTTCCGGAGGGTTAACGAGACCCTGGCCGCCGCGGGCCTCGCCCACGTCCGCGTCCAGTCGGTCAACCCCGGGGGTGACCAGTCGCTCGACGGCGCACGCCGCGTGCAGACCGTCCGCATTGTTCTGGAGCCGCTGACGCTCGACGAGCTGGGCGCCCTGCTCGGCCGCTGGCGCCGAGACCAGGCGCCGTGGACCGTGACGGGCGTGGACCTGGCCGCCAAGGGTGGGACTTACCGCGCCACGCTCACCGCCTCGGCCGTGTATGTTCCCACCACCCTCGCCGGGACGAGCCCGCCATGACTCGCGTTGCGCTGACCATCCTGATCGCCCTCCTGCTCGCCGGCTGCCGCGCGGCGCCCCGCGGCCCGTATGCGCCCAGCCCAGAGTCGGCGCGGAACCCGCTCGAGGCCCAGCGACTCACCCAGGAGGCGGCGCGCGTGCTCGACCGCGACGCTGAGAAGGCCGAGCGGCTGCTCCGCGAGGCGCTGACCGCCGACCTCTTCCACGGCCCCGCCCACAACAACCTGGGCGTGGTCTTCCTCAAGCGTGGCGAGCTGTTCGAGGCCGCACAGGAGTTCGAGTGGGCCCGGAAGCTTCTCCCGGGCTTGGCAGACCCGCGCCTCAACCTCGCGCTGACCCTGGAGCGGGCCGGGCGCATCGACGAGGCGCTGGGCGAGTACCGCGCCGCCCTCGAGGTCTACCCCGGGCACATCCAGACCATCCAGGCCATGACCCACTGCCGCGTGCGCCACCGCCCAGCCGAGGTCCGCGACGATCCTGAAGTCGAGGCCGACCTCCGGGAGATCGCCCTCCGCGGCGAGAACGGGCGGTGGCGGGAGTGGGCCCGGGAGCGACTGGCGGTGATGCGGCAGGACTAACGGTGCCGCCGCCGGGCCGGTACACTGGCGTCCACTGGTGTTGCCCTTGGACGGGACCTGTCCCCTCTTGTCCGAGGGCAACGCCGCTTTCGGGTTGGACGCACGCTCGTGAGGTGCCCGTGGCAGCGGGATATCACCGTCGCCTTCCCGGCCAACGATGCGGGCGTGCTCGCATGGATCGCTACGAGCGGTTTCTCGCGCAGCACCACCGAGCCGGAACCCGGGCGTGGATTCGGCGCTCGCGCCGGGATCCCCTGCCGACCGACCGCGAGCTGCGCTATCCCTCGAGAGCCTGATCGAAGGCGCTCCGCACCTGCGGCAGCCGGGTATCGAGGTAGCTCCTGGCGGCGGCGACCTCCGGCTCGGCGTTCGTCCGGGTGATCAACTGCGAAGCGGTGTAGTCGGGCTCCTCGCCGAGCTTCTGCGCCACTCGGAGATTCGACGCGGCCTCCCGGAGCGTGACCCAGTCCGCCTCGGTTCGGTCGTTCACTCGATAGGCAACCTCAATGCCGAGTGCGGCGTTCGCCTCGATCCGGAGGAGCGATTGCGCTTGCTCTGGGGAAAGATCCGCGGTCGCTGCCCGCCGCAGTGACTCGAGCAGCGCGTTCCGAGCCGCCGTGGCCGACGCCATGACCGCCCGGGCCTGGGCCAAATCACTCATATCCTCCTGAGATGCCTGACCGGCCCGAACGAGTTTCTCCAGACGGTCCACCTCACGACGCGCCGCCTGCCAGTCCGCGTCGGAGGAGGTGAGCGCAGAGAACCGACCCGCGTCCAGGTGGGCCCGGGCGTGCGTCACCACTTGCGCGGCCTCCGCGGGC
>JBICHP010000035.1:0-24128 GCA_043100935.1 Phycisphaerales bacterium JB054
CGCAGGTGCGGAGTGCCTTCGATCAGGCTCTCGACGGATAGCGCCGCTCGCGGTCGGTCGGCAGAGGATCCCGGCGGGCGTGCCGAATACACGCCCGGGGTTCCGGCTCGGTGGTCCCGCGTGCGTGCTCGCCTCGCGCGAGGCGAGCACGCCCGCATCGTTGGCCGGGAGGGCGACGGGTGCGATCCCGACACCACGGGCACCTCACGAGCGTGCGTCCAACCCAAAAGGCGGCGTCGCCCTCGGACGAGGGGGGACAGGTCCCGTCCAAGGGCAACACCAATGGCTGCCAGTGTGCCGCCCCGGCGGGCTACCTGCCAAGGCCACAGGCACCGTCAATCCTGCCGCATCACCGCCAGCCGCTCTTGGGCCCACTCGCGCCACCGCCCGTTCTCGCCGCGAAGGGCGATCTCGCGGAGATCGGCTTCGACCTCTGGGTCGTCCTGGATCTCTCCGGGCCGGTGGCGCACGCGGCAGCGGGTCATGGCCTGGATCGTCTGGATGTGCCCGGGGTAAACCTCAAGGGCCGCACGGTACTCGCCGAGCGCCTCGTCGATCCGTCCGGCCCTCTCTAGGGTCATCGCGAGGTTGAGACGGGGATCTGCCAGCCCCGGGAGAAGTTTCCGGGCCCACTCGAACTCCTGCGCCGCCTCGAACAGCTCGCCGCGCTTCAGGAAGATCACGCCGAGGTTGTTGTGCGCGGGGCCGTGGAAGAGGTCGGCGGTCAGCGCCTCGCGGAGCAGCCGCTCGGCCTTCTCGGGGTCGCGGTCGAGCACGCGCGCCGCCTCCTGGGTGAGTCGCTGGGCCTCGAGCGGGTTCCGCGCCGACTCTGGGCTGGGCGCATACGGGCCGCGGGGCGCCGCGCGGCAGCCGGCGAGCACGAGGGCGATCAGGATGGTAAGGGCGACACGGATCATGGCGGGCTCGTCCCGGCGAGAGTGGTGGGAACATACACCGCCGAGGCGGTGAGCGTGGCGCGGTAGGCAGCGCCCTTGGCGGCGAGGTCCACGCCCGTCACCGTCCACGGCGCCTGGTCGCGTCGCCAGCGATCGAGCAGGCTTCCCAACTCGTCGAGCGTCAGCGGCTCGAGCACGATGCGGACGGTCTGCACGCGGCGTGCGCCGTCGAGCGACTGATCGCCTCCGGGGTTGACCGACTGCACGCGGACATGGGAGAGGCCCGCGGCGGCCAGGGTCTCGTTAACCCTCCGGAACACGTCCTGCTGGGGCTGCTCCCCCGCCGCGACGGTCTGGGATCTGGAACGCAGGGCGAGCACCCTCGCGGCGTCGGCCTTGACCCGGGCGAACTGGGTCTCGGCCCCCCGCGCCCGGGCCCGCGCGGCCGCCGTGTGCCGTGCGCCCGCGGCGATCACCAGCAGGGCCGCCGCCAGCGACAGGGTGCAAAGGAGGATTGCGGCGCGGCGGGTCACGGGATCGGCTCCATGCGGACGCGGACGGTCAGCCCCTCGCGCTCGCGCTGGACGGTGGGCTGGCTCACCCGCCAGCCGGGCGGGGGTTTCAACTCACGCTCCAGCCGCTCGGCGGACGCCTCGTCGGGCAGGCGCACGGTGAGCGTGATGGCGCCGGGCGCGGCACTGAGCGACTCGGTGGACGCGGGGAGGCCCGGGGGCCAGGAGGCCAGCACCGCCGCGAGCGTGGGCGCGATCTCGCGGGGCGAGCCCGCCGGAGCGTCTGTCCGTGTGCGGTCGAGGGTGCGCAGCTCGGCGGTGAGTCGCGCGGCGGGTGGAACAGCGCCCGTCGAAGCTGGCAGCACCCGGTCGTACACCCCTGCGGTTGCCTGGGCGAAGGACTCGGAGATCTCGTGCCACCGCGATGCGCGACGGAGTTCGCCCCACCCGACGGCGAGTGCGCAGGCCAGGATCGCGGCGCAGGCGATGAAAGCCACACGCCGGCGGGCGCGGCGCACGGCCCGCGGCTCGAACGACTCCACGAGAAGGTTGATCGTGACCGGATCGACCGCTCCGTCCAGGAACTCGGGCATGGCCTTAGGGCCGAGGACCAGAGCGCCGTCATGCGCGGCCAGCTGCTCGCGGTCCATGCCGCAGGCGAGGAAGCGTCCGTCGCTGATCGGGAGATAGACCGCGTGCACGCGCTCGACGGGCACGGGCAGGACCGTCTCGAACAGGTAGCCCAGCGCCGTGCGGCGGTCGCGCGCGGCCGGGGCATCGAGCACGGCCCAATAGAACCGCTCCGGCGGGAGGCGGACTTCGCTCGGAGCGGCCATCGCGGTGGCGGTGGTCATCGCCGACCCCCTTCCTCTCGCAGTGCCAGCCTGCTCGTCCGCCCCGCGCTCTCCAGGGAGACCACGCCGCTTTCGATCGAGGCCACGGTGACGGCGCCGACCCGCTCGCCGGAGGCCACCAGGTGCAGCTTGTCGGTGTCGGGGTCGTAGAGCGCCGCGCGGCGAAGGACTGCGCCATCCTCGTCGGTGTCGTGGACGATGCCGATGAGCTGGAGCCTCGGGGGCGGGACGGGCGTTGCCTTCTCGATCGTTGCCGCGGGGCGCTCCGGCGCGGCGGGCGGGTTCCAGATGGCCGCGGCGAAGGCGGTGCAGTCGAGGGGCTCCACGGTCTCAACCCCGCCGTTGCGCGGCGGTGACGCATGCAACTCCGCGTCGATCCCTGGCCGTGCCGGGAGAGGTCGCAGGACCCACACCAGCGAGAGCGCTACGGCAACGCCGCCGACGGCGATCGCCCATCGTTCGCGCCTCCTCCAATCCCGGATGGGGTCACTCGTCGATCGCAAGGCGCTGGACCCTCTCCCAGTTGCTGCCGGTGTCGGCGTAGACGCACCACCACGAGCGGCGCAGCCCCCCGGCGACACAATCGATCCGGAACGCCCACGCGCCGCTCATGGCGACGGGCAGGGGGATGTCTTCGTCGATGCGCGGGTCATCCCGGGGGGCCTTGAGCGCACCCGGTGAGGCGACTCGCCCGGCGGCGCGCGCCTCGAGCACGGCCTCGAGCCCGCCGAGCCCCCGTGCGGCGTACACCGCTTCAAAGAGCGGGATGGGCGCGGTGTTGATATTGACCGCCGGCGGCCGCCCGGGACGCGGCGGGTTGTGTGTCGCCAGCAGCTCGCCCACGGCCGGGATGGGACTCTCCTGCGCGCCCGGGTAGGTCGGCCGAGCCCCGGTCAGCAGGTCGAGACCGGGGTGCTCGGTGAATACCTCGCCCGCGCGTTCCAGCGCGTCGAGAATGTCAGCTGGAATCATCGCGCCACGCCATGACGCGGGCGCCATCCCGCACTGGTCGAAGGCGGTGATGGAGAGCCGGCATCGCTGGCCGCCGAACTCGACCGCGTCGTCGAGGACGGCGACGCGCGGGCTCGCCGCCTCCGGCGGCAGCACAGCGCGCCCCGCGTGGCGGTGGAGCCAATCCAGGATCGGTGGCTCGGCGGCATCGAGCAGCGCGTCGGCGGCCGCGGCCCGGCGCGCCGACTGAGCGTGGAGCCTGGCGGCGGTGGCGACACGGGCGAGCCCGGCCGCGGCGGTCGCGGCGAGGACGAGCGTCGCCAGGACGAGCAGTAGGGCGATGCCGCGGCGGCAATGCGCGGGGTGTGTCATCGCAGGTCCTCCCGCGGGAGACGCCACGCCCGCTCGACCGACGCGCCGGCACCGTGCATGAGACGGAGGGTGAGCAGCACCCGCCGGTCTTCCAGCTCTTGAGTGTCCACCTCCAACGCCGCGACCTCGCCGAGCAGGGGGCGCGAGGCGAGTTCCCTTCCTTCGTGGTCGAGCCAGTCTGCCCGGAGCACACCGTCGGCCACGCGCAACTGGATGGCCGCGGCGACCAAGGGCTTGTCGCCCGGGACGGCGGCCCGAGTGCCCACGGTGATCCAGCCATCGCCCATCTCCACGCGCGGCCCACGTACCCTCCGACCCCCACCAGTGCGCAGGCGTACATCTTCGACGACGAACGCCTCGTCCACGAGGTCGAGCGAACGCTCCGCCGCCGCGTGCCACGACGCCCGCCCGCCCTCGGTCGCGAGCGCCCGCGAGGCCGCGGTTGTCCACGAGACGCACGCGAGGGCCAGCCCCGAGAGCAGGGCGAGGGCAAGCAGGAGCTCGACCATGGTCATGCCGCGCCTCATGGCGACCGCTCCGGCGGAGGGTCGGGGAGGCGTAGCCAGCGGGGGATCTCAACCCCATCAACGCCGAACACGGCCCAGGCGTGCGCGCTGCGGCGCTCGTCGCCCTCGATGCGGGCCGACAGCCGGACCGTCGCCTCGTACTCCCGCTCGCGCAACGTCCAGCGCAACTCGAGCCCCTCCGGCTGCTCGAGCAGCTCGCGGGCAAGCGAGGGCTTCTGGCGCAGCAGTTCATCCACGGCCTCGGAGAGCTCCTGCGAGGACTCGAGCGCGACCGCGTTGGCCGCCTGAAGGTCGCGGCGGGCGCCGGTGATCAGCGGCAGGCAGGCGACGACAATCAGTGTCAGCAACGCCGCCGCGGCGACCACCTCGATGAGCGTGAGGCCCGTCCTGGTGGGGGTCGTTGGGGTTGTGAGGGTCGAGGGGGTCACGGACCGGTCTCCGCGAAGGCGTACCCGGTGAGGCCAGAGACGAGCATCTGCGTGCGCCGGTCGCCCGCGTGGAGCGAGAGCGCGTAGTCGATGCTCCTTCCCCGCGTGTCGATCCGCACACCGTCGAGCGGAGTGCCAGTCCCGGGCTCGGTCAGCACGACCTCGATCGCACGAGGAAGCTCGCGCTCGAACATCGCGGCATTCCCCACGCGCACCGACGCGCGGCCCTCCAAAGCGCGGAGCACGACGTGTTCCCCCTGCATGGCCAGCGCGCGGGCCCGCGCATCGAGATCTAACACGGCCGACGCCGCATTACGGAGATGGGCCTCGGCAGCCGAGGGCGCAAGCCCAGTGGCGAGCGTGGCAACCGCCAACGCCAGCAGGGCGACCACCGCGAGGCATTCGATCAGCGTGAACCCCCGTGGCCCTCGCTGCGCACCCTTCGGCGCCTTCGCGTTCGTCATCCTCGCGTTCACCTCTTGTCCCGCAGGCTGACGGACGTGATGTCGGCGTTCTCGCCCTCGCCACCGGGCTGGCCGTCGGCCCCGTAGCTGACGACTTCGTAGGGGTGGCCCTCGGGGCCGGGCGTGATGTAGACGTAGGGGCGGTCCCAGGGGTCGAGCAGGTTGTCGCCCGAGAGGTAGTAGGCGCTGGTGGGCGGGGTCTCGGATAGTGCGCGCAGGCCGCCGTCCAGATCCGGCCAGACGCTCTGGTCCATGTAGTAGACCTCGAGCCTGCCCACGATCTGTCCGATGCCCGTCTTGGCCAGCTCGTGCTTGCCCTTGCCAAAAGCGCCGCTGAACCCAATCGCGAGCGTCCCCGCGAGCAACCCCAGGATCACAACCACCGCCAGCACCTCGACCAGGGTCATGCCGCGGCGTGCCGAGTTCTGCATCCGCCGGTTCATCCGATGATCTCCTGGAGTTTGAGGATGGGCAGCACCGCGCCCATCACCACCACGCCGATCAATGTCGCCAGCAGCAGGATCACCGCGGGCTCGAGCAGGCTGGCGAGGCGGTCGATGGCGCGCGAGGCCGACCGGTGCGTGTGCGCTGCCAAGCGGTTGAGGATCCCGGGGAGCTCGCCTGCGCTCTCGCCGATGGCGATGAGCCTGCGGCACTCATCGTCGAACCAGGCCGGGTCCGACAGGGCGTCGGAGAAGCCCGAGCCTCGTTCGATCTCGCTGGCGGCGTGCTCCAGCGCTCTCGCCAACGGAGCGCCGAGTGGGCCCGAGACCGTGGGCGCGGTGATCCGCAGCGACTCGACCAGCGGCACGCCCGTCCGCACCAGCTCGGCCAGGCCCGCCCACGCGCGGGCGAGGATCGCGCGGCGCGCAAAGCCGGGGATCGGGACGCGGACCCGCCAGCCGCGGCGGCGAGCCTGTGCGAGCCCGACCAGCGACCCGATGGAGAGCAGGGCGAGCGCAATCGCGCCCACGAACCCGTACTCGAGCAGCCCGCGACCCAGCGCCATGATGGCAAGCGTCAGCCCCGGCGGGTCGATCCCCGCGTCGCGGAGGATGCCGACAAGGTCCGGCAGCGTCTTGACGCTCAGGAACACGACCACTCCTACGCCGACGCAGAAGACCACGGCGGGGTAGGTCAGGGCCCCGACGATCTTCGCCGAGAGGGCGCCCGAGCGTTCGTGCCGTTCGGCGAGAGAACGGAGCACCGAGGGCAGCTCGCCCGAGGCCCGCGCCGCGCGAACCATCGCGATCTCCGCCGGCTCGAACCACCAGGGGTGCTTCTCCATGCACTCATCCAGCGCGGACCCGTCGCGCAGGGCCTCGCGCAGCTCGACGAGCATCGTGCGGAGAGAGGACCGAGAGCGGCTGGTGGCCAGCGTGGTGACGGCGTCCACCACCGGGAGCCCGGCTTCGAGCATCGTCGCCAGGCTGTCGTAGAGCTCGGCCTTCGGCACTACGCGCCGCCCGCGGAAGTGGCGCTGGAGGATGGAAGCGAGGGGAGCGAGAAAGCGAGACAGGGACGCAGATGTGAGAACAGCTCTCCGCGCGGGACGCGCTTCGATCACCTGGAGCCCGATGCGTCGGAGCGATGCGCGCAGCGCCGCCGGCGACTCGGCCGCCAGCTCGCCCGCCACCGGCGCAGCAGGCGCGCCGTCGAGCGGGATCGCTCTGTAGCGGTAGACGGTCACGCCAGCCCCCCCACGACGCGGTCGAGCTCGGCCCGCGTCGTCCGGCCCGCCTCCACCAGCGCCTCGCCCTCCTGCTCCAGCCCACGCACGCCGCGGGACCGGACGTGCTGTCGGATCAGCGACGCCGACGAGCCCTTGGTGATGAGATCGCGGACGGGATCGTCGATGGCGATCAGCTCAAAGATCGCCGTGCGCCCGCTGTAGCCCGAGTGAAAACACGATTCGCAACCCTCGCCGTTGCACGCTCGGTGCTTGAGGCGCAGCAGGCGCTGGGCCAACACCGCCGAGACCGACGAGGCAACGAGATAGTGCTCCACACCGAGGTCGAACAGGCGGGTAACCGCGGTGGCGGCGTCGTTGGTGTGCAGTGTCGAGAACACCAGGTGGCCGGTGAGGCTGGCCTGGATGGCGATCCGCGCGGTTTCGGCGTCGCGGATCTCGCCGACCATGATGACATCAGGGTCCTGACGGAGAATGTGCCGCAGGCCGCTCGCGAAGGTGACCCCCTTCTTCGTGTTGACCTGTGCCTGGCTGATCGCCAGCCCCGCCGTTGCCAGCTCGTACTCGATCGGGTCCTCGATGGTCATGATGTTAAGGTCGCCCCCGTCGAGCTTGCGCGCACCGTGGACATGAAGGGGATCCGCGCGCGTTGCGAGCCAGCGCAACGTCGTGTAGATCGTCGTGGTCTTGCCCGAGCCGGTGGGGCCGGTCACCAGCACGATTCCGCTCGTGCGGCCGGCGCAGCAGAGGAACGCCCGCTCGACTTCAGGCGGCATGCCCAGCGACGCAAAGTTGTCGAGGCCCGGCCCGTGGCCCACGTCGAGCAGCCGCAGCACCGCCCGCTCGCCGTAGCTGGTCGGCAGCGTGCTGATGCGGAGGTCCACCGAGCGGCCCGACCCGATCGTCACGGTTGCGCGGCCGTCCTGGGGGATGCGGCGCTCGGCGATGTCCATGCGGCCCATCACCTTGATCCGGCTGACGATCGGGGCTGTCAGCTTCGGTGGAACCTCGCGCACGGTCTGGAGCACGCCGTCCAGGCGGTAGCGCACCAAGGTGCGATCTGAAAGGGGCTGGACATGGATGTCGCTGGCGCCCCGCGTCAGCGCCTCGAAGAGCAGGGCGTCCACGAGTTTCACGACGGGCCCCTTGCCCTCGGTCGAGAGCAGGTCGCGGTCGGCCAGGGTCAGCAGACGTTCGACGTCCGTCTCCACCTCGGCGGCGGCCGGCGTGTCGGAGGTCTCTTGCCGCGTCGCCCCGTACGCCTCGTCGATCCGGCGGGCCAGCTCCTCGTCGGCACGGATCTCCGTCGCGATCGGCGTGCCCAGGCGCACGCCGACGTTGAATACCGCGGCGGGATTGGAGCGCTCGCTGACCAGCAGCCGCTCGGCGTCGTCGCGAGTCCCCGCGCTGAGGACCAAATGCTGCCGCGCGAAATCGCGGGGGATCAGGCGCAGGAACGCCTCGCTGGGCGGATCGAGCGAGGAAGGAGCCGCACTCTGAGTCGTGGCGGTCGTCACCGTATCAGCCTCGGCTCGGGGACCGGCCAGCCGTCGTCGATCCCTGTGTCGGCCACGTCCCGGTCGCTCAGGTACTTCAGATCCTCGAAGTCCCGGTCGCGCAGGATTGTCGGCCGGATGAACACATAGAACCGCGTCCGGCTGGACGACTTGCTGCGGTTCTTGAACGCCTCGCCCAGGATGGGCACATCGCTGAGCAGCGGGATGCCCGTCTCCGAGTAGCCCTCGGTGGTCAGCTCGATGCCGCCGACCGCGATCGTGTACCCGTCGGGGATCGTCGCCACGCTGTCGATCGAGTTCTGCTGCCTGGGAGGGGGCACTGATGGATCGGCCGCCTCGCCCACGAAGGCGCTCAGAGAGACCTGGTACTCGAGGCGCAGGTGGTCGCCCTCGGCGATCTGGGGCGTCACGCTGACCTCGGTCCCCGCGTTCGAGGAGCCGCCGAAGCTCGTGGTCGCTACCGTGTCCGAGGCGTTGAGCGTCGTGTAGGGCTGCTCGAGCACCGAGTTGATGCTCGCCTGCTCGTTACTGGCCACCAGCACCTTGGGCATGGAGAGCGAACGGCCCTCGTTGAGGTTCTTGAGCGCGCGGAGCACCACGCTGAAGTCGCCGGGGTTCAGCACGATCCCGGTGAATCCCGCGCCGCGGTTGCCCTCGATGCCGGCGGAGCCCGCGCCCGTCGAGCTGAGGCCGAACAGCGAGGCGAGCTTGGCCACCGTGTCATTGGGGCCATTGATGGCGGCCTCGATCTCGACGCCCAGGTCCAGCGCGTCGCTCTCGGAGAGGCTGATGATCAGAACCTCAAGCAGCACCTGGGGGCGTCGCACGTCAAGGTCGCCGAGGAGCTGCTCCAGACGCTGGAGTTCCTGCACCTCGCCTATGGCGATGATGGAATTGGTCGCCGGGTCGCTGGTGAGCTGGAGCGATTCCTGTGCTGCAACCGCGATCGCGCCTCTCCGTTCATCTGACGGCGCGACCGCCGCAGGAGTCTGTGATAGCCCCAACGCCCCCGACGCGATCAGAGATTGCACCACCCCCAGGACCTCTTCGGCATCCCGGTTCTTGAGTTTGAACGACCGCGTTGGCCGCCTTGCCGCCTCCGGCGCTTCGGCCAGGCGATCCAGCAATGTCCGAACCTTCTCCTGCTGCGCCGCGCTCGCCGTCACCAGCAGCGTCCCCGTGAGCTCGTCCGCCACGACGCGGAATCGCTCGTCGCCGCCTACGAGCCGCTCGACCGATGCAGAGACCTCCTTGAGCGAGAAGGCGCGGGGCGTGTATGTCACCGTCTCGACCGCCTCGCGCTTGTCGAGCTGCCGGACGAGCTCCTGCCAGCGCCCGATCTCGTCGGCGGGAGCCACCACCAGCAGCGAGCGGTCGTCGGTCCCGGCGAGGACCTCGCCCCGCAGGGCGGCCGCGCCCGCCGCGGCCCGCTTAGCCGCGATCTGCGAGAGCAGCGTCACCATCCGGCCAGCGGAGAGGTTTGCCAAGGGGATTTCGACTGGGGCCAGCGCCGCGGCCCCGGCCTCAAGGGTCTCAACTGCCCGGAGTGCAGCCTCGACGCGGGCCGCGAGGTCCGCGATGACCACAGATCTCGACTCGGCAATGGCGGTGGCTGTTCCCGAGGAAGAGAGGATCGGCTTGAGGGCCGCGACGGCGTCCTCCGGACGGCGGGCCTGGACCGGCACGAGTACGGCACGGAAGCCCGCCGGAACGGCCGCTTGCTGGGCCGGCGATTCCAGCCTGGCGAGGCCCGCGGCGGCGGAGAGCGGTACCACGCTAAGGGTGTCGCCATCCCCCATCCGCACCGTCGTAAAGCCCCGCGCGGCGAGCAGACGGTTGGTGAGATTCCACAATTCTGTGTCGGACACCTCATCGTTGAGGCGAAGCGTGACCGATCCGCTCACCTTTGTGTCGTACTCGATGTTCACGCCAAGCCGTTCGGCGGCCAGGTCGACGAGCCTCGCGAGTTCGACAACCGAACTCAACTCCACGCGGCCCTGAGGCTGGGCGGCTGCATCCGGGGAGGCCACGCCCGCCCAGAGGACGGCCGCGAGCAGCAAGCTGAGTGACCCGCCGAGAGGCATCATGCCCCAAGTCTACAGGAACATGACCTGCGCCGGGTGCAACGCGAGCCGTGAGGTCGCGGCACTGGGGGTTTGCAGGGTTCTGCCCCCCGATTCGGGGGTCTTTGCCGCCAGTTTGAGGGATGCGCAAAGCTCTCTGCACTCGCCGGCAGGCCCACTTGCAGTCCGGCGGCCTGGCCGGTACTTTGGCGGCGACCCGCCGGGGGCCAGCGGTTGGTCGGTCGCGCGACGGGGACACGAGGAGGTCCGATCCATGCTCAGCAGCGCGCTTCGTAGAGGGATCGCCATCGCCGCCGCATTCATCGCCGCGACAACGCACACACATGCGCAAGGACCAACCTGCGAGGACAACGCGCTCTATGCGCCCTCCCTCCCCGACCCTGGCAGCGGTGATCCGTGTGCCGCGGAGTCAAAGGTCATCATCAATGCCAACGGCGCCTTCGAATGGGTGACGACGGGCGACGGGAGCGCGTTCGCGTCGCCGGGTTGGCACAACCTGGTTTACCCGTACGCCGGGAACGGGACGCTCGTTCCCGTTGACCTGCCGTGGTTCGACTCCCAGGGCAATCCGGTACCGACGGGCTACCGCCTCGGGGTGAACCTGCTCTCCTTCCCCACTCCAGGGACCTTCCTCCCGCCGGGCGAGAACCTGGCCGACCACTCGAGCTGTCTGCTCCCGGCCGGAGCCGCTGGAAAGGGTACGTCCTGGCAAGGGACTGGGCGTCCCACGCTGCACAACCGCATCGACCTCGTCACCGGGCTGCCTCTCATCCAAGTCACTGACCTAGAGCTTCCGGTGGGCGGCTCGACCTTCCGGCTGCGCAGGACCCGCTCGGGGACTCGTGAGGACAACTGGTTCGGCGGGGCGAATGACCTTTATCAGCCTTCCGCTCCGGATAACTGGTGGGACTGGACGGGGATGGGCTGGATGGCCAGCGAGAACCCGCTCCTGCTCATCGACTCCTCGCTCCCGGATGTCGTGGGTGACCAGCCCCTGACCTGCTATCTGGTCCTTGACGCCCACCACTCGATCCCGTTTCAACTCATCGAGAGCTCGACCGGCGCCCGGTTCGAGGCCCCGCCGCGCTTCCGCGCCAGGATGGAGCATAACGGGACACGCACTGCGGTCAGCGACGGCCACAACAACCAACTCCGCGTGTGGGACCCGGCGCCCACGCAGTACGACATCTACCTCTACGATGGAGAGCTGCACTACACCTTCGTCGCGGTGCGCGAGGACGTGCCGCCGAACCGCTGGGACGCCGACTATTTCTACGACGACAACAGCCCCTGGGAGGACAGCTCCTATAACGATCGGCCCTTCCTACCGCAGCAGTTCCCCGATCAGGACCTGCGCCGGGACAGCCATGCGCCGTACGCCTCGAGCCAGAACCGAGGGTTTGGGATTCCGTACTTCGGCTTGTGCACGCGCGTGGCGGACCGACACGGCAATACGGTCGAGATCGAGTATTGCGGCGTCCGCAGCTCCAAGATGGACGATGCGGATACATCCGGCTGCATCGAGTGCCAGCGTCGTACGCTGACCAAGGGACAGATCAAGTACATCAAGCTGAAGTCCGCAAGCGGGACGGCTTGGACGCTCGTCTATGCCCACCGTCTCTTCGAGGGCATGAAGCACCTGGACGAGCTGGATCCTGCGCTCCCAGCCCACCACGACGATCGCACGCAGAACCTGCCGGACGAAAGTTACGGCATGCTCTGGGTCAACGACTACCCGGAGAATCAGCCACCCAACGACGAGTTCTACAACCTCCACGGGCACATCGCTATCGACCGCATCTACGTGTTCGAGGGCGATGTGAGCGATGCGTTGCTCGCGCCGAGCGATGCGTGCCTCACGATCTCGCACCTGGACACCGATGCGCTCGCGGACAACGGCGTTGAGCCGCTCGACGCCTACAACCAGGCTCACTCTGGCCAGGAGTTGCCCGACGACTGGGAGTTCCAGGTCCGGTACTACTACGATGAGGATCCGGCGACGGGACAACCGCTCTCGCCACCCCTGCTGATCCGCACCGCTGTCACCACCGTGCACTCGCGTGACGCCGGCGGGCAAGTCACTGCCAGTAGCCAGCGGAACCGGGTGTACCAGCACCAACTCGATGCCAACGGCTACAGCGACTGGTGGTTTGGAAGCGACTGGGCGACGGGCTGGGGAGACAAGGAGTACTGGGCAGTCCCGTGGATCCGCTACATCTTCGAGGACGAGCAGCTACACGTCCTCGAGGCTATATGGGATGATCCAAATGAGGGTCCCGGCATTCCGGGTGGATTCGATCTCAACGCGATCGGGCGGGCCCGGCGGGCCGACACGGATGCCGTATACCAGTCTGCGCACTTCGAGGCGCTCGCCCCATGGGCAGACTTCGAGCTCCGTGCCACTTGGTCCGGATGGGACTGGCCATCAAGCGGATCCTTCGAAGCTCCCGGTTATAGCGACTTGTTCGCGCAGCTTCCCAACGGCTCGCAATATGTGACGCTGGACAAGTCATACGTGAAGAACGACAACTCGTACCAGATGGTCGCGATGGTGTCGCTCACCGACGAGTCCGGGGCCCGCCGCCACTACCGCCTGAATCGGGTCGCGCGCATGCCCATCGCTCACGGCGCCAACGGGGGCAACATGTGCCCGGACTTTGAGGTCGGGTCCGGCGGGTATCTCAATAGCCACCGCAGCGTTTTCGCGCAGCCGTTCTACTGGCAGACATTCTTCCCGGCGGGCGAGTCGTCCTCCACTCCGTCGCTCATTGAGGCACCGGAGCTGCACCTTGCGCGCTGGGTCGCCATCGTCGACGAGTTCTCTGACCGCGACGACATGACCTCCAACAGCTATGGGGGCAGCTACGCCACCAAGGCCGGCCAGCTCAGCCGCCGGGTCGTTGAGATGAACCCGACCGGCTTCGTGCTGCGCGACAAGATCTGGGAGTATGACGACGGCGGCGCCATGGTCTCGGGCGGTGGCCTTGGCGAACAGTTCATCTACAAAACCGCCGAGCAGTACTTCGCTGACGAGGGCGACCCGCTTCCGTCCGAGGGCGATCCGGAAACGGACCCCTACGCGGCGGTGCGCGACGAGCTACTCCTGGTGGAGCACCGCTCCGTCGGCTGGTCCGCGGCCGAGCGGGACGGGACGGAGGACTCGCAGGGACTGGTGCGGTTCTTCGACTACAAGGCGTTCGTCGATCCGAATCTCGAGTTCGACGATGTGCCCGCGATCGCGCGTATTCAGGGCTCCGCGGAGGGTATCCAGCGCGGCATTGGCACAAGCGTTACCCAGTACTACACGAAGCAGGTTATCCGTGATCCCGATCGGCCGAACGATGTGCTCGCCGAGATCGAGTTCACGAGCCCTGTCACGTCGAACGGGCTCCTGAGCACGCTGCCCCCGCTCACGGGAGCACCACCGGCCGGTCAGACCATCCGGCGGTACGAGACGGAGTGGGTTCCCGACCCCGACCGCCCGGACACCGACGAGGTCATCTCCAAGCGCTTGGTCGTGGGGCCGCCGAAGCAGGTCAGTCCCAGCTCCGGCTGGTACTACCCGGTCGAGGTCGAGTTCTACGACACCGACGGAGACGGTGTGGGTGATGGCAGTTCGACCTGGTCCGCGACCGGACAGTTGCTCGACCCACTCAGCCCGAACTTCAGCTCAACAGACCCCTACGAGGCGCTGATCTTCACCTACTACCAGCGGGATTCTGAGGGCCGTTCCGAATTCACGGTCATCGACGCCACGCCCGGGCAACACAGCCTGCCCCGCGACCCGAACGAATCGATGACCGTCGGCTCTTGGCCAGCCGACGGCGATCTCGTCGTGTGGGAGCGCATCGGGCTGAGCGCCGCCGCCAACGCCATCACCGAGTTCGACTACGACAAGAAGATCGGCTTGGAGAATGTCTACACGCCGAACCGGCGCCGGTGGGCGCGGCGGATCCTGACGCTCACCGATCCCTTCGACCCAACGAAGCAGTTTGCCCGCGAGTACATATTCAACGACCTTTATCTCGACAACGACTCACAGGACCTCGGCACCAACACGGGCCTGTACGCGGGCTCGCCGGGCGAGGTGAACGACTACAACGGCGAGGAGGCCATCGGCTCGCCGACCATCCGACGCCGGGTCGTGTTCGACGATCCTCTCACGCTCCCTTCCGGCTCCAACGAGCCGACCTACACCGAGTACTGGAAGATCCAGATGGCGCTCGACGCCAACGGCCGCCCGCAGCAGGCCGAGCTCCTCGAGCCCGCGCCCGGAGGCGGATACCTCGCCCTGGGCACCAAGGAGTTCAACGATCTTGGTGAGGTTACGCGCGAGCAGGAACTCGACGGCACCATCACGCGCCTGACCAAGAACGCCCTCGGATTTGTGCTCCGCCGCTACATCGGCACGACCGACGAGGGCTGGACGGACGTCGAGGACAACGATCCGGATCCTCGCCCGTATAACATGATCCTCGTCGAGCGTGCGCAGTATGGCGACGGCGAGAAGGACGCATGGCTGCCCACGATCGCGCGTCAGTACCGGTCGGACCCCACCTGGTCCGAGGAGCACCACGGGACCGTCACCAGTGGCACGGACACCGACGGGTTTGCGACGATCACTTCCTACGACTGGCGTATGCGACCAGTCCGGATCGACACGTACGCCAAGGGCGACCCGGAGAACGCCCTCCCGCCCGATCGGCTCTCCACGACTCTCACCTTCCTGGACCACGTGGACCGACCGCGGCTGGTCGTCACGTTCGGCGCGGGCTCGCTTACGCTGGGCACTCTTGATCCGACGGAGCTCTCCACGGCCCAATCCATCCCCGCCGCCAGGGACTTCTACAACCTGTCCCTGGAGCCGACCTCCATCATGGAGATGTTCTACGGCCCCGACGGGCAAATGACCGAGCGCCGCACCTACGACAAGGCGTGGACCTACGGCGCCGGTGATCCGCCCTACCTGGCCGAGTACCAGTACGGCGGGCAGGGGGGGAAGCAGGTCTACGCGCAGCGCCCCGGGCAGCCGATCTCGATCAATCGGCTCGACAGCTTCGGGCGTGTGTCGCAGGCCCTCACGGTCCGACCCGATGTGACCGGATCCGGCATCGAGTATGAACTCGAGCGGACTGACTATGTCTTCGATGGCGACGGCAACATCTCCCAGACGCTGCGCTATGTCCGGACCGAGCCCGCCGGAGATGTGCTCACGGCGACCGGTGGCAGTCCCAACGCGGTGCGTACCCGGACGGTCAGTTGGTACGACAAGCAGAAGCGGCTGATCGCCACCGCCGACCTCGGGACGGAGGATCCGGCGAACCAGTGGATCGCTTCCGATCTCGACGCTTCGTTCAACTTCGATTCCGGCACGCCGCCGACCTGGGACGACATGACCTACACGGTTACGCCCCCGGCGGACCTCCCCGCGTACGCCCAACTCTGGTTCTACGTCTATGACGTCTATGGGAACCAGACCCACGTCGTCGATCCGATGGGCCTCGTCACCGAGCACGAGTACACCCTCACCGGGCGCCTGAAGAAGAAGATCGAGAACGCCGGCGCCGCCAACCCCGACGAGCAGCGGGTGACGGAGTACGCCCACCAGTACGGCCGCGTGGTCACGCTGAAGGCGCAGCGCACGGTCGACAACGGTGGCAATGTCGGGGAAATCCAGAACTCCCACGTGGACTACGGTGCCGAGGTCGTGGACGAGTCCTTCACCGTCGTGTCGGGCCACAACGGGCTCGTCGCCTCGCTCGAGTTCCTGGGCACGGCCGACCCGCTCAGCGGGGGCGACCCCGACGTGGAGCTGCGGTACACCTTCGGCGGCCAGGTCGCCGAGCGCATCGACAAGCGCGGCGTCTCCTTTCGCTACGCCTACGACGACCTCGGCCGCGTCGAGTCGATCGAGATCGGCAACTACGACGGCGGGCCGTGGGCGGCGGGGTACCCCGCCTCCATGACGGCACCCAACGGCCAGAACGCCGCGGACCGCGTCGGCTTCGTGGAGTACCTCTACGACGATGAGGGGAATCTTTCCGAGGTCAAGACCTATGACGAGGGCGGCGGGTTCCTGATCACCCACAACCGCTACGACTACGACGACCGCGCCAACCTCGTCGAAGACTGGCAGGCGCAGGGCTCCCCCATCGACACCCAGACGACGCCTCACACGGGGTACTCGTGGGAGTATGTGGCCACCGATCCGCTCTTGGACGAAATCGGCTACTCGCGCGTCACAGGCCTGACCTACCCCACCCACGACGGCTCCACGGCCCGCGCGGTGACGCTCGGCTACGGGGCGGCGGACAGCACGGACGATCTGCTCTCACGGATCGCATCCGTCACGACCAACTTCGGCACGCCCACCATCGCCGACTTCGAGTACGTGGGCGTCGGTCGTAGGGAGGCCACCAGCCTCGCGCTCGGCGAGATCTCCCAGACCTACCGGACCTCGACCGACGCGGGCCTTGCTAGCCTCGACCGCTTCGGCCGGGCCGCGGCGCTGCGCTTCACCGATTCCCTCCTGGCGACCCTCTTCGAGGCCGACTACACCTACGACGCCAACGGCAACCGCGTCACCTCCCGCCTCACGCAGGCGGACGGCAACGGCGGCTGGCAGGACAATGTCCGATCCCAGGTCAACGCCTACGACGGCCTCAACCGCATGGTGGGCACAGATGTCGGCGCCCTCCTCTGGAACGGCAACATACCCTCCATCGACCCCAACACGCTCACACGATCCGACCAGTGGGGTCTTGACCTCCTCGGCAACTGGACGGGCTCGGCGCTCGCCGGGACGACCGACATCGGCCGATCCTCATTCGGCAATCTCGATGGCTACGGCACACCGTATGTGCTCCCCGGCGCCGACTCTACCGACGACACCTGGTCGCTCACGCACGAGGTAACGCCCAAGAATGCGATCTCAAACATCGAGCAGATCGACGAGGACGCGCAGAGCACGCTCCAGGACCACGACCCGATCTACGACGGCGCCGGCAACCTGATCTTCGACGGCAACTACTACTTCCAGTACGACGCCTGGAACAGGCTCGTGCAGGTGAACAACGCCACGCCCGACGGCATGGGCGGCGTCACCATGGGCTCGCTCCGCAAGCACTTCATGTACGACGGGCTCGGCAGGCTCGTGCGGACGCAGACCCCCTTCCCCTCCGAGTCGCGCCTGCGCACCGAGCGGTTCTACTACGACGGCCTGCGCCGGATCCAGGAGCTCGTCACCAACCCCATCACGACCCTCGGCGGCGCCAGCGGGGATCCCGAGCTCGAGGCTCTCGCGAGCCAGACCGTCGCGCCCGAGTCCAACCCCGACGAGGCAACCGCACCCTCCGGCTACGAGCAGGGCCAGCTGACCCTCGGCGGGAGTGGCGGCGCTGTCGGAGTCGTGGAGCGCGAGTATGTCTGGGGCCCCGGTGATAACGGCTTCGACGAGCTGCTCGTCCAGTACGACAAGTTCGGCAACGAGGCCTGGGCGATCCAGGACGCCGGCGGCGACCTGGTCGCGATGTGCGACCTCGGCGGTGCCAACGGCATGGCCCGCGTCGTGGGCCAGTGGACTTTCGACGCCTACGGCGAGGTGCTCACCGCCGAATTCTTCGAGTCCTTCGCCGAGCCCCACCTCGGGCACAAGGGGATCTTCCTCGCCCGGCTCGACGCCAGCGCCACCAGCCCGCGACTGGTCCCCTTCGCCCACGGCGTCTACCACATGCGCAACCGCGCCTATGTGCCCCAGCTCGGCCGATTCCTCCAGCGCGACCCCAACCAGACCGCCCTGGCCCTCGTCGAGGCGACCGCCATGCACGGGCGCGGCCTGGGAGCCGTCAGCCTCGCCTTCGATCTCGAGGGCCTTTACGGCGACGGCGGCAACCTCTACGAGTACCTCGGCTCCAACCCCTGGATGCGTTCCGATCCACTCGGACTCTCCTGGGATCCCTTCGACATGGTGGACGAGTACCTGGCCGAGTCCACCGGCGCCCGGACCGCGTTCCTGAACCAGCTCGGGCAGGACGCCAAGGCCATCGCGATCGTCGGGGCGACCATCGCCAGCTATCTGCCGGTGCCGATCGTCGGATCGCTGGGCGACATGGCGCTGTACGCGCTCGGCGAACAGACCGGCGAGGAGCTCGCCGTTGGCCTCGCCATCGGCATGATCCCAGGCGGGAAGCTCCTGGGTGGACTTGGGAAGTTCCTGGGCAAGATCGGTGGCTCGGCGTGGAGCGCGGCCAAGCACTACGCGGGCAAGTTTGGGCGCGGAGTGTTGCGCTCAGCGGGCGAGAAGGCGCTCGCGCTCGGCGAACGCGCCTTGGAGTTCGTCCGCCGCAAACCATCGGCGGCGTGCGGCTGCTTCACGGCCGCCACACTAGTGTGGACCCCTGCGGGGGCGGTTCCGATCGATCAGATCACCGAAGGGGCGATCGTCCTTGCCGCCCCGGACAATTCTGTCGCTCCGGTCCTCGAAGCTGGCGAGGTCTCCCACCAGATCGTCATCGGCGAGGCCTCGCTCCTCCGGCTGACCGTTCGCCGCCCGGACGGCTCCACGGAGACCATTAACACGACCGACGAGCATCCCTTCCACCTCGCCGAGTCCATTGAGTGGGTCCGCGCTGACCTCCTCCAGCCCGGGCGGGTCCTCTCCGCTGTCAGAGGCGAGGTCACCGTCATATGTCTGGCGTTCACCGCCGACCGCGTCCCGGTGTACAACCTGTCCGTCCCGGGCTCGCCGACATACCTTGTCGGTGAAAGCGGACTCTGGGTACACAATTGTGGGGGCTTTGTAGACAATCTCGGCCGACATGTCTTAGATCGGCATGGCGATAGTTTCCGCGTCATCTTCAACGGGCGTGTGCCTTACTTGGATGAGATTCGTCCCGTTCTCATGGATGTCGCGGAGTGGGGCGAGCCACTTGGCACGGCAGTGCAACACGCCACCGGCTGGGGACAGGACTTCGTCAAGAGGATCGACGGACACGATGTAGTTGCACGGGTGTTCTATGACAACAAGACGGGCAAATCCTTTGTACAGAATGGTTGGGTGCTGCCATGAAGGGACGAGAGTCTCTCTTCCTGTGCCCATCTGCGCTGGAGGATTCCACAAGGCATCGGCTCTCGAGGGCGATTTCGTTCGACGCTCCTCGCTGCTTTGTGGAACTGCTTAGGATTGCGCTTGCGTCCGAGCTCCCGGGGGTCGCGCGCGCATACGCGTGGTATCTCATGGGGAGTCTGGCTGCGTCAGCACATCCGGACTTTGCCCTGGACTCGCCACGGGAGACGGGGCTTGCCTACTACAAGCAAGGCATCGCGATCGATCAAACTTCACTAGCTTGTTGGTTCGCGATTCTGCAGGAGTACAGAGGAGACGATGTAGGCGGGCATGGCGATAGAGAGCTGTATGTTAGAGCAACCAAAATCCTCACGGAGGCGGCAGCTACGCTGCCCCGAGACACCCAGCGGATTGTACAAGAAAAGATCTCGAATACAACTGCCATGTGATCCCACGATGCAACTGGATGATGGAGTCACCGTAGCGGAAGAGCAGCTTGGCGACGCGGACAACATCTCCACGCTCACCGGGGCAGTGCCAAGAGTTGTCACTGGCTGCCTCTGTCTTCAGAACGCGCCCCGGGCGTGATCTCGGGCCAATGCGGTCACCGATGCTTGCCTTGCGAGACAAGAGTCATCGCCGTGCCTGCCACGATCAACGCTCCGAGAACAGACAGGGCAATCGCGCCCGGGATTCCCCACACCGCGTCGAGCAGTCGCATCAGGCTCCCGCCGCGGCCCGGGCCATACTCTCCCCGAGCGAGCTTGTCGGGGTCGACGAGCATCCAGATGCCGATCCCCAGCAGGACCGAGCCGCCAACCAGGCCGCCCAAGTATTCACGCAGGGTCCAGGATTCAGAGTCCGTCACGATTCATCTCCTCTCGCAGCCACCGCCATGGGCGTGCCGGGCCTTTGCGCCCCAGCCTGCAGAACGTGCCGAGAATACCACCCCTCGAGCTGGGTCGTCGCCGAAGTGCAGGATGGGGGGATCCCGCGGCACGTCGGTGGCGTTCATTATCGGGCACGCGAGATTCTGGTGGAGTCGCGAAGTGAGGGCCGCTCGCAGCAGGTTGCGGTATGCTTTGGGGACCGTCGGAGCCAGCAGTGCACCTGCACCCGATCAGGAGACGGACCAAGCGCGCGGCGCGAAGCGTCAGGGAGTGAGGAGATGAACAGGCGGAGCAAGTTCTTCAGCGGTACGCTGATTGGCCTGGTAGTCGGGTGTCACGGCGCCGCGACAGCACAGACGAGCCTGTGCCAGGAGACCGCCAAGCTCGTCCCGGAATCCGGGGCGTACTACGACTACTTCGGCCATAGTGTCTCGGTGTCGGGATCGCTGGCTCTGGTCGGTGTACCTCAGGACGACGATAGCGGGCAAGACTCCGGTTCGGCCTATGTCTTCAGCGTCCCGGCCGGCGAGCGTCTGGCCAAGATCGTGGCTCCCGACGGTCAAGCCGGAGACCAATTCGGGTACAGTGTCGCGATCTCCGGGAACACCGCCGTCATCGGGGCTCCGTACGACGATGATACCGCGGCGGGCGCAGGCTCGGCCTACCTGTTCGACCTGTCGGACCCCGGGGCCCCTGAAGTGATCGCGAAGATCCAGGCCTCCGATGCCGAGCTGGGCGATCAGTTCGGCTGGTCCGTCGCCATAGCTGACGGCGTGGCGCTGGTGGGTTCGTTCCTCGACTGGGACAACGGTCCCTGGTCGGGCTCAGCCTACCTCTTCGACGCTCGGACGGGCACGCAGCTCGCCAAGCTCCTGCCCGACGATGGCCAACGTGACGACAACTTCGGTTTCGCGGTGGGAATCTCGGGGGCTGTTGCGATCGTCGGAGCTCCGTACGACTCCGACAACGGGGTGGACTCAGGCTCGGCGTACCTCTTTGACGTCGCCACGGGAAGCCAGATCGACAAGCTCCTGCCCAGCAACAGCGCGGCTGACAACAGGTTCGGTCAAGCCGTGGCGGTTTCCGGCTCCCGGGCCATTGTCGGTGCGTTTCGGAACAGTGATGTGGACGATCGGGCGGGGTGCGCGTATCTCTTCGACAGCTTCACGGGGGTGGAGCAGTCGATCATCTATGCCAGCGACGGGGCTCGGGTGGACTTCTACGGCTCCTCGGTCGCCATTTCGGGCACTCTCGCGGTCATCGGTGCGGTGTTCGCCGATCATCAGGGGACCAACGCGGGGACCGCGTACCTGCTTGATGTGAGCGAGCCGGCTTCGCCCTTCGAGTTGGCCAAGTTCATCGCGTCGGACGGGGCGCCGCACGACAATCTGGCCTGGTCCGTCGCGATCTCCGGCGCGACATCAATCGCCGGGGCGTATAAGGATGATGACTTCGTCACAGACTCTGGATCGGCCTACCTCTTCGACAATCTGGCGTGCTGGGGATGCGTGGCGGACTGGAACCACGATGGTTCGGTCAACACGCAGGATTTCCTGGCCTATCTGCGCAGTTGGGCGGCAGGGGATGGGCTCGCGGATCTCACGCGGGACGGGGTCATCGATACGCGCGACTTCATCCTGTATCTCTCGCGGTGGGCGAGTGGGTGCTAGCTTCTGTTTGGTGGATCCGATGTTCCAGGTGGCAACCGCTTCAAGTAGCTGTCCGCTGGCGCCGGCCGCGGGAATTCAGCACGCTTGGAGCACGCGGCCATTGGACTCGGGACTCGGAGCCCTCGGGCGGTCGCGGGCCGGTTCGTTCACGCGCTGTCTCTGCGGCTGCAACCCGCCGCCGGCCCCGCCCCGGGGCGAGTCTCTGTCTCGGCCCCGGCCCTATTCGAAGGCGGTCGCGCCGGCTCTATTCGTCGGCCGGTTGCAATCGCGACTGGCCCCGCCGTTCACGATGAACGCCGCCGAAAGAGCTCGGCGGCGTTGTCGCTTTCTGGTGGGCGTTTCGCCGAGTTGGCCCCCGGCGGGGAGTCTCTCGGAGACTCCTAGTCATCACCAGCCGGGGGGCGACGGAACGCTCCGGACCCCCGATTTGGGCCGAAGTCTCTGAGTCTCTCTCCGAGAGGCAAGCCCGGGTTATCGCGCGGTCATGACCGCCCGAGCGGGCGCAACGGGGGGGTCACGACCGCGACCCGACCGCAACGGTGTTCGATGGGTCGAGCGGCAGACGGGCTCGTCCGCACGCTCCTTGGGGCGCGCAAGGTCATCGCGCGAGCGGCTCAGCCGGCTGGGCCGTGCCGCGGCGTCGGGAACGCGGGTCAACGTCTCAGGGCGATCGGATTGGGCATAGCGCCATCGCGGCCTGTCACGACCGGGCGCGGATCTCGCCCCACCGCCGCCGCTGCTCGTGCCAGTCGGCGCAGGCGGCGACCTTGCGGAGCATGTGCTCGTGGACGGGGTCGCGCCCCTCGGTGACCGGCGGCAGGAAGAGGATCTCCTCCTGGATGTCGGGCGCGAGGTGCAGCAGGTTCATGATCTGCGTCATCCGCGGCTGGGTGACTCGGGCGAGGCGGGCCAGCTCGCTCTGGCTGGCGACCTCGCCTTCGCGGAGGAGGCGGTCGAAGCGGATCGCCAGGGCCATCAGGCGGGCCACACGCGGGACGCGACCGACGGCCTGGTTGGCGGCGGGCGGCGCCTCGGGCGTCGTGACGGCGCGCTTGCGCCGGCCGCGGGTCGTGAAGCGGATAGGACGGACGACGGTGGTCATGCGGCGTCCCCCAGGCGGCGGTCGATGAGAGCGCGGATGCTGGTCGGCCGGAAGGTCACGGCGACGCTCTCGCCGTCGTACTCGACGGACGCGACCAGGAGCCGGATGAGCCGCTGCTGCTCGCGCGGGGAGAGGCCCTGCCAGAGAGCCTCGAAGTCGGCGAAGGCGGCCTCGGCCTCGGCGCGGGTGATGGACTCGCGCTCGAGCTCGGCGATGCGGGCCGCGAGTTCCGGCAGCCGGCGCTCGGCCCCGGCGATCCGCTCGTGCAGCTCGGCGGCACGCCGGGAGTCGCTGCCCGCCAAGCGGCGGAGCTCCCGGTGGTGGCGGTCGATCTCGGCGCGGAGCCCGTCGCGCTCTTCGGTGAGGGCGTCGAGCTCGGTGCCGACCGCCGACTGGGCCTCGGCCAGCACCCGCCCGAGGAGGGCCTTGTCGCCCGCGAGACGGCGGACCTCCTCCACCACGACGCGCTCGATCTCGCCCGCGGGGAGCGTGGCCGAGGGGCAGGCGGCGCTGCCGCTCTTGATGGCGCGGACACAGCGGTAGTAGCGGTGCGCCCGGCCCTTGCGGCTGCTGGTGAAGGTGTGGGTCATGGCGCACCCGCAGCGTTTGCAGCGGAGCAGGCCTCGGAGGAGGGCCCCGTGCTTGTTGCGGGCCTCGCCCCCGCCGCCGCGGCCGTGGGCGCGGAGCTGGGCCTGCACGGCGTCGAAGAGCGCGGGCTCGACGATCGCCTCGTGCTCGCCGTCGTAGAGCTCGCCCTTGTGGGCCACCTTGCCGGCGTAGACCGGGTTGGTCAGGAGCACGTGGAGGGTGGCCTTGTCGAAGGGGCGGCCGCCGAGCGCCTTGCCCTTCTTCGTCACGCGCTTCTTGTTGGCCCAGCCGCGGCGGGCCAGGTCGTTGACCACGGGGAGCAGCGAGCCCTTGTCCAAGTACATGCGGAAGATCTCGCGGACCCGCGCCGCCTCGGCGGCGTTGACCACGAGGCGGGGGCTCGGGCCGCTCCGGTCCACGTCGTAGCCGAGGACGGGCACGCCGCCGGCCCACTTGCCGCGGCGCTTCTGGGCGGCGATCTTGTCGCGGATGCGCTCGCCGATGATCTCGCGCTCGAAC
>JBICHP010000036.1:0-812998 GCA_043100935.1 Phycisphaerales bacterium JB054
GGAAGGCTACAAGTTCTTCTCGTCGTCGCAGGAAATCATCAGCTCGGATGAACTGGCGGACCTGTGGGCAGACTGGTGCAAGAAGTACCCGATCCGTTCGATCGAAGACGGCCTCGCTGAAAACGACTGGGCCGGCTGGAAGACGCTGACCGACAAGATCGGCGACAAGGTCCAGCTCGTCGGCGACGACCTGTTCGTCACCAACCAGGAATTCCTCGCTCGCGGCATCAACGAAGGCTGCGCCAACAGCATCCTCGTCAAGGTCAACCAGATCGGCACGCTCAGCGAGACCTTCGACGCGGTGAACTACGCGATCGCGAACGGGTTCCGGTGCGTGATGAGCCACCGCTCGGGCGAGACCGAGGATTCGACGATCGCGGACCTGGCGGTGGCGACCAACTGCGGCCAGATCAAGACCGGGGCGCCCTGCCGCTCGGACCGCAACGCCAAGTACAACCAGTTGCTGCGCATCGCGGAGGAACTCGGCATGACGGGCTGCTACGGCACCGGCGTGTGATCGATTCGTGTCGAGAAATGGCAAGCTGGGTAACCTCTGGAGCCCTCGCGCGGGTTATCGCCACCTTTTCTTGAAATCTCCTTGCCGTTGCAAAAAAAGCGTGTTGACACGATTCGGACAAACTGGTACTGTCTCTAGATGCTCGGCGGGCCAAGGCCTCCCGGGTGTCTGAGGAGAGATGAGGGAATTGTTCCCTTCTCGTGCATCCAGAGAGACATGCCCGTCCTCATTCAGAGGTCGGGCGAAGACATCCCCGCGCGTCGCGTGGGGGAGGAGACCGACCATGAAGAACGTTTTTGCTATCGCTGCCCTCGTCGCCGCCGCTGGTACCGTCGCCAACGGCCAGATCTTCAACGAGATCGGTGACGCCACCGATGTGCTGCCCGGCCAGTCCGTGACCAACGGCACCCTCCAGATCGTCGGCTTCAACGGCGGCGGCGATAACGACGTGTTCGCGTTCAACTGGAGCGGTGGCGACCTCGTCATCGACGCCCGCGACGCCGGCTTCGACACCCAGCTTCACCTCTTCGACTACAGCGGCAACGGCATCGGTGAGAACGACGACTCCGTGAACTACGGCCTGAACAGCGAGATCGCCCTCACGCTGGCCGCCGGCAACTACCTCATCGGCATTACCTCCTTCAACAACGACGCCCTCGACGGCGCCGCCCTCCCGATCTTCGGCTTCACCAACACTTTCAGCGACAACAACGGCAACTTCATCCAGGGCCCCGAGGGCAACGGCACCCTCGCCGCGTGGGACGGCCTCAGCGACGGTGGCGACTACAACATCTACTTCTCGTCGGCCGTGAACGCCATCCCCGCGCCCGGCGCGATGGCCCTCCTCGGCCTCGGCGGCATCGCCGCGATCCGTCGTCGTCGCTAATTCCGACGCTGACAGCGGATCAATCCTGATCTGAACGCAGCCGCCCGGTCTCGTGCCGGGCGGCTGTTCTTTTTGGGCTCCAGAGGCTGAGCGGACCTAGCATCGCGCCATGCCCAGAGCGCCGAAAGAGAGCCTGCCGGGGGGCGAGCCGACGCCGCTGCTGGCGCGAGTCCTCGGCGAGGGCGAGTCGCCGGTGTGGTGGGCGGTGCCGCTGGTGACGCTCGGCGGCTGCCGCGTGCGGGTGCACGTCGTCGCGGTCGTGTTCGCGCTGGCTGTGCTGGCCTATGCGGTGTGGAACGGGCTCGGGCCGACGTACGTCGCGACGGGGCTGGTGGCGCTGGCGGCGGTCGTGGGGCTGCACGAGGCCGCGCGGGGGCACGCCCTGGTGCGGTGGTTCGGCCGGCGGCCGGCGGACGTGACGCTGTGGCCCCTGGGGGCGGTGTGGCGGTTTGATGACGGAGGCGAGCGGGGCGGGGCCAGGTCCGAGGGAGTCGGCGCGGCGGTCGGGCTCGGGATGCTCGTCGCGGTCGCGGCGGCGGCGGGCGCGACGTTTGCCCTGGTCACCGGCTCGGCGGATGCGCTGGTCTTTGAGCCGCTAAGACCGGGCTTGGTCATGGCCGAGATCAGCGGGCACTCGACGCCGGCGACGGTCGGGCTTGTCGCGCTCTGGCAGGTCTACGCGGCGGCGGTGTATGTGCTGGTGCTGAATCTGCTGCCGATGCTGCCTCTGGATGAGGGTGTGCTGGTCCGGGCGGTCTTCGATCGTGGGGGCTCGCGTGCGGTGGCGCCCCGTCTGGGCCTGCTGACGGCGGTCGGGCTGCTGGCGGGCGGGCTGCTCACAGGGCTCCCGATCGTGGCGAGCGTCGGTCTCTGCGGCGGGGTGTACTGCTGGCACGTGTGGCAGCAGGAGCGGTTCGCGGTCGATCCGGCGGGCGTTGACCGCTGGCGGGCGGTGCTGGACCTTCCCGCGGACGAAAGCGGCGGGGGCGGAGACCCAATACCAGCCCGTGACCGGGAGGATGTCGAACGGATCCTGGCGAAGATCTCGGCGTCGGGCATCGGGAGTCTGAGCCGGGCGGAGAAGCGGACGTTGCGAGAGGCAACAGACCGCCTCCGCGGCCGCTAGCATTGCCCGCGTCCGGGAGACTGGCCCGGGGCTCGGGGACACGTCCACGACTCTCAGACACGGAGCGTCTGCACCACATGGGCCTAGCTGATCGCGGGTATTACAGGGACGAGCCGCGGGGATTCGGCGGTGGAGGCGGCGGATCCGGTGGGGGGTTCCACTTCGGTCGGCTCAATGCGCTCTCTGTGACGATGTGGATCATCATCGTCAACGTCGTCATCCACGTGCTGGCGAACACCGCGCTGCCGCAGCTGTACCAGTGGGGGCATTTCTCGACCTACGAGGGCTTCCAGCGGCTGCAGGTCTGGCGGCTGGTGACGTTCCAGTTCCTGCACGATCCCAGTTCGATCATGCACCTGGCGTTTAACATGTTCGGGATGTGGGTCTTCGGCGGGATCGTCGAGGAGGCGCTGGGGCGGCGGAAGTATCTGGCGTTCTACCTGGTGTGCGGCATCTTCGGCGGGCTGATGTATCTGCTGCTGAATCTCGCGGGGGCGTTCCTGCCGTTCCAGCTCCCGGGGTTCCTGTTTGCCAACCCGAAGACACCGCTGATCGGCGCGTCGGCGGGCGTGTTCGGCGTGATCATGGCGTGTGCGTATGTCGCGCCGACGATGCGGGTGCAGTTCATCCTCATCCCGATCACGCTGACGATGAAGACGATGGCGTACCTGTACGTCGGGTTTGCGGTCCTGAATCTGCTGCTGGGCGGGGGCAACGCCGGCGGGGACGCGGCGCACGTCGGCGGCGCGATCGCGGGGGCCTACTTCATCCGCAACTCGCACCTGTTGCTGGATTTCTTCGACGTGCTGAACGACTCGCGGACGAAAGGGGCCGGCGGGAAGAAGCGGCCGCGGAAGGGCGGGGGCAAGCGGGTGCCCAGGTCTGCGCAGCCCCGCGAGTACGCCAAGCTCGCGCGGGAGGAGGCGGAGATCGACGCGATTCTGGCCAAGATCCAGGACGAGGGGATCGGGAGCCTGACGGCGAAAGAGAAGAAGCTCCTGGCCAAGGACACGGAGCGCAAACGCCGTGAGTTGGGCTCCGGCGGGGGCACGCCCTGACCGTGGCATCTCCCCTGCGATTTTCGATTTCGCATCGATGTCCGCACTCCTCGGCCCGCGTCGGGAGGGTGACGACGCCGCACGGCGCGTTCGACACGCCCGCGTTCATGGCCGTGGGGACGAAGGCCAACGTCAAGGGGTTGATGCCGCAGCAGGTCGCGGCCACGCGGACGCAGGTGGTGCTCAACAACACGTATCACCTGATGCTCCGCCCGGGCGAGCAGACGATCGAGGCCGCGGGCGGGGCGCACCGGTTCATGGGGTGGCCGGGGCCGATCCTCACCGACTCGGGCGGCTATCAGGCCTACTCGATGGCGGACATCAACGACATCGACGACGACGGCGTGACGTTCAAGTCGATCGTCAACGGGTCGAAGATCCGGATGACGCCCGAGCGTTCGATCGCGGTGCAGAACTCGATCGGCGCCGACATCATCATGGCGTTCGACGACTGCCCGCCCTCGATGGACCCGACGGTCGGCCCGACGAATCAGACACGCATCCGCATCGCCGCGATCCGTGACGGGGCCAAGGGGGTCTACGACCACGCCGCGCGGCTCCGGATCGCCAACGAGCGGACGGTGCGGTGGCTGGAGCGGTGCAAGGCGGCCCACGCCCGTGCGGAGGATCAGGCCCTTTTCGGGATCGTCCAGGGCGGGACCGACCTCGAGGCCCGCGCGTGGTCGGCCGAGCGGATCACGGCGATCGACCTGCCGGGCTACGCCATCGGCGGCGTGGCGGTGGGGGAGCTGCAGGACGACATCGCGTCGGTGACGCGCCACACCGCGGCACTGCTGCCGGAGGACAAGCCAAGGTATCTGATGGGGGTGGGCTACGAATGGGACATCGTGGCGGCGGTGCTGGCCGGGGTGGACATGTTCGACTGCGTGCTGCCCACGCGGAACGCCCGGAACGGCCAGGCGTTCGTGCGGGAGGGCACGCTCCGGTTCCGCAACGCCCGTCACGAGCGGGACTTCGGCCCGATCGAGGTCGGGTGCGGGTGTGCCGCGTGCGACCCGGCGGGGCACGGCTGGGCGACGCCGGACGGGCAGCCGTTCAGCCGGGCCTATATCAAACATCTCTTCATGGCCGGGGAGATGCTCGGGCCGATCCTGCTCACGCTGCATAACCTCTGGCACTTCCAGACGTTGATGTTGGACATCCGGCAAGCGATCGCGGAAGATGATTGGCCCGGGTTTGCCCAGAAGTGGCCCCGGGTCGCGGCCGCCGTTCCCGGAGGGGACGGGGTTGTGTAGTCGGGTTCTCGGACGGTTGGTGATTGATTGGTAGCGGTCGGCGGATCGGAATACACGCGGGTCGGAACACACAGCGAGATTGGTCTTTATGCAGCACAGCTTCCTCTGGACGACAACGCCGGGCCTCGGCTTCATGCAGGACGGGGCGTTGCCAAACGCCGTGCCGGGGATCGGCGGTCCATCGGCGGGCGGCACGACCGGTGCGCCGGGCGATCCGGCGGGCGCGGGCGGTGGGCAGCCCCCCACGGTCAAGCCGTTCGGCAACTCCATCTTCATCATGCTGGCCCTGCTGTTGGTCTTCATGATCGTCTCGTCGATGATGAGCGCGCGCCGCGCCAAGAAGCAGACCGCCGCGATGCTGGGCGGGCTCAAGCGAGGAGACCGCGTGCTGACCGCAGCGGGCATCTTCGGCACGGTGCACGAGGTCCGGGACGACGCGGTCGTGCTCAAGATCGACGATGTCAGCGGGACCAAGGTGCAGTTCGCCAAGCACGCGATCCAGCAGGTGGTCAAGTCGGCCAAGGGCGGGGTCAAGGAGCTCGCGGCGGACGGCACCGAGGGCGATAAGTAACAGGCTCACGCCAGCAGACGCCGGCGTGACGCCGGGTCGGGCGGATCGGGAACAGGTTCGGCTTCTTTCCTCTTTCGGAGTTCGTGCAACGTATGCAAAGGTACTGGACCAAGATCGCGCTGGTGATCGCTCTGCTGCTCCTGTCGGTGTATGCCGCGATGCCGCCGTCGAAGAAGCTCCGCCTGGGCAAGGACCTCCGGGGCGGCGTCACGCTCGTCTACTCGGTCGAGGTTCGTCCGGGCGAGAACTCCCGCGAGATCCTCGCGAGCGTGATCGACGTGCTCAAAGAGCGTGTGGACCCGAGAGGCCTGTTCGAGATCTCCATGGTGCCGCAGGGGCGGGACCGGATCGAGATCACGATGCCGCTGCCCGGCGAGGATGTGAAGGCCAAGCGGGCCGAGTTTGACGCGATGCTCGCCGAGCTCGACGCCGACCGGCTCCCGCCGGAACGGATCGACCGGGTGATGTCGATGCCCGCGGCCGACCGCGGGCCGGCGATCGAGACGCTCGCCGACGGGGACGCCTCGAAGCTCCAGGCGCTCGAGTCGCTCGCGGCGGTCGCCGACACGGCGGCCCACAAGCGCCGCGCGTTCGAAGAGGCCGAGCAGCAGGGCGCCGAGGAGTCTGCGCTGGTCGCCCTGGCGATGGAGGCGGCCGAGGCCGAGACCGCCTACGAGGCGGCACGCGCGGGGATCGCGTCCCGGTCGCTGAGCTCGGACGAAGTGCGTCGCGCGCTGCGGCTCTCCGACGAGGGCAAGCGGCTCTTTGACGAAGAGACCAAGGAGCAGGTCAAGCTGCCCAGCGCCCGGCAGCGGGCGCTGGACCGCCTGCGTGAGACCTACCCCGATCAGCAGGACCGGCTCGACGCGCTGCTGGCCAAGTACCGGGAGTACGAGTCGATCCGGACGACGCTGGACGACCCGGCCGACCTCGAGCGTCTGCTCCGCGCGTCGGGTGTGTTGAGCTTCCGGATCACGGTCGATCCGGGGACGGTCCCCGAGGAAGCGCAGCTCCGTGCGGATCTGCAGGAGAAGGGCCCCCGTGCTGCGCGCACGCCGGACATGGCGTGGTTCAAGCTCAACAAGATCGACGGGTGGTACAACAACGCCCAGCAGCTGGCCTTCCTCAGCCGCGACCCGGTCGGGTTCTTCGCCGGGCGGGACTACATCGTCGAGGAGTACAACGGCGAGTACTACATGCTCGCGTGGGACATCCGCGGCTCGAAGCTGACACCGGAATCGAGCCGGGGCTGGAAGGTCTCGAAGGCGTTCCAGGGACAGGACCAGCTCGGACGCCCGGCGATCAACTTCCTCATGGACCCACGCGGCGCGTCGCTCCTGGGAGAGCTGACCGAAGCGCACGTCGGGGACAGCATGGCGGTGCTGCTCGATGACGAGATCTACACCGCGCCAAACCTCAACAGCCGGATCAGTCGCAACGGGCAGATCATGGGCGATTTCAGCCCGACCGAGCTGGCGTACATCATCCGCGTGCTCAACGCGGGCTCGCTGCAGAACAAGCTCTCGCCCGCGCCGATCAGCCGCAACGCGATCGGCCCGGAGCTGGGTCTTGACTACCTCAAGCAGGGCCTCGGGGCGGGGATCATCGCGCTGATCAGCGTGTCGCTGTTCATGGTGGTCTACTACTTCCGGTGCGGCGTGATCGCGGTGGTGGCGCTGGGGTGCAACGCCCTGTTGCTGCTCGGAGCGATGTCGGCCCTCTCGGCGACCTTCACGCTCCCGGGCATCGCCGGCATCGTGCTGACCTTCGGCATGGCGGTCGACTCGAACGTGCTGATCTTCGAGCGCATCCGCGAGGAACTGCGTGAGGGGCGGGACACCAAGGCCGCGGTCAGGCTCGGGTTCTCCAAGGCGATGTCGTCGATCGTCGACGGCAACGTGACCAACCTGATCGTCTGTATCGTGCTGGCCAACGTGGGCACGCAGGAGATCAAGGGCTTTGCGATCACCCTCGGCGTGGGTGTGCTGACGACGATGTTCTCCGCGCTTGTGGCCAGCCGCCTGGTCTTCAACGTGCTCCTCGAGCTCAAGCTGATGAAGAAGATCCGGATGCTGCCCTCGTCGGTGCCGGCGATCGAGCGGGCCTTCGAGCCGGGCATCAACTGGCTGAGCCTGCGGTGGATCTTCATCGTCGTCTCCACGATCTACATGGGCTTCGGCGTCCTCATGATCGTGATGCAGCGCGGCGAGATGATGGACACCGAGTTCCGCGGCGGCACGCAGGTGACGCTGCAGTTCAAGACCGACGACTCCACGCCCGACGAAGGCGATCGGGTGACGCTGACGCGCCAGGAGGTCGAGGACCGCGTGGTCGCGATCGCGCAGGCTGCCGCGCCGGACTCGCCGCTGGCCGACCTGGCGAGCGCGCAGGTGCTGCCGCTGGACCCGGACTCCACGGGCGTCCGCTCCGATCGGTTCATGATCAAGAGCGTGGTGACCAACGAGCAGGCGGTCATCGAGTCGCTGATGGTCGCGTTCGCCGACGAGTTGGACAACCGCCCGCCGCTGACCTTCTCCGGCCAGCGGGCCGACGACCTCACGCAGGCCCCGGTCTTCCCGCTGAGCAATCCGCGGGGGCTGCTCGGGCCAGACATCGGGCGGCCGCAGTATCTCAACGACGTGAGCGAGTTCGCCGGCGGCGTCGCGATCCTGCTGGAGAACATCGACCCGGCCACGACGCGGGAGGGGCTCGAGTCGCGGCTCGGCAGGCTGCGGGAGCAGCCGGACTACTCCGACACCGCCGGCCGCGTGGTCGAGGTTGTCGTGCTCGAGGGTACCGACAGCGCGGTGGAGTCTGCGGTCGTGCTGGTCAGCGACGAGGCGATCAACTACCTGCAGAACGAGGACATCTGGGAGCAGGACCTGGCCCAGCGCGAGTGGGACCTGCTGCGTGACGCGCTCGGGCAGACGACGACGCTGGCGAGCGTGCAGAGCTTTAGCGCCGCGATGGCGGGGACGTTCCGCGCCAAGGCGGTCGTGTCGGTCGTGCTGTCGCTGATGCTCATCCTGATCTACGTGTGGGTGCGGTTCGGCTCTGTGCGGTACTCGCTGGCCGCGATCGCGTGTCTGATGCACGACTGCCTGACGTGCATCGGCCTGATCGCGCTCTCGGAGATCGTCTACAAGCTGCCGGCGGCGGAGAGCATCGTGGCGACGCTGGGCATCCAGCCGTTCAAGATCGATCTGAACATGATCGCGGCGTTGCTGACGATCATCGGCTACTCGCTCAACGACACGATCATCGTCATGGACCGCATCCGCGAGATGAAGGGCAGGCTGCCCTACGCCACCGACCGGATCATCAACCAGTCGATCAACATGACGATCAGCCGGACGGTGATCACCTCGGGCACGACGCTCCTGGCGATCCTCATCCTCTACACCTTCGGCGGCGAGGGCGTGCGCGGCTTTGCCTACGCGATGCTGATCGGCGTCGGCGTCGGGACGTACTCTTCGATCGCGGTGGCCGCCCCGCTCGTCTGGCAGAAGGGCCACACCGAGAAAGAAAACGTGGTGACGCCCGGCACGACCATCACCACGACCTGACGGAGCGACCTGCCATGAGCGCCCCCAGCGCCCGCATCGGAGCCGGGTTTCTCGCCCTGGTGGCGGTGTGGATCGGCGTGTACTGGCTCTGGGAGCCGACGGGGTCGCCGCGCCTCTCGTTCGCCGACGAGGCCTCGCCCCCGGTCGTCGAGACCGAGACCCCCGAGGCCGCGATCCCGGTCGAGCCCGAACCGCTGCCCGAGGAGCGTCCCGTCGTCGTCGCAGAGGACCCCGCGCCGACCCCGCCGGTGCAGGAGCCGGTGATCGAGGACAGCGCCCCGCGCTTCCAGGACTACTCGGTGCGGGCCGGCGACACCTTCGAGCGGATCAGCCGGCGGTTCTGGGGCACGGTCCGGCACGCGGACGCCATCGCCGCGGCCAACCCGTTCGTGAGCCCGACGAGCCTGCAGGTCGGCCAGGTGCTGCGGATCCCGGCCACGCCGGACAACGTGCAGGGCCGGCCCGAGGAGGGCCAGGCGACCGACCTGCCGACGCCGGAGTTCATGGAGTACATCGTCGTCAAGGGCGACAACCTCTCGGCGCTGGCGCAGCGTTTCTACGGCAGCCTGCGGTACGCGGACGTGATCTTCAACGCCAACCGCGACACGATGACGAGCATCGACGACCTGCAGATCGGGCAGGTGCTCCGGATACCCTCCCGCGCCAACGTGCTCGGCGATGGAGAGGACCAATGAAGCCGCCAGATTGCACAGACCGCCGGGGAGATGCCGCGTGAATATCAAACGGATTCTGGTCACCGGCGGCGCCGGGTTCCTCGGCTCGCACCTGTGCGACCGGCTCGTCGAGGCGGGTCACGACGTGATCTGCGTCGACAACCTGTTCACGAGCCAGAAGTCGAACATCGTCCACCTGCTCAAGCGGCCGAACTTCGAGTTCATACGGCACGACGTGACGCACGCGTTCTGGCTCGAGGTCGACGAGATCTACAACCTCGCCTGCCCCGCCGCGCCCGGGCACTACCAGTACAACCCGATCAAGACGATGAAGACCTCCGTGCTGGGCGCGATCAACGTGCTGGGCATCGCCAAACGCTGCCGCGCCAAGGTGCTGCAGGCCTCGACCAGCGAGGTCTACGGCGACCCGGACGTCCACCCCCAGCCGGAGAGCTACCGCGGCAACGTCAACCCCATCGGCCCCCGCGCCTGCTACGACGAGGGCAAGCGGGCCGCCGAGACGCTGTTCTTTGACTACCACCGTCAGAACGGCGTGAACACGCGCCTCGTGCGGATCTTCAACACCTACGGCCCGCGGATGCACCCCTTCGACGGGCGGGTGGTCTCCAACTTCATCCGCCAGGCGGTCAGCGGCGGCGACCTCACCCTCTTCGGCGACGGCTCGCAGACGCGCTCGTTCTGCTACGTCGACGACCTCATCAACGGGCTCATCGCGATGATGGACGGGCCGGACGACTTCGTCGGCCCGGTCAATCTCGGCAACCCGCACGAGTTCACCGTGAAGCAACTCGCCGAGCTCGTGCTCGAGCTCACCGGCAGCAACGGCAAGCTGGCCTTCAAGGCCCTGCCCGAGGACGACCCCCGCCAGCGGTGCCCGGACATCGGCCTCGCCAAATCCAGGCTCAACTGGGAGCCCTCGATCGAGCTCCGCGAGGGCCTGATGCGGACGGTGTCGTGGTTCCGCTCGATCGACTTTGCCGACTACCGCGCACCGACGCCCAACTACTGACCCGGCCCGCTTCATGAGGGACATCCGCGATGGAGTCACCGCAGAGCGACATCATCGTGCGGCCGGCCCGACCGGCCGACCGGGCGGCGTGGAACGCGATGCGGGAGAGCCTCGGCCCCGAGTGGCTGACCGACGACTTCGCCGCGCTCACCGACGAGTACTTCCAGAAGGGCACGATCCAGGGCCTGCCCCACGTCGTGCTGATTGCCGAGCGCTCGGGAGCCCCGATCGGCTTCGCCGAGGTCTCCCTGCGCGAGATCGCCGAGGGCTGCCTCTCCTCCCCCGTCGGCTACCTCGAGGGCTGGTTCGTCGCCGACGAGGCACGCGGCCTGGGTGTGGGGCGGCGGCTGGTCGCCGCGGGCGAGGCATGGGCCGCGGCTCACGGGTGCACCGAATTCGCCTCCGACGCCGAACTCGACAACGACGTCAGCCTGCGCGCGCACGCGGCACTCGGGTTCGAGGGCATCTGCGATATCCGCTGCTTCCGCAAGGCCATCGGCCCGGCGGACTGACCCGCCGACGTTCCCCCGTGCGTACGCTGCGGCATGCACATCGCACTCACCGGCGTCTCAGGCTTCATCGGCTCGGCCATCGCGCGGCAACTGCACGGCGCCGGGCACACGGTCTCGGGATTGGTCCGCGAGACCAGCCGGCGCGACCACGTCGAGCCCTTCGTCGAGCGGTTCGTTGTCGGCGACCACGCCGACCGGTCGTGCTGGGACGACCTGCTCGAGGGCACCGACTGTGTCGTCCACAACAGCGTCAACTGGCAGCCGCTCAAGGCCACACCCGTCGATCTCGACGGCCACCTGCGGTCCAACCTCGACGCCTCGATCCGCTTCCTGCACGCCTCGGCCCCGCGACAGTTCATCTTCCTGAGCACCATCGCCGTTCACCACGACATGCTCCCGCGTGAGAAGGCCGCCGACGGGACCAACCTCGTCACCGAGGACCACCCCCTGCGCCCCTCGCGTCTCTACGGCGCGTACAAGGCCTCGATGGAGGCCCACCTGTGGGCCGAGCACTTCGGCAGCGGCCGGCACACCTCGGCGGTGCGCCCCTGCGCCGTCTACGGCCTCGATCCCAACCTCGAACGCTCGCACGGCTACCAGGTCATCAAGACCCTCCGCGAGACCGGCCGCTACGACAGACCCGGCGGCGGCAAGTGCGTCCACGTGGACGACGTCGCGGCGGCGGTGGGGGCGCTGGTCGGCAACCAGGCCGCGGCCGGGCGGCCCTTCAACCTCGTCGACTGCTACGCCCGCCACGCCGACTGGGCGGCGATGGCCGCCGAACTGCTGGGGATCGAGGCCGAGATCGACATGTCGAGCCCGCCCCTGCCGCAGAACTCGTTCAGCAAGGCGGCGGTCGAGTCGCTGGGGGTCAGGCTCGACCGCGGGCACGCGGGCATCCGCGAGGCGCTGGCGGAGTTGATGGGGGCGATGGGGGAGTAGGCAGGGGGCAGGGGGCACGAGACATTTGGCATTGGGCGTTTGGCACGAGGCATGTGGCACTGGACGTGGCACGAGCAGCGTCCCGATATGCCCGGTCTTGTTCCCGACGTTCGAAGGAGGACTCGGCGCGTTCGAAGATCTGTTCCCCACCTTCGAACGCGGGCTCCCACCGTTCGAAGATCGGCTCTCCACCTTCGAAGATCGGCTCCTGACCTTCGAAGATCAGCTCTTGACCTTCGAAGATCGGCTTCCCACTTTCGAGCATCAGACGTCCGGGTTCGGTGTTATCCGGCCAAATCTGCGCGGTCCGAGGGATATCCGGGGGACGGCGCAGCGGGCCGCGGCCGAGCCGTTGGCTGCCGCCTCTTCCGGATCGCCATCCCCAACACGAACGCCGAGTAGCGTGCTTCGACCCGGAAGGCGAAGCACGATCCGGGGTCGTCGGCCCCCGCCGCCTCCGCCCGACGAAACGCAGGCGGGCACCGGCACATGTCTCGACCAGCCATTCGGTCTGCCCCTGCCGGCTCTAACCGCCGGTTCGGGCCCACCGGGCCCACCAGGTCTTGGTGCTCTCGATCGAGAACGGGGAACCACATTCCGGACACACGCCGTCCTCGCCGATACCGCGCAGAGAATGGCCGCACTCGGTGCACACTCGGCCCTGTTCCGTCGCGACCCGCCGCAGGAGTGACCTCGCTCGTGCGAAACTCACCCACACGCTCACGAATGCCCCCAGAAGAAGCAGCCGCTGCGCCCAGCTTTGCACCGAGGGGCTCAAGCCCGGGATGAAATGGATGCACACAAGCACCACCATGAACGCGAGCCCGCAGGCGGCACCGGGCACCTGAACTCGGCGCAGCGCAGGCGGACGCCCGTGTCGATTGTGTGGGATCACAGCCAAGAGAGAATCATAATGCCAGGGCTGCGGACAGAGTGTCTACGGCTCCTCAATGGAAACGCCGCACTCATCGAGCATGCAGAGTCTGTATGCTGCCCACGCGTCGGCGGCGCAGACAGCGAACTCTACCATGGCTTCGGACTTGCACAACATCACGCCCCCGATCACACCACCCGATCCCCCGAGGACGCAGCCGGATGCCGTGCTTCGTCCCGCGGGGCGAAGCACGATCCGCGGGCCGCACGGGTGGGCGAGCCACCCGTGGCACAGGGTCCGTCTTCTTCATGTCCATCTCCATCTTCGTCATGTCCAACCTCATCTTCTCTCTGTGCTCTCAGGCCTCTGTGGTCGGTCCGCCTTTGGCCCCCTTCGAGCCCTTCGCGTCTTCGCGTTCGATCCCCCCGCCCCCGCGCCGCCCCCACGAACCCCCCGCACGGCCCCCCGGCTTGTGGTACCGTGGTGGCTGTTCTGCGTTGTCCCCACGGGAGGTTTGCCCATGCGTCTGATGTCCATCGGTGTGTGTATTGCGGCGGGAGTGTTGGCGGCGGTGCCCGTCGCCTTCGGGCAGTCGGCCGACACGGCCCGGGCCGCCGAGACCGGCGGTGGGGGGGCAGACGCGAGGAGCGATGCGGGCGGCGACAGCCCCTTCGCCATTACCCACCACACCACCACCAGCGGCGGCCAGACGTTCGACTACACCGTCACCACCGGCCGCATGTCGCTGCCCGACTACGAGGGCGAGCCCCGCGCCGACATCTTCTTCGTCGCCTACACGCGGGACATCGGGGAAGATGCCGACATCGGCCGCCGCCCGATCACCTTCGCCTACAACGGCGGGCCGGGCTCCTCCAGCGTGTGGCTGCACCTGGGCGCGTTGGCCCCCAAGCGGGTGGACATGGGGCCCGAGGGCTTCCCGCCCAAGCCGCCCTACCGGCTGCTCGACAACGAGCACGGCTGGCTCGACTTTACCGACCTGGTCTTCATCGACCCGGTCGGCACCGGTTACTCCCGCCCGGCCGAGGGCGAGAGCAAGTCCCAGTTCCACGGGCTCGACGAGGACATCTCCTCCGTCGGCGACTTCATCCGCCTCTGGACCACGCAGAACAAGCGGTGGCGCAGCCCCAAGTTCCTCGCCGGCGAGAGCTACGGCACCACCCGCAACGCCGGGATGGCCCAGTACCTCCAGAACAGCCACGGCATGTTCCTCAGCGGCATCGTCATGATCTCGGCCGTGCTCGACTTCCAGACCGTGCGGTTCAACGAGGGCAACGACTCGCCCTACTGGCTCTTCCTGCCGACCTACGCCGCGACCGCGTGGTACCACAACGCCCTCGAGCCTGATTTGCAGAACAAGCCCCTCCGGGAGTTCCTCGACGAGGTCGAGGCATTCGCGAGTACCGACTATCTCGTCGCGCTGGGCAAGGGCGCCTCGCTCGATGCCAACGAACGCCGCCGCATCGTCCGCACGCTCGCCCGCTACACCGGCCTGAGCGAGGGCTTCGTGGACCGCGCCGACCTGCGGCTCAACATCTCCCGCTTCACCGAAGAACTGCTCCGCGACAAGGGCGTCACCGTCGGCCGCCTCGACAGCCGCCTCCGCGGCGTCGACTCCGACCGCAACGGCACCGGCCCCGAGTTCGACCCCAGCATGGAGGCCATCGACGGCCCCTACGGCGCCCTGCTCAACGACTACGTCCGCACCCAGCTCGGCTACGAGAACGACCATCCCTACGAGATCCTCACCGGCCGCGTCCACCCGTGGAACTACGACCGGTTCACCAACCGCTACGTCAACGTCGCCCCCCGCCTCCGGGACGCGATGTTCCAGAACCGCAACCTCAAGGTCTTCTTCGCCGAGGGCTACTACGACCTGGCCACGCCGTACTTCGCGGCCGACTACACGATCGACCACCTCGGCATCGACGACGAACTGCGGGCCAACATCCGCACCGAGACCTACGAGGCGGGCCACATGATGTACATCCGCGAGATCGAGCTCCGCCGCCTCCGCGAGCACGTCGCCTCGTTCTACGCCGACACCCTCGCGGCCCCCGCCGCGCCACAACCCTGACCAACCCCGATGCCAGACCCCGATCCGTGGTAGACTCCCCGCGTGGCACACCCAACGGGCCCGACACTGGTCATCTCCGACGGCGGCTTGCCCGCGCTCGTGGCCGCGGCGATCGAAGCCGAGCGGGTCGCCTCCGCCGGTGAAGGCGGTGGGGGGGCTCCCGCCCTGCTCATGCCGTGGGTGACCAATCCGAACCTCGCCGACGCCCAGCTCGCGGCCGTCTCCTCCCAGGCCCGGTTCCTCCGGCAGGAGCAGCTCGAGCCCGCACCGATCCACGCCTTCGCCGCCGGCACCTCCGCGGCGTTCCTCGACACGCTCGGCCTCCTCGCAGCCGTCGAGGTCGCCCGGGCCAACGGCTGCCCGCGGATCGTCTGGCCGAGCCACGCCCACGCCACCGACGACACGCTCGAGACCGACATCGAACGCATCGCCAATTCCGTCGACCGCGCCCTGCTCGTCGAACGGCTCGCCGGGCTCGAGTCGGATATCACCGGCACCAGCGCCCCGGCCGCCGGGCCCGGGACGGTCTCGGAGATCGCGATCGAGACGCCGCTGGTCGACCTGACCGACGCGCAGCTGGCCGAACTCCTCGTCGATCTCGACGCCCCGGCCTATCTCTGCTGGTGGTGGCGGCCGATCGCCGACCCCGCCGCCGAGCGGACCGCCAGAACCGAGCGAGAGACGTGGAGAGCGGCGCTCGACCGGGCGGGCTGGGTCTCGGCGTCGCCGGAGGTCACCATCAACGCCCCGGCCCAGCCGACGCCGCGATAACCGCCGCCGGCCTCGCGACACCGCAGCGGTCATAGACTTGCCCCCTATGACCGAACACGCCACCGTCGCCTCGTTTACACCCGTCACCACGCACGTCGGCACCGTCGATCGGTGGTCGAAGACCATCATCCCCACGCTGCGTGAGGCACCCGCCGAGGCCACCACGCCGAGCCACCAGCTCCTGCTCCGGGCCGGCTACATCCGCCAGGTCGCGGCCGGGGTCTACGACTACCTGCCCCTCGCCTGGCGTGCGCTCCGCAAGATCAGCCAGATCATCCGCGAAGAGATGGACGCCGCGGGCGGCAGCGAGATGCTCATGCCCGCCATGGCCCCGCTCGAGATCTTCGACGAGACCGGTCGTGCGGCCGACTACGGCGACGACCTGTTCCAGCTCAAGGACCGGCACGGGCGCGCGACGGTGCTCGGCCCCACCCACGAAGAGGTCATCACCGACTTCCTGCGCCACGCCGTGACCAGCTACCGCCAGCTGCCCCTGGTGCTCTACCAGATCCAGAGCAAGTTCCGCGACGAGCCCCGCCCGCGCGCGGGCCTGCTGCGCGGGCGCGAGTTCATCATGAAGGACGCCTACTCGTTCCACCTCACGGTCGAGGGCGAGGGCGGGCTCAACGAGTCCTACGACGCGATGTACCGCGCCTACTCCAACGTCTTCACCCGCTGCGGGCTCGATTTCACGGCCGTCGAGGCCGAGGCGGGCCCGATCGGCGGATCGGCGAGCCACGAGTTCATGGTCAACTGCGAGACCGGCGAGGACACGATCCTGCGCTGCCCCGAGTCGGGCTACGCCGCGAACGTCGAGAAGTGCGAGATCGGTGAGCGTGCCTGGTCGTTCGAGGGTGCCGCGGCCGGCGAGCTCACCAAAGTCCACACGCCCAACATGCCCGGCATCGAGGGCGTCGCCCAACACCTCGGCACCACCGCCGCCGGCATGCTCAAGACCATCGTGCTCGAGCCCGCCCCCGGCACCGAGAGCGGGGGGGTCAACTGGGTGCTCGCCGTGGTGCGCGGAGATCACGAGGTCAACGAGGGCAAGCTCCGCGACGCGGTCGGCTTCAAGGCGGTGCTCGCCGACGAGAAGGCGGCCAAGGCCGCGGGCTTTGCGATCGGGTATGTCAGCCCCCTCGCCGGAAAGTCGGTCAGCGGCCGGTGCCTCGTCGTCGTCGATCCCGACGCGGCCCAGGGCTCGACCGCCTGGGCCACCGGAGCCGACGAGCCCGACCACCATGTCACCGGGTTCAACTGGACCCGCGAGATGGGGGAATCCCTGGCTGATCAGAGTTATGTTAAAGTCGCAGAGATCCGCAACGCCGTCGTCGGCGACCCCTCGCCCCGGGCGCCGGGCTCGACGCTCGTCGCCCAGCGGGGGATCGAGACCGGGCACATCTTCAAGCTCGGGTGCAAGTACTCCGACGCCATGGGCTTCCACGTCATGGACGAGTCGCAGAAGCGGCAGAGCGTCATCATGGGGTGCTACGGCATCGGCGTCAGCCGGACCATGGCCGCGTGCGTCGAGATGAGCCACGACGAGGGCGGGATCATCTGGCCGGCCGCGATCGCGCCCTACCACGTCCACATCGTGCTGATGAAGCCCGACGACGCCGAGCACGCGGCCCTGGCCGACCGCCTCTCGACCGAGCTTCGGGCAGCCGGCCTCGATGTCCTGCTCGACGACCGGAAGGAGCGTCCCGGCGTGAAGTTCAAGGACGCCGATCTGATCGGCATGCCCGTCCGTCTGACCATCGGCGCCAAGGCGCTCGAAGCCGGGGGGGTCGAGTGCAAAGCCCGGTCCGAGTCGGGCCACGGCGAGGTCGTGCCGCTGGGCGCGGTCTGCGACCGTTGCCTCGCAATCCTGCAGGCGTAAGAACCGGCGTGGCTTGACACCGCTGAATCGGGCATACTCTTGGGGCGCACAGAGAGAGCGGCCGTGGCGTGAAAGCCCCGCCGTGTTCGTCCGGACCGCGGTCACCACTCTCGGAACCGGGTTCAGCCCCGAGGTAGCCAAGAAGGCCTCTGATGGAAGATGATGGGCAACCCAGGCTGCTCAGTAGCCTCACCCCGGTCGTTCTCGCCGACAAGGCGACCTTCGATCTCGCGTACTCGACGCTCCGCCAGCCGCTGTCCGACTCGTGCTTCGCGTGCACGTTCATGTGGGCCGACGCGCTGCGCATCTCCTGGGCACAGCTGCACCGCCACGTCTGCATCTTCGCCAACGGCACCGACGACCTGACGCTGCTGCACCCGCCGGTCAGCCTCCCTGGCGCCACCGACGCCGAGTTCGCGGCCGCGATCGCCGATTCTTTCGAGATCATGGACGAATACAACGCCGCCGGCAACGGACGCGACCGTTCTCGAATCGAGTATGTCTCAGACGAGATGCTCGAGCGGATCAACAGCTGCACCCCCTTCCCGCTCGGCGCCACGCCGCTCTGGGCCGACTATGTCTACAACACCAACCGGCTCATCACACTCGAAGGCGGAGACCTCAAGAGCAAACGGCACGCACGCTCGAAGTTCATGCGGGAGTTCCCGAACGCACGCACCGAGCCGATGACCGAGTCCCACCTCGACGCGTGCCAGGCGTTGCTCTCCTGCTGGGCCGCCCACGGCGACACCACGCACGACGGCGAGGTCAACGACGCCCACATGGGCACCGACGTGCTGCGGCACAAAGACCACGTCGCGACAACGACGGCCCTGACCTACTTCCGCGAGCTCGGGCTCACGGGCATGGTCGTGATGGTGGGGGACCAACTCGTAGGCTTCACGCTGGGGCTCGCGCTCTCGCCGATGCAGTCGATGGTGCTTATCGAGAAGACCGACCCTGCGTTCCCGGGCTGCCCGCAGTACATCTTCTCTGAGTTCTGCCGCACCGCGTTCCCGACCTACCCCGAATGCAACATCGGCGACGACTGGGGCATCCCCACGCTGCGCTTCACCAAGCAGAGCTACCGCCCCATCCGCCTGCTCAACAAATACGTTCTGGCACGAGACGCGCTTCCCGCCGCGGTGCCGCTCCCGACACCGGACGTCCCCAACCGCATCCCGGAGCCGCTGCCACCCGCCATGACCATCGCGCCCCAATCCACGCCCGACGTACGCGTGCGGCTCGCCTCGGCCCGGGACATCGACGCCATCCTGGACATCGAGCAGGACTGCTTCACCGACCCCGAAGACCAGTTCAGCCGCAGGCAGGTCCGCGCACTGCTGGCTAAGCCACGCGCAACCGTCTACGTCGCTGAAGACGACCACGGCCCGGTCGCCTGGGCCGTCAGCCTCATCCGCCAGCACAGGCACTGGAGATCCGGGCGGATCTACTCCATCGGCGTGCACTCCCGCGCCCGCGGCCGCGGCATCGGCCGCCGCCTCACCGAGCGCCTGCTCGAAGACTTCCGAAGCCGCAACATCCTCCGGGTGTACCTGGAAGTCCGCGAGGACAACGCCACCGCGATGGCCCTCTACCAGGCACTCGGTTTCGAGCCGGTCCGCCGCCTCCCGGCCTACTACGGCCCCGGCGCCGACGGCCTGAGCTGCCGCGTGATCCTCACGCCGGTCTCGGACCCCGCACAGCCGTGACCACCACATCGCCCCTGAGACCCCCCCTGAGGGGTCCCCAGGGCCCATTGTTTAACATAACATGTATTATAGGACTTTGGGCCCGGGGCCAATCCCGCCGCCAAACCCGGCTCTGGCACCTCCCCCTCACCAACATACGCTATGACCACGCCGACCGAGACCCGGTCGTCAAAGACCGGATCCATCCGCCGCAGGAGTACACATGCCAACCCGTACCACCAAGTGGCCCGTCTGCCTCGCCCTCACGCTGCTCGCTCCGGCCTTCAGCGGCTGCGACACCATCCGCACGCCGGGCATGGAGTCTCTCACCCCCGCCGCCGCCCGAGAGAGCGTGAACCCCGGCATCAACGACCCCTACCTGCAGCCCGATGTGGATCCCGACGCCTGGGCACAGCGGTTCGAGGTCGAGAGCCGCGAGGTCTTCGCAGCCCGCGAGGCCATCGCCGACGGGCTGGACCTCGCCCCCGGCATGCACGTCGCCGATGTCGGCGCCGGCACGGGCCTGTTTGTCCCGCTCCTGGCCTCACGGGTCGGCACCTCCGGCCGCGTCTACGCCGTCGACATCGTCCCGGCGTTCGTCGCCCACATCGACCGCCGAGCCCGCGCCGCCGGGCTCGATCAGGTCCAGGCCAGGCTCTGCAGCGAGGACTCGGTCGATCTGCCGGCCGCGTCGGTAGACCTCGTCTTCGTCTGCGACACCTACCACCACTTCGAGTACCCCTCCGCCACGCTCGCGTCGATCCACAACGCACTCCGCGACAACGGCGAACTGGTGGTCCTGGATTTCGAGCGAATCCCCGGCGTGTCGTCCGACTGGATTCTCGGTCACGTCAGAGCGGGCCGCGAGGTGTTCTCGTCAGAGATCGAGGCCGCGGGCTTCGAGTTCGTGGAGGAGATCACCAGCGCCCCGCTCCATGACAACTACATGCTCCGTTTCAGAAGGCAGTCGCGATGAGCAACACCTCGATCGTTCTCGACGGGTCGCCGCTGACCCTCGCCGCGGTGGTTGGTGTGGCCCGCGACCGCCATCGCGTGGTGCTCGGTCAGGACGCCCGCGCGGCGCTGGCCCGCTCGCGGGCCGTCGTCGAGGGAGTCTGCAACGACCCCGCACCCCGCTACGGCATCAACACCGGTTTCGGCTCGCTCAGCAAGCAGCGCATCCCCCCAGACGAACTGGCACAACTCCAACGCAACCTGATCAGGAGCCACGCCGCCGGTGTCGGGCCGCACCTGCCCGTGCCGATCGTCCGAGCCATGATGCTCGCCCAGGCAGCCTCGCTGTCCCGCGGCGTCTCCGGCATCCGCCCCGAGGCCGTCGAGGCAATCCTCGCGATGCTCAACGCGGACATCACGCCGGCGGTGCCCGAGGTCGGCTCCGTCGGCGCATCCGGTGATCTCGCCCCGCTCGCAGCCGCGGCGCTGACGCTCATGGGCGAGGGAGAAGCCTACCACCGAGGCGTCCTGCGCCGCGCCGAAGACGCCCTCGCCGAAGCGCAGCTGCAGCCGGTCATGCTCGAAGCCAAAGAGGGCCTCGCGCTGATCAACGGGACGCACCTGATGGCCGCGAGGGGAGCCCTGCTGATGCACGACCTCGACCAGCTGTTCTCCGCCGCCGTCGCAGCCTGCGCGATGTCCATCGACGCATCGATGGCCACCGACGCCTTTCTCGATCCTCGCGTGCACCAGGTCCGCAACCAGCCCGGCCAGGCGGATATCGCCTCGGCGCTGCGCGACGTGCTGGCCGGGAGCCAGATCATCCCCTCCCACCGCGAGGACGACCCGCGCGTCCAGGACCCCTACTCGTTCCGGTGCGCACCGCCCGTGCTCGGGGCGGCGCTCGACGCGGCCCGATACGCCAAACGCTCGATCGAGCACGAACTCGGCGGCGTGACCGACAACCCGCTCATCTTCGATAACGGCGACATCATCTCCGCGGGCAACTTCCACGGCATACCGCTCGCCGTCCCGCTCGACGTGCTGACGATCGCCCTCTCCCACATCGCCGGCATCAGCGAACGCCGCACCTTCGCCATGCTCGCCGCGTCCGACCCCGCCTCGGGCCTGACCCCCTACCTCGCGCCCAAGCCCGGCCTCCAGTCGGGCCTCATGATCGTCCAATACACCGCGGCCGCGTGCTGCAACGAGATCATCGGGCTGGCCAACCCCGCCAGCGTCGCCAACATCTCCACGAGCGCCGGCATCGAGGACTACAACTCCTTCGGACCCCGCGCCGCAGCCAAGGCCGAGCGCGCGCTCGCGCTGACGCGCTCGGTGGTCGCCATCGAGATGCTCTGCGCGGCGCAGGGGATCGACCTGCACCGCCCGCTCCGTTCCGGCGAGGGCGTCGAACGGCTCCACGCAGCGCTGCGGGACATCGTCCCGACCCTCTCGGAAGACCGACCCCAGACGCCCGATATCGAAGCGATCGCCGCGATGCTCGCATCGCCCGCCGCCGCCCCACAACTCCCCCCCCGCATGCTCTAGACGGCCTGAGAGCGTGCACCGCCCGAGATCTGGCGACGTGCCGAACTTGTAGCCCCCCCACCCGCGGGATACGCTCAAAGGAACATCTGTCGCGCAACACTCCGGCGCGGAGGGAGAGATTCCGGTGGCCACGCTCACGAACGACACGCCCCCCACTTCCCGCACCATCCGCGCACCGCGCGGCACCAAGCGCACGTGCAAGACGTGGCAGGCCGAGGCGGCGATGCGCATGCTCATGAACAACCTCGACCCCGAGGTCGCCGAGCACCCCGAGAAGCTCGTCGTCTACGGCGGACGAGGCCAGGCCGCGCGTTCCTGGCCGGCCTTCGACGCGATCGTCCGCTCGCTGCAGTCGCTCGCCGCCGACGAGACACTGCTGGTCCAGTCCGGCAAACCCGTCGGCGTCGTGCGCACCCACGCCGACGCACCGCGCGTCCTCATCGCCAACTCCAACCTCGTCCCCCACTGGGCGACGCAGGAGCACTTCGACGACCTGGCCGCCAAGGGCCTGATCATGTACGGCCAGATGACCGCCGGCTCTTGGATCTACATCGGCACACAGGGCATCCTCCAAGGGACGTACGAGACCTTCGCCGAATGCGCGCGCCAGCACTTCGGCGGCACGCTCGCCGGGCGGGTCTGTGTCACCGCCGGGTGCGGCGGGATGGGCGGCGCCCAGCCGCTCTCCATCACACTCAACGGCGGTGTCTGCCTGATCGCCGATGTTGACCACTCCCGCCTCGACCGCCGCGTGACCGACCGCTACCTCGACGAGATCGTGACCGACCTCGACGACGCGATCGACCGGGCGGTCGAAGAGGCCGCCAAGAAGCGCGCCCGCTCCATCGGCGTGCACTGCAACGCCGTCGAACTGCTCGAACGCCTGCTCAAGCGCGGGATCACCCCGGACGTACTGACCGACCAGACCAGCGCCCACGACCCGCTCGAGGGATACGTCCCCATCGAGTACTGCTTCCAGGAAGCCGCAGAGGCCCGCGTGGTCGACCCCCACCACTACACCGAACTCTCCATGGCCAGCATGGCTCGGCACGTCCGCGCGATGGTCGAATTGCAACGCCGCGGCAGCGTGACATTCGACTACGGCAACAACATCCGCCAGCGCGCGCACGACCACGGCTACAAAGACGCCTTCGCCTTCCCCGGTTTCGTGCCCGCCTACATCCGGCCGCAGTTCTGCGTCGGAAGAGGCCCCTTCCGCTGGGCCGCCCTCTCGGGCGATCCGCGGGACATCTTCGTCACCGACCACGAACTCCTCAAGCTCTTCCCCGAGCACGACGGGCTGCGTCGCTGGATCATCTCCTGCCACGCCAACCCCGACGCCCTGCTCGCCGGCGACTTTGCCAACTGTGCCCCCAGCTTCGGCTTCCAGGGCCTCCCCGCACGGATCTGCTGGCTCGGCTACGGCGAGCGCGACAAGGCGGGCCTGCTCTTCAACCAACTGGTCGCCGACGGGCGCGTGAAGGCGCCGTTGGTCATCGGACGAGACCACCTCGACTGCGGCTCGGTCGCCAGCCCCAACCGCGAGACCGAGGCCATGAAGGACGGCTCCGACGCCATCAGCGATTGGGCGATCCTCAACGCCATGGTCAACGTCGCCAGCGGGGCGAGTTGGGTCAGCTTCCACCACGGCGGCGGCGTCGGCATCGGCTTCAGCCAGCACGCCGGCCAGGTGATCGTCGCCGACGGGACGCCCGAGGCCGCGGCGCGGCTCGAGCGCGTGCTGACCAACGACCCGGCGATGGGCGTTTTCCGCCACGTCGACGCCGGATACGACCAGGCCATCGACTGCGCGCGCCGGTCGGGCGTGCAGATCCCGATGTCGGACTGAGCGCACAAGCGCACGACCCACATCCCACGCCCCGGGCTTCCGCCTGCGCACGGGCGGTAGCGGGCCGGTTCTCGGACGCCCGCGCGCCACCAGAGACCGCCCCCTCTCACCCACGCCGCACATCCGGCACAGTTCTTCGTCGTGCGGGGGGACTCCCTCACAGTCTGTACAACCTCGCATCGAACAGGCCCGATACACGACCGATCACCAGTGGGACAAACTGGAGAGTCGTCGTGGGCAAAAAGTCGAGAAACGGATCACCGAAGGGTCGCACTCCGCGCAAAAAGCGAGCACCAGAGAGCCTGGAGGACCGGATCCTCCTCTCGGGCACGTGGGCCGACGCCGACTCGGGCGATCCCCTCGCAGACGCCACCGACGGCGACGATGTCTTCTCCGGAACCACAGGCGACGACCTCGCCAGGGGGATGGGCGGCAACGACAATCTGTTCGGCGACGCCGGCAACGACACACTGTTCGGTGACGCGGGGAACGACCAGCTCTTCGGCGGCGCCGGCGACGACACACTCGACGGTGGCGCCGGGGACGACGTCATCGACGGCGGCGAAGGAAGCGACACCGCCTCGTTCGCCGAGGGCTCGGACCGCGTGGTCGTCGACCTCGACGCGGGCACCGCCAGCGGCCAGGGCAGCGACACGCTCACCGGCATCGAGAACGTGGTCGGATCGGGCTCCTCCGACATCATCAAAGGAGACGCCGCCGACAACACCATCTCCGGCGGCGCCGGGAACGACTACATCGAAGGCCGGGCCGGCGACGACACACTCGACGGCGGCTCCGGTGACGACATCATCGACGCCGGCGCCGGCAACGACACCGTCTCGGGCGGACAGGGGGACGACTTGCTGCTCGGCGGCTCCGGCACCGACACCGTGGACTACAGCAACAGCGCGACCGGCGTCAGCGTCGATCTCGCGGACGAGTCGGCCACCGGCGAGGGCAACGACACGCTGATCGGCTTCGAGAACGTCACCGGATCGGCCTACGACGACACCATCGAGGGTGACAGCGGCGACAACACCCTCCTCGGCGGCGGCGGCAGCGACACGCTCCGCGGCAACGCCGGCGCAGACCGGCTCGAAGGCGGCGCCGGCGACGACACACTCGAGGGCGGCACCGGCAACGACACACTGCTCGGCGGAGCCGACAACGACACCCTCCGAGGCGGCGAGGGCGACGACACACTCGAAGGCGGCACCGGCAACGACACCCTCGAAGGCGGAGCCGGCAACGACACCCTCCGCGGCGGCGAGGGCGACGACACACTCGAAGGCGGCGCAGGAGACGACCTTCTCGTCGGCGGCGCGGGCAACGACGTGATCACCGGCGGCTCCGGCACCGACACCCTCTCCTACGCCGACTCCGGCGCGAGCGTCAACGTCAACCTCGAAGCCGGCACCGCCACAGGCGACGGCACCGACACCATCAGCGGCGTCGAGAACGTCACCGGCTCGGCCTTCGCCGACACGATCACCGGCGACTCGGGCGCCAACACCATCAACGGCGGCGCCGGCGACGACGTGCTCTCCGGCGGTGCCGGCGACGACACCATCCAGGGCGGCGCGGGCAACGACGTGATCTCCGGCGGACAGGGAGCCGACACGCTCTCCGGCGGCGAAGGCGACGACCTCTTCCTCTCCGACGGCGCGGACACCATCACGGGCGGCGCCGGCACCGACACCGTAAGCTTCGCCGAGGCCTCATCCGGCGTCACGTTCGATCTCGCCGGCACCGAGGTCGAGCAGATCATCGGCAGCAATCACGACGACGTCTTCGCCGTCAGCGCCGCGTCAGACGGCGACCACTTCGTGATCGACGGCGGCGGCGGCTACAACGTCCTCGACCTGACCGCCTTCGACGTCTCCGACATCACCGTCGATCAGGACGCCGGGACCGTCACCGTCGACCTCGGCGGCGGAGAGAGCTTCACGATCGAATTCACCAATGTCGGCCACTTCATGGCCGGCGGCGTGGGCAGCGCGCCGATGCTCAGCACCGGCGGAGACATCGTCGTCAACGAGTCGGCATCGGTGCAGATCAGCACGACCGGCTTCTCCAGCGGCACCAGCGAGCTGACCTACACCTGGACACAGGTCTCCGGCCCGGTCGTCTCCATCGACGGGGCCGACACGAGCCAGCCCTCGTTCGAGACGCCCGAACTCGACTCGAGCACCACCATGCGGTTCCGCGTCGAGGTCTCCGACGGCACGACCACCGGCATCGAGTACGTCACCGTCGGCATCACCGCCGACAACGACCCCGTCGTCGTCGATCTCGGGCCCGACCTGAACGTGACCGAGGGCGACGCCGTCACCCTCAGCGCCTCGGTCGTGGACCCGGAAGGCTACTTCACCACCCAGACCTGGGAGCAGGTCTCCGGCCCCCCCGTCGATCTCGACGGCGCCGACTCGCTGACCCCCTCCTTCGACGCCCCCGAACTGCAGGAGAGCACCGACCTGGTCTTCAAGATCACGGTGTCCGACGGCGAGACCGAGGTCGTCGAATACGTCACAGTCCACGTCGACGCGACCGACGACATCGCGATCGCCGACGCCGGCGACAACTTCAGCGCCGACGAAGGCACCACCGTCGAGCTTTCCGGCGCGGCGGTCGATTCCGACGGCGGCGATGTCACCTACTCCTGGCGGCAGATCTCCGGCCCGACCGTCACGCTGACCAACGCCGATACGGCCAACGCGACCTTCGAAGCCCCGGAAGGCTTCGTCAACACCGACTTCGAGTTCGAGCTCACCGTCTCCGACGGCATCAACGAGTCCGTCGACACGGTCGTCGTCACCGTCAACGCCGACAACGACCGACCCCAGTTCACCTCCCTGCCCACCCTCAGCGTCGGCGAGAACGAGGCCGTCGAGCTGAGCGCCACCGCGACCGACCCCGAGGGCAACGGCATCACCTACTCCTGGCGGCAGGTCGGCGGGACCGAGGTCGAGCTGAGCGGCACCGACACCCAGACCCCGACATTCACCTCGCCCGAGGCCATCGTCAACTCCTGGCTCTCCTTCGAGGTCACCGCCAGCGACGGCGAAACCACCTCCGTCGGCACGGTCGAGGTGCTCGTCAACGCCGTCAACGACGCCGCGACAGCGGACGCCGGCAGCGACTACTCGCTCGACGCCGGCGCCCAGGGCACGCTCAGCGCCACCGGCGAAGACCCCGAAGGCATGGCGCTCGCCTACACCTGGACCCAGGTCGGCGGCCCCGAGGTCACCATCACCAACCCCGGCGCACCCGACGCTACCTTCTCCGCACCCAACGTCACCGAATCGACCGAGCTGACCTTCCAGGTCGAGGTCACCGACGGCACCAACACCTCCGTCGACACCATCACCGTCACCGTCAACCCGAGCGTCGAGGCCGGCGGCGGCGATCCCGGTGGCGGCAGCGACCCGGCACCGGACCCCGACCCAACGCCGGACCCCGATCCGACACCGGACCCCGACCCCACACCGGACCCCGATCCGACACCGGATCCCGACCCCACGCCGGATCCCGATCCGACACCGGACCCCGACCCCACGCCCGATCCCGACCCGTCGCCGGACCCCGAGACCTCCGGCCCCCTCACGATCTCCGCGCCCGCGATACTCGACGCGCCCGAAGGCGAGACCATCACCCTCGGCGTCAACGTCACCCAGTCCACCGGCGATGTGCAGTACGAGTGGGTGCAGGTCGCCGGCGCACAGACGCTCGACCTCACCGGCGCAGACTCCGAAGCCCCCACCTTCGTCGCGCCCGAGAGCACCCAGAACGAGATCTACTCCTTCGACGTCACCGTCACCGACGCCAACGGCTCGGAGACCGTCCGCGTCAACGTCCGCCTCGTCGCCGACAACGACGGCCCGATTGTCGACGCCGACGACGCCGCGACACAGATCAACGAGAGCGTCTACACCGTCGGCTCGACCGCGTCCGATCCCGAGGGCCAGACCCTCTCCTACCGCTGGGTCCAGATCGAGGGGCCCGCGGTCCGGATGCTCAACTCCACCAGCGCAGAACTGCGTTTCTCCACCCGCGGCCTCGACGACACCTCCAACGTCACCTTCGAGCTGCAGGTCTCCGACGGCACCACCGTCTCGACCGACCTCGTCTCGCTGGTGGTCGACCCCGGCAACACCGCCCCCGTCGTCTCCGCCGGACCCGACCAGAGCGTCGTCGAGGGCGACCTCGTACAACTGACCTCGGCGGCCTCCGACGCCGACGGCGACGGCCTCACCTACACGTGGACCCAGACCGGCGGCCCCCCCGTCGTCCTCTCCGACGCATCCTCCGCCGCCCCCACCTTCACCGCCCCCCAGTCCAGCGGCCTGGAAGACGTCACCTTCGAACTGACCGTCTCCGACGGCATCGAAGAGGTCACCGACTCGGTCACCGTCAGCGTCACCGGCGTAAACGACCCGCCCGAGGTCGACGCCGGGCCCTTCCAGAGCGTCAACGAGAACGACTCGGTCACCCTCGCAGCCACCGTCACCGACGCCGACAGCGAAAGCCTCACCTACACCTGGCGCCAGACCGGCGGCACCGCCGTCACCCTCTCCAACCCCGACTCCGCCACCGCGACCTTCACCGCGCCGGAGGGCGTCGCCAACTCCTACGTCACCTTCGAGCTCGAAGTCTCAGACGGCGAGCACACCGTCACCGACACCGTCGTCGTGCTGGTCAACGCAGACAACGACGCCCCCACGCTCGACGCCGGGCCCGACTTTACCGTGGCCGAAGAGTCAACCGTCACGCTGACCGCCACCGCCGAAGACCCGGAAGGACGCCCCCTCGCCCACGAGTGGGTCCAGACCGGCGGCCCGACCGTCTCACTCTCCGATCCCTACAGCCTCGACCCCACGTTCGACGCCCCCAACGTCGCCAACGACACCGAGCTGACATTCCAGATCACCACGACCGACGGCGTGAACACGGTCGTCGACACGGTCACCGTCACCGTCGCCGGCGAGAACGACGCCCCCGAGCCGACCAACGCGACCACGCTCGTCACCGAGGACACCGAGACCTCGCTCGTCCTCACCGGCACCGATCCCGACACCGACCAGCAGATCACCGCCTACCGCATCGAGAGCCTCCCCGACGTCGGGACCCTCTCCTTCAACGGTGTCGCCGTCGTGGCCGGAGACACCTTCACCGCCGAGCAGATCGCCTCCGGCGACCTCTCGTACGCCCCCCCCGCCGACTACAGCGGCTCCACCTCCATCCAGTTCAGCGTCTCCGACGGCCAGACGTGGTCCGACGCCCCGGCGACCCAGAGCATCGTCGTGGTCGGCGACGCCGACGCCCCGATCATCACACTCGCCGACGCCAGCGGCACCGAAGAGTCGCCCATCGCCCTCACCGTCGATATCGCCCTGGCAGACACCGACGGTTCCGAGTCCATCGCCTCGGTCCGGGCCTCCGGCGCGCCCCCCGGCTCGGTCTTCACCGACGGCGTCACCAGCGTCACCGCGTGGGACGGCACCGCCGACATCTCCGCCCTCGACCTCGCCTCCCTGCAGATCATCCCGGCCGACAACTACGACCAGGACTTCACACTCACCATCTCCGCGACCAGCGTCGAGGCCGACAGCGGCGACACCACCACCGGCGCCGCGACGATGGTCGTCCACATCGACGCCGTCAACGACACCCCCACCGCCGTCGACGGCTCGGTCTCCATCAACGAGGACGGGGTCGCCGTCGTCTCCCTCGGCTCTCAGGACGTCGACACCGGCGACGCCGCCGCGACGTTCCGGATCGAGTCGCTCCCGACCAACGGCACGCTCCTCCTCGACGGCGTCGCGGTCTCGGCCAACGACGAGATCTCGGCCTACGACGTCTCCCACGGCAAGCTCACCTTCGAGCCCGACGCCGACTGGGCCGGCTCGACCTCGTTCGAGTTCAGCGTCTCAGACGGTGAGCTCTGGTCCGACGCCGAGGCCACGTTCACGATCAACGTCAGCGGCGTCGCCGACGCACCGATCGTCAACGTCTCCGACGCCTACGGCTCCGAAGACAGCGCCATCGCGCTCGATCTCAGCGTCGCGGCCGCGGACACCGACGGCTCCGAGACCATCAGCCGCATCCAAGTCTCCGGCGCCCCCGCCGGCTCCACCTTCACCGACGGTGTCAACTCCGCCAACGCCTACGGGCTGCCCGTCGACATCACCGGCTGGGATCTGGCAAACCTCTCGATCACTCCCGCAGCCAACTACGACATCGACTTCGACCTGCAGATCGACGTCACCGCGACCGAGCCCGACTCCGGCCACAGCACCACCACCACCGAGTCGCTCACGGTGCACACCACCGGCCAGAACGACGCCCCGGTCGTCCAGGCCGGCTCGGCCGCGATCGACGAAGACGGCACCGCCACCATCCGGCTCTCGGCCATCGAACTCGACACCGGCGACTCCGTGGAGTCCATGCGGATCGACGCACTGCCCGGCAGCGGCACACTCCTGCTCAACGGCGTCGAGGTCACCGAGGGCCAGATCATCGACAAGGCCCTGATCGACGCGGGCTCCCTGACCTTCGAGGCAGACGCCGACTGGAGCGGCACAACCTCCCTCCGCTTCAGCGCATTCGATGGCGAACTCTGGTCCGAGACCGAGGGCGAGTTCACCGTCACCGTCACCGCCGTTGCCGACGCGGCCACGCTCACCACCAGCGACGCCAGCGGCCTCGAAGACGCGCCGATCGCGCTCGACCTCTCCGCGGCCCTCACCGATACCGACGGCTCCGAGACACTTTCCATCACCATCACCGGCGTGCCCACCGGCGCATCGCTCTCGGCCGGCACCGCCAACCCCGACGGCTCCTGGACACTCCAGCCCAATCAACTCGACGGCCTGACCATCACACCGCCGGCCGACTCCGACGGAGACTTCGAGCTCACCATCACCGCCACGACCACCGAGGCCGACGGCGACAGCACCTCGACATCCTCGACCGTCAACGTGACCGTCACGGGCGTCGCCGACGCTCCCACGCTCACCACCAGCGACGCCTCGGGAGCCGAGGACGCACCGATCGCCCTCGACCTCTCCGCGGCTCTCACCGACACCGACGGTTCCGAGACCCTCTCCATCACCATCACCGGCGTGCCCGCTGGTGCCTCGCTCTCTGCCGGCACCGCCAACCCCGACGGCTCCTGGACACTCGAGCCCGGCCAGCTCGACGGCCTGACCATCACGCCGCCGGCCGATTCAGACACCGACTTCGAGCTCACCGTCACCGCCACCTCAGCAGAAGCCGACGGCGACACCGCCTCCACCACCTCCACCATCAACGTCGAGGTCACCGGCGTCGCCGACGCCCCCACGCTCACCACCAGCGACGCCTCGGGCGCCGAAGACTCGCCCATCGCCCTGGACATCGCTTCCGCCCTCACCGACACCGACGGGTCCGAGACCCTCTCCATCACCATCACCGGCGTGCCGGACGGCGCGACACTCTCCGCTGGCACCGCCAACCCCGACGGTTCGTGGACACTCGAACCCGGCGATCTCGACGGCCTGACCATCACACCGCCGGCCGACTCCGACGGCGACTTCGAGCTGACCGTCACCGCGACGAGCACGGAAGCCGACAGCGACACCGCCTCCACCACCTCCACCCTCAACGTCGAGGTCACCGGCGTGGCCGACGCGGCCACGCTCACCACCAGCGACGCCAGGGGCCTCGAAGACGCGCCGATCGCGCTCGACCTCTCCTCGGCACTCACCGACACCGACGGCTCCGAAACGCTCTCCATCACCATCACCGGCGTGCCGGACGGCGCGACACTCTCCGCCGGCACCGCCAACCCCGACGGTTCGTGGACACTCGAGCCCGGCGATCTCGACGGCCTGACCATCACGCCGCCCGCCGACTCCAATACCGACTTTGCACTCACCGTCACCGCCACGACCACCGAGGCCGACGGCGACACCGCCTCCACATCCTCCACCATCAACGTCGAGGTCGCCGGCGTGGCCGACGCGCCGACGCTCACCACCAGCGACGCATCGGGAGTCGAGGACGCACCTATCACCCTCGACCTCTCCTCCGCCCTCTCCGACACCGACGGCTCCGAAGCCCTCTCCATCACCATCACCGGCGTGCCCGATGGCGCGACGCTTTCCGCCGGCACCGCCAACCCCGACGGCTCGTGGACACTCCAGCCCGATCAGTTCGACGGCCTGACCATCACGCCGCCGGCCGATTCAGACACCGACTTCGAGCTCACCGTCACCGCCACCGCGGCAGAAGCCGACGGCGATACCAGCTCCACAACCTCCACCATCAACGTCACCGTCGCTGGCGTCGCCGACGCCCCGACTCTCACCACGACCGACGCCAGCGGCCTCGAGGATGCACCGATCGCCCTCGATATCTCCGCCGCCCTCACCGACACCGACGGCTCCGAAACCCTCACCGCCATCACCATCACCGGAGTGCCCGAGGGAGCATCACTCTCCGCCGGAACCGCCAACCCCGACGGCTCGTGGACACTCCAGCCCGATCAGCTCGACGGCCTGACCATCACACCACCCGCCGACTCCGACGGCGATTTCGAGCTCACGATCACCGCCACCGTGGCCGAGGCCAACGGCGACACCGCGTCCACCACCTCCACCATCAACGTCGAGGTCACCGGCTCCGCCGACGCGCCAACGCTGACCACCAGCGATGCTGCGGGAATCGAGGACGCGCCCATCGCCCTCGACCTCTCCTCCGCCCTCACCGACACCGACGGCTCCGAGACCCTCTCGGTCACCATCACCGGCGTGCCCGAGGGCGCCTCGCTCTCGGCCGGCACCGCCAACCCCGACGGTTCGTGGACACTCGAACCCGGCGATCTCGATGGCCTGACCATCACACCCGCCAGCAACTCCGCAGCCGACTTCGAGCTCACCGTCACCGCAACCTCGGCAGAAGCCGACGGCGACACCGCCTCCACATCCTCCACCATTAATGTCACCGTCGCCAGCGTCGCCGACGCGCCGACGCTCACCACCAGCGACGCCTCGGGAGCCGAGGACGCACCGATCGCCCTCGACCTCTCCGCGGCCCTCACCGACACCGACGGCTCCGAGACCCTGTCCATCACCATCACCGGCGTGCCGAACGGCGCGACACTCTCCGCCGGCACCGCCAACCCCGACGGTTCGTGGACACTCGAACCCGGCGATCTCGACGGCCTGACCATCACACCGCCAGCCGACTCCGACGGAGACTTCGAGCTCACCGTCACCGCGACGAGCACGGAGGCCGACGGCGACACCGCCTCCACCACCTCCACCATCAACGTCGAGGTCACCGGTGTTGCCGACGCCCCCACGCTCACCACCAGCGACGCCTCGGGCGCCGAAGACTCGCCCATCGCCCTGGACATCGCTTCGGCCCTCACCGACACCGACGGGTCCGAGACCCTCTCCATCACCATCACCGGCGTCCCCGAGGGTGCCTCACTCTCGGCCGGCACCGCCAACCCCGACGGCTCCTGGACGCTTGAGCCCGGCGATCTCGACGGCCTGACCATCACACCGCCGGCCGACGCCGACACCGACTTCGAACTCACCGTCACCGCCACCGCGGCAGAAGCCGACGGCGATACCAGCTCCACGACCTCGACGATCAACGTCACCGTCGCAGGCGTCGCCGATGCCCCGTCGCTCAGCGTCACCGACGCCAGCGGCCTCGAAGACTCCCCCATCGCCCTCGACCTGTCTTCCGCCCTCTCCGACACCGACGGCTCCGAAACCCTCTCCATCACCATCACCGGCGTCCCCGACGGCGCGACACTCTCCGCCGGCACCGCCAACCCCGACGGCTCCTGGACACTCCAGCCCGATCAGCTCGATGGCCTGACCATCACACCCCCGACCGACTCCGACACCGATTTCGAACTCACCGTCACCGCGACGGCCACAGAAGCCGACGGCGACACCGCCTCCACCACCTCCACCATCAACGTCGCCGTCACCGGCGTCGCCGACGCCCCCACACTCTCCACCACCCCGGCCGAAGGGTTCGCGGGCTTCCCCATCGCCCTCGACCTCTCCTCCGCCCTCACCGACTCCGACGGCTCCGAGTCCCTCTCCATCACCATCACCGACATCCCCGAGGGCGCCTCACTCTCCGCTGGCACCGCCAACCCCGACGGCTCCTGGACACTCCAGCCCGATCAGCTCGACGGCCTGACCATCACGCCCGCCGGCCACGCCCACGGCGACTTCGAACTCACCGTCACCGCTACCTCGACAGAAGCCGAGGGCGACACCGCCTCCACCTCCTCGACCATTCAGCTCGTCGTGCATCCCCCCGAGCAGCCGACCGCCACCGGCACGCCCTCGGTCCCCAGCGCAGAGACCGACACACCCGACCCGGACGCACCGGTCGAGATCAACTGGGAGGGAGACCACGACCTCGGCGTGATCGACACCGTCTCCGACGTCGAACGCACGCTCGACCAGATCGACACCCAGCTCCACAAGCTCGACGACGGAAGCCCCGCAATCACCCCCGCCGAGGGCCCCGGCGTACGCATGATCGGCGAACTCACGCCCATCGTCCCCGAGCCCGTCGACGACGAGACCCCGCTTCCCCCGCCCGACCGCCCCCTCTACGAGTTCGTCCGCGCCGAAAACGCCGACCTCGCCGAAGCGGACGCCGCCCGCAACGCCGGAGCAACACGGGCAAGCACCGACACGATCGAATCAGACGGATTCAACGACCAGCAGGAACGCTCGCTCCAGGACCGCTTCACCCGCACCTTCACCGTCCTCCTCGGCCTCGTCCGATCCCTCGGCGGCCGCACGACGTCCACCGACGAGCAGGAAAGCAACCACACACACTCGCGAGGCCGTCGCGGCTGATCGGAGATAACCCTTGGTGACCACTCGCAACAACGGCCTCAGCGACGACCAACAGGCCCAGGCCATCATCGATGAACTCGCCGGAAGCACCTCGGACGCTGTCAAAAAGCTCCGGAACCACACCCGCCTCTCCGTGCGCGTCAAGGTCTACGTCGACCCCGCCAGCCTCAGCGAACGCAACGGCGTCCGCCTCCAGGGCATCACCGGCGATATCTCCTCCGGCGGCACACAGATCCTCCTCCCCCGCCCGCTCCGCATCGGCGACGTCTACCAGATCGCCTTCGACCGCCAGGAGTTCGATCTCGCGCCGGTCTACGCACTCTGCCTCCGGGGCCGCATGGTCCGCCCCGACGCCTTCGAGGCCGGCCTCCGCTTCCTCGAGCCGGTGACGCTCCCCGCCTCCGAAGACTCCGCCGCCTCCCGCTCCATCGTCTGATCCAGCCCCCCCCGCCGCACAAGCCCCAGACCCGAGAACGATGCAACAGACCATTGCCACATCAGACGCAGCCGACCAGTCCTGGCAGCAGCAAGGCGAGCGGAAGCCGTCCGACCTGGTCGCCAGCATCGCCGCGATCGAACGCACCCACGCCACCGCGCGGCAACGCGCCGGCGCCCTCCTCGACGTCATCGTCGAGTCGCTCGACTGCCTCAGCGGCTGCCTCACCGTCGGCATCGCAAGCGACGAGATCGACCTGCAACGCCAGGCCGAGATTGCGGGCGTGCCCGCCTGGACCTCCACGCTCCGCTCCACCGCGCTCGAGTCCCGCTCGCACGCACGGTCCATCACCAGGCTCTTCGGACCGGACGGCACCCCCCAGTTCGCCGTCATCGCCAGCCCGATCGACATCGCCGGGCGAGACCCCTTCGGCGCCATCGCCGTGCTCGTCCGCTGCAACAGCACCGCCCAGGCCGAACGACTCCAACTCCACCTCCGCGCCGCCTGCCTGCAGATCGCCTCCGTCCTCACACGCAGGTCCGCACCCAAGCCCGGCGTCGAGATGTCCGACATCGCCCGCGTCTTCACCCGCGCCGGCTCGTTCAAGAACATCCACGAGTTCGCCTACACCATCACCAACTCCGCACGCCAACGCTTCGACTGCGACCAGGCCGCCATGGGCACGATCCGCAACGGCAAGGTCCGCGTCATGTGCATCTCCGGGCTCGACGAGGTCAAACGCCGAAGCCCCGGCGTCCACCTGATCGAACAGGCCATGGGCGAGTGCGCCGACGCCGCCCGCCCGATCGTCGCCCAACCACGCGACCAGTGGGAAGACTCCGACCTCGCCGACGAGGGACTCCTCCACCAGCGATGGAGAGCCACAGCCGCCGGAGCCTGCGTCCTCAGCATCCCCGTCGACGACGGGAACGGTCCCGCAGCCGTCGTCTCCTTCCGCCGCTCCGCCGACCGCCCCTTCGACGCAGACGACATCGAAGCCGTTCAAAAACTCCTCGCCCCGCTCGCCGGCGCCATCCCCCTCGTCAGCCGCGCCACACAACCGCTCACAGCCCACACCGCACAGTCCGTCCGCAACGCCGCCGCCTGGAGCTTCGGCAAAGGCACCCTCCGCCGCAAAGCACTCGTCCTGCTCAGCCTCGGCGCGATCACATGGGCCGCCATCGGCACGCGGCCCTACCGAATCTCCGTCCCCGCCGTCGTCATCGCCGAGCGCGAACACGTCGTCGCAGCCCCCATCGAGGGCGCCGTCGCCTCCGTCCTCGTCCGCGCCGGCGAACAGGTCGAGGCCGGCCAGGTCCTCGCCACCATGGACTCCTCCCTCCAGCAGCTCGAACGCCGGAACCTCGAAGCCGAGATGCACAACGCAAAGCTCCGCGTCGCCGAAGCGATCGCCACCCGCGACCCGGCCGGGGCCTCGCTCGCCCAGGGCGAACTGCGCTCGCTGCAGACCCGCCTCGACCGCGTGCTCGAACGCCTCCGCGAGTCCGAGATCCGCTCACCCGTCGCCGGCGTGGTCGTCGCCCCCGACCTCTCCAACCTCCCCGGACGCGTCCTCGCCCTCGGTGACCCCATGATCTCGATCGCCGCCACCGACGCCTTCACGCTCGAACTCCGCGTGCCCCAGAGCCGCGTCACCGACCTCACCCCCGGCAGCCGGCTCCGCTTCGCCAGCCACGCCCGGCCCGAAGACCCCGGCTTCTCCTCGCTCGACAGGGTCGCCCCCGCCACCGTCCAGCGCGAAGGAAACGCCGTCTTCATCGCCGAAGCCAAGGCGCCCGAGGGACAGCCCTGGCTCCGCCCCGGCATGGAGGGCATCGCCATGATCGAGGCCGGCGACCGCCCCAACTGGTGGCTCGCAGCACACCGACTCATCGACAACGCCCGACTGAGGTTCTGGTTCGACTAATGACCGCCGCACCCGCACAACCCAGCATCGCCGACCGCCTCCGCGACGTCGTGGTCTCCCTGCGCGGCGAGCTCGACATCAGCCGGCACGTCTTCCGCGACGGCCCGGCCTACGTCGTCCGCGACCCGGTCACCTTCGCGACCCACCGGTTCGACCCGGACGACTACCGGGTCATCACCGCGCTGCGCGAAGACTCCACCCTCAGCCAGACCTACAGCCAGCTCGTCGCCCACGGCGTGCTCACCGACGAGGACGAAGAGGACTTCTACGCACTCATCCTCGAACTCCACCAGCGCAGCCTCCTCAGCCTCCCGGTCAACGACGCCGACACCCTCTTCCAGAGGTTCGAGAGAAAGCGCCGCGCCGAGCACCTCTCCAAAGTCCTCGGCGTCTTCTTCCTCCGCGTCCCGCTCATCAACCCCGACCAGTTCCTCGCTCGCACACTGCCGCTGTTCCGCTGGCTCTTCACCACGCCCGCCTTCATCGCGTGGCTCCTTCTCGCGACCGCAGCCGGCATCGTCGCCTTCTCCAGATTCGACGAGCTCTCCGCCCCCGTCCTCACGATGCTCGACGGCAACAACGTCTACATGCTCTTCGCCGCCCTCCTCGGGCTCAAGGTCATCCACGAATTCGGCCACGCCTACGCCTGCCGATCCTTCGGCGGCCGCGTCCCGGAGATGGGCGTCTTCCTCGTCCTCTTCACACCACTGGCCTACGTCGACGCGACCGACTCCTGGACCTTCACCAAGACCCGCCGCCGCGCCATCGTCACGCTCGGCGGGGTCTATTTCGAATCAATCATCGGCGCCATCGCCGTCTTCGTCTGGGCCGCGACCGACGCCTCCACCCTCAACACGCTCGCCTACCAGGTCATCGTGCTCGCCACCGTCACCACCACCCTCTTCAACCTCAACCCCCTGCTGCGATACGACGCCTACTACCTCGTCAGCGACCTCTCCGGCGTGCCCAACCTGCGCGCCCGCTGCCAGGAGGCCGTCGCCGGGCTGTTCAAACGCGTGCTCTTCGGCCTCAAACAGACCGCCAGCGGCGAGCCCGTGCAGCTGCACCCCGGCCTGACCACATTTGGTCTCGCCCAGATCAGCTACCGCGTCGTCCTCATGATCACGATCTCCACCGTGCTCGTCATGAAGTTCGGCGGCGCCGGCCTCATCATGGCCATCCTGCTCAACGCACTCACCCTCGGCAAGGCCTTCCTCAAGCTCGTCCGCTACCTCATCTCCTCCGAAGAGATCGCCCCCGTCCGCCCCCGGGCCATACTGACCACCGCCGCCGCCACCGCGGGCCTCACCGCCGGCGTGCTCCTCCTGCCCATGCCCTGGCCCATCAACGCCCGCGGCGTGGTCTCATTCGAATCAGTCAGCACCCTCCGCGCACCACAGCGAGGCGTGCTGACAGCCCTGCCGGCCCGCCAGGGCGAGGCCCTCCGTCGCGGCAGCCCGATCGCCACGCTCTACAACCCCGAGCTCCAGACCCGACAGCACACCCTGCTGGCCGAGCACGACCTCGCCAACTCGCGCCGAACACTCGCCGCGACCTACTCACCATCCGAAGCCGCCAAAACCCAGCTCGCCTCCCAGCAGACCGCCTCGCAGCTCGAGGACGTCGGCCTGCATCTCGCCTCTCTCGAGGTCACCGCGCCCGCCGACGGCCGCGTGCTCGAACTCGCCGTCCGCAAGACCGGAGTCGCGCTCCAGCAGGGCGAGCCCATCGCCGTCTACGGCTCCGGCGCACCCGAAGCCGTCTTCCACATCCGCGCCGCCGAGTTCGAATCACTCCAACTCGCACTCGGCGACGCCGTGGTCTGCCGGTCCCCCGTCTTCCCCACCCGCGACATCACCGGCACCGTCATCGACATCGGCCGAACCGGGACCCGGACCATCTCCGCCGACACCGCCCGACTCGCCCCCGGCGGGCTCGTCCCGCTCAACGCCGCGACCGGCCACGCCGCCGACCCCTACTTCGAGGTCCGCCTGCGGCTCGCCCCCGACGACGCGGAACTCGCCGGGAGCGAACTGCGCGCCCAGCTCCCGTCGCTCCCCCGCACCACCGCCACGCTTCTCGATCGCCGCATCCGCCGGTTCCTCAACAGGATGAAGGAGGGTTCGGGATCGTAAACCGAGCCATCTACAGCACCCCCGGACACAGAACACATGCTCACGGAGGTCTCTCATGAACGCATCACTCTTTCTCTTCGCCGCGGGCGTCTCGCTCCTCAACACCCTCACCGGCCCCCTCGAGCCGCTCACGCACCGACCCGACACAGCCGCGGTGCAGATCCTCGACACCACCGGGCGTGACATCCTGCCCGGCACCGTCCGCCCGCGCCACGAGGTCGTGCTCGGGTCACCATTCGACACACTCCTCGCCGCCGTCCACGTCGAAGAGGGACAGGCCGTCACCAAGGGCGACATCATCGCGGTCATCGACGACCGCAGCGCACAGGCCGCTCTCAGGCTCGCCCAGGCCGAAGCCTCAAGAACCGCGCAGGTCGAACGCGCAAAGGCAGTACTCGATCAGGCCACAGACACCCTCACCCGGCTGCGGCGGGCCTCCGCGTCAAGGGCCGCCGCCTCCTCCGAGCTGACCGACGCCGAGAGCGCCGAGGCCATCGCCCGCGCCGACCTGCTCTACGCCCGTGAGCAGCTCCACGAAGCCCGGCTCAACCTCACCCTCGCCGAGGCCCGGCTCGAAGAGCACGTCGTCCGCGCCCCGTTCGACGCCGTCGTCGTCCGCGTCGTCGCCGAACCCGGCGCCATGCTCTCCCCCGGCGAGCCCATCGCCGAACTCGCCTCCCTCGACCAGATGTGCATCGACCTCTACCTGCCCGCCGATCTGGCCGCCGGACTCCAGCCCGGCACCCGATACGCGATCGCCGTGGACGACCCCATCGAACGCACCTGCGCCGCCAGCGTCCGCTATGTCGAGCCCAGGATCGACCCGATCTCCCGCACCATGCGCGTGGTCCTCGACATCGAGAGCGGCCAGTTCCCCCTCTTCGCCGGCTCACTCGCCCGCCCCGCGATCGAACTCCCGAGCCAGCCCGACCACATCATGGCCCTCGGCCAATGGCTCACCGACGCTGCAAACGCACCCCGGGACTGACCCAACACGCACCGCCCCTCAACCACCACCGCCCTCGGTCCGATCCAAAACCGCGATAGACTGCCAGGCGTCCCGCGGACGATGCCCCCGCGGCATCGCTCCCGCCACTCCCGGAGGACCCTCATCGACGTGAGGTGCGATGCATGCCAGGCGAAAGCCCCAACCAAACCCCGCCGCCACCCGACCTCACCCAACTCATCGAGCAGGCCGGCTCCGGCTCCGAACAGGCCCGCACAAGGCTCCTCGAGGCCGTCGCCGGCGAACTCCGCATCATCGCCGCCTCGCTCCTCCGCCGCGAAAACAACGCCCACACCCTCAACGCCACCGCCCTCGTCAACGAGTCCTACCTCCGGCTGTTCCGGACCGGAGGCCTCACCCCCGAGCTCTCCTTCGAGCACCGGCACGCCTTCTTCCTCGCGGCCTCCACCGCCATGCGCCGCATCCTCATCGACCACGCCCGCGCCAAAGCCGCCGCCAAACGCGCCATCCCCGGCACCGTCCGAGGCCGCATCGACGTCGACCTCGTCCAGGCATCCACCGAAGCCGACCCCCACGACCTCCTCGCCCTCGACGACGCCCTGACCGCCCTCGAAGCCGAGGACGAGCGCGCCGCGAACGTCGTGCGATTGCGGTTCTACGCCGGACGCCAGATCGACGAGATCGCCGAGCTGCTCGGCGTCGCCTCCCGCACCGTCAAACGCGACTGGGAGTTCGCCAGAGCACGTCTCCAGCAACTGATCGAAGCCGAAGCATGAGCCAACCGACCCCGCCGCACAACACGACGCCACCACCGGACGCCGCCGCCGTCAAAGCCCTCTTCACGCTGCTCCTCAACGCCGAAGACTCCGCCGCCAACGACGACACCACCAACGGCGACCCCGCCGAAGCCGCCCGCCGAGCCGTCCAACAGGCCGACCCCGCGGTCCGCCGCGCCGCAGAAGGCCTCCTCGAAGCCCACCGCCGCGCCAAAGGACTCCTCGAAACACCCAAGTCAGACGGCAGGACCCCGAGCTCCGCCGACGCCGTCGCCGCACCAATCAGCCCCCCCGAGATCGACGGCTACGAGATCGGCCCCGAGATCGGCCGCGGCGGGTTCGGCGTCGTCTTCGCCGCCCGCCAGACCACCCCCGTGCAGCGCGACGTCGCCATCAAGCTCCTCCGCACCGAGTTCTCCTCCGCCGCCACCGTCGCCCACTTCCAGTCCGAAGCCGCGGTCCTCGCCCGCATGAACCACGACGGCATCGCCCGCGTCCTCGACGCAGGCCTCGACCGCGCCGGACGCCCATTCGTCACCATGGAGCGCATCCGCGGCGAACCGCTCACCACCTACTGCAACACCAACAAGCTCTCGCTGCGCGCCCGTGTCGAACTCCTCGCCCGCATCTGCGACGCCGTCCACCACGCCCACCAGCGCGCCGTCATCCACCGAGACCTCAAGCCCGCCAACATCCTCGTGGAAACCATCGACGGCGCACCCCACCCCCGCGTCATCGACTTCGGCATCGCCAAACTCATCGACGACACCGCCCAGCAGTCCATGACCCGCGACGGGCTCCGCCTCGGCACGCCCAGATACATGAGCCCCGAACAACGCTCCGGCGCAGAGACCACCGACGTGCGCATCGACGTCTACGCACTCGGCACACTCCTCTGCGAACTGCTCACCGGCCAGGTGCCACACCCCCACACCTCCACCTCCGCCGACGACTCCGCTTCCCGCCGGTCCTCCAGGACCGCACGCCCCAGCCAGCTCGCCGCCACCGGCGACTCCCCCACCGCCAGCCCCCGCGAACTCCGAGGCGACCTCGACCGCATCGTCCTCAAAGCCGCCGCCGAAGACCCCGCCCTCCGCTACCGCTCCGCCGCCGCCCTCGGAGACGACCTCCGCCGCTTCCTCGACGGCCGGCCCGTCGAAGCCACACCACCCGGCGCGGTCTACCTCACCCGCCGCTTCGTCGGCCGACACAAAGCCGCCACCGCGCTCGCCGTCGTCGCCCTCGCCTCCGCCGCCGCCGGCGCATGGGCGCTCAAACACGGCCGCGACGAGGCCCGCGCCGGCCGAGCCGCCGCCGAACACGCCCTCGCACAATCCGACCAGGCCCGCAAACGCTCCGACGCCGTCGTCTCCTTCCTCCTCGGAGACATGCTCGACGCACTCGGGCCCGACACCTCGACCAGAACCGAGTTCACCATCCAGGACTTCCTCCGCGGCGTCGTCAGCGACGCCGAGACCCGCCTCGGCCAAACCCCCGACGTCCTCACCGCCGTACTCGAACGCGCCGGCAGCTCACTCGTCCTCATCACCGACTCCGCCGAAGGATGGGAAGCCTTCGCCAAAGCCGCCGACGTCTCCGCCGCCCAACACGGCGAACTCCACCCCGAAACCCTCCGACTCCGGCTCGAAGCAGGCCTCGCCCGCCGCGACGGCGAACCCTCCAAAGCCGTCGACCAGGAAGTCATCGCACTCCGCGACCTCATCATCGACACACTCGGACCCGAACACCCCACCGCCCTCCGCGCGCGCACCTACGGCATCATGATCGAGAGCCCCCCCGACCCCCGCCAAGAGATGCTCGCCATCGGCGCCGCCTACGAACAGCAGGGGCTCAAAGGCTCACGAGGCCACCTCGAACTCCTCCAGTACCTCGGCTTCGCCCTCGCAGCCATGGACGACCCATCCGCCGCCGACCACCTCCAGGACGCACTGCAGACCGCCGAAGAAGTCCTCGGCCCGCAGCACTCCCAAGCCATGACCCTCCGCCACGTCTACGCCAGCCTCCTGCTCAACAACAACCGCCTCGACGAAGCCCGCCCGGTCATCGACCGCCAGCTCGACCTCGCCGAACCCATCTTCGGCTCACCAAACCGCTTCCGCATGCACGGCCTGCGCATGGCCTGCGACCTCGCCGTCAAGCAGAATCGCTTCGCAGAGATGCTCCCCCTCGCCCTCGAATACCACGACGCCGTCCAACAGCTCCACGGGGCCGACTCCATCCAGGCCTCGACCGCCGGACACTGGCTCGGCCTCGCCCAGGCCGAGGCAGGCCTGCACGCCGACGCCGCCGCCACCTACGCCTGGGTCGTCCCCGCGCGCGCAAAGGTCTGGGGCGAATCTCGCGAATTCGTCCTCGAAGACCGCGTCCGATGGGTCCGCGCCCTCCTCGCCGCCGAACAGCCCGAAGCCGTCGCCGAGGCCGCCGAACCGGGCATCGCCGTCGCCCCGCCCGGCAGCCCGCACCAGTGCCGACTCATCCTCGCCCTCGCCGACGCCCACCTCGCCCAGGGCAACACCGCCGAAGCGCTCAGCACCGTCGACCACTGGCTCGACCAACTGCCCCCCGACGCCCCGGGCCGCGACCTCCTGCGCTCCTGGCAAAGCACCCACGCCAACTGACCACACACAAAGACCCCCCGCGCGCTCGGCACGGGGGGTCTCGGAGATGAGTGCGGCCAGTCTCCCAGCTCAAGCCCGGCGGCGGCGCGACATCATCAAGACCCCCGTCCCCAGCAGCCCAAGACCCGCCGGCGCCGGCACCGTCGAGAACCGCACCGACACATCGTCAAACGCACCGGCCAGCGTCAGCGGCCCCTCACCGTCGAGCAACGTGCTCGTCAGCGACAACCCGAATCCAAACTCCATCGGCCCGCCGGAGAAGTCCGGGTGGGAGTCCAGCAGAAGCCCCGACTCGGGCACGACCTCGATGAAGTCTTCCGCGACATACCCCGAGAAGCCGTACACGTGGGAGGGATCGTCAAAGTTGAAGGCATGGAAGTTGTCCCCGGTCGTCGCGGTAAACAGCTTGCCGTCCTGCTCGATCAGCATCCGGACACCGGCGAGGTGCTCGCGCTGATTCTCAGCTACCGGGAAGGTCCGCATCGACGCCGCAAACTGCGTGATCGCACCCTGCGTGCTGGGGTCGTAGCCCCAGCCATCCATCATGACCGGCGCAAACACCGAATTAAACTGGTTCTCCGGGATGTCCACGCTGAACAACTGCACGAGGAAGCCATTCAACGGATCGCCCCCGATGAACCGATCGGTCGGGACGTTCATCGTCGTCCCCGGCGCCGGGGCATGGACCCAGAACGGGCTCATCGCCGTCCACGTCCCGGGATCAAAGTCGTGCTCGGTGTACGCGTAGTCGTCCGCCGAGGCCGCGGGCACGGCCACGGCCAGAGCAAGGATCGCTGCAGAACAGGTAAAGCGGGTCATATCGTCTCTCTTTCGCGCAAGCGGGTTTGCCATCGCCGGACCCAACCGCCGGTCCGGCCTCACCACGCAAAGCGAGAACCGCCGCCACGAGGGACATCAACTCACAGAAAAAACCCGCAGCCCCCATAACAGAGCCCGAAGCCAGAACAGAGCCCGAAGCGGCAAGCGAGGAGCCTCCCAAAAGAAGCCCAACGCGCCAGCGTGGGCTCCCCTCCGCGACGCTGAACATCGGACGCCGTACACACCCGCAGAAGGTCAGCGAAGCCACAGCCTCACCACCGAGGCACAGAGAACACAGAGTGACAATGCCGCCATCGCCGACGCCGCCGACAACACCAGAGATCGACCACCGGCCCACCGCGGTTCTCTCTGCCCCTTCCCCTGCTCTCCCCCTCAATCCCCTCTGCGCCTCTGTGGTAAAAGCCTCCCCCCGATCCCTCCTCCGCGCTCTCCGCGCCCTCCGCGGTGAATCCAGAGCTCACAGGTCCCAGCCCCCACTACCCCCGCCGCTCAGTCGCCACGTGATAATGCGGATCCTCGCTGATGTTCACCTCCACCAACTCCCCCGCCTTGTCCAGCAGCCGCCGGCAATCCTCACTCAGATGCCGCAGGTGCAGCCGCTTGCCCAGCTTCTGATACCGCTCCGCCAGCGCGTTGATCGCCTCCAGCCCCGACTGGTCGTACACCCGGCTGAAGTAGAAATCGATCACCACATCATCCGGATCATCCTGCGGCGAGAACAAATCGCGGAACCGCGTCACGCTCCCGAAGAACAGCACCCCGTGCAGCTGATAGATCTTGCTCCCGTACTCGTCGAACTGCGTGTCCGCGATCAGGTGCTTGCTCTTGTTCCACGCAAAGACCAACGCCGACAGCGCCACCCCCAAGACCACCGCCGTCGCCAGATCGTGCATGAACACCGTGTACCCCGCCACCACCAGCATGATCAGCACATCCGCCGGCGGGATCCGCCGCCACGTCTGCAGCGTCGTCCACTCAAACGTCCCGATCACCACCATCAGCATCACGCCGACCAGCGCCGCCATCGGCACCGCCTCGATCAGCGGCGCAAGAAACAGAATGAACACCAACAGCGCCACCGCCGCCGTGATCCCCGACAGCCGCCGCCGCCCGCCCGCCTTCACGTTGATCAGCGACTGACCGATCATCGCGCACCCGCCCATACCGCCGAACAGCCCGCACGCCACATTCGCCACGCCCTGGCCCACGCACTCGCGGTTGCTGCTGCCCCGCGTGTCCGTCAGCTCGTCCACCAGCGTCAGCGTCATCAGCGACTCGATAAGCCCCACCGCCGCCAGAATCACCGAGTAGGGCAGAATGATCCACAGCGTCGCCAGCGTCGCCGGCGGCATCGCAAAGTCCCACCACGCCGGCCGAGGCAGGCCGCCCGAGATCCCCACCGCCGCCTCGTCCACCGAAGCCACCGCCGCCGAGGTCTCCGCGTCCGTCAGCGGCGCAACCGGCTGCTCGCCCGCGGGCTTCGCAGCCACTCCCCGCGGCAGCGCCTCGCTCGCCGCCGCCAGCACCGCCGCGTCCTTCTCCCGCTGCGCAGTCCGCACCGCCGCCGCCCGCGTGCTGTCCAGCAGCATGTCCCCGACCGTCAGCAGCGGGCGAGGCCCGGCCGCGCCCCCGGCACCATCACCCGCCCCCTCCGCCGACCCGCCCGCCGACGCATTGATCGCAAACGCCGCGACCGACACCAGCACGATCGCCGCCAGCGACGCCGGCACCACCCGCGTGAGCTTCGGCAAGAAGGCGATGATCGCCATCGTCGCCGCCACCAGCCCGAGCATCAGCCACAGCCGCGAACCCGACAGAAACGCCATCACCCCGTCCGCGTTCAGCGTCTTGAAGCTGCCGAGCTGCGCAAGCAGAATCACCACCGCCAGCCCGTTCACAAACCCCAGCATCACCGGGTGCGGCACGATGCGAATGAACCGCCCGAGCTTGAACAGCCCCACCACGACCTGCAACAGACCGCACAGCACCACCGCCGGGAACAGATACCCAATGCCGTGCTCGGCCACCAGCGAGACAACCACCACGCCCATCGCCCCGGTCGCTCCCGAGATCATCCCCGGACGCCCGCCGAGGATCGACGTGAGCAAGCAGATGATGAACGCCGCGTAAAGACCGACAAGGGGGGGAACACCCGCCAGAAACGCAAACGCCACCGCCTCCGGCACCAGCGCCAGGGCCACAGTCAGGCCCGACAGGATGTCCGCGCGGGCCGAACCGCTCCGCCCCGACCGCAGGTCGAACACCGGATGACCGAACGAAAAGAACTTGGGCAGACGGATCGTGATCTCGGGCATGCGGTCCTCTGGGGTATGGCCCACGGCCGCACCGTGGTCGCCAGGGGCAACGGGGTTCAGAGCAGATGGCCAACAAAGACCCCGAGCACGCCTGGGGACCAGCGACGACGACTGTAGGCGATCGGCGTTCGTGATACCCTTCGCCTATGAAGCTCGTCTTTCTCGGTTCCGGAGCATTCGGACTGCCCACGCTCGAAGCGCTCGCCCGCGACCACGACGTCGCCATGGTCGTCACCCAGCCCGACCGCAAGGCCGGCCGCGGCGGCAAGCTGACCCCGACCCCCGTCGGCACCTGGGCCGCCGACAACCTCCCCGAGGTCCCCCTGCTCAAGCCCGAGCGAATCAACGAGCCCGAGGTCACCGACACGATCCGGGCCGTCGAGGCCGACGCCTGGGTCGTCATCGCCTTCGGGCAGAAGCTCGGCACCGCGCTCCTCAAGAAGCGATTCGCGATCAACCTCCACGCATCCCTGCTCCCGCGCTGGCGCGGCGCCGCACCCATCAACGCCGCCATCCTCGCCGGCGACGAGACCACCGGAAACTCTGTCATCACCCTCGCCGAGCGGATGGACGCAGGCCTCATCCTCGGCCAGAGCGAACGCCCCATCGACCCGACCATCACCACCGGCGAACTGCACGACCTCCTCGCCGGCGACGGCCCGGAACTCGTCGAGCACGTCCTCGACGGCCACATGGCCCGCACCCTCGACCCCCGCAAGCAGGACGAGTCCGCCGTCACGCTCGCCGGCAAGCTCTCCCGCGCCGATGCATGGATCGACCTGACCGACTCCGCCGAAGCCTGCCGCCGCCGCATCAACGGCCTGAGCCCCTGGCCCGGCGTCCAGGCCACGCTCGACGGGCAGCCGGTCAAGCTGCTGCGGGCCGGCGTGATCGAGATGCCCGCAAGCACCACAGCACCACACGCCCACGCCGCACCCGGCGAACTCATCGACGCCGCCGAGGGCCACTTCGCCACCGGCGAGAGCGTGCTGCAGATCCTCGAGATCCAACCCACCGGCAAACGCCCGATGCGCTGGCCCGACTACGCCCGCGGCCGGGCCATCACCAAGGGCGCCATGCTCACCGCCGCCCCCTCGCAGGTCACCAAACCGTGCTGACCCTCTGGGACCTCATCGAACCCCGCACTCCGGCCGCCACCAAACGCGGCCGCCGACCCGCCACACCCAAGCCCGCCCCACCAACCCCGCGCGCGCAACGCCAACCCTCCGCCGCCGAACGCTACCACACCCTCGAACGCTCCATGCTCGCTGCCCACGGCATCCGCGTCCGCAAGTGGCGTTCCACCACCTCCGGCGTCGCCTGGCAGGTCTTCTACCGCGACGGCACAACCAGCCGGCTCATCGAGTCACCCCGCCCCCGAGGCCCCGTCTCCGCCGCCGTCTTCCTCCACGAGGTCGGCCACCACGCCATCGGATTCGACACCTACAAGCCGCGGTGCCTCGAGGAATACCACGCCTGGCGTTTCGCCCTCGAACAGATGCCCCTCCACCAGATCGAGATCACCCCCCGCGTCCGCAAACGCGTCCGCGACTCGCTCCACTACGCACTCGAAAAAGCCATCCGCCGCGGCCTGCGCAACATCCCCGCCGAGGTCCTCGACTGCATCGCCGAACAGGATTCGTGGCTCGCTCAGGCAGACTCGATCGGCACGTCAAAGAGCGCATCGATAAACGACGACGGGTCAAACGGCTGCACATCGTCCGGCGTCTCGCCCACCCCGACAAACTTCACCGGCAGCCCGAGCTGATCGCGGATCGCCACCACCACGCCGCCCTTCGCCGTGCCGTCCAGCTTCGCCAGGAAGATCCCGGTCACCTTCGCCGATTCGGTAAACTGCTCGGCCTGACGCAGCGCGTTCTGCCCGCTCGTCGCATCAAGCACCAGCAACACCTCGTGCGGCCCGCCCTCGATCTGCCTGCCCACCACCTTGTAGATCTTCTCGAGCTGCCGCATCAACGGGTCCTGCGTGTGCAGCCGCCCCGCCGTGTCGAGGATCACCACGTCCACGCCCCGCGCCTTCGCCGCCGCGCACGCGTCAAACGCCACCGACGCTGGATCGCCGCCCTCCTGCCCCTTGACGATCTCGACACCCAGCCGACCCGCCCAGATCTCCAGCTGCCGCACCGCCCCGGCCCGGAACGTATCGCACGCCCCGACCAGCACCCGGTGCCCGTCGTCGGTCAGCATCTTGCACAGCTTCGCGATGCTCGTCGTCTTCCCCGCGCCGTTCACCCCGGTGACCAGAATCACCGTCGGCCCCGCACCCTCCGGCGCCATGTGCAACGAACGATCCGCGTCCGGCCACAGCAGCTTCAGCTCCGCGCGAAGCACCTCCAGAACATCTTCGCCCCGCGTCAGCGTCCCCGCCTTATACCCCTCACGCACCTTCGCGATCAGCCGCGTCGTCGTCTGCACCCCGACATCGCTCCCGATCAGCGTCGCCTCGAGCTCACGGATCAGCGCCTCATCCAGCGTCCGCCCCATCAGCACCGACCGGAGCCTGCCCGCAAACGCGTCCCGCGTCCTCGTCAACCCGCGCCGAAGTTTGGCCAGTGTTCCCGAGACAAGACCCATGCGTCGCTACTCCTCCGTCTTCGACGGTGCCGCCGCGTCCGGACCCGCCGGGACGTCATTCCCCGCACCGACACCGGCCGCAGCCCCCGCCGAGAGCGATTTCATCACCTTGTCCAACAACGCATTCACAAACGCCGGCGACCGCTCCGTGCTGAACGTCTTGGCCAGCTCCACCGCCTCGTTGATCACCATCTTCGGCGCCGCCCCGCCACGCGTCATCTCATAAAACGCCAGCCGCAGAATCGACCGATCCACCACCGGCTGCCGGTGCGCCGGCCAGTCCGGCGCCAGCTTCAGCATCGCCGCGTCCGCCTCCGCCCGGTGCGCCCAAGCCTGGCTGGCAAGCGCAAACACCTTCTCCCGCTCCGCCGGCTTCAGCTTCTCGTCCTCATCGATGCTCCCACGCACCTCATCGGCATCCCCACCATTCCGCGCATCAAGCTCGTACAGCACCTGAAACGCCATCCGCCGGATCTCACGAGGAAGCGCCATCAGCGATTCACCGCCGCAGCCTTGTCCGGCTTGGCCGCCGTACACCGCGCCCCGGTCTCCCCCCGCGAAAGCGCCGCCGTCGCCGCCAGCGTCTCCAGCAACGCCTGCATCGCCTCCGCCCCCTTGTTGCCCTCGCCACCACCGGCACGAGCCCGCGCCTGCTCCACCGTCGCCACCGTCAGCAGCCCAAACGTCACCGGCACCCCCGTCTGCAGCCCCACCTGCACCAGCCCGTTCGCCACCGCGTTCGCGATGTGATCCGCGTGCGACGTCTCCCCCTCGATCAAACACCCAAGCGCCACCACCCCCGCACACCGGCCCGATCTCGCCGCCGCAGCACTCAGCACCGGCAGCTCAAACGCCCCCGGCGCCTCCACCACGATCACCCCCCCCGGGTCGCCCCCCGCCGCGGCATACGCCTCCACCGCCCCGTCCCGCAGGGCGTGAGTAATCGAAGCGTTGTACTGCGCCACAACAAGCGCGACTGGCGGGATTCCGGAGGGATGCATCGTCATCGTGGCTGATCCTACTCCCCGCCCGCCCGCAAGGCCCGCTCCCCCCCGATTCCCACCGCAACCTTCCCCCGACCCCGTCCCCCACCCATACCCTCCACTCCCATGGAACGCTTCCTCGGCCGGATCAGCCCGATCCTCTACCTCACCAGAGTCACCACCGCCTTCGCCGCCGTGGCCAACGTCTGGTTCGTCATCCTCTGGTCATCCCGAGTCGCCGAAGAAGCCCCCACACCCCACCTCGACGACAAACCCATGTGGGCCCTCCTCCTCGGCGGGGCCGCCTCAGCCCTCGGCCTCTACTCCTACGGCACCTGCCTCAACGACCTGCTCGACGTCCGCCGCGACCGCGCCCTGCGGCCCGAGCGCCCCCTCGCCTCCGGCCAGCTCTCCATCGAGACCGCCGTCGTCACCGTCGCGCTCACCCTCATCATCGCCGTCCTCGGCGCCACCGTCTTCGGCACCGCCTCCGTGCTCCTCACCCTCGCCCTCGCCTTCGGCATCCTGTTCTTCAACACCGCCGCCCGATTCGTCCCCGCCGTCGGCCTGGTCGTCCTCGGCCTCCTCTACGCCGGCCACATCCTGATCCCCAACCCCGGCCTCCGGTTCATGTGGCCCGTCTGGCTCGTCATGACCCACGCCCTCATCGTCGCCGCCGCGACGCACGTCCTCGCCCGCAAGGTCCCCCCCATCTCCACCCGAGCCGCCTGCCTCGCCCTGCTCGGCTGGATCGTCTGGTCCGTCCTCATCCTCTGGCTCGGCTGGCTCCGGTCCGCCCCCGCCGCCGAGGGAGCCCGCACCATCTGGCCCACCTGGGTCTCTCCCACCGCCGCGATCGGCCCCCTCGTGCTCACCGTCGGGTTCGTCCTGCTCGCCCTCCGCCGCACCCGCCAGTACGGCTTCGGCCCCCGGGCCGCCGACAAGATCTACCGCTACGGCTCCCTCTGGCTCACCCTCTACGCCGTCGCCTGGATGCTCGGCGCCGGCTACCCGCGAGAGGCCATACTCCTCACCGCGCTCGCCCTCGTCGCCTTCTTCACCATGACCACGCTTCGGGAGTTGTACGGGCTCGCAGAACAACCCGTCGGATACCGGCGATAGCCCCCGGGAGCCTGATATCATGCATCCAAACCCCTTTCGCGGACGAAAGGGGATTGACAGCCGGTAGGTGATCGGACATCGTTGCCAGACGCCTCCGCACCCCCCAGAGCCGGGCACGCCAGCGCGCGCCGGGCCCCAGGGCACAACGCCAGAGACAAACCGCCGCACCAGGCACGGAGACCGATGACATGCGCAAGCTGTTCTCTCGTCGCGCGACCAGCACCGAAACCGAATTCGCCCTCGAAAACCTCGAGCCCAGGATCGTGCTCGACGGCACCCCCGGAGACGCCTCCAACCCCGTCGTCGAGATCAACACCGACTTCGGCAACATCTACATCGAGCTCTTCCCCGACGTCGCCCCCGGCACCGTCGACAACTTCCTCGGCTACGTCGAGCGTGGCGACTACGACGCCAGCTTCTTCCACCGCCACGTCCAGGGCTTCGTCCTCCAGGGCGGCGGCTGGACCTACGACCAGGACCGCACCCCCCGCACCGAGCACATCGAGCAGCAGGACCCCATCGAGAACGAGTACAACCTCTCCAACCTGAAGTGGACCGTCGCCATGGCCAAGATCGGCGGCGACCCCGACTCGGCCACCAGCGAGTGGTTCATCAACCTCGCCGACAACTCGCAAAACCTCGACAACCAGAACGGCGGCTTCACCGTCTTCGGAGAGGTCGTCGGCGGCCGCGACGTCGTCGAAGCGATCACCGACCTCCGCATCGTCAACCTCGGCAGCGGCTTCGAGACCCTGCCCGTCACCGACAGCTTCGATCCCCAGGGCGACGAGGTCAACAACGAAGACCTCGTCAACCTCAACACCGTCTCCCTCGTCTTCGACCCCGACCTCAGCCTCATCGCCGACCCCTCCATCTCCCCGAGCGGCACAGCCAACGGCAGCAACGTCACCACCGTCGTCCTCGAGAACGGCTTCGACCGCGCCATCGCCTTCAAGCAGGTCGGCCTCAGCGGCGGGTGGACAGTCACCGACCTCAACCTCAAGACCGACCAGTCCGGCAACACCAGCACACCCGTCACCTGGATCGACTCCAAGGACGGCCTCACCTACGCCGCCGCCCTCTCCGACGAAGGCCTCCTCCTCTACAAGAACACCTCCGGCACCACCTGGACCGTCCGCAACCTCAACAGCGAGATCCCCAACGCCGGCCTCATCACCTCCTCCCTCACCACCTTCTCCAACATCAACGGCAGGGCCTACCTCGCCGGCCTCAGCGACGACGGCGACCTCCTGCTCTTCCGCCAGACCGGCAACACCAGCAACGGCGAGTACACCTGGACCACCAACAACCTCTCCGAGTCCGACCTGCTCGTCAACAACATCGACACCACCCCCAGGTGGACGACCCCGCTCACCAGCTACGTCACCTCCTGGAACGGCCTCAACCTCGTCGGCCTCGACGCCGACGGCAACATCCAGGCCGTCTGGTGGGCCCCCGGCCGCCCCGGCTGGGCCGCCGCCAACCTCTCCGCCTCCACCGGCGCACCGCCCCTCCAGGGCACCATCGCCCCCTACCTCACCAGCTGGAACGCCATCAACCTCACCGGCACCGACAGCGACGGCAACGTCGTCGTCACCTGGTGGGTCCCCAGCTTCGGCAGTGACTGGGTCCAGAGCAACCTCACCGACCTCCGCAACGGACCCCAGCTCGCCGCAGGCTCCATCGCCACATGGGTCACCCCCTGGGGCGGCACCAACATCCTCGGCCGCAACATCAACGGCGACATCGTCGTCTACTGGTGGGCGCCCAACCTCGGACCCGGCCAGTGGAACATCTCCAACCTCAGCCAGGTCATCGACGGCGCCGAAACCCCCACCGGCCAGGTCGTCGGGTTCAGCTCACCCTCCGGCGTGGTCAACATCTACGGCGCAGCAGACGACGGCGACCTGATCCGCTACTGGTGGAGAGTCGCCGACGGCTGGCAGTGGGAGAACGTCTCCGAAACCGCCGTGCTCTCCTGAGCACCAACGCGCGAGCACAGGTAGGCCCGCCCCTCGCCGCATAGACTGCGCGGCATGCGCGATCTCATCACCCGCACCGACCCACGATTCCTCGCCGTCGTCAACGGACGCGAGCCCGCCGACCTCCTCATAGAGAACGTCCGGCTGGTCAACGTCTTCACCCGACGCATCGACCCCGGCCCCATCGCCGTCTGCGGCGGCCGCATCGCCGCCATCGGCGTCCCAACCAAAGCCCGCCAGACCATCGACGCCCAAGGCGCCCTCGCCGCCCCCGGACTCATCGACGCGCACATGCACGTCGAGTCCACCATGCTCATGCCGAGCGAGTTCGCCCGCCTCGCCGTCGCCCGCGGCACAACCGCCGCCGTCCTCGACCCCCACGAGATCGCCAACGTCCTCGGCATCCCCGGCATCCGCATGCTCATCGACGACGCCGAGGACGCACCCATCCACCCCATCTGGATGGCTCCCTCCTGCGTCCCCGCCTCCCACATGGAGACCCCCGGCGCAACCCTCGACGTCGAGGCCACACGCCAACTCCTCGACGACCCACGCATCCGCGGCCTCGCCGAGATGATGAACTTCCCCGGCGTCGTACACTCCGTCCCCGACGTCCTCGCCAAAGTCGCGCTCGGGCTCAAACACGGCCTCGTCGACGGCCACGCCCCCGGACTCCGAGGCCGCGACCTCCAGGCGTACGTCGCCGCCGGCGTCACGACCGACCACGAGTGCACCACCGCCGACGAGGCCCGCGAGAAGATCTCCCGCGGCATGCAGATCGCCATCCGCGAGGGCTCCGCCGCCCGCAACCTCGCCGCGCTGATCTCCGCCATCACCCCCGAGACCGTCCACCGCTTCTGCTTCTGCACCGACGACCGCCACCCCGGCGACCTGATGCACCACGGCCACATCGACCACATCATCCGCCGCGCCGTCGCCCTCGGCCTCGACCCGCTCGACGCCATCACCATCGCGACGATCAACGCCGCGAACCACTACCGCCAGCCCGACCTCGGCGCGATCGCCCCCGGCCGCTGCGCCGACATCGTCCTCGTCGACGATCTCCACGACTTCCACCCCCGGCTCGTGCTCTCCGCCGGGCGCATCGCCGCCCGCGACGGCACCTACACCGGCCCCGCCCGCGCCGCCCCCACGGTCACCACCGCCGGCCGCGTCGTCCTGCCAGACGCCTTCGACGCCTCGTCACTCCGCATCCCGACCACCGCGCACAACCCCCGCGTCCGCGTCATCGGCATGGACCCGCACCAGCTCATCACCGAGAGCCTCGAGGCAGCCCCCGAGGTCCACGACGGCTGCATCGTCGCCGATCCCTCCCGCGACCTCGCCAAGCTCGCCGTGATCGAACGCCACGGCCACAACGGCAACATCGGCCTCGGCCTCATCCAGGGCTTCCGCCTCGCCCGCGGCGCCCTGGCCAGCACCATCGGCCACGACTCGCACAACCTCGCCGTCGTCGGCGTGAGCGACGAAGACATGGCCCTCGCCGCCCGCGCCGTCGCCCAGGCCGGCGGCGGTCAGGCCGTCGCCGCCGAGGGCAAGGTCCTCGCCGTCCTGCCCCTGCCCATCGCCGGCCTCATCTCCCCCGAGCCCGCACCCACCGTCGTCGCCCAACAGCAGGCCCTCCTCGACGCCGCCCACTCCCTCGGCTGCCCGATCGAAGACCCCTTCATGCCCCTCAGCTTCATGCCCCTCGTGGTCATCCCCCACCTCAAGCTCAGCGACAAAGGCCTCGTCGACGTCGACAAGTTCGAACCCGTCCCACTCGTCATCGACGAACGCTAAGCCTAAACGCCAAACGCCCCACCCAATCCACCTCTGCGTGCTCTGCGTCCCCTCTGCGCCCTCTGCGTTCTGCCCCCGCTTCAGAACAACTTGAACGCATAAAAGATTGCCGTAAACACCAGATCGGCCACAACGATCGCCACGATGCACTGCACCACCGTCTGCGTCGTCGCGTTGCCCACACCCGCCGCGCCGCCGGAGACCTTCAGCCCGTTCGAGCACGAGATCAGACCGATCAGCGTCCCGAAGATCGTCGCCTTGCCGATCCCCGTCAGGAAGTCGCTCAGGTTCACCTGAAACAGCATGTTCTCCATGAACACCGACGGCGGGATATCCAGCATCAACAGCGATATCCCCATCGCGCACGCGATCGCCACCAGGTCAGAGATCACACCCAGGATCGTCATGCTCAAGACCGTCGCCGTCAGCCGCGGCACCACCAGAAACCGCACCGGATTCAACGCGTGCGCCTCGAGCGCCTCGATCTCCTCACTCACCACCATCGTGCCCAGCTCCGCCGCGATCGCCGCGCCCGCAAAGCCCGTCAGAACAATCGCCCCGATCAGCGGCCCGAGCTCCCGCAGCACCGCCACGCCGATGATGTTCGCCACCAGATCCCGCGACCCGAACTGATCCAGCGGCGGCGCAAGCTGCAGCGCCAAGATCAGCCCCACACACCCCGAAACCAGCGACACGATGAAGATCGACCGCACCCCCACGCGGATCAGCTGCGCGACGATCGCCGCCCCGCCACGCCCCGCCCGGTCCGGACGCATCCCCCGACCCAGCCAGACCGCCGCGTCCAACGCCAGATTCACCGAGTGCCCCGCGTGATCCAGCAGCCGCAGCACCGACCCGCCGACATGCTCGATCGGCCGAGTCACGCGGAACCGCGAACCGGGTTGAGGGTTGTTGCTCGCCATGAATCCACACCGCCCGAGACCGAGACCCGCCCCGGACGCCCCACGCCGCCGTCACGCAGAAGAAACCGCGTCCTCGACCGTCGGCACGATCTTGAAGAACTGGTGCAGCCGCGCAATCTCAAAGATCGCCAGCACCTTCTGATGCAATCCGCACAGCAACAGCGCGGTCTTCGCCTGCTTGGCGTTCCGCATCGCCTCCACAAGCGTCGCCAGCCCCGAGCTGTCCATGTACTCAACCTCGGACAGATCGATCACCACCCGCGAGGGCCCCGACTGGATCGCCCGCCGAACATGCTCACGAAACGCCGGCGCGCGGCTCATGTCGATGTCGCCCTGCGGCGCCAGCACCGTCGCGCCATCGCGACTTTCAATCCGTACCGAGAGTGCCGCGTCGTGCATCAGAACCTCATCCTTCCGCCGACGCCGACCCGGCGGCCCGCGGCGCGTGTTTGATCATCGTCAACCGCATGCCCCGCGGCAACCGCTTGGCATACTCCACCTCGTCCATCACCTCACGGATGATGTGCACCCCGAGGCCGCCCGGCTGCGGATCGTCAAGATCCCGACCCTTCAGGTCGCACGTCTCCACGTGCCGCGCCTCATCCTCAATCACCACCCGAAGATACGCCCCCGACTCCTCACTCGCCGGTGCCGTCCAGATGCTCACCCAGATCGGCCGGTCGCACTCACGCCCATACCCGTGCCGGATCACGTTCGCCAGCGCCTCGTCAACCGCCAGCGCCACCTGCGAACAGCTCTTCTCATCAAACCCGATGCGCTGGGTCACCCCGGCGATCAACTGCCGCACCCCGGCCAGATAGTTCGGATCACTCCGAAGCTCCACCCTGATGTGCGGCTCGTCACCCATCGCCCAGTCCATCAGCTAGCCCATCAACCGGCCCATCACCATCGCCCGGGCCCCCACGCACCCGCGTGCTCGCCCCGATACCCCGGGGATCCACCCCCGCATCCAACGCATCGGCATTCTCGTTGTACCACTCCACCCACCGAACCACCGCCGGCTCACGCGCCTCCAGCCCCGCCGCGTGGTCATACCCCAGCCGCCGCCCCGTCAGACGCTCCAGAGCCAGAATCCCGATCAGCCGCGTCGCCGGATCATCACTATCCAATAACACGATCAACTCAGGGATCTTCCCGGTATCCGACTCCCCCGCCGCCTCCGCCGCCGCCTCGATCCGGGCCGCCGGTTCCGGCGAGTCGAACCCCTTCGGGATCGGCACGCACCCCGCCGCAAACACCAGACCCACGCTCGCCAGCACGATCTTCACGCCCTGATCCTACCCCCACACGCCCCATCCCGCCCCAACCCCCTCGTCCCGCCGCAGCATCCCCGCTACGCTTCCCCTTCCCCTCCCGCACCCAACCAACGGAGTCGGCCGCATGGACACGCCGCACGACGAGGTTATCCCGATCCTCGATTTCGGGTCCCAGACCGCCCAGCTCATCGCCCGACGCGTCCGCGAGGCCGGCGCGTTCTCCGTCCTCCTCTCCCCCGACACCCCCATCGAGCAGATCCGCGCGCTCAACCCCAAGGGCATCATCTTCTCCGGCGGCCCATCCAGCGTTTACGAATCCGACGCCCCCACCTGCGACCCCGGCATCCTCGACCTCGGCGTCCCCGTCCTCGGCATCTGCTACGGCATGCAGCTCGCCGGCCGCATGCTCGGCGCAAAGATCGACCGCGCCCGCCACCGCGAGTTCGGCCGCGCCACCCTCAACATCGACAACAACACCGACATCTTCGCCGCCATCCCCCAAAACACCACCGTCTGGATGTCCCACGGCGACCAGGTCGAAGCCCTCGAAGCCGCCGGCCTCGAGACCATCGCCTCCACCGCCACCTGCCCCCACGCCGCCGTCCGCTCCACCGACCCCGCACGCCCCTTCTACGGCGTCCAGTTCCACCCAGAGGTCACCCACACCCCCCACGGCGTCGACATCCTCCAGAACTTCGTCTACAAGGTCTGCAAGTGCCAGGGCACCTGGCGCATGGCAGACTTCGCCGAGACCGCCTGCGACCGCGTCCGCCAGCAGGTCGGCAACGGCCACGTCATCTGCGGCCTCTCCGGAGGCGTCGATTCCTCCGTCGCCGCCGCACTCATCCACAAAGCCATCCCCGGCCAGCTCACCTGCGTCTTCGTCGACACCGGCATGCTCCGCAAAAACGAACGCGAGCTCGTCGAGACCACCTTCCGCGACCACTTCAAGGTCGACCTCCGCGTCGTAGACGCCGAGGCCGAGTTCCTCGCCGACCTCGAAGGCGTCTCCGACCCGCAGGAAAAGCGCCGCCTCATCGGCCACCGCTTCATCGAGGTCTTCAACCAGCAGGCCGCCGTCATCGCCGCCGAGGGCAAAGACGCCAAGTTCCTCGCCCAGGGCACCCTCTACCCCGACGTCATCGAGTCCGGCCAGTCCGCAGCCAGCAAGTCCGCCGGCATCAAGCTCCACCACAACGTCGGCGGCCTCCCCAAAGACCTCGCCTTCGACCTCGTCGAACCCCTCCGCGACCTCTTCAAAGACGAGGTCCGCAAGCTCGGCGAAGTCCTCGGCCTGCCCGACCAGATCATCTGGCGCCACCCCTTCCCCGGCCCCGGCCTCGCCGTCCGAGTCCTCGGCGACATCACCAAGCCCAAACTCGACCTCCTCCGCGACTGCGACGAGATCCTCCTCGAAGAGATCGTCGCCGCCGAGCTCTACCGCAAGACCAGCCAGGTCTTCGCCGTCCTCCTCCCCGTCCAGTCCGTCGGCGTCATGGGCGACGGCCGCACCTACGAGTCCGTCGTCGCCATCCGCGCCGTTGAAACACAGGACTTCATGACCGCCGACTGGGCACGCATCCCCTTCAACGTCCTCGCCACCATCTCCAACCGCATCATCAACGAAGTCCGCGGCGTCAACCGCGTCGTCTACGACATCTCCAGCAAACCGCCAGCCACCATCGAGTGGGAATAGCGAACGCCCCCCCTCCCCCGCGCCCCGCGGGGGAGGTGCCCGAGTCCTCGAGGGCGGGGGGGCTGCCTCTCTCCCTACCAGCGGGCCCCACGCATCAGACTCTGCCGGGTGCCACGGGTCAGACTCTGCTCTGAGAGTCTGCCCCGTGCCACCACCCCACCTGCAGGGCGGCACCGAGTCCCCGTGCCACCGAGATCGGCTCGGCGATCTCGGTGCCCGCGTCACAACGAGCTTGCCGACCATCACCAGCGCAACGCCGGGCGGCTGGGCGCCATCGAAAGCCCAAATCGAACCGCCGAGCACGCGGAGATCGCGGAGAAAGGCAGGAGAGGCAGTTCACCACGAAGACCCAGAGATCACAGAGAGGGGACGGAGCCGCCTACTCCGGCGGCTGATCGGCGAGCACCGAGTCGCTCGGTCCGCCACCAAACACCTCGGCATTCTCCGGCGCCGTCACCACCACGCCGAGCAGGCGATCAATGATGTTGGCGGAGATTCGCACGGTCGTGTCGACAGTCACGGAAGGGGCGCCGTCGGGGGTGGGTGGCAGAAGCTGGACATCTGGGAGGTCGGCTTCGTGGCTCAGTGCGCATCGAAACGCGTGGTACAGCACTCCCTCCATGAGGATCATCCGAGGCACCCCCGCATTGCGGTAGAAGTCGTCGTCATCTCGCTGAAGGGGAGAGCCGAACTTGTCTACTGCCAGGGTAGAACGGTCCTCAGGCATATCGACGGCCACCCAGAAGGTCTCGACGCCGTAGAGGGCTGGCATGGACTCTCGCAGAAATCCCTTGAACCGCGGCCCGACATGCTTCTTCGCCGGGAAACGCTTCTTGGCTGTCGCGTCAGCCGCGCAGAGCGCAAGCAGAAACGACGCATGAAACGCCCCGGATCGAAAGCAGGCTGCCGACGCATCTACAAGCTCTTTGAGGACCATGGTGCATCCTGTCGTTAGCATGCGAACCCGGCACAACGGAGCCCCACGGCGGGTGGCCCGAATCAGGGTGCCATGACTCGCCGCCTCTCTTCTATTCTACAGGTTCGTCCGCCCTCTGCGGCGCAGTCCTGCCTCCGGAGCCTCTGGGTCGGCATTACTGCGCGGGGAGGGTGAGGAGGAATGGAGAAGAGGGAGGCCGCAAGCGACGGCACTCCAAGTCCCGCGCCTCCCCTCTGTGCTCTCTGTGCCTCTGTGGTGAAACTGCCTTTCCTGCCTCCCTCCGCGAACTCCGCGTCCCCTCCGCGTCCTCCGCGTTCTGCCTTCCCCATCGCCGCGCGTCCCCCTACCCCTCCCGCAAAATCTTCTCCATCTTCCTCCCCTTCGCCAACTCATCCACCAGCTTGTCCAGATACCGCGCCTTCCGCGTCAGCGGGTTCTCAATATCCTCAATCCGATACCCGCAGATCACCCCTTTGATCAACTCCGCGTTCGGGTTCAGCTTCGCCCGCTTGAAGAACTCCTCGAACGTCACCTTGTCATCGATCTGCTTCTTGATCTGCTTGGGCGTAAAGCCCGTCAGCCACGTGATGACCTGATGCAACTCCTCCTCCGTCCGCCCCTTCTTCTCGACCTTCGTCACATAGTGGGGATAGACCGACGAGAACGTCATCTCCGCGATCCGCTTGTCGTGCTCCGGTGTCGTTGTCGGCATGGGAATGACCTCCGCAAATGGCCGCAGCCGCGTGCGAGTCACGCGCCGCAAGACCAGAATACACGGAGCCCCCCACTGCCCGCAATGATCGCGCCCGCCGACGCCGCCAACCCCACCGCAGCACCCGCAATCCCACGTGCCACGGGTGGCTCGTCCACCCGTGCCCAACCGGCTCACGTGCCACGGGTGGCTCGTCCACCCGTGCCGGACCGGCTCAATACTCCCGATCAGTCACCACGCCCGGCCGCGGCACCGGATACAGCCCATCCGCCCCAGCCTGCAGCGGAGCCGCACCACCCAGCGTCAGCTCCCCCACTCCCGGCGCAAACTCATGCTCGCTCGCGAAGATCTCCTCGTACGTCACCTCGCGACCCGTGTGCGCCGCCATCCGGCCCATGTTGCACACCATGCTCGCCTCGATGCCATACTCCGCCTCGCTGTACGGCTTGCCCGCACGCAACGCCGCGATCATGTCGTCCCACTCGTTCTGGTACGGGTTCGTCTGCCCCCGCGGCACGTTCGACGTCCACACCAGATTCTCATCGCTGAACTTGTGCCCGCGATAGATCCGTGACGGCAGGCCGCAGTCGCTGTTGGCCGACACGATCGCCGACGCCTTCGACCCGTGCATGTGGCTCGAGAACCGGTCCTGGCACCCCTCCATGTTCCGCCCGTCGAAGATCATCTTCGTCCCGTCCGCGTACGTGTACTCGATCCCGTACGAGTCCAGGTTCTGATCCACATACGGCGTCCCGTCCGACGCAAACCGGTAGTGCCGGCCGCCGATCCCCTGCGCCTTGACCGGCAGCGCGTTCTTCATCCAGCACAGCTGGTCGATCAGGTGAATGAAGAAGTCGTTAAACCCGCCGCCGCTCGCCCACAGGAAGCTGTGGAACCGCCGGATCTGGTACTCCAGCTCGTTCATGCCCGCCGGCACCGGCGTCGAGCGGAAGCTCGCGATCGCCCCCTGCATGCGGTAGCCGTACTGCGCGATGATCTCGCCCAGCTCGCCGTTGTGCGTCCGTTCGGCCAGCTCCTGCATCGCCCGGCTGTGCCGCGACATCAGCCCCACCGCCACCATCAGGTTCTTCTGCCGCGCCTTCTGCGCAAGCTCCATCATCCGACGACCCGTCGGCCCGTCCACGCAGACCGGCTTCTCCATGAAGACGTTCAGCCCCTTCTCGATCGCGTACGAGAAGTGCACCCACCGGAACGCCGGCGGCGTCGCCAGGATCACGATGTCACCCGGCCGCAGACAATCCATCGCCTGCTTGTACCCGTCAAAGCCGATGAACCGCCGCTCCGGCGGCACGTCCATCTCCTCTTCATACATCTCAGAAAGAGCCTCGTGGCTCCCGTTCATCTTGTCGGCAAACACATCCGCCATCGCGATCAGCCGCACCGGGCCCTGGCTCACCGCCATCGCGTTGTTCGCCGCGCCCGACCCGCGCCCGCCGCACCCGACCAACGCAACCTGGATCGTGTCCGCACCCCGCGCATGCACCCCGCCAAGCCCGCGAGCCGCAAGAAGCGTCGCCGCGGTAAAGCCGGTGGCATCGGTCAGAAAGTCGCGGCGTGTCGTGTGGTCAGACATGGAACTCCTCCAGCATGGCAAATGTGTCGAGGCGCCACCCGGGCGCCAATCCCGTCGCGCCAACCCGCCCGCACCAATCCGGGCGCCGGCAGCGCGAGCAAAGCCTACACGAAACCGCCCGAGCCGTGCACCGCAAACGCCCCACCCCACACCTTCCCTTGCCCCGCATTCACCAATCCGCCCCCGATCTACCACCCCTGCGCGCAAACTCGTGCACCTGCCCCACGTTTCCCTTGCCCCGCCTCGCCAATCCCCGAAAATACACCCAGACCAAGGGGGACGAACCATGCACAACCGCATCACTTCCGTCAAAGCCCGAACCGCAAGCGAGGAGCCTTCCTCCTCCTCCTCCTCCTCCTCCTTCAGAGCCCGAACCGCAAACGAGGAGCCTCCCCCCATCCCCTCCTCCCCACCCCTCGGCGCTCAGTACACAACCGACGGCCCCCTCCCCGACGCCCAAACCGCCACCCTCATCCTCCGCTTCTTCCTCGACGGCTCCATGAGCCTCCTCGACATCTGCGACCACGCCGAGGTCACCCTCGACCAGCTCCGCGCATGGGCAGCCTCAGACTGGGCACGCCAGCGCTTCACGCAGATCCGCGCACTCTCCGCACTCCGCGACGAACTCATCGCAGCCGACGCCGTCCCCCAGGCCCGCCACACACTCCTGCACCTGGCCACCAACGCCAACCCGCCCGAGCCCGCAAGCTCCCGCGAGTCCCGCCGCAAGGCAGCCAAGGCGCTGCTGGACAATCGACGCCCCGCACCGGAACCGCCGACCCCCCAAGGAACGCCCCGATCTCCCGATCAGCCGCCCGACTTATCGCCCGGACCGAGCCGCCGCCCGCTCGGCAAGCTGCACAAGCGTCCGCGCCTGGTCCGGCCGCATGTCCTCGATCACCCCCACATCCCCGATCTGCACAATCAGCGCCGGGTCGTAGGCGTACAGCAACGCCGCCACCTCGATGATCCGCTGCACCCGGTCCTCGTTCGTCCGCCCCGCAGCCACATACGGGCAGATATTCGGCGCGACATACACAATGTGCCGACGCTCCGGGTACGCCCGCGGATCCAGCGCATCGTCCGACGCACCCCGCCCGCCCTTGCGCAGCACCAGCCGCTTGTTCTTGAGCAGGACCTCCTGGTCGAACAGGTTGTCGATCGTCTGCCACGACCCGACAAACGGATAGTCGTTGGGCTCCATCCAGTGCTTCGTCCGCTCCCGCCGAAGCCCCGGCTCAACAAAGATCCATTGCCCCGGATACGTCTCGTGCCACCAGCCAATAAACCGCGCCGCCGCCGTCAGCGTCCCGGTCGCCTCGTCCCGGATCGCCGCGGTCGCGGTCGTCCCCATGATCATGTAATGCGACGCCGCGACGATCGGCCGCATGTGGCTCTTGGCCTCGAGCACCTCCGTCTCAAACGACCCGTTCTCCGTCAACGGGCACCCGCAATACACAAACTTCGGACCCGCAAGCCCGTCGTCCCACTCGCCGTACCGCTCCACAAACGCCTGCAGCTTCGCCCCCTCCGAAGCGTCCCGCACCGAGAGCTCCGTGCCCCCCCGGGTGTGCTCAAGACCGCGGGCCCACAGCTCAGGAAGCGACATCGTCGCGTCGTCGGCAAACGCCCCGTTCGTCTCGTACGGCCCCGGATCAACCCACGGATACGCCCCCGTCGGCCGCGGCAGGCTCGCCACCTTCATCCGCCCCGACGTGCCCCGTGACCGCCCGTCATCAACCAACAGCTTCCGCACGCCCAGGTCCTTGATGCACCAGCCGACCGCCCCACTGTCAGACGACAGCCCCAGCCCCGACTGCACCCGCGCGAACCGCGTCCGCCACGCCGGCGGCCCCTCCCGCTGCCGGGTCGCCACCGCCGAGAACGGCACCGACACATCCGCCCCCGCCGAATTCCCCACGATCTGCGAGATGATCAGCGACGGCAGCTCACCCGGCGCAAACTCTCCCACCGACGCCGGCAGCCGCGGCACATCGGCCCCCGAGTAGTTCACCCGCGCCGTCCCCGACCACGCCCCCTCGTCGATCACCCGCCCCCCGCGCCACTTCACCTCCCGATACCGGTAGTAGTTCATCCCCCGCACCGGCGCATGGTGGATGAACTCCTCCCGCCCGTAGTCCTCCTGCTCCTCCAGCGGCGGGATGCTCGTCTGCGTCCCCTCGCTGTAGTACCGGGCCATCGACTGCGCCGGCCGCTGGCTCATCTGCCGCGTCAGCACCCGCTCCTCCCCCGACCACGCCCCCGTCGTCGAGTGCTGCACCTCAAACCGCACCCCCTGCGCCGCCCGCATCGTCGGGTACTTCTTGCGGAACTCGGTGTCCCTCGCCCACCGCACGCGCACCACCTCGCCGGTCTCCTCGGCGGTGATGCCCGTCGCCGCCCCGCGGCTCGGCTCGCCGCCGCGGACTGTCGGCGTCCGCGACCCCTCGCCGAGCCCGCCCGACGTGCACGCCACCATCGCCGAGGTCGTGACCAGCACCAGCGCCACCCGCTTTACCGCCCGATTGATCCACATGTCGGTCATCCGTTTCTCTCTGCGTCCGCGTGCCGCGATGGGGTCACGCCGGCGAGGATTGTCCCCACAGCATCCCGCGGCCCAGTCTACCGCAGCCCGATCACCCTGCGGGCACGCGGTTGCGGATTGCCCCCAACAATGCCGCATGCCGAACACCCAGATCACCGTCCGCACCACCCGCCAGGGGCTCTACGAGATCACCTCCGAGGTCGCCCGCGCGGTGGCGGAGGCGGCGATTGATGACGGTCTGTGCACCGTCTTTGTCCGCCACACGTCGGCCTCGCTGACGATTCAGGAGAACGCGGATCCGTCGGCGCGGCATGATCTGGAGCGGTGGCTCAACCGGCTGGTGCCGGAGGGGGACGGGTTGTACACCCACACGGCCGAGGGGCCGGACGACATGCCGAGCCACATCAAGGCGATCCTGACGCAGACGTCGCTGACGATCCCGATCGACCGGGGGCGGCTGGTGCTGGGGACCTGGCAGGGTGTGTACCTCTGGGAGCACCGCCGGAGCCCCCACCGCCGCGATGTGGTGGTGCATGTCGGGGGTTAGCGGCCGGCGGGTGATTCTGCGGAAATCAGGTTCTGGTTCGGCTCGCGGGAATAGAGTCCGGCGTATTGTCTGTTTCAACAAGTAATCTGCCGCGACGCGGCTCAGCTTTTGGAGACACGCTCATGACGACGACTGCGAGACGTACTGCTCTTCTGGCGATCCCGGCGGCCGTGCTGGTGGGGTCGGCCGGGCTCTTGGCCGGGTTTGCCCCGGCGCCTGCTGGCGAGACTGCCTCGGCGACCGAGAACGCGGCGGCGGCGTACAAGGTGGACGCGGTCCACTCGACTGTGCTCTTTAAGATCCGGCACGCCGGGGTGTCGAACTTCTACGGCGTGTTCGGCGACTTCTCCGGGACATTCACGTTTGATCCGGAGTCTCCGGAGAGCGGGTCGTTTGCGTTTGAGGTGCAGACTGCGAGCGTGGACACTCGGAACACGAGCCGCGACGATCACCTGCGGAACGCAGACTTCTTCAACGCGCGGCAGTTCCCGACGATCACGTTCAAGAGCACGGGTGTCGAGCACAAGGAGGGCGACCTCTACGAGCTGCGCGGCGATCTGACTCTGCAGGGTGAGACCCGGCCGATCACGGCCGAGCTTGAGTGGATCGGCACGGGCACCAACCAGCGCGGTCAGGGCACGGCCGGCTATGAGGCGCGGTTCTCGATCAAGCGGTCGGACTTTGGGATGACCAAGTATCTCGCGCCGGACGGGTCTGACTCGGGCGGCCTGGGCAACACGGTGGACCTGACGGTGGCGGTTGAGGCGGTTCGGGAGTAGTACCTCTCGCTGTCGCCGGGGCCTTGTCACGAATGGGGTCCTTTCGGGGCCTCCTCCGGGCGCGACGGCGGGCGTGCACGCACACGCCCGCCTCGCGCCCGACCCTTTGGGAGCGTTCATCATGACACCGATCCAGGTGGTGCTTGCGGTTCTGGTGCCGGGGGCGTTCAGCGCGGTTGCGCTGCTGGCTCTGAGCTTTGTTCGGGCGGGTGGGAAGGACTCGGCGGATGCCCCGCCGCGGCCGGACGGGTGGGTGCGGCGTGCGCTGCCGGCGCTGGTCGGGGTCGGTGCGTTCTTCTTTGCGGATCTGGGCCTGAACCAGTGGCACGAGCTGTGGCCGAAGGACGGGACGCAGCGGTTTCTGGCGATCGCTATCGCGGCGGGCGCGGCGGGGATCGTGCACGCGCTGGTGGGGTTGATCGCGGTGACGGCGGTCTTGCGGCTGGTGCTCGGGGCGGGGCTTGCGTTGGGCGTGCTGTTGCCGCTTCCTGAGATGTACATGCCGCGGGGGCTGCTGGTGGTGCTCACGGTGGCGAGCGGGGTGTGGCTGGCGGGCGCGGGAGCGGCGCTTGATATTGTGGGCTCGCGGGTGCCTCGTGCGGCGTCGGCGTTGGCGCTGGGTGCGGCGGCGATGCTGGCCGCGCCGGGGGTCTTCCAGAGCGGGTACGCCGGCGGGGCGCAGCTGGCAGGCGGGCTGGGCGCGATCGCGGGCGGGGCGTTCCTGGTCGCGGCGGTGCGCCGGGACCGGGTGGGGACGCTGTCGGGTTTGCACACGGTGTGGCTGGCGGTCTTCGGGACGGTGCTGCTGGTGACGTACGGCTATCAGGATGTGCCGGTGTGGTCGGCGCTGCCGGTGATGGCGTTGGCGCCCGTCGGCGTTGTCGCGGCGCTGGCGGTCAAGCACGGCGTGGTGCGGGTGGTGCTGGCGGGTCTTGCGGCGGCGGTGATTGCCGGTGGGGCGACGCTTGCCGTGGTGGCGTTAGACTCGAACGATGCGGCGTCCGAGGACGGGTCGTCCTACGGGTACTGAGTTCTGCCGTCGTCGTTTCCTGCTTGCGAGCGCTGCATGCCCACACCACGCCCGGCCAAACCGCATCAGGCCGTCGAGGTCGGGCGAGAGGTGTATCTGCGGTATCCGCACCCGCGTGACCGGGAGGCGTTCGTGGCGTTGCGTGCGCAGAGCCGCGAGCATCTGGCGCCGTGGGAGCCGCGGCCGCCGGCGGGGTTTGACGCGTTCGGGCACGATCAGTTTGACTTTGTGTACAAGTCGCGCCGGCAGCCGACGCAGGAGCGGCTGCTGATCTTCACGCTCGCGGGGGATGTGCTGGTCGGTCAGGCGTCGCTGGGGGCGATCAGCCGCGGGCCGTTGCAGTCGGCGTATCTGGGGTACTGGATCGGTGCTGCGCACGCGGGCCGGGGGTATATGACCGCGGCGGTGGCGTTGATGCTGCGGCACGCGTTCGAGACGGTGAAGCTGCACCGTGTGGAGGCGAACATCCAGCCGCACAACGAGCCGTCGAGGGCGGTGGCGCGGAAGAACGGCTTCCGGCTGGAGGGCTTCTCGCCGCGGTATCTGCAGATCGACGGGGTGTGGGCGGACCACGAGCGTTGGGCGATGACGGTCGAGGACTGGCGGGGGCGGTGAGACGTGCGGGCTAGGAGGCGTAGTCGGGCGCGTTGCCGGGCTTCCATTTGATGTTGCAGCCGATGCTGGGGAGTTGGGGCTCGGGCGCGGGGCGTCCTGCGAGCGTGGCGTCGATGGCGGCGCGGAGGTCGCTTCCGGTGACGGGTGTGTTGTTCTTTGGTCGGCTGGGGTCGAGCTGGCCTCGGTAGGTGAGTTTGTGGTCGGCGCCGAAGAGGTAGAAGTCGGGCGTGCAGGCGGCGCGGTAGGCCTTGGCGACGCTCTGTGATTCGTCGTAGAGGTAGGGGAAGGTGTAGCCCGCCTGGGCGGCTTCTGCGGCCATCTTGTCGGGGCTGTCGTCGGGGTAGTGCCGGGCGTCGTTGCTGCTGATGGCGACGATGGCGAGGCCTTGGGATTGGTAGTCTCTGCCGATCGCGGCGAGTTCTTCTCGGACGTGCTTGACGAAGGGGCAGTGGTTGCAGATGAACATGACGAGCAACGGTTTTCCCGTGGAGTCTGCGAGGGCGACGCGCTTGCCGCTGACGGTGTCGGGCAGGTCGAAGTCGGGCGCGGGGGTTCCGATCGGGAGCATGGTGGATGGGGTAGATGCCATAATTCCTCCGGTGTCCGAATAAATCCTGTCTGTTCTGGACCTTCTGCTATATTGGTACCGTACCCGTCTCGCGGGGGGAACGTCTGTCGCCATCTTGCCGATGGAGACATCACCCGAGGGGGAGGGGGTTGCGTTGTCGCAGCCCATCCCGCAGGCACAGTAATCCGGAGAGTTGAGCATGCGTCGATCTGATGTTGTCCGTTTGTCAGGGCTGGCTGCGCTGGTTCCTGCGGCTCTTTTTCTGAGCGCGGGGTGCAGCACCGGCACCTCTGTCACGTCGTCGGGCGATCGGGCGTCGGGTCCGGCGTCTGCGCTTCCCGTGTCGAGCGTGTTTGGCTACGACAAGATGGAGGGGTTCCCGGAGTTGGCTGCGAAGCTGACGCCGCCGGATTTGACCGAGCCGGGCTCGTGGTCGCGTGGCACCGCGGAGGCGGAGATCATCGACACGCGGAAGTTCCCGGTGCAGATCGACCCGAGCACGTATGACGGCGAGACCACGCTGGTGAAGTACATGCTCCCGCCGCACGGGCGCGACAAGACGCTCCGTCAGGGCGAGGCGAACGACCTGGTCGCGGGCGAGGTGACGGACCAGATCACGGCGCGGCCGGGGACGCTGTTCCCGGGCATCGACGCGACGCCGTGGTCGCCGCCGGATCCGTCGCTGGCTGCGGGCCCCAACCACATCCTGCAGGTCACCAACATGGACCTGGCGTGGTACACCAAGGACGGGACGCAGCAGTTCCGGACCCGCATGGACAGCTCGGGCAACCCGGGCTTCTTTGAGGGCATCGGCGGCGGCAGCTTCACGTTCGACCCGAAGTGCTTCTACGACCACGAGTCGGAGCGGTTCTTCATTGTGGCGCTCGAGGTGTACGGCTCGAACCAGGCGTGGATCACGTTTGCGATCTCGGACGACAGCGATCCGAACGGCGTGTGGTACAAGTACCGGACGGACGCTCGGGTGCAGGTCGGCGGCTCGACCTACTGGGTTGACTATCCGGGGCTCGGCTTTGACAGCGACGCGATCTACGTGAACGGGAACCTGTTCCCGCTGAGCGGCGGCGGATTCGGCGGCGTGGTGTATCGCTCGATCGACAAGTCTTCGATCCTGAACGGCGGGACGGCGCAGTACACGGACATCCGTGACGGCGGCGGCGCGTCGGCGCAGGCTGCGCAGCACTTTGGCGACAACAGCGCTGCGTTCTTCGTGCAGGCGAACAGCTCGACGAGCATGAAGCTGACGGCGATCCGCAACCCGCTGACGAGCCCCTCGCTGGTTCACGCGAACGTGGGCGTGCCTTCGTGGAGCTCTCCCGGTAGCGCCCCGAACAACGGCGGGAGCATCGACACGCTCGACGGCCGGATCATGAACGTGATGTGGCGTGACGGCCGGCTGGTCGCGGGCCACGGTGTGAGCACCGGCGGGCGGGTGCAGTCGCGTTGGTACGAGTTTGACACGGGCAACTGGCCGACGTCGGGCTCGCCCTCGCTGACCCAGTCGGGCAATGTTTCGGGCGGGAGCGGCACGTACTGCTTCTTCCCGGCGGTGTACATCAACGAGGCGGGCGACATCGGCATGGTGACGGCGCACTCGCGGTCGAACGAGTTCGCGAGCGTGCAGTACACCGGTCAGGCTGCGGGCGACGCCCCGGGCACGATGGGTGCGCTGGTGAACGCCAAGACCGGCACGGCGGCGGCGAGCGGTCGCTGGGGCGACTACTTCGACATCGCGCTTGACCCGGACGGCTGCACGTTCTGGGTCGTGGGCGAGTACTACGAGAGCGGCGGCTGGAACTCCTGGATCACGAGCTTCACGATCTCTGAGTGCTGCCGCGTGGACATCAACGGCGACGGCGACGTGAACACGCTGGACGTGCTCGCGTTCCTGAACCTGTGGTCGGCCAACGACAGCGCGGCCGATTGGAACGAGGACGGCACTGTCAACACGCAGGACGTGCTGGCGTTCCTGAACGCGTACAACGCGGGCTGCTGAGCCTCGCGAGTCTGCTGGATTCTCTCTCGCCGCCCGCGCTCTGCGCGGGCGGCGTTTTTTGTTGCGCGGTGCGGGTTCGGCGGGGGCGGCTTGCCGGGGAGTGAGGGAGCGGTGATACTCGCATCGCATGCGGCATGAACTGGTCATCGGGGTGGATTCGGGCGGCACGAGGACGCGGGCGGTGGTGGCGGACCTGCGCGGGCGGGTGCTGGGTGCCGGGGGGGCCGGGGCGGGGAATCTGCGCGATGTGGGGCCGGGGGGCCTGGCGGCGGCGGTTTCGGAGGCGGTGGGCGGGGCGTTTGGTGCGGCGGGGCTGGAGCGCGGGCCGGTGCGGGCGGCGTTTGTCGGTGCTGCGGGGTGTGCGACGGAGGCGGAGCGGCGGGCGGGTATGGAGGTGCTCGCGGGGCTGGGCGCGTCGGTGGAGATCGGTCACGATCTGCGGGTGGCGCACGCGGGGGCGTTTCTGGACGGGCCGGGCGCGGTGCTGATCGCTGGGACGGGGGCGTGCTGCTATGGGCGGGGCGTGGATGGGCGGGAGTTCCGGGCGGGCGGCTGGGGGGGACGGTTGGACGACGGGGGCGGGGCGGCGTGGTTGGGGCAGCGGGCTCTTGCGGCGGTGTTTTGCGCGATGGATGGGAGGGGGCCGCGGACGGGGCTGACGGAGGCGGTGCTGGAGGGGCTGGGTGTTGGTGATGCGCGGGAGGCGCTGGGGCTGTTGGAAGGGGCGGGGTATCGGGAGCGGTTCGGGGCGATTGCGCCGCTGGTGACGGCGGCGGCGTCGGAGGGGGATGGGGTGGCGCTGGCGATTGTGGAACGGGGAGTTGAGGAGTTGGCGGGGATGGTGGAGGCGGTGGCGCGGCGCATGGCGGCGGGCGGGGGAGAGGGCGCGGGCGGGTTAGCGATGGTGGGCGGGGTGCTCGCGGCGGGCGGGGTGGTGCGGGATGCGGTGGAGCGCGAGGTGGGGCTTCGGGTGCCGGGGTGCCGGGTGGTGGAGCCTGCGGTGCGCGCGGAGGTTGGGGCGGCGTTTTTGGCGCTGGGGCTTTTGGGGCGGGTGGGCGCGAGCGTGCGGGAGGAGCTCAGGCGGACGGGGCGCGTCTGACTTGGTCGCGGAGGGCGATGAGCTGTTTCATGACGTCGCCGAGGGCTGGGGCGGGTTGGACGCTGCCGAAGGCGTCGTGGAGTTTGGTGTAGAGCTTGAAGAGTTTGGTGTAGGTGGCGGCGCGGGCGGGGTCGGGCGTGTAGGAGACGGGCTTGGTGCCGGTCATGGCGCGCTGGGCGCTGGGGACGTCGGGGTGTGCGCGGCCGACGACTGCGGCGCAGGCTGCGGCGCCGAGTGCGCAGGCTTCGTTTGAGCGGGCGATGTGCATGGGGCGGTTGCAGACGTCGGCGTAGATCTGCATGACGAGCGGGCTTTTGTCGGCGATGCCGCCGCAGTTGACGATGCGGTCGATGGTGATGTCGTGATTGGCGAGTCGGTCGAGGATCATGCGTGCGCCGAAGGCGGTGGCCTCGATGAGGGCGCGGTAGACCTCGGCGGGTGTGGTGTGGAGGGTCTGGCCGAGGATGAGGCCGGTGAGGAGCGGGTCGGCGAGGACGTTGCGGTTGCCGTTGTGCCAGTCGAGGGCGAGGAGGCCGGACTGGCCGGGGGCGAGTGAGGCGGCTTGTGCGGTGAGGTGGGCGTGTGTGGCGGCGGGGTCGTGGGTGGCGTGGAAGCCGTTGCCGATGCGGGAGACGTACCAGTCGAAGATGTCGCCGACGGCGGACTGGCCGGCCTCGATGCCGAGCATGTTGGGGAGGACGCTCTCGGGGACGACGCCGCTGACGCCGGGGATGGTGACGATGGAGTCGGTGAGCGGCGCGACGAGGCAGTCGCAGGTGCTGGTGCCGAGGATCTTGACGAGTGTGCGGGGGGCGACGCCGGCGCCGATGGCGCCCATGTGGGCGTCGAGTGCGCCGACGGCGACGGGAGTGTGGTGCGGGAGGCCGACGAGGTCGGCGAAATGCGGGGTGAGGGTGCCGGCGGGTTGGTCGGCGGGCAGGGCGGGGTGGGTGAAAGTGTCGCGGAGCTTGGGGAGGGCGGGGTGGAGGGAGGCGAGGAAGTCGGCGGGTGGGAGGCCGCCCCAGGCGGGGTGGTACATGCCTTTGTGCCCGGCGGCGCAGATGCTGCGTTTGATGGCGCGGGGGTCGGTGACGCCGGTGAGGAGGGCGGGGATGTAGTCGCAGAGTTCGACCCAGGCGTGGGTGGCGGAGATGACGTCGGGGTGGGTGCGCGCGCAGCGGAGGGCTTTGGACCAGAACCATTCGGAGGAGTAGACGTTGCCGCAGGCGGTGAGGTAGGGGGTGGCTTTGGCGTGCTCGGTGATGTCGGCGGCTTCGGCGTGGCTGGTGTGGTCTTTCCAGAGCCAGGCCATGGCGGCGGGGTTTTCGGCGAACTGTGGGTGGAGGGCGAGGGGGCGGGCTTGGGCGTCGAGGGGGAGGGGTGTGGAGCCGGTGGTGTCGATGCCGATGCCGACGACGCGGGCGGGGTCGAAGCGGGGGTTGCGTGAGGCGGCGGCGACGGCGTCGGCGACGGTGCGGGTGAAGCCTTCGGCGTAGTCGGCGGGGTGTTGGCGGGCGAGGTTGGGGTCGGTGGTGTCGGTGATGGTGCCGCGGGCGTATGGCCAGGAGGCGACGGCGAGTTCTTCGCCGGAGTCGGTATCAACGACGAGGGCGCGGACGGCGCCGGTGCCGTAGTCGACGCCGATGGCGAAGCACGGGCCTGTGTGCGGCGGCGGTGTTGTGGTCACGGTTCGATTCGCTTGATCCGGACTTTGCGGAACTCGACGGGGTCGTTGTGTCCGGCGAAGCCGAAGTGGCCGCTGGTGCGGGTGCGGCCGGCGAATTTCTCGGCTTCGTACATGAAGTCGGTGAGGGTGGAGGTGTCGCAGTCGAGGATCCGGGTGCCGTTGAGTTCGACGGTGATGCGTGGGCCGACGACGCGGACTTCCTGGAAGTTCCACTCACCGGGGGCGCGGAGGTAGCCTCGGTGGGCGGGGTACTGGCCGTAGATGGAGCCGTGGTATTGGCGGGGTTCGAGTGCGGCGTAGTTTGGGTGGGTGTTGTCGAGGACCTGGAGCTCGCACATGCCGGCGTAGGCGGTGTCGCCGGAGCCGGGGTAGCGGATGGCGAGGCCGTTGTTGCCTCCGGGGGGGAGTTTGAACTCGAAGCGGACGGCGAAGTCGGCGTATTCCTCGTCGGTGTAGATGGTACCGCCGTGGCCGGGCTTGCAGCGGAGTGCGCCGTCGACGACCTCGTAGCCGTCGGTCGGGCCGGACCAGCCGGTGAAGTCTTCGCCGTTGAAGACGGTGGTGAAGTCGTCGTCTGCGTGCTGGGCGAGCCATGTGTTGGCTTCGGCGGCGTCGATCTCGCGGACGAAGACGTTCCGCCAGGCGACCTCGCCGCCGTGGGTCTGGAGCTGGATGGGTCCGGTGCGGGGGATGGGGAGGTTGCGGTCGAAGTAGTTCTCGAGGCGTGCGTGGTCGACGACGAGGGCGCCGTTGAGCCAGACGCTGACGCGCTCCCCCACCATCACGACGCGGACGAGGTTCCACTCGCCGAAGGGGCGGTCGGCGTGTTCGAGCGGGTCTTTGCCGGGAGCGCCGGGGCTGTTGTTCCAGAGGCCGCCGGAGCCGAAGTTGGCGCCGATTTCCCACTTGCCGCCGGCTTCGGTGGTGTCCCAGATCTGGACTTGGGGGATGCCCCGGAGGTAGATGCCGCTGTCTGCGTTGGCGACGGTGCGGTATTCGAGGAAGAGCTCGAAGTCTCCGAAGAGTTGGTCGGTGGTGAGGAAGAGTCCGTGTCCGTCGTTGACGAGGACGTTGTCGACGTTTGTCCAGTGAGCCTCGATGTCTGCGAGGCTCTCGTTGCGGCGGTTGGCGAAGGCTTCTTCGTCGAGGCTGTAGATGGCGCGGGGGTCTTCGGTGCCGAGCCCCCACCATCCGGCGAGGCCTTCGTCGGCGATGAGCCGTTGGAATCCCTCGGGGGCGTCTTGCGCTGTCGCCGTCGCGGCGTTGAGCGAGAACACGCTGAGTAGACACACCAGAGCCCTGCGAACAACCATTTCTGAATCTCCCTTGATCTCGCGGCCGGGCGTACGGTTGCGTGCGGCCTGACGTTCACGGTACCATCGTGCCGGAGGGCCGTCCAGCCCCCGCACACTGCCCCTGGTGATCTGTTTCGCGGGGCCTTACGAATGAGCAGAAAGGGCGTTGCGCCATGAGCAACCCGCGTCAGACCGATCGTCGTGAATTCCTGAAAGTGTCTGCGGTGGCCGCTGCGGGCGCGTGGTCTCTGTCGGCGGCTTCGTACGGCCGCGTGATGGGATCGAACGCGAAGCTGCAGGTGGCCTACGTGGGCACCGGGGGCATCGCGTCGAATCAGCACGTTCCGATCCTGACGGATCTTGGCGCGGGGTGCCCCTGCTACTGCGATGCGGACCGTAACCGGTTCGGCCCGGCGGCTGAGCGGTTCCCGGATGCGCCGGGGTACACCGATTACCGCCGGATGTACGACAAGCACCTGAAGGAGATCGACGCGGTGATGGTCGGGACGCCTGACCACCAGCACTATCCCGCGACGATCATCGCGATGATGGCGGGCAAGCACGCGTACACGCAGAAGCCGCTGACGCACACGCCGTGGGAGGCGCGGCAGCTTGCGATCGCGGCGGAGAAGTACAAGGTCGCGACGCAGATGGGCAACCAGGGGCACGCGTGGGAGGGCCTGCGCAAGAACGTGGACTATCTGCGTTCGGGCGTCTTGGGTGATCTGAAGGAAGCGCACATCTGGACGAACCGACCGATCTGGCGTCAGGGCATGGCGGTGCCCGAGGGCGGGCAGGACGTGCCGTCGAACCTCGACTGGGAGGCGTGGGTCGGCCCGGCGCCGATGCGTCCGTTCCGTCAGGACCCGGCGGACGGCTGGGGCGGGTTTTACCACCCGTTCAACTGGCGCGGCTTCTGGGACTTCGGGTGCGGTGCGCTGGGCGACATGGCGTGTCACGAGGTGGACCCGGTCTACTGGGCGTTGATGCCGGGGCTTCCGGCGTCGGTGGAGTTGATCCAGCCGGAGCCGATCGGCGACCGCCCGATGTATTTCTCGACGGGGATCGTGAAGTTCCACTTCGCGGCGGACGGGGACCGGCCCGCGTTCGACCTGTTCTGGTATGAGGGCGGCGACAAGCCGGAGCGTCCGGAGGAGCTTGTGGCCGAGGGCACGGAGCTGACGGCCGAGGGGGCGCTCTACATCGGCACGAAGTGCAAGATGGTGGCGATGCCGGCGGCCCGGGCGGAGCCGCGGCTGTTGCCGACGGAGCTGCACGAGGCGACCGGGACGCCGGCGCAGAAGATCGAGCGATCTGAGGGTCACCACCTGGAGTGGTACAGGGCGTGCACGGGCGATGCGCCGTACACGCACCCGTCGAGCAACTTCATGTACGCGGGGCCGCTTTCTGAGTCGATGCTGCTGGGGTGCATCGCGCAGAAGGTGGGCGGCGTGCTGGAGTATGACGCGGAGGCGCAGCGCTTCACCAACAACGACGAGGCGAACCGGTACATCACGAAGGAGTACCGGAAGGGGTGGGACTTCCGGATGTGAGCGGCTTGCGGGCGTCCGGCCTTGCGAGTCTTTCGCGGAGCAGCTCGGCGAAGCGTTGTGCGAGGCGCGAGGTGCGTCGCCCTGCGCGGGTGACGAGCACGATCTCGCGTGAGGGTCCGTTGCGTTTGAACGCGAGGTAGCGGCGCGCGGGGTCGGTGTCTCGGGCGGCGACCATCTCGGGGACGATGGAGACGCCGAGCCCCATGCGGACGAACTCGAGCAGGGTGTCGATCTGCGTCATGTGGCAGACGACGTTGCCGTCGAGTCGTTGAGCGGTGCAGAACTCGGTGATCTGTGCGCCGAGGCAGTGCATCTCGTCGAGGCGGACGGCGGGCTGGTCGCGGAGATCGGCCATGGCGATGGCGGGCGCGTTGCAGAGCGGGTGCTCGGCGGGGACGACGATCCGGAGCGGCTCGCGGGTGAGCGTCTCGGCGTGGATGAGGTTGTGCTCGGGCGGGGTGCTCATGACGGCGAGGTCGAGGTCGTTGTCGGCGATGGCCTCGGTGAGGTGCTGGGTGAGGCCTTCGCGGACTATGACGTCGCAGGCGGGGAACTCGGCGCGGAGCGCGGCGATGAGTCCGGGGAGCAGGTAGGGGGCGATGGTGGGGATTGCGCCGATGGCGAGTCGGTCTCGGCCGGCGTCGACGTCGGCGAGGAGGTTTGACTCGGTCTCCTGGACCTGGGCGAGGATGCTGCGGGCGCGGGGGAGGAGAGCGCGGCCGGCGTCGGTGAGGGCGACGCCCCTGCCGAGGCGGTCGAGGAGTTGTGCGCCGAGTTCGGCTTCGAGTTTGAGGATTTGCTGGCTGAGTGAGGGCTGGGTGACGCCGCACCGGGCTGCGGCCCGGCTGATGGTGCCGGCGTCGGCGGCGGCGACGAAGTAGCGGAGCTGGCGGATTTCCATAGGCAGATCCTATGTCACCAATGGCCACATTGGCATTGATGCCTATAGGGCAGCGCGCTATCTTGCGGGGCAACCTCAACGGCACACCGGAGACTTCCCATGACGACGACCAACGACGGTACCTGCCCGCACCTGACCACGGCCGAGGGCGCCCCGATCGGGCGGCAGCACGCGATGACGGCCGGCCCGAAGGGCCCGCTGCTGATGCAGGACGTGCAGCTGCTCGAGCAGATGCAGCACTTCAACCGGGAGCGGATCCCGGAGCGTGTGGTGCACGCGAAGGGTTCGGGCGCGTACGGCACGTTCACGGTGACGCACGACATCACGAAGTACACGAAGGCGTCGATCTTCTCGCAGGTCGGGAAGACGACGGAGTTGTTCCTGCGGTTCTCGACGGTGGCGGGCGAGCGTGGCGCGGCGGACGCGGAGCGTGACGTGCGCGGCTTTGCGGTGAAGTTCTACACCGACGAGGGCAACTGGGACCTGGTGGGCAACAACACCCCGGTGTTCTTCGTGCGGGACCCGTACAAGTTCGCGAACTTCATCCACACGCAGAAGCGCGACCCGAAGACAAATGTTCGCGAGATGGACATGCAGTGGGACTTCTGGAGTCAGTGCCCGGAGTCGCTGCACCAGGTGACGATTCTGTTCTCTGACCGGGGGCTGCCGGCCAGCTATCGGCACGTGAACGGGTACGGGAGCCACACGTACTCGCTGATCAACGCTGCGGGGGAGCGGGTGTGGTGCAAGTTCCACTTCAAGACCAACCAGGGCATCGAGAACTGGACGGACGAGAAGGCGGCGACGGTGATCGCGGGCGACCGCGAGAGCCACCAGCGTGATCTGTTCACGGCGATCCACAACGGGGAGTTCCCGAGCTGGACGCTGAAGATTCAGGTGATGACGCAGGCGGAGGCGGAGGCGTGGTCGGCCAGGACGGGTTGGAACCCGTTCGACCTGACGAAGGTGTGGCCTCACGCGGACTTCCCGCTGATCGAGGTCGGGCAGATGGAGTTGAACCGGAACCCGGAGAACTACCACGCGGAGGTGGAGCAGGCGGCGTTCAAGCCGTCGGCGTTGGTGCCGGGGATCTCGAGCAGCCCGGACAAGATGCTGCAGGCGCGGCTGATGAGCTATGCGGACACGCACCTGCACCGTCTGGGCGTGAACCACCACCAGATCCCGGTGAACAAGCCGCGGTGCCCGGTGATGCACTACATGCGTGACGGGCAGGCGGCGACGGCGGAGACCTACGGGGGTGCGCCGAACTATTGGCCGAATACTCGGGCGGGTGCGCCGATGCCGGATGAGAAGTTCGTCGATCCGGCGTGGGACCTCGGGAAGGCGGTCGTGGATCGGTACGACTCGACGCAGGACCACGACGACTTTACGCAGGCGGGGAATCTGTACCGGATGTTTGACGATGGGCACCGGGACCGGTTGGCGACGCGGATCGCCGGGGTGCTGGGGCAGTGCCGCGAGGAGGTGCAGATGCTGCAGCTCTGCCACTTCTTCAGGGCGGATGAGGACTACGGGCGTCGGGTGGCGTCGAAGCTGGGCGTGGACCTGGACGCGGCGATGGGTGGCGCTGCGGCCAACGCGGTTCGTTGAGGCTTGATGGATGACTGCGAAAGGGCGCACGCCGGTTGGCGTGCGCCCTTTTTTGCTGCGCGGTGCGGCGGGGCTCAGCGGTGGAGGGCGAGGGAGCCGAGGCTCTTGGTGCCGTCCTCGGTCTCGATCTCGACCCACCACTTGGCGTCGGGGCTGAGCGGGGTGGGTGCTTCGGCGTGGATGTCGTAGACACCTTTGGCGCTGTCGAACTCGCCCTTGCCGACGATGGAGGCGAGGCGGTCTTCGGATCCGATCCAGGCGCGGACGATGGCGGAGCCGCTCTGGTCGCCGGTGAGGGTGAGGGCGAGGTGGAGCTCTTTGCCGGGGGCGGCGGCGCCGTGGCCCTGTTGGGCGGAGACCTGGTGGGTGCCGATGGTGGCGGTGCCGAGGGAGACCATGGTGTCGTGGTCGTCGTCGAGGGCTTCTGCTGCGGCGTGGTCGTGGCCGTCGTGACTGTCTTCTGTGGCGTGGTCGTGGCCGTCATCGCTCGCGTGGTCGTGACCGTGATGGTCGGCTTCGGAGGAGTTGTCGGAGGACTGGCCGCAGCCGGCGAGGAGTGCGGCGGCGAGGCCGGCGGTGGCGAGGAATCGGAGGGTGTCGTTCATGCTGTGGCTCCTTGTGCGGTGACTTGTGTGTGAGGGTGTTACGTGAGAATCGGTTTACCTCGGTTGATGCGGTGAGTGTTTGCCGGTGTCGGCGTTGAAGACCAGGGCGCAGCCGGCGGGGACGACGAAGAGGTTGAGGATGGTGGAGGTGAGGAGGCCGCCGAGAGTGACGATCGCGAGGGGGGCGAGGAGCTCGCTGCCGGGCTTGCCGGAAGCGAGGGCGAGGGGGACGAGGCCGAGGGCGGCGCAGAAGGCGGTCATGAGGATGGGGACGAGCCGCTCCATGGAGCCCTGGACGACGGCGTCGCGGAGGGGGACGCCCTCGTGGCGCATGAGGTGGTTGTAGTGGTTGATGAGGAGGATGCCGTTGCGGACGGCGATGCCGAAGAGCGTGATGAAGCCGACCATGCTGGCGATGGAGATGACGGGCGGCTCGTAGGTGGAGCTCAGGCCGAGGAGGCCGAGGGTGTTGGCGAAGAGCCCGCCGCCCTCGGTGATGTAGATCGCGGCGATGCCGCCGATGAGGGCGAGGGGCATGTTGAGCATGACGAGCAGGGCGGCGCGCATGGAGCCGGTGGAGATCTGCAGCAGCATGAACATGACGACGAGGACGCCGAGGCCGGCGATGGAGATGGTGCGTGCGGCGGACTGTTGAGCCTCGAACTGGCCGCCGTAGACGACGGTGTAGCCGGCGCGGTTGACGATGGGTGTGACGCGGGAGCGGACTTGCTCGATGAGGTCGCCGAGGTTGGCGCCTTCGGCGACGTTGAGGGAGATGACGGCCTTGCGTTGGGCGTTTTCGCGGGTGATGAGGTTGCTGGATCGTTCGGGGGCGATGTCGGCGACGTCGCGGAGGCGGACGGTGGCGCCGGAGCGGCCTCGGAGGAGGAGGGCTTCGACCTGTGCGATGGTTTCGCGTTGGTCGGGGGCGAGGCGGACGACGAGGTCGTATTGGCGGAGGCCTTGGTTGACCTTGGCGACGACTTCGCCGTAGATGGCTTCGCGGACCTGTTCGGCGGCGTCGGCGGGGCTGAGGCCGGCGGCTGCGAGGTCGGCGTGTCGGTAGCGGATGGGGAGCGAGGTGATCATGACCTCGCGGTTGGCGTTGACGTCTCGGGCGCCGGGGAGTGCTTTGAGTTCGGTTTCGACTTCTTTGGCGACGGCGCGGAGGCCGGGGAGGTCTTCGCCGAAGATGCTGATAGCGATGGCTGCGGGGGTGCCGGAGAGGACGTGGCTGAGCCGGTGTTCGATCGGCTGGCCGACCTGGGTAACGATGCCGGGGACGGAGGCGAGGATGGCGTCGATCTCGGCGCGGACGGCCTCGCGGTCGCGTCCGGGTTGGACGGTGACTTCGATCTCGGAGCTGCTGACGGGTTCGGCGTGCTCGTCGCGTTCGGCGCGGCCGGTGCGTCGGGCGACGGTCTCGACACCGTCGATCTTGACGAGGCGGCTCTCGACGCCCTGGGCGAGACGGTCGCTCTCGTTGAGTGAGGTGCCGGGGGGGGCGAAGAGGAAGACGGTGAAGGTGCCCTCGTTGAAGCTGGGGAGGAAGGAGGTGCCGAAGGTGGAGGCGAGCCAGAGGGTGGCGAGGGTGGCGAGGCCGGCGCCGCCGAGGACCCAGACTCGGAGTCGGATCGCGGCGCGGAGTGTGGGTTCGTAGACGCGTTTGAGGAGGCGGACGAGGAAGCCGTCGCGGTGTTCGTGTTTGCCGCCGAGCTTACCGCGGAGGAGGTAGCGGCACATGGCGGGGGTGACGGTGAGGGCGACGATGAGCGAGGCGAGGATGGAGACCATGTAGGTGAGGGCGAGGGGGCGGAAGAAGCGGCCCTCGAGGCCCTCGAGGAACAGGAGCGGGACGAAGACCATGACGATGATCACGGTCGCGAAGACCATGGCGGGTCGGATCTCGTTGCTGGCGTCGAAGATGATCTCGGTGACGGGGCGCTGGTCGGGTGCGGGGCGGGCGCGGTTCTGCTTGAGGCGGCGGAAGACGTTTTCGACGTCGATGATGGCGTCGTCGACGAGGACGCCGATGGCGACGGCGAGGCCGCCGAGGGTCATGACGTTGAGGCCGAGCTGCATCCAGTCCATCATGAGGAGCCCGACGGCGATGGAGATGGGCAGCGCGGTGAGGGTGATGATGGTGGTGCGGACGTTGAGCAGGAAGAGGATGAGGATGATGGCGACGATGATGACCGCGTCGCGGAGGACGTGGAGGACGTTGTCGATGGAGCGTTCGATGAAGTGGCTCTGGCGGACGACGTCACGGTTGAGGACGATGCCGGCGGGGAGGACGGCCTCGGCCTGGTCGAGGAGTTCGTCGATGCGTTCGGTGAGGGCGAGGGTGTTGGTGCCGGGTGATTTCTTGATGGAGAGGATGACGGCGGGTGCGCCGCCTTCGGCGCCGGTGCCTCGTTTGGGGGCGGGGCCGAGGCGGACGTCGGCGACCTGGCCGATGGTCACGGGCACGCCATTGTGGTGCTTGATGATGGTGTTGGCGACATCGGCGGCGCTGGTGACGCGGCTCTGCTGTCGGAGCGGGATCTCGCGGTTGTCGGCGTCGGTGAGGTAGCCGCCGCTGGCGGTGGAGTGTGCGCCGCGGGCGGCCTCGACGACGTCCGAGATCGTGAGGCCGTAGAGGCGCAGGCGCTCCTGATCGGCGTTGACCTGGTATTCGGGGAGTTCGCCGCCGATGGCGACGACCTGGGCGACGCCGGGGATGGCGAGGATGGTGTTTCGCAGCTCGAACTCGGCGTAGGAACGGATCTCGAGCGGGGTGGCGGTGTCGTCGGGGGAGGAGAGGGAGATGAGCATGATCTCGCCGACGATGGAGCTGATGGGGGTGAGCTCGACGTGGACACCGTCTGGGATGTCCTCTCGGACGGCGGCGAGGCGCTCGGCGACGAGTTGTCTGGCGCGGTAGAGATCGGCGCCCCAGTCGAGGTCGACCCAGACGATGGAGAGGCCGATGGCGCTGGAGCTGCGGACGCGTCGGACGCCGCTCATGCCGTTGACGGCGGTCTCGATGGGGAAGGTGACGTATTGCTCGACTTCGTCGGCGGCGAGGCCGCCGGCCTCGGCCATGATGACGACGGTGGGCGCGTTGAGTTCCGGGAAGACGTCCACGCTCATCTTGGGCACGCGGTAGGCGGCGAAACCAACGAGCAGGAGCGCGGCGATGAGGACGAAGGAGGAGTATGTCAGTGAGAAGCGGATGAGACTCTTGAGCATGGCGTGGCCCCTTCCTTATTCATCTTCGCCGGAGTGGAATGTGCCGTCGGCGTGGAAGTGACCGCCCGCGTCCTGCCCGGCGTTTGCGGAGGCGAGCATGAGTTGAAAGGCGCCGTCGAGGACGACCTCGTCGCCGGTGCGGAGGCCGCTGTTGACGGCGGTCCAGCGCCCGTCGGAGAGGCCGAGGTCGGCCTGGAGGCGGATCGCGCGGTTGGGGTCGGCGGGGTCGCGACGGAAGATGACGCGTTCGAGGCCGTCGGTCTGGATGGCGGCGTTGGGCACGGCCAGCACGGGGGCGGCGGTCTCGTCGGTGATGATCTCGAGTTGGGAGGTGATGCCTGCGCGGGCCCAGGGGGCGAGCGTGTCGGGGACGACGAAGAGGTCGATAGTGCGGTCGTCGGGATCGCCGGAGAGGCCGATGGAGAGCGTGCCGGTCATCGTCTGGCTCATGTCGATCGCCCCGGCGATGCGGGTGATCTGCGGGGTGACGATCCGGGCGGGCAGACCGTCGCGGAGGCGCCCGAGGTCGCTCTGGAGCGCAGAAGCGTGGAATCGGATGCGGTCGGGTTGGAGGGTGGTGACGACGGGGGTCTTTTCGTCGGCCCATGCGCCATCGGTGAGGCCGAGGGACTCGACGATGCCGGGCTCGCGGGCGGTGACCTGGATGGTGGTCAGTGTGCGCCAGCGGGGTTGCGGGCCCCGGGGGCTCTCGGCGGTTTCGGTGAGGGTTTCGGTGGAGAGCCCGGTGAGGGTCGCTGCGGTATCGAGGAGGAGTTCGCGGCTCGAGCGGGCGGCGGCGAGGCCGGAGATGGTCTCGGCTTCGTCGGCTTCCAGTTCGGCTTCTTTCTCGAGGACCTCGGCGAGGTCGGCCTGCGCGGCGGCGGCGGTGCCGCGGGCCTCGGTGAGCTCGGCGAGGCGGCCGCCGCCGGCGGTGGCGAGGGCTTCGAGTTGTGCGATGCGCTGGTTGTGGATCTCGATAACGCGGGTGAGTTGTTGCTCGTGGTTGTGGTGAGCCTTGCGGAGCGGGCCGTAGCTGTCGCGGCGGGAGGTGAGCCGCTCGATCGCGAGTTCGGCGTCGGTGAGTTCGCGTTGGAGCGATCGCCAGGCGGGGGAATCGATCTGGTAGAGGGGCGTGCCGGGCTGGACGGTGTCGAACTGGTCAACGAGGATCTCGACGCGTCCGGCCAGCGAGGTGCGGTATTCACGCCGCGCGGTGGGCAGGAACTCGAAACGCCCGGGGGTGCGGAGCGTGGCCTCGACGCGGCGGGGCTCGACCTTGACGAAGGTGATGCCGAGGTTCTGGCGTACGGCGGCGGGGATGTCGATGCGGTTTGAGGGGGCGGCGGCTGGCTCGTTGGCGCTGGCCTCGGGGGTGGTCTCGGGCTCGGGCTTGCCGGAGCAGGCGGTGAGTGCTGCGACCGCTGCGACGAGCAGGATGGTGCGGGGTGTTGTTGCGTTCATGGCGTGTCTCCGGTCGCGCTTTGGATCGCGGTCTGGGTCGCGTCGGTGTCTTGTGCGGGTGTGTCGGGGCCGAGGAGTTGGGCGATGGTGATCTCGATCTGGCGTTCGTCCTCGCGGAGATCGAGAAGCCGGGACTTGGCGTCGGCCTGACGGGTGACGGTGTCGAGGAGCAGCAGGGTGTCCACATCGCCGAGGGAGGCGAGGTGCTCGACGTCGGCGGACTGCGCGGTGAGCATGGGGACGAGCGTTGACTCGTAGGCCGCCTGCTGGCTTCGGACGGCGTCGAGGGCGGCGCGGGCGGACTGCAGTTGGTGGAGGAGTTGCTCGTAGGTGGTCTCGGCGCTGCCGCGGGCGAGGGCGCGGGCGGCGAGGGCTTCGGCGATGCCGGCGCGGTTGGCGTTGAGCGAGGGGACCGGGAGCGAGAGGCCGAGCAGGAGTCGGTCGTCGTCCTCGTTGGCGTAGCCGGTGCCGATGGTGATGTCGGGGTACTGCTTGCGGACCTCGAGGCGGAGGGCGTGTTCGGCGGCTTGGTACTCGGCGCGGCGGACGGCCAGCAGCGTGTTGGTCTCGATCATCCGGGTGGCGGAGGCCGGGTCGGATTCGGGGGGGAGGGTCGGGAGGCCGGGGACCAGATTGATCGCGGCTGCGGGGGGGAGGCCGGTGATGGCGAGCAGATCGAGCCGGGCCTGGCGGGTCTGGCGTTCGGCGTCGGTGTGTGCGGCGCGCTGGGCGGCGAGTTCGGCGCGGAAGAGCCGGGCGTCTACGCGGCGGAGTTCGCCCGCGGCCTCGAGCTGGTCGGTGAGTGTGATGATGCGTTCGAGCTGGGCCAGGACCTCATTGTGCAGGTCGAGTTGGAGGGCGGCGGTGGCCCAGCGTGTCCAGCGCCTGCGGACCTCGGTTCGGGTGTGCCACTCGGCGTCGGCGACGCGGCGGAGTTGGGCTGCGTGCTCGGCACCGGCGAGATCACGCTCGATGCCGAGCCGGCCGGAGACGGGAAGGGTGAACTGCAGGCTGAACCCGAACTCGAACGGGGCTGCGGGAGAGAGGATCTCGGCGCCGTCGAAGCCGAAGACGGGGTCTTCCCAGAGGCCGGCGTTCTCGTAGGTGGCGAGGGCAACGCCGGCGTGGAGGCGGGCGAGTCGGAGGTCGGGGTTGTAGAAGAGCGCGACGACCTCGGCTTCGGCGGCGGTGAGGCCGTCGGCGAAGTCGATGCGGTCGGGGATCGTGGCGTCGGACTCGCGGAGCCTTGCTGCGAACGCTTCGACAGGCTCGGGAGCGAGGGGCCGGGTGTCGAGGTCGGCCTGGAAGGACCGGAGGTTGAGCGGGGCGGCTGAGAAGGTCTGGCAGCCGCCGGCGACGATGGTGATCGCGGTGAGCAGGAGAATGCCGCCGAGCGACGCGCTCGTGCGGCTTGCGCCGAGATTGTGGAGCATCCGAGAGACCTCTGTGTGTGGTTCACGAGCGTGATCGGCGCAGCGGAGAGCCGGGCCGAGACGTTTCGGTGATCACAGAGGGATCAGAGACGGAGCTGGGTGGTGCGGGCGAGCCGGTGCGGCGTTTGCGCGCATGGGTCTTCGCCCGGGGTGGGCAGTGGTGGTCGCCACTGGTGCGTTGCGCTGGCGAGCGGCGGCAGATCGAGCGGGAACGCCTCGGCCGCGTGGGGGGCGGGGGGTTCGCTGTCGGTGCGTGCGTAGTCCGGGGCCTCGGTGACCGTCAGGGGCAGATCTGCGCAGCAGCAGTCGGCGTGGTCTGCGAGGTGGAGGTGGACCTGCTGGTCGTCGCAGTCGGCGTGGGCGTGTTCGGCGTGGGCTGCGGCGGGCGGGGTGTGATGGGCGTGGCCGAGGCAGATGGTGATGCCGCCGGTTGGGCCCCCCGTTTGGCTGCTGGCGGCGCCGAGGACGACGTTGAGGCCGAGCAGGGTGGAGAGCAGGATGGCGAGGTAGCGGGCCACGAGATGAGTCTATCGGCCGGATAGAGCCTGGGCAACAGAAGAATGGCCGGCGTGGCGAGGGCTGCTGGCGATCGAAAGACTGGTCGCGACGTGAGAAGGGGCCGGGACGCTGCTCAGGTCTCGGCCGGCAGCAGGTGGCGGACGAGCGCGGCGGTCGGCATGCCGAAGGGCCGGAACTTCTCTTCGGCGCCGCGTTCTTCGTCGTAGAAGATGGCGCGGTGGAGGCCGAGGCGTCCGGCGGAGGTGGACTCGATGAGCATGCTGCTGTCGTTGGCGGACATCTGCATGAGCACGCGGTTGCCGAACTCGGCGATGGAGGCGCGATCGAGGGCGCGGACGAGGCTGGTGGTGGTGTCGCACCAGGCAAGCACGAAGACGCCGAGACGCGGGCCGTCGATGAGGAGTTGTTTGAGTTGCTGGTCGGGGGCGGGGCCCTTGGTGTCGGCATCCATGCTGAAGGAAAAGTCGTCGTCCTTGCGGCGGAGGCTGCGGAGCCAGTGGAGGCCGTGGAGGACGAGGTAGATCGCGGGGCCGTCGGTGCGGTTGGCGTCTTCGCGGGCGAGCATCTCGGTGTAGCACTGTTCGACGGCGTCGGGGGCATCGCGCCAGGAGACGGGGCGGACGTCGTGCGGGAGGGGTTCGAGAGATGCGGCGAGTCGGCCGGCGAGCGGGTCGTCTTCGGGCGTGGCGTCGACGACGCGGAAGCTGGCGGCGCGGTTGCCTTCGGCGTCGTGCTGGGCGGCGAGGCTGATGACGGAGGCTGCGAGCATGGCGGCGGCGGTCTCGGTGCGCTGGCCGACGATGAGGAGGTTTGCGCCGCCGCGGCGGCGCATGGTTGCGCCGGTCGGGTCTTTGATGGAGACGGGCTCGCCGAGCCAGGCGATGGGGGCGATGGGGCGCTGGTGTTCGGTGAGGGCGCGGCGGAGTGCGCGGTTGCGGTCGAGCTCGGCGGGGGCGTTGCCCTCGAAGAAGACCGGCTCTTCGAAGGTGATGGAGCGAGCTTCGGCCATGTGCTCGACGCGGCGGAGGACCTCGTCGCGGGCGTCGTCGCCGAGCCAGGCGACCTGGAAGGGGTTGTTGCCCTCGACGAGGCCGTTGGCGTCGTTGTAGATCGCTTCGCCGGGTCGGGTGAGGAGGCGGGCGGCGCCGTTGTCTTCGCTGAGGATGAGGTAGCTGTCGGTCTCGGAGCACTTCATGGCGATGCGGACGGCCATCTGGCCGACGGTGGAGCGGGAGAGGGTGTAGGCGCCGCTGAGGGTTTGGCTCGCGAGGAGGATGTGGATGCCGAAGGCGCGGCCCTGGCGGACGAGGCGGTCGAGCAGGAGCGAGGCGTCCTGGGCGATGCGATCGTCCTCGACGAAGAACTCCTGGAACTCGTCGATGATGAGGATGGAACGGGGCATGGGCTGGTCGGGGAAGCGCTGTCGGAACTGGGCGAGCGACTGCAGGCCGCGGTCGCGGAAGAGGTCGCCGCGGCGGCGGAGTTCGGTGTCGAGGCGTTGGAGGACGCTGAGGCCGAACTCGCGGTCGGATTCGATGGCGACGGCGCGGACGTGCGGGAGCTTGCCGCTGGCGTAGGGCTTGAACTCGACGCCCTTCTTGAAGTCGACGAGGTAGAACTCGACCTCGCTCGGGTCGTGCCAGAGCATGGCGGCGGTGGTGAGGACGTGGAGGAGGGTGGACTTGCCCGAGCCGGTCTTGCCGGCGATGAGGGCGTGCTGGCTGGTGCCCTTGCCGAGGCGGAGCTCCTGGGCTTTGGTCGCGCCGGCGCGGCCGATGGGGATGCGGAGTTCGTCGGCGGCGCTGCGGGTCCAGCGGGCGTCTTCGGGTGGCTCGACGACGCTGTAGCGGACCTCGACGCGGCCGGCGGACTGGGCTTCGGTGCCGATGAGGTCGAGGAGGGTGACGGTTTCGGTCTCGCTGGGCGCGGGGTCGGGGGTGAAGGGGAGGTCGGAGAGGGGTTGGCCCGCGAGGCGGAACTGCGGGTTGAGCGACTGTGCGTTGCCGGTGTCACCCGGTTTGAGGACGACTGCGCGCGCGCGGAGGGCGTTGAGGTCGAAGCCGGCGGGTTGTTTGGCGGCGAGGTCGCAGAGCATGACGACGAAGACGCCGCAGCGGGGGCCGGCGTCGATGACGGAGGCGAGCCTGGCGACGGCGTCTTCGGAGAAGTTGGCGGGGAAGTCGGCGATGACAAGGTAGCGGTAGGGCTCGGCGATCTCGCCGGCGACGCGGTTGTATTCGTCGATGGTGGCGTAGTCGTCGCGGAGGTACTTCTGGATGACGTTTTCGATGTGCTCGGTGAGTTCGGTGAGGCGTTGCTCGATGTGGCGGCTCTCGGTCCAGATGCGGGAGCCGACGAGGGACTCGTCGTGGTCGGCGAGGCGCATGAGTCCGGCGAAGGAGCGGCCGCGGCCGACGGGATCGATGATGGTGAGCTTGGCCCGGCCGGGCGGGATGGAGGCGAGCAGGCGCAGGAGGACGGTCTGCAGGAGGGTGAGACCGGCGTCGCGTTGCCCGGCGGCGGCCTCGACCAGGAGCGAGGGTCGCTCGACCATGTCGAGGACGATCGGGAGGTCGAGCGTGTCGGGGAGCGGCAGGTGGTTGCGGGTGTCGAGTGAGAGGTCGGCGAGCAGGGAGGCGAGGTCGAAGGTCACGCGGCCGAGGCGGGCGGCGGTTTTGCCGGGGGTTGGCGGTTGCCATGCGCCGGTGAGTCGGGCGTTCCACTCGGGGCTGGCGAGCGCGGCGGTTTGGGCGATCGATTCGGCCTCGGCGGCGCTGCTGCGGATCTGGGTCTGCCACTGGTCGTCGAGCTCGGCGGTCAGGTCGCGGGTGGCCTTCTCGGTGGCGGCGAGGGTGTCGCGGGCGGTCTGCTCGGCCTCGGCGACGGCGGCGGCGTGGGTGGCGTGGGCGGAGTCGCGGTACTCGGTGATGCGGCGGTCGATCTCGGCTTGGGCGGCGGCGGCGGCCTGCTCGATCTCGGCGAGGTTGGCCTCGTGCTTTGCGGTGGCGGCGCTGAGGTGGAGCTGCCATTCGGACTCGAGCTGTTCGCTGGCGAGTCTTGCTTCTTCGTTGGCGCGGTCGAGTTCGGCCTTGCACTGGGAGACGAGCTTTTCGATGGCGTCGTCGCGTTCGATCTCGCTGCGGGCTTGCACGGCTTCGGCGCTGGTGTAGGCGGTCTGGGCGAGGGCTTGCCACTGGCGGAGGTCGTGGCGGAACTTGCGTGCGGCTCGCAGGCGCAGGGGCACGGCGAGGATGACGGCCAGGAGCAGGCCGCCGAGGCCGGCGGCGGCGGCGAGTTTCCAGTTGCTCCAGTCGGTCTCGAGGCCGACCCCGACGGCGGCGGCGGCGGCGGCGATGGGGATCAGGACCAGGTGGATGCCGCCCCGGAAGAGTTTGGGCAGGAACGCCCGGTCGATGGCCCGGGCGGCGTCGCCGACGCTGGCGATGAGTTCCTCGAACTGCTCGGGATCGTCGGTCGCGGGCTCGGCGGTGGTGCCTTCGGGCGGCGAGAGGTCCTTGCGCATCGCGACGTTGGGCCAGAGGGAGTCGACGAAGGCCTCCCACTCCCCCACTGTCTTGAGACCGGCCTGGACGCGTTTGAGGACCGCGGTGTGTTCCTGCTGCGGCTTGGGTCGGCTGCTCTCGAGGACGGTTTCGGCGAGCCAGACCGCCTCGCGACGGCGGCGTTCGATGCGTTCGACGCGGGCCTCGTTCCGTTCGCTGTCGCTGGCTGCTTGGGCGTTCCAGGCGCTCTGTGCGGCGGCGAGACGTTCGGCGTGCTGGGCCTGGGCGCGCTGGCGTGCTTCGGCGAGCTCGGTGTCGGCGCGTTTGAGGCGTCGGTCGAGTTCGGCCTGGGCGGTCTCGACGGCGTGGGTGCGTTCGCGGTCGGCTCGAGCCTGGGCAGCGGCGGCGTGCTCGGCGGCCTCGGTGGATCGCTCGGCGAAGGAGGTGAGGAACCGTTGCAGTTCGGCGATCAGCGCTTGCTCGCGGCTGAGCAGTCCGGGCTGGGGAGTGGTTCTTGGCGTCGTCTCGGCCATCGGCTGCAGCACCTCGACTCGCGACGGACGTGTCGTGTCCGCGCGGCTCCTCTCGATCTTGTCGTCCGTCTCCCGCGCCAGGTCGCGCCCGAGGGGTTCGCCGGTGGGCGATACTCTACTCGCAGGCCCTCCGGGCTGCATCCGCTGTTTCGGCGAGGCGGTCCATGGCCTCGGTGGCGCGACGGATGTGCCCATCGATCGGCGCGATGTATTGGGCCTCGAAGGCCTCGGCGTTCTGGTCGGTCCACGACTCGTGCAGGCCGACCCACTCGCGGACGAACTGCTTCCCGGCCTCGAGGAGCATGCCGCGTCCGGCGGAGGCGCTCATGGCGTGTCTCCCTGCTCGGCGTCGCCTGCTGCGGGCCGGGTGGGACGCCGGTCGCCGAGTTGGGCGTAGCTCTCGAGGATGTTGCCCATCTGCTCGAGGGCGCCGACGGCCTTACCGAGCTCGCCCCGGACGAACCAGCCGAGCTGCGAGACGGCGCCGTGGTACTCCTCGAGGGCTCGTTCGAGCTGCCGGGACCAGCGGCGGACATGCTCGAGTTTTTCTTCGGCGTCGCGGAGGCGTCGCTTGGCGGCGTCGAGTTCGAGCCGGTCGTCGACCTTGGGGAGCGGGTTGTCCTGCATGGGGTCGGCGCGGGAGATCATGCGGGTGCGTGCCCGGACGATCTCTTCCTGGTAGCGTCTGATCTCGCGCTGGAGCGTGGGCCGGCGTTCGCGGAGGAGCCAGTCGAGTGTGCGGCGGGCGGAGATCTCGGAGGCGGAGATCGCGGCCTGGCTTTCTTCGGCGAACTTGACGACGGCGGGCTTGAATGCCCGGAGTGCCTCAACAGATCCAACGTTTGCCCGTTCGGCCATGCCGCGTTGCTCCTCGTCGTGTCGGCGCTATCGCTGCCGCAGGTAGGCCTCTAGCCTCTCGGCCTTGCGGAGCAGGAGGGGCACCTGCTCTTCGCTGACTTCGATGAACCGCTGGAGCTGGCGGGTGGTCTGCTCGAACTCCTGCTGGAATTTGGCGTGCTCCTGGTCTCGCCAGGTCTGGCCGAGGGCGACGGCGTTGCCCTGCAGCTGCTGCATGGCCTGGCTCATGTTGGCGTTGAACGCCTTGAGCAGTTGCGCGAAACGGCGCAGTTCTTCGGGGTCGGCAACGGCTTTGGCCACGTGGCACCTCCTGAGCGAATATACAGGGAAGCGGCGGCTCGGGATCCGCGGCATCACGCCTCACCCGAGATATTTCAGGCGAGAATCCCGGCCTCGGCGAGGAGGGGCTCGAGTTCGACGGCCTTTCCGGACTGTGCGCTGCGGCGGACCGCCTCCATCACGCAGACGGTCTCGACGCCCTCTTCGAGCTCGGGCGAGGTGGGCGAGCCCTCGATGAGGGCGCGGGCGAAGGTGTCGGCGTAGTTGGCGAACTCGCCGTAGTGCATGCCGTGGACCTCGCTGTTGAAGTAGTACTGGCGCCCGGCGTAGAGGCAGTCTTCGGTGACCTCCATGAGCTCGCCGGGGTCGAAGCCGTCGGTCGCGGCGGTGTGGTCGGCGGGCTCGGCGGTGTGGACGAAGCGCATGTCGTGGTATTGGGCGAGGCTGGATCCGCCCGCGGCGTAGATCATGCACTCGATGCAGTTGCGCGCGGTCGGGAGTTCGTGGCAGCCGTAGTGGCCCATGGCGCGGCCGATGCGGCCGTCCTCGGCGACGAAGTTGATCATGTACATGTCGTTGCCCGCGACGCCGAAGGAGGCGCCCATGCGGGAGCGGCCGCCGACGGCGTGGACCGAGGCGATGCGTCCCAGATACCAGCGGATGAGGTCTATGGGGTGGCTCATGCCGAGGAAGACCCAGTCGGTCTCGGTCGCGACCCATGGGCTCTTGCGGTAGTACCAGTCCATGCGGTGGATGTAGTGGGCGTCGACCATCTCGACGGCGTCGAGCCCGCCGTGCTTGCCCTGTTCGAGCATGCGGCGTTGTCGGCGGAAGGGCTCGAAGAACCGGCTGCTCTGCCCGACGAGGAGCCGGCGTCCGTTGGCCCGGCCGGCCTCGAGGATGCGGCGGGCGTCCTCGACGGTGTTGGTGAGCGGCTTGGTGCAGATGACGTCTTTGCCGGCCTCGAACGCCCGGGCGATGTGGTCGGCGTGGAGGTGGTCGGGGGTGTAGATCGCGACGATGTCCACGTCGTCTCGGGCGAGCATCTGCTCGTAGCCGGTGGTGTAGGCGAGGTCGGGGAGTTCGCGCTTGCAGGCGGCGAGTTTGTCCTCGCGCAGGTCGCAGCCGGCGACGGCGCGGGCGAACGTGCACCGGGTCTCGAGGGCGAGGAGAAGCGTGCGGCCCTCGTGGAGGCCGAGGACTCCGACGCCGCGGGCCTCGGGGTGTTTGTCCGGCGAGCGGAGGGGGACGGTGCCGGGGATCTCGGTCACGAACCCTTCGCCGGGTTTGGGGCGGCTGGGCATGGAACACTCCTTCGTGATGTTGACTGGTTCAGTGGGGTTTGGCGGCGAGTATCTCGCCGACTGCGGCGCGGGTGGGGAGGCTGGGGATGGCGCCCGGTTTGGTCGCGGCGAGGGCCCCGGCGACGCACCCGACCCGCACGGCGTGGGCGAGGGCTTTGTCCTCGGCCAGCATCGCGGCGACGGTGCCGCAGAAGGCGTCGCCGGCGCCGACGGTGTCGGCGGCGGTGACGGGGACAGAGGGAACGGTGTTGGTGCCGGAGGCGTCGGCGACGAGGGCGCCGCGTTTGCCGAGTGTGATGATGACGGCCTTGGGGCCGAGCGCGAGGAGGGCCTTGGCGAGCTGTTCGGGCGCGGTGTCGATCGGTCGCTTGGTGAGGCTGGCGGCCTCGGCCTCGTTGACGATGAGCACGTCGAGCACGCGGAGCAGCGTGTCCGGGAGGGGCCGGGCGGGGGCGGCGTTAAGGATCACGCGGCGGCCCGCGCCGTGGGCGAGTTGTGCGGCGGCCTCGACGGCGTCGAGGGGAACCTCGAGCTGCATGAGCAGCACCTCGGCGGAGCGGATCAGCCCGGCGACGCCCTTGATGTCCTCGGGCGAGACCAGCAGGTTGGCCCCGCCGACCGCGACGATGGTGTTCTCGCCCTGGGCGTCGATGGTGATGAGGGCGACGCCGGTGGAGACCCCCGCGGCGGTGCGCATGGCGGTGAGGTCGACGCCCTCGCGCCCGAGCACCTTGCGGAGTTCGGTCCCGGAGGCGTCGGCACCGACGCGCCCGACCATCGTGACACGGGCGCCCATGCGGGCGGCGGCGACGGCCTGGTTGGCCCCCTTGCCACCGGGAAAGGTCTGGTAGGACTCGCCGAGGAGGGTTTCTCCGGGCGCGGGGAGCGAGGGGGCGCGCACGACCATGTCCATGTTTGCGGACCCGATGACGCAGACGCGGCCTGTCATGGTGCGAGTCTACCCGACATCGCCCGGGGCGTCAGGCGGGGCGGTCAGACCCTGCCGGTGGGCGTGTGGAGCCGCGCGGCGTGCGGATCGTCGCGGGCGTCGTGGCGGATCTGTTGCCACTGCGCGTCGATGCGGGTGGCGGAGATCTTGCGGGCGGTGCCGAGTTCCTGGGCGAAGAGGGAGACGCGGTACTCCTCCAGGTTCCAGTAGTAGTCGTCGAGCGATCGGCGGAGCGTGGAGGACTCGGGGAGATCGGCGGCGAGGCGGTCGAGCTCGAGCCAGCGGGCCCATCGGGGGGCGAGTTCGCGCGCTCGTTTGGTGTCCCGCTCCAGACCGCCGCTGGCGAGCTTCTGCAGGCGGAGCTGTGCGCCGCGCAGGTATCTGGCGAGGTGGCCGGTGCGTTCGGAGGGTCTCTCGGAGAGGAAGTGCTCGGGGATGAGGTGCTGGAGTTGTTGCTCGACATCTTCCACGGCGTCTCGCCAGGCGGGGGGCGGGGACTGGTCGAGCAGGCCCAGGACGGCGCGGGCGTTGTTGAGGATGTTCTGGGTGAGGCTGAGCGTCTCGAGGAGGGCGGCGTCGAGGCGGGGCTCGATCGCGTCGGCGAGGGCTTCGAAGTCGGTGCGCGCGCGGATGGTGGCCGGGTCGGTGTTGGCGGCGGCGCGGGTGATGGCCATGAGGGAGATTTCGTCGTCGATGGAGGAGTCGATGCCGAGCGCGGCGCTGGTGAGGCGCATGGAGCCCATGGAGGGCCAGCTGCGGAGCGTTCGGCGGAGGATGCGTCGGTGCTCGATGGTCAGCAGTCGGCGCACGCCGCGGGCGTGGGCGGCGGCGGCGGACTCTTCGTCGGGGAGAAGTCGGAGGGCGACACTTGTCTGTTCGTCGACGAAAGCGGGGTAGGCGGTGACGGTGCCGCCGGAGGTGGAGATTCTGGTCTCGGTGGGGAGTTCGTCGACGTCCCAGGCGCGGATGCCGTCGCGTTGTTCGAGGGCGGAATCGCCGTGGCGGAGCACCTGCTCGACCTCGCCGGCGACGAGGCGGCGGAGTTCGAAGAGGTCGCGGCTCTGGGCGAGCACTTCGCCCTGGCCGTCGGTCACGACGACGCGGGGCACGAGGTGGTGAGAGAGTTCGGCCTCGCGGAGCAGGGCGGCGGGGATGTGGACGCCCTTTTCGCGGCCGAGGAATTGGGAGAGCGCGTCGGCGAGGCCGATGGATTGGTCGGGATCGGCCGCGAGGAACTCGTCGATGGCCTGGGGCGCGGGGCCGATGCTCTTGCGGAGTGTCTTGGGCAGTGCGCGGACCATCGCGAGCGAGCGGTCGTGGACGAGCCCGGGGACGAGCCAGTCGTGCCTCGCCTCGGTGAGTTCGTTGAACGCTGCGAGAGAGAGCGTGACGGCGACGCCGTCTTCGGCAACGTCGGGCTCGTGGCGGTATTCGAGCGGGTGGGTGTGGCCGGCGATCTCGACCTCGTCTGGGTAGGCCTCGGGGCCGGGGGCTTCGTCGGCCCAGACGATGAGGTCGGCGGGGGTCATGCGGAGGGCGTCGGGGTTGCTGGCTTCGGCCTTGTGGCGCCAGCGGTCGAAGCGCTTGCCGCTCCAGACGTGCGGGGCGACGCGGCGGTCGAAGAAGTCGAAGCGTGCGCCGGCCTCGGACTCGTGGTCGGTGCGTCGGGCCTTGGCTTCGAGCCGGCGGACCTCGGCGATGACGCGGTCGTTGTGGTCGACGAAGTCTGCTTTGGGGCGGAAGGCGCCGTCGACGAGGCCCTGGCGGATGAAGATCTCGCGGGCGTGGACGGGGTTGATCTGGCCGTAGGCGATGCGCTTCTTGATGGGCAGGCTGAGGCCGAAGATGGAGACGCGTTCGACGACGGTGGGCGCGGCGGTGCGGTGGTCCCACGAGGGGGGTGAGTGGGATCGGTCGAGGAGGTGGTCGCCGAGGGTGGCGATCCACTCGGGGCGGACGGGGGCGACCATGCGGGCGTAGACGCGGCCGGTGCGGGCGATCTCGGCGGCGACGATCCAGCGGGGTTTGCGGTCGAAGAGGACTGATCCGGGGTGGATGAAGAGCTCGGTGCCAAAGGTGCCCTCGTATTCGTGCCGGTCGCCGCGTTTGGCGATGTTGCTGAGCAGGCCGGGGAGGATGGCGTGGTGGATGGTGTCGGGTTCGGCGGGGGTGGCGTTGCGGGTGAGGCCCCGGTCGCGGGCGATGCGTCGGAGCTGGCGGTGAAGGTCTTCCCACTCGCGCAGGCCTCGCCAGGAGAGGAAGGACTTGATGCACCATTTCTTGAATGCGCGGGTGGAGAGGGCGCGCTGCTGCTCGCGGGCGGCGTCCCAGATCTTGAGCAGGGTGAGGAAGTCGGAGTGTTCGTCGACGAAGGGCTCGTGGGCGCGGTCGGCGGCGTCGCGGGCGTCCATGGGGCGTTCGCGGGGGTCGCGGGTGGCGAGGGCGGCGACGATGATGAGGATCTCGCGGAGTGCGCCCTCGGCGGCGCCAGCGAGGACCATGCGGCCGAGGCGGGGGTCGATGGGGATGGTGGCGAGCTGATGGCCGAGGGGGGTGAGTTCGCCCTCGGGGGTGAGGGCGCCGAGCTCGATGAGCGTGTCGTAGGCGTCGCGGATGCGGCGGGGGGAGGGGCGGTCGAGGAAGGGGAAGGTGCGGGGGTCGCCGAGGCGGAGGGCCTTCATGCGGAGGACGACGCCGGCGAGGGTGCTGCGGAGGATCTCGGGGTCGGTGAACTCGGGGCGTTGGCGGTAGTCGTCTTCGGAGTAGAGGCGGATGCAGATGCCGTCGGCGACGCGGCCGCACCGGCCGGCGCGCTGGTTGGCGGAGGCTTGGGAGACGGGCTCGACGTCGAGGCCCTGCATGCGGGTGCGGGCGTGGTAGCGGTTGATTCGGGCGAGGCCGGTGTCGACGACGTAGTGAACGCCGGGGACGGTGACGGAGGTCTCGGCGATGTTGGTCGCGAGGATGACGCGGCGGTTCTCGTGGGGTTGGAAGGCGCGGAGCTGGTCTTTGGCGGCGAGGCGGGCGTAGAGGGGGAGGACTTCGGCGTCGCGGAGCGCGGGCTCGGGTGATGCCCGGAGCACCTCGGCGGTTTCGCGGATCTCGCGTTCGCCGGGGAGGAAGACGAGGACGTCGCCGGGGCCGTGCTCGGCGAGTTCGGCGACGGCGTCGGCGATCTGCTGGCCGGGGTCCTGGTCGGCGGTGTCGTCGGAGGCGGCGTCGCGGTAGCGGACTTCGACGGGGAAGGTGCGGCCGGAGACCTCGACGATGGGGGCATCGTCGAAGTGCTTTGAGAACCGCTGCGGGTCGATGGTGGCGGAGGTGATGATCAGGCGGAGCTCGGGTCGCTTGGCGAGCATTCGGGGGAGGCAGCCGAGGAGGAAGTCGATGTTGAGGCTGCGCTCGTGGGCCTCGTCGATGATGATGGTGTCGTAGCGCCGGAACATCCTGTCCGACTGGAGCTCGGCGAGGAGGACGCCGTCGGTCATGACCTTGATGTATGTCGAGGGGTCGGTGGTGTCGTCGAAGCGGACTTTGAACCCGACCTCGCGTCCGAGCGGGGTGCGGAGTTCGTCGGAGAGGCGGGCGGCGATGGTGCGTGCGGCGATGCGGCGGGGCTGGGTGTGGCCGATCATGCCGCGGACGCCGCGTCCGGCCTGGAGGCAGAGCAGGGGGAGCTGTGTGCTCTTTCCGCTGCCGGTCTCGCCGCAGACGACGGTGACCTGGTTGTCGCGGATGAGGCGGACGATCTCGTCGGCCTTGGCGGCGATGGGCAGTGACTGGTCGAGCTTCGCGTCGGGGAGGCGTTCGCGTCGCTCGCGGGTGTCGGCCTCGGCGCGGGCGATGGCTCTGGCGATCTGGTCGAGTGAGCCGACGCGGTCGCGTTCGAAGTGGCGGAGCCTCCGTCCGAGGGTGTGGGCGGCGCGGGCGCTGCAGCGTTCGAGTCGTGCGCGGAGGTTGGCGGGATCGTGGGCCATTCGGGGTGATCGTTCGCGTGCGGAGGGGAAAAAGACAGACGCCCCCCGAGAAGAGGGGCGTCTGTGAGGATACTTGCTGCTTCTGCGGTGCGCAGATTAGCGGCAGGAGTTCCAGATGTTGAGGAAGCAGAGGAAGTCCTGCGTGTTGACGGTGCTGTCACCGTTGCAGTTGGAGCGGGGCTCCTTGAGGTTCCAGGAGTTGAGGAACGCGAGGAAGTCCTGCGTGTTGACGGTGCTGTCGCCGTTGTAGTTGGCGTAGTCGCAGGGGTCGCTGCCGACGGGGATGATGGCGAACTGGTCGCCGGCGTAGGCGGTCAGGTCGATGGAGTTGGTGGCGCCGTTGTCGCCGACGTTGCCGGTGCCTTCGGGCAGGCCGGGGAGGAACTGGTTGGAGAGGTAGCCGGCGTCCTCGTTGGTGAGGAATCCGAGGACCTTGATGTCGCTGGAGCCGTCCCAGCCGAGCTCGTCGAGGTCGATGACGATCTCGATGCCGGTGGCGACCGCGGCGGCGCCGGAGACGTCGGTGTCGGTGACGCCGGCGGTGTTGGAGTTGTCGATGTAGAGGCCGAGCAGACCGTCAATGGGGTTGTTGGGGTCGAGCTGGGTCAGGCGGGGGCCGTAGTTGCAGTAGATGTTGGCGGTGAAGCCGTCCTGGATGTCGACGCGGGGGCCAGCGTAGGGGATGGGGGTGCCGTCGCTCTTGAAGTTGCCGTCGAATGCGCCGTAGTCGAGGGGGAAGCCGGAGAAGTCTTCGAGGCGGCCGTCGGTGCGGAGGACGGCGGCGTCGAGGGCCTGGTAGACGGGGAAGTTGTTGGTCTTGACGCTCATCCAGTAGTCGGGCTCGAAGCCGGCGTCCATGATGAAGCCGTTGCCCGAGCCGTCGTCGCCCATGCGGTTGAGGTTGCCGAAGGAGATGTCGACGTTGTCGCCACGGAGCTGGTTCTGGCCGCCGGGCAGGGCGTCGATGAGGACGTTGATCTTGTTGCCGGAGTTGGAGTCCTTGCCTCCGTCGCCGTTCTCGAGGTTGCCGGTGAACAGGAGGTAGAGCTTGTTGTTGTCGGTGTCGACGTAGCCGTAGAGGCCGGCGAGCTCGGATCCGTTGGCGTAGTCAACGGTGCCGCCTGGCTTGCAGCGTCCGGGGACGCCCTCGACGTTGGAGTTGTCGAGGGTGAGCTGGACACCGTAGGGGTTGTCGCCGCCGTCGAGGAAGCCGTCGGAGCCGGGGACCGTCGAGCCGAGGTAGCTGCCGTAGACGCCGTTGAGGCTGGCGAAGTTGGCGTAGATGGTGACGGGGTCGCCGCCGTTGGTGCAGCCGAGGTAGTAGTCGGCGGTGAAACCGGCGTCGAAGATCAGGCCGTTGTCGGAGCCGTCGTCGCCCATGCGGTTGAGGCCGTTGAAGTCGATATCGACGTTGTCGCCGCGGAGCTTGTTCTGGCCGCCGGACTCGGTGTCGAAGAAGATGTCGAGCTTGTTGAAGTTGGACTCGAGGTTTCCGGCGATGAAGACGTAGAGGGTGTCGCTGGCGACGACGGCGTAGATGCCGTCGAGTTCGGAGCCGTTGGCGACATCGACGCTGCCGTCGGAGTTGTTGCCGAAGCCGGTCTGGTTGTCCTGGAGGGCGATCTGGACGTAGGAGGCGTCGAGCATGCCGTCGATGGTGGGCTCGGCGCCGACAGTCGGGGTGAACTCGACGTACTGGGTGCCGGCGATGGTGTTGAAGTCGAGTTCGCGGGGCTCGCCGAGGTTGGGGGTGCCGAGGCCGGCGCCGGCGAGGACCTGGTTGGACACGAAGTCGTGCCCGCCGCCGTTGACGAACGCGGCGATGCGGATGGCGCCGGCGGGGCTGCCCAGTTCGAGCAGGGGGATGGCGAACTCGACGCCGGTGACCACGTCGCCGGGGTTGCCGATGTCGTTGCCGTCGCAGTCGCCGTGCCCGGAGTCACCGAAGAGGGTGGGGTTGGTCTGGAGGGCGATCGGGCTGCCGTAGATGGAATCCCGCTGGCCGTCGACGACGGGCTGGGCAAGGGCGGGAACGGCGGCGATGGCCGCGGCGAGGCCGGCGGCACGAACGATGGACGCGGTGTTCATTCGACAATCTCCTGTGGCACAAGATGCGCTTGTGTCTCTCCAACTCGTTTGCCCCGTGCTTCCCGGCAGAACTGTCGGGGGCGGGGCCATCCCCATGCTATGGAGATCGCCGGTGCATTTCGAGAGTTTTCTGGGATGTATCGGCGCGGCGGCCCCATAACGGTCGCGTCCGGCGCCCCGGTTTTATGCGTGAATGCCTGCATATTCACGAAAATCGCACATTCTTGGGCTCCGGTCTGGGGCGTTCGGGGGCGCTGCGCTAAGATGCCGATCGGGGTGACCGGATCAGGAGACCGCCCAATGCTTCAACGCCGCCACCCTGTCGGGTTCACACTCATCGAATTGCTCGTCGTCATCGCGATTATCGCGTTGCTGATCGGCATCCTGCTGCCCGCCCTGGGCAAGGCGCGGGCGGCGGCGCAGTCGGCGGCGTGTCTGAGCAACAACAGGCAAATGGGGCTGGCCTTTGCCGGGTACGCGAACGATTGGCGTTCGTGGTACCCGATCGTTCCGATGCGGGAGGGCGGCCCGTACTGGAATGCTTTCTACACCGGTTCGAAGCAGCAGCGATTCCTCGACGGGCAGTTCGCGGTCGGCGGCGTTGCGGGCCTGTTCAGCCTGCAGCAGTTTGGGGATGCGACCGGTCCCGGGCAGGGCGATCACGGCTATATCGGCTCGGACGGCACGGAAAACACGCAGGTCTATCCGGACGGGACCAAGGAACCGCTGATGCGGGGGCGGCTCGACGGGTTCGGCGTGCTGACCTGCGCGGCCGACCGAGAGGACTTCTGGTACGGACGCCCGAGCCAGCCGCGGCAGTCGTACAACTCGTACCAGGCGGTCAAGCGGCCGAAGGAGCCCGCGTCGGAACGCGATATCGTTTCGTACAACATCAGCTATCTTTACATCGCGGGCCTCAAGAGCGAGGAGCAGGTGGTCGTCAAGCCGGTCCCGATGTGGGGCGATGAGACCAACGGCAACGACATTTCGACCGATGCGTGGTATGGCTTCGACGGTGCCGATCAGGCCGGGACGCAGCCGGGCTTCTACGCCTCGCAGGACAACCACGGCGACAAGGGCGGGAACTTCGTGTTCAGCGACGGGCACGCCGAATTCGTGACCGGCGACGTCCAGGACACCTTCTTCAGCGACGCCAACACCAGCAGCCAGAGCATCAACATCATCGACGGCACCCGCAGCTTCCGCGTCCAGACGATCGACTAGCGAGTCCCCTGCTACACTCCGCTCCCATGTCTGAGGACGCTACCGCCGCACAGTCACCGAGATCGGGGAAGAGCCTCTTCCGCCGCTTGGCCTCCGCCCAGGAGTCGGGGCTTCTGTTTGTGATCGCGATGATCATGCTGGGGCTCACCATTTTCGGCGGGACCACCCAGCAGACCGTGATCGACCAGGAGACGGGCCAGGCCCTGCGGGGCGACGACGGCCGCCCGGTGCGGCGGGACGTCAACACGTTCCTGAACTCCCGCAACCTGATCCTGCTGGCCAACAACGCGAGCTTCATCGCGGTGATGGCGGTGGCGATGACCGGGGTGATCGTGACGGCGGGGATCGATCTCTCGGTCGGCTCGATCTATGCGCTGGCGGGGATCATCGGGGCGGAGATCATCAACAACATGCCGCCGGACTCGGGGGGATTGTTCGCGGCGATGGGGCTGATCCTGGTCGCGTGCGCGGCGGGGGGTGTGCTGGGGCTGGCCAACGGGGCGATGATCGTGGGGTTCCGGCTCCACCCGTTCATCATCACGCTGGGCACGATGAGTGTCTATCGCGGCATCACGCTGCTGCTGACCAAGGGGCAGACGGTGTCGGGGCTGCCGGGGGCGATCCAGCCGGGGTTCTTCAAGGCGGACTTCGGGCTGGGGGCGGCGCACCCGATGAACACGCTGATCATGGTGCTGGTGGCGGTGCTGGGGTGGTTTGTGCTGCGGTACACGGTCTTCGGGCGGCGGGTGTTCGCTGTCGGTGGCAACGAGACCGCGGCCAAGTATGCCGGCGTGCCGGTCGGCCGTGTGCTGATCCTGGTCTACACGCTGATGGGGGTGGCGGCGGGGCTGGCCGGGGCGATGGCGGTGGGCTATTTCGGCGCGGCGACGTCGGGGGCTGGTCAGGCGTACGAGCTGCGGGTGATCGCGGGGGCGGTCATCGGCGGGGCGTCGCTGACGGGCGGCCGGGGCACGGCCTTTGGCGCGGTGCTGGGCACCGTGGTCATCGAACTGATCAACAACGCGATCACGATCCTCGAGATCGATACCAATTACCTGTACGTGGTCACCGGCGGCGCGATCATTCTCGCGGCGGTGATCGACCGGCTCAAGCAGGGCCTGCAGGCCCGCTAGCTCTCAACCACGGGCCCCTCGTGCCCGAGCAATACCAGGAGACATTTCATGCATCGCACTCTGTGGAACACGCTGGCCGCGGCGGCGCTGGTCGGACTGGCCGGGCTCTCCGGCTGCAGCAAGCCGGAGGATGAAGGGGTGCCGGCCAAGGCCCTCGACAACGGGGCGTCGGCCGAGTACACCTTCGGGGTGATCGCCAAGAGCCAGTCGAACCCGGTCTTTCAGGCGGCCCGCACGGGGGCGTTTGACGCGGCCAAGGCCATCGAGGCCGAGCACGGGGTGAAGGTCAACATCCGCTGGGAGACGCCGTCGGATGAGGACGCTCAGGCCCAGGCCCAGCGGATCGGTCAGCTGACGGCGGCGTCGGTGGACGGGATTACGGTGTCGTGCACGGACGCGGCGCTGTTGACCCCGGCGATCAACGACGCGGTGGACGCGGGGGTCGAGGTCGTGTGCTTTGACTCGGACGCGCCGAACTCGAAGCGGTTTGCCTATTACGGCATCGACGATGCCGAGGCTGGTCGCGAGGTGATGCGTCAGCTCGCCGAGGCAATGGGCGGGTCGGGCGTGGTCGCGATTCTCGCGGGCAACCAGGCGGCGCCGAACCTGCAGGCGCGGGTGCGGGGCGTGGTGGAAGAGGCGGAGAACTTCCCGGACATCTCGATCGGGTACACGTTCTACCACCCGGAGACGGCTGCGGACGCGGCCAACAAGGTGCAGCAGGAGCAGCAGGCCAACCCTGACATCACCGGCTGGGCGATGGTGGGCGGCTGGCCGCTGTTTACGACCAACGCGCTGGACGGCGTGCACGAGGTGGCCAAGGTCGTCTCGGTCGATCACCTCGCCGAGGAGCTGCAGTATGTCCGCGACGGGCAGGTGCAGGCGCTGATCGGGCAGGACTGCTACGGCTGGGGGTACGAGACGGTCATGATGCTGTTTGACAAGGTGCACAACGGTGAATCGCCCGAGCAGGTGATCAACACGTTCGAGCTGCAGATCGTCAATCAGGAGAACGTCGAGGAGTTTGCCGACATCTGGAAGAAGTGGGTGCCGAACGGCTGATCGGGCGTGCTCCGGCGAACGCGCCGGGGCCCCCATCACTCTCGCATGACAACGGCCCGCCGGAGACGGCGGGCCGTTTGCATTGGCGGGCGCGGCCTGTGCTCGTGCTCAGTCGCGATCGGCCGGGTAGAGGTGCCGCAGGGCGTCGTCGAAGCGGTCGGCCCAGGCGGCCTCGTTGTGGGCGGCGTCGGGTTCGATGTGCAGCGACACCTCGGCGCTTCCGGCCTTGCCGAGGCGATCGGCGAGGGACTTGGCGGCGTCGACGAGGGTGCGGCTTCGGGCGTCGGCGCTGTCGCCGTACTCGCTGCCTCCCACGCCGATGAAGACGCGGGCGCTGGTGGTGTCGAGGCCCTCGGTGAGGGCGGGGACAAGGTCGCGGCCGCGGGCGGTGAGCGAGGGGCTCTCGCAGAGGAAGCGGCCGAAGGTGTCGGGGTAGAGCTGGGCGGCGCGGAGTGTGATGAGCCCACCGAGCGATGCGCCGCCGAAGCCGCGGTCGGCGGGGTTGGTGCTGGCGCGGACGACCCGCTCGACCCGGGGGACGACCTCGCGGACGACCCAGGCGAGGTAGGCATCGCCGTCGGGGGCGGTGCCGATGGCCTGGCCGAGGCGGGTGAACTCGGTTTCGGGGACGCTCAGGCCGGTGCGGCCGGGGAGGTATTCGGCGGCGCGGTTGGCACCGGAGTTGGGGATCGCGACGATGATGACCGGCTCGGTCTCGCCGGCCTCGATGAGGGCGGTGGCGGTCTCGTCGGCCCGCCACTCTTCGGGTGTGGGCGGGGAGATGTCGAAGAGGTGCTGGCCGTCCTGCATGTAGAGGACGGGGTAGCGGCGGTCCGGCTCGTCGTCGTAGCCCGGGGGGAGCCAGACGGTGACATCGCGCATCGAGCCGGCGGCCTCGCCGGCGCCGCCGATGACCTGGACGCGGAAGGCGTTGCCGGTGACGTTGAGCGGGCGGGCCGAGTCGGTGCGGAAGGCGGGCTTGGGGGCACCCTCGCGCTCGTCGGCGAAGCGCTCGACGGTCAGCTCGACGACGTAGGGCTTGCCGGGCTCGAGGGCGGAGGGTGCGACGGGCTTGAGCGTGCGGTTGCTGATGTCGCTGAGGTCTTCGGCGACCTCGCAGGTCTCCCACGAGCCGCGGGTGAACTTGAACTCGATCCACGCGTCGTTGCCCGCGGCGACCGGCCCCGGCAGGAGGATCTGCCAGCGGAGGTCGGAGCGGCCGCTGAGTTTCATCGAGGGGTCGCCGGCGTTCCAGCCGACGGTGTTGGAGGCGACAAAGAGGGGGGAGTCGTTGGAGACCAGGCCGGACTTGTCGGTGACGACCAGGAGGATGCCGCCGGGGTGGGACTCGGGGCGGACGAGGGACTGGGCCAGGGCTCCCCGGCAGAGCACGAGCCCGAGAAGCAGGCCGAGCACGGCGAGCGGTTGCGATATTCGGACGGATTGATCGCTGCGCATGGGCTTTGCCTCCGGGGCCGGGAAAGGGTGAGGATATCACGGCGGTGCGGTGCAATCTGCGGCGGGCGGACGCGTTGTGGCGCACGTGCTGTGGATTGTGACCTTGAGGCCGCGGAAAGGGATTGGCTGATGACGAAGAGGATGAGCGTGGCCGTCGGCGCGTGGGTGGCGTCGGTGGTGTGTGTGTCGGCGGCGGTCGGGCAGGGAGGGCCGCCGCGGGGTGTTTATTGCAGCTGCCCGCCGACAAGCGAGCGGAGCCACTCGGTGTTGCCCGAGGTCGCGGCGTTGCCGTTTGTGGACGGGATCCTGGTGCGTGTGCAGTGGGACCTGCTCGAGCCGGAGCCCGGGGTGTATGACTGGTCGCTGCTGGATGCCGAGCTCGACCTGGCCGAATCGCTCGGGACAAAGGTGGCGCTCGGGGTGATCTGCGGCGGGACGGGCGAGCCGGCGTGGCTGTACGAACCGCACGAGGGCGGGCCGGGCGCGGCGGGGTTCGACTACGACTTCGGCGATCGGCAGGAGACGATGCCCGTCCCGTGGGACGAGGTGTTCCTGACCGACTGGGGCTCGTTTGTCGCGGCGCTGGGGTCGCGGTATGCGGGGCGCGATGTGGTCACGCTCGTGCACATGACGCACTCGACGCGGAACGGATTTGAGATGCAGATCCCGTTCTCGCGGGACGACGAGCAGCAGTGGGCGGCGATCGGGTACACCGCCGAGCGGCACGCCGGGTCGTGGCTGGAGGTGATGGACGCCTTCGGCGCAGCGTTTCCGAGCCATGCGCTCGATGTCGATCTGCACCCGGTGCTCGGGTCGTCGGAGGTGGCGAGCGCGGTGGCCGGGTACGGCGCCGATGAGTTCGGCGACCGGTTCGGCGTCTTCGCGGCGTGGTGGACGCAACGCAACGCGCTGGAGGTCTATCCGGAGATGTACGACCTTCTGCTCGACTCGGCCGACCGGTCGTTCGGCACGGTGCAGCTGGCGCGGAGCGCGACGGTGCACGGGGAAGACTCGTTCGGTGACGGCGGGTTTGCGGGCGCCTTCGGCCTGGCGTTGAGCGGTGGCGTGCGGTACTTCGAAGTGTGGAACAGCGACCTGCTCAACCAGGATCTGCAGGGGACGGTGCTGGACGCGTGGGAGGCGGCGCACGCGTGTGCCGCGGACTTTGACGGTGACGGCTCGGCAACCACGCGGGATGTGCTGGCGTTTCTGAACGCGTGGACGGCAGGCGACCCGCTGGCGGACGTTAACGGCGACGGGGTGGTCGACACGCAGGACGTGCTGGTGTTCTTGAATCTCTGGCGGAACGGGTGCTGAGCGGCCGGAGGTCGCGGGTGATGATGGCATCCGGTGTGTGGGCCGGTTGAAGGATGTCAGTCATCGGGGCACCCGCCGTGACAGCCGAGTCGCTTCGCGCGACAGTCGTGTCCGGCCGGGCGAGTGTCGCACGGGGCTGCGCAGCTGTCCGGATACTCCCCGTCCCCCAGCGGCCGCGCAACACCCCCGCCCCGCACGAGCCGCCCCCGGCCGCTTCATTCTCCAAAGATCGCGTCCGACGCCGCGCGGAGGCGTCGTTCGGACTCGGTGTCGCCCTCCGACCCCGCGAGTTCGATGGCATCCGCAAAGACGCCACGGAACGCCCCGAGCAACGCCGTCTGCGAAAGGACCGCGTCGCGGAGCGGGACCATCGCCTCGGCAAACTCGGTCGCCCGCAACGGGTCACTCGCGCCCGTCGCATGAACTATTGAAACGAGGCTGGCCGTGGCGAGCGGCTCCCGCACGGCGGCATGCTCGGCGTGTTTCCCGGCGAGCGTGCGGAGCTCACCGAGCAGCCTGTCGGCCCGGGCTGGATCCGCGTCGCTGTTGACGATCGCGTTGTTCAGCCCCATGGCGAGCTGCTCCCGCACAGCGGCATCATCTGGGTGGGCACCGGAAAGTGTCCGGAGCTCGCCGAGCAGACTATCGGCCCGGGCCGGGGCCGCACCGCTGTGGGCGATTGCGTTGGTCATCCCCTTGGCGAACTGCTCCCGCACTGCGGCATCCTCGAAGTGTTTCCCGGCGAGTGTCCGGAGCTCGCCGAGCAGGCCCTCGGACCTGGCCGTGTCCGCGCCGCTGTCGTGGAGCGCGTTGAACAGCCCCTTGGCGAGTTGCTGCCGCAGGGCGGCGTCATCGGGAAGTTTCCCGGCGAGCGTGCGGAGCTCGCCGAGCAACTCGTCGGCGCGGGCCGGGTCCGCACCGCTGTCGATGCACGCGTTGAAGAGCCCGATGGCGTACCCCCGACGGGCCCATACGTCCCCAGGCGCATGTGCAACAACGGGTCGGAGGAGGTCGAGTATGCGGTCCGTCGCGATCATCTCGCGCGGTGTGTCGCCGAAGGCTCGGAGACGATCGGCACGCCTCCCCCACAGGAACGCCAGCGTTCGGGCACGGGGGGAGGGTCGCGCGTCGTCGCCCTCTGACATCCCCAGCAACCGATCGAGCGCCGGGTGCTGCGGGAAGGTGTCCACCGCGCGGAAGAGGAACTCGAGGAACCCGTCCGCGTCGTGCCGCCACGCGGCGGCGAGCAGCGCGGTGTTGCGATGGGAATCTTCCGCCATCTCTCCAAGCACGAACAGCTCGCCGAGCATGTCCGGCTCCAGCTTGGGCAGGTGCCGGGCCGTGGCTCCGACGGCGAATTGCGCCATGATCGAGCCGTTGTCGTAGCGGTCGAGCGGCGGGATCCACCGTTGGAGTGCCTTGTCGTCAAAGACGCTCCCCTCGTCGGGGATCTCCAGCCCGCCGCACATCGTGGACAGGACGTAGAGCGTGGTCCATCTGGGCTGCTCGGCGTCGTCCACGCCTGCCGCGTGCAGCGCGAGCTTGCGTTTGGCAGCCTCGCGGTCGAGGACGTAACGGACAAGATCGGTCGCGTTCCACTGGGGCTGCAGCGCCCCGGCCTCGATCGCCTCGGCCGCGAGGGCGACGATGAGCGGGCGGCGGGCGGGATCGATCGTCTCGATCTGGGCGAGCTGGCGGCCGATCTCGTCCTCCTCGACCGGTGCCGCCGCCCCGGTCGAGGCGTTGTCGCGCGACGCGAACTCGCGGAGAATCTCCCGGACCGGCTCGGCCTCCAGCCCGCCGAGCGGGCGCGGCCTCGGCTCGTCGTTGTCCCGATCGTGGCAGCTCTCGCGGATGCGCGCCGCGCTCACGCTGTGCGCTTTGTCGAGCAGCGTCTCCCACCACGAGCCGCCGACCATCTCCGGGGCCGGGCGTTCGAGCAGCAGGACGCGGACCTTCCGCCCCAGCCCGCCGGCGCCGCGGGCCAGCTCGGAGATCGCGTCCCTGATCTCGGCGGCGTGCTCCTGCACGTAGTCAAAGACGATCAGTGTGGGCAGATCGGGGTGCCACTTGTCCCACGCGACGGGCCGCGCGGGATGCCAGTTGAAGAAGCCGACCTCCCAGCCGAGGTCGCCGTGAATGCGGCACAGCTCCAGCGCAAGACGGCTCTTGCCCACACCGGCGAGCCCGGTCCACGCCGCCCAGCGAAACTTGGCGTCGTGGTCGAGGAAGGCGGCCAGCTCGGCGAGTTCGGCCTCGCGGCCGCGCATCGTGACACGGCGGGCGGCAAAGTTGAACCGGTTGGCCTCGGTGTCGGCCAGCTGCGGGATGTGCAGCGGCGGACGCTCGCGGTCGAGCCAGAGCCATTCCAGCATGTCGATGGTGCTGTTGGCGCGGCGGAGGTCGTTGCGGACCGAGGCGAGGTCGGTGAGGGTGAGTTTGAGCGCGTTCTTGAGCGAGTCGAAATGTGTGGCCATCGAGACCCGGAGCGCTTCGACCAGTTTGCTCTGCCCGGCGATCAGCTTCTCGCGATCCTTCCCCTCCGCCTGAATGATCGCGAGCATTTTGACGATCGGATCGACACTCAGCCCCTCCGGGATCGCGTCGCGGGCGTCGCCGTCGGGGTCGATCGCGTAGACGAGGATCTGTTCGAGTGTGGCGTCGGCCTGCCCCTTCTTGCGGGCGGCATCGGCGAGCCACTGCTCGATCGCGTCGACCTTGTCGATCTTCTCCCCGGTCTTCCAGTCCCGCACGACCGACCAGCCCGCGAGCCCCGCGATCGCGATCCCGCCGCAAGCCAAGACCGGCGACGCGACCGCCCCGCCGACCGCGCCGATCCCCAGCGTCGCAAGCGTCGCCGCGTCGGCGGCGACACCCACTGACTTGAACCCGTCGAAGACCTTCCCGATGGAACTTAGACTCCCCACAAACCAAGGATAGGCACCGGGGCATCTTGCACATCCGGCCCCTCCTCTCCGCGTCCTCCGCGTCCGCCCTTCCGCGGCCTCAGCGTTCTGCCTTCCTCCCCCCCGCAGCGCCCGCTCCGCCTCGGTGCCGCGATGGCGGGTCCCGATCGGGAATATGGTCCCGTCATCGATTCCGGTGCATCCGGCGGACGGCCTTCTCTCGAACCCACTCCCACATCTGCACAAGGGGCCGGACATGCATAACGCTCAGCACTCTGCCATCAACGCAGTCCCCACGCCGCGACGCGGCCGCCGGCTCGTGCTGGCGGCTCTTGGGGCGGGGCTGGTGGGGTCGGTGCTTGGCGCCAACGGCTGCTCATGCACCATCCCCAGCCGCGACCCGACGGGAGAGCGGATTCCTGCCGTGGTCGGGCAGTCGCTCGAGAAGGAGCGGACGGAGATGCCGGCCGCGTTTGCGGGTCGGCCCGCGGTGCTGCTGGTCGGCTACAAGCAGGGCACACAGTTCGACCTCGACCGCTGGCTGATGGGGCTGACGCAGGCGGGCGTGGATGCGCAGCTGGTGGAGGTGCCGACGATCCCCGGGCTCGTGCCGACGCTGGCGTCGGGGTGGATCGACGACGGGATGCGCTCGGGGATTCCCCGTGAGGACTGGGGCTCGGTGGTCACGCTCTACGGCAGCGCGGCCAAGCCCGTGGCGGAGCTGACCGGCAACGAGAACGGCAGGCGCTCGCGGGTGATCGTGCTCGACGCCGAGGGGACGATCGTCTGGTTTGACGATGAAGGGTATTCGGCGCGGAAGGCGCTGGAGGTTGCGGAACTGGTCGCGGCGCTTGCGAGCGGGGCGGGTTGAGCGAGGGTCGTGCGGCATCCGCTACGCTGCGGGCTCATGCGTATCCGCCCCATCACCGCCGAGGTCTCGATCCTGCCCTGCCGCACGCGGCTGCCGTTCCGGTTCGGCATGCACACGATGACGGCGGCGCCGCTGGTGACGTGCCGCGTGGGCGTGGAACTCGAGGGCGGGGGGCGGTCGGTCGGTTACAGCAGTGACCTGCTCGTGCCCAAGTGGTTCGCCAAACACCCGGACTCGGGCGTCGCGGACGACTGGCGGGATCTGCTCGGTGCGCAGCGGGCGGCGATGGATGTGCTGCTGGATGGCGGGAGTGCGCGCGCGGATTCGGCCTTTGGCCACTGGCGGCGGGTGTACGCCGAGCGGGTGGAGGCGGTGCCGCGGGAGGCGAGCGACCGGCTGGTGCGGGGTGAGGGGGTGTCGCTGGTCGAGCGGGCGTTGATCGACGCGGCGTGCCGGGGCGTCGGGATCGGGCTGCACGGGGCGCTGACGGGTGGGGCGCTGGGGTTTGACGCGGGGGCGTTGGATGAGACTGCTTCGGGGTGGACGGCCGGGCGGTTGGAGTCGCCGCGGCGTGGGGTGGCGCTGCGGCACACGGTGGGCCTGCTCGACGCGATCGAGCCGGGGGACATCGGCGATGGGGATCGGGTCGGTGACGGGCTGCCGGAGTGTCTGGTGGAGGACATCCGGCGGTATGGGCTGACGCATTTCAAAATCAAGATCACCAGCGACTCGGACCAGCAGATCGACCGGCTGGCGCGGGTGTGGGGCGCGGCGCGGCGGGAGGCAGGACCGCGTGCAAGGGTCACGCTGGACGGGAATGAGCAGTTCGCGTCGATCGGGCAGTTTGTCGGTGTGCTGGAGCGGGTGGAGCGCGAGCCGCGGTTCGCGGGCTTCCTGGATGCGCTGCTGCTGGTCGAGCAGCCGCTGGCCAGGACGCGGACGTTTGACCGGGAGGCCAACGCGGGGATGGAGCGGCTGGCGGCGTTCGCGCCGTGCATCATCGACGAGGCGGACGCGGGGCTGTGGGCGCTGCCCGAGGCGCGGGCGCTGGGCTACCGCGGCATCTCGATCAAGAGTTGCAAGGGCGTGTTCGGCGCGGTGCTCAACCGGGCACGGTGTGATGTGTGGAACGCGGCTGCGGACGCTGGCGGCGCGGTGTTTCAGTCGGGTGAGGACCTGACGACGCTGCCGGTGCTGGCGCTGCAGCAGGACTTGGAACTGATGGCGACGCTGGGAGTGCCGCACGTGGAGCGCAACGGGCACCACTACTTCCGCGGGCTCGGGCACCTGCCGGCGGCGGAGCGGCGGTCAGCGTGCGATGCGCACGGTGATCTCTACGAATCCGGCGGCGGCGGGGATGCCCGGTTGCGGATCGAGCAGGGGGCGCTGGCGTTCGGCACCGTGATCGATGCGCCGGGCTTTGGCTATGCTGGGCCGATCGACTTCGACGCGAGGACGCCCGCCGCGGCGTGGGAACCGGACTCGCTGCGCTGACCCCTCGGCGGACGAGTTCGCCGCGGCATGGAGAACTGCAGCTTGGCGACACAGACAGTCAGCATTGTGATGAACGGCGTCACCGGACGCATGGGGACCAACCAGCATCTGGTTCGGTCGGTCTGCGCGATCATCGCCCAGGGAGGGGTACGGGCGGCGGACGGGACGACGATCGTGCCGCGGCCGATCCTGACAGGGCGGAACGAGGGCAAGCTGCGGGCGCTGGCCGAGGAGCACGGCGGGGCGACGATCGGCGAGCCGTTCGAATGGACGACGGACGTCGCGGGGGCGGTTGCTCGGGAGGATGTCGGGATCGTGTTCGATGCGTCGAGCACGCAGCTGCGGGGCCGGTTTGTCGAGATGGCGGCCGCGGCGGGCAAGGCGGTGTACTGCGAGAAGCCGACGGCGTTGACGCTCGATGAGGCGCTGCGGCTGGAGCGTGTGTGCGAGGAAGCCGGCATCAAGCACGGCGTGGTGCAGGACAAGCTGTTCTTGCCGGGGATCATGAAGCTGGCGCGGCTGCGGGACGAGGGGTTCTTCGGGCGGATCCTGAGCGTGCGCGGCGAGTTTGGGTATTGGGTCTTCACCGGGCACGATCCGGACCAGCCGCCGCAGCGGCCGAGCTGGAACTATCGCGCTGAGGACGGCGGCGGGATCATGACGGACATGTTCTGCCACTGGCGGTACGTGCTCGACCACACGTTCGGCCCGGTGGCGGGCGTGTACGCGACGGCGGCGACCGAGATCCCCGAGCGGATCGGCGAGGACGGGAAGCCGTATCGCTGCACAGCCGACGACGCGGCGTACGGGATCTTCAGGACAGAGGGCGGCGTGATCTGCCAGTTCAACAGCTCGTGGAACACGCGGGTGCGGCGTGACGACCTGCTGACGATCCAGGTCGACGGCACCGAGGGCAGCGCGGTGGCGGGGCTCCGGCGGTGCTTTGTGCAGGGGATCGCCGACACGCCGCGGCCGGTGTGGAACCCGGATGTCGAGCAGCCGATCGACTATGTCGGCGGGTGGGACGAGTTCGATGCGGACGGGGTGTACGACAACGCGTTCAAGGTGCAGTGGGAGATGTTCCTGCGGCACGTGGTGTGCGATGAGCCGTGGGCGTTCGGCATGCTGGAGGGCGCCAAGGGTGTGCAGCTCGCCGAGGCGGGCGCACAGAGCTGGAAGGACGGCCGCTGGGTGGATCTCGCGCCGCTGGCCGGTGGGGTCGGCGCGGCCGGTGCGGGTGGTTGATTCACGGAGCCCGACGCGATGAAGCCGCTCACCCCCGATCGCCTGGCGATTCACACGCAGACGACCAGGCCATGGACGCTGGCCGAGGCGTGCGCGGCGTACGCGGCGGCGGGGATCGGCGGGGTGTGCCCGTGGGTCGAGCACGTCGAGCCGGTCGGCGTGAGGCAGGCGGCGAGGATCATCGCGGACGCTGGACTGCGCGTGCCCTCGTATGTGCGGGGGGGGTTCTTCGTCCATCCGGATGCGGACGGGCGGGGACGGGCGATCGACAGGACGCGCTCGCTGCTGGATGATGCGGCGGTGCTGTCGGCGGAGATGCTGGTGATCGTGCCGGGGGCATGCCCGGGGGTCGGGCTGGATGATGCCCGGACGATGGTGGCGGAGGGGCTGGCGGCGGTCGCGCAGCACGCGGCAGAGGTCGGCGTGAAGCTCGCGTTGGAGCCGCTGCACCCGATGTACGCGGCGGATCGGTCGTGCATCAACACCGTCGCCAGTGCGCGCGCGGCGTGCGACCGGGTCGGCCATCCGGCTCTCGGCGTGGCGGTGGATGTCTACCACGTGTGGTGGGAGCCGGGGCTTGCCGAGCAGATCGCGTCGCTCGGGCGCGAGGGGCGGCTGCTGGCGTTGCACATCTGCGACTTCAAGGCGGAGACGACGCACCTGTTGCTGGACCGAGGGTTGATGGGCGAGGGTGTGATCCCGATCCGAGAGATCCGGGGAGCGGTCGAGGCGGCGGGGTTCTGCGGGCTTGCGGAAGTGGAGATCTTCAGCGAGCGTTGGTGGGCGGTTGAGCAGTCGGTGTTTTTGCGGGAGATCGTCCAGGCAGCAGCGACGTCGGCGTAGCGCCGGACTCGTTACCATGGCGGGCACGATGGACGAACCGACCTCTGTATCCCCCACTGCTGCCGAGACGCGCGAGACCGCGTCACTCGGCGCGCTGCGTGGGGCCTCCCCGGCGAAGCGGGCGTTCGGCTACTTCAAGCTGATGGGCCCCGGCTATATGCAGAGCGCGATGACGCTGGGCGGGGGGACCGCGTTTTCGGCGATCTTCGCGGGGGCGGCGTTCGGGTACGAGCTGATCTGGGTTGCGCCGCTGGGGATGATCCTCGGGGTGATCGTGCTCTCGGCGGTGGCGCACCAGACGCTGAGCACCGACGCCGACCCGTTCGGCGCGATGAAGAAGCACGCCGGCGAGTTCTTTGCCTATGGCTGGGGCATCGCGGCGATTCTCTCGTCGATTATCTGGCAGTTTGCGCAGTACGCGTTGGCGGCATCAATGCTCGTGCTGCTGGCAAGGCAGGTCGGGTGGGCCGATGCGCCGCGGTGGGTGATGGGGCTGGTTGCGCTGGTGTGGTGCGTCGCGGTCGCGCTGCTTTATGACCGGAGCCCGCGGCTGGTGCGGGTGTATGAGAACCTGCTCAAGGCGATGGTGTGGCTGATCATCCTGTGCTTTGCGGTAGTAGTGGCCAAGACCGGGATTCCGGAGCCGGGCAAGCTGTTGGCCGGGCTCGTGCCGCACATCCCGGCGGAGCGTGTGATCGAGGGCGGCGATCCGATCCGGCCGGTCACGGTGATCGTCTCCGGGCTGGCGGCGGCGGTCGGCGTGAACATGCTCTTTGTGTATCCCTACACGCTTCGGCGGCGGGGCTGGAGGCGTGATCACCGCACGCTGGCTCGGTACGACCTGATCTTCGGGATGTTCGTGCCGTATGCGATCGCGGCGAGCCTGATTCTGATCGCGGCCGCGAGCGTGCTGCACTTTGATGCGCCGGAGCTGTTTGCAGGCAAGAAACTGAGCCCGGACGCGGTCGCGCAGCTTCTCGCGGCCCCGGACCGCCTGGGCCCGGGCGTGGGCGTGTGGGTTTTCGGGCTGGGCATCATCGCGATGGCGCTGAGTTCGATCACGATGCAGATGCTCTGCTCGGGATTTGCGTGCGAGACGATGTTCGGTTGGAAGCGGGGCACGCGGCTGCATGTCGTCGGCACGCTGCTGCCGGCGATCGGCGTGCTCGGCGCGGTCTACTGGTCGGAGATGGCGATGTGGATCGCCGTGCCGACAAACGTGGTCTGCGGGCTGCTGATGCCGCTGGCGTATGTCGGGTTCATCATCCTGCAGCGGAGCCGTGCCTATCTGGGCGCCGACCGGCCTGAGGGCTTTGGCGGCGCGGCCTGGGTCGCGGGGATGATCGTCGCGACGGTCGTGCTGCTGGGCGGGCTGGGCACGGTGATCGTCAAGGACGGTCCGGGGTATCTGCAGCGGGCGCGGGAGGCGCTCGGCGCTTCACCGGAGGTCACGCCCTGATGCAGGTGCTGTTTACACTCCCGGATGGATCGACGGTCGATCTCGGCGGCGGCGCAGCGGCGGGATTGTCACGCCCGGCGCTGCCGGCCGGCGACCCGGTCAGGCTCGTGTATGCCGCGGCGCACATCGTGATGGCCGCGAGCTATCGCGGCGTGGGTCATACCCCGGAGCAGCCGGGGGCCCGCGACGAGATCGCCGAGCACATCGACTGGGACCGCACGATGCGTTTCCGTGAGCACCTCATCGCGCACGGGTTCGGCATAGCCGAGGCGATGGACACGGCGCAGCGGTATGAGATCGGCTGGCCGATCGCGCGGGAGTTGATCGAACGGTGCGGGCGGCTTGCACCGCCGATGGGCTTTGTCGCCGGGGCGGGGACCGACCAACTGGCAGGGGTCGCGAGCACTTCGGACATCGTCGACGCGATGGTCGAGCAGTGCGCGGTGATCCGGGCGGCCGGGGGGTGGCCGATGCTGCTGGCCCAGCCGTGGCTCTCGGTCAATCGGCACGACGCGGATACATACGTAGACGTCTACACCCGCGTGATCCGCCAGGCGGAGGGGCCGTTGTTCATCCATTGGCTCGGGCCGATGTTCCTGCCGGCGCTGGAGGGGTATTTCCCGGGCGATTCGTTCGAGCGGATCATGGCGTTCGATCCGGCCAAGGTGCGCGGGTGCAAGCTGAGCATGCTCGATGCGGAGCTTGAGCGGCGTGTCCGGCGCGGCCTCACGCCGCGGCAACAGATCATGCTCACCGGTGACGACTTCCACTTCGGTTCGCTCATGGAGGGTGAGGCGACGGGGACGACGTCTATCGATGGCAGGGCCGCGGCAGTGGGCGACCTCAGCCACGGGCTGCTCGGGGTGTTCGATGGCATCGCGGTGCCGGCGTCCCGGGCTCTCGCGGCGCTCGGGTCCGGCGACCTCGAGACCTACCGGGCGGGCATGCGGGCGTGCGAGGCGTTCGGCCGGGTCGTCTTCGAGCCGCCGACGCAGCACTACAAGGTGGGGCTGGCGTTCCTGGCCCATCTCAACGGGCACCAGCCCAACGCGATGCTCGTCAACCACGCCGAGCGGTGCCGGAGCACGGACCACCTGTGCCGGGTCGTCCGGGCGGCGGCGACGTGCGGGGCGATCGCCGACGCGGCGGGGGCCCGCGCGAGGCTGGAATCCTGGGCGGCGTCCGTGCCGGCGTGAGGCGGGCCTCGCCCCCGGGGCGAGGGGGCGGGACCGTCGGGGGCGATTCCGCTACGCTGTCGGCATGGTCAGCCCTGCCGCCAGCCCGAACGTGCCCCCCGCCTCGACCGGCACCGCCCCACTGCTCGTTTGCGAGCACATCTCCAAGCGGTTCGGCGTGACGCAGGCGCTCGACGACGTGTCGGCCTCGTTCCTGCCTGGCGAGGTGCATGCGCTCATGGGTGAGAACGGGGCGGGCAAGAGCACGCTGGGCAAGGTCTTCAGCGGGTTGCACCGGCAGGACTCCGGGGTGGTCCGGATCCGTGAGAGCGGCGGGCCCGACGCGCCGCTCCGCGCGCTCACCCCGGGGTCGATCGACGAGGCCTTCGCGGCGGGAATCCGGATCGTGCACCAGGAGCTGGCGCAGTGCCCCAACCTGACCGTGGCCGAGAACCTCTGCCTGCACAGCATGCCGCGGAACCGGCTGGGTCTGGTCGATCGGCGGGCGATGCACGAGCGTGCGGCACGGCTGCTCGAGTCGCTCGAGCCGGGGATCGACGTGGAGGCCCCGCTGGGCCTGCTGCCCCCCGGGCGGCGGCAGATCGTGCAGATCGCCAGCAGCCTCGACGACTCGGGCGAGGAGGGGGCGGTCTGCGAGGACACCTCGAGCTGCGCGCGCGTGATCGTGCTCGATGAACCGACCAGCTCGCTGAGCGTTTCGGAGGTCGAGCGGCTGATGCAGATCGTCCGCCAGCTCGCGGCTGATGGCCTGACGCTGCTGTATGTCTCGCACCGGATGGCGGAGATCTTCGAGGTGTGCGATCGGGTGACGGTCCTGCGCGACGGCAAGTTTGTCGCGACCAGCGTGGTGAGCGAGATCGACGAGCCGACGCTGATCGAGCAGATGATCGGCAGGCGGATCGAGCAGACCGAGAAGCGCAAGCCACCGGAGTCGGACACGAAGCGTCCGGCGCTCCGGGTGCGGCAGATCGATTCACCGGGCAAGCTGCGGGAGGTCTCTCTGGACATCGCGCCGGGTGAGATCGTCGGTCTGGGCGGGCTTGTGGGGTCGGGCCGGAGCGAGTTGCTCGACGCGATCTTCGGCGTTGATCGGCGTGCGCGTGGCAGCGTGCTGGTCGAGGGGCGCGAGATCGGCACGGGGAACGAGCGGGCGATGATCCGCGCCGGCGTCGGCTATGTCCCGGAGGATCGGAAGCTGCAGGGACTGTTCTTCGATCTGGGTGTGGACGAGAACCTGGTCATGCCGATCATGCCGTCGTTTGCGACCGCGGGGTTGCGCGGGCTGCGGGCCGAACGCGCGGCGGTCAACGAGCGGATCCGGGAATTCAAGGTCAAGACCGCGAGCCCGAAGAGCCCGCCGGGCTCGCTCTCGGGCGGCAACCAGCAGAAGCTGCTGATCGCACGGTGGATGACGCACGACACGCGGGTGTTGCTGCTGGATGAGCCGACGCGGGGCATCGATGTCGGCACCAAGAGCGAGATCTACCGGCTGATCCGCGAGGCCGCGGACCGGGGGGTCGCGGTGGTGCTGGTGACGAGCGAGATGCCCGAGTTGCTGGCGCTGTCCGACCGCGTCCTGGTGATGTGCGCGGGCAAGATCGCGGGCGAGCTCCGCGGCAAGGACATGACGCAGGCGAACATCCTGACGCTCGCGACCGTGGACAGCCGCTGATCGTGCAGCGCGGGGACAGGACCGCCGGCGCGGCCGAGCGTTGCGGGCTCCATCGAGCGGGGTGATCTCACTCGAGCGGGATCGTGATGTCCTCGTTCTCGCGCCCGGTGCCTTCGAGCTCGCGCCCGTCTGGCAGGAGGAGGCGGACCCGCACACCCCGTGTCGGCGCTGTCCAGCGGCCCTCGCGCTTGGTCGCGCGGACGAGGATCGACCCGCCCTCGGTGATCGCCTCGTAGGTGGTCAGGCGGAACTCGCCTTCGCGGAACTCCCAGCCCTCGCCGGCGTCCTCGTAGAGCGTGCCAGAGGCGTAGCCGTCCTCGTCGAGCGCGATCAGGAGCGTCATCGGGTCGAGGAACTTCTCTCCGGTGTGCTGGAGCACGGGCCCGCTGGGGACGATCGAGCCGGCGCGGAGGTACATCTCGGGGAGGCGCGGGTCGTCGAGGTCGCCGAACCCGAAGCGCCGCCACTCGGTGTCGAAGTCGGCGGGCAGCGCGGGGCGTCGGTCGCTGTTGAGGGTGAGGTCGGGAACGACGAGGAGGTTGTCGCCGAGGAGGAACGCGTCGTCCTCGGAGCGCAGCGCCGGGTCGGCGGGGTCGAGGAAGAAGAGCGGCCGCACGATCGGCATGCCGGTGACGTGGGCCTCGCGGAAGAGCGTGTAGAGGTAGGGCAGCAGGCGGTACCGTCGCTCGAGCGCCAGGCGGCAGGTCGCCTCGACCTCCGGGCCGAACGACCAGGGCTCCTTGTCGATGTTGCCCTTGCCGGTGTGGCCTCTCGCGAAGGGGAGCATGGCCCCGACGCCCATCCACCGGGCGAACATTTCACCGTCGCCGTTGCCGGCGAATCCGCCGATGTCCGGGCCGGTGAAGGGGTTGCCGGAGAGCCCGAGGTTGAGCACCATGGGGACGGACGATTCGAGGTGGTACCAGTCGGCGGTGTTGTCGCCGGACCACGTCGCGGCGTAGCGGTGGCCGCCGATGTAGTTGGCGCGGCTCAGCACGAAGGGCCGGCGGTTGGGGTAGCTCTCCATGAAGCCGTCACGGGTCGCGCGGACCATCTGCATGCCGTAGATGTTGTGGTACTTGGCGTGGGGGCCCTGCCCGCCGAGCTCTTCATCTGCGCGGTGAATGTTGTCGAGCGGCATGGTTTTGCTCTCGACGTTGAAGACCGCCGGCTCGTTCATGTCGTTCCAGAGGCCGTCGATGCCGAGGCGGACGAAGTCGGAGACGATGCCGGACCACCACTCGCGGGCGATGCTGTTGGTGTAGTCGGGGAAGACGCAGTCTCCCGGCCAGACCTGGCCGACGTAGTCGGTGTTGCCGCCGCCGGCGGCCGACTTGACCCAGATGTTGCGTTTGGTCCCGGACTTGTAGGCGAAGTAGTTCTCGTCGACCTTGATGCCGGGGTCGAGCATCCAGACGTTGCGGAAGCCGATCTCGGCGAGTTTGTTGTTGGTGTAGCGGGGGGAACGGAAGCCCTCGGGATCGAACGTGAAGACGCGGAAGCCGTCCATGTAGTCAATGTCCATCCAGATGACATCGGCCGGGATGTTCCGCTCGCGGAACCCCTCCGCGACCTCGAGCACCCGCGAATCGGGGAAGTAGGAGTACCGACACTGGTGGTAGCCGAGCGCCCACTTGGGGGGCATCTCGATGGTGCCGGTCAGTTCGGCCAGCGCGGTCATCACCTCCTGCGGCGAGTCGCGGTCGATCACGATCACGGCGAAGTCCGGGCCGTCGCTGATCATCTCGATCGCCGAGAGCAGGTCGACGCGGACGCGCCACGTGGTGTCGGCCAGCACGCCGAACGCGGTGCCGTCGGGGCGGACCGCCAGGACCCACGGGTGGCTCTGGTAGAGGTGCGGCGTGGCGTCGCCGTAGCCGTAGGCGTCGTAGTTCCAGCACTCGATGACCCGGCCGTTGCGGAGCAGCGGCCCGGCGACCTCGCCGGTGCCGTAGAGGCTGGTGCCGGGCTCGATCTCGATCGCGAACCCTTCCTTGTTGTCGTCGGTCTCGAAGAAGATCGGGCGCACGGGGAAGTCGGCCGGGGCCGGCCCCGTGCCCGGGCGGGGCTCGAGCAGGGCGACCGAGGGCTCGAGGTCGGTCGCCCGGACACCGATGTCGGTGAACCGGACGATGCGGTCGCCGATGCTCTCGGCGGTCGGCTGTGCCCGGAGCTGTGTCGCCCCGCAGAGGACGAAGACCACGCACGCACCGAAAACCTGCCAGAGTCGAACACCCATGTCACTCTCCTTGGCGGACACCGCTTCTGTCCCGGAGTCGGCATGACTCCGAGGCGGCGGTGTCCGTGGACCACGCCCGGTCGCCGGCGCGCGGGCCGCCGACGCTGGGGGCAGCCTAGACTCCCGTGAGGGCCCGCGCATCCTTGTCCCACATCATGACCTGATTGAGCCGGAGGCTCTCGGCCATCATCCGGGTGCCGACCATCGACGAGAACGCCAGATCGATGCCGCAGTCGGGGTCGGCTTCGCCACGCACGGCCGCGATGAAGTTGTCGAGCACGGTCGGACGATCGCCGATCTCCAGGTCGTAGCCGACCTCGCCGGCGGGGGGATCGGCGATCCACCGGCCCTTCACGTCGCGGGACATGCCGGCGTCGACGCGGTCCTTGTTGGACGAGCGGAACTCGGGGTAGAAGGCGCCGTCTTCCTGGAGCCGCGCCGTGTTGTCGGTGAGTGTCGCGAACCCGTGCCGGCCGCGGAAGGTGGTCTCGAGCCCGTGGCCGCTGGTGCCCGAGGCGGCCAGCACGATGGAGTGCTCTCCGGGGAAGTCGAGCACGGTCAGGAGTTGGTCCGCGGTCTCGCGGCCATCGAAGTAGTTGTAGAGGCCGCCGCCGGAGACGACTCGTCGCGGCTGCTCGCCGCGGGCGCCCGAGATCGCCAGCAACATGGGCGCGAGCACACCGAAGAGCACCTCACCGGCCAGCCCGTTGCTGTACTCGTAGTACTTCTGATAGCGGAAGAACCGGTCCTCGGAGATGGGCGTGTCGTCGGCGAGGCCCCACTCGGTGCCGAGCCAGCGGCTCCACCAGAGGTACGAATCGCTCCCGATGCGTGGGGAGACCGGCCCGGCCTTGGGGGTCGCGAAGATGGGGATACGTCCGTTGACGGTGAACGACCCCTGGCTCCACGTGATGCGGCCGATCCGCTGCTCGGCGATAGCCTGGCGGAGCTGCCAGTAGACGTCCCGGCTGCAGCGCTGCGCCGCGACGGCGAAGGTGCCCCGGGTCCGCTTCACAGCGTCGCGGACGGCGACGGCCTGTTCGAGGGTGTGCGACAGCGGCGTCTCGACGAGGACCGCCTTGCCGGCCTCGAGCGCGTCGATCGACATCTTGGCGTGCCAGTGGTCCGGGGTGGCGATGAGCACCGCGTCGATGTCCGGGTCGTCGATGATCTCGCGGTACTCCATGGTCCCGGCGCTCGGCGGCAGACCGAGCATCTCGGTGGTGCCCGTGATGCGTGGCTGCCACACGTCGCTGATGCGGATGACCTTGACCCGCCGCTCGTCGCCGCGAACCCGGAAATCCCTGGCGAGCGACTGCCCGCGCGGGCCGCACCCGATCACCCCCAGCCGGATCGTCTCGTTGGCACCCGAGAGCCGGGCCCACGAGGCGGCGGGGAGCGTTGCGGCGATCCCTCCGGCGACCGCGGCCTTCTCCAGGAAGTCTCGTCTGTGCATCGGTGTTCTCTCGGTCATCTCATCCGTCTCCGTCGTGCTGTTCGGTCGGGGAAATTCGTCTGGATTCTGAACCAAATCGGCTCTCGATACCGTCGACCATCATTCGGATCCCGAAACCTGATGTCTGCCCGAAACGCTCGAGCATGCGCCCGGGTCCGAGCACGCAGGCCGCGGATGCGAACGCGTCCGCGGTCGCGCCGTCGCGAGCGATCACTGTCGCGGCGGTCCGCGTGGTCAGGCCGACGCCGGTCCTCGGGTCGAGGATGTGCGAGTATCTGGTACCGCCGATCTCGATGAACTGTTCGGTGTCCCCGGAGGTCGCGACGCCCTCGTTGGCGGCGAAGACCACGGGGCGGGGCCCGTCGCCGTACCCGGTCTCGATCTCGATCCGCCAGGCCGATTGGCCGGGGGGCGGGTCGCCGACCGCCATATCGCCCCCGATGTCCACGAGCGCCCGGCTGACGCCGTAGGGCCGCATCGCGAGGATCGCCTCGTCGGCACCGAATCCCTTCCCGATCGCGCCGAAATCGATCCGCATCTGCTCCCGTTCGGTCCGAACCGCCCGCCGGTCCGCATCGAGCCGGACCAAACGCCACCCGACCCGCTCTCTGGCGTGCTCCAGGTCGGACGCCGGCGGGAGCTGTTGGTTCCGCCGGGCTTCGCGCCAGAGCAGCGAAAGGGGGCCGACCGTGTAGTCGAACGCACCGTCGCTGGCCTCGGAGATTTCCTGGGCCCGCGTCAGCACACGGAACAGATCGGCAGAAACCGGCGTCCAAACCCCCGCCGGCTGCGCGCAGAGACGGCTGACTTCGCTATTCTGGCGGTAGTCGCTCAGGACGGCGTCAAGCTCGGCGAGCCGCGCGAACGCCGCACCGGCCGCCGCACGGGCTTGGGGCTTGTCCGCGGCGTAGAGCACGATCCGGGCTTTGGAGCCCATGTGGATCTGCGAGTAACTGAACCTCGAGAGCGAGGGCGAGACGTCGGGCGGGGAATCGACCGCCTGTCCCGCCCCGGTGCCGCACCCCGGCCCGCAGACGAAAGAGAACGCGAGAAGGACAATGCCAAGAAGTTTCCACAGCAGGCTGAACATCAGGGGACCATACGCCGCGGCGGTCTGCATCGCCCTCGCGACCGCGGGGACCGCGCAGGCGGAGGGCGACCGCGAGGACGCCGCGTCGCAGCCCGAGGTCGCGGCGGCGGTGCCGATCACCGTCGAGGTGCCCAAGACCACGCTGTCGATCGAGCTCGTGCCGGTGACGATGCCGGACGGGTCCACGCTGCTGGTCACGCGTCGCGAGATCGAGTGGCCGCTCTACGACACGTACGTGCACGGGCTCGACCAGGAGAGCCCCGCGACACCCGACGACGCGGGCATCGTCACCCGGCCCACCAAGCCCTACATCAACATGGACCGCGGCTGGGGCCACGCGAACTACCCGGCCATGGGGATGAGCCACCTCGCGGCACAGGAGTTCTGCACGTGGCTCGGCCACAAGACCGGCCGCACGTTCCGCCTGCCCACCGAGGCGGAGTGGGAGGCGATCGCCGAGCAGTCCGGCGCGACGCCGGAGAACGTCGACGCCCGCGCCTGGCACCTGGGCAACACCAACGACACCACCGAGGGCCGCGCGCTGAAGGAGCCCGACGACCTGGGCCTGTACGACCTGCTCGGCAACGTCGGTGAGTGGTGCACCTCCGAGGACGGCAAGGCCATCGTCCGGGGCGGCTCGTACATGGACGAGGACTACCTGCTCTCGCCCAAGGCCCGCCAGCAGCCCCACCGCAGCTGGAACTCCACCGATCCGCAGATCCCCAAGAGCAAGTGGTGGCTCGCCGACTGCACGTGGGTGGGGATCCGCCCGGTCTGCGTGCCGGACGATTCGGCCGCCGCCGAGGAAGCGGTCTCCGGCGAGGAAACCGCCACCAACTGACCTCTCGCCGCACACTCCCGACGCCGCCCGCGCGGCCTCGCCGACACACATCCCGCCCACACGAAACGGAGCCGACATGACCGAGACCACCAAGACCTCCGACGACCAGACCGCTGCCGCCAAGAGCCTCAACCGCCGCAACTTCGTCAAGACCACCGCCGCGGTTGCCGCGGCGTCGGCGTTTGCCAAGCCGCTGCTGGCGCACGCGGCCGGCTCTGACGAGCTCAAGATCGGCTTCGTCGGTTGCGGCGGCCGGGGCACGGGCGCTGCGCTCCAGGCGCTCAAGGCCTACCCCGGCAACACGCTGTGGGCGATGGGCGATTTGTTCCCCGAGCGGATCGCCTCGTCGCAGGCGGGCATCAATGACGAGCTGGCGGGGATGGACGAGGACGAGGGCAGCGGCACCGTGTGGCGCGACAAGATGAAGGTGACCGACGACCGCAAGTTCATCGGCTTCGACGCCTACAAGGCGGTGATCGACAGCGGCGTGGACGGCGTGATCCTGACGACGTTCCCGCAGTTCCGCCCGGCGCAGATCGCCTACGCGGTCGCCGCGGGCAAGCACGTCTTTGCCGAGAAGCCGGTCGCGGTCGATGCCGCGGGCATCCGCGCGGTGATCCAGGCGTCCGAGGAGGCCAAGCGGAAGAACCTGGCGATGCAGATCGGCTTCTGCTGGCGCTACCACAACGCGATGCGGGCGGGGTTCGACCAGCTCGCCGACGGCGCGATCGGCGACGTGACGACCGTCCACACGACCTACCACGCGGGCACGCTGCCCAAGCGTCCCCGCCAGGCCGGCTGGACCGACATGGAGTTCCAGCTCCGCAACTGGTGGCACTTCACCTGGCTCAGCGGCGATCACATCGTCGAGCAGGCCATCCACTCGGTCGACCGCATGGCGTGGGCGATGGGCGACCAGACGCCGACGAAGGTCACCTGCCTCGGCGGGCGTCAGGCACGCACCGGCCCCGAGCACGGCAACGTCTACGACCACTTCGCCGGCGTGTACGAGTACGCCGACGGGCGGCGGGCGTTCCACACCTGCCGCCAGATGGACGGCTGCCCGAGCGACAACTCCGACTACGTCTACGGCACCAAGGGCTCGGCCTACATCAACGGCTGGACACCCAACAACATCGAGACCAAGAACCTCGCCGGCGAGCGCACCTGGAACTTCAAGGGCCGTCCGGAGGACATGTACCAGACCGAGCACAACGAACTGTGGGCCTCGATCCGCGACGGCAACCCGATCAACGACGCGAAGCGCGGCTGCAACAGCAATCTGATGGCGATCATGGGCCGCATGGCCGCCTACACCGGCCAGGTCGTGACCTGGGAGCAGGCCATGAACTCCGAAGAGAACCTGACGCCCGACCGCTACGGCATCAACGTCCCGCCGCCCCCGCCCACGGTCGCGATCCCCGGCCAGACAAAGTTCGTGTAAGCGGCCCGCACCAAACCCCACTCCCCACCCCCATCCGACCCACACGGAGCTGACCCGATGACCACCGACAAAAACGCCCTCTCACGCCGCCGATTCGTGCAGGCGTCGAGCTTCTCTGCCGCGGCCCTGGCCGGTGGCGCCATGGCCTCGCCGCTCAATCGTGCCTGGACCGGCGGCACGCGTCAGACCATCAAGGTCGGCGTCATCGGGTGCGGCGGCCGCGGCACCGGCGCGGCGTGGAACGCCCTCGAGGCCGACGACGACGTGGTGATCTCCCACTTTGCCGACCTCTTCCCCGACCGGGTTGAGGGTGCCCGGGCGACGCTCAAGCAGGAATGGGGCGACCGGGTCACCGCGACCGACCGCGACTGCTTCACCGGGTGGGACGCGTTCCTGCGCCTCTGCGGCCAGGGCTGTCACTACGTCATCCTCGCCACGCCCCCCCACTTCCGCCCCAAGCACATCGCGACCGCCGTGGGCTTGGGCAAGCACGTGTTCACCGAGAAGCCGGTCGCCGTCGACCCGGTCGGCATCCGCACCGTCTTCGCCGCCCACGCCGAGGCCGACCGGCGCAAGCTCTGCACCGTCGCCGGCACGCAGCGGCGGCACGAGCAGTGCTACCTCGAAGTGATGGAACGCATCGCCGACGGCGCGATCGGCCGGCCGGTCTCCGGCTCGTGCTACTGGAACATGGGCGAGCTGTGGCACAAGGAGCGAGAGCCGGAGTGGACCGACATGGAGTGGCAGCTCCGCAACTGGCTCTACTTCACCTGGCTCAGCGGCGACCACATCACCGAGCAGCACGTCCACAACCTCGACGTCATCAACTGGATCAACGGCGGTCCGCCGGTCCGCGCGATGGGCATGGGCGGCCGGCAGGCCCGCACCGACCCGCGCTTCGGCCACATCTTCGATCACTTCGCCGTGGAGTACGAGTACGAGAACGGCTTCGTGCTCAACAGCATGTGCAGGCAGACCAACGGCTGCGCCAACCGCGTCGAGGAACGCGTCCGCGGCACCGAGGGCTCGGTCAAGACCACGTCAGGCTTCGCCGAGATCTCCGGCCCGAACAAGTGGAAGTTTGAGAGCCGGCAGATCAGCCCCTACGTGCAGGAGCACAAGGACCTGATCCACGCCATCCGATCGGGCGATCGGATCAACGAGCTCAAGACGGTCGCCGAGAGCACGCTCACGGCGATCATGGGGCGCATGAGCGCCTACACCGGTAAGGAGGTCTCGCTGGAGTTTGCTCTGAACTCCAAGCTCGACCTCACCCCGCCCGCCTACGAGTTCGGGCCGCTCGAGACCCCCGCGATCCCCATCCCCGGCAAGATGGAACTGATCTGATCGGCCCCCGAGGCCAGCAACACCCCGCACCCGACCGAAGGCACCCGATGCACGGAGAGCCCAGCCCATGGACCGTCGAGAATTTATCGCCAGCAGCGTGGTCGCCGGAGCGGCGGCCGTGACGGCCGGTGCCGCGTCGGGCGCGTCGGCCTCTCGGGCTGCTCCGTTCAAACTCAAGTACGCCCCCCACTTCGGCCTCTTCGGCCACCACGCCGAGGACCGGCTCGACCAGATCCGCTACGCCGCGGACCAGGGCTTCACCGCCTGGGAGCACAACGGCATGACCGGCGAGTCGGTGGAGTTTCAGGACCAGTTCGCCAAGGTCATGGACCAACTCGGCATGACGATGGGCGTGTTCGTGGTCAACCCCTCGACCGCCTGGGGGCCCAGCTTCGTCAAGGGCGAAGCCGACGCGCGGGACCAGTTCCGCCGCGACTGCGAGAAGGCGGTCGAGGTCGCCAAGCGGGTGAACGCGACGTGGATGACGGTGGTGCCCGGGACCACGGTCAACAACGTGGAGATGGGATACCAGACGGGCAACGTCGTCGACCAGCTCCGGGCGGGGGCAGAGGTGCTCGAACCGCACGGGCTGGTGATGGTGCTCGAGCCGCTCAACCCATGGCGGGACCATCCCGGCATGTTCCTGACCAAGATCCCGCAGGCCTACGAGGTCTGCCGCGCGGTCAACAGCCCGGCGTGCAAGATCCTCTTCGACATCTACCACCAGCAGATCACCGAGGGGAACCTCATCCCCAACATCGATCTTGCGTGGAGCGAGACCGCCTACTTCCAGGTGGGCGACAACCCCGGCCGGCGCGAGCCCGGCACCGGGGAGATCAACTACCGCAACGTCTTCCGCCACATCCACAGCAAAGGCTTCACCGGGGTCGTGGGGATGGAGCACGGCAAGAGCATCGGCGGGGTCGAGGGTGAGGACGCGCTGGTCAACGCCTATCTGGCGTCGGACCAGTTCTAGATCGACCCGGGCGGACACACATCCAGGGCTGTCCCGTCTGATCGGACCCGCCCGCACGCGGCGTGCCGCGATCATTTTTGCTACCCTGCCCGCTCTCGTCGCCGAACGGCTCGTTCCGCCTCGCCCGTCACACGAAAGGCACGCCGATGACCGCCCAACCGACCCGCTCCGGGCCCATACTCACCCTCATGCTCTCGGTGATGATGTTCCTCCAGTTCTTCTTATGGGGAGCGTGGTACGTCACGATGGGCCCCTTCATGAACGCCAGCGGCATGGCCCCCGACACCATCGGCACGGCCTACGCCCTCGGCCCGATCGCGGCGATCATCTCGCCGTTCTTCCTCGGGCTCGTCGCCGACAGGTACTTCCCGACGCAGATCGTCCTCGGGGTCATGCACCTCATCGGCGGAGCCCTGCTGCTGTTGGCACCGATGGCCGCCGGTCAGTCTTCGAACCTGTTCCTGGCCGCCGTGCTCATCCACATGCTCTGCTACATGCCGACGCTCGGCCTGACCAACACGCTGAGCTTCAGCAACATGACCAACCCGGAGAAGCAGTTCCCGCTGATCCGCGTGTGGGGCACCATCGGCTGGATCGTCGCGGGCTTTGTGATCTCCGGGCTCAAGTTCGACGTCTCGGCGAGCATGTTCTACGTCGCCGGCGGCTCGGGCATCGCGATGGGCGTCTTCAGCTTCTTCCTGCCGCACACGCCGGCACCTCAGAAGGGCAAGGCGTTCTCGGCCAAGGAGGCGTTGGGGCTCGACACGCTGGCGATGATGAAGGACCCGTCGTTCGCGGTCTTCATCATCTGCTCGCTGCTGATCTGCATCCCGCTCGCGGCGTACTACAGCTTCGGCGGTCAATACGTCGGCGAGATCGGCTTCGAGAAGATCGGCTCGACCATGAGCTTCGGGCAGATGTCCGAGATCCTGTTCATGCTGGTCATGCCGCTGTTCTTCGTCCGACTCGGTGTCAAGTGGATGCTCCTGATCGGCATGGGCGCGTGGGTGTTGCGGTACCTGCTCTTCGCCGGTGCGTGGGGTTCTGAGGGCACCGACCACGTCAAATGGATGGTGCTCGGCGGGATCCTCCTGCACGGCATCTGCTACGACTTCTTCTTCGTCACCGGGTTCATCTACGCCGAGAAGAAGGCCAACCCGGAACACCGGGGCGCCGTGCAGGGCTTCCTCGTGCTGGTGACGCAGGGCCTTGGCATGTTCATCGGTGCAAAGGCGGCGGGCCGACTCGTCGCCCACTACACCACCACGGAGACGACCTCCGACGGTGTGATCAGCACGATCGCGTGGGACAAGGTCTGGCTGATGCCCGCCCTCTTCGCCACCGGCGTGCTCGTCGTGTTCTTCATCTTCTTCCGCGACAAGATCAAGGCCACTCCCACCGACGTCACCGAGCACACACCCGAGGGTGACACCACCGCCGAAACGGAGACCGCCGTCTGATGCCCCGACTCGCTGTTTGTTCCTGGTCGCTCCGTCCCACCGGCCCGGCCGATCTGGTCGAGAAGATCCGCGCCTGCGGCCTCGACGCGGTCCAGCTCGCCCTCGACCCCATCCGCCGCGGCGACTGGGACGAGGCGCAGACCGTGCGCGCGCTCGCCGACGCCGGCATCACCATCGTCTCCGGCATGATCGAGATGGCCGGCGAGGACTACTCCACGCTGGTCACGATCAAGGAAACCGGCGGCGTCCGCCCGGATTCGACCTGGCCGGCCAACCTCGAGGCGGCCAAGGCCGGCGCAGCGATCGCCTCGCGGCTCGGGCTCAAGCTCGTCACGTTCCACATCGGCTTCGTGCCGCACGAGGCGTCCGATCCTGAGCGGGCCAAGCTCATCGAGCGGGTCCGCCAGATCGTCGCGGCGTTCGACGCCCACGACATCTCGATGGCCTTCGAGACAGGACAGGAAGCGGCCGACACGCTGCTGCCGGTGCTCGACGCCGTGCCCGAGTCGGTCGGTGTCAACTTCGACCCGGCGAACATGATCCTCTACGGCATGGGCGACCCGATCGACGCGATCCGCAAGCTCGCCCCCCGTACCCGGCAGATCCACATCAAGGACGCCTCACACACGGAGACTCCCGGCACCTGGGGCGCCGAGCAGCCCGCCGGCCGCGGGGATGTCGACTGGGACGCGTTCTTTGCGGTCTATCGCGAAGCGGGCCTCACCTGCGACCTCGTGGTCGAACGCGAGGGCGGCGACGACCGCATCGAGGACGTCCGTGCCGGGGCCGCGTTGGTCAGAGCGCAGGGCCTGATCGGGTAAGACCCGGTGCGCAACATCCGCATGAGCAGTCGGGCAAGCTCACTCGCCGCCGGACGGGACCGCCGCCAAGGCTTCGAGTCTGGCCCAACCCGGCCGCCCCGCGAGTCGGCGTGCCTCCGGCGCTTCGAGTGCCGTGCGCAGGGCGGTCGCGCTGGCGAGCATCGCCAGGGCAGGCACACCTGAGGCCGTTTCGAGTTCGGCGAGCAGTCCGCCGGCGCGTCGGCCCAGCCGCAGTCGCCGTGTGAGCGTGACCTGGGCGACGGCCTCAGGCGGCAGTGACCCGGTCGCGCGCCGGTTGATCCACCACGCCACCACCGCCAACGCCACCGCCGCGACGACGAGCGAGGTCACCAGCGTCGTGGGAAACTCCTTCCGCTGGAGCGGTTCCACCCCGTCCTCGCGGTTCTGCCGGATGATCGTGCGCACGGGCGCATCGCGTCCCGCCGGTGCGGCCCCGCCCGTCTGCGCCGTCATGAGTTCGACAAGCCCGAGCGTCATGCCGACAGCACCCCCGAAGACCTCGGCCCCAGTCCCCGCATCGCGGCGTTGACCCGGTGCGTGACCAGACCCGCGCGCCGCCGGATCGCCTCGTCGCTGTCCTCATCGGCCAGCCACCGGATCCGCCCGACGACCCGCTCCCACTTCAAGCCCGCTGCCGGCTCCATCGACGCGCCGAGCGACCGCTGCACCACCCACACCCCCGCCAGCCGGTGCGAGGGACGCGGGTCGGTCAGCATGTCGGAGACCACCTCGACCGCCGTTGTCACCGCCGGGCCTGTCGGCTTCGGCTCGCTCGTCAGCGCCGCCCGCACCACACTTGCGCGCACGCGGTGGTGCTCGTCGCCGAACGCGGCGTCCTTCGGCGCTCCCGACCCGTGCACGCCGGGCAGACGACGCTGGCGGCCCAGAGCCTCCGCGGCGTTGCTCCGCACGCGCGGGTCGGCGTGCCGGGCCAGACAGCCCTCAAGCACCGAGACCGCCCGCGTCGAGGTCAACCCGCCAAGGCACGCCACCGCCGTCGCCACGAGTCTGGGGTCGCGGCGGCCGGACGCGTCCATCGAATCACGCACGATCGACAGGAGCAACGTCTCGACAGCCGCGGCTGCGCGGATGTTGCGAACCGTCATCAACGCCTCCACACCGGCAGACGCGGGGCCGTCGGTCGCTTCCCGGGCCCAGTCGGCGAACGCTGCCGGATCCGAAAGCCACAGCCGCCGCGCAGCGAGCCGCGAGAGCGGCGAGCGGCCGCCGGGTCTGAGCCGTTCTAACTCGCTCCGACCGATCCGCCGCACGACGGCGTGGGGCGACCGGGCGATCGCGTCGGCGGCCTGGCGCCGGTGCGCGTCTCCGGCGCGCGCGCGCGACGACTCGGCAATGCCGAGCGCGCAGGTGCGCAGTGCGGCGTGCCTGGCGATCGCGGGGTGGGTGTCGAAGCACCAATCGCGCGCGCCCGCCTGCGGCACCACCCGGCACGCGGCCAGCCGCGCGACAGGGTCCGGGTCGACAAGCACGGGCTCGAGTGCGAGCGTGGTCGGCGACTCCGCAGCGCGCAGCGACGCGACGAACGCCGGGAGGCGCCGCCTCGCCGCGACCGGAAGACCGGCCAGCGTGGCTCGGTCGGGAACGGCACCGCCGGGGTGCAGTCTCTGCGCCGCCGACACGTGGGGCGGGCGGGTGTTGGCCGCGGCCGGTCCGGTAGTCAGCGGCACGATCGCGAGCGAGCGCGAGCGGGCGGGGGCAAGACAGAGATGCCCGAGTTCGAGCACCAGCCGATGGTCTTCGGCGGTCGTTGCCCGTCCGAGGCGGTCCAGGCAGGCCGCGGCGAGCGATTCCTCGCGGAGCCACAGCCACGCCCGCTGCCGAGCCAGCGGGACCCGACCCCGCCGGAACGCGGTACGGAGCGCAGAGAACGCGGCGCTGCCGGCGTCTCTGGCGATGGCGGCCAGCGGATCGGCCGTGCACTTGGGCCACCGGGGACCCTCCAGCAGCACCAGTGCCGCGAGCAGGACGTCCTTCCGGCCGTGGTCTTCGAAGCCTTCGACACTCGACGCGACAACCTCGAGCAACCGCCGCACGTCCGCGGGGTCTCGCTGCGCGGGCACCGGGTCGAGCGGCGCTCTCATCAGCGCCGAGCCGGTGTCGATGCCCAGCGCTGCCGGGTCGACCGGCGAGGCATGGCGGAACGACAGCACGAGCAGCGCCCGTGCCGCGGCCTGAACGTGCCCGCCGGTGGCCGACTGCAGCACGCGGCCGAGCACCGGCAACAAGGCTGGATCGTCTGTGTCGGTGGCGAGTTCGGCGAGCGATCGGCCGGCGCTGAGGAGTTCCAGCTCCGACATCGCCGCGAGCCCCGACGACCAGTTCCCGCGCCCGGCCGCGATCGCGACGCGACGGGTTTCGGTGTCGAAGGCGGCCCAGTGCACGGCGAGCAGACCGATCGCTCGGGCGGCGGCCTCTTTGCTCTGCGGCGCAAGCCGGCGCCGTGTTCGGGCATCTTCGACGCCGGCGGAGGCAAGTTGGATAAGCAGCCAGGCAAACTCGCGGCGTTCGGCGGCCGAGGCGTGGGGCCACGCCGAACCGATGGCCGCGAGGCGTGCAGCGGGCTGAAGCCGTGCGAGTTCGCGAGTTTGTACTCTGCTAGGGTTCATAACGTTTCGCGACGAACGTACACCGGCAGCGTCAGGGTACCCAATTTATGAGCACCGTGATAAAAAACTCTGGACTCGGACCCTGATACCCGGATATGTTGTGTCCATCGACGCCGCACACCCCAAGCGGGTGTGGGGTCACCTCTGGGGGTATCAGGGGTGGAAACGCGGACCGGTCCGCTATAGTGGTCGCAAACTTTGCGGTGACTCGCATGGCAGCGTTCTGCGTGGACGAGTGTTCATGCGAGTGGGCACGAACGTCCGAATCACACGAATCGAGGCAACGCATGGAAACGACGACTCGTACCAACAGCCTGCAGACCTACCAAGTGATTCTGTACGAGCGAGCGTTGCACCCCGAGTTCTTCGAGTTGCAGGACCGCCGGGTCGAGCGCCTGAACGGGTACGAGTTTGAGGCGTGGCTGACCGCCGGCGGGCACGTGCTCCGGTTTGAACTGGACAAGCTCTGCGCCTGCGAGTTGCTCACCGACAAGGACCGCGGCCTGCCGAACACCGGCGTCGTGGCGGCGTTCCTGTGCGCCGGCGAACGCGACTTTGACCACACCTTCCCGACCGCACCGCTCAACTACATCACCACGGTGCAGACCGAGACCCTCGCCGAGAACCTCTACATCTCCACCTTCGAGGAGCTTCTGGCCTTCGGACGCGACGCCAAGGCCATGATCCACGTCTGGGAAGACGATGCCGGCCGGTGCCTCTCCATGCTGGACACCCAGCGGCACAGCGACGAGATCCACATCCAGGCGTACCACCTCCTGGCCAACCAGGGTGTCGTGCTCCGGTCGCAGACCATCTTCGAACAACGCTCCTGAGGCCAGAAGCGGCCGGGAATCGAGCCGCCGGGGTTGTCCGGCCCGACCGATCGGCCGATGATTCACCATCGATGCTGAACGTTTCCGCTCCAAGCCCGGTTGCCGGTTGCTGCACTCTGCGTGCCGCGGCGTTGTCGATACGCCCGCGTCCCGGGCGAATTCCCATGCCCCGCGGGGCGTGAGCCGGGTCACAGGACCCGAGCCGCTCGCTGCGGGGCGTTCAGCGTCAACTCACCCGAAGGGCGATTCTCGGCCTGCCGGGTGGTCCCCTACCCTTGCCATCCATACACCCGACAACGCCCGCGTCCGACGCGCGGTGCCCCCTCATCAACGAGCACACCCATGAGCGACACCAAGACCCCCCCGAAGCAGGGCAAGCCCGAGAGCCGGTACCGGGCCACACTCAATCTGCCCACCACCGGCTTCCCGATGAAGGCCAACCTCGTGCAGAACGAGCCGGCGAGCATCAAGCGGTGGCAGAAGATGGGTCTCTACGCCCGGCTCCGCGAGCTGGGTAAGGACCGCCCGCGGTTTACCTTCCACGACGGCCCGCCCTACGCCAACGGCTCGATCCACCTGGGCCACGTGCTCAACAAGACGCTCAAGGACCTGGTCGTGCGGTCGCGGACGATGATGGGCTTCGACACGCCCTTCGTGCCGGGCTGGGACTGCCACGGGCTGCCGATCGAGCACCGGGTGGTCTCGGACCTGGTCGAGAGCGGCAAGATCGACAAGATCAAGTCGCTCGACGACGACGCCCGCAAGAGCGCGATCAGGAACGAATGCAAGAAGTACGCCGAGAAGCAGGTCAAGCTGCAGGCCGGTGAACTCGAACGCCTGATGACCCTCGCCGACTACGCGGAGCCGTACCTCACGATGGCCCCGTCGTTCGAGGGCGCGGCGTTGGACGCGCTGGCGGCGTTGGTGGAGCAGGGCCTGGTCTTCCGCGCGCTCAAGCCGGTGCACTGGAGCATCGCCAATGAGACGGCGCTGGCCGAGGCCGAGCTCGAGTATCAGGACCGCGAGGACCTTTCGGTCTATGTCGACTTCGAGGCCGCAGACGCCGCGGCGGTCTACGCCGCGTTCGGGATCGACGAGGCCGCGCGCGAAGAGCGTGATCTCGGCCAGACACCCAGCTTCATGATCTGGACGACCACGCCGTGGACGCTCCCGGCCAACCTCGCGATCGCGGTCAACTCCCGGTTCGAGTACTCCCTCGTGCAGGTCGACGGCAACATCACCGTGCTGGCCAGTGAGCTGCTCGAGCAGGTGACCAAGGCGGCCAAGGCCGAGCAGGTCGAGGTGCTCGCCACCGCCAGGGGCGGCGCGCTGGCCGGGCTCCGCTACCGGCACCCGTTCATCACCGAGGCCCCCCGTCCGCTGCACGAGCCCGACGCGGACACCTCGACCTGCTACACCGTCGTCGAGGCCGAGTACGTCACGCTCGAGGACGGCACAGGTCTGGTCCACACCGCCCCCGGGCACGGTGCCGACGACTTCCAGACCGGCAAGCGCGTCGGTCTGCCGGTCTACTGCCCGGTGCGTCACGACGGGGCGTACGACACCACGGTGCCCGAGTGGCTCCGCGGGCTCGACATCTGGAAGGCCAACGAACAGATCACCGAGAGGCTCCGCTCGAGCGGGCACCTGTTCTACGACCACCGATTCACCCACAGCTACCCGCACGACTGGCGCAGCAAGACGCCGGTGATCTTCCGGTGCACCGAGCAGTGGTTCATCGGCGTGGACGTCAAGACCAAACGCGAGGGCAAGAGCCTCCGTGAGTTGGGGCTGGAGACGACAGCCGCGGGCGTGGGGTTTGTCCCCGAGTGGGGCCGCAACCGCATGCGGGGCATGCTCGAGTCGCGCCCGGACTGGTGCATCAGCCGCCAGCGCTCCTGGGGGCTGCCGATCCCGGCGTTCTTCCTGCCCGACGGCGAAGCGCTGATGACCGCGGCCATGGTGCGCGCCGTCGGCGCGCTCATCCGCGAGCAGGGCTCGGATGTCTGGTTCAAGGGCACGCCCGCCGAGCTGCTGGCGCGCTACGACGCCGACAGCGACACCGAACTGACCGACTCGCAGCGTGAGCGCCTCCGGGCGGCCACGCTCGACGGCCTCAAGAAGGGGCCCGACATCCTCGACGTCTGGTTCGAGTCGGGATCGACCTGGAACGCTTGCATGCGGGAACGCTTCGGCGACGAGGGGTTCCCGGTCGAGCTCTATCTCGAGGGCTCCGACCAGCACCGGGGCTGGTTCCAGTCCTCGCTGCTGACCTCCCTCGGTGTGACGGGCGAGCCCCCGTTCCGCGCGGTGCTCACCCACGGCTTCATGGTCGACAAGGAAGGCAAGAAGCTCAGCAAGAGCGCCGGCCACACCGTCGGCGACCTGTTCAAGCTCTACGGCGCCGACGTCATCCGCTGGTGGGTGTGCTCGCTGAGCTACGAGAACGACATGAAGGTCGACGACGAGTTCTTCAAGCTCGCCGGCGAGAGCTACCGCAAGGTGCGCAACACGCTCCGCTTCATGCTCAGCAACCTTGCGGACTTCACGCCGAGCGCCCCCGGGTGCGACGACGGGCACTGCGTGGCGACGAGCGACATCCCCCCCACCTCGATCGACGCGTGGATCCTCGCGGCGTACGACAGGCTCGAGCGGCGGGTCGTCGATGCCTACGCCCGCTACGACTTCCGTGCGGTGCACTCGATGCTCTACGACTTCTGCAACGACACGCTCAGCGCGGTCTATCTCGCGGCCGTCAAGGACCGCCTCTACTGCGACCGGGTCGACGCGCCCCGCCGGCGACGCACACAGACCGTGCTGTGGGACATCACCGACGGCCTGACCCGCCTGCTCGCGCCGGTGCTCCCCCACACCGCCGACGAGGCGTGGCGGGCGCTGCACAACGTCGATCCGAAGGACACCGAACGCTCGGTCCACACCGAGACGATGCTCTCGGTCGGACGGGACGCCGCGTTCGGCGCTGCGTGCGATGCCCGCTGGACCAAGCTCATGGACCTCCGCGACGAGGGACTGCTCGCCCTGGAGCACGGCAAGGCGGCGCTCGGCGTGGAGAACCCGTTGGACGCGGGCCTGACGCTGCCGAACCCGGACGGGGCGCTCGACGGTTTCGACCTGACCGACCTGGCCGACCTGCACGGGGTGAGCCGGGTTACGCTGGATGCTTCCGTCACGACGCCGACGGTGGTCGATCTCCGCGGCGAGCCCAGGTGTGAGCGGAGCTGGAAGCGAGACGGCACGGTCAGCACGCGCTCGGACGGCGGCATGCTGAGCGATCGCGACGCGGAGGCCGTGGGCGTGAACTAGGCCACAGAGGCAGACTTCGGGCGCGACACTATCCGGCCAGCCGGGCGTCTCTCTCGGGATCGATATCGAGCAGACGCATCTTCTTGTAGAGCGTCGTGCGGTTGATGCCCAGGTCGTCGGCGGTCTGCTGGCGGTTCCAGTCGTTGGCGCGGAGCGCCTTGAGGATGATCAGGCGTTCCGGCTCCCGGAGCGCATCGTCCAGCGACATGGGGTGCCAGGGCTCGTCGGGGTCGAGCACCGGCAGCCCGGCGTGCCCGCCCGCGCCGCTGCCGCCCCGCGCGAGGACCGCCAGCGGCCCGGCCTTGGCGTCGTCGATGATCTGCGGCGGGAGGTCCTCGAGCATGACCGTCTGGCCCTGGCTGAGCACCACCGCCCGCTGCACCGTGTTCTCCAGTTCCCGGATGTTGCCGGGGAACGGATAGCGGGCCAGCGCGGCGAGGGCGTCGGCGTGGAAGCCCACGACCTGCTTGCCCATCTCGCGGCTGTAACGTTCGAGGAAGTGGCTGGCCAGCAGCGGGATGTCGCTGACGCGCTCACGCAGCGGGGGCAACTCGATCATCACGACGTTGATGCGGTAGAACAGGTCCTGCCGGAACGTGCCTTTGGCCACCAGCTCTTCGAGGGGCTGGTTGCTCGCGAGAATGACGCGCACATCGACCTCGACGGTGTTGCTGCTGCCGACGGGCTCGAACCGGCGTTCCTGCAGGACGCGCAGCAGCTTGAGCTGCATCGCCGGCGAGGCCGAGTTGATCTCGTCGAGGAAGATGGTGCCGTTGTGGGCCGCAAGGAACCGGCCGGGCTTGTCGGCGTGGGCGCCAGTGAATGCGCCCTTGACGTGGCCGAACAGCTCCGACTCGAGCAGCGTCTCCGGGATGGACCCGCAGGAGAGCTCGACGAATGGCTCGTCACGCCGGGGCGAGCGGTGGTGGATGGCGTGGGCAATCAGGCTCTTGCCCGTCCCGCTCTCGCCGGACATGAGCACGGTCGTGCGGCCCGGCGCGACGGCCTCGACGAGGTCGTAGGTCCGCTGCATCCGCGGATCGGCGCCGATGATGTTGTCCAGGGCGTAGCGGGAGTCGAGCTGCTGGCGCAGCTGGCAGTTCTCCGCCATGATCGAGTGCTGCCGGAACGCTCGCTCGAGGGCGAGCCGCAGCTCCTCGTCCACCACCGGCTTGGTGAGATAGTCAACCGCGCCGAGCCGCAGCGACTCGACCGCGCCCTCGACGTGCCCGTAGCCGGTGAGCATGATGACCGCGACGGACGGGTGGTGCTCGCCGGCGTATCGGAGCAGCTCGATGCCGCTCTGCCCGGGCATGGCAACATCGCAGACAACCACGGAGAAGGGGCCGGGGAGGTGGTCGGCCTGCTCGGCGACAGACTCGCGGAGCAGGTCGATGGCTTCGGCCGCGTTGTGGGCGGTGACGACCGTGTAGCCCTCGCAGACGAGGAACTCGCCGAGCGAATCGGCGACGATCGGGTCGTCATCGACGACGAGTACACGGACCGGGCGCGGCTCGGCCGAGCCGGCTGACGCGTGGGATGGCTTGCTCATGCCGCACCCGCCGCGTCGTTCGCACCCGCCGCGGAACTCGGGCGGAACGTGATCTCATAGACCGCACCCGGTCGATCGGGATCGGCCCGGTCTGTGCGGTTGTGCAGCCGCAGCGCGCCGTCGGGCAGTTCCTGCACGATCGCGCGCGCCACCGAGAGCCCGAGCCCAGAGCCGCTCGGCTTGGTCGTGAACCCGAACTTCCAGATGGCCTCGTCCGGAACGGCGGGGAGACCAACCCCGTCGTCCTGAATGGTGATGCAGATGCGGCCGTCGTCGGTCCACGAGGCGAAGACCTCGACCGAGCCGGTCTGCCCCGATCCGGCCTCGACGGCCGCGGCGACCGACTCGATCGCGTTGGTGAGCCCGTTGACGATCGCCGAGTAGAGCGTGCCGGTCGGCACGCCGGAGAGGCCGTTGGAGACAACAGTGGAGATACGCACGCCGTGGGCGGCGGCGACCGGCGTCAGCACATCGACGGCGTGGAAGATGGCCTCACCGAGCTCGATGGACGACGTCGCCGGCGAGTGCGCCTGTCCCGGCTGACGCATCGCGGCCTTGACGATCTCGGCCATCCGCAGGAGCGACTGCTGCACCACATCGAGACGCTTCCTGCCGTCGTCGGCGTGCAGTTCGGCGGGGTGAGCATCCAGCGGGAGTGAACGCCGCGCAAGGCTCAGCGAGCGGAGCGAGCCGTCCAGCAGGTTGCCCAGTTCGTGGGCGAGCAGGGTGAGCCGATCGGCTCCCTCGCCGGAAGCGGATGCCGCGGCTGGGTTCCCGCGCTCCGATGCTCCCCCCGCGCGCGCAGGCGAAGACGGGCGGTTATCGGGCGACGGGTTTGGCGGGGTCGGCGGGTGATCCATGATGCCATGAATCGACACGCGCGGCCTCCGTCTGAAGCCGGGATGTTGCCCGGGTGCCACATGGGCACGGGGCACGACCCGCTCAGACGTAGTCGGCGATCGCCGTGACGTTCTCGGAGGCCCAGACGTCGTCTTCGACGCGGAAGAACAGGCGGATCAGGTCGCCGGAATCCGAGTCGGTGCCGAGGATGCTCAGCTCGCCGCCGAAGTCCGTGCCCGCCTGGCCCCGCAGCTGGGCATCGGGCTTGGGGTCGCCGGGCTCGAACGAGGCGGTGAGGTTGGCCACCTGCCAGCGCCCGTCCTCGATCGTCGGGGTCCACCAATAGGCGACCACGTCTCCGGCGGACGTCCGCCCGATGATATTGAGGGCGCCCCAGGGGGCGATAAAGCTCGTGAGCGAGTCGCCGGCGAGGGGCGTGCTGCCCACGTTGGCGGTGAGATCGACGATCTGCCAGTTGCCCCCGAAGGCGGGCACCCACCAGGTGGCGAGCACGTTGCCATCGCCGTCGAGGCCGACAATGTTGATGGCCTTCCACGAGGTGACGAAGGCGGTCAGTCCCGAGACCAAGGGGGGTGCGCCGGTGATCTGAGAGAGGTTGCTGGCGTTCCACTCGATGCCGCCGTTGCCGGTCCACACGGCCTGGATGTTGCCCTCGGCGTCGAGACCGACGATGTTGAGGGCGTTCCACGGGGTGATGAAGCTCGTGAGTGGGCCGACAAAGACGGGCGTGGTCTGGCCCCGGGGTGTCAGGTGCTCGTCGGAGATGTTGGCGTAGCTCCACGCCTCTTCGCCGTCGGCCGGGGAGGGATCGAACTCGAAGGTGACCACCTCGCCCTCGTCGGTCAGTCCCGCGATATACCCGACGCCGTCGCGATCGACGAACACCGTCAGCCTGCTGGTGATCGCCTCGGCCGAGGGCAGCGACCGGATGAGGTCCTTGGCGTGCCAGAAGCCCTCATCGTCACGCTCGTAGGCGAGGAGTGTTTCGGTAGAATTGACCACGGCGACGAGCCGGCCGTCGGGGGTCTGGAACGAGCCGATGTCCGTCGCGGCATCGCCGAAGTCGCTGTCGGGGAAGTCGGGATCGGGCATCGCGAACCGGCCGAGGTCCACGACGCTCCACGCGTCGTCCGGCTGGCGCAGGTCGAACACGAGGGGCTGACCGTCGGCGTCGAGCACGGAACTGAACACGGAGGTCTCGATCGTCGGCACGGCCTCGGTCGAGATCTTGCTCAGCAGCCCCATCGGCCGCTCGGGGCTCGTCAGGTTCTGCACCTGGATGCCGGCGACGATCCCCGAGAGCCCGTTGTCGCTGATCGTCAGCAGCACCTCGGCGTCCAGCACCGGGTCCGAGAGGATGACGTTGCCGGCGTTGGCGACCCATGTCCCGGCGATCTCCGGGCTCTGCGCGTCGCCGGCGTCCGCCTCGGCGAGGTCGAAGATCTCGAAGGTGCCGTCGGCCGCGAGATCGATCCGCCAGGCTGTCGTGAGATCGCCCTCCGACGCGTCGGAGAGCCTCTGGCTCTCAAAGAGCACCCCGGCGCGGTACGACCCGACGAGGTCGGCGGCCTTGAGCGCCGAGCCACGGCGGACCCCCACGCCCATCCACGTGTCGCTGTCGGTCTGGTCAAGATCCACGAAGGCGATCACCGATTTGTCGGCGCTCAGGTACAGGTACCCCGTGTCACCGTTGCCCATGCGGATCGGGAACCGGCCGTTCTCCGGCGCACCGGTGAACTCGAAGCCCTGACCGGCGAACACCGGATCGCCCGCCGACCCGAACGCCAGCGCAAAGAAGCCCCCGGTCGGTGTCAGGCTGAGCGTGCCGTTGCGGGTGTAGACCAGGCTCCCGAGCACCTGGGTGAACTGGACCGTCCACGTGCCGGTCAGGTCGGCCCCGGTCGCGCTCGGCGCCCGCTGGATGACCGCCGCCACGTCGGCGCGAGCCTCGTCCTCGACACCCTGCTCGGCCCCGAACCAGCCGAGGGGGTAGCCCGCGGGCGTGTCGAATCGGGACCCGATCCTGTTGTCGATGTCAAAAAGTTCCGAGCTGTCGAGCAACCGCACACCACCGCCGGGCGCATGGATGAGGTCGGTGATCGTCGCGGGAACCGGGTCCGCCGGGCCGGTCTCGCCGGGCGTGAGCAGGCTGCCGGTGACCCGGCGGTCCTCGTCCCACCGCAGTTCCTGCACGTAGGGAACGTACCCGTCCACCGAATCGTAACTCAGGCCGACCACCGCGATGTCGGTCGCGCCCGAAAGGACCACGCGGTCCTCAAGCCGCTCGAGGACGAACTCAAGACCGCAACGATCGCGTGATGGATGCTTCGAAGCCATCGGCCTGTGCTCCTGTTGCGCCGGTCCTGCAACCTCTCTGGCGTGCGGATGCCGGCGGGCCCCTCGGGCCGCTGTCTCCTGCCCCCTGAAGAGTGTACGCGGAGCCCGCCCGATCTCCAAAGCGGCGGCGGAGATGTCGCCACCAAAACGACCGCGGACCGGGCCAGAGCCCGGTCCGCGGCGACGTGGACGATCGGAAGCCCCGAGGCTACTTGTCCTGTTCGGTCACGCCCATCCCGCTGCGGTCGGGATCCTGAGGACGCGGGGCCGGCTGGTAGCCGTGGGTCTGGATCTCCGAGAGCATCAACTCGATCGCGGCGTCGAGCTGGGGGTCCACGCCCCGGGCGAGCATCGACGGGTCATCGATGACCTCGATGTCCGGATCGACGCCGTGGCCCTCGATGCCCCACGTGCCGTCGGTCTCGTAGAAGCCGAACGTCGGCACCGCCGTGTACCCGCCGTCAACGAGCCCGGGGACGCCGGAGATGCCGACGAGGCCGCCCCACGTGCGGGTGCCGATCAGCTTGCCCACGCCGTGGTGCTTGAAGAGCCAGGGGAACATGTCGCCGCCCGAGCCCGCGAGCCCGTTGATGAGCATGCATTTGGGGCCCTGGTGAGAATCCGGCGGCCAGGGCCAGTCCTTGCCGTCGCGCCGGGCCCAGTAGTTGGTCCGAGGCCGGTTGAGCAACTCGATGAAGCGGTTGGGGATCTGCCCGCCACCGTTCCACCGCTCGTCGATCACGAGGGCTTCCTTGCCGATCTGGCCGTAGAACTGGCGGAACAGGTTGTTCTGCCCGTCCACGCCCGTGTTGGGCACGTAGATGTACCCGACCCGCCCGTCCGTCGCGTCTTCGACGTACTTGCGGTTGTGCTCGATCCAGGCGCGGTAGCGGAGGTCGGCCTCAGATCCGAGGGGCTTGAGCGTGATGTCGCGCTCGTTGCGGGCCTCCTCGTCGCCGAGCAGGGCGTCGGCGAAGGTGATCGTGGTCTGCTTGCCCGCGGTGCCGACGAACGCGGCCCACGGGTCCTTGTCGGTGCCGATCGGGCGGCCGTTGACCGCGAGCACGTACGTGCCCTCGCCGACGTCCATCCCGTGCTGCTTGAGCGGGTTCCGGGCGTCCGAGTCCCACGCGGCACCCTCGTAGAGCTTGGCGATCCGGTAGGCCGAGTGCGTCTCGCCCTCCTCGTCGACCTCACTGCCAATCTCGAAGTCGGCGCCGAGCATACCGACGGAGACCGTCTCGGCGTCTTCACCATCGCCGCCCCAGTAGTAGGCGTGACCGATGTTGAGCTCGGCGATCATCTCACCGATGATGAAGCTGACGTCCTCGCGGCTGGCCGCGTCCTTCAGCATCGCGTGATACTGGTCGTACACCTTGTCCCAGTCCACGCCGTGCATGTTCTTCACATAGAAGAAGTCGCGGTGGCGACGCCACGCATCGGTGAAGATCTGCTCCCACTCCTCGCGGGGATTCACGGTCTTGGTCAGCCCTGACGCGTCGAGCTTCTTGCCCATCGACTGCCCGGCCGAGGCCGAGACGATCGCGAAGCTGTCGCTGCCCTGGGCCACAAGCAGCTTCTTGCCGTCGCCGGAGATATCGACCAGACCGGCGCCACCGACCACCGTCTTCTCCTCCGGCTCCTCGTCGGACACGTCGATGAGCTTCACCGCCGGGAGACCGTTGGAGATGCTCATGTAGATGAGCTGCCCCTTGTCGTTGGAGACGAGCCCCATGAAGGTGCCGGAGGCGACCGGCAGTTCGAACCCGCGGGCCTCGAAGCCCTCGAAGTCGATCTCGACGGGCTTGTCGTCGCCGCCGGAGTCTTCGATCTCCGAGGCGTCCGGCTTCTCGTCGGTCCGGGTCACCTCGAAGGTGCCGGAGATCTGCATCTCGACGATCGTCCAGGTGCCCTGGATGGTGTCGCCGCTGAGGGTGCCCTCCATCTTCTGGGTGATCGGGCCCTCGGACTTGGTCGCCGTGAACTTGCCCGAGCCCTCATCAAACGTGACCGAGTCGTACGACGACGATTCGCCCATCGCCTCGCTGGAGCCGACAAACGAGCCGTCCTCGTTGGCGATGATGGTCATCTTGAAGTCGATCGAGTCCTCGGTCATGCCGGGGATCTGGGCCAGGCCGCTGACCTTGCCCGCCCAGACGCCGTGGATGGGGCTCGACGGCTCGTCGGCCTCGTCCCCGGAGGCGGCATCGTCATCACCCTCGGCGTCGTCGGCGGACTCGGCGTCCTCGTCCGACTCGTCCGCCTCGTCCTCCCAGGTCTCGTCGTCGGCCTTGAGCAGCGAGGCGTTCTCGACCTCGCTGTTGAGGGGGACGGCGATGAGCTTGCCGGTGTTGGCGTAGATGAAGCTCAGCCCGACGTCCTCGTACTCCGGAGAGGTAAAGTCGCGGTTGGAGGCGTAGAAGAGGTAGTCGCCCTTGCGGCTGAACGCCGGGCTCGTGTCGTTGAAGAACCCGCTGGTGACCTGATGCGCCTCGTCGTTCTCGATGTCGTAGATCCAGATCGAGGTCGACATCGCCTTCGGGTCGGCCTTGGCGTAGGTGATGAACCGCGAATCGTGCGACCACGACACGCCCGGCTGGTTGGCCCATTCGTCCCGGTCGAGCACGCGGCTCTCGCCCGACTCGGTGTCGATCAGCAGCAGCGCGCCGGCTTTGTCGACCACGATGAGCTTCTCAGAGTCGGGCGCCCAGAACGTCTGAAAGTAGAAATTCCCGCTCCCGGTGGTGAGCTGACGCGTCTCGCCCTTGCCGTCGGACTGGGTGATGTGCACCTGGTACTCGCCGGACTCGTCGGAGAAGTAGGCGATCCAGCGGCCGTCGGGGCTCCACGCGGGCGAACGCTCGGCAGCGCCCGAGGTGTCGGTGATCTGCCGCGGCGCCCCGTTCTCGGCGGGCACGGTCCAGATGTCACCCCGGGCCTCGACCACCGCGCGCTTGCCGGTCGCCGAGATCCCGCCGTCGTTGATGAACTCCACCGCGTTGACCGTGCGGTTCCGGAGCTTGGGCCGGTCGCCGGGGATCGTCACGCTGACCGCTTCGGCCCGGCCGGAGCCCAGATCGAGCAGGTAGAGCGACGAACCGTTCTGGAAGACGATCTCGCCCTCCCCGTTGTCGCCCGGCCCGATGGACGGGAACTTGCAGTCGTAGTCGGCAAAGTCGGTGAGCTGGTCACGCCGCCCGCTCTCGACGTCGTAGCTCCAGATGTTCAGGCGGTGCTCCGCGCCGTTGTCCGAGAGATAGAACACCTTGGACCCGTGCCACATCGGGATCGAGTCGGTGCCCTCCCAATCGGTGATCTTGCGGCTCTCGTTGGTCTGGAGGTTGAACAGCCAGATGTCGGTGGCCATGCCGCCGCGGTACCGCTTCCAGGTGCGGGTGTCGCGCGTGTGCGGCGTGTAGGCAAGCCAGACCCCGTCGTCGCTGATCGCGCCGTTGGCGCCGTAGGGCACCGGCAGTCGATTGGGCAGCCCGCCCGTCGGGGAAACGGTGAAGATGTCCGTCTGACGCTGCAGGCCGTTGAGGCCGTTCTGGAAGAACAGCAGCTCGCCGCCGGCGGTCCAGTCGGTGAGCCACTCGGGGGCCGGGTGGTGCGTGACGCGGGTGGGGATGCCGCCGGCGATCGGCAGGGTGTAGAGGTCGCGTCCGCCGTCATAGTTTCCGGAGAAGGCCAGCGACTTGCCGTCCGGCGAGAATTTGGCCAGCGCCTCGGCCCCGGCCGGGCTCGACAGGCGGGTCGCCTGGCCGCCGGACTTGGGCACGAGCCACAGATCGTTCGCGTAGCTGAACGCGATGTGCGTCCTGCTCACATCGGGATTGCGGAGCATGCCGGCGTGGGGAGGGGTCTCCTGCGCGCACGCAGCCGCACCGGCGAGGGCGACGATCGCGCCGGCAAGCAGGCCGGCCGGTCTCGACGGAATATGACTCATCTGGGGTGTCTCCTGGGTCAGTCGATAGAAATGGCCCTGCCGACGCGGGGCTGGGTGTTATTCCGATGTGAGGATAGGGGATTGCACCCCAACCGGTCTTGATTGGAAAATGGTCGCTCCTACCCCGCCACCTACGCAAGGATGCGGTCAGTCGGCGTTGTCGTCGGGATCTGTCACCAGGACATTGCTGGCCAGATCGTCCCGCATCCGCTCGTGGAGCGAGTTGTCCGACAGCGCGTCCACCGCCCCGCCGATTCGCTCGAGGGTGCCCGCCTTGGGGAACGCCAGATGGCAGACCGGGTCTCCCGGTGCCACCGAGGGCATGGTGGTCATCCCGAGCACGATCCCGTCGCGGGGGGAACGGATGATGTTCTGCTCCTGCCCGAGCAGGTCGGTGTTGGTCGCGAGCAGGTCGTCCTTCTCCACGATGTCGCCGGGCGAGACGTGGAACTCGAGGAAGCCGCCCTGGGCCGCCCTCACCCACTTGGTGGTATCGGTCTCGATGCGGTAGGCGGGCTCTTCGGGAGTGCCCTCGACCATCTGCAGAAACTGCAGGCAGTTGGTGATGCCGCGGACGGCGTACTCGACGACCGTCGGCTCGACCTTCCAGACCTCACCGGCCTCGAGGATGAGCGTCGCGCACCCCGACTTGCACGCCGACGCGCGGAGGGAGCCCTTCGGCCCCTTGCTCTCGACGATCAGTTCGGCCCCGAACGATCTGGCAAAGGCCGCGAGGCGTTCGTCGGCCATGTTTGCGCGCACGTTCGGGAAGTTGGTGCGCCGGACCGCCGCCGTGTGCAGGTCGATGCCGTAGTCGCAGCGTTTGGTCACGCCCCGGAAAAAGGCGGAAGCCATTCGGGCTGCGAGGCTCCCCTCGGCGTAGCCGGGGAACGACCGGTTGAGGTCGCGCCGGTCGGGCAGATAGCGGGTGTGCCGCTCGAATCCCGGCATGTTGACCACCGGGACGAGGACCAGCGTCCCGGCCCGGAGCTCGAACGGCTCCTCGCGGATGATGTGCCGGATCGCGCCGGTGCCGTTGATCTCGTCGCCGTGCACCGCGGCGGTCACGCAGACCGTCGGGCCGGCATCGGCGCCGCGCCAGACCTGAATCGGGATGTCGATATCACGGCCCGAGTAGGCCTCGGAGATCGTCAGCGAGAGCGCCGCGCGCTCGCCCGGCGCGACCGTGGTGCCGAACCACTCGGATGCGTTGGTGCCCTTTGGCATCAGTCGTTCTCCAGGCCCTCGATCAGCTTCGGATCGAGCTTCTTGATCTTGACACGGTTCTTGCGGCGGCGTTTCTCGGGGACAAGGTCACGCATGGATTCGAGCCGGCCATAGCACAGCAGCCCGTCGCCCGCTTCGATCACCCTGGAGTGTCTCGGGTTCGAGATCACCTTGGTGCCGCGGTGCAGGTTGAGAATGGCGATGTCGCGGTCGCGCAGGCCCGACTCGGCGATCGTCTTGCCCACCATCTCGGAGCCCTCGGGGATGATCAGGTCGGTCACGCCGTAGCCCCGCGTCACGGTGAGGCGCTGGCGGAGGTCGATCTCGGGGAAGTTGACCTGGTTGGCGATGAAGTCCACGACGGCACCGGCCACGTCGAGCCCGGTCGCGCCCTCGATGCCCTCCAGCCCCGGCGACGAGTTGACCTCCATGATCCGCGGCCCGTCCTTGCCCTCGAGCATGTCCACCCCGGCCATCCGCAGGCCCATGATCTGCGCCGCGCGCACCGCGGTCTCTTCGTACTCGGGCGACAGCTCGACCAGATCGGCGCTGCCGCCGCGATGAACGTTGCTCCGGAACTCGTCGCCCTGGGCGGTCCGCCGCATCGCCGCGACCACGCGGTCGCCGACCACGAACGCCCGGATGTCGCGGCCCCGGCTCTCCTTGACGAACTGCTGGATCAGCACGTTCTGCTTGGCCGTCTGCAGCGTCTCGATGATCGCCTCGGCGATCTTGGTGTTGTCGGCGAGGATCACGCCGACGCCCTGGGTCCCCTCGAGGATCTTGATGATGACCGGCGCGCCGCCGATGCGCTCGATCGCGGGGAGCACGTCCTTGCGGTCGCGCACGAACGTCGTGTGCGGGATACCGATGTCGTGCCGGCTCAGGATCTGCAGCGAACGCAGCTTGTCGCGGGAGTTGGTGATGCCGTTGGCGGTGTTCGGCGTGTAGACGTCCATCTGCTCGAACTGCCGGACCACCGCCGTGCCGAAGTAGGTGACCGACGCGCCGATCCGCGGCAGGATCGCGTCGTATTCGGAGAGCTGCTTCGATCGGTACACCAGGTTCGGCGTGCCCTCTTCCAGGTCGATGCCGAAGCGGAGCGTGTTGAGCACCTTGACATCGTGCCCGCGCTCCTCGGCCGCCTGGCGGAGCCGCCGTGTGCTGTAGCATCGGGGAGCCGCGGAGAGGATGGCGAGTTTCATGCGGGGGCCGCCTTTCGGTCTTCAGTTCCGGGTCCGGCTTGTCAGGACGTATTTCTGTGAGGGGTCAACCAACACTGCGCCACCGAGGGCCGTCCTCCCGAGGAGCATGCGGCACAACATCCCCGCACGGCACACCAGGCTGATCTCGATCTCACGCTCGACCTCGCCGAGGCGGACCGTGGTGAGACAGACATACCGCCGCTGCGGCTCGCCGCTGCTCGGCTTGACGATGCTCGTCCGCACGGGCGTCGCCTCGACCCAGCGGGTCTTCCGCGTCGGCGCGACGCGGGACACGACCTCGAAGCGGATGCGCCCGTCGGGGAGCTCTTCGATCTGCGCCACGTCGATCGCGCTGGTGCGCGCGCCGGTGTCGATCTTGGCCTTCACGCGTCGGAAGCCCCAGTCGGGCAGGTCCACACGCTCCCGCCATCCAACGGTGGGCAGCGGAGTGTTGTCGGTCATGCCTTCGCCCCGTGAGGTGTGCCAGCAGAACGCAAGAAGCCCCCACCGGACCGGCAGGGGCTTCAGTCAGCATATCGGCGAACTCCCGGAGACGAACGAGTCTCAAGGAGTGGCCACAGGATAGGCGTCTGATCTCGACCGGGATGACAGTGAAGACCCGCTGCGTCTGCCTGGGGGTCCCCAGCACGGTCCGCGGGCTATCGGGCCCTAGAGGTTAGCATTCTGTCCGGATCATGCTCAAGCCCGTCAGTCAGGATTGGCGCTAGCAATGTCGCCGGGACGCCTCGCAATCCTGAAGGGGTTGACTGGCCGCACATCGCCTCCGAATCGAGTTCTAGCCGCGACGATCGTCGAATGATCGTCGCTCCAGAGCGGGTGGCACTCTACGAGCGGCTGGCCGTCGTCTTTCTCAAACACGCGCCCAAGCCCCTCTTCGTAGGTGGCCCGGTAGCCGAATGCCTCGGCGGGGCGCGCGAGCACATCGCCCCCGCCGTCCACAAGTCGGAGCCATGGATTCACCCGGCCCTCGGACGACGGCGACCGGAGGTCAACCGTCGCACTGGCACCGCCGAACGCCACTCGCAGTACGTCATGCGCCAATCGCCAGTCCAGGAGGCCGTGATATGAGAGATTGCCGTACTCCCTCAAGCATCGTGGACAAGACACACCACACACGCCTGCATGCTCATCCCCGGCCCACCCGGACTCTCCGGCGACCATCTCCTCGGCGTATTCGAGGAGCTCACGGAATGCCCCAGGATCGCCAAGGCGCGAGCAGTAGCCTGCTCCGTTCTCCAAGCGGTCGCTCAAGAACAACTGTGCTCGAAGGCCCTCGCCGTTCGAGTACGCTCGCATGCCGACGTCGAGTTCGCTGGTTCGAACGTCGAGAAAGACGGCGGCCGCCTTCCGCAGCATGAATCCGAATGAGTACCACGCCGCGCGGCCCTCGGGTCTTCGTGGATCCGCGTACACGCCGGCTGGCCAAGAGGGGAGATCCACGAGTAGTATGTCCGTACGGCGACGGTCTAGCAACGAGACTCGATAGCCATCGCCGAGCGGGCGGCCGAATGAATGGCCCCCACGGTCGTTCCCGGTGGTGTCGTCGAATACCGCCCACGCAGCGCGGCCATTCTGCTGAACCGCGTTTTGATGTAGCAGCGTCGTCGGGAAGAAGTCGAAACCGCCGACGCCGCCATTGTCGTTGAGGGTTAGGATGCGATCTGTGATACGGGACACCGCGACGTGCGAGTTGGGGACTGCCTCTGGCGCGCTCGTTCCTGTCACGGCCAGCGATGGCCGGGAAACCCGGGGTGCGAACTCGAAGAGGCCGTCGTAGTCCCGTGCATCAAATGTTGCGAAGAAGCCCGTTGGTTCACGTGCATCAATCTCCAGGAACTCGTCGACGCCGCACACCGGGCACGTCTGCCTTGAAGGCTCAACGCCGGCGCGTGGCGGCTCGGGTCGGGGGTCTGTATAACGAAGGTGGTGGCACGCTTCGCATCGGCCGATCCACAAGTTTGGCGTACCTATCTCCGGTACAAAGCCGCTCTCGGCCCGCACCTCCCGACCCAACGGCATCAGACGCACGACTCCGGCGGCTGTGTGCACGCGCTTGTCCTTCACCGTCTCGCTTCCCGGCGCGAACTGACTGATCGCGATGTCCAATGCGCGATCTACAGTGCCATGCTCAGGAGGCCACGGGAATCCCCGTCGCGGTATCCGAGTGTGCAGCAAGCGAACTCGGGTCGGAAAACCGAACATCGGAAGGAGCCCGGCATGGGCAAGTCGCTCACTGAGGGCAGACTGAGTCAGCGTTGGGTCCTGCACCGCCTCGTCGATTTGCCCGATCAGCGCATCACGAACGAGCGCCACTTCGTGCTCGATGAGCGATCCAATCTCGTCCGATGGAGCGAGATTCATCCGCAATGACAGAACTTCCGCGACCCGCGTGAGTTCGTTCCCTCTTTCGGCGAACCAGCGTGCGATGTCGTCGCGGATGGTGTTCCAGTCATCCGTCGCACCGAACTCGCCATGCACGCTCTCTCCGATCGTTGCCGTCGGACCGTTGGTCGTCGCCAAGAACGCGCGTCGCAAGCACTCTTCCGCGAACACGCGCCTGAAGATTGCGATGTTTGCCGGATCGATAAACGGGGGCGGTGGCGGATCCCCGGTGATCTTCTCGGCGTGCTCAAAGTAGTAGGCGTCATGTGATCGTCCCCGGCACAAGGTAATCGCCAGAGACACGCCAGCGCCTCGACGTCCAGCTCGGCCCACTCGTTGTTGATAGTTGAACCGCTCCGGAGGCATGTTGGCGAGCATGACCGCGAGAAGTCCGCCGATATCAACGCCGGCTTCCATCGTCGTGGTGACGCTCAGGAGATCAATGCCCTCCACTTGCGGGATCTCGTGCGGCAGAAACACCTCTTGGAATCGACGCTGCCGCATCGGTTTGTCTTCCTGGTCGGTCTGGCCCGTCAGCTCCTCCGCGTGCAATCGGAACGCTCGCTGTGACTCGCCCGAGAGATACGCGAAGTAGTCGCCACGAGTCGCCTGCGCGTCCTCATCGATTACGCCGAGTCCTCCACCGCACTCAATACAACGACCGTTCCCCCGAAGGAAATACACGGACCGACACTGGCCGCAGAGTTGTCGTCTCTCTCCGTCGGCTTCGACCGAGAGGTCCAGCATCAAGAACTCGGGATTCACACCTGGCTTTCGCTCGTTCGCCGGCGCGTCGCCTGGCACGAGTGCTTGCGAGGCAAGCAACAACCCCTCAACCCGCTGGAAGTCCTCGGTGTCGCCCAAATACTGCATCGCCCAACTGCGTGGCCCGACTGGAAGCCCCGGCGCGCCACTCCCCTGCTCGAAGTACTGAGCACCTATGTAGTTGCGTCTAAGTGCCAGGCGCCGGATCACTGCCTCGGCGCAGCCCAGCGCTCGGCGGTCTACTTCGCCAGCCGTGTCGATGGTGACACGGCCGAGGCCGAGACCCTCGAACGTTCGAGCGCGATGCGCAAAGAGCACGTACATCACCTCGGCCGTCAATCCTCGGCGCATCCGCGTAAGGTGGGCGTCGTACAGGCTACTTTGCTCTCCCCATCGAGCACGAGGAGGCGACGCCGACCAATCGAAGCACTCGTGCCACACGTGATCTTGGCGTGACTGCGGATCTCGCCACGTGAGGATGTCTGTTCCGCATCCGCCCGGGCAAACGCCTAGCTCGAGCAGGCGAAACCAGAGCAGATCGGTGAGCATGCTCAAGGGGAACCGGTACGGGTAGTTCCGAAGAAGGCGTGAGCCCTCAGCACCAAGCACTGCCGTATCGCCCTCGATCCAGTCCCGGATCTGATCCGCCGCCTCACGGTACTGCGTACGGAACATGTGCCTGTACGATCGATCCGTCTCCTCCCTCGGTCGTGCGAGTGCTTCGGCGAGCTGCGGATAGGTTTCGACCACGAGCTGTGCCCGGTCCTCGTCGCCTCGGACTTCAAACCGGAGGAATCCTTCGACTACCAGTTGGAGTTCATTCGTGCATCGCACGAGTTCTCCGCGAACGACATCGCGGAAGTGGTCTTGTTCGATGCCGGCCGCGAGCTTCGCCGAGTCACCACGACTGTCCGAGAAGACCACCAACTTGCGGTTGCTACCACCCGCCGACTCTGGGGCCAGCTCTCGCATCAGCGAGCCCGCGAGCACCTGAGCGGTCTTGCTGAAGCCGGTCCTGTGGTTCCGCAGCGGGCTCTTGAGGCCCTGGCGCCTCATTCGAAAATCTGCATCGCAACGCGGGCACTTGTGCGGCAACGCTTGCGCCGTGATGTCAGGCTGTCCACCTCGCGAAACCGCCCACACCCATCCGTTTGCATTTGCCCCGGCCACAGCCTGCCCGACGTATCCGTTACGGACGTCAAACTGCACACGCCTCCACGTGCATGTTGCACCGTCCTTTTGCCATTGGATGTCGAGGGGGGACTGTTCGGTCGGCCAGAACACCCAGTACCGACCGTGCCGCTGCTGGTGCACCGCACGATCGGGCAAACCTTCTAAGTCTGGCTCGTCAGCTGTCAAAAAGTCTCGTTGGGCCCCGTTTATTCGAGTCTGACGCCGGTGACCACCGAACATGACCTCGCCGCACACCTCACACACGACCAGTTCCAGCACGCGGCTCCCACAGTCGGGGCATGCAAGCGCGGGGCCACCGAGCATTCGCCCGATAGCCGGACGATCTGGTCCGCGGTAGTCAGCGCGAACTCCTGCGCACTCCGGATTCGTGCATGCCCATAGGTTGTTGAGGTTGTCAAAGAATGCATGCCCTCGCACTGGTTGCGGTGAGCGGCCAGGCGCGCGTGGATCGTGGGACACCGCGAGCGCCATCAAAAAGCCCCGCAACGACTCCTCGCGAGCGTCGTCGGAGAAATCACCAGTCTGGTCACCACCAAACAACCGCTGTCCCAAGACGCGGATGTCCGTCGCTCGCACGTCTGACTGGCTCGGTTCTTCACCTTCCATTCGACGCGAAGCATCACACGCAGACCGAAGTGCGTCGTCTGCTCCGTGATCGAGTAGCATGCGGCCGAGCGAAGTGAGCACAGTGCCGCTCGCTCCGGTCTCGGATGGGCTAGAGTTTCCAAGACGTTCAAGCAAGCGCTGAACCGCGCCTTCAAGGTCTGCGCTCTGGGGGTGCGGCGGGACCGGTGGATCGATCGGATCCGGCTGGACGTCGCGGCCGAAGGTTGCGAATTCGTCCGCGTTCTCCCGCACCCAGGTGATCCCGCGACCCGACGGCGGCCTCTGAGTCACCGAGATTGGAGCTGCGAACCGCTCCGGGTCGACTCCGAAGAAGCTCTCCAAGAAGGAACGTGACTCAGTGTCGGCACCGAGACTCGCGGACGTCGCGATGATCCTCAGCTGGTCAGGACGCTCACTCAGTCCGAGCCGCTCCAACAGCAACCTCAAGACGTATGCGACTTCTGTACCCGACGACCCACGGTAAGTGTGAAGCTCGTCCACAATCAGATGGAACATGTGATCCGTTGACGCTTCGATCCATCGCCGGGTCGCCTCGAACATCGCGTGCTCCGCAGAACGCATCAGCGCGATGTTGAGCATCGAGTAGTTGGTGATGAGAAGATCAGGCGGCGTGGCCTGCATGTCCCAACGAGACCATGCCTCTGAGCCATTGACGTCCTGCATGAAGTAGCGCAGGTCTGGGTCGAGGAGAGGCGGCTCTCCGGCCTCGACACGATCGCGATCTTCACGCAACAGATGATCAAGCTGATCGCTCGACTGAGCCATCCGAACCAAGTGCTGGCGCAGCTTGTTGGACAGAGTCCGCGCGAGGGCTCGATCCGGAACCTCAGTCGGCCGTGGACCGGGGACGGGAGTGAGCCCCGTGTACCGGCCAAACGTCACGCGATTCCGACCGCGGTGATCCTCCAGCCATGCTCGCGTCGAGTCAGCCTCGAGGCAGTGTCGAAGACGTCGGAGCTGATCCTCAACGAGCGCGTTGAGCGGGTAGAGAACCAACCCCCGAATTGCGTGCTGGCCGGCTTGGGCCCGCCCTGTGAGACCCCACTGCGGCTCCCACCCGCCGGGAGTCTCAAACCATCTTGATGGCATTGCTCCAGCGGCAGTTGGAGCCCATTCGCGACTCTCAGCGGCGATCGCCGCCAACAGAGGCAACAGAAAGCACTCCGTCTTTCCAGAGCCTGTCCCAGTCGTAACAACGATGTGTCGACGCTGATTCACAACCTCATCAAGCGACTGCCACTGGTGGGTGTAGAGGCTGATGTTATCGCCGAGAATGGGCTTGGCGAGGTGAACGAGGTCGCTGGCGCCTGCTGGAAGTCGGCGGCTTGCGTCGGCGAGCGTGAGCCCGCTTGACTCGTATACCGGTGTTGGTTCCACGAGCAGCGGGCGGGCGAGCGAACGGCGTCCGCTGAGCAGATCGCTTCGCTCCCGATCGAGGGACACACTGGATAGAGGGAACGCAGATTGCAGATACATCTCGTACACCCGCTTGAGTCGGTGCGCGCTCCCGATGACATCGATGAGACTCACGGCTCGCTTCCTCCAAGAGACTGAACCATCACGCCGAGCTTCGCGGCCAAGGCAGCCGGCACGCACGGCTCGAGGGTCGCAAACAGCCGTCCCCGCCCGGGTACATGGACTGGTAGAAGACCCGTGGAGAGCACGAGGGCACGCTCGTAGACGCGTGGCCACGGGCTGTCGGGCGGGAGCACCACGCCTCCGTCGGTCTCGAAGGCTCGCAACTGCCCAACTCGTCGCTGTTCAAGGTAGGCCATGCCGTACCAATCGCAGCGCGTCCATGAGCCGTCGTCGTGGCAATAGGTCCGAACGGAACGTCCCCGACCCTGTTCCGCGGTGATCACATATAAGCCCGGTGGAACGCGAAGGCTGCCATCGGCGCCCGCGGCCGGGCGCATCGACTCCACGTCTTCAGAGTCCATGACGATGCGCTGCACAAGAGAATCTGCAAGGTCCGGGCGTAGATTCCCACGTACACTTGACTCCCACTGCGACCCATCCGGCAATGACTCAGCGAGACGCATCCCCGTTCGATCCACCGTGCGCAGGGCTACGCTCGCGTCCCGCAGCAGGGCCTCTACATCGCTCCGCTTCTCGGCGCTGACACTGATGCGGCTCGGGCCAGCGCCGTGCGGTTGCATTGATATCTCGGCCGCGGCGTGAGAGTTCAGCAAGTCCATGAGAGCGTAGTCGCGCTGGCCGCACATGAACCAAGTGCCATCCGTCGCTCCGCACAACAGTGGCGGATTCACCGACCAGCGCCCACCATCGGATGCAATCTCCACATGGCCAAGCAACATCAGCCGTACGAGCACATCGCCTGGTCTCGCGAAGTCGTCGATTCCCAAGCTACGTACCGCTTCGACGAACTGACCCCAGGTCCCGGTCACCGCACAGGAGAGCCAGACGAGCAGCTTGTCATACCGTTCTGTTGCCTCTTCAATTGAGTTGTTCTCTACCGTGTGAGCGTGTTCCTTCGCACTCTCAAGCTCCTCGGGATCCGGCGGTGGCGCTCGAGTCACATGCACGACTGCCTCGCCGCTCATCAAGGATTCCTGTGTGAACGCCTCGGCTTGCTCGGGCGGCAGTATCGAACGCGAGACGTCGTTGCGGTTAATCAATGAGATTCGAAGAGCACCAACCAGCGTCTCTGCATCGAAGGGGGGTTCCGGCGGATCGTCGTGGTCATCGGGTCGCGTGTCCGCGAAACCGATGCCGCAGTACACCCCCTGCCCGTTGCGAGTTCGGCTCCATCCCTTTTCGAAGCGGATCGACTCCAAATCCGGCAGACAGCCGAGACGACGAGCCGCCTCGCGGATGTGCGTCGGCAAGTCTCGCCGCTTCGTCACCTGACCCATCAGGTACCACGTCTTCATGTCTCGTCCCCCGGCGACGTGGCCCCTACGAGGCGGCCGATTGACCACGCATCGGACCCTTCGGGAGGGCGACTCTCGTTCTCGCGATCGAACGACAACTTGCGCCAGGATGTCACCAGCAGCCGCCTCGAGTCGAGCTCGCGCTCCTCACGGCCGTCAACCGCGTAAGCGAACAACACGTACTCGCCTGCGGGCAGGTCGACTGGCAACTCCCCCGGAACTCCCCGCTTCACCGGAGTCTCGTGCAGGACTGTGTCGGGCGAGGCCAGTTCGCAAATGCGCACGATGACCGGCTCGGACTCGGTGACCACAGCCACGCTCGGCAGTGCTGATTCCATGAACGCACCTCGCCGCCGTGGGTCTCGCAGCCCACCCTCCAGTCGGATTCGGTCGCTGGCCTCTGGCGCGAGCCGTGCGTAGACATCCGGGTCCGTCCCGACTGGCGCCACGGCCTGCCAGGGGCTAAGCAGGACTCGGCATCGCCGATACTCCACCCACCTCTCGCCGACTTCAACCCTTGACGACCAATCGAGAAGACCGAGCTCCTTGAATCGTGCGAGCGACGTGTGCACCAAGCGCGATTCGGCCGACGCCTCTGGGACCAAGAGAATGAAATACTCATCGGGGTCCGGCCGACGATCACTGATCAGTAGCTCGTCACTGGGAACCACAGGATCGGGAGCGAGCGTCCAAAACGGTCGCTCCGGGAGGTCCAAGCTGACAACACCATCGACCCCTTCGACTACAAACGCACGTGGCGAGAAGTCCCTCAAGGGTGGTCCGACCGGATCGAGCCATCTTGGATCACCACCCTCAGACAGCGGATACTCGTAGCCGTCGATGCGAACGACTCCTGCTGAAATGTCCACGCCGGAAAGCGGCCGTCGAGGCCGGAGCAAGTAATGAAGCGAGCCGTCCAGATGCGTGATGCGAAGCAGTCCAGCGACCAATACCGGTCTCGCCCGCCTTCTGGCTCGGTGCGTCGCCGGCGAGGGATCGTCGGGATTGACTACCACCGACTCGTAGACGTCATAGCAATCCGCGAGAAAGGCCTCGCGAAACGCCGCAGGGAAGCGGTGCCCGCCAGCACGATCACGGCCAACGATCCTGTCGTGCACACTCGCCCACAGCCGTGGCGTTCCTGCCCGCGCTCGCCTTCGAAGCCACAACTGGAGATCGACCGGATCGAGATACTGCGAGAGCGAACCGCTGCGCATCGCGGGTGCAAACACATCCCGCGCCAGATACGACCGCTCATTCAGACTCAGAGTGGACTGGCTGAGCGGGTACATGCGGAACTTGTTCCGCGGCCCCTGGCCCTGGCGAGCTGTTGGGACAAAGCCCTGCTGCAACAGCCAGGTGTTCCACTCGCGCCAGAGCGGCTCCTCACATGAACCGCCAGCCGGCATGCCAATGTCTTGACGAGTGACCTGTCGCAGCTCTCGTTCCGGCCAAAGCAGCCGTCCAATGGACTGATAGAACCGATCGTCGCCTTCCTCGCCACGCTCGTTGGCCGCGAGTACGAGGAACGCGAGGAAGCTGCAACCCTTCGGAACGCCATCCTCGTCCACCCCACGAAGATGCTCAACTCGGATCGAGTCGTTGCGAACGCATGCGGCCCGAACGGCCGCCACGAACGCATCGTGGGCTTCGTCAGCGCTGCACAGTGAGGCACCTTCACCGATCTCACCGAGCCGCTCGCGATCTATGGCCAGGAGCACGGGCTCGTCCACGCGGCCTGTCGCGCGGATCCACTCCGCGATCGCTGCGTTCCACAGGTCGTACGCTTCACGTGCCTCCACGCCGATCCCCTCGAGCTCACACGGAGCTATGAGTGCTCATGCCGCTGCCCTCCTGGCGCTATTGAGTCACTGGACAAACCAAAACGCTGTTTGAGTCGATCCACAGTGTGCAACCAGCTCCGTGCACGTGGCTTTGCCGCGGAGTTCTGGTTGCCGAAGAAGCCCTTCTCCTTGACCGCATCCGCGAGGGGCACGGTCTTGATCCACTCGATGCGAACCATGTGCTCCGCCTTGTCGGGGTTCTGGGCGGCGGTCGTGTGCTGGGCGGCACGAACGGGCAGTGAGGTGATGGGCACCATCTTGCCGTTGCCGTTGTCCACCATGAACTCGTCGACGGGCACGACGGGTTCTTTCACGATCCCGACGCCCACATAGCCCACGCCGCCAGGGATGTTGACCCAGACGCGTCCGCCGGGCTCGAGCAGCCCGAGTGATCGGGAGTACCACGCGCCGCCGCCAGCGGAGATAAACCCGTACTTTCGTGCCTCCTCCCAGTCGCGGTTGTCGTCGGCGCTGAACGAGGCGTAAAACTCGCCGTTCCAGGGCAGCTTCTCTCGTTTCGCCTCGACCTTTGCATCCACCTGGCCTGGGTCGGTGAGCCATGCCCGGCTCAGGTATTCGCTCTCGCCGTCGCGGAACACGCGGAAGAACACGGCGTTGATGGAGACGCCGTACTCCTCTGCCAGATAGGTGATGATTCGCTCTGAGCTGTCGTCGAGCTCGCTCGCCACGAGCACGAGTTTGTGCGCCTCATTCAGCGACTCGGGGATCTCTTCGACCTTGAAGCGCTCGCAGAACGCCTCGTCGAGCGACGTGCCCTTGTGTTCGGGGTGGTATTTGCTGACGAACGACTCGAAGACAGAAGCGATCTCGTCGTCCTCGAGTGCGCGGACCCACGAGCCGTAATCCAGTAGCTGGGCAACGACCTCCCGCGGCGTCCGGTTCTTCTTCAGCTCGATAACGATGAGCTGTCCCTCTGCATCGATGGCGAGCAGGTCAATGAACTTGCCAAAAGCCGTCGGCACTTGACGCCCGATGAGCAGCCAACCCGGGTCGACCACCGAGATGTCCCCGGCCAGGACCGATTCGAGCCGGCTCTCGCTATCCATGCCTGTGAACGCGACTGGTTGCAGCCGGTCGCCAAGCTTCCAGAGCCCAACCTCGATTGGCATCGTCGCCACCCTTCTCTACGCTAAGTCGCTCGCACTCGATGCTGGCCCGTCGGCTGCCAGCGCAAACCTGGCATATCGCCCCCAATCGAACTGGAGCTCGTCCTTCCGCTCCTGCCAGTCTGGAAGTACGCACTCCAACGCCTGCCAGAATGCCGGCGAGTGGTTGTGGTGAAGAAGATGTATCTGCTCGTGGACCACCACGTAGTCGATGAGCCGAACCGGGAGCTGCAGCAGTCGCCAGTTGAAGTACAACGCGCCATTTCTGCCACACGAGCCCCACCGGAAGCCAAGATCTCCGACAACAACCGTCGACGGCGACTGTCCGGTGAGCCGCTCAAGTTCCCGCGATCGTTCCTTGAGCCAGCATTCACCTTGCTCCATGTACCACTGCTGAAAGTGGTTGGCCGCCTTTGAACGCGAACTCGCCCGCAGGAGAAACCACTCACCGTCCAACTGAAGCGGCGACCTTGCGCGGTCCACCACCCGGAGTCGATAACTGCGGCCTAAGAAGAAAATGCTCTCCCCACTGACGAACTCTGGTGGATGCACTGTGCCGATCAAGGCCTTCTTCTGAGCGAGCTTCTGGTGCACCCAGAGCAGCTTGGAGGAGATCCAAGCGGACAACTCCGATTCCGGCGTCTCGGCAGGCGCGTAAGCAACCAATTCCCCCGCCCGATCCACGGTGAGCTCCAGCGTCTTGCGCCGAGTGCTCCGGCGAACGGCAAACGTCAGTCCCGCGATTTCAAGCTGCTCCGTCATTTCTGCGTCAGACTCTCATGGTTTTCCTTGGCCAGCGCGACCAACCGCTGGGCAAGATCTCGCGACTTTCCATCCGGGCAGACGCCCGAACCGTCCAGATCGCGCACGAGCTGGCGTGTCAGCATCTCGCGCATGGAAGGGTTCTTCCAGAATCCGACCTTCCCCACTTCCTGTCTCACTCGCTCAACGATGTCGAGCGCGATACTGATCGCGGCTGTTCGGTGTGCTGGATCGTCGTGATCCTGGCCCAGGCACTCCTCCAGAACGAGTCGTACGAATGGGACCTGCGTCCTCGGATCAAGTCCCGGAAAGTCAGCGGCGTCACCGCGCCGAAGCTCCTCGATGAACCGCCTCAGCTCACGTTCCAGCGCTTCCCAGTCATCCTTGAACCGCTGGAGGATCTCCTCAAGCTTCTCACTCATCTTGCGGGCGTAGACAGGGTTGCTATTCGTAAATCCGATGATGTGGTAGCGGGCAGCATGCTGCATGTGGGCGGCGCGAGCCTTTGAACCATCCTGCGATCGGAGGACCTCCTCGAACTCCGCATCGGTGATCGCTGTCGGCGGGATCTTCGGATCGACTCCGCGGGCGGCGACATGTCCGTCGATCAGCGCCTTGACCTTCTCGGCGACGCCGAGGAGGTTCAGCGCTGGATCGCGATACAGGTTCGCAGCCACCTTGTTGATGAAGCCGAGCAGCTTTGCATCCCTGAACACGTCTGGCGGCACCTCCGGACGGTGCTCGAGGATGTTCAGGGTCTCGTAGAACATTCGAAGCTTGTTGATGAACTCGGCGCGGATGGTCAAGTCCGCAAGCAGCTCAACGCACTCGTGGACCTGCCCGAACAGGTCGTTGACCCCGCGGTCCGTGAACACGGCGACAGCGCGATCGCGCCGGTCAAGGAGCTTGGGGAGCTCCACGCCGATGTCGATCATCACACCATCGACGTCATGGCCGTCATAGTCTTTGAGCGCATCGTTCAGGTGGCGTGCGACGCCGATGTAGTCGACCACGTACCCACATCGCTTGGCGCCGCTGGTCCGGTTCACCCTGGCGATCGCCTGCAGGAGATCGTGAGCCACGATCTTGCGGTCGAGATACATCACCTGCTCTATCGGAGCATCGAAGCCGGTGATCAGCATGTTGTTGACCACGAGAATCGAAAGCGGGTCGGCGCGCTCCGACCGCCGATCGGCGAGCCGCCGCTTGAATCGGGTCGTATGCTCGCTTTGCCGCTCCTTGTCCGACCAGTCGCGCCAGGACTCTGGGTCGTTGTGATCCGGAGAGATCACAACGGCAACCTCCATCGCACGAAGCATGCCGAGCAGAGGATGGGCCCGCACGAGGAACTGGGTATCCCGATCCAGCTTGGTCAGCTCCTGCTCAGAGAGTCCGAGCACCTCCGGACGGAGGGCTGATAGGGCTGCAACCAGTTGATCCCGGGCTGCCAGCAGCTTCTCCCGATAGGTCACGGCGGCTCGCCGGCTGGTGGCCACTACCTGAGCCTTGAAGCCCTCGGGCATGACTACGTTGACGTAGTGACGGAGCATGTCCTCCGCCTTCGCCTCGATCAGCATCGGCGCTTCAAGGACATCGCCCTCGGTTCCGTACTTCGCCTTGATGATCGCCAGTTCATCCGACGTGTAGTCCTGGAACATGTCCTCAAACAGTTGGTCCAAGCTGTCAGCGTCCGCGACGAGACCATCAGCGGTCCGTCCCTCATACAGGATGGGCACCGTGGCGCCATCAAGCTCTGCATCTTGGAGCAGGTACTTGTCGATGAAGTCGCCGAAGATCGCGCGGGTCTGCTTCTTGTCGCACGCGAGAATGGGCGTGCCAGTGAATCCAATGGTGGCCGCGTTTGGCAGCGCACGCCCGAGATTGCGGTGGAGCGAGCGGGTGTGCGATCGGTGGGCCTCGTCGACGAGCACGAGGATCTGCTCGCTCTCGTTGAGCACGGGGAACTCGTCGTCGCGGATCGTCTCCTCGAAGGTGACCTCCCGGGCGACCACCGGCTGGTCGCGGCCCGGCTTCTTCTCCTCGCGAACGATCGTCATCGCGACCTTCTGCCCGCCGGCGACCTGCTTGTCCTTGTCCTGGTACTTCTGCAGCATCACGAAGACGATGTCAGGTGTGCTCTCCCCGAGGATCCGCTGCGTACGCGCAGTCGGTGATTCCTGGGTCCGTCCATCGGCCTCGGTGGGTCGCACCGCTTCCCCGCTCATCGCTGCGGTTTCGCGGAGTTGGGCTTCGAGATCGGTGCGATCTGTGACGACGACAACCTTGAACTCCTTGAGGCTGTCCAAGGTGCGCATCTTGCGGACGAGGAACACCATGCTCAGGCTCTTGCCGGAGCCCTGCGTGTGCCAGATGATGCCGCCACGCTCGTCGCGTTCCGCGCCCTGGCGCTTCGTCTTTCCCGATCTGAGGCTGGCGACGGCCTTGTGGACGGCTCGGAACTGCTGATAGCGGGCGACGACCTTCCGGGTCCGCCCCTCGACCTGCTGGAACGCGGTGAAGTTGCGGATGAGGTCAAGGAGGTGGGCGGGCCGCAACATGCCCGCGACGAGGACCTGTTGGCTGCTCAGGGAGGCGCCCGGGCCGCCCCGCAGCGCCTCGGGCCGCTGCTTGGTGTCCCGGAAGAAGAGCGGCGTTCCCGCTCGACCGCCTTCCTCGGGGCCGACCTTCGCCAGCGCCGCCGCGGCCTCTTCGACCTCCAGGCCCGGCTCGATGACACCCAGTTCCTCGGCGACCGTCGTCATCGGAACGGGCGAGGTGTCCGCCCACTCGAGGTACGCGTCCGGCGGAGCGCCGATGGTGCCGGCGCGGGCCTCGAAGTAATCGCTGGCGATCAGCAGTTGGTTCGTGTGGAAGAGCCGCTCGACGCCCTCGTCCTCGTTGAACAAGGTCGGCCAGACCTCGCGGCGCTGGTTCGAGTAGCGCAGCAGCTGATTGATCGCCTCGCTCAGCGGATTCTCGATCCCCGGGCTCTTGAACTCGGCGACCACGATGGGGATGCCGTTGACGAAGCACACAGCGTCCGGGATCACGTGGCCGCGGCCGCTCGTGAGTTCGACCTTGAACTGGTTGATGACCAGGAAATCGTTGTTGTCCGGGTTCTCGAAGTCGATGTACCGGATCGGCTGGGGACGGCCGTTGTCCCAATCGGGAAGACCCGCGACGACCGTCCCCTTTAGGAGCAGCTCGGTGGCCGAGTGATTGATCTCCATGAGGCGGTGACCGGCGGCTCGCTCGATCGCGTCGATCGCCTGGGAGACGCGGCTGTCATCGAGCCACGGCTGCCCGTCGCGCAGGTTGATCTTCTTCAAGGCGGCGGCCAGCCTTTGGCGCAGCAGTACCTCGCGGGAACTCGTGCGTTCTGTCGTCTCCGCCAGGTCGGGATCACCCTCGATCCACTCCCAGCCCATCGCCTGGAGCTGGCGGCAGAACGGCCGCTCGACGAGGTCGAGTTCCCAGTCGATCCTGCTCATACGGCAACCTCGGCTTCCTCGGGGATGGGGATCGAAACGCGGCCGGAAAGCAGGTCGTCCATGAGGCCCAACTTCATTGAACGGAGCTTGGCAAGTTCGCGCGCCTCCGCGTGAAGGCGAGCGTCCATAGACCGGAGGGTATCCGCGATGCGAATCTGCTCGTCCATCGGTGGCAGCGGAAACAGCATCTTTGCGAATCGATCTGCACCGAGGTGAGCCACGGATGTGGTCTGCTTCGCGATGGACATGAACCGTCCTCGATCCAGCGTGTACTTGAAAAGCGGCTGGCAGAACTCGGGGAGCGCTTCGGTGTTGCACCGGAAACGAACAAGAGTGTTCTGGAAGCAGTACACGCCAGCGGGTCCATCGTAAATGGCACTTCGTCCAACCAGCTCGAGGCTCTGCCCCTCGTTGAGTAGGATGTCGCCCGGTTCCAGTCCGTACGTCGCTTGCTCGCCCGGCTCAAAGTTCATCCGGAGGACATCGGAGTAGTCGATAAAGCCATCGAAGACATTGGCCACGCGCAGGTAAGGCCGCATATGGCCACCGTTCTCGTGTGCCGGCGATCGCTGTCGCCCTAGTCGCACATCGCCAAACTGTTCAGCGGCCAGCACCCTCCATACCTGCGGAATGCGACCAACAGGTGAGACACGGAACGCGTCGGGCTGACGATTGGGATCGCGAGCCCTGCCATTCTCGTCAAGGCCGTAGGTGATCAGGTCGTGCAGCATGCCAACCCGCATCAGCTTGAGCTTCGTTACGAGCGCCGCCGCGGTCTTGATGGCAGCGTCGATGAGACGAGCAGATTGCCCGATCGCTCGCTGCTGATCTATGGGTGGTACCCAGATCGGTGTTTGATCGATCGCGGCTGCAGCCAGGCCGTACCGCGTCGTGCCATTCGCCTGCCTGCCGAAGTACTGCCGGATCCTCGGCTGCGACAATTGCTTGGCGAGGAACGTCGGATCGACGGACGACTTCGACCGGATGATCGCCAAGTGATACCCGCACAGGAGATCCTCCGCCGAGGAGTCGATGAGTGCAGGAACGCCGATGTCGTCCGGGGTCTCCGAGTCCTTGGTGATCACAACATCGCCTGCAAAGAGAGCGAATCGCTCAAGTTCCGAGCGTGTCGCGGTGGCGCGCATGAAGTCCATACTCGCCGTGACGTAGTCATTGAAGTAGACATCCGTGTAGTTGCACAGCCGTACCGGCAACTCGCCCCACACGGACTTCTTGTCCACGCTGCTGAATCGGATCTCCGCCAGGTCGCTCAGCGAGGCGACTCGCCAACCCTCGGGCGGCGTCTCATCCGGCGATGGTGAACTCGGTCTATCCACCATAGCCCAACTCCTGAAGAACGCCGGCGAGCGACTCCGCCAACTCCTGGCGCCGAAGTTGAATCTCCGTCATCGGTTCAGCGTACTTATCCCACAGCGCCTCAATGAAGCGGGCAGCACTCTGTCGCCTCGACTTGAACGCGGCGTCCAAGCCGCCGCGTAAGTCCTGCTCCAAGAGATCCATAACCAGCGCCCGTTGTTCGTCGGCCGTGAGCACGTCGCAGCGAGACTTCAACTCGACCACGAACTTGGCCGTAAGCTCGCGGTACATCGCGCGCGCGGCGGCCAAGTCCATCTTGATCTGCTCGTACGGCGCCAGCGCCGCCTCCAGCCTTGCGAACTCGTCGAAGACCGGCTCCAGCGCAGCCCGGGCCTCGGCGAACGCCTTGCGGTCAGCGTCCGTCGCCTTCTTCTTCGCGACGGCCTTCTCCAGCTTCTTGAGCGCCTTCAGAGCGTCGCCGTTCTCCGACTTCAGCTCCTTGACTTGGCGCTCCAGGTCCTTGGCGTAGTTCCAGGATTCGAGCTCCTCCTCGTCAGCATCGTCCGGCGGGTTGGACTGCTCGAACACCTCCTTCTCACCCTTGAGACGGGCGATCTCGGCCTTCGCGTCGTCAATCTGCTGGAGGTAGTCGGGCATGATGCGGAGGACGAGTTTGTGCCCGAAGGGGTTGAAGGCCGGCCCGACGCCGTCGTCGTCCTCCACCGCGTCCGCGATCGCGTCGATCCAGCCGTCGATCACTCCGGGGAAACCATTCTCGATGAGCGTCTTGAAGTCCGCCAGCGAGTCCGTCCACCATGTGGCGACGACGCCAGCGAGCTTGAAGCGGTCGAGCACCTCGATCGGGAGCAGGGCCTGGGCGAAGGAGTCGAGCAGCTCTGCACGTGCCGCGATGAGCGCACGGGTCCGGGGCAATTCGACAAGGCGGTCTGAGTGAACATCCCACCAATCGCCGAAGGCCGCGAGCAACTGGCTTCGCCTGGCGGCAATGCCGACATCAGATTCGACAACAGTAGCGATTGACGTGCGATCCGCCACAGCCTCCGCGAAGTCATGGTGCTTCGGCTCGTCTGGCCGCGGTGTGAAAGCGTGCAACGGGTCAAAACTCAGTGCCTCAAAGAGAGAACGTTGCGCCTCAATCTCCGAGGAGGGCACGCCGCCGACAAGGTGGGCGCGAACGTCGTGCGGCTCCGGCGGTGGCGAGTTGTCGACGTGGCGGCGGATGTTGAGGTTCTGGTCGTTCGCAGGGTCGACGATATCATTGAGTGGTACGATGCGCGCGTAGTCCGGGATGTCCTCGTATCGCTCGAATGCGGAGGCGATCTTCTCAATGTGTTCGGGGAGCAAGTAGTTCTGGGCGCGACCGGCATGGAATTCGGCGTCGGCGTTGATGAAAAGCACCTTGCCTCGGCGATCGGCGGGTTTGTTTGGGTTCGGAAAGCGGCCCGTCCGATTCGGCCTCATCAGCAGCAGGCACGCCGGAATGCCAGCGCCGTAGAACAGGTTGGGCGGCAGGGCGATGATCGCCTCGATGAGGTCCTCTGCCAGAAACTTGCCGCGGATCTTCTTCTCCTCGCCACCTCGGAAGAGCACGCCGTGCGGCATGACCGTGCATACCATGCCGCGGTCCTTGCAGACTGCCAGCATATGCTGGGCGAACATCAGGTCCGCCTTCTTGCCGGAGGTCGGGCACCAGCCCCAGCGGAACCGCTCCTTGAACTCCATGCTCTCCCCACGGGAGTAGTTCTGGGCGAAGGGCGGATTGGCGATGACGCGGTCGAACCGCTCGAGCTCGCCGCGTTCGCGGTGCATCGGGTGTAGCAACGTGTCCTGAAGCTGGATGTCGGCGCCGCGGATGCCGTGGAGCAGCATGTTGATCTTGCAAATCGCCCATGCGGAGGCGTCGTTGACCTGGCCGCAGAGGCGAAGGTTCGTCGGGTCGCCGCCGGAGTGCTCGATGTACTCGCGGCTGATGATGAGCATGCCGCCGGAGCCGCACGTCGGGTCGTAGATGCTCAGGCCGGGGGTCGGGTTGAGCATGCGGACCATGAGGCGGATCACGTCCCGGGGCGTGTAGAAATCGCCGCCCTTCTTACCCGCCGACTCTGCGAACATGTTGATCAGGAACTCGTAGGCCGAGCCGAGCAGGTCGGAGAACTGGAAGTCCTGATTTCGGAGTCGGTAGCGGGCGAAGTGGCGGACAAGCTCCTTGCAGGCGTCGTCGGAGACGACACGCTTGTTGCTCTGCATCCGCATGAAGTGGATGTGGTCGAGCACATGCTCGAGTGTGCTGTTCGCCTCTCCCAGTGCGGTCAGTGCCTTGTCGAGCACCGAGCCGAAGGGGACGGAGGCATCGTTGAGACGCGACTCGATGTGAGGCCAGCGCGACTCCCGGGGCACAAAAAAGTCGTCGTAGTAGTCAGGGTTTTCGCCGAAGCGGGCCTCCGCGTCGGCCTGGCTCATGCCGCCGCGGACCTTCTCGCGCACGATGCGCTCGCGCGCCGTGAGGAAGACGTCGGAGCTGCGCTTCAGGAAGAGCATCCCGAAGATGAAGTCCTTGTAGGTGGCGGCATCCATGCCCTCCTTGCGCAGGATGTCCGCCGCGGCGTAGAGGTGGCGTTCGAGTTTGGCGAGTGAGAGCTTGGCCATCGGGTCCTATCGGGCGGGGGGCTGTTGCTTCAACCAGGCATCGATCGTGTCGCGGTGAAACCGCCAGTGCTTGCCGACCTTCTGGCCGGGCACCCTGCCCTCTTGGGCCAGCTTGTAGAGCGACGACTTTGAGACCTGTAGGTAGGCCGCGAGGTCGTCGATGGTCATGACCTCGGGCGTGGCCGGAGTGGGGTCGGGACGGGGCGACTTGGCCATGGATGCCATGATAGCGGTTTCTGGCAGTTCCTGTCGTACTGACGGGGATTTGGCCCTGGGGCCCTGGTCAGCCGGGCTTGGGAGCGCATGGCCGCTGAATGATGGCCGTGGCCCTTCGGAACTGGTCGGGCCCGATGCGCAGCCCCAGGAAATCCACTACTCGGGCCGTCTCCTCGTTCCGACCCGCCAGCAGGTCGGGGTAGGAGACCATCAGCACACGCCCCGTCGGCACCCGCGCCAGCCCCGCCGTCTTCGCCTCCCACAGCCCCCTCTGCAGCCGCTCGCACTGCTCCGGCGTGGCCCGAAGCCAGCCGCGAGCCTTGGCCGAGCGGTCCGTGAGGGAGCGGATCGACTCCTCGATCGGACGGTCGATGTGGATGAAGCGGCTCTCGGGTTCGAGTTCCAGGAGGAGGTCGATCATGAAGCACAGGTGCGGGTACTTGCCGCCCATGATGGTGCCGCGCCAAGCAGCCTCGCGCTGGCGGGCGTCGATCCACTCGCGAAGGCGCCGGCGGGTGGTCTCGATCGGCACGGCCCGCTGGATCGATGGGAACCGGTACGCCTGCTCGCAGATCATCGCCAGGCCGTGCGCCTCAAAGCCGCCGGTGCCGCGACCCCCTCGATTCTCGTAGCCGATCAGGCGGTTGCCCATGTGGACGCCGAGGCGGTGGAGGATGCCGGCGGTGACGGACGAGCCGGAGCGGTGCAGACCGATGACCCAGACCGGCGGACGATGGACCTGCCGCGGGCCCTTGCCCCAGCCGTTCCAGAAGCGGTCCTGGGTGACGCGGCCGGAGATGTCGCTCGGCCCGCCGGCCTGGCCGACGATCCACGTCGCGGGCGCGTAAACCTTGTGCCGTCCCGATGCGTGGAGCAACTCCATGCGGTGGTCCACGTGGTGGCGCGGCGAGCGGGCGTGCGCGGGCCAGTCGCAGAGGTGCTGGTAAAGCATGCGGATGAACGGGCCGCGCACTGCGTAGGCCTGCGTGCGGTTGACCATGAACGGGCGGACGACCTCGTCATTCACCTTCTGCGGCTGGCGGACGCGCAGGCCGCGGTGCTGGCCGCCGAGATACACCTGTTCCCAGTCGCCGGGCAGGGCGCGGATGAAGCGGGCCGCCCGCTCGGCGAAGTCCGGCGGGAAGAGGGCGTCATCCTCAAGCACGAGCAGCACGCCTCCGCGACGGTCGAGGCCGTCGGTCAGCGCCTCCTCGAGGATGCGGATGTGGCTGAGCATGCAGCCCCAGGCCCCGCCGCCCTGCCGCCACCACGCGGGCGGGCGGACCGCGCGGCCATTGATGGCCGGGAATCGGCGGACGCCGCGAATGGGGCAGTTGCGCTTGAAGGCCTCCCAGCGTTCAGGACGCCGGCCAAGGTTGATGCATAGGGCGCGAACCTCGGCGCCACCCGCCGCCCGAGAAAGCAGCCTCAGGGTCTCGTCCTCGAGCCCGGGCGCGGGCGCTGTATCCTTCTTTATGGGTGCGGCGACAGCCCGTTCGATCTGTTTGGCGAACGGCGGGGGCGGGAAGATGGGCGCGGCGGTGGTCATAGCTGCGTGGCGAGCCACTCCCGGAACGGCGGCGGCACATGCGGCACGCCGATCAGGCGGAAGAACTGCTCCTCGGTGGGGGTGGGGATGGGAGTGCCGTCGAGCGTGAAGAGCCCGATGAACGGCCCGTGCTCGGGCTGGATGTCGGACAGGTCGCCCACGCCCTCGGAGGCGAAGTCGAACAGGTAACCCTTCTTGCGCGTCTTCTCGCGCAGGACGCGGTTGAGCTCATGCGGCCCGGTCGAGAAGGCCAGGACGGCCCCGTAGGTCTCCGGCGTGGCGACGAACAGGTCGGCCTCGCGCTCGGGCTTGCGCGGCTTGGCGGGATTGCCGTGGAACGGCCACGGGTCGTTGGTGACGATGAGCAGGTCGAGGTCGCCGACCTCGCCCAGGCCGCGGCGGACCGAGCCGGTGATCTCGGCGTGGAGAATGCGCTCGTCGGCCATGAGCCGGTCGCGGGCGGCGAGTGCGCGTTGGAGGATGTCGATCGTCTTCATGGTCGTCCTCAGAAGGGCACGGTGATCCCGCTGCCGGAACTGCCGCTCGAACTCGACCCGGGTCCGCCGAAGGACGACCCGCTGCTCTTGCTGCTGCTCCCGGCGCCGCCGCTGCTTGAACCAGAGCCGCCGCTGCCGGAGCTGAGCGCGTCGTTGTGGACCCACACGCCGTCGGCGAGGTAGACGTTGGTGCGGGGCACGTGAAGGGCAACGGTGCGAACCGTGCGGTCGATGCGCCGGATCGACTCAATGGCCTCGTCGTCCAGGTCGTGGCGCACAAGTCGGTCGCCCACGCGCAGGAGTTCGGCCGAGCAGAATCCCGTCTCATCGCCTCGTCGGATCAGGAACGGATGCTCAAATGTCGCCTTCACGCGGCCGTTGATCAGGAAGAACCCCTCGTGCGTCCCGCGGCTTACACTGGCGATGCGCGATGCGGATGGGCGCGGAGCCGCGGCGCCGGTCACCCGCCACTGGTACTGTGCCTGCCAGTCGGCGTCTCGGTCCAGGCCCGGAACATCCAGCGACGCGACCTCGTCGCCGGGCTGGAGGCGCTCGATCGGGATGAGCCTGCCGTCGGCGAGGCGCACGAGCGTGCCGTAGAGGAAGCAGTTCCCGCCGCCACCGCCACCTCCGCTGGACCCGCCGGACCCTCCACCCGACCCGCTGGAGCCGCCCGATCCTCCGCCGGAACTCTCCGAACTCGACGGCTCCGACACCGAGGGCTCTGACATGCTGCTCTCGCTGAACGACCCGCTGGAGCTGCTCGGGCACGGCGGGTTGAGCTGCGGGTTGCCGATGCGCGCGATGACCCACGCGATCTCGGGGTCGTCGCGCTCCTTCCTGGGCTGGACCCAGAGCAGGTGAGCGGAGCCGGTGGTGCTGCTCTTGAGGATCATCGCGGCCTCCTCAGAACGGCACCGTCACGCCGCCGAACGGCACGGTGATGGCGGAACTCGAACCCGATGACGACGACGACGATCCGCTGCTGCTGAACGACGAGCCGCTGGACTTTCGGGAGTCGGAGGCGCTCGACGAGCCCGACCCGGAGCTGGAGCTGCTCGCCGACCCGGCGAACTGGGCAAGGTCGTTGTGCGCCCAGATCCCGTCGGCGACGTAGGTGTTCGTTCCGGGCACATGAATGGCGACGGTGGAAACGAGGCCATCGAATCGCTCGATGGAGGTGACGGCCTCTTCGGTCAGGTCGTGGCGCAGGAGCGCATCGCCCACACACAACATCTCGACGGAGCAGAAGCCCAGCTCGCCGCCACGGCGGACGAGCAGGGGGTGCTCGAACGTCGCCTTGATGCGCCCGTTGACGAGATAGAAGCCGTCGTGCTCGCCGCGTGTGACGCTCGCGACCTCGGCGTCGCAGCGGTCGAGTTTCGCATCGCCGGCATCGGTGCGCCACAGATACTGCGCGCGGTCCGGCGCGTCCGGCTCAAGCCCGGTCACACGCAGCGACGCCACGCGATCGCCCGGGCGCAAGTCCTCGATGGGGACGAGCGCGCCGTCAGAAAGGCGCACGAGCGTGCCTTCGAGGAAGCAGTTGTAGCCGGAGGAGCCGCTCCCGCCGCCAGAGCCGCCGCCGGAACCGCCGCCACCGCCGCCTCCCCCTCCTCCACCACCGCCGCCGCCACCACCTCCTCCTCCGCCTCCCCCGCCTCCGGAGCCGCCGCCACCACCTCCCGAACCCCCACCGGAACCGGAACCGCCGCCCGAGCCGCTTCCAGAGCCGCCGCCCCCTCCGCCGCCGCTGCCCCCGCTCCCGCCGCTGGAGCCGCCGCCTCCTCCTCCGCCACCGCCCGAGCTGCCCGCGTCGGGGTCGAGGTCGGCGAAGCGATCGCACTCGTCGATCATGCGGACGCGCGCGGGGCACACGCCGTCCACGCACGCGCGCCCGATCGCGTTCTTGGCGATCGGTTCGAGCAACACGACGAAGCGCCCGGTGTGCTTGGGCTTGGGCTCGACGCCGCGCAGCGCCACGCGAGCTGCGAACTCGTCGAAGTTCTCCTTCGGGAAGATGATCGGCCCACCGATGCCGAGGATGTCGAAGCGGCTCTTGTCCTTGCCACTGGCGTTGAGGACGGGCACGATGCCCGCCTGGCGGATGGCATCGATCGCGTCGCCGGCGCCCGCGCCCTGCTCGCGGTGGGCAACCGCCGCATCGACGAAGGCGTTGTAAGCCGCGGCAGGGATCGCCAGCGGCTGGCCGGAGCGGACTTTGCGGAAGGCGTCGCCCATGACGTGCGGGGATCAGATCCCCAGCCCTCCGAAGTTGCCGGCGTCGTAGACCCGCTCGACGTAGGCCGCGATGGGGCGCTTCACCAGCGCCTTGGCGTCGTCGTCCGTCCGGTCGGCGTACCTCGCCCACAGGTACTCCCAGCCCTTCTTGCTGATCCCGGTGATGTCGCCGACCTTCAGGCCGGTCGCGTTGGGGCTGGCCGCGAAGCGGAAGGTGACCTCCCAATCCTGCGTGCCGCCGGGCGCGACGCGCTTCGAGCCCGAGGCACCGAGGAACAGCACCTCGCCGGCGGCGAAGCCGCGGAACGAGCCGTTGTTGACCTTGCCGGTGAGGCCGAAGAGTGTGAGCTTGTAGCCCTGCGTCACCTGCCCTTCGGGTAGGTAGTGCGTCTCGGAGAAGTTGTAGACGGGGACGACGATGTCCACGCCCTCGACGCCGGTGTCGGTGACGCCGATGGCGCCCTTGAAGTCCGGCGCGGTCTGTCCGGCCGGGGCCTTGCGGAGGATCGTCTGGCGGCTCTGGGTGATGTGGCGCGTGCCGCCGCCGGTGTCGAAGCTGAAGACGCTCTCGCCCGTCTGGAGGCCCCCGAACGACGGCACGGCGTAGCGCACCGTACCATCCCAAAGCTCGTGCCCCTGCGGCTCGATCTGCACATCCTGGCGGGTGAGCCCGTCGTACTCGCCAGGAGCGGCGGCCTCCAGCGCGGCGCGGGCAGCGAGATCGTCGTCGGTGCCCTTGATCCAGTAGCGCAGCTCGACCGAGGGGCTCTTGCCCGCGACGGTTGACCGGCTCTCGAATCGTTCCTCGACGACGATGGGCACGCGGCCTCCCTCATCCGAAGGTCAGCCCGCCGGTGCGCGCGGCATCGGCGAGTCGCTTGGTGTTCTTGGCGGTCTGCTCGGTGGCGCTGGCGGTGCGCTCGGCGGCGTCGGCGCTTCCCGCGAGACCCTGGAGCGCCAGCGCGTTGAACGTGCCGCGGACCTCGATCTTCGAGGCGATGGCCTCGCCGATGCCGACGAGGCGGTCTTCCAGGTCGGTCAGGAGGTCGCCCGGCCCGCGGCGGACGGTGCCGTCGGACTCGGCCTCCTCGCGCTTGCGGCGGGCCTCGGCGATCGCTTCATCGAGGCGTCGGCGGGCTTCCTCGAGTTGCCGCTGCGTCTCGGCGAGGCGGGCGTCTGTGCCCTGTTGGAGCGCCTCCTGGGCCTCCTCGAACTGGCTTCCGATCTCGGCGAGCGTGGCCTCGTTCAGCTCGCGCGAGCGTTCCCGGGCGGTGTGCCGGCGCTGCTCGCGCCGCGACAGGTCGCGCCGCGCGCCCTCGTCGATCTCGGCGAGGCGAGATTCGAGCTGCTCGTCCACTGCCTCCTTGGCGGCATCGACATCGAGCCCCGAGTCGAACAGCCCCTGGATCTCCAGCATCCGCTTGGCGACGAAGGCGCTGGCCCGCTCCCAGATCTTGGTGAAGCCGGACGTGAAGCGCGTCCAGGTCTTGGAGAGGAACGCGGTCGTCTCGATCCAGGCGACCTCGAGCGCGTGCAGGACCTGCTGGGCCGCGGCCAGCGCGCCGAACCACATCTTCTGCGCCGTGCCGACAAAGAACGCCCGGGCCTGGAGCCAGACCGAGTTCAGGGCGGCCGCGCCGCGTTGCCAGGCGAGCTTCAGAGCCAGCCACAGGATCCGGGCCGCCAGCTCGATGTCGCCCGCGGCCAGCGCATCGGTGATTCCCTGCACGACCTTCGTCACGGTCTCGCGCAGCCGCGCGAACTGCTTACCCAGCCAGGTGATCGCCTCGCCCACCACGCCGCTGGAGATCAGCACCGCCGCGCCCAGGCCGACCACGGCCGCCACGACCAGGCCGATGGGCGAGAGCAGCGCGCCAATGGCTGCGGCCACCGCCGCGAACGCGATCTTCACGCCGGCCAGGATCGCGCCGAGGCCGCCGATCACGAACGCCGCCGCTTGGGCGGCGATGCCGAGCCCGACCAGCGCAACTCCGAGGCCACCGATCAGGAGGATCGACGCCGCGGCGATCACCACGACCGATCGGTTCTCGCGGACCCAGTTGGCGATCGCCCCAGAAGCGCGGGTGATGAAGTGCGTCGCCACGCGCAGCGGGCCGACGAGGGACTCGCCCACGGCGATGCCGAGGCCCTCGAGGGCACTCTTGAGGATCGTGACCTGCCCCTTGAGCGTGTTGAGCTGCACGCCCGCGATGCGCGAGGCCGTGCCCCCGGCGTCCTCCAGGGCGCCGCGGTACTCGCGCAGGCGGTCGGCGCCCTGCGAGAGCAACTCGGCCATGCCCGCGGCCTGCCGCGCCGGGAAGATCGTGCCGAGGACCTCCAGACGCTGGCCGGAGCCCATGCCTTCCATCGCGCGGTTGAGGTCGTCGATGATGTCGGCGAGGGGGCGGACGTTGCCCTGCACATCGAGCACGCTGACGCCGAGTTCCTTCAGCTTGTCGGCCGCCTCCCGGCTCGGGCTCGTCAGCGAGAGGATGGCGCCGCGGAGGCTCGTGCCCGCCATCTCGCCCTGGATGCCCGCGTTGGAGAGCAGCTGGATCGCCGCGACGATCTCCTCGAAGGCGATGCCGGCGCTCTTGGCGATCGGCCCGACGAACTTCATCGCGTCGCCGAGCTGGAGGAGGTCGGTGTTGGCGCTGGTCATCGCCCTGGTGAGCACGTCCACCGACTCGCCTAGGCGGTCGGCCTCGATGCCCATCCCGGCCATGATCTTGGCGGCGATGTCCGCGGCCTGGGCGATCTCGAGCTGCCCGGCCGCCGCGAGGTTGAGCGTGGGGCCGATGGCCCGCAGGATCTGCTCGACATCGAAGCCGGCCAAGGCGAAGAAGCCCATGGCGTCGGCCGCCTGGCTGGCGGAGAAGACGGTCGTCTCACCGAGGCGCTTCGCCTCGCCCGAGAGGCGCTGGAAATCCTCCTCGCTCGCGTTGGTCAAAGCGCGGACGCGGGCCATGCTCTGCTCGAAGGTGGCGAAGGTGGCGCTGCTCAGGACCAGCGGCGTGGCGGCGACGGCGCTTGCCGCGGCGAGCTGCTGACCAATGGAGCGCACCCCGGCGCCGAAGGCGGCGAGCCGGCGCTGGGCAGCCTTGAGCCCCGCCGTCAACCGGTCGCTGACGCCGAGCTCAACGAACGCCCGTCCCGCGCGGATGCCCTTGGCGCCGGCCATGCGTCACGGCCCTCCGCGCACGCTGTTGGCCCATGCCTTCGAGAGCTTGTCTTTCTCCTTCTTGAGCGCCGGCCCCATGTAGGGGCGCTTGGCGATCTTGACGCGCTGGCGCACCAGCCGGCCCTTGACACGGCGCGTGATGTGCGTCTTACCCCCGAACTCCAGCACGTTGGGCGCCTTGCTCTTCCTGAAGCCCACGGGACCGACTACGACCGAGTCGGCGCCCCGGTCGTAACCGAAGAGGATGAGCCGCCGCAGGCTCCCCTCGTGCGAGTGCGGCGGCTTGCCCGGCGGGGCCGAGCCCTTGCGTTTGCGGATGCTGGTCCTGGCCGACTGGCGGATGAAGGCCCCACCACGGGACAGGGCCTTGCGCTTCGCTCGGTCAACCGCGGCGACGACGCGCGGGCGATCGAAGAACATGTGCTTGATCCGCATGTCGATCATCAGGCGATCACCGCTACCTCGATGTCCGTCGTCGCCGACCACGACAGCGCCACGTTGCCGTTGGCGTCGTTGTACGCGCCCTTGGGCCAGGGCCCGAGCACGTGCGTCTCGCCGGGATCGATCACCACCGTGCGATCCTCGACGGCGAGCCCGTCAACCGTCGCCTGCGATGTGACCGTCAGCGTGAGGCCGACACCACCGGCGTTCGTGTGCCGAACGAGCAGCAGCTCCTTGCCCGTGTTGGCGAACTCGTCTCCGCCCGGGCTCGCTCCGGTGAAGGTGATCGGGTTGGCGGACCTGGCGGCGGTCGCGGGCGTCAGCGTTGCCATGCGTGCTCCTTCCGTTGATCACGCGCCTGAGGCGCCGTTGAGGGTCTTGCCCTCCTTGAGCCCCTTGTTGAAGGAGGCCTCCTTTTCCTTGCGGAGCCGGCCGGAGCCGATGAACAGGCCGACGATGCCGGTGAGCGCCGGCAGCGCCGGGCCGACAACCGGCACGCCGGCGAGCGTCGGGCCGACTTCGTCGAGCGCGTTCAGCGTGAGCTGGCCGAGCAGGCCGCGGATCTCGCCGGCGCGCTCGATCGACGCCTTCCACTGGGCACCGGTGCGCTGCACGTCCTCGAACCACGCCCGGTACTCGGCCTCGGCCTCATTGAGACTGACGCGGGAAGGCAGGCCCGTCGTCTGCTGGATCTCGTGGGGCGTCCTGACCTTGACGATGTCGCCGAGGTCGAAGCCGGCGCACGCGGCCAGGGCGAGCGCGATCATGACGAGCCCGAAGGCATACGCGACGTTGCGACGGTTCATGAAACCTCCTTGCCCGCGAGGGGAGCGCGCTTGTCGATGAAGACGTCCTTGAGGACGCCGACGCCGGCTTGGATGGGCTGGGCGTGGGCACGGCTGGTCGGGTCGAAGTCGGTCGGCTTGAACGGTCCGTGCTTCTTCGGATCACGGTGGGCGTTGGCGATGAGGGCCATCATGCTGCTGGTCATGCTCCAGTCGTGCTTCTGGCGGGCTTCGGCCATCGCCAGCAATTCGCGCAGGCTCAGGGTGGCAGGATCGACGCCGGCGATGCCGGCACACTGCCAGATGAGCTGCCAGGCCCCGTCTGCGCCTGTTCGAGCGCCTGCTCGGCCGCCTTCTCCAGTTCCCCGCTGTCGAGCTTGGCCTCGACGATGTCCCGGGCCTTGTCCATTACGTCCCTCGTGGCCTTGAGCACCCGCCCGAGGTTGGCCCTGTCCCTCGGGCTCGGGCAGAAAGACACCAGTTCCTCCAGCAGCGCCTCGGTGGCGTGCTCGATCGCGTCGCCGGCCATGGCGCGCCCGAAGTCCTCGTCGGTGACGCTGCGTTCGTCGGCCTGCGGCTTGCACACTGCGTAGACCACATCGCACAGGAGCACCGGGTCGCGGATGAGCCGCTCGACGAGCGTGCCGTCGAGCACGCCGAGGAGGTCCACCCCGGTGAGGCTCTTGACGCGCTTGAGCGCGGCGACGTTGATCTCGACCGTCCACTCGCGGCCTGCGTTGTCCTTGAACACCTTCATCGATCACTCCTCAGGGCACGACCATCCACTCGGGCGCGTTGATTGAGTACGCAGGCTTGGCAGTGACGCTAACCGTGATCGCCTCCTCCAGCGGCTCGGAGCGGCTGAATGATGTAATCGAGAACTCGGCACGCAGACCCTGCGTGCCGGTCTGTGTGATGTCCCCGTCCATCACGGCCAAGTCGATACTCGTCCCGTTGAAGAAGGCGTCCTTGATGGCGGTGAAGCCCGGGTCGGCGGTGTCCCATACCATCTCGAACTCGACGCTGGCTTCCTTGAGCGTGGCGGCCGTGGCTCGCCACCCGCTGTTGGCGCGGGTCGTCACATCCGCCTCGCCCGTCTCGAGGTTGAGCGTCACGTCGCGGACATTGGTGATCTCGACCCACGTGGGCGTCTCCCACGTGGCCGTGTTCCGGTAGACCTTGGCTTCCATGCCCAGCCGAATCGCCATTGCCTTCTCCTACCAAGAGCCCCCGACGATCGACAGGTGATGCCCCAGGTTGCCCTTGACCTCGAGCTGCGAGATGTCCACGCTGCGGAGCGTCGCGATGCCGCCCGGCGGGAAGTTCACATCGGACCCACCGTTCACGCGGAGCTGGACGTTGCCGGAGTTCTTCGTGGAGGCGACGAGTGTGACGGTGAGCACCGTCGGTGTCGTCTCGACGGCAATGTAGCCCTCGCCGGTGAACGCGAAGCTCTTGGCGTAGATGTTGTTGGCCATCGGCTACCTCCGGACTCTGTAGGTGACGGTGAGGATGCTGGTCAGCGCCCGCTGCTGCTCCAGGTGCTCGGCGGCGACGACCGGCTCGTGCTCGATCGAGAGCCACCCGGCCTGCGGGAACCCGTCCAGCCGCTTCATGCGCAGGTGGTCCGCGATCTCCTCGGCCAGGTCCACCAGCCCGTCGATCTCGGCGTCATCGGCGATCTTCTTTTGGATGCCGACGTCCACTGCGCAGTCGAAGTACGACCCGTCGCGCGAGGCGGTGGCGATGGCGACACCCTTGGGGACGACGCTGACCTTCAAGTCGGCCAAGTCCGCCAGCTCGAAGGCGGGCTGGTAGAGCCGCTCGGCGGTGAAGGGCTGCCCGAACGAGCCGGCGTTCAAGCTGGCCGTGACGGCGTCGGCGATGGCGATGAGCGTGCTCACGGGGTGTCCCTCCCTCCGTGAGTACCGTTGAGACGCCCCTCGAGGTACGAGACGCGACGCTCGATTCCCTGGTACTCGCTGCGTAGGGCGCGGGCCTCGACGATCAGCTCATCCAGCCGTTTCTCGACGTGGTCGAGCTTGGTGGTCACCACGCCCCACTGGACGGTGAACGCCAGAGCCGCGATCGCGATCGTCACGATCAAACCCGCCCAGCGCGAGCCGTTACGCTGTGAGGTCGGCGGCGTCATGGAGCCTCCGTGGCGACGTGCTTGGTGTGGATGCGGAGCACCTTGCGGTACGGGTCGCTGAACCGGAACGGAGGTTCCCCGCCGGGAGCCATGACCTCGTAGATCTGGAACTGCGCGCCGTCGGTCTCGCGAATGCGGTCGCCGGCCTTGGGCAGCGACTCCGATCCGTCGAGGATCAGGTCCGTCCGCCGCACCAGGAAGTCCCGCGACTCGACTTTGCGGATGAAACCGGACTCGTCCGCCTGCTCAAAGATTGTGCGCCCGACCGTCGCGGCCAGGTCCACGGTTGAGGCACCACGCTCGTAGGTGACCGTTCGGGTCAGATGCCCGTGACGCCGGTCATCGAGGAACGCGGCTCCCTGTTCGAGAAGGTCGGCCATCACACCGGCACCCCGGGCGACACCCCGCCCCCCATGAGCACGCGGACGAAGCGGTCTCCATCGTCCGCATCGCGTGTGGAGACGCCCAGGAGCTTGTTCAGCCCGCCGCCGTCGCTGGCGGTGGCGAACTTGGCCGTGTCGTCCCAGTACACCTTGGTGCCGGCGGTCATGCCGGTGCTCACGCCTGTGTCCTTGACGATCCCGAACAGCCCGGCCAGCGCGATGCGACCGACCTCGCCGCTCTTGATGTCGCGCGTGGCGATTCCGACGAGATCGCCCTGGATGACCACATCGCCGTAGTCGATGTCGCTCGGCGCCGTGTAGTTGATGCGGAGCCCGAGCCTGATCAGCTGTGCGCCCATGCGTGTCTCCTCGTGGGTGCTCGTTCGGTCACTGCGATAGGCGCGCACGCACCGTCGCATCCCCGTCCGCCGCGGCCAGCACCGCCTTGCCGATGGCCTTGTTCGTGCCGCCGCCGTCGCTCGTTGTCGCCTGTTGGCTGATGGCGGCCCAATACACCTGGGCGCCGGCGCTAATCGCCGTCCCCCCACCCGTGGCCTTTGGGAAGTCAAACACACCTTCGACGGCCAGTGCGCCGAGCGTGTTGGCGGGGATCGCTCGCACCGCCACACCGACCAGATCGCCCTGCACGACCACAGCGCCGGCGGCCACGTCCGCGCCGGGCGTGTAGTCGATCGAGGTTCCTTCGTGGACAAACGTCGCCGTCATGATCTGCTCCTCGCCGGGGATGGGATCGCCGCCCCCGGCCATGCCGCCACCCGCGGGTGGCATTTACGCCTCGCCCTTGCTCTTCACGCCGCCGCGCGGGTCCTGCAGCGCCACGCCGAAGTCGTGGTAGCCGCGCATCTGGACGCCGAGCTTGTTGAAGTCCGCCTCCGCCGTCTCGATCGTCGGGCTTTCCTGTCCATTGAGGAATGCCACCTCGATGACGGGCAGATCGCCCGGGTCCGCCAGCAGGTACCACGCCTTGGTCGAGCTGCCGGCGTAGGCGGTGTTGCCGAGGTAGCGGCTGACCTCGACGCGGAACTTGCCCTGGTGCGGGTTGGAGACCGGGTACTTCGTGCTCGCGGTCGTGTCCCGCAGCTCGACGCTCTTGAAGAGCTGCGTGCCGATCGCCGAGAGCGCCGTCGGCACGAGCAGGACCGCGGGCATGACGCCGATGGGCTTGCCGTCGCCGTCCACCTGGTCCATGAAGGTGACCTCGGCCTTGGTCAGGCCGTCGATCGACAGGGTCGTGTCGGCGCCGGTGATGTAGTTGTTGTTGCCCGCCGTAAAGAACGCGGCGCTGTTCAGGAACGTCGTCCAGAAGACGTCGTTGATCTTCAGTCCCGAGCCGCGGCCCAGCTTGCGCGGTACGGCGGTGATGGCGCCGAGGTCGTCGTTGATGATGTCTCGGCGGTCGATCGAGAGCATCAGGCCGTAGGTGTCGGCCTTGTTGGTGTAGCTCTCCTCGCCCAGCGTCCCGTGCTTGAGCTCGCCGCCGGGCGCGACCAGCTCGTACTGGTCCTTGCCGACCAGGCGGTAGCTGGTAACGGTCTTGAAGTCGGAAACGTTGCGGACGGCAGTGACGCTGCGCCACGCCCGCTCGACGCTGAAGAAGCCCTCGAGCAGGAACTTGTTGGCGACGTTGGAGAGGATGCCGCCGATGTCGATGGCGCTGAAGCCCGCCTCGATCGGCGGGTTGAACGCGTGACGGAGCACGGCCCGGCTGTCGCGGAAGTTGCGGCCGGTGTACCCGTTGGCCCACGCGGCCTCGAGCAGCAACTCCTGGAGCCCGATCCCGCCGCGGAAGCGCTTCGTGGCGGCCTCGAGCGTCTGATCGTCGAACGCCTTCTCGACGCCGTCCAGGCGCGCGGTCAGCAGGCACGCGGCCTCGAGGATCTGCGGCGTGGCGGTGTGCTCGGGGGCGTGGATCGCCGGAGCCTTCGGGCGGCTCGCCCGCAGGACCTCCAGCTCGCAACGCGTCGCGTCCCAGCCCTCACGGATGGCCTTCGCCTCGATCTCCAGGTGGCGGCCGGCGCACACGCGGCGGATGGCGCCGATGCGCTCGGTCTCGGCCAGCGCCTGGGCGCGTACGTCCTCGGCACTGGCGCCGGGAGTCTGCGCCGCGGGACTGCTCGGGGTTGTGGGGTTCGTGGGGGTGGTCGCGGCGGGGGCGCCGGCGTCCGTGCCGGCATCGGTCTCAGCACCCTCGACAGGCACCTGATTGTCGTCCATGACTCCGTTCTCCTTCCCCGCCGCGATGCTGGCGCTGGTGCCGCCATCGGCGCCGAGGTCCACGAAGCTGATCTCGCCGAGCGTCGCCCGGCGCACGATGTTGATGGGCCCCTCGAACTCCCGCCCGTTGACCGTCGCCTTCTGCTTCTCGCGGACGAACTCGAACTCGTCCACGCTGGCACCCACTGACGCCTGCCATGGGAACCCGTTCTTCGAAGAAGCGACGACCTCTTTGGCCGCCGATGTGTCGCGCGAGATCATGCCACTGGCGATGAGCTGCCCGCCCTCGACGCGGATGGCATCGGTGTGCCCGACGCCCGCGGCCGGGTCGTGGCCGAAGCGGATGGGCCGCGCCTGCGACGGGATCTCCAGCCCGGCGAGGTCAATGACCACCGGATAGCGCCAGGCTGCGATGCGCATAGCCCCGCCGGTGTAGGCCACCATGCGGAAGCGAGGTAGAGCCCGCTCGCCCTCGGCAGCGGCCTCGACCTCGATCTCCGCCGTCGCCGTGAGGCGCAGCGACGAGGGGGCGTTCTGGTTGTCAGGCCGCGAGCGCGGCCGCGTCCGTGCGTTGCTCGGCATCGTCCTCGTCCTCGTTGTCGTCAGTTTCCGCAGGGGCAGCGGGCGCCGATTGCGCCGGCGTCAGGCCCAGCTCGCGCATGAGCGCCGCTTCCTTGGCGCGCTGGCGCAGTTCCTCTTCCCAGTCCCGCCCCTGCCGCGCATACTCCGCGGCGAGCGTGGTCGTGTGGTTGGCCAGGCGCGTCGCCTGAGCGCTGGCTTCCTTGGCCGGGTCCACGTGCTCGACGCCATCCCAGAACCAGGTGTGGGGCGCGTCGTGGGGGTCGGCGCTGATCTCGCGCATTGGCTGCGGGAGTAGGCCCTCCACCAGCACCGCCTCGTCGAGCCAGGCGCGCAGGATGCGGTCGAGCACCGCCACGCGCAGATGGTGCTGCTCGACGCGGATGCTCTTGAAGTACGTCTGGTGGTCGAGGCGGCCGGAGGCGTAGTTGTACCCGCTGGAGTTCCCCGCCGCGACGTTGAACGGCATGTTCAGGCAGCGGGCGATCTCGTTGAGGATCTCCTTCTTGAACTCGGCGTAGGTCGTCGCCGGCTGCTCGGCGTGGATCTGGCCGAGCTTCCAGCCGCTGGGCAGCACGGTCGCCAGCCGCTTCTCCAGTTCGACCATGTCCATGGGCTCAAGCGCCTCGGCCTCGCCGTGCGCGGGGGCCTCGGTATAGAGGACCGCCGCGAAGTCAGCCGCCGTCTCGGCCGCCGCGATCACCGCCAGCGTGTAGCGGCGCAGTTGAGCGAAGAGCGGCAGCGCCGGCGTGATGTCGGGGATGCCGCGCCACTGGCCAGGCCGGTCGGGGCGGAAGTAGTGAACAACGGACGCCGCAGGAACCAGATCGAACGCGAGCGGGTCGTAGTCGCGCCAGTACATCGAGTCGCCGGGATGTCGCTTGAGCACGTGATAGGCGACCGGGTTGCCCGCGGCGTCGAAGACGATCCCGTCCACCTCGCCTGGGCGCGGCACGCGCATGCGTGGGCTCGTCACCTGGTCCGGCTCGACCAGCTTGAGGTCCAGCGTGACCGGCGAATCCACGCCGGGATTGCTGGTCAGGATGGCGAACGCCTCGCCGCTCTCGGCTCGGCCCATCCGCATCGTGCGGAGCTTCGCAGCCAGGTCTACTGCCTGCGACCACTCCTCGAAGGCGTCCTCGATCCGCCGGTTGGCGTCGGCGCTCTCCGTGAGCATCTGGAGGCGAGGGCCGGTGCCCACGCAGTCATTCGCCAGCGTCAGAACGATGCCCTTGGCATATGAGTTGTTGGCGACCTCGTAGCGGGCGCGATTGCGGAGGATGCGCCGCACCTCGGGGTTGACCGCGGCGTTGGGCGCGAGCCCGTCGGCGTTGGCCCAGTGGCGCCGGTTGTCCGGAGTGGTCTGCGCCGAGTCGAACTTGGCGCGGACGACCGGCACGGCCGTCCGTGGCCGCGCCGCCGCTGGGGGCTTGCTGCGTCGCGATGGGAGCAGGCGGCTCAGCACGGTCACACGGCCCCCGGCGGTTCGAGCTTGACGAGCTTGATCCCGAGGCCCTTCTTCCGGGTGGCCTCCTTGCCAGCGAGGTAGCGGTCGGCCTCGATCTGGTCGCGCAGCGCGTGCTGCTCGACCGACTGCCCGTCCACCGCGGCCTTGGCCGGCCCCGCGGCGTTGTCCTTGATGGCCTGTTCCAGCTCTTCCGGCATCGGGTGCCCTCGCCGCCCGTCTACATCTGCACGACACGCGGATGTGTCGCGCCCGGGCTGCTATTGGCTACCTATGCCATCGCCCGGCGTCCTGCCCGGGACGGCTTGATCAGCGGCCCCTCGCGTTCCCATGGTGGCCTATACTGGTGGCGATCGCTGAGCTTGGGCCGAGCGGCCCGCCCCCGAGTCCCCCCACGGGTCTCGTCCGAAGCGATCGGCGGCGAAGCCGCAGCATCTCGGGAAACACCCTTCCGCCTGTGGGCCTGAAAGGTGCGATCGTGGCTCGACAACGACTCATCGATCCCAAACCCGTATCCGTCGGCGCTGCCCTGCGCCAAGGGCTCGAAGCCCAAGGCGTGGCGCAGCAAGACGCCGACTGGCTCGCCCCCGCCCTGCTCGACATCGATGGGGTGGCCGAGGACCAACCGCTCTCCGAGGGGCCGGATCAGGGTGTCCTCCTAGATGTCATGGTTCCCGAACTCGGCAAGGCGCTCCTGGCTGCCGACGGCGCCTTGAACGCTGGCGTCATCGTTCTCCTGGACATCATGGCGCTGAATCGCCTGCCGCCACCAAGGGAGCGACCGAACGCGGAGCAGAAGCAAGCTGTTGAGAATCTGCGCCGCTTCGTGGAGCGCTGCCGCGTGCACGGCGTGCAGATGGCCGAGGGCTTTCTCCTCGCCATGCCGCAGCGCCGGAACGCTGACTCGGCCTGGCCGCTCTGGTTCGCTCGCCGAATGCTTGCATGCCGGGCGATCTCGCCGGCGGAACTCATCAACATCGAAACTGTTCTTGCACTGGGGGACCAGCCGGACTGGTCGGACTTCCAGCGCAGCTACGGTAACCGCACCGATCACACGTCGGAACCGACCACACTCCCGTTCTGGCTGGAGATCGCGGGACCGAGCGCCATCGAACCTCTGCTGGCCACTGGTGCAACGCTGCCCGACGATCAGTTCATCCGGCTGGCGCGAGGGATCGCGTATGCGCTGGGCGTCTGGCCCCGCGTTGAACGCCACAGTCATCCGGAGTTCTTCGCCGAGCGAGGTGACGCCTTCGCGGAGGTTGCCCGAAAGATCTTCGAGGAGGCAGACCGCCGGTTCGTGAACAACAAGGAGTCGGAGGAGCTGCGCTACGTGTGGATGCGATTCGCTTGGATGGCAAGCGACGCCTCCGATGAATGGATTGCCGATGACCGCCGCAAGCGGCTGCTGAAAGTTGCTGCGGACGACATCGGTCGCCTGCGTCCGATTCTCCGACGAGCGGCGCCCGAAGATGCCAAGGCGGTAGAACGCCTGGACCCGCATATCCGCAGCTGCATCTTCGTCCTCTTCATCCTGGGCTCGCTGTGGGAGGCGACGAAGCCCCTGCTGCTCGCGTTCCGGGCGCTCGGAACCCGCGCTGTCGGGTCGGACCTCCGCTACTGGAACACCTCGAAGCCCGACGACCCCCCGACACCCTGGGAGAGGTTTCCTCGTAGCCTCATGAATCTGCTGCACCATCACATGGGCGACGAGCAAGAGACCGACGCTGAGCTCGATGGCCTCCGCACGCAGTTCGCCTCGTTTTGCCTCGACCGCCTGAAGACGCGGCAACGCCGGGCGGCGCCGCCAATCACCGAAGAGGATCTCATCGAGTCCGATCCTGCCTGGCGGGAGGGCTTCATCCAGGCCGCGCGAGCGCTGCGTGTAAACCCAGGGGGGAAGGGACATCGAATCCTGCACTGGACGAGTCAGCACGATCCGGATGAAGCGGTCCGAGAGCTGGCGGCCAAGGCCTACACGGAACTCCGGCACCAGCCGCGCCTTCCGCAAGGCCTTTCACCGCGACGGACCGTGTTCGATGCATTCTGGTGGCTTCGACAGGCCCACTTGAGCAGTTTGGGCGAGCCGATCGACGAGGCCGGCGCGAGCCGCACCAGGGAACAGGAGGCACGGCGCACCACCGAAGCCGAATCAGAGTGAAGCACATCCCGTTTCTCACAGCCGCCGTCTGGAGCGCACTCTGCGCCCATCGCCACATCGGCACCGCGGCTCCGTTGGGCGGTCTCCCTCGCGTGAGCGGGGGCGGCCCCAGATCCACCCAAGGAGCAAGACATGAACACCATCCCTCCGTCCATCAACTTCCACCTGTGGAAGCCCTGCAATCTCCGCTGCCGGTTCTGCTACGCGGTCTTCGACGAGGAGCCCGAGCTGCAGGCCGTCCGCGGCGGGCTCTCTGAGCACGAGTGCCGCGCCATTCTCGATGCCCTTCGGGATGCCGGTGCGGAAAAGCTCACGTTCGTCGGTGGCGAGCCGACGCTATGTCCGCACCTGCCCGCATTGCTCACACATGCCCGCACGCTCGGGCTCGTCAACTCGGTCGTCACCAACGGGAAACGCCTTCGTGAGGTGCTGGACGCGGCCCCATCCACCGTGGACTGGGTCGGTCTCTCCGTGGACTCGGCCAACGAGGCGGTTCAGGCCAAGCTCGGGCGAGGTCGCGGCGACCACGTCGCACAGTCTCTTGGACACTTCCGGCTCTTGCACTCGCTCGGTATCCGGGTGAAGCTCAACACCGTCGTCACATCGCTCAACTGGCAGGAGAACATGTCCGCGTTCGTCAGGGAGGCCCGACCGGAGCGTTGGAAGATCTTCCAGGTCCTTCCGATCGACGGCCAGAACAGTGGCCAGGTCGAAGACTTGCTGATCACGCCCGAACAGTTCCGAAGCTTCGTCGAGCGGCATCGGCGGCTGCGGAGCGAGGGGCGGACGATCGCCGCTGAGACGAACGAGGACATGATGGGCACGTACGCCATGATCGACCCGCTAGGGCGGTTCTTCGGCAACATGGGCGGGCGGTATGTGTACTCCGAGCGGATCCTCGACGTAGGCGTCGCGGCCGCGTTCGCGGCGATCACCTTCGATCGAGACCGCTTCATGGCGCGTGGCGGAGTGTACGAGTGGGGAGCGCCGCGCGTTCCGCTCACCGTCTCAGCAACGTAGTTCGCCCCGGTGCGGGGATGCTCCCGCGTTGGGATGCATCGCCCCGGACCATTTTCGGAGGTGTCACAATGACACAGAGTAGCTCGCATGGTCAGCAAGGCTCGGGGAGCCGGACGCCGATGACTCCGTCCGCCGCAGCACGGATTCAGAGCACGGCGGCGAAGGCAGGCGGTGGTCAGGTTGTCAAGGGCAGCTTCGCGGCCCGAGCGCAGAGCGCCGCGGCGCGCAGCAGCTCGAAGGGAGGCCACGGCATGAGATAGCGACTGACTGTCGCGCCGGGTCGGGCGCAACCGCGCCCCACCCGGCTTCCTCCCAAGCGGCTAGACCCGTCGCACCCGCTGCAGGTCAGAGAGTTTGACTCGTGCTCGGGGTGCCGGCTTCATGTCCGTCCCGAACAGCACCGCCCCCTGCAGGGATGCCGCGACCGCCGATCCCACCAGGCAGTCGAGCCAGTGGTTGTCGATGCCAGCCATGCGGAGTTTCCACTCGTCCACGGTCCGCCCGCGACCCTGGGTCTTGACCCGGTACTCGCTTGTGAGGTGCTCGGCGAGGAGGTGGTGCCGCTCGGGCTTGTGGCCGAAGAGCGAGAGCGAGCCGGGGTCACCCATCGGCACCGCCAGGCGGGCCTGGATGAACGACTTCCAGTAGTTCGTGTCGAAGACCACGTGCCGCACAGCTCGTTTGCCGGTGACGACGGGGATGCGCCAGTTGAGCCCGACGCGGTCGCCGCGCTTGCGCTTGTACTCGCTGAAAGGCAGGCTCGACGCGCCCACATACCGCCCGTGGCTGGGCAGCAGCACGCCGCTGAAGGCGCTCTGGCGGCAAAACTGGTAGACCACGTCCGACGACTGGCCCCAGTTCGCGTCGATCAGGCAGCGGTCGATACGGACCATCGCCCCGTCGTCCCGCCGCCACTCGCGCCCGAGCGTCGCCTCGGTGAGCCGCTCCAGCCCGGCGTAGACCGCGCCCTCCAGCCCGGCCCGCGGCGCTGCCGCCCCGAGCGTCCGCCGCACATCGCGCAGCGTGAAGTAGGCAGCCCTCTGATCGGGCTCCGTGCCGTAGTCAATGACGTAGCCGGTGAAGTCCTCCTCCCACGCGGCTACGAGCCAGAACAGGCACTTGGCCTGCACGTCGATGAACATGGTCAGCGCCGACGCCCCGATGGGCACCTCGCCGCGCTCGTGGCCGTTGAGCTTGGCGCAGATCTGGTCGGCGGTGAGCAAGTCCTCGTCGAGGGCCGACGCCTCGGGCAGCGGCTCGTTCTGGTACTCGGCCCAGAACGCGGCCTCGTCCTGGAGCTTCAGGTTCATCGCGTGCTGGACAGCACTCAACTCGTCGTGGTTGAAGCGCTGCGCCCACGCAACCACCGCACCCTCGTCCATCGCCTCGCGGTGCTCGCGGTAGAACTCCGTCGCCCGCCCGAGCCCCTCGTCGGCACGGAGCCCCTCGGCGCGGATGCGCGCGTACTCGGCCCAGAGTGTCTCGTTCGTCGGGAACGAGTAGACCATCTTCGTCCGCTCGCCCTGCCACTGCGGGTGCTTGTCCCGATCAAGAAGTCGATCGGCCAGGTCGTCGGGGCGGACTACGGTCAGTGTCATGAGCCCGGCGATCTTCTTCCCCGGTCCGGCGAGGCCAAGGATGGCGCCGGCGAGGATGCGCTCGCGGTTGGCGCACTGCGAGGGGCTCCGGGCCGACTCGTCCGTCTGCGGGTCGTCGATAAGCACGAGCGACGGCCGCACGCTGTGGCCATCCGGGCGCTTGTGCTTCATGCCGCGGATGCGACCGGTGATCCCCGCCACCCGAATGATCGCCCCGCTTGCGCGGGAGTCGGGAATGGTTGGGAGCACGATCTCCTTGGCCGTCCACCCGATGTGCGTCTGCTCACCCTGGTACAACTGCCCCGCCGCCCGCTGGTGAATGCCCTCCAGCGCATGGATCGGGAAGCATGCCTCCGGGAAGTCGTCGAGCAGCCGGTCGCTGTTCTCCAGCTCAGCCTTGATGGAGTCAAGCATCTGGGCGGCGTGCTCCTCGTCCGAGCCGATGAGCGTCACGAACTCGCGGTGCCCGTAGAGCATGGCCCAGAGGCACGCGATCTCGCACAGGCTGGTCTTCCCGCTGCCGCGCGGCATCGCCATCGCGAAGAGCCCGCCCTCGAGCACTGCCTGCTCAATCTTGGCGACGACCTTCAGATGGTCGGGCGACCACGCGAGGTGGAACGTCGCGGGGAAGTACGCCTCGCAGAAGAACCGGAAGTCGCGCTCGGCCCGCGCCTTCCGGTCCGGGTCCGCCACCGCCGGCAGCTCGCCGATGTCGCGCCCGGCCAGGGACAGCGACATGTTCCGCCGCCGCGCCCGCTCCCGGTGCGCCTCGTATGCGTCCTCAGCCGAGACCTCTGGATGGGCCAGCCGCCCGTGCCGCTCGACAACGAGCCAGGCGACGTAGCGGACGAGGTCGATCGTCTTGTCGTCACCGATCCGGAACCCCGCGCGCGTGCGGTGCCGGTGCAGCTGCCGCTCGCTGATCACCTCGCCCAGAGGCGTGGAGTTCAGCAGGCGGCACAGCTCGCCCGGGCGCAGGCTGCGCGGGTCAATCGCCACGGCCACCCCCGCCCATCTCCTTCACGAGCCACGCGGCGTAGTGCACGAGGTTGATCGTGCCGTCCGGGTTCGTCGGCGCGCCGGCATCGATGTCCGCCTGAAGCATGGCCTCGGTGACGCGCTGCCCGCCCGCCCGCGAGAGCATGCGCGCCGCGTCGGCCACAGGCATCGCCGCCGGGTTCAGCCGGGGACTTGTCCTGGCTTCGGCCTGCCGACTAGGCGCGTGTTCGGACATGTCGCCCCCTCCATGTAGGCGGTCGCCCACATGCGCAGATTCCTCCGGAATGGCCTTGCAATCCGGGGACATGCCGGCCCTCATGTGCCCCACGCCAGCGGGAAGGCCGCGGCGCGGAAGGAGCCCGACCATGTTCATCAAGCAGATCGTCATCGAAGGCGTCGAGGGGGATGTCGAGGTCCGCCGCACCGAGAGCGGCGCGGTCGTGATCGCCAACGACGTCGAGATCGAGGTGGCCCGCGACGACACCCGCGAGAAGCGCTACGCCGTCGCGTACAACGCCGCCAGGGTTGTCTGCGGGACGACGAAGCGCGGCGAGCCGAACGCCACCAACTCGATGATCCACGACGTGCTGAGCGAGATCGAGCGCGTCGCCGGTTGCTGAACCAAGCGCCCGCAGCGTGCGGGCGAGTTTCTGTTCCCACCATGCAGAAGGAGAATCAGCATGGCAACGAAGAAGACCGCGAAGAAGGCGACGGCGAAGAAGGCTGCCCGCAAGCCCGCCGCTAAGCGGCCGTCCATGTCCAAGAGCGCGGCCCGCGCCGAGGGCGCCCAGCGGACCAAGGCCGCGCAGGCCGCGAAGGCGAAGCCGCCGAGCGCCGCCCCCGCGAAGCCCACGGCCGCCAAGGCGACCAGGTCCGCCAAGGCCCCGAAGGAGCGCAAGCCGAAGCGCGTCAGCGGCCTCGACCTGGCCGCGAAGGTCCTGGCCGAAGCGGGCGAGCCGCTGAACGCCAAGACCATCGCCGAGCGCGCCATCGTCGCGGGCTGGAAGACGAGCGGCAAGACGCCCGAGGCCACGCTCTACGCGGCCATCATCCGCGAGATCGCCAAGAAGGGGAAGGACGCGCGGTTCGTCAAGCGCGACCGCGGCCTGTTCGAGGCCGCCCCCACGAGCGGAAAGGGGGCGTGACCCATGCGCAAGAACGAGGTCCAGATCGGCGGCGTCTACACCGCCAAGGTCAGCGGCGAGATCGTCCGCGTCCGCATCGACCGCGAGAGCCCGTACGGCGGATGGGACGCGACGAACCTCCGCACGAAGCGGCGCGTCCGCATCCGAAGCGCCCAGCGCCTGCGGCGGCGGGTCGAGCGCGAGGAGGCCTGAGCATGGACGCCATCCCCAACGACAACCGCGTCGCTCCTGAGGACGCGTGTCCCAACTGCGGCGAGCGCGACGCGGACCGCCTGGTCTGGCAAGACGACGAGCGAGTGGAGTGCCAGATGTGCGGCACCGTGTACGAGCCAGGAAGGAGGGACCATGAGCGCCGCGCGTGACATGGATCGCCTCCGCGCCGTCTTCGGGGCCGCCGAGTCCCTGCTCGCCGCACGCGAGGACCAGATGCTCACCACCGACGAGTGGGACGCGCTCGAGCACGCCGTCTCGGCCTGCCGCGAGCCGCCGCCGGACGAGCGGACGGAGACCTTTCGCATCGATGAGGGCGGGGCGCTCGTCCGCTCCGTCGTCCCCAAGCGCGGCGAGCCGTACGAGCACCGCTGCGACAAGGATGTGTTCGAGGCGGTGGCCAACGCCATTGACGAGGCCAACGGGACCTTCGTGCTGGAGGACCTCCGTCGGGCCACCGACGCGCCGTGGACGCAGGCCGCGGTCGCGTTCGCCTTCCTCAAGGAGCGGAGCGTTGTCGTCCCGATGCACGGACGCACCCACGCCGCAGCGGGCAAGGCGGCGTTCGAGGATGCCATGACCGAGTACCACGCCCTGCGCGAGAAGGGGCCGGCCGACGAGGCCTTCGGGTACGAGTAGGCCCCGCCTCATGCATCTTCTCCAGCCTCGGCCGTCGCCGGGGCTGTTTCTCCGGCGAGAGCGTCAGTGATCCGCTCCGCCTTCCGCCCCGTGAACTGCTCCCAGCGCTGGACGATCACATCGCAATACGCCGGGTCGATCTCCATCAGGAACGCCTTCCGGCCCGTCTGCTCCGCCGCGATCATCGTCGATCCGCTGCCGCCGAACAGGTCGAGCACATGCTCGCCGGGGCGCGACGAGTACTGCATCGCCCGCGCCGCCAGCTCGACGGGCTTCTCCGTCAGGTGAACCATCGCGTTCGGGTTGATCTTCTTGACGTGCCAGAGGTCGGAAGCGTTGTTCGGCCCGAGGAAGACATGCGCCGCGCCTTCCTTCCAGCCGTAGAAGCACCACTCGTGGGCCCCCATGAAGTCCTTGCGTGTGAGCACCGGGTGCTGCTTGTCCCAGATGATCGCCTGCGAGAAGTAGAGGCCCGACGCCTTCAGCGCCGGCGGGTAGTTGGCGCAGTTCGCGTACCCGCCCCAGATGTAGAAGCCGCGCCCCGGCTCCAGCGCCCGGGCCATGTTCCCGAACCACGCGAGCAGCAGACGCTCGAACTCCTCGTCGGACACGAAGTCGTTGACGAGCGGACGGTCCTTCGCTCGCATCTTGCCGGTGGGCTTGGACTTCTCCGGGTGACGCGCGAGGTCGAAACCCTGGTGGTGCGAGGCCGCGGACTTCCGCGCCTGCCGCTCGCGGTCCTTCTTGCCGCGCTCGCTCTTGGATCGCTCGCACTGGAGGCCCTCGCGCCGCGAGAAGGACGTGACGCCGGCGGCGATCGCGTTGTTGCTCCGCGGCTCGACCTTCACGTTGTACGGCGGGTCGGTGTTGACCAGGTGGATAGGCTGGCCGTCGAGCAGCCGGTCCACGTCCTCGGCGCTCGAGCTGTCGCCGCAGAGCAGGCGGTGGTCCCCGAGCACCCACAGATTGCCGGGCTTCGTCACCGGTTCGTCCGGCGGCTCGGGCACGACGTCGGGATCGGTCAGGCCCTCCTGCACGCCGGGGTCGAGCAGCTTCGCCAGTTCGTCCTGATCGAAGCCGAGCAGCGACCAGTCGATGCCGGACTCCTGGAGCTCGGCCAACTCGATCGGCAGCAACTCCATGTTCCACTCGGCCAGCTCCGCCGTCTTGTTGTCGGCGATGCGGTAGGCGCGGATCTGTTCCGGCGTGAGGTCCCGCGCGACGTGCACGGGCACCTTGTCGAGCCCGAGCTTCTGCGCCGCCTTCCAGCGCGTGTGCCCGCAGACGATGACGCCGTCGCCGTCGACGACGATCGGTTGGCGGAAGCCGAACCGCTTGATGCTCTCAGCGACGGCCTCGACTGCGTCATCGTTGAGCCGCGGGTTCTGCTCGTAGGGACGGACCTCTGCGATGGGACGCATCTCGATCTTCATGACGCCCTCCTTGGCGCGGTACGATGGTGGTGGTGACCGGGCCCCGACCCCGGGTGGAGGTCAAAGCCATGTCTCTCTCCGAACTGAACGACTCGATCGCGTGCGCGGCCCACCGCGAGTGGTGCAGCCGCATGACCAAGGCCGGCTGGCGCCCCGGTGAGCGGCTGGACCTCGACAAGAGGACGCACCCGGCCCTGCGGCCGTATGAGGAGCTCGCCCTCTACTGGCGGCGCCAGCTCCTGAGGTACATCGAGTCGGAACATCACAGCGAGCGACTCGTGGACGCCGTCGAGACCGTGCTGGGCGACCCCGAGTGGACGGTGGCGGATGTGCGTGTCGGCATGCGCGTCACCTTCGACTGCGAGCCCGGCGACATCGGGACGATCGTCTCGTGGGATCTCGCCGACGTGGAGAGCGGCGCCCTCGACACCATTCGAGTCCGATGGCCCAGCGGGAACGTCGAGGAGTACCACCCCGCCGAGCACGCGCTCGTTCGTGTTCCGGATTGAACGGGATCGGGGACGACGCGAGGCTGGCGATGGCGTACACCGCAGCATGCGGTGGCCGCGCGGGTGTCCCCACTTGCCGAGGTGCTCGACGCGCCAGCCGGTGGCGAGCCCCGCCTCGACCATCTCCGCGCGCGTGTACTCGAAGAGCCGGTGGTCGTGCGGCTCGGCCGGATTGTCCGTTGGCTCGTCGCACTCGCCGAACGTCGCGTAGAGCACGCCGGCGGGCATAACCGTTCGGAGGTTGGCTAGGCACCGGCGGATGTACTCCATCGGCAGGTGCGTGAACAGCGAGTGCGCCCAGGCGATGTCCGGCCGCGCCGGCAGGCGGTCGAACTCGAAGTCCGCCAGAGCCAGCAGCGTCGGCCGCTTCGCCGCCATGAGCGCCGCACCCAACTCCTGCTCGGCGCCGATGCGGAGGAGCTCCGGCTCCTTGTCCACGCCCGTGTACCGGTTTGCGTCGAGGTAGCGGACGAGGTGAACGCCGCCGCGCATCGCCCCGCAGCCGATGTCGAGCAGGAGGTGGTCTCGCCGCAGTCCCTGGCCCCGGAGGAACCGCAGTTGGAGCCGGCCGACCTCGTCCCACAAGCCACCGACGTACTCGCGGTGCCCGGCCCGACGGACGCCCTCCGGCCCATGCTGGTACGTGCGGCGGATCTCGGCGTCGGTGGGGCGCTTCATGGCCGCCCTCCCGCCCGCCGGGGAGCCGGGCTCGCCCCCGCCCCGCCACGTCGCGGCCCAGGGCGGCCCACGTCGCGTCCTTGGCCAGACGGCGTAGGACGGGGCCACGGGACCGCCCCTCGGCCACGTGGGCCGCCCTCCGGGGCGGGGTCGGAACCGGACCGGACAAGCGCAACAAACTCTGTCCGGATTCGCGGCTGTTCCCGGCGGCGTAGCCGCGCAGATTCCGCCGGGAAGGAACCATGCCCGCCAGGCGATCCCCTGGTTAGGCTTCCGGCCGTTGGGCTGGTGGTAGGCGCGCGCCGGCAACCGGATGGCGCTGCGGCTGAAGGATCTGCCTCCCGGGCTTGAACGATTCGACGGGCGTAAGGCCCGGTGGGAGCGGGAGATTCTTGAGAAAGAGAGAGATCATTCAATCTTTCAATACCCCTCCCCGTACCCGCGCGCGCGCACCTCTCGCGCGCGAAGCCCTCAGGAAAGATTGAAAGATCTCCCCCCTCGCGCCGTAACGGCTTGCCCGGCAGAGGTTTAGGATGCGGAGATCGTTCCTTGGCGCGAATCGTGTCTGATTCAGGCGAGCGCATAAGTCACCCTCGGTCTCGTGGCCGTCGCTTCGGTCTCCTGCCTCAACTGCTGGGTTTCCAGGAGGTTGTCGATGACCTCCTGCCTCTCGCGCTGGTTGAGCCACTGCGTCCGGCGGCACAGGTTCGAGCGCGTGATCCGCCCACCCGCGCGGCGCACGACCCGGAGCACGCGCTTCTGCCTGGCGTCGAAGAGCCCGTCTGCGACCCACTCGTGGGCGACATAGAGCATGCGTCGGGTCAAGTACTCGCTCAGCGCGCACGCCCAGCACGCCGCGTCCTCATCGATGACGGGCTTCTCCCGGCACGCTGAGCAGGCGTAGACGAGCGCCAGCCGGCAGGCCTTCTCCTCGGCGCGGGCCCAGAGCGAACGCCCCTCGCCGTCCTTCGCCAGCTCCTGGTCCACCGTCGCGGCCAGCGCGTCGAACACCTGGCCCGCCTCAGGGGTCGCGGCGATGACCAGCGGCTCGGGGTGCTCGCCGCGCAGGTTGCCGCCGGGCTTGAAGTCTCCCCACCAGCGGGCGGCCTCCAGGATCGGCTCGGGCACGGGCGTCGCCGCGGCGCGCTGGCGCGGCGGCGTGGCGCTGGCCTCGAAGACCAGCAGCCGGGCGATGAACCCGTCGCTGAGGCTGTCGGCGGTGAGCGACTCGAAGAAGTGCTCGGGCACGGTGGTGCCGTAGCAGCAGACGCACGGCTGGTCGATGACCTTGTTGCGCTTCTTGTCGGCGTAGGCCTTGCCGCGGAAGACGGTGTCGGCGCTGGAGTACAGCTTCATCAGCGCCGTGAGCACGTTGAACAGGTGCGGCGCCTTCTTCGGGTCGCCGATCGTGCGGAGGAAGCGCCCGAACTCGTCGATCTGGAACAGGATGGCGGGCTGCTGCTCGACGGCGGTGACGAGCCCGGCGTCAGAGGCCAGGTCCTCGTTCCCCTCGTGCGTGTTCATTCCGGCCTGGAAGAGCGCGTTCTTATTGACCTTGCGGGCGTGGTCCTTGCCAGCGCCGGAGGGCGCGATGCCGACGCAGTAAAGGTTGGTGCGGTTGCCGCGCTCGTCGCGCACCTTCCTGGCCGCGAGCACGGCCTGGAGGCAGATGGCCGCCGCCAGTGCGAGCACGGGCTGCGGGCGCGTGGCGGTCGCCAGGTTGTACTCGACGACCTGCTCGATGAGGCCGGGCACGCGCAGCAGCGCGTCGGGGAACGGCCCCGGGTCCGGCGGACGCATCGACGGCGGGCCGACCGAGTCCTGCTCGTCGTCGGGCGCGCGGCGCTTGGGCGCGAAGCCGGACAGGTCCACGTCACCAGACTCCGCGCCTGCATCGCGCAGCCATCCGAACGGCCTGTCGTGCGGCTTGCTCGCCGCGTCTTCGACCTTGTGCCGCAGTTCCTTCTCCGACCACGGCGGCTGGCACCGCGAGTTGAACCGGTCGAGCAGCAGGCGCAGCGCGGCCTCGGCGTCGAGCCCGAACCCATGCACCATCGCCGTCGCGGCGGCGTAGGTGGCGTTGTGCCCGCCTTGGCCCGAGACCGCCGGCGGCATGGCGTCCAGGTACGCCGCCGCCCGGCGCTCGACCCCGTCGTCCGGAAGCGCCCGCTTGCTACATGCTGGCCCACGTTCCGCCGTGGGCGGGCAGGCGCGAGCGGCTTGGCCGTGCCTCGCCCGGACGACCGCCTCGGCGAGGGCGGCGACGCACGCCGCCAGGAGCGGGCCCGCCACGCGCGCCGGCTCGGCCTCGAGGATGTCGTACGGCTCGCCCGACGGGTGGACGCTCGGGCCGATGACCGTCTGGGCGCCGGTGGACCGCAGCTCGACGATCATCTCGCGCGTCACCGGGTCGCGGTGCTTGCTGCTGGCGACGCCGGCGCTGACGTACCAGCGGTGCGAGTTCGGCCGGCTCGGGCGGCCGGTGACCGCCGGCGTCGGCGGCAGGTAGTCGTCCGCTAGCTCGACCGCTTCGTCGCAGTCGAGGTCCACATTGACCAGCCCGCCGCTGGGCTCGCCGAGGAGCAGGCCGACGTTGCCGCTCGACGGGTCGCAGTTGAAGTGCGCCGGGAGGTCTGGCTCGTCGAGGCGGAGGTTCTGCCAGGCCTTGATGCGCGGCGCCTTCTGCGCCGGCGGGATGGGCACGACGCGATAGCCCCGCGCGGTGTACGCGCGTGCGGCGTCGAGCAGGCTGGGCCCGGCGCCGGTCATGCTCAGTCGTCGTCCTCGCGGCGGCGGACCTGGGCGCCGAGGATCCGCAGGGTCCGGCGGGCCTCCTCGCGGTCGCGCTTGCTGGCGCGGTAGTCGAGCAGGCGGTCCACGTCGATGAGCGGCTTGACCGCCAGGTCGAAGCTGTACCGCCCCGCCGCGAGCGTCACCGCGTAGCCGAGCGCCTGCACGCACGAGCTCGAGCGGTGCGTCCCCGCGGCCGCCAGAAGCAGGGGCGCCTCGGCCGGGACATCGCCGTCGTACATCAGGCCACCGACGGCGAGGGCGATCGCGCGGGCGAGCTCCTTCGCATCGCTCCGGTCGGCCGCGGCGGTCGTCGAGTGCCGCGAGAGAGTTCGCCCGTGCTTGTCCGTCTCTTCGATGGTGATCGTGATCATCAGTGCTCCTTGAGCTGTGCTCAGAAGGGGATCTCGTCGTCGGGGATGCCGCAGGTGACGCCGGCGTGCTCGGGCAGACCGTCGGGATCGTCGAGCCGCGGCGGCTTGTCGCCGATGGCGTGCCCGACGACGCGGTCGTACTTCTCGCCGGCCTTACGCTCGACGGTGATCGCCAGCGTCGGCGCGAGCGCCCCGGCCTCGGCGAGCTCGACCGCCTCCTCGACCGACAACGGCACGGGCTCGCGCGAGCGCGCCCGCCACCACTGCTCGGCTTTGGCCCGGGCGTAGCCCGTGTGCTCGAAGCAGACCCACTCGCGGAACCAGGTGTTGAACCCGCAGCGGTACTCGACCCGCATCGTCGGCGGGGCGTGGGGGTCGTCGCGCTTGTAATGCACGTGGTACGAGATGTCGCTCACGCGCTCCTCGCTGCGCGAGGTCTGCCCCGAGAGGATCCCCTCGCTGCTCGCCGTCGCCTCGTGCTTCTCGCGCTTGGGCGGCGGGAACTCGTGCCCGCACTCGGGGCACACCGAGTACGCCGCGTGGATGATGGCGTGGCACTCCGGGCATTCCTTGGCCGGCGCCTCGCCGTCACCCGAGCCAGGCTCCTTGATGCGGATCGCGTCCACCGGGCCGTGGCGGAGCACATTGCCGCCGAAGTCCAGCACCAGGCAGTCTGCCTTGCCGGGTGCGAGGCGGAAGCCCCGCCCGACCATCTGGTAGTAGAGCCCCGGCGACAACGTCGGGCGCAGCAGCGCGACGCAGTCCACATTGGGCGCGTCGAAGCCGGTCGTGAGCACGTTCACGTTGGCGAGGTACTTCAGCTCGCCGCGCTTGAAGCGGTCGATGAGCTCGTCGCGCTCCTTCGTCGCCGTCCCGCCCTCGATGAACCCGCAGTCGGCGCTGTGGCGCTCGCGGATCACGCGGGCGACGTGCTCGCCATGACGGACGCCGGCGCAGAAAACCAGCACGCTCCTCCGGTCGGCGGCGTGCCCGACCAGCTCGGCGCAGGCCGCCTCGACCAGCGAGTCCGTGTCCATGAGGTCTTCGACCTCGCCGGCGATGTACTCCCCGCCGCGGACGTGCAGGCCGCTCGTGTCGGCCCGGGCCGTCCCCGCCTTCGTCCGCAGCGGGCACAGGAATCCCTGCACGATCAGCTCGCGGACGCCGACCTCGTAGCAGACCTCGTTGAGTATGGTGTCGGGCGCGCAGATCGTGCCGGTCTTCATCCGGAACGGCGTGGCGGTGAGCCCGATGACGCGCGCGTGCGGGTTGACGACCTTGGCGTCGGCCAGGAACTGGCGGTACATCCCCTCGCCGTCCGGCGGGATCAGGTGCGCCTCGTCCACGATGATCAGGTCCACCGGCCCCAGGTCGCAGGCACGCTGGTAGATGGACTGGATGCCGGCGATCGTGACGGCGTAGCCGAGGTCCTTGCGCTTGAGTCCCGCCGAGTAGATGCCCACGGGCACGTCCGGCGCGATCGCCCGCAGCTTGTCCGCGGCCTGCTCGAGCAGCTCCTTGACGTGCGCCAGGATCACGACCCGCCCCGACCACAGGTTCACCGCGTCGCGGCAGATGGTCGCGATGACGGGCGTCTTACCACCCCCGGTTGGGATCACGACGCAGGGGTTGTCGTCCCGATCACGCAGGAACGAGTACACCGCCTCGACGGCCTCGCGCTGGTACGCCCGCAGTTCCATCAGGCCGCCACCTCCGTGATCTCGACCAGGGCGCTGCCGCCCTGGACGACCTCGCCTCGCTCGACCTCGATGCGATCGATCTGCCCGTCGTCGCGGTAGACGCCCGCGTGCTGCATGGCGTCGAGGAGTCCTTTCAGCCGGTTGTCCAGGTCGAGCGGCCGGCGCGTCGGCGCGCACAGCGTCACCCGCACGTGCAGCCGACCCGCCAGCGCCCTTCGCCGAGCCGCGAGCCGGGCGCACACATCCCTGCGGTACGCCCGGCCCTCGCGGCTCAGCACGACGCGGTAGCCCCGCCGCAGCGGGATCGACCGCCAGTACCGGTTGACGCTCGGCGGCCAGGGAAGCTCAAGCGTGATCGTCCTCACCGCTTCCACGGGGGCGCGCTCCCGTTGGCCGCGGGCGCGGGCCGAGAGGGGGCCGCACCGTCGCGCTTCGCGTACCCCTTGACGGTGTTCGTAATCTCGCCGTTGTCCTCCCGCTTCTTGCACCCGACGCTGGCGACCAGCGGAAGGTTGTGCAGCTCGACGCTGTCGCGCGGCGCCATGACGCCCACCGCCCGGCAGATCGAGCTGAGCGAGCCCTTGGCGATCTGCACCGTCTTCTCGTTCGGGTGCCGGAGCGTCAGCCGGTCCCAGAGCTTGCGGCCCTTGTGTGGCCCGTCGATGACCTCCAGCTCCAGCTCGAGGTACTCGCCGTTGCCCGCCTTGGTCTCCTTCATCTCGCTGGCGGTGATGACGCACAGGTACTTGCCGGCGGGGAGGGGATCGAAGCCGACGTTCGGCTCCACGTTGGTCGCGTCGAATCCGTTCAGGTTCGCCATGGGTTCAGGCTCCTTCTTGCTCGGTGGTGGTCGTGGGGGCGCTCTCGGTGTCGGCGACCGCCAGCGGGTTCTCGCCGCGCACGAACGCGGCGTACACGCGGTAGTCGAGGGGGATCTCGTCGGGGAGATTCAGGCGGTTCTTCGCCACGTGCGCCGGCCGCTCGGTTGTGCGGATGATCCGCTCGCCCGTGCCAACGCCCTGCGTGCGCTTGCGGTCGAACCCCTCCTTGGTCGTCTTGGTGTGGACGCGGTAGCTGGCGAAGAGCACCTCGTCGCACCATTCCTGAACGAGCGCGGAGGCCAGCTTCTGGAGGCGAGGGCTGTACCTGTCGTAGGTGTCGGTCTCGGGGTTGGCGAACTTCTCGATCTGGGCGTGCGCGATGAGGACGACCTGCATGCCGCGCTCGTTGCGCAGCGCGTCCAGGCCGGTCAGGATCTCGCGCCACTGCGTCAGGGCGAAGATGTACCCCTTCGCGTAGCCAATGTCCTCGATCGACTCGACGCCGCGCTTGGCGCAGACCTCGCCCCAGATCAGCCGCTCGAGCCAGTCGAGCGAGTCGATGACGATGGTTCGGTATTCGTGCTCGGCGGTGTAGAGCTCGCCGAGAACCGTGAGCACATCGCTGTAGCGCGTGGCCAGCGGGAAGCGGTCGACGTCGATGTTCGCCAAGCCATCCTCGGTCTGGACGAAAATGGGGTGCTCGGCCATCGCGCCGAACGTGCTCTTGCCGATCCCGTGCGTGCCGTAGACCATGACACGGCGGGGGGCGGTCTGCGTTCCTCGTTCGATCTGGCTCAGCTTCATGCGGTCCTCCGTGATTGGGTCTTGCCGCGGGGGCATGCCCCGCCTCCTGAATAGACGCTCCCGGTCGATGGTCACAGCCGGTCGAACAGCCGCATGGACTCGAAGCGCGTCGGCCACACGCCGGTTGCGCGGCAGCGCGCAAGCTCCGCCATCGCCTGCTCGTTCTCGCGCCGGGCTTGCGAGAGCACTCGCTCGGAGAGCTGCCACACGCCGCAGCGGAACGGCTCCCGCTTTTCCACGGCGATGATGTGGACGGGCAGGTCCTCGCCCGACGCGATGCTCACGAGCGCGCGGTAGAACGCGAGCTGATGCACGTACCCGAAGGCGCCGATGTCCAGCTCGAAGCAGTCGAGCCGATCACACGTCTTCAGATCCACGATCCCGCGGCCCTCGACCGGGTTGACCCAGTCGATCCGCGACTGGCTCGTGTGCCCGGCGTACTCGCAGCGCACAACGCCCTCGGCCACGCCGTCGTCGAGCAGTTCGCGGGCGAAGATGTGCTCGCGCACGCTCGCCGCCATCTGCTCCACCAGCGCTGCCTGATCATCGGCGAGCACCGGTTTGCCGACCTTCGCGGCCCACTCGCCGAACGCCTTCGTACTCGATCCAAACGGCTTGCCAGTCTTGGGGTTGACCGGACCACCGACAGCGAACTCTGCCTCGAACCGCTGCCGCCCCTCAAGCACCAGCACGTGCGCGGCGCGGCCGACGAGGTACGCCTCCGTATCGCGCTCGGGGATGAGCCCCAGTTCCTTGCGCCGGAACAGCAGAGGGCAGCGCCGGAAGTCGGCGAGCGAGTGAGACGCGAGGTGGTCCCGCGCTCTGGCGTGGTATACCTCCGCCGGCTCGCGGTGGAGGAAGCGCAGATCGAGCGTGGCCTGCTCGGCCGTGTCCGTCGGCATCGGGTGCTCCTGGTCTTAGCGTTTCGGGACTTCCGCCGCCTGCCTACATCTGCGTGACCGGCCCGCGCGCCGCGCTAGGCAGCCGCGCGGATGCCGCACGCTTCTAGATGGGCTCGAATCTGCCCGATCGCGCGGTAGACCGAGCCACGGTGCATCCGGAGGCGCTGCGCGACATCCCGAGGCGTGTGGTGCTTCAGTTCCTCGCAGATCAGGCGGAGCTTGCGGGGCAGCGTCGCGAGCGCCCGCTCGATATCGACCGCCTCGCACGCTCGATCCGCCTCGGACTGCTCGCCGGCACGCGTGTCGTTCGTGAGCGGCACCCAGCCATTCATGGCCGACAGCAGCGCTGGGCTCATCGCCTCGTGCCGGCGCTGGGTGCGAATGCTCCGCGCCGTGTGCCGGTAGTACAGGTCGAGGACGCGGTTGATGAAAGTCTCTTCCGACGCCTTCTCGGCGTCGAAGCGGGGCATCGCCCGCCAGACCTCCAACGCCATGTCCTGGCGAAGGTCGTCGGCATCATCGGCTGACAGGCGAAAGACCTGCGCGAGCCTCGCAACGCGGTACTCGATGCGGTCGAGGGCGTACTGGCTGAGGTTGTGGGGCTGACGATGGAGCTCATTCGACGTCGCGTTCTGCATGCCGGACCTCTGGCGGTGGCCAATGGCCCCGGGGGAGCAACAGGTCCGGCGAAGGGGCTCCCACGGGGCTGTGTGCGTCTCGGGCGCCGGCCTGTTGCCCGGGACTGCCGACATGTCGGTGGAGGCGAAGGCGCAGCGGTTACGTGGACGCCTAAACCTCTGTTGTGGCGTCGGTTACGTCTGAAAAGAATCTGCGGGAACAGGCGGTTCCGTCAGCGACATGTCGCTGACGTCAGTCCGGCTCGATGGCGAATTTCGCTTGCCAGCCGCCCTCGCGAGGTTCGAACGGGTCTTCCTCGATGCCGAAGAACCGCTGGAGGTCGTCCGCGAGCCGCTCGCGCCGCTTCTGATTCTCGCGCGCCGCCGCCGGGCTCGACCAGGTGAGAAGGCCGTGGGCCTGGCCGAACGCGTAGAGCAGGTCCCACTGGACAGTGGGGTTGCGCGACTTCTTGTTGCCCATGCCCATGTCCGCGTAGGTCAGCACGCGCGACTCGCCGCCGACCGACACGGAGATGGTGTGGGCATCTTTGAAGCGGATCACGAGGTCCGACCACACCGATCCGGCAGGCGTCGGGAAGCGGGGCTGATCGTGCTCACCGATCGTCTTGGGCGCGTGCGTCGCCAGGAAGGAACGAAGGGCGTCGCGCAGGGGACGGATCGTGCGGAAGGCGGCCTCGCCGTCCCAGGCGAGCAGGTCTTCGAGCGCGCACCACCCGATCCGTCGAGCTGTGAGCAGACTCTCGAGCGGGGGCCCGCACGGCGCCCGCGTGGGCGTGAGCAGCACGGGCGGCGCCGTGGTCAAAGCCGTCATATGACCAGCGCTGGAGAGAACCTCCTCCGCGTCGCACGCCCTGACCAGGTAGACGGGGAAGCGCACCCCCGCCATCGGGACGAACTCGCCCAGCCACCACAAGCGGCGTCCGCTTCCCACCGGTGTCGGCTCCCCCGAGAGGGCGAGGGCCGAGGCGATCCCGCTGAGCAGCAACTCGGCGCACAGCCGGTAGATCACGATGTCGTCGTGGTCCACCGGGATCACATCACCCGTGTCGGGGCAGACGGCCACGATGTCATCGTCCGCGTGCATGACGACGCGGTGGTGTTCCGAGCCCCCGAGCGGGAGCGACAACGCCAGCGTCTCCATGGGCTCGAGCAGCGGGCCCATGCAATCGAATTCCGGTCCCAGGGCGTCGCGCCAGACGGACCGCACCCCGGCCCAGCCGGGGACCGATTCAAGCGCACGCCACAGCCGCATGGCCGTCTCCGGTGATGAACCCCCGCCGGCGGAGGAATGTCTCAACCAGGGCCACATCACCATCGCGCGTGTACCTCGCGCGGTTGAAGGAGCCGATGCCCACCGACCTCGGCTTGCGGGAGTCCTCGAACTCAAACTCCAAGTTGCCCTTTGTGAGAAGGGCGCGGTCGGGGATACGATCGCCATCGGTCTCGAAGGCGAGCAGCACGTCACTGGCCTGCTCGATGCGCTTGCGTCCGAATGGGCCACCGAGGTACATCCCCAGCTCGATGAGGCGGACCGCGCGCAGCCCGGGCACATCCGTGCAGACGAGACTGCGGCGGCCGAGGCGGCGAAGGGGCTCGAGCGTGTACTTCGTGCTCCGCTCGTCAAAGAAGTCAGCCTGGCCGAAGAGCCGCCGCCCGATGCTCTCGCGGTACAGCTTGACCTCGCCCTTGCTCTTGCAGTTGACGCGGAGTTCCCACGCCTCCAGATCGAGCACGAGCAGGTGGAAGTCCATCGGGCGGAAGTGAACGGTCCCCGGCTCTCCCGCCTGCAGGCACCCTTCGCGCCGGTACGGTCCGCCATGCCGGACGACGAGGCGGACCTCGTCCTTCTCCTCGATGACGTGGACTCGCGCACCCGGGCCGCGGCCGCGGTCGACGAACCAGGCATGCAAGTCCTCCTCGAAAAGCCGCATGGCGTCGTCGAGACGCGCGGGACGGACGAGCGATGCACCCTGGCGTGCCAGGAAGCACTCGAAGCTCCGCCGGCGAAGCACGATGTGCTCGGCGTGCTTGCGCCGCAGCAACTCCGGATCTGCCAGCCACACGCGGGCGGCGACATCGGCGGGCGCGAGCGGTCCGTCGAGCGGGAGATCGATCCCGCGACGCCGCGCCTCGTCGATGAGCGCCTCCATCCCGGCGGGCGTGGAGATCTCGTTGATGTGCACGAGCGCGTCGACGAGCCCGTAGGGCGAGTCCGGGTACGGCTGGAGCATGAGCGGGGCGATCCGTTCCACGTCGAGCTCGGCAGGATCGTCGGGGAGGACGACGCCGTGGTTGGCGAAGAAGTCCGCGTAGGGACGCACGAGTTCGAGCAGGCAGGCGGGGTCGATTGCACGAAAGCAGGACGGATCGCTGAGGTTCGACAGGTAGGGCTGGCTCCGCATGGGTTCAGTCTCCGACTCCTCATCCCCGCCTCCGGCGGGTGCTAGGGGGGTTCTGCCCGGCCGGGCGGCCGGAACGGGGTTCTCGGGCCTCCGGACCCATTCCGGAGGGCTGGCGGGATGCTATGCTACCGCAGAGGTTGACAAAACGCTATCCTGGGATAGACTCTATGTCGAAGAACAGTGGTGCCCAGCCCCCGGGCCGGGCCGAGCTCGCCGAGTTCCTGACCGCATTCAAGCTCGCGATCGAGTACGAGCGGTGCCAGTTCATCGGGAGGCCGCGAACGGACCAGGACCTGATCGACCTCAACCTGACCCGCCGGCTGGCGATGGACATCATCCGGGGCCTGACGCCGGACAACTACTCGGCCGGGCCGGCGCCGGACGACACCGACCAGGCGAAGGAGGTGTGGGTGTTCGGGTGTGACATCGAAGGAACGGAGGTCTACATCAAGTTGCGACTGAACCCCACGAAGCGCGGCGAGATGCCGCGAGGCTCCATCTGGTCGTTCCACAAGGCGGAGCACACGATGTGCTATCCGCTGAGAGGAGACGCGTGATGGAAAAGACGATGTACTGCCCCCGATGCGAGGACGATCGACGCTTCGTCCCCGAGGAACGCGTGGAGACGTTCGACGTTCGCGGCGAGGAGATCACTCTGACCGTGCCCCAGTGGGTGTGCGCCGAGTGCGGCGAGTCCATCCCGGACGAGACCTTCGGCGATCCCGTCGAGCGAGCGCACGACGCCTACCGCGAGCGGCGTGGGTTGCTCGCGCCAGCCGAGATCCAGCGCATCCGCGAGCAATGGGGCCTGAGCCAGGTGGCGTTCGCCACGCTGCTCGGCATGAGCCCGGCGACGATCAACCGGTACGAGCAGGGAGCGCTCCAGCAGGAGAAGGAAGACGAGCTCATCCGCGCGTGCGACAACCGCGATCACATGCGTGACCTCCTGCGCCGTCGCGGCCGTGTGCTCACGGAGCGGCAGGGCCGCGCGGCGGAAGCGACGCTCGGCCAACTTCCGGACAGGCACCAGGTGTATTGGGAGACCGGCTACATCGAGTCGATGCCGGTAGAAGTGTCGATGCGGAGCGGCTTCCGGGCGTTCGACTACAAGCGCTACGCCGCCGTCGTGGCGTGGCTTTGCCAGCACGTCCAGCTCGTCACGCAGACCAAGCTCTACAAGCTGCTGTTCTACGCCGACTTCCTGAGCTTCCGCGCGAGCTCCCGGTCGCTCACAGGCGCCCTGTACCGACGCATGCCGTACGGACCGGTGCCGGTCGCGTTCAGCGGGCTGCGAGCCCAGCTGGAAGCGGACGACGTCGTCTTCGTGAACGAGATGTCGTTCCAGAACGGGAACACCGGCGAGGTATTCCGGCCAGGTTCCGAGGCCGAGGCCGCCCTTGCGGCGCTGACCGAGGAGGACGTCCGCTTGCTCCGGTTCGTCCGCGACGCGCTGGGGGGCATGACCCCTTCGGACATCAGTGACAAGTCGCACGAAGAGGCTGCGTGGAAGGAGACGCCGCCGAAGGCAGTGATCAGCTACGAGAAGGCGAATGAGCTATCGCTCAAGTTGGCAGAGTCACAGTCTGACTTGGCCTCGCAGCGTAGCCGAAGTGGGCATCAAGGATGAAGTCATGGCCTACACGGATGAGCAATTGAACGACATCTACGATCGCACGAGTGGCAAGTGCCATATCTGCCACAAGCGGCTCGCGTTTACGAACTACGCGAATCCAGGAGCACGCGGCGCCTGGGAAGTGGAGCACTCTCGGCCCCGGGCTTGCGGGGGCACGAGTCGGCGATGCAATCTCTACGCCGCATGCATTTCGTGCAATCGCTCGAAGTGTGCGGGTTCGACGCGCACGGCCCGCAGACGGAACGGAACGATCCGAGCGCCGCTCAACCGGGAGCGGCGAGCCGCCGCTCGCCTTGGGAACGCAGCCGCCGGTGCGGGCATCGGCGCGCTTGCGGGACGGGCGCTTCTTGGGCCGGGAGGAGGATGGCTCGGCGGCGTGTTCGGCGCGGCGATCGGTCATGATCGCGATCCGGATCGGTAGGATCGCTCGAGTTCCAGAGTAGTCGGAGTCGTACCTCGGCCACCAAAACATGTAGATCCCCAAGGAGGGCATCTGATGTCGAACAAGAGTCCGAAGACCAGGCTACAGGGCCGCGACGCGCGCAACGGACAGTTTGTGCCGCTGTCCGAGACCAAGCGGCGGCCCTCGACCACCGTCCGTGAGCGAGTTCCGAATCCCGGCCACGGTGATACCGGCCGCGCAAAGAAGTGAATGTGACGCCATCGGGCACGCCGGAACTGTTCATTTGGAAGCGGCGGTTCGTTGTGCCCCTGTGCTGGCTCTGCCACGGTCGACACACAGGTGACGGCCTCCCGGACGTCGTTGCGGGCATGGCCGACGAGGACATCGCTGCCGAGTTGTGCCTTGAGGAGGGAGAGCAACTCGCCGAGGACCTTCGATGTGCCCAGTGTGGCAACTCGATCGACTTGGACGAGGGATTCTGGACAATCACCCTTCCAGTTGAAGAGGTGCTGTCCCTCGGTTCGCCTCCGCCGGAGCGCCGCGGCCGGCGGATAGGACCGAGGATACAGGCATACATTCGAAAACGCGACCGCGGTGCCTGCGGCATTTGCGGAAGGCGGCTGCCACGTGACGAGTGCACTGCGCATCACATCATCGCGTTCTCGGCTGGCGGACCGACGTCGGTTGAGAACCTAGTTGTGGCGTGCGAGGACTGCCAGCAGGCCGTCGGGAGTGCGCAAGTTCCTATCCGACACGTAGTCGATACCGAGTTTGTCAGAGAACTGTCCGTTGGGGAGATGGAACGGATCACCGAGGCGACCCATACGGACGCAGAAATGGAAGAACAGATCGAGAGGCTACGCCGCGTCATCGGCCGGGGAATCAAGCGGTGACCACATCCGCCGCTGCACAGCCCAATCAACCTCCGCCGCGATCGGCCGCAGCATCGTCTCAGTGATCGGGTCTCGCCCCCGAACCGTGAGCGGCAGGTTCAGGATCGCCGCCTGGATGTCTGGCGCGAGCAGCAACAGATTCATGATCTGCGTCACCCGCGCCCGGCTGATGTGGCCGAGCCGGGCGAGGTCCGCTTGGCCCTCGACCGCTCCCTCCCGTAGCAGTTCGTCGAACCGGATCGCCAACGACATCAGCCTTGACACGCGGGGGACGGTGCCTTCGGGCACGCGCTCAGGCACCGGCGCCGGCTCGTCGCAGATCTCCCGCCGCCCGCGGCTGCGCGTGGCGAAGTGGATCTGCTTGGTGACGCTCAGCCCGCCGGACACGTCGGCTCCTCCTCCGGGCCTTCCGCCCCGACCCCGCCCTCGTGGAACGCGATCGTCACGGACTGGGTCTCCGCGTCGTACTCGACCTGCCGGACGAGCAGATGGACCAGCCGCTCGCGCTCGTGCGGCGTGAGCGACTCCCACACCGGGTCGAACGCCTCGAGCGCCCCGACCAACTCGTCCTCATCGATGAGACGCTTGTCCGCCCGGGCGATGACATCGTCGAGCCGTGACGCCTCGCCCTCCGCCTCTTCCAGCTCCTCCCGCAGCGCCGCGACGCGGACGGCCGAGCCGTTGCCGGCACGGCCCGACTCCACGAGCCCGTGGATCTCTGCCCGGAGCGACCGGATGCGCTTCCCGACGGCGCGCCGCTCCGCCTGGTTCGCGGCCAGTTCCTCGCGCAGGCGCTCCTGCGTCCGCAGAACCGCCTCGGCCAGCACCCCGTCGTTCTGCCCCAGCGACCGGATCTGATCCACAACGAATTGCTCGATTTCGTGCGCCGGCAACGACGGCCCCGGGCAGTTGGCCCAACCGCGCTTCTGGGCCTTCACACACACGTAGTAGCGGTACCGCTTCGGCCCGCTGACGGCGAAGTGGTGGCTCATCCCGCATCCGCACGCTTTGCACCGTACCAGCCCCTTGAGCAGCGCCCCGTGCTTGTTCCGTACGTGCGAGCCGCCGCCGTTTCGGTTGTGGCGGAGCGCCGCCTGCACCCGCTGGAACAGGACTTCTTCGACGATCGCCTCGTGCTCGCCGTCGTAGACCTGGTCCTTGTACCGCACCTGCCCGAGGTACGCGACGTTCGTGAGCAGCTTGAACAGCGTGGACTTGTTGAACGGCGTCCCGCCGCGTGCCTTCCCGCTCTTCATCGTCCAGGCCTTGTTGACCCAGCCGAGCTGGTCGAGCCGGTTGATCGTCTGCTGGACCGACCGGCACTCCAGGTACAGCTCGAAGATGTGCCGGACGCGCTTCGCCTCCTCCTCGTTGACGACGAGCTTCGTCCCGCCCGGGCTGCGGAGCAGGTCGTACCCGAGCACGGGGTGCCCGCCGGCCCACTTCCCCTTGCGGCGGGCCGCGGCGATCTTGTCGCGCGTCCGCTCCGAGACCAGCTCCCGCTCGAACTGCGCGAACGACAGGAGCATGTTGAGCATGAGCCGCCCGGTCGAGGTTGCCGTGTTGAACTGCTGCGTCACGGAGACGAACGCGACCTTCCGCTGCTCGAACGCCTCCAGCAGCTTGAAGAAGTCCAGCAGCGACCGGCTCAGGCGGTCGTACTTGTAGATGACGACGCAGTCGATCCGCCCCGCCTCGATGTCAGACATGAGCCGCTTCAGCGCCGGCCGCTCCATGTTCCCGCCGGTGAACCCGCCGTCGTCGTAGCGGTCCGGCAGGCAGACCCACCCTTCGCCGGCCATGCTCGCAATGTAGTTCTCGCAGCACTCGCGCTGGGCGTCGAGCGAATTGAACTCCTGCTCGAGCCCCTCCTCGGTGCTCTTGCGGGTGTAGATCGCGCAGCGGACCGTATTGGCGGGCGTTCTGCTCATCCGCGCTCCTTGCCTGGCTTGGCGAGGCCGAAGAAGTGGAACCCGTTCCAGTGCGATCCGCTGATCGCGTGGGCCACCGCTGAGAGTGATCGGTACGTCTGGCCGTCGTACTCGAAGCCGCGGGTCAGGACGGTGACGCGGTACTCGCGGCCCTTGAACACGCGGCGGAGCACGGTGCCCGGAATCGGGACCCGCTCATCCCGCGTCGCGGCGATCGACCCCGAGACGGTCCGAAGCGCCGCGGGGGCCGGCTCCATCGTCAGATCCGCCGGCGGGCGCAGCCGCACGTCGGCGTCCCGGGCCAGCTCCCGCGCCCGGGCGCGGGCCCGCTCCGGCAGGTCCCCCTCGGCCAGCGCCTGGAGCCTCCACGCAACGCGGCGGAAGAGCCACTGCCGGTTGCCCGACCGCGCCGGCTCGCCGAAGACCTGGGCGTAGCGCCGCTTCAGCTCCGTGACGGTCATGCGCTCCAACGCCGCGACCTGCCTGCGTACCTCCTCGTTCATCGCAATCTCCGACATCGTGCGCTCTCCGGCGGTTCACCGCCGGGCACACTCAGCCCCGGATCGTGCGGAAGTTCAAGGCATGTCGCGGCAGAATCTGGAGCCTTTCCGCCGGTCGATTTCGATGCGGCTGCGGGGCCCCTTGGCAACTCCTGGGCCGCGGTCGGCGCTGTCGCGATGCGGGCCAGGCCGGCCGCCAGGATGTCGATGACCTCGCCCCGTCGTTCGTCCGGCCTGATGTCGCGCGCAGACATGGTGCGGCGAGAGTGCTGTGCCCCCTCGTCCATGCGGGCTCCTTCCCATGCTGGGAGTTCACCCGTCTACATCTGCACGAGGTATCGAAAGTGTCGCGGGATCACGCTTCGAGCAAATCGCCGAACTCCAAGAAGCCGCGGCGTCCAAGCTGATCGATTGCTTGATGAGCGACAGAACGGGCGTCGCCCCCCGCTGCGATCGCCGCCCGCAACACCTTCTTGCCGTCATCCTTCCAGCCGAGCACCCGCCATCTCTCGCTATCCGCATTGATTAGCATCTGGATGATCCGCGCGGATCGGAAGGGATCAATGTGACACACCTGAGCCAGTTGCTCTACGATCAGGTCGTCGGGCTCCGCATTTGGAGCAGCCTGAATGAACTCCTCCAAGCGCTCTATTGCCCATTTTGGATCAAATACGCCAGCGGCAAACCAGTACCCGAAGACGGCGCTACCCGGATCGGCTTGGGCGTCTGCCTGCCCGACGGACTCCCAATAGAGCTGCCAGAGATCCACGAAGCGCTTGAGCACGTCGGTCGGAAGCTCGCCGTCGTTCTTCGAGAGGCTCATCCCGACGAACTGGATCGCGTGCGATCGGACCGAGCTGTGTGTCTCGGTAATAAGCCTCCGGATGATGCCGTTGTCGGTGTCCCACGCCTGGCGGGCAGCGGCGCCGAAATCTCCCCGACCGTACAGCACGATCAAGTGCTCGGCCAGTCGAAGGAAGGGATGTTCCCTTGAGACTGGCGGTTCGGTGAACTCCGCCGCCTGATCCACCGCGACACTGAACTGGTTGCAGAGCAATCTGTAGAACTCGATATGGGGTCGATTCGCAAAGAGGAATACAGTCCAAGCAGCCCAGCCGACTGCTTCTGACGGATTCGTTTCGATCGCCTCGAGGTCAAAGATCTCATCTGCCCGCGCTCGGAGCCAGCCAGCATCGATCCAGTACATCAGCCACAGGAACCAGCCAAAGGCGGCGTGACCAGCGCAGTCCCGATCCGTCCGGACTAGCTGTTCCTCAAGGCAGGCTCGGACTTCGGGAAGGGCATCGAAGCCACCGGGGAACGCTTCTGCTCGCTGGCGCCTGGACACCGTGTGATTCGTCACCCATTCTGCATACTCGAAGACCGCCCGCATGGCCTTGCCCCGCGTGGAATTGAGCATGGCCAAGGCCCAGTCTTGCACTCGTGGATCTCCCGGCTCCTCGTCCCCTCGCCCTACGTAGAGCTTTGCGGGGCTATCCAGCAGAGGCTTCGCAATCCTCCACAATGCATTTCGGTGCTCCAGTCCGAAGCTCGGTCGTCCGTCACCATCCACGGCCTTACTGATCTCCTCAATCAGATCAGCGATCGTGTCGCGGCACCACTGCCAGTCTGCATCGATGAGCCCCATCGGCTCATCGGGCGAAGTGCGCTCCCCGACGGGACGGCTCTCCACCCACTCGCAGAGGTCGATCACAGCGGCAAGATCGATCAGTTTGCCATGCTTGACACCAGCGGTTATCGATTCAAGGAATCGACGCACATAGATCGCCGGCGCTCCCTTCAGGAGCGATGACTGGCTGGAGGCGGCCTCGGCATCATTCTCGATAAACTGCTGGAAGCACCCCGCAAGCCCGTCCACCGAAGGTCCGTCAAACCGATCGTCGGGTGCGGGGCGCCACCGCACAACGGCCTGAACCGCTTGTTCAAATCCCAGTTTCTTGAGCTCTTCCACCGAGTATGGACTCTCACGTCCATGTCGCACCCCGCCTGAATAGACGTTCAGATCGGCCAACTCCGGCTCGCCATGCTCTGCGTACATGCGATCGTAGAACGACTGCCATTCACCGACGAGGTGTTCGCGGACCCAATGTAAGTGCTGGAATTGCCAGTACTCTCGCTGGCGCTGCGTGCGTTTCTCGTCCTCGGGCCGATCGTAGTAGTCGGGGCGGATTCCTTCCGGTCCCTCCTCGATCCACTCGAGCCACTGCTCCTGTTCCTCAGCCTGCAGCAGCGGCCACGCCTTTCCCACGAGCCGCGCGTATTCGTGTTTGAACCTGTAGTCCGTGAAGAGTGAACGGTCCATGACTGCTCGACGGGCTAGACCCGGATCCTGATCCTTGAATTCGGCGACAAGATGGAGGCGCAAGCGGCCGAATAGCTGGCCGTCGGCTCCCGTGATGACGCCAAGGATGTCTCCAAGGGACACTCCGCCTTCACGAATCGCCGTTTCGCATGCGTCCCGCAGGCAGCTGACGAGCTTGGCGGCGAATTGGAAGTCCCGGTTCTGTTCGTGATTCTCGATTGCCGGGCGCCAAATGTACGACGACTCGTCGGTTGCCTCTCCGACCTCGTCATCGTGCGCCATCGCTGCGCTCATCCAAGTGGTCAGTGCTGCGACGAACTCCATCGGACGAGCGCGCGCAAGCGAAGGGACGACATGCTCTCGGAGCCCCTTGAAGTATGCATGCTCCTCTCGGCGGAGCGAGCGGCCACCACGTCCTCGGACTGCCGATCCAAATGTCCGCTCTGCCAGTCGCATCGCCGCTTCGGGCTGCCCCTCCCGCGCGAGGCGCGCAGCGAGCTCTCCGACATCGATAAGCATGTAGTTAGCAGCCCACTGCTCAACGCGGTTACCGATCGCTTCGATCAACCGAACGACCGGCTCGGTAGGCATGGCCTTCGCCGCTTCGACCATATCCCGCACCACAAGCCAGTTGTCTGTACTGATCTGACTGAGAATCTCCGTTACTTCGTCGGGGGCTAGGGGGGCCATCCTCGCGAGATAGCGTGACTGCGGCCACACCCTGTATTGATACCCGCCGCCCTCGAGCGCCTCTGGCTTGGGCGGGTGGTCGAAGAAGCCCCGCTCCTTAAGCGGCGCGAGCCAGCGCGGATTCTCCAGCTTCTCGAAGAAGTAGCGCTCGTGATGAGGCGCGCTGAGCATGGACACCGCAGCGTCCACCTGTTCACTGGTTGGCCTGCTGAAGGATCGCATCGATCTCCTGCTTCCCGGCAAAGTACGGACCCACGAGTGAAAAGAGAGCATTCTCGAATGCGGTGAAGTGCTCATCGAGCCCCTCGTCGGATGGGAGCTTCTCGTGGTCACGCACCAGGTGAGCACGCTCCGTGAACCACCGACGTTCTCGCTCGAAGACCTCCACCAGACGTTTCGGTGGGTCCAATCCCGCGTCCGCAAACCGTCGGTACAGCGCCCGAGCGAGCACCTCCGCGCTCCGCGGCTGCTTCTTGAGTGCGCGATGCACATCCAGCAGGCCTTCGACCGAGCGTGCGGCCGACAGCGAGATGCGCATCGTTGCGGCAACATCCCCGCCCGCCGACGTGGCGGCGGGAGCGAGGGAATCCGTCGGGGTGCCCTCCCAGCGTTGTTCGACCTTCTCAACCCCGTTTCGGTAGACCTCGCCGGCGTTCCGCCGCCGGTATTCCCCATCGAGAACCTCCGGCAGCTTGGCGTAGATGTCCCGCACGATGTGGCAGACCAGATGCACTCGCGCCGGAAAGCTGGTCTCGTCGACGAGTCGGACGGCGGCTTCATACGCCGGGGCAAGAGAGGGAGCGTCAGTGCGGAGCCACTCCAGCAGTTGCTGCCTTCTGACCGACCAAGCCGCCGCTTGTGCATCAGCGGGCCATGTCGCTGGCTCGGGTCGGCGTGGCTCGAAGATGGACAAGGCGCGAGGTTTCCGAGTGGTTCGACGATTCCGGTGTCCGCAACTCAGTCCTGCGGGCGCGGCTGTTCAGCCCGCCGGATCGTATGAGTTCCGCTGGGACGCATCCGCGTCTCGAAACATTGGAGTTGCAAGCGCAATCGGTACGCCCCCGTTCACGGCGAGACGCGACCGGTACCGAGAGTCTGAGAGTCCCGGCCAGATTCCGCGCGACACCCCGGCGTTCGGCCCGGGCCCGGGTCGCTCTCCCCCAAAGCCGAGAGTTGGCCGGCCCTTCATCTCGACCCGACAATCGCCCGGATTCCGCCGGAATCCAGCCGCCAGGTTGGCACCGCCAACCCGGCCCTCCCCGTAAACGACTCGGCCCGCCTCGGCTTGAGGCGGGCTGGCGAACTCCCCGAGTAGGGATCGAACCTACAACCTAGCGGTTAACAGCCGCTCGCTCTACCATTGAGCTATCGGGGACCAAATCCCAAACCCCGGACCCTTCGGCCCGGCCATAAAGACTAGCACTCTCCTCTTGATCGTCAAGAGGAGGGGCTTGCATCAGCCGAACCCGGGGCTAGACTTCTCGCCCGGCCTGGCGGTGCCGCCAGCGGGAGAGCCCAGGAGCACGACGATGAAGGACGGCATCCACCCCAATCTGTACAACTGCAAGGTCTACCACAACGGTGAGGTGGTCATGGAGGTCGGCTCGACCCAGCCCGAGATGCACGTCGAGGTCTGGTCCGGCTCGCACCCCTTCTTCACCGGTAAGCAGCAGTTCATCGACGCCGCCGGCCGCGTCGAGAAGTTCCAGAGGAAGTTCCAGGGCAACTACTTCCAGAAGAAGAAGTAGCCCCCTGGCGATCTGCAGGACCGATTCGGCCGAGCGTTATCGCTCGGCCGATTGTGTTTTTGCACACCACGCGCCAAGGATCTCCGGCCTGCTTCATCCGTTCATCCGGATGAATGGGTATACTTGAGCCGGGCAGTGCCAACGGAGGGCCCATTCCATGCCGAGCCGCTTTCTTGCCGAACTCGACCGCCGCGTCCTCGTGATCGACGGAGCGATGGGGACCGCCACCCACAACATCGATCTCGACGTGGAGAAGGACTACCTCGGGTGCGAGAACTGCCCCGAGATTCTGCTCCAGAGTCGGCCGGAGGTGATCCGCGGCATCCACGAGTCCTTCTTCGCCGCCGGCTCCGACGCGGTCGAGACCGACTCGTTCGGCGGTGCCCGCCACGTGCTGGCCGAGTTCGACCTCGACGGCCGCACTTTTGAGCTGAACAAACTCGCCGGCGAGGTCGCCCGAGCCGCGGCCGAGCCGCACGCGACCGCCGACAACCCGAAGTTTGTCCTCGGCTCGATGGGACCGGGCACCAAGCTCATCACCCTCGGCCAGATCTCCTGGGCCGACATGCTCGCCAGTTATCGGGAGCAGGCCCGCGGCCTGATCGCCGGCGGGGTGGACGCGCTCCTCATCGAGACTTGCCAGGACCTCCTGCAGGTCAAGTGCGTCATCAACGCGTGCCTGGCCGCGCTCGAAGACGCGGGCAAGACGCACGAGGACATCCCCATCCTGGTCTCCATCACGATCGAGACCACGGGCACCATGCTGCTCGGCACGTCGATCGAGGCGGCCGTCGCGGCGCTGCGGGGCTACCCGATCGCCTCGCTCGGGCTCAACTGCGCGACCGGCCCGGTCGAGATGGCCGAGCACGTCCAGTATCTCTCCAAGCACTGGGACCGGCACGTGTCGGTCGTGCCCAACGCCGGCCTGCCCGTGCTGATGGAGGGGCGGACGCACTTCCCGCTGGGGCCGGAGGCGTTCGCAGAGACGCTGGCCAGGTACGTCCGCGAGTACGGCGTCGGCCTCGTCGGCGGCTGCTGCGGCACGACGCCGGACCACATCGAGCGGCTCGCCCGCGCGATCGCCCAGACCCCGCGGGCCGAGCGGACGCTCGAACCGCTGGGCGCAGCAGGCACGAGCCTGTACTCCCCCACCGAGTTCCGTCAGGACACGTCTTTCCTGATCGTCGGCGAACGCATGAACGCCTCGGGCAGCCGCAAGTTCAAGGGCCTGCTCGAAGAGGAGGACTGGGACGGGATCGTCGCGCTGGCCCGCTCGCAGATGCGTGAGGGGAGCCACATCCTCGACCTCAACGTGGACTACGCCGGGCGCGACAACGCCCGCGACATCGCGGAGGTCGTCAACCGGGTCGCCCAGCAGGTCGATGCGCCGCTGATGATCGACTCGACCCAGATCAAGACCATGGAGGCCGCGCTCGAGCGGTCGCCCGGCAAGTGCGTCATCAACTCGGCCAACTTCGAGGACGGCGAAGAAAAGTTCGACGCGATCTGCCGCCTGGCGCGCGCGCACGGCGCGGCCCTGGTCATCGGCTCGATCGACGAGGACCAGGACAACGCCATGGCCCGCACGGCCGACCGCAAGCTCGCGATCGCCCAGCGCGCGCACCACCGCGCGACGACCGTCCACGGGCTCGACGAGGCCGACCTGTTCTTCGACCCCCTCGTGCTCCCGGTCTCGACCGGCATGGAGCCCGACCGGCGGAGCGGCCTGGCGACGATCGAGGGCACGCGCCTGATCGCCGAGCACCTGCCCCGGTGCCAGATGACCTGCGGCGTGTCGAACGTCTCGTTCGGCCTCAAGCCCGCCGCCCGGGTGGTGCTCAACTCGGTCTTCCTGCACGAGTTGGTCGAGGCCGGGATGACCAGCGCGATCGTGCACGCGTCGAAGATCCTGCCGCTCAACCGCATCCCCGAAGAACAGCAGCGCGCCGCGATGGACCTGCTCTACGACCGCAGGCACGAGTCGAAGGGCGGCACCGGCCTGCCCGAGGGCGTGACCGACGAGGACTTCGACCCGCTGCAGGCGTTCATCGCGCTGTTCAAGGACGTCGAGTCAACCGCCAGCACCCAGGCGACCAAGGCGGACCTCACGCTGGAGGAGCAGCTGCGCGCGCACATCGTCGATGGCGACAAGGAGGGCCTGGCCGAGACCCTGACCACGGCGATGGAGAAGTACTCGCCGCTGGACATCATCAACGACCACCTGCTCGACGGCATGAAGACCGTTGGCGAGCTGTTCGGATCGGGACAGATGCAGCTGCCGTTCGTGCTGCAATCGGCGCAGGTCATGAAAGCCGCGGTCGCGCACCTCGAGCCCCACATGGAGAAGAGCGGCGGCAAGGCCCGCGGCTCGATCGTGCTGGCGACCGTCAAAGGCGACGTGCACGACATCGGCAAGAACCTCGTAGACATCATCCTGAGCAACAACGGGTATCAGGTGCACAACATCGGGATCAAACAACCGCTCTCGAACATCATGGCCAAGTGGCAGGAGACGGGGGCCGACGCGATCGGGCTCTCCGGGCTGCTGGTCAAGAGCGTGCACGTGATGGAGGACAACCTGCGGGAACTGCGAGAGCAGGGCCACCGGGTGCCGGTCATCCTCGGCGGCGCGGCCCTGAGCCGGCACTACGCCGAGGGGCACCTGCGGTCGGTCTACGAGGGCCCGCTCTACTACGGCAAGGACGCGTTCGAGGGGCTGCGGTTCATGGACATGCTCGCCGGCAACACGCTCGACACGCTCGATGGCGAGATCGTGGCCCGCGTCGAGAAGCGGGCCAGCGCCGAGGAGACCATCGCGGCCTCCAAAGCGCGGAAGCTGGCGGCCGCGGAAGGCGGAGCGGTCGCGGTCGAAGCCGCCCCCGCCCGCAGCACGGTTTCTACCGATGTCCCCGTGCCGACGCCGCCCTTCTGGGGGAGCCGGGTCGTCGAGCGCGTGAAGCTCGACGAGATCTACCCGTTCATCAACACCGTCGCCCTCTTCCGCGGGCAGTGGCAGTTCAAGAAGGGCAAGCTCAGCGACGCCGAGTATCAGGACAAGCTCGCTGCGACGATCGTGCCGGTGTTTGAGCGGCTCAAAGCCGAGCTCCGCGACAACGATGTGCTCCGGCCCGCCGTGGTCTACGGCTACTGGCCCTGCGCGAGCGATGGCGACGACCTGATCGTCTACGACCCGAGTGGCCTCGGCACCGCGTCGCCGACCGAGCTGCGCCCGGCGGAACTTCAGGAACTGCTCCGCTTTACGTTCCCGCGTCAGGAGGGCAAGCGTCGCCTCTGCATCAGCGACTTCTTCCGTTCGGTCGGGTCGGGCCACGCCGACGTCCTCGGGCTGCACTGCGTGACCATGGGCAGCAGGGTCAGCGAGCTGGCCAAGACGCTCTTTGAGAACGACGACTACACCGAGTATCTCTACACCCACGGCATGGGGGTCGAGACCGCCGAGGCGCTGGCCGAGCTCTGGCACAAACGCATCCGCCAGGAGCTGGGCATCGGCGGGGAGGACTCGCCGCGGATCCGCGAGCTGTTCACCCAGCACTACCGCGGCAGCCGCTACAGCCCGGGTTACCCGGCCTGCCCGGAGATGCGCGATCAGGAGAGGATCTGGTCGCTGCTGGAGCCGGGACGGATCGGCTGTGCGCTCACCGAGAACTGGCAGATCGACCCCGAGCAGTCGACAAGCGCCTTCGTCGTGCACCACCCCGAGGCCAAGTACTTCAACGTCTGATCCGGTCCCGGGTTCGGGGTTCTGGAACGGGTTTCCCGCCTATCCTGTGGATGACGCCGGGGTGCCAGCGCTGGGCCGAGAGACGCGTCGCGACCGGTGCGATTCTTGATTACCAGAGGGCTGAGACCATGACCCAATCGCTTCACGTGCCCACGACCGAGTTTGAGAAGAAGGACCGCAGCGAGGGCCTCGACCACCGGCCCCGCGTGCTGCTGGGCAAGATGGGCCTCGACGGGCACGACCGGGGGGTCAAGGTCATCGCCCGGGCCCTGCGCGATTCGGGGATCCACGTGATCTACTCCGGCTTGTGGCAGACGCCCAAGAGCCTGGCGATCTCGGCGCGGGACGAAGACTGCGACGTCATCGCCGCGAGCATGATGAGCAACTCGCACCTGAAGCTCGGCCCGATGCTGATGGACGCACTCCGCGAGCTGGGGCGTCCGGACATCCCGGTCTACATGGGCGGCATCCTGCCGCAGGAGGACCTCGCCAAGCTCCGCGAGGCGGGGATCGCCAAGTGCTTCACGACCGCAACGGGTCTTGAGGACATCGCGATGGCGGTGGTCGAGTCTGTGAAGACTTACACGCCGACTGTCACGAGCGACAACCCGGTTGCCCAACTCGCCCGCGACATCTCGCTGGTCCACCTCGGCCGGCCGCTGCGCGACGGCGTGAAGCGCAAACGCCCGGCGCGGGTGCTCGGGGTTACCGGCTCACCCGGCGCGGGCAAATCGACACTCGTCGCGCAGCTCGTGAGCGAACTGACGGTGCGGGCCGAGAAGGACAGCTCGATCGGGCGGTGCGCCGTGGTTGCGTTCGACCCGATGAGCCCGATCACAAGCGGGGCGTTGCTCGGCGACCGTCTGCGGGTCGACTTCAACCGGCTTGGCGATTCGGTCTTCTACCGCTCGCTGGCGATCAGCGGCGAGGACTACAGCACGCTCGACGCGATCATCGAGCTCATCGGCGGGGTCGAGTTCCCCGACGGGCGCGGGTTCGATACGGTGTTTGTCGAGACCGTCGGCGCTGGGCAGAACGAGACCAAGATCCGCAAGCACGTGGACACCACGGCGGTCGTCCTCACCCCGGGCATGGGCGACGCGGTGCAGATGGACAAAGCCGGCATCCTGGAGATCGCCGACCTCTTCGTGTGCAACAAGGCCGACCACCCCGGCGAGAACGAGCTGGTGCGCGACCTCCGCGACGTCGCCGGCCGGCGGCCGGTGCTCGAGACCGTCGCGACGCACGGCGCGGGCGTGCCGGAGCTGCTGGACACTCTGCTGGGCATGCCGGGGCGCTAAGATCGAGCATCCGTGCGCCGATTCCGCTCCCGATTCCGACGCCGCTTTCTGACTCTCGGCGATTGGCGTGGGGTGAGCGGGATCTTCGTCCCCAAGCCCGAGGAGGGGGCCCCCGGCCTCACCCCCGACGGCCGCCTCAAGACCGGCCGGCTGGCCGGGCTGGGCATGGGCACCGCGATCTGGGTGCTCTGCTGGCCCATCCTGATCGAGTCGTTCCTCAACTCGTTCGTCGGCCTGGTCGACACCGTGCTCTCGGCGCAACTCGGCGTCCCGGAGACCGACGCCGTCGGCAGCGCCGCCTACATCCTCTGGTTCATGGGCCTGATCATCATGGCCGTCGGCGTGGGCACCACGGCCCTGGTGAGCCGGAGCGTCGGCCGCGGCAGACTCGCGGTCGCCAACGCAGCCGTCGGACAGTCGCTGCTGCTCTCGGCGGGGCTCGGCTCGGTCGTCGCCGTGGCGATCGCGGCGGTTGCCCCCTCCATCGCCAGCGCCCTGACCAAGAGCGAGGCGGGAGCGACGGCCTTCACCGGCTATCTGCAAATTGTCGCTGTGGGCATGCCCTTCATGGCGATGCTCATGGCGGGGATCGCCTCATTGCGCGGGGCGGGCGACTCGATGCGGCCGCTCTGGGCGATGGTCGTGGTCAACATCGTCAACGTCGTCGCCAGCTGGACACTCTGCGGGCAGGACCTCTCCCGTCTGGTCGAGCACGAGGGGGCCCGCGTCACCGAGGTGATCCTGCAGAACCCCTTCGCGTTCGACCTCGGTGTTTGCGGCATCGCCTGGGGCACCACCATCGCCAACGCCGTGGGGTGCACGATCGTGATGTGGATGCTGGTGCGGGGTGTCGGCGGTGTGCGGCTCCGCCGGAACCGCCTGCGCCCCCACTTGCACACGCTCAAACGCCTCGTCCGCGTCGGCCTGCCCAACTTCTTCGAGACCTTCGGGATGTGGGTCGGCAACTTCCTGGTCTTCGCCTTTGTGATCCACCTGAGCCAGAGCGACGGCCCGACCGGCTCACACATGCTCGCGATCCGGATCGAGGCGTTCAGCTTCATGCCGGGGTTCGCCATGAGCCTCGCGGCCGCGACGCTCGCGGGGCAGTACCTGGGCGCTGGCAGCCCCCGCATGGCCCGGCTGGCGGTCACGTGGTGCGCGACTATCGCGGCGCTGGTGATGGGGTCGCTCGGCGTGCTCTTTATCACCATGCCCGAGCAACTCGTGTCGCTGCTCAGCTCGCAGCCGGAGCACCTTCAGGCGGTGCCCGGCGTGCTGCGGGTGACCGGCTGGGTGCAAGTGCCGTTCGCGCTGGCGATCGTGACCCGCGGGGCGCTGCGGGGCGTGGGCGACATGAAAGTCGTGTTCGCGATCACCTGGGCGACGACCTACCTGCTGCGTCTGCCCCTGGCGTACGTCTTCTCGGGCGTGGATATGCCGCTGCCCAACGGCACGATCGTCCAGAACCCGTTCCGCGACGAGCCGAGTCTGACGTGGCTCTGGATCGGGCTCTCGATCGAGCTCCTGCTGCGATGCGTGCTGTTTGTCGGCAGGTTCCTGCAGGGCGGGTGGACCAGGAGCCGGGTCTAAAGCCCGCACCGCTCTCGGACCGTGCTCCGCGGGGTGATTAGCCGTCCTGCTCGGTGCCGCTCGCGGGCTCGGTCTCGGGCTCGGTCTCGGGCTCGGTCTCGGCCGGCGCGGTTTCGCCGGTGGCATCGGCCGCGTCGGACTCGGCGGGGGTCTCGTCCGCGAGGCCGTCGTCGTCGCGGTCCTCGTTCCGCTTCTCCAGCGTGAAGGCATGCCGCTGCTTGAGGATCTCGAAGCGGAAGGGCATGGGCGTCCCGGCCGGGAATGTCTCACGCGTGTGCTGCTGCTGGGCGTAGCGAACCGCGACGGGCAGGAGTTCCCGCGTGAGCGGCTCGATGCTCTGGATCTGGGCGACCGAGACCCCGAGCGAACGCGGAACGGGAACAACCACGATCCGGTCGTCGAGGGGAACCTCGCTGATCGGTGTGAGCGGGTCGATCTTGGAACCGGCCTCGAGCAGCGCGTTCTGCACCAGCTCGTTGTTCTCCACCGGGCCGAGCCCGCTGGTGCCCTCACGCGTCACGCGGGCGCGGGTGCTGACCGCCACTCGCGGCTGCGGGTCGGAGACGAGGCCCTCGATGGTGCTCGTCGGCACGTAGGTGCCGAACGTGTCGGCGAACGCACGGATGCCGTCGGTCTTGATCGTCTCGACGAAGCCCTCGGCACCCGCGGTCAGCTCGCGGTACCGCTGCAGCGCCCGCCAGTCGGCCACGAGCCGGTCGGGGTCGAGCAGGTCGTCGGGGGATTCGGGCACCGAGGTGGCCGCGGCATCGAGAATCGTGAAGTAGTACCGCGAGCGGTCGTTGCCCTCGAGCACGAGGTCGGTGGATGGCACCCCGACCTGGAGCCCGAGCACCGAGTCTCCCGCGAGTTCGCGCACGGTCATCATCAGCTGCGGGAAGTTCGCGGTCTCTCGTCCGTAGCGGAACGTCGACGAGCCGATCCCCGGCTGGGACAGCAGCGAACCGCCGTCGAGCCAGTTGGCGTCCCGGATGTAGACCGCCGGCGTCGGGATCGTGACGCCGTGGGCTTCCTGCACCGCCGCGACGACCCGGTCGGCCATCTTGACAAAGTCGGGCTTCTTGCTCGCCCAGTCGCTGGGCAGCACCTTGTAATCGCCGTCCTGCTCGAGCGGCCGGACCGCCGAGAGGATCTCGGCCCGCACCACCGACTCGGCGGTGTTGAAGACCTTCTCCAGCTCCGCGGTCTTGAGCTCGTTCTCGACGTTTGCGCGCTCGGCCTCAAACTCGCCGGGGAAACGGCCGCGGTTCTGCTGCCAGTGCTTGGTGGCATCGAGCAGCGAGATGGTCAAGACCTCGCGCATCAGCCGCGGGCTCAGCTCGATCCATTCCAGCTTGACGCGGGGCGGCAGCAGGTAGCCGATGCCGAACTCCCCCTCGCCCTGCCTGACCGCCTTGTAGGCGTCGAACTGCGCGCGCAGTTGTTCCGGCGTGGGCTCGAGCCGCTCGTCCATCAGGCGGCGGGCCGAGAGAAACGCCGAATCGACAACCACCGCGTCGGCCAGACGCTGCGAGATCAGGATGGTCTGGCTGTCGGAGAGCCGCTCGGCGTAGCGGTACGAATTGACCAGCCGCAGGACCCCCTGCAGCTTGGCGAGCGTCTGGTCGAACTCGGTCTCGAGCAGCCGCGCCTTGCCGGCGACCTGCTGCTTGATCCGCCCGAGCCCGATCATCGCCTGCTCTTCCTGCGCGCGCACCTCTTCGGGGAACTGGAGCATGACCTGCTGGGCCATCCGCTGGTACTGCTGCTCGAAGCTGTTGCGCACGAGCATCTCGGCGAAGACCGGGAGCAGCTGCGCGCCCTCGGCCGCGCCGCCGACCATGCCGGCCCGCTCGGCCTCGCGGGTCAGCAGCATCCAGTGGGCCACGTCCTCACGCTGGTCGAGCGCGATGGGCAGACCCATCCCGAGCTCGGCGTAGAACGACTCGACGGCGGTGAGCTCCCGCGTGGCCCGGTCGTAGTCGGCGACCGTGATCTTCCGGCCGTCCATCGAACCGACGGACCGTCCCTGCGAGGCCTTGCCCAGCTGTTGGATCGCCTGCGGCACGAGGAACGCGACCAGCAGCAGGGTGCCGCCGACGCCGAGGATGAGTTTGTTGTACTTGCGGATCGTCTTCAGCATGGAAGACCCCGTGCGCGCATTGGGGGCGCGGTGAATAAACAGCCGGGCGACCCGCGTCGGGCCCGCCCGAAGAACCGCATCAGCGGTAGAACTCGACGATGAGGTTGGTGTTGACGTCGAACGGCGTCTGGTCCGAGGTCGGGCTCGACGCGATCTTGATCGTCAACTCCGAGGGGTTGAACTCGATCCAGCCCGGCACCTCGTGCCCCGCGAGCGACTCCATGCCCTCGCGAGCGAGCTTGTGCACCTTCGGCTTGAGGGTGATGGTGTCGCCGACGCTGACCTGGCAGCTGGGGCGGTCGGTCTTGCGGCCGTTGAGCAGGACGTGCCCGTGCGCCACCATCTGGCGGGCGGCCCAGATCGTCCGAGCCAGACCGGCGCGACGGATGACGTTGTCGAGACGCTGCTCGAGAAGCTGCAGCAGGATCTCGCCGGTGTTGCCGGGGCGGCGCGAGGCCTCGTCCACGGTCAGGCGGAACTGCTTCTCCAGCATGCCGTAGTGGTAGCGGAGCTTCTGCTTCTCGTTGAGGCGGATGCCGTAGGCCCGCAGCCGCCGGCCACGGTAGCCGTGGACGCCGTTGGGGTTGAGCGCGCGCTTGGAGGTGTGCTTGGGGATGTCGGCGATGGGGACGCCGACGCGACGAGACAACTTGACCTTGGGACCTGTATAACGGGCCATATCGAACTCCATCCGTCTGGGACCGGCTCGCCCTGAGGCGGGACACGGTCGGGTGCCACAGAAACACGAAACACGATCCCGGGGAGGTGTGGCGATCGGCCGACGACCGCGTCTGCGGGCCGGAGTTCCGATCCGGGCAAGTCCCCGGGGCGGGATTGAAGGGGCGGGTTGGGCCCCGGTCAAGCAACGCGTCGCGTTCTCAACCCGCTAGAGTACCGCTCACACCACTCCGAAAGAGCCCCATGCGACCAGACGTCCACCTGCCCGTTGACCAGTCCGGCTCGATCTTCGCCCCCGGGCCGCGCGAGAAATGCGGCGTCTTTGGCATCTGGGGGCACCCCCGGGGCGTGCACCTGTCCTATCTCGGCCTCTACGCCCAGCAGCACCGGGGCCAGGAATCGGCCGGCATCGCGGTTTCCGACGGCGTGACGCTCGAGGCGACCGCCGGGATGGGGTTGGTCTCCGACGTCTTCAACGAGGACACCCTGAATCGGTTGGCCCGTGCCGGGACCGCCGGGGCCATCGGGCACAATCGGTACTCCACCGCGGGCGGGTCGAAGGCGTGCAACGTCCAGCCGTTGCTGCAGTCGTTCGTCGGGGGGCAGGTCGCCGTGGGGCACAACGGCAACCTGATCAACGCCGAGGCCCACCGGCGCGAGTTCGAGGACGCCGGCCACATCTTCCACACCACCAGCGACACCGAAGTCATCGTCCATCTGCTCGCCTCGCCGGCCCAGCAGTCGCAGGCCGACCCCATCGCCGCGACGCTCCGCCGGCTGCAGGGGGCCTTCTCGCTGGTGCTCCTGTTTCCCGATCGGCTCGAAGCGGCGCGCGACCCGTGGGGCTGGCGTCCGCTGGTGCTGGGCAAGATCGAAGAGGGCGGCAAGACCTACTTCGTCGTGGCGAGCGAGACCGTCGCGCTGCATGTCGTGGGCGCGACGTTCCTCCGCGAGGTTGAGCCGGGCGAGATCATCACGATCAACGCCAAGGGCATGACCTCAAGGCGTTTCACCGACCGGAGCTCGCAACCGGCCCACTGCGCCTTCGAGCACGTCTACTTTGCCAGCCCGGCGAGCCAGATCTTCGGCCAGAATGTCCAGCGGGTCCGCGAGCTGCTCGGCGAGGCACTCTCGCGAGAGGCTCCCGTCGATGCCGACTTTGTGATGCCGATGCCGGACTCCGGCAGGTCTGCCGCGAACGGTTACGCACGCGCCAGCGGGCTGCCCTACCGCGAGGGCATCGTGCCCAACCGGTACGTCGGTCGGACGTTCATCAAGCCGACGCAGGAGGCACGCCGCGCCGCCGTCCGCCTGAAGCTGAACGTGGTGGAGGAGATCGTGCGGGGCCAGCGGGTGGTGGTCGTGGACGACTCGGTCGTCCGCGGCACGACGACCCGCGAGAAGATGATCCAGATCCGCGAGGCCGGGGCCAAAGAGATCCACCTGCGGATCTCGTGCCCGCCGATCCGGCACCCGTGCCACTTCGGGGTCGACTTTGCCACCCGCGATCAGCTCATCGCTGCGGAACGATCCGTGGAGGAGATCCGCGAGTTCCTCGGCGTGGACAGCCTGCACTACCTCTCGCTCGACGGCATGCTCGGGTGCATGCAGCACAAAGCGGAGCACTACTGCTCGGCGTGCTGGACGGGCCAGTACCGTCTCGATCCCGACAAGCCGGAGACCGGGCCGATCAGCGAGGCGGGGCAGCTCAAGATCTTCGCCGAGAAATAGCCGCCCGCACCGCCCCCACCACCGCGCACAGGGACCCGCATGACCAAGACGATCACGCTCGCCCATTCGCCCGACGCCGACGACCTCGTGATGTGGTGGCCGCTCGCCGGCATGCGGGACGCCGAAGGGACCCCGCTCGCGGGCAACGACGGCCGCCCAGCGGTCGACACCCGCGGCTTCGCCTTCGACCCCGTCGCCGCCGACATCCAGGCCCTCAACGAACGCGCGACGAGCAAAGGCGACCTTGATATCACCGCGATCAGCGCGTTCACCTATCCCTTCGTGCAGGACCGCTACCGCATCACCGCGTGCGGCGGGTCGTTCGGGGACGGCTACGGGCCGAAGATCGTCGTGCGGCAGGACTCCACCGTGATGTGCGAGGGGTGCCTGCGGGGGCAGCGGCCGAAGCTCGCGGTGCCCGGTGACCGCACCACCGCGTTCTGTGTGCTCTCCGTGCTGATGGACGGGCCGTTCGAGTACGAGGCGATGCCGTTCCACGAGATCACCGGCGCAGTGGCCGAGGGGCGAGCCGACGCGGGGGTGCTGATCCACGAGGCCCAGCTCACCCACGCCGAGCTCGGGCTGCGCGAGGTCGCGGACCTGGGCACGTGGTGGAAGCAGGAGACGGGCCTGCTCCTGCCGCTCGGGCTGAACGTCATCCGGCGCGACCTCGACGAGCGGTTCGGCGAGGGCGCGGAGGCGGCGGTCGCCGGGATGCTGACCGAGTCAGTCGCACATGCGCGCGCAAACCCGGACGTGAGCCGCCGCTTCCTGCTGGCTCGGGTTGGTGACCGGCCGGAGTGGAGCGACGACGCCCTCGTCGCGCGGTACCTCGGGATGTACGTCAACGACATGACCACGGACATGGGCCAGGCGGGGCGCGCAGCGCTCACCAGGCTGTTCGACGAGGCCTCACGCAGGGGGCTTTGTCCGCCGGTCGGGCCGGTCGACCTGATCGGCTGACCGCCGGGGCGGGTGGCCCGTGCACGGCGCACAGAGAGACCACAGGCGCGACGCCGCTGGGCGATGTCTCGGGCGGCTTGGCCCGTCGGGCGGGGTCTAGTTCTCCTCGTTCGGCAACCGCTGCAGCGTGTAGTACGCCACATCGTGCAGCAGCGGCCGGCCCCCGGCATCGCGGAGCCCCGGCGCGCGCAGCTCGTGCACGTAGCCCTCTCCGCCGGACCGCAGGCCCTCGATCTGCAGCCGGACGGTGCGGGCGTCCACCAGCGTGGCGCTCAGGACGCGGCAGGCCTGTGTCTCCATCTCGTCGGAGCCGTACGTCTTGTGGTACTCGTAGGTGTGGCTCGTCATCGCGTACGACTCGAGCGACGTGGCCGTCTCCGCGTCGACATCGGCGGTCAGGCGGAGCTCGAACCCGTCGGGCAGCACGCGCATCTCGTGGATCTCGAAGGGCACCTTGCCGGTCCACGCGATCCGCTGGATGCCGTACCGCTTCCGGCCCAGCGAGCCCCAGCCCCGGTCGGTCTGGCCGACGATCATCGCGTTGTCCCGGTCGAAGACGATGCGGTTGACGCCGCAATCGCCGCCCTCACGGAAGGGGTAGCACGCGCCCTGCCAGGCGCCATCGATGTTCTCGAGCGTGACGCGGTAGACCGCGGCGTTCATCTGGTCGCCGACGAAGACCTGCCCGGCGAAGGGGCCGAACTCGCCGCCGGTCGTGTCGACCGTGACGTCGGCGGTGGACTGCCCCATCTTGCGGTAGGGGAACCAGATGGTCGCCGGCTGGCGTTCGGGGTCGTTGTCGAACCCGGGGAGCTGCTCGCGCCAGTGCGTGCTCGACGGGTGGCCCTGCCAGAGCCCCGTGTCGACGAAGCTCAGGCGGTTGGTGCCGACGTAGTCGCCCTGGTTGTCCACGTAGAAGACTTCACCGGTCGGCAGGATGCCGATGCCGTTGGGGGAGCGGACGCCGTCGGAGACGGGGATCAGCTCGCCCTCGGGGGTGATCTTGGCGATCCAGCCCCGCCACTCGGCCATGCTCTTGCCGAGCGCGCCGCAGAAGCCCACGTTGAAGCTGACCCACGCGTTGCCCTCGGCGTCGAACTTGGGCCCGAAGCTGAACTCGTGGTAGTTGCCGGTGATGCCCCAGTCGTCGCAGAAGGCCTCGTAGAGGTCGGCCCGGTCGTCCCCGTTCTGGTCGACCAGACGGGTCAGCTCGCCGCGCTGCACCGCGTAGAGGACCTGTGTGCCGTCCTCCTGGCGTGCGGCCAGCCCGAGCGCCTCGTGCAGGCCGCGGGCGAAGCGGGTGTAGACCGGGTCGAACACCGACCCGCCGTTGGCGCCTGTGTAGTCCACGAAGTAGACATCACCGCGACGCGTGGAGACCGCGACCCGCCCGTCGGCCAGCGGGGCCAGCCCGCCGACCTCGAGCACGATCTCGTCGGGGACGGGGATGGTCTCGATGGTGTAGTACTCCTGCTCGGGCGTGGGGAAGTCGCGGTTGAGCACCGCCTGCAGCTTCGCGTCCAGCGAGGGGTTGAGGGGCCTGGAGGTGAGCATCTGGTAGTCCCAGCCGCCGGCGCCCTGGGTCACCTTGCAGAGGATGTGATTGACCCCCGCCTGCAGTTCGAGCGTGACCTTGTGTTCGAACGGATCGAGCCCGCGCTTGACGTCCGCGTCCACCAGCAGCTTGCCGTTGAGCCAGAACCGCAGCCCGTCGTCGGAGCCCATCGAGACCTCCATCGTCCCGGGCTCGCTCAGCGTGGCGGTGCGGTAGAGGTACGCGATGCCGGCGGTGTTCATCTGGTCGGAACCGAACACCATCAGGTCGACCTTGCGGTCCAGCGGCACGTCGAGCTGCTTCCAGCCGATCTCCGTCCCGCGCTTGCCCTCGTAGGATGCGCTCAGGTCGGGCCCGGCGCCGCCCGCGGCCATGCGGGCCAGTTCGGCCTCCGGCGGGAGCACGCGGCCGACCTCCCCGGGATCGTCGGTGCCGGTGAACGGGCCGAGGATGTGCCAGGGACCCCACTCGGCCTGCAACTGCTTGGTGAGCGCAGCGATCATGCGCTGCTCGGTCTGCTCGCGGGTGTCGAGCCTTTGGTACTCCACATCACCGAAGTCGATCTCCTGCTGCGCGGCCGCGGGCGCGGTGACGCCACACGCAATCAGCACAGCCAGCCAGAGCACGGTTGTTCGGGCAAGACTCACGGCAACACCTCCAATTCCATGACCACTGTGTCGTCTTCGGCGACGACCCGCCACACGCCGTCTACCAACTCGGCCGAACCACCGGTCACGGTGGCCAGCTCGGACCGGTCGCCGCCCCGCACCCACACCGTGCTGCCGATCTCGAGCCCGGAGAGCTCGATCCGACGCGCAAAGAGCGCCCCGGCGTGCGGATAGGGGCGCATGGTCTCGCTGATCGCGACGCCGCCGAGCGAACTGAGGAACGTGGGCACCCCGGACTCGTCCAGCCGGTAGCCGCCGAAGCTCGGCGCCGGCACCTCGGCCCAATTGCCCGGACGCTCGCCGATCGCGATGGCGGCATCCGCGGGGGCGGTCCAGACCGTCGGCCCCTGCCCGCCCACCACCGAGCCACCACGACCGGCCCACGCCCCCGAGGCGTCGAGGAACGATCCGGTCCACGCGTACCGGAGCCGCGAGGTGTTGGCGTCGAAGGCGAAGTGGAGCCCCGCCGGGAAGCCGACCGCGATGCCGCGTGCGCCAACATCCTTGAGGAAGGTCCGGAGCACGGTGGGTTCGTCGGTGACGACCACCTCGAACCCGCCGGGCGTGACGACGCCCTCGGGCGCCGGCATGAACAGCTCACCGAGCGAGAAGTACGCCCACATCGCGTCGGCCTGGGCGTGCGGGTCGCCTCCGGCGACCGAGGCGATCGGGCTCGACCCGGTCAGGAAGAAGTTGGGCATGCGGGTCTGGTCTTTGAACCGCTGGGGATTGAACACGTACCGCCGCCACCAGTCGTACCGGATGCGTTCGCCGAACTGCGCGATGTTCGGGCCGGGCAGCCCGGCCGGCGGGTGATCCCCGAAGGTGTGGCACGAGACGCAGTTGAACCCGCCGGTGCCGACGAGCTTGAGCCCGCCCTGGACCATCGTGTCGGTGACCTCAGGCTCGCGGGCGTCGCGGCCCGGCCACACACCGTCGAGCTGCGCGAGTTCGTCCACGAGCGCGTGCGCGTGGGGGGAGTCGATCGCGGGCATTTTGGCGAGCATGTAGGGCCGTGCGCGCGCGCCCTCGCCGATGACCTGGCGCAGCCACGAGTTGGTCAGCTTCCAGCCCACGCCGTCGAGGCGCGGCGGGAAGCGTCCCTCGTCGCCGAGGTCGGCGTCCTCGACCGCCGCGAAGTAGTCCTGCACCGGATCGCTCAGCCCGCCCCGGCCGTGCCAGTCGTGGCACGCGACGCAGTTGAGCGTCTGCATCGCCAGGTGCGCGTGGTCGCCGGGGGAGGCAACGTCCGCGTCCCACCCGCTCACGGCGGCGACGGCGGCGCGGAGGTCGGCTCGCTGGCCCTCGGTCAGCTCGTACCGGGGCGTGGTCGTATCGGCCGCGTCGAGACAGCCCTTCGACGGGTCGAGCGTGCCGAGCGGCTTGGCGGCAGCCTGCGACGCGACCCCGGCAACATCGTGGCACGAGGCGCAGCCCAGCCCGGCGAACAGCTGCTGCCCGTGCGCCACCAGATCGCCGTCCTCAGACCGTGCCGTGCCCTCGCCGGCCCCCCACTCACTGACGAGATACGTCGCGAGCAGGTCCGCGTCGGCTTCGCTCAACTCCTGCGATGCACGGTGGTGCGCCCCGGCCCCCGCGGACGCGGGCTGGAGGTAGCGCGAGAGCGCGGCCGCGTTCCACTTGCCCGCCAGGTCCCCGTAGGGGTATCGAGGCGAGAACCCGGCGATCTCTCTGCCCGCGGCATCGCCGTGGCAGGCCACACACCCGGCCGTCTCGAAGAGCGTCTTCCCGGCCTCGACAACCTGCGGCTCGGTCGCGGCCGCCGGCCAGTCGACGGGGGAGGACAGGCTCTGCAGATAGGCGACGAGCGCCGTGGACGTGTCGCTCTCCCCGTGGACCAGGTCGGGCATGCCGGTGCCGGGCTTGACCTCCTGCGGCGACTCGATCCACCGCGTCAGCCAGGCGCCGTCCGCACGCTGTCCGATGTCGGACAGCTCCGGCGCGACGCGCCCGGCCGCGGCCGTCTCCTGCCCGCCGTGGCACTGAACGCACCCGAGATCACCGAGCAGGACGCGCCCGCGCTCGACCGCGAGCCACGCGGATGCCTCGCCCGCGACGCTCGTGGACACGCGAACAACTCGGGAGGGGATGGGCTCGTCGTCGAACCCCTCGAGCCCGCTGCGTTCCATCTGCCAGAGCGGGCGGAGGCGGGCCCGGGCGTTCCCCTCACGCTCGAACGAATAGGTCACCCGCACCGGACCGGGCTTGAGCGTCAGCCACGCCGAATAGCCCGCCGCGTCGCCCGAGGACAGTTCGGCGCTGTACACCCGATCGCCGGCGGGCATCACGCCCACCAACCCGGCACCGCCCTCGACCTCCGCACCGAAGCGGTACTTGCCGGGCTTCTCGATCGTCACCACGCCCTCGTAGCTCGCCCGGAAGCCGGCCGCCGGGATCGCCGGGTGCACCGACTCGTCGCCCTCCAACGCGAACGCGGCCGTCGGCGTCAACGCCCCGGCCCGCGCCCCGCCGTCGCCCTCGAACGTCGCGGCCCAGCCCGCGGGAACATCCATCGCGGCCTCGACCGCAGAGTCGGACGTCGGCACCGCGCCGCCGCTCTTGGACGGCTCGCCACTCTTGGAGCAGCCTCCGAGCACGATCGCACCGGCGATGCAGGAATACCCGAGCTGTCTCCACGGCCGCCGGGTGCGGCTGGTTGCGGGAGTTCTCTGTGCTGATCTCATCGAGCAACCTCCACATCCATCTCCACATCCATCGCCCGCCCGTTCACCGTTGCCGGATCGATGCTGCGATTCCCGAACGACTCGCGGGAGTGGTGCGTCCGAACGACGCGGCGCGGCTCTGCACGACACGGCGTGGTGGTCAAAGTGCGGTCCATTTCTGCTCGCTCCTGCTGCTCTCAACTGTTCGATGGATGAAGTTCACGCCCCGGGCGCCGTCGTCGACTCCGGGGAAGCCGAACCGCTCCGGCGCATCGGCCCCGGCACCCGCGTGGATCGCCCCGGCGACCGCCTTGTACACGTTCGCGAACGCCTCGATGAACGCCTCGGGGTGACCGGACGGCAGCCGCGTGCCGGCGGTCGCGGCCTCGGCGAGATACCCGTTGCCCCTGCGGTAGACCTGGTCGGGCTGATCGAGCCGGTGCACCAGCAGCCGGTTCGGCTCTTCCTGGTGCCAGGCAAAGCCGCCCTTGGTGCCCCAGACGCGGATACGCAGGTCGTTCTCCCCGCCGACGCAGATCTGGGAGCAGAAGAGCAGGCCCCGGGCACCGCCCTTAAACCGCAGCAGCAGATTCGCGTCGTCGTCGAGTTGGCGACCCGGCACAAAGGTCGTCAGGTCGGCGCACACGTGCTCGATCTCGAGCCCCGTGATCGAACCGACCAGTTGCTCGCAGTGGGACCCGATGTCGCCGATGCACCCGCCGACGCCCGAGCGCGACGGGTCGGTCCGCCAGTCGGCCTGCTTCTGGCCCGACTCTTCGAGCCTGGTCGCGAGCCAGCCCTGGTTGTACTCGACGACGACCTTGCGGACCTCGCCGATCTCGCCGGACCGGACCATCTCGCGGGCCTGCCTGACGAGCGGGTAGCCCGAGTAGTTGTACGTCACGGCGAAGATCGCGTCGCGCTCGCGCACCTTGCGAGCGAGCGCCTCGGCCTGCTCGACGGTGTGGACCATCGGCTTGTCGAGGATGACGGCGAAACCGGCGTCCGCAAACGCGAGCGCGGGCTCGAAGTGCGCGTGATTGGGCGTGACGATGCTGACCGCCTGGATGCGCTCGGCCTCAGGCCGGGCCAGCTCGCCCTCGAGCATGGCCTGCCATGTCGGGTAGCACCGGTCCTCGGCCAGGCCAAGCTCGCGGCCGCTGGCGATCGATTTCTCCGGCGTCGATGACAGGGCACCGGCAACGAGTTCATACAGGCCGTCGAGGCGGGCGGCCATGCGGTGCACACCGCCAATGAACGCGCCCTGACCGCCGCCGATCATGCCGTGACGGACACGCTTGTGGGACTCATGCGCCAATGCTCACTCCTTCCGGGCCGGTCTGCCACAGATGAACACAGATAAACACAGATGGATTGCTCCTGCCTCTGGTACTCATCGACGGATCCGTTTCACTGTAACACGCCGACCGAAGTTGATCAGAAGACAGAGGGGAAGCCCGGTTGCCGCGAGGTAGTTCAAACACTGCGCGAGATGCGCGTCGTCGAGTTCCCGAATCGCCTTGAGTTCGACCAACACTCTTCCCTCAACCACCAGGTCGCTGACGTACTCGCCCACGACACGACCGTCGTATCGAACCGGGCAGCCGACCTGCTGCTCGACGACGAACCCTCGCTTGCGAAGCTCATGAGCGAGCGAGTTCTCGTAGACCTTCTCCAGGAAGCCGAATCCCAGCGCGTTGTGAACGGCATAGGCCGCGCCGATGACCCCCTCGGTCAATTTGTTCAGACCACCTTCATGATCCTCTCCCGCGTTCATCCGTGTCTATCTGTGTGTATCTGTGTTCATCTGTGGCAAACCCTGCCTCTCCGCGCCGCGTCAATCCTCAAACGCCGCATCAAACGCACGCCCCGACGGCGTGAAGTCCACGTTCCGCACATACTCGCAGCTCTCGGTCGCCCCGTGCTCGCGGTCCATCCCTGAGTCCTCCCACTCCACGCTGAGCGGGCCGTCGTAGCCGCACCGGTTGAGCGAGCGGATGATCTCCTCGAAGTTCACATCGCCGCGACCAACCGAGCGGAAGTCCCACCCACGCCGGGGATCGCCGAAGCCGAGGTGCGACGACAGGATGCCGCTCGTGCCGTCGAGACGGGTCACGGTGTCCTTCATGTGCACGTGGAAGATGCGGTCGGGGAACGTGTCGATGAACCGCGCCGGATCCATCCCCTGCCAGATGAGGTGGCTCGGGTCGAAGTTGAACCCGAACGCCGGGTGGTGCCCGACGGCCTCGAGCGCGCGCTCGGCGGTGTAGATGTCGTAGGCGATCTCCGACGGGTGGACCTCGAGCGCGAACTTCACGCCCTCTTCCTGGAAGACGTCAAAGATCGGCCCCCACCGCTCGGCAAAGTCGTCGAACCCGGCCTTCACGTCCTTCTCGCCGGTCGGCGGGAAGAAGTAGAGCTTGTGCCAGATCGCCGAGCCCGTAAAGCCGTTGACCACCGGCACGCCGAGGTTGGCCGCGGCTCTGGCGGTCGCCTTCATCTCGTCCGCCGCCCGCTGACGCACGCCCTCGGCCTCGCCGTCGCCCCAGACGTGCGGCGGCACGATGGCCTTGTGCCGCTCGTCGATAGGGTCGCAGACCGCCTGGCCGACCAGATGGTTCGAGATGGCCCAGCACCGCAGGCCGTGCTCGCCGAGCAACGCGTGGCGGGCGTCGCAGTACGACTTGTCGGCCGCCCCCTTGACCGGGTCGAAGTGGTCGCCCCAGCAGGCGAGCTCGAGGCCGTCGTAGCCGAACGAGGCGGCCTTCTCGGCCATCATCGCGAGCGGCAGGTCGGCCCACTGGCCGGTAAACAGGGTCACGGGTCTTGCCATCGATGGCTCCTCATCAAGCGTGGCGGTGGTCATTCTTGCACGGACCGGACCAGCCTATCCGCTGCAACGCCAGATTGCATCCACGGTATGCATGACTATGCGTTTGCACACCCTCGGCCCGCCGCCGCGAGCGCGAACCCAGTACGCTGTAGCCGGATGTCCTTGCCGGAGAAACGCCCATGAAATCGCCTGTCCGTTCGCTGGTTGTGCTTCTCGCCGTCTGTATGCAGTCGCTCTGCATGCCCTGTTCTTCTCCGGGTCAGGACCTGACCACCACCGCCGAGCGGACGGGGTTCTCCCAGACCTCGACCCACGCCGAGGTGATGGCGCTGTGCGAAACGCTGGCGGCCGAGTCGAGCGCGGTCTCGCTGGGCTCGCTCGGCCAGAGCGGCGAGGGTCGCACACTCCCGCTGCTGATCGTCGCCGACCCGCCCGTCTCGACGCCCGAGGAGGCACGGGCCTCCGGCAAGCTGGTCGCGCTGCTGATCGGCAACATCCACGCCGGGGAGGTCTGCGGCAAGGAGGCCCTGCTCATGCTCGCCCGCGAGCTCGGCACCACCGATGATCACCCGCTGCTGAAAGACTACGTGATCTGCCTCGCGCCGATCTACAACGCCGACGGCAACGAGCAGATGGCCGAGGGCAACCGCCCCGGTCAGGTGGGCCCCGAACGCATGGGCGTCCGGCCCAACGCCCAGGGTCTCGACCTCAACCGCGACTTCATCAAGGCCGAGGCCCCGGAGACACGGGCCCTGCTGCGAGCCTTCCGACAGTGGGACCCGGACGTCTTCATCGACACCCACACGACCAACGGCTCTCACCACCGCTACGTCCTGACCTACTCCGGCCCCAAGCACCCCGGCGGCGACGTCGAGATCGTGGAGTACGTCCGCGACACGATGCTGCCGCGCGTCACCGAGTCGCTCCGCGAGTCGCACGGGCACGAGACGTTCACCTACGGCAACTTCGCCAACGACCACACGGCGTGGACCACCTTCCCCGCCGCCCCCCGCTACAGCACCAACTACGCCGGCATGCGCAACCGCATCGCCGTCCTGAGTGAGGCGTACAGCTACGCGACCTTCGAGGAGCGGGTCATCGCGACCCGTGACTTCTGCCGGGCGGTGCTCGAAGACATCGCGTCCAACCGTGAAGAGGTCGTCGCGCTGATGGACGCGGCCGACAAACGGGCCGCGTCGGGATCGAAAAACACCGCGCCCACCCCGATCCGCACCACGCCGGTCGCCCTCCCGGAGCCCGCGATCGCCAAGGGGTTTGTGGAGGTCGAGCAGGACGGCCGCCGCGTCCCGACCGACGAGCCGCAGGACTACGAGGTCGAGGTCCTCGACAACTTCGTCGCCCGCGTCGAGGTGCAGCGCCCGTGGGCGTACGTCCTGCCGCAGGAGCGGCGCGGGATCGCCAACAAGCTGCAGCAGCACGGCATCACTGTCCAGCTGCTGCGGGAGGATGTCGAGGTCGAGTCCGAGGCCTCGATCATCGAGGAGTTTGCGCAGGAGGACCGGCCGTTCCAGGGGCACCGGATGGTGACCGTCACGACCCGTGTGGACGCCGCCGACCGCGGCATCGAAGCGGGAGACTACATCATCCCTGTGGACCAGCCGCTCGGCCATCTCGTGGTCGCGATGCTGGAGCCCGCGGCCGAGGACAGCCTCGTGACCTGGAACTTCTTCGACGACGAGGTGACCGAGGGCGCGACGCACAGCGTGCTCCGCCTGCCCCGCGAGATCCCGCTGCTCACCGCCGATCTGCCGCCGCTGGAAGAGGACCGCGCGGCGCCGAAGCGGATCACCTACGAGGCGATCAACAGCCGCGACCGCCCGAACCTCGGCGGCTCGCCGATGTGGAGCGTCGAGTGGCGCGACGATGCGCACTACATCGTCTCCCGCGGCCGCGACCGCTGGCTGGTCGAGGCGGCGACCGGCCGCTACGTCGAGACCGTGACAGGCGAGGACCGCTCGGCGATCGACGCGGCGATCAGGTCGCTTCCGGGCATCGACGCCCGCACCGCGAGCCGCGTCCGCCTGAGCAGCCGTTCCGGCGGCGTCGGGTTGTTCACACACTCCGACGATCTGTACGCCGTGGCGCTCGACGGCTCGTGGGCCCGGCGTCTGACCTCCGCCCCCGGCGAGGAAGAGCTCGCGACGCTGAGCCCCGACGGCCAGTACGCCGCGTTCGTGCGCGCGCACGACCTCTACACCGTGGAGACCGCCACCGGCATCGAGGTCCGGCTCACCACCAACGGCTCCGAGAACGTGCGGAACGGCAAGAACGCGTGGATCTACTTCGAGGAGATCTACGGCCGCAACTGGCGGGCCTACTGGTGGTCGCCCGACAGCTCCTCCATCGCGTTCTACGAGACCGACTCGACCAAGGTTGACCGGTTCACGATCGTGGACGACGCGGTCGAGCCGCAGGAGGTCCTGGTCACCGAGTATCCCAAGCCCGGCCGGCCCAACCCCGACGTGCGGCTGGGCATCGCGAACGCCGCGGGAGGCGAGCCGCGGTTTGTGGATCTCTCCGGCTACACCGCCGGCTCGTTCATCGTCTCCAGCGTGAGGTGGTGGCCGGACTCTTCCAAGATCTGCTTCTCGGTGCAGGACCGCGCCCAGACCTGGCTCGACCTCTGCACGACGCCCAAGACCGGCGGCGAACCAAGCCGCCTTCTCCGCGACCGCACCGAGGCTTGGATCGAGGCGCCCGCCTACTTCCAGCACCTCGAGGACGGCACGTTCCTGCTTTCCAGCGAGCGCGACGGCTGGCAGCATGTCTACCGCTATTCCGGCGAGGGCGAACTGCTCAACCGCGTAACCGAGGGGCCGTGGGAGTTCCGCGGCGTCGAGCGGCTCGACCAGGAGCGGGGCGAGATGTACTTCAACTGCACCGCCGACTCACCGATCGGTTCAAGCCTGTACGCGGTCAACCTCGATGGCTCCAACCTTCGCCGCATCACGACCGAGCGGGGCACCCACCGGACAAGCATCAGCACTGACGGCTCCTACATCGCCGACTTCTGGTCCAACGCCGACCAGCCCGATCAGGCCGTGCTGCTCGACCGCGACGGCAACCTCGTCCGCACGCTCGACACCAACCCCGTCTTCGAGCTCGAGGAATGGGAGCTCGGGCGCATGGAACTGACCAACGCCCCCGCGTCGCGCTCGACCGAGGAAGACCCGGTCGCGCTGGAGGTCCAGCTGATCTACCCGCCCGACTTCGATCCCAACAAGACCTACCCCGTCTGGTTCCTGACCTACGCCGGCCCCCACGCCCCCACCGTGCGGGACACGTGGTCGGGCGGACGCACGCAGGACCAGATGCTGGCTGCCTCAGGCTTTATCGTCTGCCGGAGCGAGCCCTACTCGGCCAGCGGCAAGGGCGCCCGCAGCGCCTGGGTCGCCTACCGCAAGCTCGGCACCGAAGAGATGAAGGACATCGACGACCTCATGAACTGGCTCAAGGAGAAGCCGTACGTCGACGGTTCACGCATCGGCATGTCGGGCTTCAGCTACGGCGGGTTCATGACCGCCTACGCGATGACCCACTCGGACCACTTCGCCGCGGGCATCGCCGGCGGCTCGGTCACTTCGTGGAACGACTACGACTCGATCTACACCGAGCGGTACATGCAGACGCCGCAGGACAACCCCGAGGGCTACGCCGGGACCTCGGTCGTCGCCGCAGCCAAGAACCTCAAGGGCAACCTGCTCATCGTGCACGGCATGGTGGACGACAACGTCCACGTGCAGAACTCCATCAAGCTCATCCGCGCACTGCAGGACGCCGACAAGGACTTCGGGACCATGCTCTACCCCCGCTTCGCCCACGGCATCTGGAGCCCCCACTACCGACGCTCGATGTACGAGTTTCAGATGAAACTGGTCGAGCAGGGAGCCGGCACCGAGCCCGCGAGCGAGGCCGACCAGGCCGCACCACCCGCACGCCGCGACGAGGCCCGCGGCCGGCGCCGAAACCGCGCCGGGGCCGGCACGCCGGCGCAGGCACCTTCGGGCCAGCCATAGCGAGAGTCCCTCACCGCCCGACGAGCGCGACCATCACGTCGTTGACGTTGGTGCCGGTGAGCCCGGTGCGGAGCAGCGCCCCCGCGGCATCGAGCGCCGGGTGGCTGTCGTGCCGCCCGAGCGCGTCGGCGGCGTCGAGCCCGGCGGCGCTGATGCGCGCGCACGTCGAGCCGTCCACCACGGCACCGGCCGCGTCCGTCGGCCCGTCGCGCCCGTCGGTTGCGAGGCTGATGATCGTGATCGCGGGTGATTCGGCTGTGTGGCCGGAGGCCGGGCCGGTGTTCGCGAGTTCACACGCCGCGGCCAGCGCGAGTTCCTGGTTCCGCCCGCCAAGGCCCGGAGCGTCGCCGACCTTGACCGTGGTCTCGCCCCCCCAGACCAGACAGGCACGCGCGGGCGTCCTCGCCGAGGCGCTCGTCCTTGCGGTGTCGCGCAGGTGCAGGGCCGCCCGCGCGAGTTCGCGGCCGACGACCGCTGCCTCACCCTCCACCATCTCCCGACGCTCGCTGACGTCGTACCCCAAACGCTCGGCCTCGGCGCAGGCGGCGTCGATCGCGAGGCGGTTGTTGCCGATGACGTGGTGCTCGGCGTGCGCGCATTCGGGGTCCTCGGGCTTCAGGGTCTCGGGGATCCGGCCCGCGCGACCCCGCTCGAGCAGGTCCGTCGCGGCGGGCACCTCCCCCGCCAACCCGTACCGCTCAAGCACGGCGATCGCATCGGCGAACGTCGTCGGGTCGGGCGAGGTCGGCCCGCTGCCGATCACATCGAGCGGATCGCCGAGCACGTCGGAGAGCACGAGCGTGACGACACGTGACCGACCACCCTCGCCGCCCCGAGACCCCAGGGCCGCACGCAACAGCCCCCCGCCCTTGAGCAGCTCAAGGTGCTTCCTGACCGCGTTCAGCTCGTTGATGCTCGCGCCGCTCCGGAGCAGCGCGTCGGTCATCCGGCCCAGTTGCTCGAGCGTGAGCGGCTCACGCGGCGTGCACAACATCGCCGACGCACCGCCGGAAAGCAGCACGACCAGATCGCCCGACTGATCAGGCTCGTCCCGCCCGCCCTCGGTCAACCACGCGAGAAGTCGCCCCGCAGCCTCGACATTCCGAGCCGTCGGGATCGGGTGATCCGCGGGCCAGACCTCCGAGCCGGCCGGAAGACCGTCGCGCGTGGCCGCCCCGTCCGAACCGAGAACGAAACACCGGCGCGGTGTCTGCGCGGCTTCCCCATACGCCCGGGCCATCGGCCCCGCGGCCTTGCCGATCGCCAGCACACTCGCGTCGGCCATCGGGCCGAGTCTGTCAACCGCACCCCGCACCGCACGACCCGCATCGCACGCGTCGATACAGGCCCGCACGATCGAAGCGGCGTCTTCGGATTGGGTCCGGGCATCTGTCATGGCGCGGCATGATAAGCTCCGCATCACGCACACCGATCGGGAGCCGCCGCATGGACACCACCCCTCCGACCGACCCCACCGCCCCTGTCATGAGGCCACACCGTGGCTCGACCGTGCTCACGCTCGGCATTCTGAGTCTGGTCCTCAATCTGGGATGCGGCATCGGCTGGATTCTGGGAGTGATCGCATGGATCATGGCCAACGGTGATCTCAAGAGCATGGATCTGCACGAGATGGACCCCACCGGCCGCGGACTCACACAGGGTGGAAAGATCTGCGGCATCATCAGCGTCGTCATGGGCGCTCTGGGATTGCTCGCGACGCTGGCCTATATCGTCATTGTCGTGATCTTCGGGATCGCGGTTCTCGGCGGAGCCGCGGGTGCCGCGGGGCCCTGAAACTCACGGACGCACCCACCCGTGCACTACGGCACCAGCACCAGCCACAGCACGACCCAGGCGGACGCCACCACCATCACCAGCGCGGTGTACCCCACGATGTCCCGCGCCTTCACGCCGGTGATCGCCAGCACCGGCAGCGCCCAGAACGGCTGGAGCATGTTGGTCAGTTGGTCGCCGTAGGCCACGGACATGACCATCTTCGCGGGGCTCACGCCCGCGTCGATGGCGGCCTGCATCGCGATCGGCCCCTGCACCGCCCACTGCCCGCCGCCGGACGGGACGAACAGATTAACGATGCCGGCGCTCAGGAAGGTGAAGACCGGGAGCGTCTGCGGCGTGGCGTTGGCCGCGATCGTCTCCGCGAGCATCGCCGTCAGGCCGCTCGTCTTCATCACCGCCATGATCCCCGCGTAGAGCGGGAACTGCAGGATGATGCCGGCGCAGCTCGCCGCGGCCCGCTCGACCGCGCGGACATACCGCCGCGGCGTGCCGTGACAGATCAGCCCGAGCAGCAGCATCGTCAGATTCACCGAGTCCGGGTTCAGATCGAAAATCCCCGACGCGTGGTCCGGCCTGGGCACGTAGAACCGCCACGCCCACCAGCCGATGAGCCCGACCAGGGCGAGCGTCACCAGCGGGGTGTCCTCGAGCAGACGCGGCAGGAAGGGGCTGCGTTCCTCGTCGGTCGGTCTCGACGGCGGTTCGTCGGGTGCAACGCCGAACGTCCGCATCGGCTGCATATCCCGCTCGTCCCGCGGCGACAGGGCCATCACCAGCAGCGGCACCATGATGATCAGGCCGCCGGTGACGACGAGATTGAGCGGACTGAGCAGCGTCTGCGACAGATCGATCGTCTCGATCGGCGGCGACTCACCGAAGATGTCGGCGAGCCCCCGCGCGGTGGTCACCTTGAGCGGGGCGCTGCCGGAGAACCCCCCGTGCCAGACGATGAAGCCCAGATACCCCGCCGCCGCGAGGAGCGGGTAGTGCGCCGGGCGGCCGCGCTGCTCCATCGCCTCGCCGACCCGCTTGGCCAGCAGCGCCCCGGCGATCAGGCCAAGCCCCCAGTTGCAGACCGACAGCGTGCAGGCGACGAACGCGATGAGCGCCCCGGCCTGGGCGCCCGTGCGCGGGAGCGCAGCGAGACGGTTGAGCGCCGCCGAGACCGGCGGGCTCGAGGCCAGCGCGTGCCCGGTCACGAGGATCAGGCACATCTGCATGCCGAAGCCGAGCAGCGACCACACGCCCGACGAGCCTCCCCAGTGGTCCACCACGGCCCTCGGCTCGGTGTCGGTCAGCGTGAACGCGAGGACAAACGTAAGCAACGTCAGCAGCACCGCCACCACGAACGGGTCGGGGGCGGTGGCGCGAAAGACCGCACTGATACGGAGGCCGAGTCTGCCGATCATGCGATGAATATACAGCCAACCGCTGCATGACGGCGTGGCCCGCCGTGACCGGGGGCCGTCAGCCGTCCACGACCTTGTTCTTGAGCGTGCCGATCTTCTCGATCTCGACCTCGACCGAGTCGCCGGCCTTCAGCCAGACCTGGGGCGTCCGCGCCATGCCGACACCGCTGGGCGTGCCCGTCATGATGAGCGTGCCGGGCACGAGCGTCGTCGCGCGAGAGAGCTCGGCGATCAGCGACGCCACGGGGTGGATCATGCTCGCGGTCGAGTCCTGCTGCATGACCGTGCCGTTGACGCGGCAGACGAGCCTGAGCCCCTGCGGGTCCTCGATCTCGGCGACCGGCACCAGCGTCGGCCCGACCGGGCAGAACGTGTCGAAGCTCTTGCCCCGGCAGAACTGCCCGCCCGCGCCCTGCTTCTGCCACCAGCGGGCGGAGACATCGTTCACGCAGGTGTACCCGAGCACGTACTTGAGCGCGTTCTCGACCGAGACGTCCTTAGCGGCCGACCCGATCACGACACCGAGCTCGGCCTCGTAGTCCACCTGCTCGGGCCCACCGGTCTCCTCGTCGCGGCAGAGGTCGGGGATGACGATGTCCTCGCCGTCGAGACAACAGGCCGCGGGGTTCTTGGTGAAGACCATCGGGCGCTCGGGCACGCTCTCGCCCTGCTCTGCCGCGTGCTCGGCGTAGTTGCGCCCGATGCCCACCACGTGGATGATGGGCAGGGTCGAGCCATCGGGCATGGACACGCCGATTCCGTGGGTGAGTCGTGTGAACTTCATGCGCGAGCGTAGGCCGCCGCGGGCAGCACGGGCCAACAGCCCCGTCGCGGCACCCGCTTCGGTCCGGGCTTCCGCCTAGCGGAGCATCGCCCCGGCCGGCACCGTCAGGCCCATCGGTGCGGCCAGCGTGCCCCAGCCGCCCTGCAGGAACAGGTCGTAGTGCGAGAACGAGGCCGCGATGGGCAGCGAGCTCTCGACCCGCAGCGAGAACGCGGTCGGTCCGCCCCTGCGGACCAGAATCTCGTGCTCGTCGATCGCGATGGTGCGGGCGCCCTCGGCCCCGAGCCGGACCGTCGCCGCGGCCGAGGTGCCGTCGGTGAACAGGAACGTGATCTCGATGTCGGTCGCGATGGCGTTGGGGTTGAGCAGCTCGAGCCGTTCGATGTAGGTTCCCCGCGCGCGCGGGTCGACCCACGCCGCCCCGACCAGGTAGGACCGCCCGAACTGCGTCGCCGACATGAGCGCGTCCCCGTCGCCGTGGCGGAACTGGATGACACGCGCGGTCACCGGGGCCGAGGCGGTGTAGACCAACGACGACTCGCCTCCCGGCCTCAGGCCCAGCTCCGCGGGTGTGACCGATACGCGTGAGCGCGCGGGGACGTCGAAGGCGACCGGGGCTGTCAGCCCCGAGCCGGTGATCCGCAGGCGGGCGCTGTCGCCGGAGGAGTTGAGGAACGTGATCCTGGACTCGGTCTCCGTGCTGTTGACCACGCCGGCGAACGCGCCGGCAACCGAGCCGGCCGACGGCTGGCCGAGGTTGCCGTCACCGCGCTGGCGGGCGATGTCGTAGGTCGTCTGGGCCGCGACGATCGGGTCGTCAGAATCGATCCACAGCGCGTAGAGCCCCTCGCCGGGGATCTCGTTGTCGGTGTCGACGTTGATCCCGCCGCGGCGGCCGCCCTCGAGCGTGCGCTCGAAGCGGTGCATCACGCCCCGCTCGTCGAGCAGCGTGAAGTGCAGCGTGGTTGCGTCCGGGTTCGGGTTGAAGAAGACGACAAAGTCGCGGATCTCCTCCGAGCGTTCCAGCTCCGCGAACTCCCAGCGGGTGCTGAGCGTCTCAGTGAACGCCTCGCCGGTGGTCGCGCCGAAGTCGTAGTGCCCGAGGTTCGCCCCGATCGGCCCGGAAGCGACGACCTCGAAGGCGTAGGGCACGAACTGGCGGGTGAGCGACGAGCCGGGGATGCGTGCGCTGGTGACGGTGATCCCGCCGCGGCTGTTGGCCTTGATGGTGCCCGAGCCGAGCAGGTCGGTCTTCTCGCCGGTCTCGTAGTGTGCGAAGATCGAGTAGCTGACGTCGAAGTCGTTGGGGTTGACCATCGGGACGAACTCCTCGATGGTCGGCGTGCTGTAGCCGGCGGGGTAGTAGTAGCGGTAGAGCGCGGGGCTGGCGTCGATCTCGAGCGCGTAGTCGCCGATCTCGCCCCCGCCGGACTCGACAATGACGGTGAGGTTCTCGCCGGCCCGGGCGACGAGCTCGAGGGTCGCGAGTGTGTCGGGCAGCGCGCCGGTGCTCACGCCCCGGGTCGCTCCGCTGCCGTCGATCACGGTGATGGTCGGGGCAAAGCCGGGGTCGGCGGGCGTGCCGCCGGCGCGGTCGGCGCTGCGCAGCTGCAGCCGCACCGGGCCGTCGCCGGGGATGCGGAGGCTGAACGCGTCGGAATCGGTCGGATGCTGCAGGCCGGCGGTGATGGACGCGTCCGCGTTGAGCGGGTTGGGGAAGAGCGGGAAGGGCGAGTCGTCGCGGTCGGCATAGTCATCGGGGGCGTAGGTCTCTCCGGCGTCGTCGCCCCCGTCATTGCCGCCACCGTCGTTGCCGTTGCCGTCGCCGTTCTCGCCGCCGTCGCGGCCGCCGGTACCCGGCGTGATGTCCATGGCGATGAAGACCGCGTAACGACCAGTCGTGGTCGTGCCGTCCGAGCCGTTCGGCGAGGTGCTCCGGGCGACGATGTAGTAGTCCTCGCCGGCCTCGATCGTGAAGGACGGGATGAGAAAGGAGACACCGCCGGCCGCGATCCCCGTGCCGAGGACCGCCCCGTTCGCGTCCCGGAGCTCCATCATCGCGGCCAGCTCGCCGAAGTCGCGCTGGTAGACGGTCATCGCGCTGACGTCGGAGTCGCCCGGCGCCGTGAAGCGGAAGAGGTCCGTGTCGCTGGCCACCTCGATCACCCCGACCGCGTCGTCGATCTCGGTCGAGTAGGTGATCCCGTCGCGGCTCGACAGCTCGATCGGCGTCGCGTCGGCGTAGTCGGGCAGGTTGGCGTGGTCGTCACTCAGCAGCACCCGCGCTTCGAGCGGGCTGAACAGATCGGTCGTCGGCGCGTGGCGCATGTGGTGGTCCCCTTGGGGCGCAGCGAGCGCGCCCGACGGGTGTACCGCCCGGGCCCGGAGGCCGTTGCACGAGATTCCCTGTGTTTTTGCCCCGTGTCCTCAGCCCAGGCGGGCCTTCGCCGCCTCCAGCGCCGCCCGCACCCGCGTGGGCCCGGTCCCGCCGGGGACGTCCCGCTTGGCGAGCGTCGCGTCGAGGGTCAGGCGGGGGAAGACGCCCTCCTCGGCCGCCGGGGCGTGGCTTCGGATCTCCTCGAGCGAGAGGTCCTCCAGCGTCACCCCGCGCCCGAGCGCCAGCCGCACCAGGGCCCCGACCTGCTCGTGGGCGTCGCGGAAGGGGACGCCGCGCTCGACGAGGTAGTCGGCGAGTTCCGTCGCGTTGGCAAAGCCGGCCAGCGCCGCCCGGCGGCAGGCCTCGCGGTCGAATGTGCACCCGTCGACGACGCGCGTGGCGATCCGCAGGCAGAGCCCGAGGTGGTCGAGCCCGTCGAAGAGCGGCTCCTTGTCCTCCTGCAGGTCCTTGTTGTAGGCGAAAGGCAGGCCCTTGAGTGTCACCAGCAGCCCGGTGTGGGCCGCGATGATCCGCCCGGCCTTGCCGCGGAGCAGCTCGCAGGCGTCCGGGTTCTTCTTCTGCGGCATGATCGACGACCCGCTGGTGACCGCGTCGTCCATCTCGACCATGCCGAACTCGCGCGTCGAATAGACGATGAGCTCTTCGCCGAGGCGTGACAGGTGCGTCGCGCACAACGCCGCGGCCCCGAGCGCCTCGACGGCGAAGTCCCGGTCGGCCACGCCGTCCATGCTGTTGGCGGTGGGCCCGTCGAAGCCGAGCTCGCGGGCGAGCGTCTCGCGGTCGATCGGGTAGGCGGTGCCGGCGAGCGCCGCCGAGCCGAGCGGGCAGCGGTTCAGCCGCGCGCGCGCGTCGGCGAGCCGGTCGGCATCGCGGGCGAACGCCTCGACGTGGGCGAGTGCCCAGTGTGCCAGCAGCACCGGCTGGGCGGGCTGCAGGTGGGTGTAGCCGGGGAAGGGTGTGGGACGGGTCTCGTCGCCCTCGGGGGCGAGCTCGCGCTCGGCCAAGCGCACGAGCGCCCGCTGCAGCTCGGCCAGCTCGGCCGCCCGCTCGTCGAGCGTGGCGCGGGTCCAGAGCCGCAGGTCGGTGGCGACCTGGTCGTTGCGGCTGCGGCCGGTGTGGAGCTTCTTGCCCAGTGGGCCGAGGGCAGCGATCAGCTTCTGCTCGACCCATGTGTGGACGTCCTCGGCCTCCGACTCGACCGGCGGCCCGGGCAGCGAGACCGCCTCGGCGTCGAGATCCGTCAGGGCCCTGTCGAGATCGGCGACCTCGGCGGCGGTCAGCACCCCGGCTCCGCCCAGAGCCGCGGCCCACGCCCGCGAGCCGGCGATGTCCTGCCGCACCAGTCGCCAGTCGAAGGGCAGCGAGTCGTTGATGGCCCGGAAGAGGGCGTCGGGCCCGGAGGCGAAACGGCCTCCCCAGAGGGCGTGGGGCGTGGCGGCGGGGGCGGGTGGCGGTGTCGTCATGCGGGCATCGTAGTGCCGCCGGGCGGCAGAACCGCGTTTTCGGACCCGCGAGAGGCGTTCTGGTGGACCCGCGAGGGGTTGCCGCGGCCCCGGGACACGTTGACGGGTGCCACGATGCCCGGTGCCACGATTCCCGGTTCCACGATGCGGCCTGCCGCGTCGTGCCGGGGGCTGTCTCGGACCGGCACACGGCACGACGCACTTCGTGCATCGTGGCACCGCACCTGGTGCCACGACGCCCGGTGCCACGATGCGGCTTGCCGCGTCGTGCCGGAGGCGGGCCCGCGCTACACCGAAACCCGCGGCACCACCCGCTCGGCGTCGCTCGACAGCTCAAAGAACGACTCGGGCCGGAAGCCGAACACCGAGCCCACGAGGTTCGTCGGGAACATCCCCGCCAGCTGGTTCATCTCGCGGACATTCGCGTTGAAGAACCGCCGCGTCGCGGCGATCCGGTCCTCGGTGTTGCTCAGCTCCTCCTGCAACGCCAAGAAGTTCTTGTCGGCCTTGAGCTCCGGGTAGCCCTCGGCCAGCGCGAAGAGCTTGCCGACCGATCGCATCAGCTCGGTCTCGTCGGCGGCCTGCGTGCCCGCGTCGGTGTGCGTCGCGGCCGAGCGGTTGCGCAGCTCGATCACCCGCTCGAGCGTCTCGCGCTCGTGCGCGGCATACCCCTTGACCGTCTCGACGAGGTTGGGGATCAGGTCGTGCCGGCGCTTGAGCTCGACATCGATCCCCGACCAGCTCTCGCGGATGTGCTGCCGCAGGCGGACGAACCGGTTGTACGTCGCGATCAGCCAGACCAGCGGCACCAGCACCACCACGCCGACCGCAAGCAACACCACGCCGAGTCCGTCCATCCCGTGTCTCCCCTACCGCCCAAGGCTCGCGGCCAGCCCCTGCTGCGGCTCGGCCATGTCCTTCATCAGGTGCTCGGGCCAGTGCTCAAAGAACGTCCCCAGCCAGCCCAGGTGCGTCTGGAACTCCTCGGGCTTCCACCGCTTGTTGCCCTGGCTCAGCAGGCACCAGCCATCGTCGTACTCGACCAGTTGCGGCGAGGAGCGCAGCAGGAACTCCATCATCCGCGGCGTGATGACGTCGTAGGCGAACCGCTTGTCGCCGCACTTGACGTGAAACTTGCGGCTGAACTCGGCCGACTCAAAGTCGATGTCGTCGAAGCCGATCGCCCCGGCAAGCTTGTCGAAGAGGTGTTCGGGCCGGATCCGCAGCTCGCCCCGCCAGACCAGCGGCGGCCGCAGCAGCAGATAGCTGACGTGGTAGGTCGTCGTCGTCCGCGACTTGCCGTTGTTCCGCGTCACCTTGTACGTGAAGTCGCCCATCTGCCCGCGGTAGACCCGGTCGGCGATCGTGATCTCGCCCTCGAGCGTGTTGTACGCCGCCCGGCTGTGCCCCTGCCGGAACATGGCAAACTGCGCGAACCGCTCGTCGTGGCCCCGGTCCTTGGCCGGGTCGAAGTGCCAGCCCAGCCGCCGCGCGAGGGCCGCGAGCGCATCGCGACGCTTCTGCGCCTGCTTGGCACCGATGACAATCGCCACCACGACGACCGCCAGCACCCCGACGATCAACAACACCGGTCCCGCCGAATCCATCGGCGGAGTGTATCAAACCGTGCCACCCTCATCGGCCGCGCTCCTACCATCCCCCCGCACCCCCCATCACCGCTCAGCACCACCATGGCAGGCAAGAAGAAGAAATCCAATCCCGCCCCCACCATCGAGAACCGACGGGCGCGGTACGACTACGAGATCCTCGACACGCTCGAGTGCGGCATCATGCTGCAGGGCTCCGAGGTCAAGAGCGTCCGCGACGGCAAGGTCTCGCTCGGCGAGGGCTATGTGCGGGTGCAGCTCGAGCCGCCCTGTTTCTTCCTGCACTCGGTCAACATCGCCGAGTACGGCCCCGCCGGCCCCACCGCCCACCAGCCGACGCGCACCCGCCGCCTGCTCGCCCACAAGCGCGAGGTGCTCAACTTCTTCCGGCAGGTCGATCAGAAGGGCGTGACGCTCGTCCCGCTGAAGATGTACTTCAAGGACGGCAGGGCCAAAGTGCTCATCGGCGTCGGGCGGGGCAAGCAGTCGCACGACAAGCGGCGGACCATCGCCGACCGCGATTCCAAGCGCGAGTTGGATCGGGTGATGTCAAAGCGGATGCGGTAGTGACCTTCCCCCGCGGTGCCGCACCGACGGGTGCCACGGGTCAGACGCTGCGTTGAGCGACTGCCCCGTGTCTCCGGGCACTCTCGCACGGGGCAGTCCCGCAGAGCCGGGCCTGACCCGTGGCACCCCCTGATCGGTGGCACCCTCGGTGTTGGCTCAGATCCCCGAGGCCTGCACACCCTTGGCCATCCGCACCTTCAGCTGCGCCCGCTCACGGTCGCGGCGGATCGCGTTCTGCTGGGCGGCGCGGTCCGGCGCATCGGCGGGAACCGTCCGGGCCTCGGCCTCGGCCAGTTCGGCCTGGGCCTCGGCCAGCGAGATGGTCTCGGCGGGGATCGCCCGCTCGGCGAGGATCGTCAGGCTGTTGTCGGCCATCTTCACAAAGCCGCCATCGACCAGGAACGACCGGTCGCCGCCCTTGGAACCGTCGACCGGCGCGTGGGTGAGCTTGAGCTCGCCCAGACCCAGCCGACCCAGCATCGGGGCACGCCCGGGGAGCACCCCGAACAGGCCGTCCCACGCGGGGACGCTGGCGTAGGTCATCTCGCCATCGACGAGTTTCTCGGCGGGGGTCACGACGCTGCAGTGGAAGCTGTTCGAGGCCAAGGCGGGTCTCCGTCTCGTGGTGACGCCCCGTATGGCCCGAAACCTCGCGGTCGCGGCCGGGAAAGGCGTCCGTATGGGGCTGACATGATAGCCCCGCCCCGCGATTCGGTCGGCCCGGCCTTCGGCTAGTCTTGGGCTCCCGATGCCCCGCCGCACGCCCATCCTCATCGCCCTGCTCGCCCTGGCCCTGGTCGCCATCGCCCTCGGGCACCTGTGCACGGGGGACGCGACCGGCGGCCTCCACTGGCCCGAATCGGCGGATGTCTTCGCCCTCCGCCTCCGCCGGTTGCTGATCGCGGGGATCGTCGGCGGCTCGCTGGCCCTGGCCGGCGTCCTGCTGCAGGCCATGCTCCGCAACCCGCTGGCCTCGCCCGACCTGCTGGGCGTGACGGCAGGGGCCGGGCTCGGGGTCTCGGTGATGGCCTACCTGGCCGCCCCGGTCGCGGGCGGGGCGATCGCCGCCGCGGCCGTCGCCACGCAGGCCACCCCCAGCCCCCTCGCCTCCTTCGCCGCCACCCCCCTCGCCCAGACGCTCGGCGCCGGGCTCGGGGCCGCGCTCACGCTCAAACTCGTCCTGGCCTGGACCACCCGCCGCGGCGGCATCGACGTCGTCTCGCTCGTGCTCGTCGGCGTGATCGTGGGGATGACCTGCGGCGGGATCACGCTCCTGCTCCACCACCTGCTGCCCGACCGCGGGGTCAACGCCCGGGCGTGGTTCTTCGGCTCGGTCAACGAGAGCACGCCGACGGGGCTGCTCGCCCTCGCCGGCGCGGTGCTCGTCGGGTGTCTGGCGGTCAGCCTCCACCTCGGCCGCGAGATCGACGCGGCCTGCCTGGCCGAGGACGAGGCCCGCTCGGTGGGGGTCAGGCTCGGGCGGCTGCGCTTCGTGCTGTTCTCAGCGTCCGGCATCCTCGCGACGTTCGCCGTGCTGCTGGCCGGGCCGATCGGCTTTGTCGGGCTGATCGTGCCGCACGCGATCCGCATGATCCTCGGCCCCCACCACCGCCCGCTGGTCCTCGCCGCGACCATCGTCGGCGCCGCCGTGCTGATCGCCGCCGACGGCGCGGTCTCGGCCCTGCCCCTCTCCCGCGGCGGGCGGCTACCGGTGGGCGTCGTGATGGCGATCGTGGGCGGGCCATGCTTTCTGGTGCTGCTGCGGTCCACACTGAGGCGGAACGTGCTGGGGTAGCTGCCGCACGCCCGGCGGCGGGAAGACGGGGGGAAGTTTCGCCACAGATGGACACAGATGAACGCAGATAAAGGCGGGAAGTTGCTTTCCCTACTTCTCCCATCTGTGTCTATCTGTGTCCATCTGTGGCGAACCCGCCTCTCCTGCCTCCCTCCGCGTCACTCCGCGAGCTCCGCGGTCGCCGGGTGCCACTGGTCAGCGGAGGCTTTGCGCAGCTGCCCAGTGTCCTCTCTCGCGACGGGCCAGCCCTCGGCTCGCCCGCGCGGAGGCTGGACGGCGGGTGACTCACCGCGGAGGACGCGGAGAGAAGACCGGGAGAGTCTTGGCCACAGATGGACACGGATGAACGCAGATAAAGGCAGAAGATCAATTCCCTGCCTTTCCCATCTGTGTCTATCTGTGTCCATCTGTGGCGAGCCCGCCTTTCCTGCCTTCCTCCGCGTCACTCCGCAAGCTCCGCGGTTGCCTTCACTCCCCCACCCTCCCCCACCGGCCGCCCACACTCCGGGCACATGTCCCCGACCGACCCGGACAGGTCGTACCCGCACCCCCCACGCCATCCGCACCGGCCCTTCCGACGCCGACGCCACCCACGCACAAACACAAACCCGCGACGCAGCAGCCAAACCAGCAACGCGTAGAACAGGGTGTTGGCGATCAGCCCGCGCCAGAGGGGGAGAAGCGGAAGAGCCAGATCAGTCTCGTTGATTTGCGACCGCCCCCGCAAGGCTGCACCCGGTATCACGAGATCGCCGTACGGCTCTGCGTACCGAACTCGTGCGTTGAACGCTGCGTTGTCGATAGAATCGACCTGCCTGATTTCAAACGACATGGCACGCCACGGCCAGCCAAAGGCGAGGACACTCATTTTTCCGGGCGGCTCCGGCACCGGTCTCGCGAGGGTTAGATGTCTCGCGAACCGCGGCAAGGCAACAGGCTCATAGATCTCAAGCGCCTGCTGCACTTCCGCTGCCGATTCGAGCTCTCGAAAACAGGAAACACTCGTCAATCCGGTCATCTTCAGAACGACGAATAATGTTGCCGGTGGGCGGCCAAGGTCTACCGCGAACATTGGCGGGATCTTGGACTCCGGGGCAGTACCCCACGCAAACCCCCACGCCACAAGCACCGTCATCACCAACCCCCAGCACAGGTACACACCCACAAGCCACCCGCCGCGCAGCAAAAGCGAACCGCGTCGCCGCCCGTCCCGATCCCGCCGTGTCCGTGTGCCCCGTCTCACGCTTGCCAGTCTACCGGCCGCAGACGGGAAGACACAGGTCAACCGCGGAGCACGCGGAGCGACGCGGAGAGAAGACGGGGGGAGTATTCGCCACAGATGAACACAGATAGACACAGATGGGCAAGCCAAACCAACGCCTTCCCGCCTTTATCCGTGTTCATCTGTGTCCATCTGTGGCAACCCCGTCTTTCTGCCTCCCTCCGCGTCACTCCGCGTCCTCCGCGGTTGCCTTCCCCCCGCCTGTGGTCCCCGCGTATCCTCTCGGCATGCCCTCCATCGACCAACTCCACCGCGCCCTGGCCGCCGATCCGAACGACGCCTTCCTCCTCTACGGCCTGGCCATGGAGCACGCCAAGCTCGGCGACCACGAGCCCGCGCTCGACTTCTTCCGCAAGGCCATCGCGGCCGACCCCGCCAACGCCTACCACCACTACCACATGGCCCGCTCGCTGATGGCCCTCGGCCGCGAGGCCGACGCCCGGGCCACGCTCGAGGCCGGCCTCACCACCGCCCGCACCCACGGCGACAACAAGGCCGTCGGCGAGATCACCGACTACCTCGAGCGCCTCGGCGACGACGACTGACCGAGACCGCCCCGCCGCGACGGCGGCCCAACCAACCGCGTCCGCACGCGAAGCCCCATGCCCCCAAAGAGCAGCCAATCCGCCACCGTCCGACGACTGCACCAGCAGCGCGAACGCCTCGAAGAACTCCCCCTCGACGAGCCCGTCCGCGGCATCCGCCCCATGGGTGAAGACCAGACCCGCTTTTCCATCAAGATCGCCCGCAACTCCTTCGGCCCCGTCCACGCCAAAGACCTCGGTGCCCTCGGCGTCGAGATCGGCGATCCCCTCGACGAGCCCACCCGCGGCCGCCTGCTCGACGCCCTCGCCCGCGAGGCGGCCCGGGGCGACGCCCTCCGCCTGCTGCGCACCCGTGCGCGCGCCAAACGCGACCTGCTCTTCCGACTGAGCCGCAAGGGCCACGACAGGACCGCCGCGGCCGAGGCGCTCGATCGCCTCGCCGCCGTCGGCCTGATCGACGACGAGGCGTTCGCCGAGAACCGCGCCGGCTCGCTCGCCCGCGCCGGCGGGGCCGGGCCCAGGCTCGCCGAGAACAAGCTCCGCGCCCAGGGCGTGGACGGCACCCTCGCGGGCAAGGCCGTCCGCGAGGCGTTCGCCGAGGTCGACCTGCTCGAGCGGGCCACCGCCGCGGCCCACAAACGGGCCCGGAGCCTGAGCCCGAATCTGGACGCCGAGACCCGCCGGCGGCGGCTCTACGGCTTCCTCGCCCGCCGCGGATACGATCATGGCACCTGCATGCGGGCGACCGACGCCGCGCTGGCCAATCAGGGGGGGACCGACGAGGATGTCTGACCCCGCCCGGCCGACCGCCCGCCCGACTCTCTGCCTCACACCCTCACGGAGGATCACATGACCCACCGCACCCGCTCGCTCGTCGCCATCCTCGGGACCGCCGCCGCACTCTCCGGGTGCACCAGCCCGGAGAACGACCGCTTCCGCTTCGGCGAGGACGGGATGATCCCCGCGTTCCAGGCCGACGCCGCGGCCCTGCCCGCAGACGACCAGATCCCCAGCGTCACCGGCCTCGACCGCTCCGACTGGGAGCCCGTGGTCTTCGCCGTCCCCGTCCACGGCACCGCTCACCAGCCGACCTACGCCCCCGGCGTCTTCGACCTCGACTCGCTGCCCCGCCAGCGCGGCGAGTATCCCACCGTCGAGACCAGCCTCGACCTGGGCGAGCCCGACTGCGGCACGGAGGCCTGGTTCGCCGCCCGCACCCACGGCATGGCCGTGGTGGACACCGTGTTGCTGCTGCCCCGCCTGGTGATGCGCCCACACACGGCGACCGACTGGAGCCCCGTGGGCCGGTACACCCGCCTGAGCGGGCAGGAGCCGGCAGTCAGCGCCGAGCCAACGACCGAGCACACCGACGAGTACGACCCCACCGACGGCTTCTTCGACGAGGCCGACAGCTGATGACCGACCCGCACCTGCCCGAGGGCGCCCGGCCGGAGTACGAGATCTCGCCGCAGGCGGCGGCCGCACGATTGGCGGCGGACCCGTCCTACCTCGTCCTCGACTGCCGCCTGCCGAGCGAGGCCGAGGTCGCCGGCGTCGGGCGGTCGGTGCTCATCCCGCTCCACGAGCTCGAGCACGCCCTCGACGACGTCGAAGACGCCCTCCAAGACCGCGGCCTGCCCAAGGACGCCCCGTTCGCCGTCCTCTGCCACCACGGCCAACGCTCGCTGCGGGCGGCGCTGCTGCTGCAGCACGCGGGGTTTACGGGCGCGCGATCAGTCGTCGGCGGGATCGAGCTGTGGGCGAGTGAGGTGGACACGACGATCCCGCGGTATGTGCGGGACGGCGCGCGGTGCACCGTGGTGGGATGACGCGGCCGGGCCCCGTCACCACCAGCACGCGGTCCAGATATTGAGATAGCAAAGCACATCGCGCGTGTCGACCGCGCCGTCACCATCGCAGTCGGCCGCGCCGTTGCCGGGGGCCCAGTCGTTGAGGAACGCGGTCAGGTCCTGTGTGTTGACCGACCCATCGCCGTTGTAATCGGCGTAGACGCACTCCGGATCACGCTCGCCCCAGAACTGCACCATCGCCCCCAGCGGATCGGGGCACTCGTGGCTGTAGTCGTAGCACTCACCCGCCCCGTGCACCCCGTCGCCGGGGTTGTCGTCGTCGAGTTGCAACTCGTTCTGCTCGCCGCGCTGGTTGCGCCCGCCGTACCGGGTGCCCCACAGCATCGCCTGCGCGCACGTCGCTGGCGTCAGGCCGCCCGACGCGGTCACGTCCTTGGCAAAGAGCAGGATGTGCGAACCCGTGCCGCCCGGGGGGATCGGCCACGTGCCCGTGCTCAGCTCCGAGTTGGAGTAGTAATAGTGGGGATCGCCCCCGCCGGGGTTGCAGTCCAGGGTGCCGTAGTCCAGCACCCACCCGCTGTGGTCGAAGCTGTCCGGCTCGCACGGCACCGAGTTCTGCGTCAGCACCGCGATGTAGCACCGCTCGGTCTCCGAGCCGGCGCACGTCCAGTACCACCCCAGGTCCACCCTCTGAAAGCCGGCCTCGATGTCGGTCTGGCCCCACACCGTGTGGTCGTTGGTCACGAACATGTTGCAGTAGGCGCTCCCGAAGAACCAGCGGCTGGTGCTGGTGGTGAAGCAACCACCGGTGTCGTCCATAAAGCCGTCGCTGTTGTCGTCGCCGAAACAGTCGTAGACGCGGGTCAACCCGGCGCGTCCCCCGCCGTTGTCGGCGTACTCCGCCCAGTCCGAGACCACGCGGACCCGCCCGTTCTCGTATCGCACCCGGGCGACGCGCTGGGGCGTCGCCTCGATCGCGTTATCCAGCCGCTGCAGCCGCGGCTTCTCGCCCTGCGCCGCGACGGACGCCGCCGCCGCACACAACCCGACGCATGCGCATATCGATCGTGTCTGCATCAGGCATCTCCTCGATCCGCGCCGGCCCCCGAGCATCACAGGTTGTCAGCGGCAGGTGTTCCAGATGTTCAGGAAGCACAGAACATCCTGCGTGTTGACCGTGCTGTCACAGTTGCAGTCTGCCGACCCTTCGCGGGCATTCCAGGAGTTGAGGAACGCCAGGAAGTCCTGCGTGTTGATGGTGCTGTCTTCGTTGTAGTTGGCGTACCAGCAGGGGTCGGTGATCCCGTTCACACCCCAGAACTGGACCATCGCCCCCAAGGGGTCCGGGCAGAGGCCGAAGCTGTAGGTGTAGCACTCGCTGGTGGTGTGGGTGCCATCGAGCATGGCGACGTCGTCGAGTTGCTCGGTAGCCTGCGTGCCCCGCTGAGAGTCCCCGCCGTACTCGGTGCCCCAGAGCATCGGCTGGGCGCAGGTCGCGGGGAGGAGCGCACCCGAGGAGGTCTGGCCCTTCGCGAAGAACAGTATGTGCGAACCGGTGCCGCCCGTGGGAATAGGCCAATCGCCCGAGCTCAGAGCGATGTTTGCGAAGTAGTAGCCGCCGGGGTTGCAGCTCAAGGGGCCAAAGTCGAAGATCCACCCGCTGTAATCGAAACTGTCGGGATCGCAGGGGACAGCGTCCTGCGTAAACACGGCGACGATGCACGACTCGAGCTCGTTGCACGACCACATCCATGCAAGATCCACGCGTTTGAAGCCCGAGTCGAGATCGGTGCCGGACGCGACGGTGTGGTCAGCGGTAGTAAACATGTTGCAGTAGCCGGTGCCGAAATACCAGCGGCTGGTGCTGTTGGTAAAGCAACCGCCCGTGTCGTCCATGTAGCCGTCGCTGTCGTTGTCGCCAAAGCAGTCGAAGACGCGCGAGAACCGGTAGCGGCACGGATCCGGCGGCCGGCTGTACCCGCCCCACTCCGACACCACCCGGAACTCGCCCTCCACATACCGCGCCTTGGCCACCCGCTGCGGCACGACCTCGATCGCGTTGTCGAGCCGCTGCAGTGCCGGCCTCTCCTGCTGTGCCGTGGCCGCGGCCACGCCCGCACACATGCCCGCACACATGCCCGCACAAAGACAGAGATCCTTCGGTCGCATCGGGCTGCCCTCCCGTCACCGCGAGTGGGTGAGTTCCCAGAGTCTACCTGCAGTCGTTCCAGATGTTCAGGAAGCACAGGAAGTCCTGCGTGTTCACGGTGCTGTCGCCGTTGCAGTTGGCCTCCGGCTCCTGCAGGTTCCAGGAGTTCAGGAAGTCGAGGAAGTCCTGCGTGTTGATGGTGTTGTCGCCGTTGTAGTCGGCGTAGGCGCACGGGTCGTCGCAGCGTTCCTGCCAGAACCCGGCCGCGGCACCCAGCTCGAACGGGCACTCGCCGATCGTGTAGTCGTAACACTCATCCGTCGCGTGGTCGCCGTCCGACGGGTTGTCGTCGTCGAGCTGCAGCGGGCCCTGCGTGCCGGGCGCGCTGGGGTCGCCCCGGTCCTCGCCGGTCGCCCAGAGCATCGGCTGCGCGCACGTGGCCAGCAGCAACGCGCCGGAGGTCGTGACCTCCTGCGCGAAGAACAGGGCGTACGACCCGGTGCCGCTGTCCGGCACGGGCCATGTGCCCGCGCTGCTGAGATCGACGTTGGCGTAGTAGTAGCCGCCGGGGTTGCAGCTGAGCGTGCCGAAGTCGAGCAGCCACCCCGAATACTCAAACGAGTCGTCGTCGCAGGGGACAGAGTCCTGGGTGAAGACGCCGATGATGCAGGTCTCGGTGCCGAACCCACTGCACGTCCACTGCCACGCGAAGTCGATGCGGCGGAACCCCGCCTCGAGATCGGTCTCGGCGCTCACGGTCATGTCGTTGGTCACGAACATGTTGCAGTAGCTTGTGCCGTAGAAGTAATAGCCGCCGGTGCACGACCCCGTCTGCTCGAACGCGTCGAACGACAGTTCGAGCGAGTCGCACGCGCGGCCCGACGCGTCGCCGAGAGGCATCCAGTCGCCAACCTTGCGGAAGCCGTCCGCACCGCGCACCGCCGGTGCCATGCGGAGCGGCTGCACCTCGATCCCGTTGGAGCTCCGCTGCAGCGGCCCCCTCGCCTCGATCCCTGTCTGGCCCGCCGCCAGCCCCGCCGCGAGTCCGACCAGACCGGTCACAACCAGAGCACGCTCCTTCATGATGTCCCTTTCCTTTCGTCGAGGTCCGGGCGTTGACTTCCCGACCCGTGTGTCCCAAGACGCCCGCCGAAACGCTCGCGAGCATCCTCTCCGGAGAACCCGGCAGATCTCTTGTATCCGGTGAGGCCCGCTTCGGGTTGCACTCGATCTGGCGGAACGCTGAAAAACGGACCGCTGCGCTCGCGCAAAAAGCACGCCCGGGCGTTTCCGCCCGGGCGTGTGGAATGGTGCTTTCAATCCTTGCGGCCGAGGCCGCGGAGAGGATTAGCGGCAGGAGTTCCAGAGGTTGAGGAAGCAGAGGAAGTCCTGCGTGTTGACGGTGCTGTCACCGTTGCAGTTGGCGCGCGACTCGCCGGCGTTCCACGAGTTGAGGTACGCGAGGAAGTCCTGCGTGTTGATGGTGCTGTCGCCGTTGTAGTTGGCGTAGTCACAGGGATCGCCGCCGTCGGCTTCGCCCCAGAACTGGACCATCGCACCCAGGGGATCGGGGCAGAGGCCGAAGGAGTAGGTGTAGCACTCGCTGGTGGAGTGGCTGCCGTCGACGACGGCGTCGTCGTCGTACTGCTCAGTGACCTGAGTACCCTTCTCGTTGTCGCCGCCGTACTGCGTGCCCCAGAGCATGGTCTGGGCGCAGGTGGCGAGGACGAGGGCGCCGGAGGTGGTGGCGCTCTGCGCGTAGAGGAGGATGTGGGAGCCGGTGCCGCCCGTGGGGATGGGCCAGGTGCCGGTGCTCAGATCGACGTTGGCGTAGTAGTAGCCGCCGGGGTTGCAGCTGAGGGTGCCGAAGTCGAGGATCCAGCCGCTGTAGTCGAAGCTGTCGGGATCACAGGGGACGGAGTCCTGAGTGAAGACAGCGACGAGGCAGGTCTCGGTGCCGAAGCCGGCGCAGGTCCACTGCCACGCGAAGTCGATGCGGGCGAAGCCAGCGTCGAGGTCGGTGTTGGCGTCGACCGTGTGGTCGGCGGTGGTGAACATGTTGCAGTAGGCGGTACCGAAGTACCAGCGGCTGGTGCTGCCGGTGAAGCAGCCGCCGGTGTCGTCCATGAAGCCGTCGCTGTCGTTGTCGCCGAAGCAGTCAAAGACGCGGACGTCGGCAACGCGGGACACGCCGCCGCCGTTGTAGTCGCTCCAGTCGGAGACGACGCGGGCGACGCCGTTCTCGTAACGGACCTTGGCGATGCGCTGGGGCGTCGCTTCGATCGCGTTATCGAGCTTCTGCAGCTGGGGCTTGTCGCCAGCGATGGCAACCGACGCGACACCAGCGCACAGGCCGGCGGTGATACACAGGTTCTTGGCCTTCATATGAGTAACTCCTTCTTCGATGAAAGGGAACCAAACGCAGTTTCTCCCCGTCACGCGGGGACACTTCTCGGAATTCCCTGGCCACTACACTGTTGCCAGAGAGAATCAGACCTGATTGTCAGCTTTCCGCCCGCACATGCCAAACTCCCCCGATTCATCGCCCAGCGATTTCATTGGGGTTGCTGTGTGAGACGAAACGCTCCTTCACACTGTCTCTGAGAGTTGTGCTTCGGGTTGACGATCGCGAAACGGGAGAACCCCGTCGCGGTTGCTGGGCCGAACACCCCGATTTGGAACTCTCGATCTCCATCCGTACAAACTTCGGCATCGAACGCAGCCGACACTTGCGCAATATACACACCTCCGGCATCCACGCAAGACCCCCGACTCCATTTTTCCAACTTTCCGGCACAACCGTTACCACTTGCCACGCAATGCCTCACGAAGCGCGGTAATCTGGGCAAACCCTGACGGTAAACCAGTTTCCGCCGATCTGCACCCGTGCGACCTAGCCGGTCACCGACGCCAGCTCCGGTGTCCCGCGGCCGGACCGCATCGCCTCCACGAAGGCATCGAACAAAGGCCCAGCATCGTGCGGTCCCGGCGAAGCCTCGGGGTGGTGCTGCACACTGAACACAGGCCGATCAACAAGGCGAAACCCTGCCACCGTCCCGTCGTTGAGGTGCACGTGGGTCACCTCTCCCCCGGCCCGCTCCAGGCTCTCCCGGTCCACCGCGAACCCGTGATTCTGGCTGGTGATTTCCACCCTGCCCAGCGGCGTGTTGAACACCGGCTGGTTGGCCCCCCGGTGGCCAAATCGGAGCTTAAACGTCTCCGCGCCGATCGCCAACGCAAGCAACTGGTGGCCCAGGCAGATGCCGAAGATCGGGAGCCGCTGCTCGCTCTTGACGATCTCCCGGAGCGAGGCGATCGTCGCGTCCACGGCCGCGGGATCGCCCGGGCCGTTCGAGACAAAGAGCCCGTCAAACTCACCCCGCTCGTAGGCCCCGAGGATCTCTGACGCGGGCGTGTCGTGCGGGATGAGCTGCACCTGGCAGCCCCGCTCGGCGAGGTTTCGCAGGATGTTGCGTTTGGCCCCGCAGTCCATGGCCAAGACCCGGAGCGGCCGCGACGGATCCGCTGTGCCCTCGGCGTGTGCCCGCGATCCGGCGCCCGGGTTCCACGCCCAGGCGTCCAGCTTCTCGGACCAGTCATCGCGTGCGGTGCGTCCGACGGAGGGCACGAGGTTCTGCCCGGCCATGCTCGGGGCGTTTCTGGCTCGCTCGACGAGCTGGCGGTCGGAGAGGCTGGCGTCGTCGGTCAGGACGCCGCTCATGGCCCCGCCGGTGCGGAGACGCCGCGTGAGCGCGCGGGTATCGATCCCGGCGATCCCGAGGACGCCCGCCTCGGCCAGGTAGGCCGCCAGGCTCTTGTCGGCCCTGAAGTTGGAGTAGCGATGGGCCAGCTCACGGACGACGAAGCCGGCCACCTGCACGCGGCCCGACTCGACGTCGACGGGGTTGGTGCCGGTGTTGCCGATCAGCGGGAAGGTCTGGACGAGGATCTGGCCGCGATAGGAGGGGTCGGTCAGCGATTCCTGATAGCCGCTCATGGCGGTGTTGAAGACGACCTCGGCCTCGACCACGAGGCCCCGGCCGGTCGCACCGAAGCCGACGCCCCGGAAAACGCTCCCATCGGCGAGCACGAGGCGGCAGGGTGACGACGATTCGGAGTGGTCTGGCATCGGTAAAGTGTACCCGGTGCCCGCGTCCCTTTTTGAACCAGACCGCCCGCCACGTTCACTCGACGGCTGCACGTTCGTCCGCGTGGCCGTCGAGCGGGGCATCGAGCGGGCGGGCCTGCTCCGCGACTGGAACGCGCTGACCTATCTGGTGGAGCCGGAGGCGGGCTCCACCCCGGTCGAGCGTGGCGAGCTCGTCGTCGTCCCCCTGGGCAAGGGCGACACCCCGACCCGGGGCTTTGTCGTCGAGACCGGCGGTACGGAGCTGGCCGGCGAGATCGACCCGCAGACCATCAAACCGATCCTCAGCCGCACCGGGGCCCGCATCCCGCCGACGCTCGTGGACCTCGGCGGCTGGCTGGCCGAGTACTACGTCTGCCCGCTGGGCATGGCCATGGCGACGATGGTGCCCGCGGCGGTCAAGGCCGGGACGGGGAGCAGGCGGGTCCAACTGCTCCAGCGCCCCGACCCGGTGCCCGAGCTGACCGACCTGACGCCGAAGGTGCGGGAGTCGTGGGAGAAGATCGTCGCACTGCGGCCCGACGCGTTCCCGCTGCCGCCGCGCGACCTCGCGGACGCGATCGGCGCCAAGACCGTCCGCGAGATCAACCGCCTGGTTGCCCTCGGCGGGCTCGAACAGATCGAACGCGATGTGGTGCGTGCGCGCGGCGAGACCCCGCAGCTGCCCACGCCCGCCCATCGCCCGGAGCCCCTCACTCTGACCGAGCACCAGCAGATCGCGGTCGACGGGCTCGGGCGCGCGCTCGGCTCGTTCTCAACGCACCTGCTCTACGGCGTGACCGGTTCGGGCAAGACCGAGGTCTACATCCGCCTCATCGAGCGGGTGCTGGAGGCGGGGAAGACCGCGATCGTGCTGGTGCCGGAGATCTCGCTGACGCCGCAGACGGGGGCGAGGTTTGTCGCGCGGTTCGCCTCGGCCGGCGTCGCGGTGCTGCACTCGGGCCTGACGGCGTCGGAGCGCCATCGCGAGTGGAAGCGAGCGGCGTCGGGCGGGGCGCGAGTGGTCGTCGGGGCTCGTTCGGCGGTCTTTGCGCCGCTCCGGGATGTCGGGCTGGTGATCGTCGATGAGGAGCACGACACGTCGTACAAGCAGGATCAGCTCCCCCGCTACAACGCCCGCGACGTGGCGGTGGTGCGCGCGCAGATCGAAGGGTGCCCGGCGGTGCTGGGGTCGGCGACGCCGAGCCTGGAGGCGTGGGCCAACGCGGCCGGGCCCAGGCCCCGCTGGTCGCTCTGGAAGCTGCCGCACCGGGCGACCGGTTCGGCGATGCCACGTGTCGAGATCGTGGACATGGCCGAGCTGAGCCGCCCGGCGCCGGGGAAGAAACCGCCGAGCCCGGAGCGGGTGCCGCAGCTGAGCCCGCGGCTGCGGTCGGCCCTGCGGCAGACGCTCGACCGGGGTGAGCAGGCGATCATCCTGCTGAACCGCCGGGGGTATTCGCACTATCTCTGCTGCCGCGACCGGAACTGCGGGTGGATCCTCGAGTGCGACCAGTGCGACTCGCGGCTTGTGATCCACACGGGGCGGGACCTGCCGCGGGGCGCGGTGGTGCGGTGCCATCACTGCCTTGCCGAGCAGATCGTGCCGGGACGCTGCCCGGGGTGCGACGGCCCGCTGCTCCGGCTGGGTGCGGGCACGCAGCGCGTCGAGGAGGAGCTCGAGCGGGTCTTCGCGGCCGATCGCGTCGGCCCGGGTGCGGCGTTGGTCGAGGGTGAGACTCTCGCCCGGATCGACGGCGACACGATGCGCTCCGGGCGCGACTTCTTCCACGCTCTGTCGGAGTTTGCATCCGGGCGGTACCGGGTGCTCTTGGGCACCCAGATGCTCGCCAAGGGCCACGACTTCCCGAACGTCTCGCTCGTGGGCGTGCTGTGTGCGGACGCCGCGTTGGCGATGCCCGATTTCAGGGCGGCCGAGCGGACGTTTCAGTTGGTCAGCCAGGTCGCCGGGCGCGCGGGACGCGGGGCGGCGGCGGGGACGGTGATCGTCCAGGCGTACGACCCGGAGGCCCCGGCGGTCCAGCTCGCTTCGAAGCACGACTACGAGACGTTCGCCAACACGGAGTTGCAGGAGCGTCGGGAGGCGGCGCTTCCGCCGGCACGGCGGATGGCGCGGGTCGTCTGCCGCGACCGGGACTTTGAGAAGGCCCGGGACGCCTCGGAGCGGATCGCGGTCCATCTGCGGGAGGCGGTGTCGGACCCGCGGTCGGAGGTGCTCGGGCCGTCGCCCTGCGCGATCGCCCGGATCGGGGGGTATCACCGTTTCGAGATCCTGCTGCTGGCCCCGACCGCCCGTCTGGTGCAGGACGCGCTGCAGTCACTCCGGCAGCGGGGCCTGCTCCGGAGCGACGCGAGGACGGCGGTCGATGTCGATCCCGTCTCGCTCATGTGACGCGCCGCCACCGGCGGGCCCCGGCGAGCTATGCTGCGCCCGATGCTTGTCTCCCTCAACGGCCAGATCGTTCCCGCGGCGGACGCGACAGTCAGCGTCTTCGACCGGGGCTTCCTCTTCGGCGACGGCATCTACGAGGGGCTGCGGGCCTTTGACGGGTGGGTGAGACATCTTGACGACCACTGCGCGCGCATGCGTCAGGGTCTCGACGAGGCGGGGATCGCGTGGGACCCCTCGGCACTGCCGGGACTTTGCGAGGAGTTGCTCGAGGCCAACGGTCTGCAGAACGCCTTTCTCTATTGGCAGATCACTCGGGGGACGCCGGGGCCGGGGATGCCGCTCCGGGCGCGACTGCCGGAGCCCGGCATGGCGCCGACGGTGTTCGGGTTCTGCGTGCCGCTGCCGGGGGTGGATGGGTTTGTCGAGCCGACCACCTGCTCGGCCCGGACGGTCCGCGACGAGCGGTGGCAGAAGGGCCATGTCAAGACGATCTCGCTGATGGCGAACATCATGGCGGCGCTCGACGCGGCGGAGGGTGGTGCCGACGAGGCGCTTCTGGTGCGGGACGGGTGGCTGTCTGAGTCGTGCGCGACGAACGTCTTTGTCGTGCTGCCCGACGACGACGGCCGGTCGACGCTGGTCACACCGCCGACGGGGGATGTGTCGATCCTCTCCGGAGTCACGCGGCGGGTGCTGCTCGAGCTCCTGCCCGAGGCGCAGGTCCGGATGATCTCTGAAGAGGAACTGCATCGGGCCGAGGAGATCTTCCTGGTGGGCACGATCACCACGGTGCGGAGCGTGCTGACGCTCAACGGCCGCCCGGTCGGGACCGGCACGGCGGGCCCCGTGGCCCGGGAGGTGCTGGCCCGGTACGCAGACCACCTCCGGTCGCAGCTTGCCGAACGGCGCGGGGCGGCGGTTGATTGAGCCCGCGGGCCAACGGGTCACGGTGATGGGCCTCGGCCGGTTCGGGGGCGGGGTCGGGGTGTCGAGGTGGCTCATCGAGCAGGGCGCGGACGTGCTGGTGACCGATCTGCAGACCGCCGACCGACTCGACGGGTCGGTCGCGGCGCTGGAGAAGGCTTCGGGCGCGGGGCGGCTCTCGCTGCGACTCGGTGAACACCGGGAGGAGGACTTCGCCGGGTGCGACATCCTGGTCGCCAACCCGGCGGTGCCCAGACCGTGGGACAACCCGTTTATCAGGGCGGCGCAGGACGCGGGGGTCGCGATCACGACGGAGATCGGTCTGGTGATCGAGCGGTTGGCGGCGGACGAGGACGCCAGACGCCGCGCGGTCGGCGTGACCGGCAGCGCGGGCAAGAGCACCACGGCGTCGATGATCGCGCACGCGCTCCGCGAGTTGGGTCATCCGACGCACCTGGGCGGGAACATCGGGGGCTCGCTGCTGAGCTCGCTCGACCGGGTCGGGCCGAACGACTGGGTCGTGCTGGAGCTCTCAAGCGCCATGCTGCACTGGGTCGGCGACTGGTCGCCGGGTGTCGCGGTCGTGACGAACGTCTCGCCCAATCACCTGGACTGGCACGGCACGGCTGAGCACTACACCGCCTGCAAGCGGAGGCTCACGGCCCGCCAGCGCTCCGGAGACACCTCGGTCTTCGGGCACACGATCGGCGAGTGGCCGACGCCGCCGGGGGTGGATGCACGCCGGCTTGATCCGGCGGCCCGTGTGGATGGCCTGGCGATCCCCGGCGCGCACAACGCCCGCAACGCCGCCCTCGCGCGAGAAGCGATCGAGAGCCTCGGCACCGGGGATTCCCGCGCGTCGATCGAGGCGGCGCTTCGAACGTTTGCCGGCCTCCCCCACCGCCTCTGCCTGCTGGGTGAGCGGGGCGGTGTGCGGTACTACGACGATTCCAAGTCGACCACGCCCGAAGCCACGGTGCTGGCGCTCGAGGCGTTTGCCGAGCAGGGCGTGCTTGAGCGGGTCCATCTAATCGCGGGCGGGTACGACAAGGGGAGCGATCTCTCGCCGATCGCGGCCGGTGCTGCGGGGATCGCCGGGCTCTACTGCATCGGCGCAACCGGCGAGGCGATCGCGGCGGCGGCGGAGGGGAACGCGCGGGTGTGCGGCTCGCTGTCGCGGGCGATGGCCGACATCTCGGCGCGTGCGGTGGCCGGTGACATCGTGCTGCTGAGCCCGGGCTGCGCGTCGTGGGATCAGTTCGAGAACTTCGAGCAACGCGGGGCGTCGTTTGCCGCCCTCGCGGGATTCGGGGGGCAGCGATGAGAGCGTCGGTCTCCCTCGGACTTCTCGCGGCCGCGCTGCTCGGTGTCGGATGCTCCGGCACCGACCGAGCCGGCGACACGGCGGGTCCGACCGGCACAGGATCGGTGCCGAAGCTCCGGCAGATCGCTTCAGCGGACTTCGTCGAGATTCTCCCCGGCGTGCGGATCAACGAGGAGCTGCGCACGCTCGAGTTTGACGCGGTGGTCGCGATGGATTGCCACCACCCGGAGACGCCCGATGTCTACCTTGAGGTAATCTGCTGCACGCCCGACACGCGCGAGCACGAGTCGCTCGTGGTGACCACGGTGGCGCCCTCTTCGATCCACGCGGCGCTTCTGGCCCTCGGAGGAGAGCCCGGCCGCCCCGGCGGCTGGCGGCGTGAAGAGGACATGGTGCTGCCGGTCGCGCCGGAGGGAGACCGTGTCCGGGTGTGGTTCGTCACGGAGGACGACGATGGCCAGCCGACCCTCGACACCCCCGAGAACTGGATCGTGCACCGGGAGACGCGCCGACCACTCACCTTGGACGGTACCGAAAGCGGATGGGTGTTCGCCGGCTCGAGGATGCGTCAGTTCCGGGGTCGCGATTTCTACGACGCCGACGGGACGGGGCAGTTGATCGGCCTCCACACCTTCGGCAGCGAGACGATCGCGTGGACGAGGGTCGAGAGCCCGGAGGCCTCGGTGCAGGAGCCGCTGTGGCTGGCCAACCGCGACGTCGTGCCCGCGATCGGGACGCCGGTCAGGGTGCGCATCTCGATCGAGCCGGAGCCCGCGACGCCTGTCAGCGATTGATCCGGAGTGTCCGGGCCTGGCGTTTGGTCTCGCCCGTATCGAGGTCGAGTTCTTCGACCAGGACCTCGACCTCGCGACCAACCAGCAGGCCGGCGTCGACGAAGCGCTCGGTCATGTCGCCGATGGTCCGGACGGGCTCGCCGCCGACTTCGACGATCCGCTGGCCGCTGGCGAATCCCATCTCGACCGCCGGCGAGCCGGGGAAGACCCACGACATCACGGGGCGATCGCCCATGCCGACGCTGTTGTTGCCGCCGAATTGGAGGCCGATGCGTTGCAGCTCGCCCAGGACGCTGGAGCCGACGGTGACCTCGGCCCCGGCCTCTGCGAGCACCGGGCTGATGACGAGTTCATCGCCGCCGCGCCAGACGCGGAGGTCGATGCTCTCGCCGGGCTGCACGGTGCTGATCATCGAGCGGAGCACGCCGACACCGGTGATCGGCTGGCCGTCGATCGCGGTGATGACGTCGCCGACCTGGAGCCCTGCGAGTTCTGCGGGCCCGCCCTCGCTCACGCCGGGCACGTAGACGCCGTAGCCGTTGTAGCCGGCGCGCTGGGCGTCGTCCCAGCGGCGTGGGAGGTTGACGCCGAGGAAGCCCCGTCGCACCTCGCCGTTGTCGATCAGCTGGGTGACCACCGACTCGATGACCGCGAGCGGGATCGCGAAGCTGATCCCGGCGGACTGGCCCTCGGTGGTGCCTTCTGAGTCGTTGCCGGTCGCGATGGCGACATTCATGCCCACGACCTGACCCCGGACATTGACCAGGGGCCCGCCGGAATTGCCGGGATTGACCGCGGCGTCGGTCTGGATGAAGTTGGTGTATCCAGAGGAGGCCGCGACTGCGCCGGCGGGCTCACGCCCGAGGCCAGATATAATGCCCTCGCTCATCGAAAACTTGAAGCCGAAGGGTGAGCCGAAGGCGAAGACCCGCTCGCCCTGACGCGGGTGCACGCCGGTGGCACGCGTGGCGGGGATGAGGCCGTCGACATCGGGCAGACGGAGCACGGCGATATCGGTGAGCGGATCGGCCCCGACGAGGGTGGCCTCGAAGAGCCGGCCGTCGTTGAGCTGCACACGGATGCGGTCGGCGCCGCGCAGGACGTGGGAGTTGGTGACGATGTGGCCGTCGGCATCGAACAACCAGCCGGAGCCGGAGGAGCTGGCAAACAGCGCGCGGTTCTCGACACGGACGTCGATGTGGGCCACGGAGGGGGAGACCGACTCTGCGATCTGTCGCACGGCCTGATCGATGCGGATGAGGATGTCGTCCTCTTCGAGCGCCTGCCTTGCGAGCGTCACGCGGGCGGAGGTCTGTGCGAACTCGACCTTGCGGACCATCGAGGGAGCCGCGAAGAGCGCGACCATGGTCGCGACGAGCACCAGAAACGCCGGTCCCCAATCCGTGAACTTACGCATGCGATCTGCCTCCGGTCTGCCCTGCCGCACGGGGCGGGGGGCTGGATTACTCGTCTCGGCGTGCCTCGTCGGTGGGCGTCGGACGGCTCATCGGCTCTCCGGCCGCGGGTTCCCCACCCGATTCGGTGGATGGACGGCTCTGGATGCCCAAACGTTCCGCCTCACCCTCATCCATGACGTACCGACGCCCGCCGATATTGCGTTCGCTGACCCGGCGGACCCAGGTCGCGGCCGCGTCACGAGTGGCCAGACCCAGCTGTACCACCGCTTCAGCAAACCGCGGCGGGCTATCGGTCATTCCCAGAAGATCCTGGATCACCAGCACCTGACCGTGGCAGGCCGTCCCCGCACCGATCCCGATCAGGGGCACGCTCGTCGCGGCCATGATTGCCTCGGTGACCTCCGGGGGCACCGCCTCGACGAGCAGCAGGACCGCGCCGGCGCGCTCGAGGGCGACGGCGTCTGCGACCACCCGCCGGGCGTCCTCGGCGGTCTTGCCGGCGATGCGGTAGCCGCCGGAGACCGCGACCGTCTGCGGGCGGCAGCCGACGTGCCCGCAGATGGGGATGCCGGCCCGGGTCAGCCGCTCGACGGTCGGCGCGAAGGAGGCGTCGGCCTCGATCTTGACCACGTCGGCGAGACCCTCGGTCATGAATCGGGCGGCGTTGCGCACGGCCTGCTCGTCGCTCTCGTGGTAGCTGGCGAAGGGCATGTCGGCCATGATCAGGGTGCGCGGGGCGCCGCGTTTGACGGCGGCGGTCATCGCGATCGCGAGATCCAGGGGCATGTCCGTGGTTCGCTCGAAGCCGAGGACCATCTGGGCGGCCGAGTCGCCGACGAGCAGGACGTGCACGCCGCCCCGCTCGAGCCACCGGGCGGTGGTCGCGTCGTAGGCGGTCAGACAGGCGAACGGTACCCCCCGCCCCGCCATCGAACGGAGCGTTCGGAGCGTGACGGGCTTGCGGTCTTCGGGCTCGACATGGTGCCGATCGCCCTTGTTCGGTGGGGAAACACTCACGACAGCAGTGTAGCGACCGCGACGGTGACCCATCGATGACGCGTGGATCGGCTTCGCGGCACCGCCCGCGGCACCTACCATCGCCCCATGTCTGTCCTTGTTGCCGCGAATGTGCAGTACGCGATCGGTGACCGCCCGATTCTCCGGGGGGCGTCGCTGGCTGTCGAGGCGGGCGACCGGGTCGGGATCGTCGGCCGGAACGGGTGCGGGAAGTCCACGCTCCTGAAGATGCTGACCGGTCAGCTCACGCCCGACACCGGCAGTATCACCCGGCAGCGGGGTGTGAAGATCGGGTATCTCGCCCAGGAGCCGAACCTCAAGCCGGGGCGGACACTCCGCGACGACGCGGAGACGGCGTTCAAGGACCTGCACGCGCTGCACGATCAGCTCGAAGCGGTCTATGAGGACATGGCGGAGGCCGAGGGTGAGGATCTTGAGCGGCTGCTCAAGCGGCAGGACGACCTCGAGCGGCGCATCGGTGCCGCGGGGGGGTACGCCCTCGGGCACAAGATCGATGCGGTGCTGCACGGCCTGGGGTTCACCGACAGCCAGTTCTCGATTCCGGTCGAGAGCCTCAGCGGCGGGCAGCGTGCGAGGCTCGCGCTCTCCAAGCTGCTGCTGGACGAGCCGGATGTTCTGCTGCTGGACGAGCCGACGAACCACCTGGACATCGACGGTCGGCTGTGGCTGGAGTCGTTCCTGACCACCGAATTTGCGGGCGCGGTCGTCATCATCTCCCACGACCGGCGGCTGCTCGACAACGTCGTGACCCGGATCGAGGAGGTCGAGCAAGGGAGGCTGATCGACTACCCCGGCAACTACGCCAAGTTCCGGAAGCTCCGTGCCGAGCGGCGAGAGGCGCAGCTGCGGGCGTTTGAGAACCAGCAGACCAAGTTCAAGCAGGAAGAGGCGTTCATCCGGAAGTACAAGGCGGGGCAGCGGGCCAAGCAGGCGCGAGGCCGCGAGCTCCGCCTCGACCGCGAGAAGGACACGAGCACCCTCGAACGCCCGGTCGAGCTGGCTTCGTTTGCGTTCGAGCTTCCCAAGGCCGAGCGTGCCGGGGACGTGGTCGTCACGTCGCGGGGCATCAGCAAGCGGTACCCGTTGGATTCCGGCGGCGAGAAGGTCCTGTTCTCCGACCTCACGCTCTCGATCAAACGCGGCGAGCGGTGGGCGGTCGTCGGGCCGAACGGGGCGGGCAAGACGACGGTCGTCCGCACGCTGCTCGGCGAGATCGAGCCCGACAGCGGCACCTGCCGGCTGGGGGCGAATGTCAGCATCGGCTACTTCGAGCAGAGCCACGAGGGCCTCGACCCCGACAAGCAGATGTTCCGCTATCTCCAGGACGTGATCCGCAAGGAGAACCCGGGGGCGCTGCTCTCGGAGCAGGCGGCCCGGGACCTTGCCGGCGCGTTCCTGTTCTCCGGTGCCGATCAGGAGAAGGAGCTGGGCGTGCTCTCCGGCGGCGAGCGCGCAAGGGCGGTGCTGGCCGGGCTGCTCGCCAGCTCGAAGAACCTGCTGGTGCTCGACGAGCCGACCAACCACCTGGATATCCCGAGCGCCGAGCGGCTGGAAGAGGCGCTCTCGAGCGAGGGTGGGTACGACGGCACGCTGATCCTGATCAGCCACGACCGCGCGCTCATCGACGCGACATGCAACCACCTGCTGCTGCTCGACGGCCGGGGCAACGCGGAGGTGTTCTTCGGGAACTACACGCAGTGGCGTGAGAGCGTGGCGTCCAAGGCGGCCGCGGGTGAGCCGAACGCGCAGAACTCGAAGGGATCGTCGCGACCCGCGGCGAGCACCGCGCAGGCGGCGCCGTCCTCGTCGCCCGCACCCTCCGACTCGAAGCCGAAGTCCAAGAACCGGTTCTCGTGGATGCGGGTCGAGCAGCTTGAGGAGCGCATGGGGGAGATCCAGGCCGAGGTGGCGGTGCTCGATGAGCAGCTCGCCGACCCGGAGCTGTGGAAGGACCACGAGCGGATCTCCAAGGTGCGCGCGCAGCACGAGAGCCTGCAGGCCGAACTCGGTGAGATCGAAGAGGAGTGGCTCAGGAAGGCCCAGTAGTCACCGACCCCACCGTGCCGCTCGGAATGGTCGGCCCGCGGAGATTCTGTTAGATGCAACGCTCGCCGCTGCGTGCCGATCTCATCCTGCTGCTGGTCGCGGCGATCTGGGGCTCGGGCTTTATCGCCCAGCGGGTGGCGACGCGGTCGATGGGGCCGCTGTCGTTTAACGCGATCCGCTATCTCGTGGGGTTTGTCATCCTCGGTGTGTTGCTGGCATCGCTCGCGCGATGGAAGCCCACCAGGGCCGAACTGGTCGGGGGCTTCTGGCTCGGCGCGATCATGGCCGGTGCGGCGTGGCTTCAGCAGCACGGCATCGAGTCCACCACCGCCGCCCGCGCGGGGTTCTTCACGGGGCTGTACGTGCTGCTTGTGCCGGTGGCGGGTCTGGCGTTCGGGCAGAGGCCCCGGGCGGCGCACGTCATCGGCGCGACAGTCGCCGTCGCGGGCCTCTGGCTGCTCAGCCGCGAGATGGGCGGCGAGCTGCCCGGCGAGGAGCCCCGGGGCGGGCTGCTGCCGGGCGATCCCTACATCATCGCCTGCGCGGTGCTGTGGGCCTTGCACGTGGCGTTTACCGGCAAACTCGCGCCGTCGGCCGACCCGCTCCGCCTCGCGGCGGTGCAGTTCGCGGTTGTCGCGGTGCTCTCGGGTGTGCTCGCGCTGGCGTTTGAACTCGACCGGTTCTCGATGGCGTCGAGCGGCTTGCTCGCGCTGGCCTACAGCGGTGTGCTGGTGATCGCGGTCGCGTTCACGCTGCAGATCGTCGCCCAGCGCGACGCCCCGCCGACCCACGCCGCGGTGCTGATGAGCCTCGAGGCGGTCTTCGCGGCCATCCTCGGCATCCTGCTCCTGGGCGAGCGGCTGACGCCTGTGGAGTTTGCCGGGTGCGGGCTGATGCTGGCGGGAATGCTGCTCTCGCAGTTGCTGCCGCACAAACGGACGCCGGCCGAGAAGGCCGAACTCATCGACCCAGTTCGCTGACCGCCTTGAGCACCTCGGCGCCGTGGCCGGGCACCTTGACCTTGTCCCACCGCCTGACGACCTTGCCGTCGGGGCCGATCAGGTAGGTCACGCGTTCGATGCCCATGTACTTGCGGCCGTACATCGACTTTTCGACCCAGACGCCGTACTTGGCGCTGACCTTGGGGTCGGGCTTGCCCTCGTCGTTGCTCGCGTCGTCGGCCAGCAGCGGGTAGTCGAGGTCGTTGGCGTCGGCGAACTTCTTCTTGGACTTGGGCGGCAGGATGCTGATGCCCAGGACCGTCGCGCCGAGCTTTCTGAACTTGGCACCGAGGTCGCGGAACTGGCACGCCTCGTCGGTGCAGCCGCTGGTGGAGTCTTTCGGATAGAAGAACAGCACCACCGGCGAGCCCGCGTAGTCGGAGAGCTTGTGCGTGACGCCGTCCTGGTCCTTGAGTGAGAACGCGGGGGCCTTGCGGCCGGGTTCGATGCGTGCCATCGGTGGTCTCCTTCTCTTCCGCTGCCGATCGATCGCGGCAGCGGGTCGCCATCGCGCGATCCTACGGCCATCGCGTTCGACGCGATGGCGGATCGGGATGCGGAGTGGAAGAGAGACGCGTGGCCTCAGCCCCGGAGCCACCAGATCAGGAGCAGCGCCCACATCGCCGAGAGCCCGAGGCACAGGGCGGCGAAGAAGCCCCACCGGCCTTTCGACGGCTCCCGTCCCGGCACCAGCGCGAGCCGGTCGATGGTGTCGGCGTCCTGGATCGTGTGTCCCTGACGGGCGGCGTCCTGCACGATCGCGAGCACCAGGTTGGCGTCGAAGGGCCGGAGACCCATGCGCTCGGCGGACGTGACGAGCCGCGCTCTGACCTCGGGCCGGAGCACCGCCGCTTTGCCGCCCTCGATCGCCTGCGACGCGCGGGCCGCGGTGACCCAGCGGGCATCGTGAGCCGGGATCGAGGCGGCCGCGGCCGTCTCGGCCCGGACCTCCCACGCTCGGCGGTTTTTCTGGTTCTCACGGACGCGTGCCGCCCGGAGCTCGTCGACGGGGGTCTCCCGGGTCGGGCCGGTCTCGCGGCGCGGGGCGTCGGCTCGCCTGCCGCGTTCGGCACCGGCGGTGTCGGGCCGGCGGGCGGGTGCTTCGTCGGTTCGCTCGGCGCGCGTGTCGCCGGGACGCACCAGCCTCAGCGGGCTTCGAGCATCGGGGCGTCGGCCGCCGTCGGTTCGGGAGGTATCGTCGTCTGTACGTCTCACCACACGCATAGTCTGCGCCGATTCCCGGTCCCGTCAAGAGACACGCGCTCTCCACAGCCGATTCACCCCGGGCGGTACACTCACACCCGGAGATTCTCATGCCTGACGCCGAGCCACCGACCATATCGGACCCTCTCAGCCCGGACGGCGTGGTGGTGTCTTCGCACCTGGCGAAGGCCGAGGCGCTCAAGGCCCTGGAGCGAGCCGGGCGGCGGGGACGCCTCCCCGGCTTTGCGTGTCTCGAGGGCGACGCGTTCCGGCTCGACTGCGATTCGATCCCCTTTGAGCACGAGATCGTCGCGCGGGTGGTCTCGGGGGAGAAGACGGCGGCCGGCGGTTGCCGCTTTGCGATGTCCGTCCGGCGCAAGCGTCTGATGCCGACGATCTTCGCAGCGACGCTGATCCTTACGGTCTGGCCCGGCGTCTGGCTGACCGACTCGCTGATCGCGACGTACTGGTCGGCCTACGGGCACTGGACCGAATCGATGCCGTGGCTGACCTACGCGTGGTATCTGCCGATCGCGGCGTTGCCGCTGCCGTGGGTCTGGAAGGCACTGGTCACGAAGAGCGCGTCGATGGCCCGCGAGTCGGCCCGGGCGCAGGTGGACGCGGTCCGGAGCGAACTCAACCCCGATCCGGCGGATTGAGCCATTCGAACAGGTCGGACAAAAAGCGGGCTCCCGGCATGGGAGCCCGCTGGAGAGTTGAGTTCAACCGAGGTCGTGAGGTCTTACTCGACGTCCTTGCCCTCGACCACGTCGGTCACGCTCGGGGCGGCGTGCGGGTGGAGCTCGCCGCGCTTCAGCTTGCCGATGTAGCCGTGGTAGGCCTTCATCGATTTGGCGCCGAAGAGCAGCATGATGGGGATGTTGGCCACGAGCATGACGCCGAGGCCGAGCGTGGTCCACATGTCCAGTTCGGTGTCGGTGCCGATCATGGCGGGCTTGCCGCCCCAGGACATCGCCAGCAGCGTGGTGACGAGGATGAGCAGGCAGTAGATCAGCTTGTAGAGCAGGACGGCCGTGTTGGAGGCCTTCTCACCCAGGGAGCCGAAGAAGTAGTAGACGCCCTGCTCGCCGTAGTACGACCACGAGATCATCGTCGAGAGCGCGAACAGCCAGGCGGCGATGGAGACCAGCCACTTGCCCAGGCCGGGGGTGACGCGGTCGAAGGCGTACGCGGTCATCGATGCGCCGGCGTAGTCGCCGTAGAGGCCGAGGTCGAACGAGCCGTCCTCGTTCTCCCGGAAGTGCGGCTTCATGACCGACTCGAGGGTGCCCCATTTGGCGATCCACTCGTCGTTGTCGTTCTTCGAGACGCTCGCGGTCATCTTCCGCAGGTCGCGGCCGGTGTCGGTGTTCTCGTCGGCCGCGAGAACGACAAAGATCGTTTCGCCCTCGCGCCAGCCGGCTGTGCCCTCGGCGGCACGGCGGATCTTCTTCGCGTCGCCGGTCATCGCCGGCAGCGGCGGTGTGTTGAGCGTCCAGGTGTTGGCGATCGCGGCGCCCGCGTCGTCGGTCGCCTGCACGATCTGCACGCTGGTCGCGTCGGCGAGCGTCGCCTCGGCGTCGCGGTTGTACGCGCCGCTCGACAGGATCACCAGCGCGGTCAGCGTGCAGACCACGATGGTGTCGATGAAGGGCTCGAGCCCGGCCACGATGCCCTCGCGTACAGGTTCGTCGGTCTTGGCGGCCGAGTGGGCGATGGGGCTGGAGCCCTGGCCGGCCTCTGAGGAGAACAACGCCCGCTTGACGCCCCACATGGCGGCGTAGGCGAACGTGCCGCCGAGGAACGCGCCCTCGGGGTTGGCGCTCTCGCCGCCGAGGAAGGGCGGCAGGCCGCTCTTGACGATCAGGGCGAGCATGGAGGGGATCGCGCCGGCGTTGACCAGCAGCACGTAGCCGGCCGCGAGGACGTAGATGATGCACATGAAGGGCACGATGCGTCCGGCGACGGCACCGATCCGCTTGATGCCGCCGATGATGACGGTGCCGACGAGGACCGTGAGGATAATCCCGGTCACGACCTGCGGGACGCCGAAGTAGGTGAAGGTGATGTCCGCGACGTTCCACGCCTGGAACATGTTGCCGCCGGTGATCGCCGAGATGATGAGGGTGACGACGAAGATGCCGCCGATGATCGCACCGATGGGGGCGAGGCCCCATTCGGCGAAGCCCTTCTTCACCACGAACATGGGCCCGCCGTGCGGGTTGTCGGGATCGTCGGTGTTCCGGTAGAGCATCGACTGGGTGACCTCGGTCATCTTCAGGGCCATGCCGAGGATGCCGATGATCCACATCCAGAAGATTGCGCCCGGCCCGCCGAGCGCCACGGCCACCGCGACGCCGGCGATGTTGCCGAGCCCAACGGTCGCCGAGAGTGCGGCCGAGAGGGCCTGGAAGTGGTTGATCGCGCCGGGGTCGTTCTTGTCGTCGTACTTACCCCGAACCACCGAAACGCCGTGGGTGATCGCTCGGAACTGGCCGAAGCCGGACCAGACCGTAAAGAGCAACCCCGTGATCACCAACGCGTACACCGTGTAGTTCGAGAAGAGGATGCCGTTGACGATGTTGATGATGTCGTTGACAGATGCCATGTAGACGTACTCCGGGCGTTGACTTGACCGCCCCGCGTCGCTGACAGTCGCGGCGGGGGCGTTCGATGGCGCGATTCAAGGCCACACAATGACGACTTGACCGACTTTTCGCAACCCCGGCCCCCGAGGCGTCCGCGCAGCGACCAGATAGCATGCCGAGATGCCCTGGGATCTCGACGCCATCACCGAGGCCCTCGCCGCCGGCCTCCGACGCGCCGAGGCCGACCTGGCGGAAGAGCACGCCGTCCACGGACTCGACGCGCTCGACGAGATCGGCCTCCACCCGATTCTCGCTTCGGGGCTCGCGGCGACCGATCTGGCGGTGTTCCGCGAGACGCCCTATCCGGGGCAGCCCGGGACGCTGCCGAAAGAGAGCGAGCGACTGCGCTGCGACCTGGTCGCCGCCGCGCCGGGGACGACCGGCATCGCCGACAAAGTGTTGCAGAGCAAGGAGATGCGCGGGGTGTCCGACACGCTCTTTGCGGACGTTGCCGAGCGACTCACCGCCCCGCCGGAGGGCTTCGCAGCACCCGAAGACGCCCTCTGGCTCGAGATCAAGACGGTCGGCCAGTACTCCTACGTGGACGGATTCGCGGGGCCAAACCGGAGCTATGCGTCGCAATTCAATCAGTGCCGGCACGATCTCAAGAAGCTGGGCCTCGCCCGGTGCGTCGAGCAGGCGGCGCTGGTGCTGGTGCTGTTTCATGAGCGGGCCGAGATCGCAGACCATGACCTCACGGCGTTCGTCCACAAGTGTCTCGATCACCATCTGCCTGTGGCGGGGCTGACGACGGCGTCGCTGCCCATCGCCGACCGCATCGGCAACGCCGTCTGTACGGTCGGGCTGGTGCGGGTCCGGACGAGTTGACGGAGAGACCGAGGCGCGGCGGCTCACCGGTTCAGTCCGAGGGGGCGTCGTGTCCGGACAGACCGAGACGTGTCAGGATCGCCTTGGCCGCGTCGCGTCCGGCCTGCCTGCCCTGGAACTTCTCGACGACGCGGCCGAGCTCGCCGCGCTGTCGCGATGCGATCTCGGGGTTGTCGATCAGGCGCACCGCCTGCTCCACCATGGGCTCGTGCCCGCCGAAGTGCGGGACAAGCTCGGGCACGATCTCGCGTCCGGCGATCAGGTTGGGGAGCGTCAGGAACTCGGTGGAGAGCACCCACTTGGCCAGCAGCATGTAGAGCAGCGGGCTCGACTTGTAGACGATGATCATCGGCCGCTGGTGGCGTGCGATCTGCAGGGTGACCGTGCCGCTGACGACCAGCGCCAGCTCGCTCCAGCGCACGACCGCGTCGGTCTGGGCGACGCCGACGGTCAGCGAGTCGGGCCAGCCGCCCTGCGAGTTGGCGACGTCCCGGATGCGTTCGGCGACAGCGTCGGTCGTGGCGGCGACGACACCGCTGGTCCCGGGGAATCGACGGCAGATCTCGCGGTAGGCGTCCAGCAGGAGCGGCCAGTTCCGGGCGATCTCGGCCGGGCGCGAGCCGGGCAGCAGCGCGATCCGGTGCTCGCCGCTCGGGAACGCCTTTCCCTGCTGGTCGAGCTTGGCGGTGTCGATGTGCTCGTCGAACAGCGGGTGGCCGATGAAGGTGGCCCGGATGCCGCGATCCTTGAACCACGCCTCCTCGAAAGGCAGCAGGCAGAGCACGCCATCGGTCAGCCGGCGGAGCTTGCGGATCCGCCAGCCCCCCCACGCCCAGATCTGCGGCGCGACCAGATGGAGCACCTCGATGCCCTGCTTCTTGGCGATCTTGCAGATCGGGAAGTTCGCAGCCGGAGAATCCACGGGCACATGCAGCTTGACGTCGGAACGCTCGCGGAGCCAGCTGCGGATTCTCGAGTTGATCCGCTTGTGCTCGCGGATCTTGGCCAGCCCGGGCATGCCCATGACCGCGTCGTCGCCGGTCCGCTCGATGAGCTGGGCCCCGGCCGCTTCCATGTCCGGGCCGCCCCAGGCGTAGATGGGCAGGTCGGGCTGAAGCCGCTTGAGTTCCGCGATCACCGCCGCGGCGTGATCGTCGCCGCTGGGCTCGAACGCCGTGAACAGGACCGCGGGCAGGGCCTTGTCGGTTGCTCCGGCTTCCGGGATGTGGGATTCCGCGGGGGGCATGGGCAGGACTCAACACGCCAGCCCCCGCGATGTCAAATGCGCTGCCGCAGACTGCGGCCAAGTCGGTGTGAAGTCCCGGCGTGGCGGGGAAGGTGCGAGATTCGGCCGGGGGGGCTTCTACACTCCGCCCGTGCCCCCACCCCCCCGCCGATCCAACCGCCCGAACCGATCCCGTCAGGCGCCGCGTCCGCCGCGAGAGCGCCGGGGGGCGTGCAACCCGGCCCGCGTGCTGGTGATGGACCGGTTGGCGGTCGAGTGCTCGCAGTATCCCGACTTCGGGCTCGATCCGCTGGACGACGCGGGCCTGAGCGATCGCGACGCGGCCCTGGCCCACGCGATCTACGACGCGGCGGTCCGAAGGGGTATCACGATCAGCCGCCTCGCCGGCGGGTTCCTCAAGCAGCCGTGGCACGGGCTCGAGGCCAATGTGCAGGCCCCGCTGCTGGCCGGGGCCGCCCAGTTCCTCTTCCTCGACCGCATCCCGACGCACGCGGCGATCGACGAGACGGTGGAGTGGACCAAGCACGCCTCCGGCCGCGGATCGGCGGGGCTGGTCAACGCGGTGCTCCGCCGCATCGCGGGGCTGGTCAGACGTGACCCTGAGGGCAACGCCCAGTTCCGCCCGACGTGGCAGAACGCCCGCGACGAGTTGCCGCTCGCCGACGGTCGATCGCTCGTGCTCAACGGACAGGTCCTCCCGTCGCACGAACTGCAGTGCGCGAGCGTCGCCACCGGCATCCCGATCTGGCAGATCGAGCGTTGGGCCGATGAATTCGGGGTCGACGACGCGCTGCACATCGCGTGGCACTCGCTCGCCACCGGGCCGACGATCCTCTGCGCTCCGGCCGGACTGCCCGAATCGCCCGCCATCGCGGCCCACCATTCGGCATCGCACCGCGTGTTCGTCGGGCCCCGGTCGGGCCTCGGCGAGTTGCTCGCCGCCCAGCCGCACGTCTGGGTGCAGGACGCCACGGCCTCCTCCGCGATCGAGTTGCTCTCGGGCGACCAGACCGAGCCGCCGGCGAGAGTCGTCGATCTCTGCGCGGGGCGGGGGACCAAGACCCGCCAGTTGCTGGAGCGGTATCCCGACGCCGAGGTCATCGCCTGCGAGGTCAGCCAGCCGAGGCTGGAGGACCTCCACCGGCTAGCCCAGAACGCCGGCGGACGGGTCCGAGTCTGCAGGCCGGAACAGGCCGCTCGCGAGTTCTCCGGCGTGTGCGATCTGGTGGTCGCGGATGTCCCCTGCAGCAACAGCGGCGTGCTCGCCCGCCGGGTCGAGGCCCGGCACCGATGCAGCGAGAGGCAGGTCAAGCGGCTCAACGAGCAGCAGCGGGAGATCCTCGGCGTGGCCCACGCGCTGCTCGCCCCCGGGGCACGACTGCTCTACTCGACCTGCAGCCTCGAGCACGCCGAGAACGCCGCGATGGCAGCTTGGGCAACCCGCGTCCTCGGTCTCACGCTCGCTCGCGAGCATCTGACGCTCCCGGCGGGCGGCCCCGGCCGCCCCGCGAGCGAATACCGAGACGGCGGATACGCCGCGGTGCTTCACACTCTTGGTGGCTCCGGCGTCTAGCGGTCCACCCGGTGCTCGCGGCGGGATACACTCCTCTGGGCCTTCACCAGGTCTCAAGGCTCGATACCACGCGAAGTTCGACCGAACGGCTCTGCCCGACCCATGCGATTGATCGTGCAGCGGGCGGTCCCGAAGGTCCGGAGGACGGATGAACCTTCTCAAGATTCTCAGCAGCGACTGCATCAAGGCCCCCCTGCTCGCGACCGACAAGCGCGGCGTCATCAACGAGCTCGTCGATGTGCTCGCGGCCGCTGACCGCGTGGCCGACCCCGACGCCCTCAAGGAGGCGGTCTGGACCCGCGAACAGACACGGACCACGGGCATCGGGCACGGGCTCGCGATCCCCCACGGCAAGTGCGCCGGGATGACCTCGCTGGCGATGGCGATCGGCAAACCCGCCGAGCCCATGGACTTCGAGGCGATCGACGGCCAGCCGGTCAATCTGGTGGTGCTGCTGGCCAGCCCGCCCGACCGCACGAGCGATCACATCCAGGCCCTGGCCCGCATCAGCCGGCTGATGACGATGGACGAGTTCCGTCACAGCATCTACGAGGCCGAATCCGCCGCGGAGATCTGGGAACTGCTCGAGCAGGAAGAAACCGCCCGCTAGGCCTTTGCGTCGGCGGGTCGCGCCGGCGATGCACCCGACCGCGCCGCGAGGCTCTGCCCGAAGGCATCGAGCCTGCCGAGGCACCGGTCGGCCTTGGCCCGGAACACCGAGTAGGGAAAGAGCGTCACCAGGGCGATGATCAGCCCGAGCGCGGTGGTCACGAGCGCTTCGGCGATCCCTGAGGCGACCGAAGAGGGGTCGGAGATCGGGCCCTGCGTCCCGAGCAGACGGAAGCTGCGGATGATGCCGGTCACCGTGCCGAGGATGCCGAGCATCGGGGCAGCGGTGATGATCGCGCTGAGGGTCGCGCCGAATCGCTCGACCTCGCCGCGGATGGTCTCGATCGCCTGGGCCACATCGGCCAGATCGATGTCCGGGTGCCGCGAGGAGGGCCCATCGGCGGCGTCGGCTCGCGCCTCGTCCGCCAGCATTAGTCTCGCGAACTTGCCGACGACAACCCGCGTCCGGGCGGCCTCTCGGAGTGCCGCCCACTCGCCCCGCCTGGCCAGGCCGGTCAGCCGGTGGATCGACCGGGTCATGCGCAGCTCGCTGTGGCGGAACCAGTAGAGAAACCGCTCGGCGCAGAGCGTGATCGAGAGCAAACTGACCGCCAGCAGCGGGTACATGACCCAGCCGCCGGCCGCGAGGAGTTGGAGCGGTCCTGCGTTTGGCATCGGGCGGATGGTATCAGGCGGAGAGCGCCCCGCTCGACGACACCTAGACTCGGCCTACGGAGCACGCCATGTCGCCTCACGAGACCGCGCCATCCCGATCCTCCCGGTCCGAGTCGTCCGGGGCCCCCGCCGACGCGCCCACGCTCCCGGCCGAGGTGCTCGGGCCGCTGCCGACGATCGAGACCCATCTGCGGCAGGCGCTCGAGGGGGCCGACGCGCCCGCCTCCCTTCGCGCGGCGATGGCGTACGCCACGCTCGACGGCGGGAAGAGGCTCCGGCCGTTGCTGGCGTGGCACGCGTGCGTGGCCGTCGGCGGGACGGGCCCGGAGAGCCTGCCGGCGTGTGTCGCGGTCGAGCTGGTGCACTGTTTCAGCCTGGTTCACGACGATCTGCCCGCCCTCGACAACGACGACCTCCGCCGCGGCAGGCCCACGCTGCACCGGCACGCGGGCGAGGCGATGGCCATCCTCGCCGGGGACGCCCTGCTGACGCACGCTTTCCGCGTCCTGGCGACCACCGCTCCCGCCGAGCGTTTCGGGGTGCTCGCCGGGGAGCTCGCGGCGGCGTGCGAACAGATGATCGCCGGCCAGGTGCTGGACACGCTCGGCTTCGGCGGCGAGCCGGAGGCCGAGCGGCAGACCGACCAGCAGCGGCTCGAGGCGATCCACCACGGCAAGACCGGGGCGATGCTCGTCGCGGCGCTGCGCATGGGGGGTCTCTGCGCCGACGGGGCAGATCAGGACGGTCTTGACCGGCTCGGCGAGTATGGCCGCTCGATCGGGCTGATGTTCCAGATCGTTGACGACCTGCTGGATGTCACCCAGACGAGCGAACACCTCGGCAAGCGGGCGGGCAAGGACGCCGAGGCGGGCAAGCTGACCTATCCGCGGGTGCTCGGGATCGAGCGGTCCCGCGTGCTGGTCCGAGAATTGGAGGAGGAGGCTATCGCGGCGCTCGCGCCGCTTGGGGCCCCGGCCGAACCGCTCCGCGCCCTGTCGCGATACCTGGCGGTCAGAACTCGCTAAACAGGAAGAATCTGATCGCGTCAGCGAGAACCTCGCGACAATCAGTCGTACAATCCTTTCAGAATGCATTGAAAGTTCGCGTCACCAGCGCGAGATTCCCGAAGAAGGTCCCATGCGTCTGCTCCCCACCATCACCGACCCATCGCAGATCCGCAGCCTCTCCATCGCGGAGCTCGAAGAACTGGCCTCGGAGATCCGCCAGGCGATCTGCGATCAGATCGCCAAGACCGGCGGGCACCTGGCCCCCAATCTCGGCGTGGTCGAGCTCACGCTCGCGCTGCACTACGTCTTCGACCTCTCCCACGACCGGCTGCTGTTCGACGTCGGCCACCAGTGCTATCCGCACAAGCTGCTGACCGGGCGGTACCCGATGCTCAGCGGGCTGCGGACGAGCAAGGGCATGTCCGGGTTTCCGGCGCCGAGTGAATCGCCGTACGACCTCTTCAGCGTGGGGCACGCCGGGACGGGCATCTCCACGGCGGTCGGCATGGCGCGTGGCGATGTGCTCAACGGCGAGGCGTACGACCCGGAGACCAACCCCGAGGGGCGGCGGGTTGTCACGCTGATCGGCGACGCGTCGATCGTCAACGGCGTGGCGATGGAGGGGCTCAACAACGCGGGAACGCTCAAACGGCAGTTCCTCGTGGTGCTCAACGACAACGGGATGAGCATCTCCAAGCCGCAGGGCGCGGTCGCGCAATACTTCGACCGGCTGCGGATGAGCCACATCTACGCCGACCTGAAGAAGGGCGCCAAGGGCATCCTGCGTCACGTGCCCGGCGGCTCGCTGATCCACGAGGCCTACCACCGCACCGGCGAAGCGACCAAGGCGATGGTCAACGACGGGGCGTGGTTCGAGCACTTCGGGCTTATCACCGTCGGCCCGATCGACGGCCACTCGCTGCCGGCGCTCATCGAGTTCCTAAGCGAGGCCCGCGAGCTCGACCGCCCCATGGTGCTGCACGTCAAGACGGTCAAGGGCAAGGGCTTTGCCTTCAGCGAGAGCGAGAGTTCCAAGTTCCACTCGCCGCCGGCGTTCGCCAAGTTTGAGGAGCAGGGCACGAGCAACTGCCGCGTCGAGCTGCGTTCGGGCGGCAGGACGTTCACGACCGCGTTCGCCGACGCGCTGTGCGACCTTATGGCCGGCGACGAGCGCGTCGTGACGGCGACGGCGGCGATGCCCGACGGCACGGGCGTCTCCGAGGCCATGGAGCGGTTCCCGGATCGCGCCTGGGACACCGGCATCTGCGAGAGCCACGCCCTTGACATGATGGCGGGCCTGGCCAAGTGCGGCTACAAGCCGTTCCTCGCGGTCTACTCGACGTTCTTCCAGCGAGCGTTCGACCAGGCGTTCCAGGAGGCGGCGCTGCAGGGCCTGCCCGTCCGCCTGTGCCTCGACCGGGCGGGCCTCGTCGGCGGCGACGGCGCGGTCCACCACGGGTTCTGCGATGTCTCGCTGCTCAGGACGCTGCCGGACACCTGCATCACCGCGGCGATCGACGAGCCGAGCCTGCGGGGCGCGCTGGAGTTCATGCGGACCTACGAGGAGGGCATCTCGGCGGTGCGCTACCCGCGCGATGTGGTCAGCGACCGATTGCTCGACGAGACCTGCCCGCCCTTTGCGCTCGGCAAGGCGCGGTGCCTGACCCCGCAGCACGACGTGCTCAACTCCGCCGACGTCGGCAACGCCGCGCCGGACGTGGCGGTGCTGGCCTTCGGCGTGCCTGTGTTTGACGCGCTCGACGCGGCCGAGGCGGTCGCGCCGGAGATCACGGTCGGTGTGTGGGACGCCCGCTTTGCCAAGCCCGTGGACACCTCGCTCATCGCGGCGCTGCTCCGGGCGGGGGTGCCCATCGTCACCGTGGAGGACCACACGATCGTCGGCGGGTTCGGCACCGCCGTGCTCGAGGCGGCCCAGGAGCTGAGGCTCGACACCTCGCCGATCACCCGCCTCGGCCTGCCCGATGCGTGGATCCACCAAGACCCGCGCAAGTCGCAGCTCGCCGAGGCCGGCATCGACGCCGCGGGCATCGGCCGGGCGATCCGGCGGGCCGCCGAGGGCCACCCCGCGCGTCCGCTCACCGAGCCCAAGCCCGACGCCAGCCAGAGCCCGGTGGGCTCGCAACGGGTACATTGACCGCATGCCCAGACGTGTGCTGCTCGCGTACAACCCTGCGTCCTCTGAAACCCGCGCCGCGGCCGCTCGCGTGCGGGTGGTGGTGGATCGCTACGCCACCTGCGTGGGCGAGACGCCGAGCCGGTCGCTCGAGCGGGTTGAGGGCATCGAGGATGTCGATCTGATCGTCGTGCTCGGGGGCGACGGGACGCTGCTGAGCCAGGCCCGACGGTTCGTCGATTCCGAGATCCCGCTGCTCGGGGTGAATCTCGGCCGGCTCGGGTTCATGGCAGAGTTCGACCTCGAGGCGATCGAGCGGCAGGGCGAGACACTCTTCGGCAACGGCGAACCGGCGACGGGTGCGCTCCGGATGCTCCGCGCGGAGGTCTTCGGCGAGGGTGAATCCGAGGCGAGGTTCGACGGTCTCGCGCTGAACGAAGCGGCGATCACTGCGGGGTTCCCCTTCCGCATGGTCGAGCTGGCGCTGCGGCTCAACGGCGAGGACGGGCCGCTGCTCGGCGGCGACGGGCTCGTCGTCTCGACCCCTACCGGTTCGACCGCGTACAACGTCTCGGCCGGTGGGCCGATTGTCGCGCCGGGCGTCGGCGCGCTGACGATCACGCCGATCGCGGCGCACACGCTCTCGTTCCGGCCCATCGTGGTGCCGTCGTCCTCGACGATCGAGATCACCGCCCAGCGGGTCAACAACGAGCTGGAGCAGGGCGGCACGACGCTGGTGCTCGACGGGCAGGTGCAGACGCCGCTGCACGGGCGCGACCGGGTGGTCATCTCGGGCGATGCGCGCGAGGTCCGGTTCGTCCGCAACACCGAGGTGGGCTTCTGGGAGACGGTGATCCAGAAGCTGCACTGGGGCGCCCAGCCGCGCATGCGCGGGGGCTGACCGACCCGGCATCGGCCGCGGGTCCTCGAACTCGCCCGCCTTACAGCATGAACAGCTCGTCGGGGTTGACCACGGCGACGACTTTCTGGCCCGGCTGCGGGTCGGGCTCGCGCTCGGCGTTGACGATCGAGAGCTTCTTGTCCTCGGTGATGACAAAGAGGATGATCGTGCTGGTGCCGTAGAGCGTGCGGTAGTCCTCGAACGTGAACTCCTCGCTGAGCGTCGTGACCTTGACGACCCACCCGCTGCCGAGCCGGGAGGAGAGCGCCGCGTAGGTCGCGTCCTGGGCGAAGAGCGGCCGCCCGGGTGTGTCGCTGGCTTCCTTGCGGTCGCGCCTGCCGGTGGACATCGCCGCGAGCCGGTAGACCTGCGAGCGGTCGAAGATCCGCATGAACCGCAGCGAGACCAGCGTGTTGACCTCGTCGTTGGGCGTCATCGCGAGCACGCGCCCGATCCCGGCGAGCTCGAGGTTCTCGACGGTCTCCTCGCTGAGCACGTTGCCGTAGACCGCGTTGAGCCCGGCCAGCCGCGCGGCCCGGACGTGGCCGTAGTTGGTGTCGGTCAGCAGGACGCGGAACCCCTGGTCGCGGAGCACCACCGCCAGCTCCCTCGCCCACGCCGGGGCGCCCACGATCAGCAGCCCCTGCGGGTTGGGGGTCGAGAGCCCGAGCTTGCGGGCGATCGGCCCCGCGGCCAGCCCGTAGAAGGCCACCGTGCCCAGGATCACCGCGAAGGTGTGCGGCACCAGCATCCCGGCGTCCTCGATGTCGAGGCCCTCGTGCTGCTGCAGGCTGAGGGCGAAGACCGAGGCCACCGCGGCCGCGACGATGCCGCGGGGGGCGACCATCGCCAGGAAGAGGCGCTCGTTCCGTTTGAGGCCGGAGCGCAGCGTGGCGATCCACACGCTCGCCGGGCGCACCACGACGATCAGGAAGACCACGAAGACCAGGCTCGGCCAGCCGATGCTGGTCAGCTCCTCCGGCGACATGCGGGCCCCGAGCACGACAAAGAGCGCGGAGATCAGCAGGACGCGCAGGTTCTCCTTGAACTCGAGGATGTGGTGGACGTTCACGCCGCGGTAGTTGGCCAGGACCATGCCCATGACCGTGGTCGCCAGCAGGCCCGACTCGTGCTGGATCTCGCCGGAGACGACGAACACCAGGACCACCAGCAGCAGCGAGACGGGGTTCTGCAGCGAGTCGGGGATGAGGTAGCGTTTGAGCAGCTGGGCGAAGAACACCGCCGCGACCACGCCGAGGCCGCCGCCGACGAGGATGGTCATCATCAGCGCGTGCAGCGTCGCCCCCGCCGCGTCCTGGAACCCGCCGGCGAGGATCACCTCGAAGATCAGCACCGCCAGCAGCGCGCCGATCGGGTCGATGACGATGCCCTCCCACCGCAGCACCGGGCCGACCTTGCCCTGCGGCCGGATGTGGGTCAGCAGCGGGCCGATGACCGTCGGCCCCGTCACCACCAGGATGCCCCCCAGCAGCGCCGCCAGCTGCCAGTCCAGCCCCAGCACAACGCCGCCGGCGAACGTCGCCAGCGCCCAGGTCACCAGCGCCCCCAGCGTCACCAGCCGCCGGATCACGGCCTTGACCGTCGTGATCTCGCCGAACCGCAGCGTCAGGCCGCCCTCGTAGAGGATCAGCCCGACCGAGAGCGAGACCAGCGGCAGCAGCAGCTCGCCGAAGACCTTGTCGGGGTTGAGCAGCGGCTCGCCGCCGCGGACCATCGAGGCGATCGGGCCCGCGGCGATGCCGGCCAGCAGCAGCAGCAGGATGGAGGGCACCCGGATCCGCCACGCGATCCACTGCGAGCCCACCCCGAGCACAAAGACAATGGCGATGGCGACGATGGGTTCGTGGAACACGCAGCACTCCCGGGTGAAGCCACAGCATAAACTCCCCGGAGGGAGATTGCGCGATGCGGCTGTACCTGATTCGACACGGCAAGGCCGAACGGCAGAGCGACTCGGGCCTCGACGCGGACCGGCGGCTCGCCCCGCGCGGGGAGCGGCAGGCCGCGTGGCTCGGCGGCGTGCTGCGGGACGCCGAACGCCCGCCCGGCCGGATCATCGCCAGCCCGGCCGCGCGCGCAGCGCGGACGGCCGACCTGATCGCCGAGGCCCTGGGCCTCGAGGCCGAGCGCCGCGACGAGGTCGGCCTGAGCAGCACCGCCTCGCGGGTGATCGATCTGCTCGCGCACGCGGGGGGCGCCGGAGGCGCCGGAGGCGCCGGGGACGCCGGGGACGCCGGGGGCGAGCCGAGCCTGGCGCTGGTCGGGCACAACCCGACGCTGAGCATGGTGGCCGACGTGCTGGTCAACGGCCCCACGCCCTCGTGCCGGATCGGCCTGCGGACGGGCGAGGCGGCGGTGCTGGAACTCGCCGACCCCTCCGACCCGGTCGGCTCGGCGACGCTGCTGGGCCTGCTGCGGCTGGACGACTGAGGGTCGGACTCCGGCTGAGGGCCGGACTCCGGCCGAGACCCGGCCCCCGACCGCGGGCCAGCGGCGGGGAAAGCATCCCGGGGAGGACTCGAACCTCCGACCTGCCGATTAGAAGTCGGCTGCTCTATCCAACTGAGCTACCGGGACACGCGCCGCAAGGGCGGTGGCATAGTCTATTCTGGCATGAGCGCCCGGGGCGTGCGGCGACGTGGGCCCGTCCGGGAGCTGGTTTCGGCACAGAGTTGTGGCCCTTTGAGGAATCCAATGCGGACAAGACGGTACGACAGTGTTTTTGCGTGGTGGGTGAGCGCACTTCTCCTGCTCCTCCCGTGCACCGCCCGGTGTCAGGATGCGGCTCGGGCCGGCTCGGTCACGCTCCGTGTCGCGACGTTCAATCTCGAAGATGTCCGCACCGAGGCCCTGCTGCGGGACGACGACCCGCGGCTGTGCGCGCTGGCGGAGGTCATCCAGCGGATGCGGCCCAACATCCTCCTGCTCAACGAGATCGCCTACGACGTGCCGGGGGCGCCGAGTGTGCCCGCCGACGCCGAGGGCGGGCAGAACGGGCGGCGGTTCGCGGAGAACTATCTCGCGGTGCCGCAGGCCGAGGGGCTGCGCGGGCTCCGCTTTGCCGCGTTCATGGCCCCGACCAACACGGGGATGCCCAGCGGGTTCGACCTGGACAAGTCGGGCGAGGTGGTGTCGGAGTTTTCCGAGCCCGAGCCGACGGGGCAGACCGCCGAGGGCCGGGCCTTCGGCGGTGACTGCTGGGGGTTCGGCACGTTCCCCGGGCAGTACGGGATGGCCCTGCTGGTCGACAGCCGCCTCACGATCAACACCGACGACGTCCGGACGTTCAGGCTTTTGCCGTGGAGCTACATGCCGGGGGCCTTCCTGCCGCGGGACCCGGAGACCCGGGAGCCGTGGTACGACGAAGAGGTGCTCGGGCTCTTTCGCCTGAGCTCGAAGAGCCACTGGGACGTGCCGGTGGCGCTGCCCAACGGACAGGTGGTGCACCTGCTCTGCAGCCACCCGACGCCCCCGGCCTTTGACGGCCCGGAGATGCGCAACAAGCGGCGGAACTTCGACGAGATCCGGTTCTGGGCCGACTACCTCGCCGACGAGTCGTACATCGTGGACGACACCAACCGGCCCGGCGGGCTCGGCCCGCGCGAGGCGTTCGTGATCCTCGGCGACCTCAACGCCGACCCGGACGAGGGCTCGAGCTTCAAGGACCCCATCGAGCGGTTCCTGCTGACCAACCGCCGAGTCGAGGCGGGCTCGGTGCCCAGGAGCGACATCGCGATCGAGGGCCTCGACGACGACGACACCTCCGGGTTCGGCCTGCGGGTTGACTATGTGCTGCCCTCGCGGGGGGTGGGCGTGATCGGCTCGGGGGTGTGGCGGGCTCTCCCCGAGGCGTGGCCGGAGTTCCCCAGCGACCATTTCCCGGTCTGGGCGGACCTGCGGTTCGGGCCCCCGCCTGCGCGGTAAATGCCTACAGTGACCACGGATGGGGCCGCCCACGCCTGGGCTGGCCCCGCCGGACGGGAGCACACGTTGAGCCGAGTCGCATCAGCCCATTCCCCGGCCCAGTCCCCCGTCAGGTCTGCGGCCCGGACCGACGACGGCCCCGATACGGAAACGAGCCCCTGGCGCACGTCGCTGGCGGCCTACGCCGAGACCACCAAGCCCGGCATCACCAAACTGGTCACCATCACCTCGATGGTCGGGCTCGGCATGGCGCTGGCCCAGCGCTGGATCGCCGGCGACCGGGTCTGGAGCGGCTGGGACCTGGCGGTCATCGTCGTCGGCTCGATCGTCGGCACCGCGCTTTCGGCCAGCGGCGCCAACGCGCTGAATCAGTGGGCCGAACGCGACCGCGACGGGCTCATGCCGCGCACCGCCAAGCGGCCCCTGCCCTCCGGCACGCTCCTGCCCTCGCGCGTGTTGGCCGTCGCCTCGGCGCTGGTCGTGGTCGGGCTCGGGGTGCTGTGGCTGACCAGCGGGCTGGCCGCGATGTGCGTCTCCGCGGCGTGCGTCGGGGTCTATCTGTTCCTCTACACCCCGCTCAAGACACAGACGTGGACCGCGACGCTCGTCGGGGCCATCCCCGGTGCCCTGCCGCCGCTGATCGGGTGGTGCGCCGGCTACCGCGAGTTCGGGTTTGAGGCGGCCGTCGCGCCGGGCGGGGTCGCGCTGTTCATGCTCATGTTCGTGTGGCAGCTCCCCCACTTCCTCGCGATCGCGTGGATGTACCGCGAGGACTACGCCCGGGGCGGGCACGCGGTGCTGCCGGTGGTTGATCAGAGCGGCGTGAAGACCTCGATCGTCATCGCGGCGTTCACGGTGCTGCTCATCCCCGCGACCGTCTCGCCGGTGATCGCCATGCCCCGCGTGCTCGGCCCGCTCTCGCTGTTTACCGCGGCGGTCAGCGGCCTGCTGTTTGCCGGCCTGGTCGCCCGGTTGCTGAAGACCCGCACGCGCGAGCACGCCCGCGCGGTCTTCTTCGCGTCGATCATCCACCTGCCACTGCTGCTGGTGGTGATGGTGCTCGACGCGTTCGTCCACACGTTCTTCTGAAATCGCGGACGGGCGAGCGGCCGAGACCGGCCCGGGCAGGAAGCAACGACGCGGTCTCTATCATGCGTTGAAGGAGTGAGGCGATGCCGAAGTGGATCCTTGGTCTGTTGATCGTGGTCACCACGTTCGTGCTGTTCGCGTCGCTCGCGGTGCTCCGGGCTCGCCAGGCCTCGCCTCAGGCCGAGCTCGATACCACGACGTCCGCCAGCGGCACGATCATCGCCACCGCCCCCGGCACCAACGCCGCGCAGGTCGGCCCGCGCGACGCCTCCGGGAAGCGCGTGCTCGTGCCCCGACCCGGGCTCGAGGGTTACTCGATCCCCGCGTTCTCGCTCGTCAACCAGGACGGCGAGCCGGTCACCGAGTCGGTGCTCGAGGGCGAGATCACGGTGGTCGCGTTCGTGTTTACCAACTGTCAGCTCGCCTGCCCGGCGATCACGGCCAACATGAAGATCGTCTTCAGCGATCTCGAGGACACATCGGTGCGGTTCCTGAGCATCAGCGTGGACCCCGAGCACGACACGCCGGAGGTGCTGCGGGCGTACGCCGACCGGATGAGCATCGACACCTCGCGGTGGCTCCTGCTCACCGGAGACGACGGCGAGGCCACCCGGGTGGTCGAAGAGAGCATGCAGTTCGAGATCTCCGACGACCCGGACGACGCGAACATCATCACGCTCGAGGACGGCTCGACGATGCGGAACATCCGCCACCCCATCAAGCTGTTCCTGGTGGGGCCGGACCGGCAGATCCTCGACTTCTGCGCCCCGACGCTCCGGACGGAGCGCGAGCGGTTCACGGCGTTGGCACGCAAGGCCGCCGAGTAGGGCGACCGAGGAGGGCCGTCGGGCCCGGAGCCGTCGAGACTTGACGGGCCGCCGCCGGCGGCTACGCTTCCTGCGAATGTTCAGCCGCCAGTTCCATCACGCCCACCATCTGCCGCATCTCCACACGGAGAGCCGGTGATCTTGGTGGCCTGAGGGATTGACATCGCCCAGGACGACCAACGCCGGCCCTCGAGCCGGCGTTCTCTTTGGGCGAGATCCCAGAACTGAACATCGCGCTCGGGGCCGGTCAGACCGCAAGGAGCCCCGAGACCATGACCCCCGCGACCGAACCAGGCATCCTCCGATTCGCGATCCCCAAGGGCCGCATGTACGACGGCGTCGCGTCGCTGCTCAGCGCCGCGGGGCTCGGCGTGCGCGTGTCCTCACGCAACTACCGGCCGTCGATCCCGATCGACGACTTCGAGGTCAAGATCCTCAAGCCGCGGGCGATCGTCGAGATGCTCGCGCTCGGGGCCCGAGACCTCGGCTTCGCCGGGGCCGACTGGGTGGCCGAAGAACGCGCAGACCTGGTCGAGCTGCTCGACACGGGGCTCGACCGCGTGCGGCTCGTCGCGGCCGCGCCGCGCGACCTGCTCGAGAACGGGAAGCTGCCCGAGCGGCCGCTGGTGGTCGCGTCGGAGTACGAAAAGCTCACCCGGCGCTGGATCGCCGAGCGGCGGCTCGACGCGACGCTGCTCCACTCCTACGGCGCGACAGAAGTACTCCCGCCGGAGGACGCCGACTGCATCGTCGACAACACCGCCACCGGCTCGACCCTCGCGGCCAACAGCCTCGACATCATCGACGAGCTGATGGTCTCCTCGACCAAGCTCTACGCCTCGTCCCGCGCGATGGACGACCCCGGCAAGCGCGCCCGCATCGAGACCTTCGCGATGCTCGTCGGCTCCGTGCTCGAGGCCCGCAGCCGCGTCATGCTCGAACTCAACGTCTCGGCCGATCGGCTCGAGCGTGTGGTCGCCGCCCTGCCCTGCATGCGCGAGCCCACCGTCGCCCCGCTCCACGGCGAGGGCGGATACGCCGTCAAGGCCGCGGTGTGCCGGGCCGACCTGCCCAGCATCATCCCCACACTCCGCACCGCGGGGGGCACCGACATCGTCGTCACCCAGCCGGAGCAGATCGTGCCATGAGCAAGCCCACCCTTTCATCTGAGCGCGCGCCCGAAGCCCCCGCCGGGCCGCGCCCGGCATCCCGCCTCGCGGGGCTCTCGCCCTACGCGCCGCCGCCCCGGGACGGCGGGTCGGAGTTGCTGCTCGACGCCAACGAGGGCGTGCCGGACGCCGACGGGCTGGCCTCGGCGCTCTGCTCGATCTCGCCCAGCGATCTCAGCCGGTACCCGGACGCCTCGGCCCTCGAGCGGGACCTGGCGGCTCGGCTGGAGACCGCCCCCTGCCGCGTGATCGTGACCAACGGCGGCGACGACGCGATCGATCGGGTCTGCCGGAGCGTGGTCGAGCCCGGCCGCAACGCGGTGCTGCACACGCCGACCTTCGAGATGATCGGCCGGGGCGTCCGTCTCGCCGGGGGCGAGGTTCGATCCGTGCCGTGGCTGGGCGGCGAGTTCCCGGCCGAGACCTTTCTCGATGCGATCGATGCCGACACCGCGCTGGCCGCGCTGGTGACGCCCAACAACCCGACCGGCGGCACCATCCCGGCCGACACGATCGGGGCCGTCGCCGAGCAGGCCGCGGCGTGCGGGGCGCTGGTCCTGGTCGATCTGGCCTACATCGAGTTCGCCGACGGCGATCCCACACCCGCGTTGCTCGCGCTCGACAACGTCGTGATGGTCCGGACGTTCTCCAAGGCGTTCGGCCTCGCCGGGCTCCGCGTGGGGTACGCGGTCGCGCCGGCTCCCGTCGCGCCGTGGCTCCGCACCGTGGGCGGACCCTACCCGGTCTCCACGGTCTCACTCGGCATCGCCGGACGTGCACTCGGCGAGAGCGCATGGCGTGAGTCATTCCTCGCGCGGGTCCGGCTCGAACGCTCGGAGCTCAGCGGCACGCTCAGTACCCTGGGCGCAGCCCCCCTCGACTCGAACGCGAACTTCGTGACGGCACGGTTCGGCGACGCCGGTCTTGTGTGCGCACGCCTCGCCGAGCGGGGCATCCGGGTGCGGGGCTTCCCGAATCACCCCGAACTCGCCGCGTACCTGCGGATCAGCCTGCCCGGCGAGCCCCGCGCGTTCGCCCGTTTGCTCGGCACCCTGGAAGACACCCTCAGCGGAGACACCCGATGAGCACCACCCCCGCCGCACCCCGAACCGCCACCATCAGCCGCACCACCCGCGAGACTGACATCCGCGTCGAGCTCGGGCTCGACGGCTCCGGCACCGCGTCGATCGCCACCGGGCTCGGGTTCTTTGACCACATGCTCACCGCACTCGCGACGCACGCGCGGATCGACCTCGACCTCGCCTGCACGGGCGATCTGCACGTAGACGACCACCACACGATCGAGGACTGCGCCCTCGCCCTGGGGCAGGCCTTCGACGCGGCGCTCGGCGAGCGTCGCGGCATCACTCGGTTCGGGTCGGCGTACGCCCCGCTCGACGAGTCGCTCTGCCGCGTGGTCATCGATCTCTCGGGCCGCCCCTCCTCGGTGGTCTCGCTCGGGTTCACGCGGGAGACGCTCGGCGACGTGGCCACGGAGAACCTCTCGCACTTCTTCAGCTCGTTTGCGGTCGGGGCACGCTGCACGCTCCACGTCGACTGCCTCCGGGGTGAGAACGACCACCACAGGGCCGAGGCAGCTTTCAAGGCGTTCGCCCTTGCGCTCCGGCAGGCCGTCGCGATCGATGCCGCGAACAACCGCGTCCCGTCCACCAAGGGCACACTCTCATGACCCGCCCCACCGCCACACTGATCGAGACCGGTATCGCCAACATCGCGTCCGTCGCGGCCGCGTTCGGCCGGTGCGGTCTCGAGGTCACGACGACTCAGGACGCCTCGGTCGCGCAGCGTGCCTCGTTGCTCGTGCTCCCCGGCGTCGGCGCGTTCGACGCGGGCATGCGGAGCCTCGAGCGGCTCGGCATGGTGGGCGTGCTCCGCGAGCGGGCAGAGCGGGATGCGCCGCTGCTGGCCGTCTGCCTGGGCATGCAACTGCTCGGGCGAGCTTCAGAAGAGTCGCCGGGTGCCGAGGGGCTCGGCATTGTCGACGCCGAAGCCAGCGCGTTCGGCCCCGCCGTGCGGTCCCCGCAGATGGGGTGGAACCGGATCGTCCCGGACCGCGAGTGCACGCTGCTGACCCCGGGCTACGCCTACTTCGCCAACTCGTTCCGCTTCACCACCACGCCGCGTGGATGGAGCGGCGCTCTGGCCGACCACGGCGGCCCGTTCGTCGCGGCGATCGAGCGAGGGAACACGCTCGCCTGCCAGTTCCACCCCGAGCTCTCCGGCCCGTGGGGGCTCGCGCTCCTGCGGCGCTGGATCGAACGATGCCTGGAGGCCGCACCATGCTGACCCGCCGACTCATCCCATGCCTCGACGTCCGCGACGGCCGCGTCGTCAAGGGCGTGCGGTTTTCCGGCCTGCGCGATGCGGGCGACCCTGTCGAGCAGGCGACCCGGTACGAACAGGCCGGGGCCGACGAGCTGGTCATGCTCGATGTCTCCGCGACACCCGACGGCAGGAAGACGGCACTCGAGACGGTGCGTGCGCTGCGCGCGGTGCTCTCGATCCCGCTCACCGTCGGGGGCGGCGTGCGCACGATCGACGATGCGCTCGCCCTGCTGCAAGCCGGGGCCGACAAGGTCGGCGTCAACACCGCCGCGGTAGAGCATCCGGAGACCATCAGCGCGCTGGCCACGCAGGTCGGTGCGCAGTGCGTTGTCCTGGCGATCGATGCCGCACGCTCGTCCGAGGGCGATGGGTGGCTCGTGGTCACGCGTTCGGGCACCAACCGCACACCGCTCGACGCGGTGGAGTGGGCCCGCCGCGGCGAATCGCTCGGTGCCGGCGAGATCCTGCTCACCAGCTGGGACCGCGACGGCACGCACTCCGGGTACGACCTGGAACTGCTCGGAGCCGTCTGCGGCTCGGTGCGGATACCCGTCATCGCCTCGGGCGGGGCGTCTTCGGCGGCGCACATGGCCGAGGCGATCGAGGCGGGCGCCGACGCCGTGCTCGCCGCCTCGATCTTTCACGATAACAGGACCACGGTCCGTGAAGTCAAGGACCAGCTCGCCGCCCGCGGCGTGGAGGTACGACAGTGATAGTTCCCTCGATCGATCTCATGGATGGCAACGCGGTCCAGCTCATCGGCGGACGCGAGAAGGTCATCGACGCGGGCGACCCCCGCCCCATCGCCGAGTCCTTCGGCATGGTCGGCGAGGTCGCGGTGATCGACCTCGACGCGGCGCTCGGGCGTGGTGACAACGAGGCCGCCATCCGCGACCTGCTCAAGCTGGCTCCGTGCAGGGTGGGCGGCGGGATCCGCTCTGTCGAGGCCGCGGTCCGCTGGCTCGACGCCGGGGCACGGAAGGTGATCCTCGGCACGGCGGCCACCCCCGAGATCCTCCGCGAGCTGCCGCGGGACCGCGTCATCGCCGCCCTCGATGCCCGGGACGACCGCGTCGTCGTCGAGGGCTGGACCAAGACCACCGGCGCCCGCATCGAGGACCGTATCGAGGAGCTCCGCGACTACGTCTGCGGCTTTCTGGTCACGTTTGTCGAGCGCGAGGGGCGCATGGTCGGCCTGCCCGAGGACCGCATCCGCCAGCTCGCCGGTGTCGCGGGCCCGTGCCGGCTGACGGTGGCCGGCGGCGTGCGCACATCCGAGGACATCGCGATCGCCGATAGAGCGGGCGCCGACACGCAGGTGGGCATGGCCCTCTACTCCGGCGCGTTCGACCTGGCCGAGGGCTACTGCGCCCCGCTGCGGAGTGACCGCCCCGACGGCCTCTGGCCCACCGTCGTCGCCGACGAGCACGGCGCGGCCCTCGGGCTCGCCTACTCGAACATCGAGAGCGTCCGCGCTGCCCTGGAGACCCGCCGCGGCGTGTACCACTCCCGCTCCCGTGGCGGGCTCTGGACCAAGGGCGACTCTTCCGGCGACACGCAGGACCTGCTCGCGATCGACACCGATTGCGATCGGGACGCCCTCCGCTTCACCGTCCGCCAGCACGGCGGCGGGTTCTGCCACCTCGGGACACGAACGTGCTTCGGGGAGGACCGCGGCCTCCGCGCGCTCGAACAGACCCTCCGCGGCCGGATCGCGAACGCTCCTGCCGGCTCGTACACGCGGCGCCTGCTCGACGACCCGGCGCTCCTGGGCAGCAAGCTCGCCGAAGAGGCCGGCGAGCTCTTTGAGTCGGCCACGCCTCGGCACGCCGCGGAAGAGGCGGCCGACCTGCTCTACTTCGCGATGGTCGCGGCCGTGCAACGTGGCACGAGCCTCGCCGAGATCGAGAGGGTGCTCGACGAGCGATCCCTCATACTCACCCGCCGACCGGGCAACGCCAAGCCTGCACGCACGGAGGCGACACCATGACCGCCGCACCACTCCTGCGACAGGTCTCAGCGGATGCGATCGCCCGCCTGGCGCGGCCCCCGGTCACTGCCTCGACGCTCAACGCCGCCGGCGAGATCGTCGAGGCGGTGCGGCAGAGGGGCGAGGCGGCGGTGCGCGAGTACGCCGAGCGGTTTGGCGAGCGGGCCGGCGCAGAGCCGCTGGTGCTCGGGCGGGCCGAGATGCGGGCGGCGCTCGACGCGATCGACCCGGCTGACCGGGCCACGCTTGAACGCGTCGCCGGCCGCATCGAGTGCTTCGCGCGCGCGCAGCGGGACTCGATCCGGGAGGTCTCGGTGCCGGTCCCCGGCGGGCGGGCCGGGCACACCATCGAGCCGGTCGCGTCGGCCGGGTGCTACGCCCCGGCGGGGCGGTACCCGCTGCCCTCCTCGGTGCTCATGACCGCGATCACCGCGCGGGTGGCCGGGTGTCGGCGGGTGGTGGTCGCCTCGCCCGGCGCCCACCCGATCACCCTGGCCGCGGCGGCGGTGGCGGGCGCCGACGAGTTCCTCGCGATCGGCGGGGCACACGCGATCGCCGCTCTTGCGTACGGGTTTGCGGGTGATGAGCGTCTCGACCAGTGCGATGTCATCGCCGGGCCGGGCAACGCGTGGGTCACGGCGGCGAAGCAGTTGGTCAGCGGCGTCGTGGGCATCGACATGCTCGCCGGCCCCTCCGAGCTGCTGATCGTCGCCGACGACACCGCCGACGCGGGCCTCGTCGCGGCCGACCTGCTCGCCCAGGCAGAGCACGACGCCGACGCCTCGGCGATGCTGGTCACGACGAGCCGAGCCCTCGCCGACGGGGTCGAACGCGAACTCGCCGAGCAGTTGGCGGCGCTCCCGACGCGCGACGTCGCGGCGCTCGGTCTCCAGAACGGCTTTGTCGCCGTGGTGGAGACGGTCGACGAGATGGTTGCGGTCGCCGACCGGATCGCGGCCGAGCATCTGGAGGTCATGACGGCCGACCCCGAGGCGCTCGCCTCCCGGATCTCCAACGCCGGCGCGGTGTTCCTGGGCTCGGCCTCGGCCGAGGTGCTCGGCGACTACGGCGCGGGGCCCAACCACACCCTGCCCACCGGTGGAACGGCCCGGTTTCAGGCGGGGCTCTCGGTCATGCACTTCCTGCGGCTCAGGACGTGGCTGCGGATCGACGATGCGGCAGAGGCGTCACCGCTCCGGGCCGACACGCAGCGGCTGGCGTCGATGGAGGGCCTGGCCGGTCACGCGGAGGCCGCTCGCCGACGCGATGCGGCCGCGGGCTGAAGCCGCGTTGAGAGGGTCGGTCTACAGATACTGGTTCAGCTGCCGCCGCTGGATCTTGCCCGTCGGGTTGCGGGGCAGGGCATCGAGCACCCGGACATCCCGCGGCACCTTGTATCCTGCGAGCTGGTCGCGGCACAGACACAGGATCGAACGGGCATCGAATGTCGCACCCTCCTCGAGCTCGACAAACGCGACCGGCACCTCGCCGCGCATCGGATCGGTCGTGCCGATGACCGCGGAGGCGTGGACCGACGGGTGGCGGTTGATGACCTCTTCGATCTCGCGGGGGAAGACGTTCTCGCCCCCGACGATCAGCATCTCCTTGATCCGTCCGGTGATGTAGAGATGGCCGTCCTTGTCGAACCGGCCCATGTCGCCGGTGCGGAACCAGCCATCGGGCGTGATCGCCTGCGACGTTTCGTTGGGCAGGTTGAAGTAGCCCAGCATCCGGTTCGGGCCGCGGACCAGCACCTCGCCCTCGCGCCCCTGCGGCAGGACCTTGCCGGACGCGGGGTCCACGATGATCTGCTCGACCTTCGGGACCGGGGTCCCGACCGAACGCCGGCGCCAATCGTCGGGCCGGCACCAGTTGGTCACCGGGCTGGTCTCGGTCAGGCCGTACCCCTCGCAGATCGTCACGCCGAAGCGTTCGCGGAACCGCTCGAAGACGTCTTCGGGGAGCGGCTCTCCGCCCGAGACGGTGAACCGGAGCGAGGCGAAGTCGTCGGGCTCGGCCTGCTTGACCGCCAGGAGCGCGTTGTACATCGACGGGATCCCGATGAACATCGACGGCCTGTGCTCGCGGAGCAGACGCATCACGTGCTGCGGCACGAACCTGGCGGTGTAGATCGCCCTCATGCCGCGCACCAGCGGCAGGATGGTGAGCACGGTCAGGCCGAACGAATGGAACTGCGGGAGGACGCCGAGCAGCACATCCTCGTCGCGCAGGCCGACGTGCTCCAGGCACTGCCGGACGTTCGACACAAGGTTGCAGTGGCTCAGCATCACGCCCTTGGGCTTGCCGCTGGTGCCGGAGGTATAGAGCAGGCACGCCAGATCGTCCGGCCGGCTCCGCGCCGGCCAGCGCAGGTCCGGCACGCCCTTGAAGTCGATCGACTCCATCATCACCAGGTTCTCGACCCGCGGCCTCACCCCGAGGTAGTCGAGCATCGGGCCGACCGTCACGATCGTGTCACACCCGCAATCGTCGATCACGTACTGCAGCTCGTCGGGCTTGAGCAGGTAGTTCAGCGGCACGATCGTGCGGCCGAGAATCCAGCCCGCCAGGGCGCAGATCGGGAACGCCCCGCTCGTCGGCAGCAGCAGCCCGACGGTCTGCGTCTGCGATCGACGCTCGATCTCCGACGCCACGTGCAACGCCGCCACCAGAATCTCGGCGCCCCGATACTCCCGCCGGTCGTCCACGATGAGCGTGCGACGTGCGTTTCGAAGACAGGTTCGGATGATCGGCATATGAACGGGCAAGCGGGCCTCCCGGCGTTTGGAGATGCGGACAGGAGTCGGTAATCTAGACGAAACTGGGGAGGTTGGCCCCGGGAGCGGCATCCCGCCGGTCCCCGACCCGTATACAGGGCGGCGGCAGGCCCCTCCCGTTGGCCCGAAAGGCAGGTCGGCCCCGCCCGGAAGGCACCGGCTCGGGTGGGCGACAAACCCGCCGGAGACCCCCGCTGGACAGAACCGATACTCCAGAACCGAAACTGGTGAGAGCACGCTCGAAGCCGGTTCGCCCCGCCACCGCAGCGGCCCGCTCCCGGCAGACCAAGCCCGGCAGATCAAGCCCGGCAAACCAAGCCCGGCCGAATCTCGTCCTCCGACGCAAGGAACACACTCATGGCCCGCCACCCGATCCGTGCTCGCTTTGCCATCTTCGGCTTGATTGCCGCGGCCGGTGCCACTGCATTCGTGTCGAGCGCTGCGGGCCAGGTCGTCACCAGCCCCGACGCACCGGCGAGCATCCCCGCCGAGCCGTGGATGGAAGACCTGATGCCCGACCCGAACGACCCGCGCGTGCGGGCCTACGCCGAGCAGCAGCGCCTGCGGGCGGCAAAGGAACGCGAGATCCGGCGGTTCCGCTCGACCTACTTCGGCACCGGCAGCAGCACCGAGACGCGGCAGATCGGGCTGTCGCTCCTCCGCGAGCGCTACGACGAGCCCGCGCTCTACCCGCTCCTTCTTGAGGTCTTCGAGAGCGACGGTGTCGGCGTCAAGTCCGGCCTGCTCGACATGTTCGCCGACGCCCGCACCGACGAGGCCGACGCGACGCTGGCCTGGGTGGCGGTGCACGACGACCGGTCCGCCGTTCGCGAGGCCGCGGTCACCCGGCTCGCCGCCCGCGTCGGTGAGGCCGGGGAGGTCTCCGAGCGGATCAAGCACGTGGTCGCCGGGGGGCTGCGGCAGGAGTCCAACACCCCCGCCATCGCCGCGGCCAGCATTGCCGAGATGTTCAAGCTCTACGAGATGGTGCCGCTGATGATCGCCGCACAGGTCGGCGGCACCGCCGGCGGCGCTCGCGACGGGACCGGCAACCTCGGCTGGATCGTCGTCGGGCAGCAGACCGCGTTCGTCGCCGATCTGCAGCCGGTTGTCAGCGACAGCGCGGTCGGTTTCGACCCGACGCTGGGCGTGATCACCGAGGGTGTCGTGCTCGAGGTGCAGGACGCGGTCGTCATCACCTACCGAACCGAGATCTTCTACTCACTGACGCGGCTCACCAGCAACGCCCTGGGCCGTCCGACCGGCTCGTGGGGCATCGACCAGCCGGAGTGGTGGGCGTGGTACGACCGGGAGTGGAAGCCGTGGATGGAAGCACGGGCCGCCGAGAGCAAGGCCCCGGCTGACGGCTGAGCGTCGCGTGCCGGGTCCGTGCCGCGGAGTCATGATCATCAGCGTGCAACGCCGGTGACCGCGCCCCCTCACGAACCGAGGGCGATCGCCGAGGCCATCGCGTAGTGCTCGGTGTGGCTGAGCGAGAGCAACCAGGCGCGGATGCCCACCTGCGTCGCGGTCTCTGCTGCCAAGCCGGTCAGGCGCACACCCGGCCGCCCGGTGTCGGCGCGGGTCACCTCGACATCTGTCCACGCGATGCCCCCGGCCCAGCCTGTGCCCAGCGCCTTGAGCACCGCTTCCTTGGCGGCAAACCGCGCGGCGAGGTGCTCGACCTCGCGCTTCTTGCCCGCGGCGTACGCCAGTTCGGCCTCGGTAAACAGGCGCCGCCGCGCGCGCTCCGGGTGCCGATCGAGCAGCGTCGCGAACCGCTCGTTCTCCACGATGTCTACGCCGTGAGCGATCGTGTGCATGGCTGCCTCTGTCCGCATACCCGGTCAGGCACCACGAGGGATGCGGCTGGTGGTGTAGATGTAGGGGTTCCGCCCGTGGTGGTTGATCGTGCCGCCGAGCAGCGTGCAGTCGTCCTCGGTCCAGTCCTTCAAGTGGTAGACAAACGTCGAGACGCTCGAGTTGCCGAACCCCAGGAACGCGTCGCACCGCGTGGCGATCAGCACGTCGGTGAGCACCTCGCGCCCGATCCGCGAACGCTCGTGCTGCGACTGAAAGTGGATGCCCGTCTGTGAGTCGGACCGGATGCTCTCGGTCGCGACGACGCGGTCGCCGTAGCGGTCTTGGAAGGTCTGCAGCGTGGACTGGCCGTCTGTCAGCAGGAAGAGCGTGGCGTCCGGGTGGCTCGCCAGATAGCGATCGACCGCCGGGAAGTACTCGGCGTTGATCTGAGGCAGACGGGGATCCTCGACGATCTTGTCGGTCGCGCGCACATGCACCCCGAGCACGGGCCGTTTGGTGAAGTGCTGCCCGACGTAGTGATCGACCACCGCCCGGACGTCCTGCCGCGGCTTGAGGTACCTCGCAGCCAGATCCCGGTAGGCCGTCTCCACGTCGCACCCGTGCAGCCGGTGCCACCTGGGGATCCACGGCAAGAGGCTGAACAGTCGCAGGTTAAAGTCGCTGACGACCACCCGCTCGGGCCGACCGAGGCTCTCGAGCCCCAGCCGCGAGCCGTGCCCGGCCCACTTGTTGCACACGCCGGTGTCGATGTTGTCGGCGTTCCACTTCGACGGGTAGAACTTGTGCCCGCCGCCGACGACCTGCTCGACGGTCGATTCGGACACCGGCTCGAAGAAGCTGTCCCAGGCGTTGTCGGTCCCCGGATCGCGATAGAGGCTGCCCTCGCCCCACAGCACGACGGGCGTCCGGGCCTCGATCTCGGCGAGAAGCAGCTGCCCGAGCACGTGGTTCACGTCCGACCAGAAGCCCGCCCCCCACGGCTTGATGAGCAGGTAGCCGCCGCTCCCCGGCTCCGGGGCGGTCGCGTCGGGTTCGGCGGGGGGGAGTCCCTTGAGTCGCTTGCGTGCCTCGGCGGTCGGTCCCGAGGCGATCGAGGCCTCGAAGTGTGCGCGGGCAAGATCGGGCCGTGACAGCGCCTCGGCGACGCACCCGACGATGAAATGGGCGCGGCTGTTCTCGGGCTGCTCGTCGAGCACCTCGCGGGCGAGGATCTCGGCCAGCGTCAGCCTGCCCGCCTCGAGGGCCTTGGACGCCGAGAGCAAGAACTTGGCCGATGACTTCGGGTCTGGCGACGGGGGCATGCACACTCCGGGGGATGGATCCGTCGCCAGTATAAGAGCCGCGGCCTCAGGCCGACGACTTGGCCGCACCGCCGGCTTTGGACGAACCGGAGGCGGGTTTGGCCGGCTTGGCTTTCTCGGTCTTGGCCGGTGCGTCAGCTTTGGATTTGTCGGCCTTGGTGTCGGCCGCGGGCTTGCTGTCAGCGGCCTTGTCCGGCTTGGCGCTGGCCGCTTCCTTCTCGCTCTTGGCCGCTTCCTGGTACGACTTGGACCGGTAGTCGGTCTCGTAGAACCCGGAGCCCTTGAAGAGCACGGCCGCGCCGGTGCCGATCAGACGCTCGAGTGTGTTCTTCCCGCACTCGGGGCACTTGCGTTTGGTCGCTGCGCTCATCGACTGGAACAGCTCGAAGGTGTGCCCGCACCCGTTGCACTTGTAGTCGTAGGTCGGCATGGTTCAGGCCTCTCCGCTCTCGGCGTCGGCCTCGGGCGCGACGGTCACCTTGGCCGCCCGCACCACACGGTCGCCGACGCGGTATCCGATCTGGTAGACACTCGACACGTGGGTGGGCTCGACCCCCTCGACCGCGAGCGTCGAGAGCGCCTCGTGCTGGTTGGGGTCGAACTCGGCGTTGACCGCCGGGCTGATCGCCTGCACGCCGAACGCCCCCATCGCGCGGTTGAACTCGTCGCGGATCAGCTTGACGCCGGCGAGGATCTGCTCGGCGCTGACCTTCTCCGGGTCCTGGTGCAGGGCCATGTCGAAGTGATCGAGCACCGGGATCAGCGACGCGAGCACCCGCTCGACGCCCGCCTCACGCGCAGCGCCCATGTCGGTCGAGAACCGCCGCTGGGCGTTCTGGTAGTCGGCCAGCGCCCGCTGGTATTTCGCGGCCATCTCGTCCCGCTCGGCCATGATCGCCTCGTAGCTCTCGGGCGAGTAGTCGTCGATCGCCTGCGGCGACGCGTCGGGCGATGCCGTGCCGTCGTCGACGGGGATGTCGTGCTTGTGCTTCTTGTCCTTTGCCATGATCTGCTCTCCATCCCGTCCTGAGTCGTTCAGGCTCAGGCGGCCTGGTGTCGCGGCCCTATCAGCCGAAGATGTCCTTGACCTTCTTGAAGAACCCGTGGCTCTCGGGCATCACGCTGTGGTCCTCGGTCTCCGCAAACTCGCGGAGCAGTTCCTTCTGCCGCGAGGTCAGCTTCTTGGGGATCTCGATCCGCAGGTGCGCGACGAGGTCTCCGTGCCGACCCGAGCGCAGGTTGGGCAGGCCCTGCCCGTCGAGGCGGTAGACGTCACCGTGCTGCGCGCCCGACTTGATCTTGAGCACCTGCTTCTCGTCGATCGTCGGCACGTCGATCTCGGCACCCAGCGCCGCCTGGCTGAAGCTCACCGGGAGCTCGATCACCAGGTTGTCGCCGTCGCGCTGGAAGAGTGTGTGCTCCTTCACGCGGATCACCACGTGCAGGTCGCCGCGCACGCCCTGGCCCGTGGGCGATGCCTCCGGCGGCGGCGGTTCGCCCTCGCCGGGGATCCGCACCGCCTGGCCGTCGTGCACGCCCGCGGGGATCTTCACCGTCAGCTTGCGCTTCTTGGAGACGCGGCCCTTGCCGCGGCAGGTCTCGCAGGGGTCTTTGACCACCTTGCCCCGTCCGCGGCAATGCGGGCACGCGGTCACCATGCGGAACATCCCGCCGAGCCCCTGCTGGGCGACCTTGCCCTGACCGCCGCAGGTGGCGCAGGTCTCCGGCTGGGTGCCGGGCTTGGCCCCGCTGCCGGTGCAGGTGTCGCAGACGTCGAGCCTCGTGAACTCGACCTCGCGCTCGCACCCCTTGGCCACGTCGGTCAGGTCGATGCGGGCCTCGTACTCGAGGTCGTAGCCGCGCGCCGTGCGGGGCCTGCCGCGGCCGCCGCCACCAAAGCCGCCCCCGCGTCCGCCGCCGAAGATCTCCTCGAACATCGAGAAGATGTCGGTCGGGTCCATGCGGGAGAAGTCGTGCCCGGCCGGTCCGCCGCGGGAGCGGAGGCCGTCGTGCCCGTACTGGTCGTAGATCTTCCGCTTGTTCTCGTCGGAGAGGACCTCGTAGGCCTCGGCGCACTCCTTGAACTTGGCCTCGGCCTCGGTGTCGTCGGGGTTGCGGTCGGGGTGGTATTTGAGCGCAAGGCGCCGGTAGGCGCGCTTGATCTCTTCGCCGTCCGCGGTGCGTTCGACGGAGAGGATTTCGTAGTAGTCGCGGGTGGTGGGCATTAGCTACCGAGTCCCTTCAGCTGAGATCGCTGTTCCGTAGACATGGATTCAAGTTCGGCCCGCGTCATTCCTTTCGCACGGTTCACAGCGCAAGCAGCACCAGCGCCGTACTTCGCGCAGATTGATCGTGCGTCGTTCAGACTGATGTAGTTCGGACGAATCACTCGATCCGGTGACTCGTTGCACTCGTACATGTCTTCCCATCCGCACTCCGGACAGACATCACACTCATCGACGATGTCCAGCGTGAACTCGCCACAACAGACGCATTGATATCGCCTCTTTGATGGATCCTTCGGGTTTGGCTGCCATGGCCGTATTGCCTTGTCTCTTCCAAGCGAGACAGAATGCACCCCGGGCGGAGAAGCGTCCATTCGGTTGTAGTCGGCTGGTGTCGGCATTCTCAGTCCCTTGTCACTTCAAGGTATCGAGACCTGATTCGTTGCTGCTTGGCCACACCACCCGAAAGGTATTCCTTGAGCAACGAGGACCCGCCGCGTTCAACAATGATCCGTGCGTTCTGCAATGAAAGTCCAGAGTTCTCATCGATGGGAGCGGACGGAGTCTCTTTGGACAGGACTGTCTCGCTCCACAGACACTCAAGGCAGTTTCCACCGGCAATTCGGCGGTCGCTGCCACAGGCAGGGCATGGAGCCGTGAACTGAGCACGAGATGCTGACTTGTCTTGATTCCGTCGACTCATCAATCGAGCCCGCGGACGTTCCCGCCCGCGGCTCGGTGTGCTCGGCGGCCGCTCTCCTCCATGAAAGGCGGCCGCCGGGATGTCTCTCTCGATGGCGGGCCGGGAGGCCCGCCCCCCCTGCGGGGTCTGTCTCTGGTTGTGAAGAGGCCCGGCGCTGACGCTTAGGGCTCTTGGTGCAGTCGAGTGCCCGGCGCTGACGCTTGGGGCTCTTGAGGGGGTGGGAGCCGGTGCAGCGGGTCAGGCGACCGCGCCGGTTTCCACTTCGGTCTCTTCCTTCAACTCGGTGATGAGCACATCGGTGGTCAGCATGATGCCCGCGACCGACGCCGCGTTGATCAGCGCGGTCTTGGCCACCAGTGCCGGGTCGATGATGCCGTCCTTGACAAGGTCGGTGAACTCGCCGGTCGCGGCGTTGAAGCCGTAGCCGCCGGTGCCCTCCTTGACCGTCTCGACCGTGAGGTCACCGTCGTAGCCGGCGTTCTCGGCGATGCGGTGGGCACACGCCTCGACCGCGAGCGAGACGATGTCGAAGCCGAGCTTCTCGTCACCCTTGGCCTTGCCGCGGGCGGTGTTGATCGCGCCCTGCGTGCGGAGCAGCGCCACGCCGCCGCCGGGGACGTACCCCTCCTTGGCCGCAGCCCGGGTGGCGTGCAGCGCATCGTCAACGAGGTCCTTGCGGGCCTTCATGTCGGTCTCGGTCGCGCCGCCGACGGAGATGATCGCCACGCCGCCAACGAGCTTGGCGTGACGCTCCATGAGCTTCTCCTTGTCGTAGTCGCTGGTGGACTTCTCGAACTGGCTCATGATCTGGTCGGCCCGGCCCTGGATGTCCTTCTTCTTGCCGGCGCCCTCGATGATGGTGGTGTCGTCCTTGGTGATGACCACCTTCTTGGCGCTGCCGAGCTCGCTGAGCTCGACCGACTCGATCGAGCGGCCGAGGTCCTCGGAGATGAAGGTGCCGCCGGTGAGGACGGCGATATCTCCGAGCATCGCCTTGCGGCGGTCGCCGAAGCCGGGGGCCTTGACGGCCGCGATCTTGAGCATGCCGCGGAGACGGTTGACGACCAGCGCCGTGAGCGCCTCGTTCTCGACATCCTCGGCGATGATGAGCAGGGGCTTGCTGCCGGTGGCGACCTTGTTGAGCAGGGGCAGCAGGTCGGGCAGGTTGGCGATCTTCTTCTCGTAGATGAGGATCAGGCAGTCCTCGAGCACGCACTCTGCGGTCTTGGGGTCGGTCATGAAGTAGGGCGACAGGTAGCCCTTGTCGAACTGCATGCCCTCGACGTACTCGAGCGTGGTCTCGGCGCTCTTGCCGTCCTCGACCTCGACGACGCCGTCGGCGCCGACCTTGGCGATGGCCTCGGCGATCAGCTCACCGACATCGGCGTCGTGGTTGGCGCTGACCGACGCGATCTTCTTGTAGTCGGGCTTGCCCTTGCACTTGACCGACATCGCGTCGATCGCCTCGGCCGCGGCGTTGGCCGCCGCGTTGATGCCGCGCTGCAGCTGCACGGGGTTGGCCCCGGCCGCCACGTGGCGGATGCCCTCGGTGAAGATCGCCTGGGCCAGCACGGTCGCGGCGGTGGTGCCGTCGCCGGCCTGGTCGGCGGTCTTCTTGGCGACCTGGTGCACCATCTTGGCGCCCATCGCCTCGAAGGGCTCGGCCAGCGAGACTTCCTTGGCGACGCTGACGCCGTCCTTGGTGACCGAGGGGCCGCCGTAGGACTTCTCGATCACAACGTGCCGCCCGGCGGGGCCCATCGTGCACTTGACGGCCTCGGCGAGGCGGTCAACACCCTTCTTCATCTCGAGGAGGGCGGCGTCGTCGAACATGATCTGTTTGGTGGACATGGTTGAAACTCTCCGATTCGCGTGTGTCGCGGTGAAACCTGTGTGTGGTGTCTCGGGAACATTCGCCGGTCGGCGGTGCTACCAGTGTTCGTCTTTGGCATAGCCGGCCCGCACGAGCGAGTCTCCGGCAACATCGTGATACCAGGCGCGCGCCTGGTCGGTGAAGTACTTCTTCCAATCGCCGACTTCGCCCTGGCGGCGATACTTCGTCGGGTCGGTGCTGTCGTATCCCGCCCTTGTAAATGTCTCGGCCGAGGGCGGCTCACTCTCGGCGGGGTCGAGCCCGAGGAACTCCAGCATCCGATCACGCTGGGCCTCGGTGTCGGCGTGCAGGTCTTCATAGCGGACCGCGAGCACCTCGCCGTCGAACTCGGGACGTTCGATCTCCCGCACCGCGCCGGTGTCGCTCCGGTAGCGCCGGTCCCACGTCCCGGCGACGTGCCGCACCCAAGCCTCGTCGCCGAGCAGCAGCTCGGGCTCGCGAACAAACCGCTCGGGGTCTTTCGCGAAGCCGTCGCACAGCCGCAGCAGATGGCCGCTCGCGTCGGCGGGGATGGACGCCTCGATCACCTCGCGTCCCTTGCGGAGCTGATGGAACGTCCAGCTCACCGCGACGTCCCGTCCGTCACGCAGCACCCAGATGTACCGGGCCCCGGGCATCCAGCAGAGCAGGTCGCTCGGCGTGCGATCGCCGTGCCACGCCGCGTCGGGCTTGTGATCGCGACAGGCCCTGGACACGCACCGCCGCACCATGTCGCCGAACGCTTCTTCGAGCTCGGTACGGATCGGCTCGCGTCCGGTGATCTGCCACGGGATCGACTTGGTCCGGTGCACCGCGTTGTAGATCGTCTCGAAGTGGAACTCGCCGGTGCAGCTGACGGCCGGATGCAGGTTGAGCAGGTTGCTCACCCAGTTGGTGCCGGACCGGGGGTGGCCACGCACGAAGAAGTACCCCGGCCGCGTGGCGGTGGCACTCGTCGTTCGGGTTGGCTCGGTCAGTGTGTGCATCGTGCGTGTGTCGTTACCAGTTCAGGTCTTGGGCATAGCCGGCCGCGATCATCTCTTCGCCGGCGCATTCCTTGATGATGCCGCGGATGTTCTCCGGCAGCACGTTCTCCCACTCCCCCACCGCGCCCTTGCGGTAGAAGCTCTTGCGGTCTTCGCGCCCGAAGCCCGGGCGGGTCTTGGTTGCTTCCGAGGGTGCCTCGGCCAGCGCCGGATCGAGATCGAGGAAGCGGTAGAGCCGCTCGACCTCGCCGTCGAGGTCCGCGTGGAGCTGCTCGTACTTGAGCTCGAGCACCGGCGTGCCCTCTTCCTGCAGCCTGGGCAGCGCCTCACGAGACGCCCGGCAGATCTGGGCCCAGTGGCCGGCGTGGTGACGCACCCAGCCCTCGTGACCGAGCAACCCGTCGAGCGGGTTGAAGCCGTCCGGGTCGGCCAGGAACCTGGGCCGCGCCTCGGCCCAGCACTCGCGGAACGGCACCGCGATGCCCATCTCCGTGTCCACCCGCATGTGGTGGAACGACCAGCTCACCAGCACATCGCGGACGTCCCGCGTGATGATGATCTGCGGAGCGCCGCGGATCATCGTCCGCAGCGGGTTGGGCGTGCGGTCGCCCAGCCACGTCGCGCCGGGCTTGTCCCGTGTCGAGGCGTAGATCATCCGCCGGATCATGGCCTCCGACCCGTCGAGCGCCACCTCACGCAGCCGCGGCTTGGAGCCGAGAAACCAGTAGACATTTGTCAGCTGGTCCACCGCGTCCCGCAGCACCTCGAAGTGAAACTCGCCCCGCACGTTGGCGTGCGGGTGGAGGTTGATCAGGTTCTGCACCCAGTTGGTGCCGCTCTTGAAGCACCCGCACAGGAAGAAGAACCGGCGGAGCGTGCCCCCGTCGCGGATGGTGTAGTGGTTGTCCACCCACCGGTCCGCCGCCGCGAGACCCTCGGGCCCGACCGGCGGCTCGTGGACGCTGGCCCGGATGTCCTCCGGCACGACACGACGCACCACCGGCCGCAGCATCGAGCGCAGGCCCTCGGGGGTCGCGTTCTTTGCGCTGCGGAGCAGGCGGGTGAGTTGGGTGTCGCGGTGTTCCAGAGCGTTCATGTCCGTGAGGGGTCGTTGCGGGTGCGGCGGGCGCGGTGCCGAGCGTTGTGCCCTCAACGCGGTGACGAGGAGGGTGGCCCGGCGCTGACGCTTGGGGCTCTGAGGTCGATCAGGCGAAGACGCCGAGCAGCTCCGACTCGCGGAGGATCAGGTGCTTGACGCCCTTCACCTCGACCTCGGTGCCGGCGTACTTGCCGTAGAGCACGCGGTCGCCCTTGCCGACGACCGGCTTGGCCCGGTTGCCGTTGCCGAGCAGACGCCCGGGGCCGATCGCGACGACCGTGCCCTGGATGGGCTTCTCCTTGCTCGACTCGGGCAGGTAGAGTCCGGAAGCGGTCTTGGTCTCCGGCTCGGCCGGCTTGACAACGATGCGGTCTTCGAGGGGTTTGATTGCCATGATTGAGAATTCCTTCTGGTCTGTGTGACGCGTCCCGCGGACGCGAAGTCAGTCGTGCGAACCGGCCAAAGGGCCGTGACAGGGGCTGCGACAGGTTCGGACCGGGCTCAGAAGCCCATGCCGCCCATGCCCGGCATGCCACCCATGCCGCCCATTCCACCCATGCCCGGCATGCCGCCGCCCATTCCGCCCATGCCGCCACCGTGGTCGTGGTCGTGCCCGTGCCCGTCGTCCTTGGGCTCGGGCTTGCTGGTGATGATGCAGTCTGCGGTCAGCAGCACGGTCGCGACGCTCGCGGCGTTCTGCAGCGCGAGGCGGTCGACCTTGGCCGGGGTGATCACACCCATCTTGATCATGTCGCCGTACTCGGCGGTCAGGGCGTTGTAGCCGTAGGTCGCGTTGGTGTTCTCCGACACCTTGCCGACCACGACCGAGCCCTTGACGCCCGCGTTCTGGGCGATCGTGTAGAGGGGCACCGAGAGCGCCGCACGGACGATGTCCATGCCGACGGCGACATCGAACTTGAAGCGGCCGATGTCGTCGGCGGTCACTTCCTTGACCTTGCCGAAGACCGACTTCCACTCGCGGCTGGATTCGATCGCGGCACGGGCCTTGATGAAGCTGACGCCGCCGCCGGGGACGATGCCCTCGGCGACCGCCGCACGGGTCGCGTGCAGCGCGTCCTCGATGCGGGCCTTCTTCTCCTTGAGCTCGGCCTCGGAGGCCGCGCCGACGTTGACCTGCGCCACGCCGCCGGTCAGCTTGGCCAGACGCTCCTGCAGCTTCTCGCGGTCGTAGTCACTGGTGCTGGCCTCGATCTCGCGCCGGATCTGCTCGATGCGGGCCTTGATGTCCTTGGTCGAGCCGGCACCCTCGATGACGGTGGTGTTGTCGCTGTCGACCTCGATCTTCTTGGCCATGCCCAGGTGGCCCAGCTCGATCTTGTCGAGCCCGAGGCCGAGGTCCTTCATGATGGCCGTCGCGCCGGTCAGGACCGCGAGGTCCTCCAGCATCGCCTTGCGGCGGTCGCCGTAGCCCGGGGCCTTGACCGCACACACCTGCAGCGTGCCGCGGAGCTTGTTGATCACCAGCGTCGCGAGCGCCTCGCCCGCGACGTCCTCGGCGATGATGAGCAGGGGCTTCTTAGCCTCCATCACCTTCTCGAGGAGGGGGACCAGGTCGTTGACGCTCTCGAGCTTGTCCTCGTGGATGAGGACCAGGCACTTGTCAAACTCGACCCGCATGTCGTCGACGTTGGTGCAGAAGTTGGGCGAGAGGTAGCCGCGGTCGAACTGCATGCCCTCGACGACCTTGACCTCGGTCTCGCGGGTCTTGCCCTCTTCGACGGTGATGACGCCGTCCTTGCCGACCTTGTCGAAGGCGTCGGCCATGATCTTGCCGACCTCGGGGTCGTTGTTGGCGCTGATGGTCGCGACGCTCTGGATGTCGCTCTTGCCCTTGACCGGCACCGACTGCTCGTTGATCGAACCGGCCGCGGCGGTCACGGCGAGCTTCATGCCGCGAACCAGCGCGTTGGCGTCGACGCCCGCCGCGATGTGGCGGAGACCCTCGCGGAAGAGGGCCTCGGCGAGCACCGTCGCGGTCGTGGTGCCGTCACCGGCCTCGTCGGAGGTCTTGCTGGCGGCCTCCTTGACGAGCAGGGCACCCATGTTCTCCGCCTTGTCGCGGAGTTCGATCTCCTCGGCGACCGACACGCCGTCCTTGGTGACCGTCGGGCCGCCCCAGGACTTGTCGAGGACCGCCGTGCGGCCCTTGGGGCCGAGGGTCGATTTCACCGCCCGGGAGAGTTTCTCCACCCCGGCGAGCAGGGCGTGGCGGGCATCAACGTCGAAGGTGAGTTCTTTGACTGCCATGGTCGAGGGCTCCGTGTCTGTGTGCGGCCGGCGGCAAGTCGCCGGCCAAAGTGTCTGTGTGCGGGAATCGAGTCTGGCCTGGTCCGGACCTGGTCCGAACGGGTGCGTGCGTGCCGGGATACCCCGGCGGATTCTCTGGACGACGCGTCACCGATCGCCACGAGCGCGAACGGTGAGCACCAACACTGTGGCAAGCCGGATGCCAGACGATCCGCACCCCACCGCTCCGCCAAACGCTGGTTCACCCGCTTCGGCCCCCTCCGACTGGCAGGACCGGCACCGAACAGCGATCGCATCTGCCGAACTGGCAGGCCGCGACCGAATGCTCGTGGGGTTGGAGAACGCCGGAGGCTAAGAACCCGCGAGACCGCCCGCAAGACCGCCCCGCAGCGGCACGACACCGCCACCAGGACCCGCTATCATCCGGGCTCTGTCAGGAGGTCGGAACATGCTCGCGACGCTCGCGACCGTCGATATTCAGTCGTACTTGCCGCTGGGGATCCTCATCGGCATGGCGGTCACCTTTGCCGTGGCCAACGTGGTGCTCTCGAAGCTGATCGGCCCGAGCCGACAGGGCCTGTCCAAGGGCATCGCCTACGAGTCGGGCATGAACCCCGTCGGCACCGCCCGCAAGCGCTTCAACGTGCGGTTCTACCTGATCGCCATGGTCTTCCTGCTCTTCGATATCGAAGTCATCTTTCTGTACCCCTGGGCGACCACGTTCCCGAACCTCGAGGCGAACACAACCGAAGGGTTGGTGTGGCTCGGAAGAATCCTCTTCTTCCTGCTGACCACGATCGTGGCGTACCTGTACGGATTCCGCAAGGGCGTCTTCCGGTTCGATTGACCCGGTCTCCCGCCCCGCGAATCGCCCAACGCCGCGCCGACGCGATACCCACGCCAGCGTGGGGCGACCCGCAACCCCGGTACCATGCTCGTATGACGACGCACGCCGACACTCCGCCGACCGCGCCCGCCCGGCCGCCGGCACGTCGCCGCGCGTCGACCGGGGCTCGGGTGCTCGCCGGGGCCGGGGCCCTCGCCGGGCTCACCGTCCTCGGGCTCGCCGCGTGGATCACCCCCGACGCCGCCGGCCACGGCACCCACACCCAGCTCGGCCTGCCCGACTGCGCGTGGGCCCAGGCGTTCGACAAGCCCTGCGCCACCTGCGGCATGACCACGTCGTTTTCCTACGCAAGCCACGGCGACCTGCTCGGCGCGGCCTCCACCCAGCCGTTCGGGTTTCTGCTCGCTGTGGTCACCGCCGCGGGGGTCTGGGGCGCAGGCCACGTCGCCGCAACCGGCTCGATGATCGGCGTCGCAGCGGCCCGCCTGCTCAACGCCAAGGTGCTCTGGGGCTCCGTCGCCCTGCTGCTGATGGCGTGGGCATACAAATTCGTCACCTGGACCGGCTCTAGCGGAGGACTCTGACCATGCGGGACCGTCACCCCACATCCATCCGACCGAGCGGCCCGAGCCGCCGCGCCGCACGCCTCGCCGTGCGCTGCGCCGCCCTGCTGACCGTCACACTCTCGCTCGGCGGGTGCGCGGTCGGCTACCTCATCGGCGGGATGGCGTCCTCGGCCCAGCGCACCGGCTCGACGACGTTTGAGCCCGAGTACACAGGGCTCGAAGGAAAGACCTACGCCGTCGTCGCGTGGGCCGACCGCTCGACCCAGTCGCAGTATCCCGCGCTCGTGCCCAATCTCATCCAACGCGTCGATCTCAGGCTCGCCGAAGAGGCGAACGCCAGCGGCCATGTCCCCGGCGACGAGGTCACCCAGTACCTCGCCAACCACCCCCAGTGGGTCGCGTGGCCCCGCAGCCGCCTCGCCGATGAGCTCGACGTCGACCGCATCGTCCTCGTCGAGATCAACGAGTTCCGCACCAACGAGCACGGCAACGAGTATCTGTGGGACGGGCTGGGCTGGGCGACAGTCTCGGTCGTCGAACGCGGATCGACCGGCTCGGACGCCGAGGCGTTCCGCAAGGAGATCCGGGTCCGGTTCCCCGACGCCCGCGGCTACGGGCCCAGCGAGATCAGCCGCGACGGCGTCGCCTCGACCCTGCTCAAGCGCATCATCGACCGCGCCGCCTGGCTCTTCTACACCCACGACGAACCCAACGCCATCAAGTACTAAAGACCAGTGGAGATCGGCATGCCCCCCCGCCTCAACCACAAGCCCGTCAACCCCGCCGCCCTCGCGGCGTGTCTCGTGCTCGCGGTCGCCGCGACGCTCGCCGGCTGCAACATCGCCGGCCCGGCCTTCTACTTCCTCCACGGTCCCGAGAAGATCCCCCGCCTCTACGAGCTCGACAAAGATCGCCCCACAGTCATCTTCATCGACGACCGCGCCATGAACATCCAGCGGACGCCCACACGCGAGCGGATCGCCGCCGCCGCCGAGCGATCGCTCCTGGACAACGGCGCACTCGTCCGCGTGATCGATTCCCGTTCCGCGGCGGCCGTCGTCACCAACGAACCGCGCGGCGAGCTCATGGCCATCTCCGAGATCGGCCGCGCGGTCGGCGCCGAGGTCGTGATCTACGTCACGCCCGACGCCTTCGCGCTCAGCACCGACGGACAGACCTTCGAGCCGATCGCCCGCCTCCGGGTCAAGGTCCTCGACGCGGTCAGCGACGAACGCCTCTGGCCAGAAACCCGCGAGGGGCACGTCCTCAACGTCTCCGCATCGCGGAAGCAGGGAGGCAACCCCTCCGGCGCCGCGGAGATCCGGGAGGCCGAGGACAAGTTCGCCGATCTCGTCGGGCTCCGCCTCGCACAGATGTTCTACTCGCGCGAGGCGGAGACCGTGTCCGACGAGCGGGATCGGTAAGCCCGCCGTGGCGCGCCACATCGTGCACGTGATCGATCCGGCGGGCCCCGCCTCCTCCGCCGGCGCAGTCTGCGAGCGGGACGCCGCCGCCGACATCGCTCTCCTCGCGTGCGCCGAGGCCGTGCGCGCGACGCCCGCCGATCGGCACACGGTCGTCATCGTCGGCACCGAGGCCGCCGCCCGACACGCCGCGGAGCTCGCGCTCGGCTCGACCGACGCCGCGAGATGCCGCGCCCCGGCGATTCTCGGCCACGGCGCGCTCGGGTTCCGAAGCCTCCGTGCCCGACTCCGCACCCTCGACCCGATCGACGTGCTCCAGCCGTGGAGCCGGCGTTCGCACAAGGCGTGCTCGCTCGCTGCCGGCCCGCGGATACCGACCGCCCCGGTCGCCGCGGGCACACTGCCCTCGTTCACGCCGCCTGCTCACGACGCCGCCGCCGACACGCGGGAACGGCTCGGCGTGCCCGACGACCTCCCGCTGGTCGCGCTGCTGTGCGATCCCACCCACCACGCCGACCCCAAACGGTTTGTCTACATGGTCGGGACGCTGCAGGTCGCGGGATACCCGGTCGCGGGGCTTGTCGATCGGCGGGCCGGGCATACAGCCCGCGCGCGCCGCTTCCACGCAGAGTCGGGGGTCGCCTGGCGGGTGCTCATGCCGTCCGACCCGACCGCCTCGCTGCTGCACGCCTGCGACATGGCGGTGGTGCTCCCGCCGCCGGTGCACCAGCCGCTCCGGGAACACCAGGCCGCGTGGGTCCGCTGGTCGGTGCTGCGCGCGCACCTGCTGGGCGTGCCGGTGATCGGCGCGGGCGAATGGCTGCCCGACGAGATGTTCGGGACCGACGCACTCGGAGGCGCAGAGCTCTTTCAGCCTTGGAATGGTTCACTCCGGGACATGCTCCGGAGGCTCATCTCCCTGGCGGAAGACCCCGCTCACCGACGCCGTGTCGCGGACGCCGCGCAGGGCGCAGCCGCGGGAGTCGCCACGAGCGCGCGCTACGCCGACGATCTCGATCGGCTCTGGCACGCCGCGGCATCGCGCCCGAACCGGGCGCCGCGCACCCTCCCGGCCTGAACACGCTGCGTTGACTGACCCGGACCCCGCCCTGCGCGGGCGGCCCCATCAGCCGTGCCGGCGTTCGAACTCCCGCAGGAACTGCACAAACGTCTCGCACCCCTCGGTCGGGAACGCGTTGTAGATGCTCGCCCGCATGCCGCCCGTCGAGCGGTGGCCCTTGAGGTTGTCCATGCCGGCCTCGAGCGCCTCTGCGAGGAACAGCTTGTCGGTTTCGGGGCTGGGCGTGCGGAAGACCACGTTCATGAGCGAGCGGCTGTCCTTCCGCGCGGGCGTCGTGTAGAACTCCGTCGCGTCGAGCGTGTCGTAGACCACCTTGGCCTTCGCCGCGTTGCGCTGCTCGATCGCCGCGAGCCCACCCTGCCGCAGGATCCACTTGAACACCAGCCCCACGACGTAGATCGGGAAGACCGGCGGGGTGTTCGGGCGCGAGTCCTTCTCGGCAAACACCTTGTAGGACATCAGGCCCGGCAGCGGCCGGGGCGCACGCTCAAGCAGGTCCTTGCGGATGATCACCAGCGTGGTGCCCGCCGGGCCCAGGTTCTTCTGCGCCCCTGCGTACACCAGCCCGTACTTGGTGATATCGATCGGGCGCGAGTAGATGTCGCTGCACATGTCGCACACCAGCGGCACGCCCTCCGGCGTCTCGGGCACGTAGTGGTACTGCGTCCCGCGGATGGTGTTGTTGCTGGTGTAGTGGAAGTACGCCGGCCGATCGGAGAACTTCAACTCGTTCTGGCTCGGCACAAACGCGTACTCGGTCGGCCCGCCGTCGAACGCCAGGTGCGCCGTTCCGTAGAGCTTGCACTCGGCCGCGGAATGCTTGGCCCAGTGCCCGGTCACGGCATAGTCGGCGGTGCCGCCCTGCTCGAGCAGGTTGGCCGGGATCAGGTGGTTCTGCGCCGTCGCGCCGCCGGTCATGAAGAGCACCGCGTAGTCGTCGCCGATGTTCCCGACCTCGCGGCAGTCGGCGATCGCCTCGGCCAGCACCCGGTCGTACACCTTCGCCCGGTGCGAGTGCTCCATGATGCCCATGCCGCTGCCGTCGATGTTCCAGATGTCGTGCTGCACCTGGCGGAGCACCTCCTCCGGCAACACGCCCGGCCCGGCTGAGAAGTTGAGGATCCGATCGGTCGCTGTCGCGGTCATGGGTCTGTTCCTTCCAAAGACCACCGCGATCGCGCGGTGGGATGCAACGTGATTCCTGAACTGTACTTACCCGGCGGTCTTCGCCGTGGGCCGCCCGGCGCGGACCGTCGGCGTCACCTCCGGCCCGTTGACGCGGTTCTCGAACCGCCCGGTCTCCAGAAACATTGACACAATCCGCACGGCCTCTTCGGCCACCGCCATCTGCGCCTGGTCCGTCGACGCCCCGCAGTGGTGCGAGCCATACACACCCGGGAGACGGATCAGCGGGTCGGAGAACACCCGGTCCGCCGGCGCCGGCTGGTTCGGCCAGACGTCGAGCCCGCAGCGCACCCCACGCTCGCTGACCGCCCTGGACAACGCCTCGGCGTCAACCACCGGCCCGCGAGCGGTGTTGATGAAGTACGCCCCGCGCCGAAGCCGGTCGAAGAACGCGGCGTCGCAGAGCCCCCGCGTCTCGTCGTTCAACGCCACGTGCACGCTCACCGCGTCGGCGTTCTCCGCGAGGGTGAACAGGTCCTCACGAGAGGTCCCCCACCACTCCGCGCCGATCTCCGCAGCCCGGGCCGCCGTCATGCTCCGCGACCAGACGTGGATCTTCATCCCGAACGCGCTGGCGCGCTGCGCAAGTTCCTTCCCGATCGCCCCCAGACCGATGATCCCGAGCACACGCCCCTTCAGGCCGCGGGCCTTGCCGTAGCCCTTCTTGTCCCAGTTGCCCGCCCGCAGGTCGTTGAACTGGTCGGGCAGCCGCCGGTCACAACAGAGCAGCAACCCCATCGCCAACTCCGCGACCGCCACCGCGTTCATCCCCGGACAGTTGCAGACCGCGACCCCCTTCGCCGACGCCGCCTCGCAGTCGATGTTGTCGTACCCCGATCCCGCCCGGATGATCAGCCGCAGCGACTCACCCGCGTCGATCGCGGCCTTGTTGAACTTGGTCGATCGCACGATCACCACGCCCGGATCGTGAGAGGCCAACGCCCCCGCCAGATCCTCGGCACGCAGGCCGGGCTCGGAGACAACCTCGCAACCGAGAGCCGTCAGCGCGTCGATGCCCTCCCGCTCAAACGCATCAGCGATCAGTACCTTCACGTGCAGCCCCTTCGTTCAAGCCCCGGTTGCGACAGCCCGACGGGGTGTCGTGCCCGGTTTCCGCGAAAGGATAGGGTCGGTGCCGGAGGCCCCGCAAGCCGACCGCTCTGCCCATTTCGCGTGCCGGGGGCACCCCTCAACACCGGGTGTGTGCCCCTCGGGCCGGCCCGCGGGTCACGGCTGACCCGTGTTGATCGGCTCGCCGCCGAAGTCGATGCCCTGAAGCCCGCCCCGGGTGAAGTTGTACCGGGCCGCGAGCGCATCGCCGCCCGGATCACGCGGCGGCACATACCACGCGTCGTTCGGATCCGGGTTGTAGTCGATGAGGTAGTCGGCCTTGCTCGGGTTCCGCGGCGTCCATCCGAGGTTCGCGTCGATCGTGCGCGCCACGTTGCCCGAACCGTCGAACATCAGCAGAGGCTCGCGGGCTTCCGGATCGAGGAAGTAGTACTGGCTGCGCCCGTAGTGGCGGGCGAACTCGTCGTACATGTGGACCTTGGCCGAGGGGAACTGCACGTCACCAATCTTGAGGTTGCCCAGATCGGCGTTGCCGGGGATCGAGTAGCTGTTGAACCGCCGGTTGAAGTGCTGGATCCGTCGCGCGGCGTTCCCGCCGCCGAGCAGCTTGATGGAGCTGCTCTGGTACCGGTCGTACGAGGCGACGACGGGACGGTACGACGAGCTGTACGGCCAACGCTTGTTCGTCGCCGTCGGATCCGGCTGGAACGGCTCCCACGCGCCGTTGTCGAAGTTGTTCCGCGGATCGTCCTGCCAGTTCAGCCGCGGCTTGTCCTCCGGGCAGGCAACCATCTTCTCCGGCACTCGCTGGGCCAGATAGTCGTTGACCACCAGGTGCGTGTAGTACACGTGCGGGATCCACCCGTTGATCTTCGGGATGTCCTCGCGGCTGCCACGCCGCCGCAGAATGTCGACCGCCTGCGCCGCCGCGGCCTCGGTCGCGTTGCCGTACGGACCGTCAAGATCGCCGTAGTCGGTCTGCCCGACCGTGCTCATCGACCACGTGAACGCGAAGATGCGGTCCTCGAAGTCGGCCGAGTACGTGCCGGCCGCGGTGCCGAACTGCCGGATGTTGGACTGGCACACCGTCAGCTTGCCCGACCGACGGGCCTCGCCCAACGCCGGCAACAGGATGCCGATCAGCAGCGCGATGATCGCAATCACCACCAGCAACTCGATCAATGTAAACGCCCCCGCTCGACGAGTGAGTGTGTGCCGCATTTCGGTGATCTCCTGATGCCCGCAGCAGAACGCCGCCAGCAGACTCTGGAACCGGACATCGGCAGAATACCACACTTTGCTCCAACCGCAAAGCCGTCAGCGGAGGCCGCGCAATCGCGACAAGGCTTGCACCCGCGGCGCGGCCGCCTCCCCCGGCTCTTCCCCGGGCCCGGCCGCATCGGCCGGCCCCGACGTCTCCGTGCCCGGCAGGGGCTCGAGCGATACCTCGGGCACGTCGCCCGCAGGGTCAGGTGCTTCGGACAGGCCGTCGCCCTCCACCGCTCCCGCCGACAATCCCTCGAGACCGGGATCCGAAACACCGCCGGCCTGCTCGGAAGCCGACGTCGTGTCCCGGGCAGCGAGCCACCGGCCAACCGGCCCCGAGCCCAGATCGAGGTGCTGGAAGACCACATATCCGCCGAGCCCGGCCAGGGTCACCAGCGTCAGGCCCGACCAGACCGCGGTCCAGCGCCTCGATCGGCGCAGATCGCGACGAAGCCGAAGCTCGCGGATCCCCTCGTCGCCGATGTCGTCCGAAACCCCTGTGCCCGCCACCGGCGGCGCTCCCTCAGCATCGTCGACCGGCGCAAACGCTTCGCGCGAAGCCATCCGCCCCACCAGTGCATCCTGACCGGACCCGGCCGGCCTCACCTCCGACGGAACAGCCCGACCGGGCAGCGGCCGCACATCACCGAGCCCGAGCGCCTGACGGTCCTCGAACCGTCCAAACTCCGCGCCGCAGGACGTGCACTCCCTGCTCTCCGGATCGACCTTCGCCTGACAGCTGTGGCAGATCCCCAGCCGGTGCGCCACCCCGGGGCACCAGCGTGCGAGCATCCAGAACTGCTTGGTCGTCGGCCCGCGCACGGCCGTGTCCGCGCGAACCGTCCCCCGGTCGATCAGGTGCATCAGCGTCGCGTAGTTGCACCCCGGACGGAACGGCTGCGACTCGATCCGCACAAACCAGGGCCCCATCGCGTTCTGCGTGGCCTGCCGCGAAAGCGGGTCGAACCTCCCGCCGCAACTCTCACACGCCGCCAGACTCCGGCTCCTCGCACCGCAATACGGGCAGATTGTCAGCCGGGGCTGCGGCGTGGGCGGGACCGGAGATGACGGTGATGGCGTCGTGTTCATGGCTGCCTTGAGGCTCGTGTACACCATACCAGCCCGCGGTGGTGGTGGTTGACCGGCTCGGCCTCGTCGGCTTGGATGCTGGTATGAATCCCCACACCACCGCCGGCGGCCGCTGCCTCCTCATCGGTCTTCTACTCGTTACGGGGTGCAACAACGGCGGTTCCACCTCGACAAACCCGTTCGATGGGCTCGACCGCGCAGACCGGTACGCGGCCGGGAGCGGGCGGGTGACCCCGAGGGCCGGCGCGCCGCTCTCGATCGACGGCCAGCCGGTGGAGTGGTCGGCCGTCAGCGACCGACTCGCCGAGGCCGCGGGCGCCGTCGTCGTCGAGGAAGTCGCCCTCGACCGGGTCATCCAGCGCGAGGCCGCGGCCCGCGGCATCCAGATCACACAGGACGACCTCGACCGCGAACGCCAGTGGCTTGCGCGCGCAGTCGACCAGGGTTCCCGCACCTCGGGCACCGATCCCGCGATCCTCGTCAGGGAAATACGACAACGACGCGGCCTCGGCCCCGAGCGCTTCGCCGCACTCCTCCGACGCAACGCCGCACTCCGCGCCATGGTCCGGGGCACCGTCGAGGTCAGCGCCGAGCAGGTCGAGCGTGCCTGGCACACGCAGCACGGCGAGCGAGTCCGCATCCGCATCATCATCACGCCGTCCATGACCGACGCGCAGAACCTCCGATCGCAGGCCCTCGCCGCCGGGAGCAACGAGTACACCTTCGCCAAGCTCGCCGAGACCTACTCCACCGACAACTCCGCCCCGCTCGGCGGACTCATCGAGCCCTTCAGCACCGAAGACCCCGCCTACGAGGAGACCGTCCGCCGCGTCGCGGCAAGCCTGCAGCCCGGGGAGATCGGCCCCGTCGTCGCGACCCGCAACGGGCACGCCGTGATTCTCCTGACCGACCGCATCCCGCCGGATGGCGTTACGCTCGAACAGGCCAGGAAACGCCTGCGTGAACAGATCACGCTCCGCCAGGAACGCATCAGCATGGACCAACTCGCCAACCAACTGCTCAGCACCGCCCACGTCCGGGTCCTCGACCCCGCGCTGTCATGGTCGGTCGAGGCGGGCCGTGGGAAGTGAGCCACACCAACTCCCCGGCCCGGTGACCCGCGCCCTCGCGGCCGCGGGGCATCTCGCGATCTGGGTCGGCCTCTACTTCGCCGCCGCGTACGCCAGCGCCGCGATCCTCCTCGGCCGCGCCGTGCAACTCGACCCCCTCGCCGCCGCGTTCTGCGCGGGCGTCGGGCTCTACCTGCTCGACCGTCTCAAGCTCCGCGACGACCTGCTCGACCCGGCCGACCTCGCAGCCGACGAGCGGCGGCACAGGTTCCTGCGCGCGCGCCGAAGGCTCCTCCGCACGACCGCCTGGGTCGTGCTCGGGCTCGGGACGATCCTCGTCGTCGCGATCCATCCGGCCAATGTCGTGCTACCCCCGATCGGCGTGCTTGGCGTGCTCGCCTACAGCCGCCCCCGAAAGTCCCGCCGCCGGCCCAAAGACCTGCTCGTCCTCAAAAACCTCATGCCGGGGTGCGCGATCGGCGGGCTCGGCGTGATCCTCGCGGTGCAGTCACCCGTGCACGCATCCCGGCTCTACGGCACCCCCGTGGGCGCCGAGGCGTTCACGTTCGCTCTTGCCGTGTGCGTGTCGCTGGTGCTGCTGGTCGCCGCCGACGCGATGCTCTGCGACCTCGACGACGTGGCCGCCGACCGGCACGCCAAGACCTCGACGCTCCCGGTCTGGCGCGGCGCGAACGCGACGTGGCGGATCGCGCTGCTCGCCCACGCGGTCGCCGGCGTGCTCGCAGTCTGTGTCGGCTGGAGGCACGGCCTCGCGATCGGCGCGATCGTCTGGGCCCTGGCCAACCTCGGCCTGACCACGCTCCTCCGCCTCGCCAGGCCCGGACAGGTCCGCGACCTCATCGACCTGCGGCTGCCCGCGGCGACGCTGCTGGTCTATCTCCTCGACAGGCTGGCCTAGCGCCCGCCGGTGCCGAGTCGGATGCGGCCAGAATCGCTGCGGGTCACCCTAGCGGGCGTACTCGATGGCGCGGGTCTCGCGGAGCACCGTGACCTTGATCTCGCCCGGGAAGGTCATCTCGTCGGCCACCCGCTTGGCGATGTCGTGGGCGATCAGGAACGCCTCGTCGTCGCTCAGCCGGTTCGCGTCGATCATGACCCGCACCTCGCGCCCCGCCTGAATCGCGTGCGCCTCGTTGACACCCTTCATCGACATCGCGATGTCCTGCAGCTGGTTCAGCCGCTGGATGTACCGCTCCATGCTCTCACGCCGCGCACCGGGCCTGGCGCTCGAGACCGCGTCGGCCGCCATCACGATCGGCGTGTAGAACGTCGTGGACGGGATGTCCGCATGGTGACCGCCGATCGCGTTGAGCACCGCCTCGTCGCGCTCGCCGTGCTGGCGGGCAAAGTCCATACCGATCTTCGGGTGCCCGCCCTCCATCTCGTGGTCCATCGCCTTGCCGATGTCGTGGAGGAACCCGCACCGCCTGGCCAGCCGACCGTCCAGCCCGAGCTGCTCGGCGATGATCTGGCTCAGGAACGCCACCTCGACCGAGTGCCTCAGCACGTTCTGCCCGTAGCTCGTCCGGTAGTGCAGACGGCCCATCGCGTCGATGATCTTGGGGTGCAGCCCGCGGGTGTTGACCTCGAGGGCCGCCTCCTTGCCCGCCTTGGTGATCTTCTCGGCGATCTCCTCGCGGGTCTTCTCGACAACCTCCTCGATCCGCGTCGGATGGAGCCTGCCGTCGGCGACCAGCTTCTCGAGCGACTCGACCGCGATCGCCTGACGCACCTTGTCAAAGCAGCTCACGATGATCACGCCCGGCGTGTCGTCCACGATGATGTCCACGCCCGTCGCCCGCTCGATCGCCCGGATGTTCCGGCCCTCGCGCCCGATGATCCGCCCCTTCATGTCGTCAGAGGGGATCGTCACCGCCCGGACCGTCGAGTCGCTGGTCACCTCGGTCGCGAGCCGCTGGATCGCCATCAGCGTGATCTCGGTCGCCTTGTCCTTGGCGTCGTCCTCCGCCTGGCGGACCACGTTCTGCACCACCTTCGCGACCTCGTACCGGTTCTCTTCCTCGACCCGCTTGAGCAGCATCTCGAGCGCCTGGTCCTGGCTCATCTTGGCCACCGCGTGCAGCGCCTCGGTCTGCTTGCGGACCAGCTCCTCGCTCTCCTTCTCCTTCTCCGCGATCTGCTCCTCACGGCTCCGCAGCTTCTCCTGCTGCTTGTCCAGCGCAGACTCACGCTTGCTCAGCGAACTCTCCTTGTCGTGAAGCACGTCCTCCCGCTTGCCGAGCCGACGCTCCGTCTCCCGGAGCTCGTCACGCGAGGCCTTCACCTCCGCGTCGAGCTTCTCCTTGCGCTCAAGCGCCTCACGCTCGGCCTCCAGCCGCACCCGCTCCGCGGCCGTCTTGGCCTCGGCCTCGGCCTGCTCGATCGTCTGCCGCGCCTGGTCCTTCGCGCTCGCCAGCGCTCTGGCCGACAGCGTCCGCGCGACAAACAAGCCCGCCGGGACGCCCAGCACAAGCCCGATGAGAATGAATCCGACGATCGCTCCGGCACTCGTCGCCGCGAGGGTGATTGACGCAAGCATCATGCGCGCCGTCCTTTCCGTGGCTGCGCATGCCATCGCGCAGCCGGGCGTGCTGCTCCGTGCGCGGGGGGGCGGTGGCTGTCGCTGCGTGTCAGATCAACTTCTCGTCGAGCACCCCGAATAAGTCGGCCTCACGCCGAGGGTGATTCGATGCATCCCCGTTTTGTCGCCGCCGGGCCGCGCGAGCAATCTCACACCCCCGACCGCGTTGTTCCTGCCCTCGCCAATGCCCGAGCATCTCAAGGGCCAACGTCTCCAAAGAACGTGTGCAGCGTCCTGACTCCAACAGCAAATACAGCAACAACGCCGCGGTGATCCCGCGGTGGTGCAGGTGGGTTTGTCTCGCGCCCGGCCCGTCCGGGCGAACAGTCAGAGTTTAGTCTCTGCAAAGTTCGAGACACGCCCCTATTCGCTCGCCACACCATTATAGGTGCGTGTTCGGCTACGCAGCCTCGGATTTCCCCTGGCTCTCCAGCATCCTCGCCACCACCCCGCACACCTGCGAGATCACAAAGTCGCGGTGCGCCGGGTTGAATCCGAACTCGAACGCCACGCCCAGGTGCACCTGCTGCATGCTGTCGATGTGGCTGTGCACCACGCGGCCGGTCAGCGCCAGCGGCGCGATCGACTCCTCCCCGAGCGACACACGGAGCCAGAGATGCCGGAGCCTGTCCAGCCCCGTCGACTCCGCCCCTTCGACCGTCAGCCCGAGACCACCGCCCGACAGATTGACCAGGTTCGCCTCAAACCGGGGACCGACCATCGGCAGAAGCTGCGGCTGTGTCGGCGGCGGGCCCTCCGGCTCGCGCTGGTACCGCGCCAGGTCCCTGGCGTACGCCTCGTTGGCCACCTCCGCCGCACCCACCGTCGTGGGGTCGAGCAGGGGCCAGCACTCGACCCGCGGCAGGTCCACCCCCACCGTGCTCGCCCGGTAATAGCTCCGTCGCGAACACCGGCTCACCTCCTCCGGCATGGCCAGCCGCAGCCGATCGTCGTGGCCGACCTCGAGCACCGAGGTCTCGAACATCCAGCGGTTCTGCCCGATGCTCATCGCCCCGATCAACGCCGCGCCCGGTTCGATCCGGATCGACCGCCCGAACGCCGCCGGCTGCGACACCTCGATCTCGTGGTCGTTCAGACGCAGGATCTTCACCCGCCAGATCAGATCGCCCGAGGCCGACTCGGTCTGCCCCGGCCTGGCCAGCGAGATCTCCAGCGCGCCACCGCGCTCGTAGATCTGCCAAAGACAATCGCGCCATCGATTCGTACGGGACCGGTTCGCGGGCATGGTGACTCCCTCCTGCCAAGCTCCATCATGCCATCGAGCGGATCACCCGCGAGATTGACCCATGCGCGCCGACCCGCCGCGAGGACCCGAACGCCCTGCCGCTTGTGCGGCATGGCGTGAATCCGGCGCGTCCGAAAACCGACCGATCCGGCCTACACCGCCCGCGAACCCGCACCCCGGAGCGAATCCAGAATCTCCCGAGCCCGCGACTGCTGCGCCCCGTCCAGCGATCGCCCGCCGAAGCGAATCACGTAATACAACTCAGAAAGCTCAGCCACGAGCGAGCCGACCTCGCCGCGTTCGCACTCGATCGCCCGGCCCCACGAGTGCGGCGGCTGCCAGTCGGGCTTGCGCAGGCCCTCCCGCGCGAGCGTGGTCAGCATGTCCTGATAGATCGGGTTGGCCGCGACCCGCGCCCGGGCGTCTGCGTCGGCGATCCGCCGCGGGATCCTCCCCGGCCTCGTCGACAGCCACGCCCGCCACCGCCGCACCAGCACCGACACCAGATACGCAAAGACCAGAGCGCCGACGATCCCGGCGAAGATCTTCACCGCCAAGACCGCGACCTCGAACAGCGAAGCCTTCCGCAGCGCACCCAGCCACTCATCCGCCCGCTCCGTCAGCGACTGCGCCCGGGGCGAGTCCAGCGAGAGCAGCTCCGCCCGGCTCCCCCCGTCGAACGACACAATCGAGTTCACCCACGCGTAGTTAAGCGTGTCCAGGAACTGCCCCGCCCTCGCGAGCAGGCCCTGCGGCGGCGCGTGCAGCACCGCCAGTTCCGAGGGCGGTGTCGCGTCGTAGGTGCTCCACCAGCCCGGCTCACCCTGCGCCTCCACCCACGCGTGCGCGTTGCTCTCGCGGACCACGTAGGACTGGGTCGCGCGGTTGAACTCGGCCGCGAGATAGCCCGTCATGACGCGCGCCGGGATCCCCACGCTCTGGCACAGCGCCGCGAGCGCCGCGGCGTAGTGCTCGCAATGGCCGCGGTCGGCCTCGGTCAGGAACCACTCGATCGGCTCGGCCCCCGGCGGCGGCGGCGGCTCGCCGAGGCTGTAGGTGTAGTTATCCCAGAAGTAGCGCCGGAACGCCCGGATCGCCGCCTCGTCCTCGCCCACCGGGCGACGGTCCGGATCCGGGTCGATCCCCTCCGCTCGGAGGATCTCCGCCGCGACCCGGGCGACGACAGGTGAGTCCCACGACGCCGCACGGCGCTCGTACGTGCGTCGAAACTCCGCCTCCCGGCGTGCCGACCGCACCGTGTACCGGAACGTCCCGCCCTGCGAGCTGACCATGACCGTCGCGTCCTGGTCGAGATACGCGACCTCGCACGGATCCAGGGGCGTGATCTTGATCGGACGCCAGATCGTGAACAGATACGAGAAATCCGCCGGCGTCGCCAGGAGCGTGATCTCCTGAAATACGCCCCCCTCACCGGCGGGCGACCCGAGAGAGAGGGCCTGCTCCGGCACGACATCCTGCCGCTTGCCCACCACGTCGGGGCCACCGGAACTGAACCACGTGCCTTCCTCGTACTGATCGAGCGCGGCACCACGCAGATACTGCACCGCACCCTGCCCGCCCATCGGCTCGCCCTGCGCATCACGCAGCGTCAGATGCAGCACCGGACGCCTCGACGTCGAGATCGTCCCGCCGCTCCCGACACGCACCCGATCAGAAAACGCCACCACGCGGCCCACCGACGGGTTGCCGAGCCTGCTGATCTGCCGCAGCCCCGCCCCCCGAGGCACGATCACAAACACAAACGCCGCCACCACCAGACCGAGCATGATCGCCACACCGCTCGTCCGCCGCAACGACGCGCCCGCACCGGCCCCCGCGACCGCCCGCACCTTCACCGCCGGCCCACGATCGGGCACACCCTTGCCCGCCAACCGCTCGGCCTTACTCAACGCGATCCGCAGCTGCAGATGCATCGCCGCGAAGGCAAGAAGTGGCAGATACCCGATCGTCAGCACACCGACCAGCAACCCGTTGCTCACGATCACCGCGGCGAGCGCCAAAAAGATCGAGTAGGCCAGCAGCTGCGCATCGTCGCCAGCGTGCCGCCTGTCGAACAGTTTGACAACGATCATCCATGTCACAAACGAGGCGAACTGGTGGACCCCCAACCCCTGCGCCAGCGTCGCGTTCAGCGTGTACACCAGCACGCCGAGCGTCGCCAGACCCGCCAGCCAGCGGGGCAGCCTCAGCCCCACCAGCGGCGATGTCGCCAGCAACCCCACCGCGCCGAGCAGGATCGCCAGCGCCTGCACACCCGGCGCAGGCGACGCCACCGCGTACGCCAACAGCGAGGTCGCGCAGCACGCCAGCAGCGCCCGGGCCCGTGCCACCGGCGCGGTCACGCCACACGCTCCGGCCGCGCAGAGGCACCGCCCGCAACCGCCAGCACGACGCCGGAGTCCAGCGTCAACAACCTCCCCGGCAGACGGTTCCCTCCGCCCCGCTGGCGGTCGAGCGCACCGTCACCGTGAGGCCGCACCGTCACCACCAGTTCCCGCGGCCCCGGGTGCGGCAGCCCGGCCCGATCGGGCGGCTCGTCCGCCGTGGCGTCCGCCTCGAGCGAGGCCAGCCGCGAGAGCGCATTGCGCAGGCCGACCCGACCCGAAGCCGGGAGCGTGTGGAGGTTGTACTCCGGGCACAACAGCCCGACGATGAAGCCCCGCTCGACCGCGAGCTTGAGCACGCCCGCCGCGAGACCGATCGTCGCCTCGGTCTCCTGCGCGTCCGCCGCGCCGGACAGATGGAGCCGGACCCAAAGCCGCGTCGGCGCCGGCAACGCGTTCTGCAGCACCACCAGCTCGCCGACCCGCGCGCTCGCACGCCACGAGATCGAGCGCATCGAATCGCCCGGCACGTACTCCCGCACGCCGTAGAAGTCGCCCGTGTTGTCACCGATCCGACCGGTCGATCCGTCCCGGCCCGACCCGGCCCCGACATCCTCGAGCACCCGCGGGTCCAACGCCGAAGGCGCCGGATAGACCAGAGCCGTCCGGTGCTGCGCAAAGCGGAGACTCTTGGTCGCCAGCCCGAACGGGAACCCCGACCCGACGATCACGTCGGTAAACTCCGGCTTGCCGCGCTGTATCGCCAGCGGCCGCGCCTCGGCGATCACCGACTGCCCCGGACGCACGCACGTGACAAACGCCACCGGCCTGGTGACACACCGCCGCCACGGCGTCCGCACCCGACGCCGCCTCGACGGCTCGCGCTCCGAGATCGTCAGACCGAACACCGGCGCGAGCCAGTTCGTGTTCCGCACCCGATACCGCACCACCATCCGCTCACCGGCCGAGCCGTCCGGGATCGGCTCACGCTCCACACGCAGCCCCATCAGCCCCAGCCCCGAGATGACACCCGACACCCCGATGCCCGCCACCGCGAGCCCGAGCGCCCAGAAAAGCAGATTGTTCTGACTCGAGATCGCCGCGACCGCCAAAAACCCCGTCACCGCGAGGTAGACCAGACCCGACATGCGGAACCGGTACATCCGCTGGACCGGGGCGTCCGGACGGCGTCTCACCGCGACCCGTCCTCCGCGGCCGCGCCGCGCTTCGGCTCGACGAACACCAGCAGCCTCCGCTCATCGCTCGGCACATACACCGACCCGCGACAGTGGAGCACGTCCGGCCCGCTCGCCACAACCTCCACCCGCCCGGCCATCGCCTGCTTCGTGGTCAGCTTCATCGAGAACGTCCCGTCGGCCAGCGAAGTCGCCTCCGCCATCGACGCGGTCCCGCCGCCCGGACGCATGATCTTCACCAGCACGCCGCCATGCCCCGCCCGCGCGACCCGCTCGTCCGCCGCGTCCACGACAGTCACCACGCTCGCCTCGCCCAGCACGACCTTCCCCCGCACCGTCCGCGAGTTGTTCGCACACCCCCCCAACGCCGGCACCAGCAGCAGGGCCACGACCGACGACACAACCAAAAAAGACCTGGAAAGCGTGCTCATCCTTGCGCTCCTGGGGCGTGTGTACTGACCGGCGGGAGGTCCTCGACCGACCCCAGCCCGAAGGTGTCGAGAAACTGCTTCGTCGTTCCGTAGAGGATCGGCCGTCCGAGTTCTTCGGCTCGACCCTGAATCGTCACCAGACGATGATCCATCAGTGTCTTGAGCACCTCACCGCACGCCACGCCGCGGATGCCCTCCACCTCGGCGCGTGTCACCGGCTGGCGGTACGCGATGATGGCCAGCGTCTCGAGCCCCGCCTTCGACAGCCGCTGCTGCCCCCGCTGCTGGTGAAACGCCGCGATATACCTCGCGTAGTCCGGCAGCGTCATCAGCCGGTACCCGCCCGCGACCTGCTCGATCCGGAACACCCGCCCCGTCGCCTCGTACTGCGCGTTCAGGTCGTCGATCGTCTCCTTCAGCACCGCCAGCAGCTCCGCCGACACAGAGCCCGGCTTCGAGCCCTTCGCGCCCTGGCCGCTCTCCTCCGCCGCGAGCCCGACCGCCGCCGCGAGCCGCTCAGGAGCGATAGCCCGGTCCGCGGTCAGCAGCACCGCCTCCACCGGTGGCCCCAGATCCGCCGCCCGAGACCCCGGTGATTCCGCGGCCTGATCCTGTTCGGTATTCGTATTGGTCGCTGCGGTCATGCCGAATGCTACCACGGCCCGCTCCTCCCCGATGGCCCCACCCCAACACCAAACGCCCGACCCCCGATCGGCAGAGAACGGTCAACTGCGCCCCGCAGACCGCCGAAGAAACCCGCACAGGCGGACCCACCCGTGAGCCGGGCCCACCGCCGATGCACCATGGAGGCGAAACACGTGAGCTGCGCAAAGGTCCTGCTGGTCGACGATGAACCACACATCCCCATGGTGGTCGGACGCAAGCTCTCCACCGCCGGATACGAGGTCATCACCGCCTCCGACGGCGAAGAAGGCCTCGCCGCGGCCAAAGAGTTCAGCCCAGACATCATCATCACCGATCTCCAGATGCCCTACATGAGCGGGGCCGAGCTCGCCGCCGCGCTCCGCGCAGACCAGACGCTCCGGGACATCCCCGTCGTCCTGCTCACCGCCCGCGGCTACGTGCTCTCCGATGAAGAGCGCGAGGCCACAAACATCAAGCACTTCCTCTCCAAGCCCTTCAGCGTGCACGAGATCCTCCGCGTCGTCGAAGACATCCTCCCGGGACGTTCGGAGGCCGCCTGATGCACCGGCTCCCGGCCCGAGAAGACGACGCACACGCCACGCTCCGGTCGCGGCTCGCCGCGCTGGGCGTCCTCGCGTGGCGACTCGACGCGTCGGGCCGGGTACGCAACCCCCCCACACTCACCGGCGCCCAGGCCGCCTGGATCTGCAGCGGCGAGATGATCGAACGCATCGAAGCCGCCACCGCCGAGATCGCCGACACCGGCGAGCCGACCAGGCTCACCATCCTCGACGGGTGCGAGCTCTCCCTCACCCCCCTCAAGCACCGCCGACGCGTTGTCGAGTGGACCGCCGCGATGTTCCTCACTCCGGCGCTCTTTGAATCCGACGCGTTCAACGCCTCCTGCGTCCGCAGCCGCATCGACCCCGCCGCCGCCAGACGCTCGCTCCGCCCCCTCGCCGACTTTCGCGCAGAAGAGATCGAGCGGCTCTCCAGCCTGCTCAACGAGATGGCCGCAGACCTCGCCTCCCTCTCCGCCCAGGAGCTCACCCTCGAAGGCTTCTCCGTCACCCTCACCGAGGCCTACGAGCACATCCAGCTCACCCAGAGCCTCGCAAGCGCCGTCCGCAACGTCGAGCAACCCGAGCAGTTCTTCACCGAAGCGGTCGAGAGCCTCGCACGCACGCTCCCCTTCGGCTGGATCACCATCTCGCTGCTCGACGCCCCGTGGCTCGAGCCCAACGAGCGCCGCTGCACTTTCCACGCCGGGGCGACTCCGCCCGACGACTACACCATCGACGCGCTCATCAAGCTCGCCGCGCTCGACGAGGACACCGACGGCTCGGTCATCATGAGCGGCGAGCAGGTCGACACGATCGTCGGACCCGACGAACAGGTCGTCCTCCACCCCATCCGCCGCACCGGCGTGCCCAGCGGCGTCCTCATCGCCGGCAGCAAGGGCGGCCACGACCCGCAGGTCAGCACCTACGACACCCGCCTCATCGACGCCGTCGGCGCCTTCGTCAGCAGCTACTACGCCGTCGTCTGCCTCGTCACCGAGCAGCAGGCCACCTTCCTCGGCTCCATGCGCGCCATCTCCGCCGCCCTCGACGCCAAGGACCGCTACACCCGAGGCCACTCCGAACGCGTCGCCCACCTGGCCGCGACCCTCGCCGAGCGCATCGGGCTGCCCGAGTCCACCGTCGAACGAATCCACATCGCCGGCCTCATGCACGACGTCGGCAAGATCGGCGTCCCCGAGGCCGTCCTCTGCAAGCCCGGACGCCTCTCCGACGAGGAGTTCGACGCCATCAAACGCCACCCGCGCATCGGCCACGACATCCTCGCCGGCATCCCGCAGCTCGAGGACATCCTCCCCGGCGTCCTCTGGCACCACGAACGCTGGGACGGACGGGGCTACCCCGACCGCCTCGCCGGCGAAGACATCCCGCTCATGGGCCGCCTCCTCGCCATCGCCGACACCTTCGACGCCATGAGCTCCAACCGGAGCTACCGCAGCAAGATGTCACGCCAGGAAGTCCTCGCCGAGATCCGCAAGTGCGCCGGCACACAGTTCGACCCCGAACTCGTGCCGCCCTTCCTCGAGATCGACTTCAGCGAGTTCGACCGCATGGTCGCCAACCACGCCCCCCAGCGCATCGTCGATCGCGACGCCGCCTGAACGGCGACCGGATCCGACAACCACACCCCGCAACCGCACCCCGAAAGCCGGCCCCCTCCGCCGGCCTCACTCGATCACCCGCTCCCAGGAGTCGGTCACGATCTTGTACTCCGCCGGCAACGGGTACTTCTGGAACAGATCCAACGCGTCGCTGTCAGAGAAGTGCTTCTCCAGCAACGCCAGCTCACACACCGAGCCCCTGATCGGGTTCGAGCCCGGATCGGTCGTCGCGTCCATCCGACGCGATACACCGATCAGGATCGACTCGGTCGGCGCATCGCCCTCGATCTCCTTGTCGAGATCGGTGATCGCCCGCCGATCCACCCTGACGCCGTTGAGATACAACCGCATCTCATCGTTATCCAAGGTCAGCAGCGCATGATTCCACTGCGCGACCGCGACGCTCCCGCCGCTCAGCGTCACCGTCCGCGCCGACGTGTCGTACAGGCTCTCCAGCGCGCCGTTGTTGACGCCGAGCTCCCACCGCCCGCCGGCGCCTCGCCCGCTCGCATCGCGGGTCACGATCCCCTGCACACCCGACGTCGACGACACCCAGAACCACACGCTCACCGAGCGGATCGCGCGGTAGGTATCGAGAGACTTCGCCTCCATCGAGCCCCCCGTCCCGCCGAACCACGGCGCACTGGCCGTGCCCAACCCCGGGACCAGCCCCGGCGTGACCTCCGAGCCGGCCCACGCCTTCACCAGCGAGTTGCCCCCGATCTCGTCGGTCTCATACCCGCCCCCCTCAAGACCGTTCAGAGGCCAGTACGCGACCACGTCCTTGCTCGCCAGCTCGCTGACGTGATCACGCGTCGACTCCCCCGACAGCGCGATCTGCGCGCGCAGGATCGACCGCGAAGACCCGGCATACCCGTAGCCGGTCAGCTCGACCGCGTCCCACGGGTCCTTGGTGTACGCCCCGCCCCCGACCGCCTCGACCCTGACCGACGCGGTCCCCGTCCCGATCGCCTCCTGGTCGATCCACGTGCCGTCCGACCGGGTCAGCCGCCAGTCCGGCTCGGCCTCCATCGTGTAGATGCCCATCTCGATCGCCGAGGCCGCGTGCTGCCGCGCCGAGATCGAATCGACCACCCGGCGTCCCTGCTCCCCCGCCGACATCGCCGCCTTCAGGCCCAGCAGCGCCATCGCCGAGACCGTGGTCGTCACCACGAGCACGAGCACGTACACACCCCCGCGCCGCGCGCGCACTCCCGCACGCCCACCACCGGTCCCGGAATGCCTCAGCGCGCCTGCCATGCCCAGTACCCTCCGCTACTCCGTGAACCGGTCCCACGTCTGCGTCCGCAGCCGGCTCATCTCCGCGTAGATCGTCGTCCCGCGGGTCACCCGCACGATCACCAGCTTGCCGCCGGACTCGGTGCCCAGGATCACATCCGGCGCACTCGGATCCACCAGACGCACGAACACCCGCCGCTGCCACGCCTCCGCCCCGGGGACCGGCGTCCCGTCGGCAAGCAGCGGCGGCTTCTGCATCCACCCGTGGTAGTCGTCCACATCGTCAAACGTGGACCGATCGCTGGCGTTCTCGTCAGCGCCCAGCCCCGACTCGTTCGGATCGGCAGGGTCCACGTACGGCTGCCCGCAGACCTCCTCGAGCAGGTCGGCCGCGAGCGAACGGGCCATCGCGATGTCCGCCGTCGAATGCTGCGTCCGCGCCGAGAGCTCCACCGCGCTGAGCACCCCCCCCAGCAGCATGCTCAGCAGCACCATCGCCACCAGCACTTCAACAATCGTCATGCCACGCCCACGCACCCCGGTCACGGCACCACCTCCGGCGTGTTCAGCGGGCGCACCGACCGCGAGATGGTCGTCAGCGGCGACCCCGTCCCCAGGCTGGTCTCCAGCCTGTGCATCGTGGTCCGCGTGTCGTCCCGCCCGGTGTCCGTCCAGACGTCCGCCGTCACCTCGTGGCGCCACACCTTGCTGTCAGACTCGCTCCAGCTGGCACCGCCGTCGGAGCTGCTCCACCCCGTGCGCGCCCCGAACGAAAGCAACGGGATCCCGTTGACCAGGACCAGCGACACGTCCGCGTCCTTGCCCCGGACCACCAGACACAGGCTCTCATTCGGCCGCATCCTGGGAGAATCAAACGCCAGATCGATACGCCGGAGTGAGTTGCCGAGCGAACCGGTGTTGTAGTCCTTGTACTTGTAGACCGAGTTCCCCGGCGTCCCGCTCGTCGAGTCATAGTCCCGGAGCTCGACCCGCAGATTGCCGTCCGATCCGTACGCAGAGGTTACCCAGATGCTCACGGTCGCGACCCGCCACTCCACGGTGTTCGCCGGCAGGTCCGGGATCAGCCGCTGGGCGTACACCCGCGTGGTGCTAACCCGGTCGGCGAGAAGATCGAGCACGTCGATGCTCTGCACGACCTGATCGTTGAGCTCGGTGCTCACACCGTCGATCTCGACGTCGATCGACTCGGTCCCCGCCGCCAGCGAGAAGCTCTGCACCGATTCGACCAACACCCCGGCGGTCCCGCCGTTGACCGCGCGGAGCAGCGGTTCGCCGGCCACGCCGGACCAGCCATACTTGATGGTCTCGACGCGGTTGTCTCCCGTCCAGTCGTTCACCGAGAACGTGATGCTCCGCGGCGTCACCTCGAGCACCTCGACCGCGACCGAGACCTCGGCCGCGAGACGCTCGAGCGCGTCGGAGGCCGACACCGCGCTCTCCTGCACCCCGTCAGGCTCGGGGACCGCGCGACCCGCGATCATGATCAGCGACTGCAGCGCCGAGAGCACAACCGTCGCCAACGCCAGCGCGAGCAGCACCTCGGCCAGCGTGAAGGCTCTTCGGCAGGCTCTCGTCGGACGCCCCGTCATCAAACTCAACCGCTCCTTAGTGCTCCCGACAGCCCCGCCGCGGCCGCTACGGCCGGAGGAGCTTCAGCGTCGTGGAGATAACCATCGCCAGCGCGCCCGAGTCCGACGACTCGACGCTCGCCGAGACCGACACCGCCCCGTCGGCCAGCACGATCGTGCCCTGCGCCGAGCCCTCGCCGCGCCCGTCGAGCACCGCCTTCGACTCACCGCCAAAGTCCACGCTGCTCACCGAGAGGTAGTACGGCGCCGCCGAGAGGTCCACGATGTACGGGTTCCCGGACGAGTCTGTCATACCGACGATCTGGTAGAGATCGTTCGCCACATCGAACACCAGCTCGCGGCTCGTGCCGGTGTGCCAGGCGTCCTGCTCGGCCAGCCGGATATCCCGCTCGATCCGGTCAAGCGCCAGCTCCGCCCGCCGGTGCGCCGCCGCGTCGCTGAACCGGGGCGTGGCGATCGCGAACACCACACCGATCACCACGAGCACGACCGTCAGCTCCACGAGGGTGAACCCCCGCGCCCCGCCCGCACGTGTCCTCCGGCTCATCGGCATGACCGTCTCCTCCTCAACACAGAGACGCCCGCGCAGTGCGGGCGTCTCTGAAGCTGTCCTGCGAACCGCCCGAGGCTTAGTAGTTGACCCAGGGCGTGCCGTTCGAGTCCTTGTCGGTTGCGCCGGCGTTGATCCGCACGTCACCGGTCGCCGCGGTGTACCACCACCCGGCACCGGCTGTCGCCTGCGTGCCCGTGACCGTCGCGCTGCCACGCTGCGGACCCGCCTTCTGCACCGGGATCGCCCGGATGTACGGCCCGTACATGTAGACCGCGGTCTTGGTCGAGTTGGTGTTGCCGTCGATGTCCGTGTACAGCGTCAGCTGATCGGAGAACGTCGCCAGAGCGGGGAACGCCCCGTTGTGCTCGGCCGAGTACAGCTCCACCGCGCTGCGGAGGATGGCAAGGTCGGAGATCGCCCCCGACTCGGTCGCTCCGGCGGCACCGCGGCTCATCCTCGGGATCGCGATCGCGCCGATGACGCCGAGGATGACCACGACGATGACAAGCTCGATGAGACTGAATGCTCGTGAGCGACGGGCGGGTACGGAAACGCTGTTCATGTCTAAGATCCTCCACGCTTGTGCTTCCGGGTCTACGCGCCGGTCTGGATTGTTGATCGACCCAGACTGTCGCCGACTTCACTTCTCCGCACACGCGCCGAAGACTTTGCAGGCCCGCGGCCTCACAAACCGGCCCTCACGCCGCACACCCGCGGCGGAAGGCCCCCGAGACGGACCGACTATCGGCCCTTCGGCAGAGCCGGCACCCGGAGCGCCGCCCGGAACTCACGCCCCGACTTGGCGAACACACCGCCGTGCCGGTCCACACGCACCAGGACCGCGTCCTGGTACGTCTCCCCGACGCGGACCAGATCCTTCCCGATCCGCACCGCCCCCCGCTCGCCGTTGCCCAGCACCGACGTGACCGTCCACACCTCCGCGTCGCCGAACGCGTCCGGGATCCCCACCTCCGGATCGATGTGGTGACGCTCCGCAAACCGCTCGAGCTTCTGCGCAAAGGCGGTATCCGCCTTCACGGTCGTCACCGCCTGCGGCAGAGCCGCCGTCTCGGCCTCGGGCACGAGCACCTGCGCAGCCGCCGCCGCCGGCCCGGCACCGCCAAGGACAAAACGGTCCACACCTAGGGCCGCCACCGCGAGCGCCGCGACCAGGATCCCCGACTTCTGCTTTGTGTTCAGTTCCATGCCCTTAACTGACAAAGCAGAAAGGGCCGGGGCAAACGATTGTCAGGCTCAACCCGTCGGCGCGCCGTCAGAAGCGATATACCACGCAAGATCGAACCCGAACGTCACCTGCTGCGAGTCCGCCTTCCCGCTCGCGTTGATCCGAAACGACGTCACCGCAAGGTCCGGGAACCGCTCGCGAAGCTGGTGCATCGCCGCCGCGACCTTCGGAGACGGGCCCGACCCGCTGATCCGGAGCGGCACCACGTCGAGCAACTCGCCCGGCTGGACCGCCCCGACGGTCAGCTGCTCCACCGTGACCCCCGCCGCACGCAGCACGCTCCCGATCCCCTCCTGCCTCGACGCGAGCTGGTCGGAACTGTCCAGCTCGAGCGCCAGAGAACGCAGGCCGGACTCGGCCACACCGATCGAACGCTGCAACGCACGGTGCTCGGCCTGCACGTTCTGCAGCTGCTCGCGCGAACCGACCACCTGACCCGTCAGACGCTTCACGTCGTCCCACGAGTGCAGCATCGGACGCACGCCCACCCAGAACGCACCGAACAGGATGAACAGCGCGCAGGCCGCCCCGATCGCGTCCACCTGATTGTGCCGAAACCGCTGTGCTCGCCTCGCCATGTTCAGCCCTCGTCAATCCGTGCATCGATCGTGAAGCTGAGCCGCGCTGACGCGTCCTTCTCCGCCCCGACACCCGCGATGCTCTGCGTGTGCGTGATCTTCACCCTCGAGAAAAGCCCCGTCCGCTCCAGGCTCTGGACAAAGTCGGTCAGGTTCCGCTGCCCGTCGCAGTTCCCCGTCATCGAGACCCGGTACCCGCCGGCCCCCGCCCCCGACTCCCCGGCCAGCTGCAGCGAATCAAACACCACCTTCCCCTGACCCTCCCAGGCCAGGGTCGTGATCAGGATCGACCAGTCCGGCTTGCGGACCACCTCCTGGGCGACCGCGAGCCGCTGCTGCACCTCCTGCAGCCGCACCCGGGCCTCCACCACCGCCGCCGAGACCACGTCGATCTGGCCGACCGTCTCCTGCACCGCCTCGCGCGTCTCGCTCGCCGGGTCCTCGACCTGCGCCATCAACAACGCCACCGCCGCGCCCACCGCGCAGATCTCCATCCCCAGCACATACCGCCACTGCAAGATGCGCCGACGACGCGAGCGACGCTCGAGCAGGTACTCCGGAATCAGGTTCGGTTCATTTGTCATCGACCATCCCCCACATCGCGTGCCCGATCGCCGTGTGCATCGCCGCGTCATCGATCAGCGGCCCGCCGCGAACCCCGCACTGCCCCGGCGTCAAGACCTCGAAGTTCAGCCCCGCCAACTCGCCGAGATACTCCGCCAGCCCCGGCAACGACGCCCCGCCACCGTTCAGGAAGAACCGCTCAACCACCTCGCCGGGATACCGATCCAGCACGTACGCCAGCGACCGGAGAATGTCGTGGAACAGCCCCTCCGCGTACTCCCGACCGAGCCCCAGCACCCGGGCGGTCGTCAGCCCGTCGTACCCCTCGCCCGCGGGAGCCATGATCCCCACCCGGCTCACCACGGCCTCGGCCGACGCCGCGTCGATCGAGAACGAACGCCTCGCCGACTCCACAAGCTTGCACAACCCCCCGTCCGACAGCCAGCGGTGATACACCGCGTCTCCCTCCCGAAACACCGACAGACCGATCCCGCTCCACCCGATGTCCAGCAACGCCGCCAGCGTCGGCACCTCGCCGCACACCGACCTCGCCACGCGGCACCGAGCCTCAGCCGCCAGGTCTATCGCCTCCACCACCATGCCAACCCTGTCGAAGGGGTGCACCAAAGACTCCGCGTCCTCGTTCGACACGCCGCTGACCGACATCTGGCACGTGCCCGGCCTCGCCTTCGCCGCCGGCACCTCCCGGACGTGCAGCTGGCACGACCCGGGCGACATCCGGTACATCCGCGCAAACTCGGCCGCGCAGATCTTCGCCACCGGGGCACCGCTCGACACCGGAGGCGCATCGACAACCGCCGCCCGCAACATCGGCCTCGGCGCCCCGACCACGACCCGGTCCCCGCGGAACCCGGCCCGGTCCAACACCCCGAGGAACCGGTCCATCTCGCTCGGGACAAGCACCCCGTCCCCCTCCGTGCGTGCATAGTTCGCGCCGGCGACGAGGTGCCACCCCGACGGCGACCGCGCAAGCTGCGCCGCCTTGATCCTCGTCGTCCCGAGATCGATCCCGATCGCCGACCGCTTTCCGATTCGCCAGCTCAATGCCCACCTCCCGACGCCCCGGTCGCCGCTGTCGCGTCAAAGAGCGGCAAGAACATGCTCACCGCGATAGTCCCCACCACAACGCCGAGCACGATCAGCACCAGCGGCTCAAGCATCTGCGTCAGCGATTTGAGCAGCGTCCGGTTGTCATCGTCGAGATAGTCGGCAAGGCTCGTCAGAACCTCGCCGATCTTCCCGGACTCCTCGCCGCTGCGGACCGCCTCCGCGAACGCCGGCGTCACCAGCGAACTCTTCCCGATCACACTGCTGATCGAGCTGCCCCGCGTCACCGCCGACTTCACATCCGAGATCAGGCTGCGGAAGCTCGCGTTCCCCATCGCCTGCTCCACGAGCGTCAACGAATCCAGCAGCGGCACGCGGCTCTCCATCAGCACGCCGAGCAACCTCGCGATCTTGGCCATCGCCAGCGAGACGCACAACGACGAGAAACCCGGCAGCTTCAGGATCAGCCGGTCGATCAACCGCCGGCCCGGAGGCGACATGCCCCAGATCACCAACGCCACGACCCCCGCCGCCGCCCCGGGGATCTCCCACCACCAGTGCCCCCGCAAATGACCGCTCATCGACATCAGCACCGCCGTCGAGGCCGGCACCGGCGTGTCGAGGCTCTCAAACAGCACCGCGAACCGCGGCACGACAAACATCAGCATGTTCACCAGCACCACGACCGAGATCATCGTCAGCATGACCGGGTACGCCAACGCCGCCGTAAGCGACTTGCGGACCACCTCCTGCTGCCGATTCACCGCCGCGAGCCGCTCCAGCATCGCGTCCAAACGCCCGCTCGACTCCCCCGCCGAGATCAGCGACCTCGCCACGGCGTCGAAGTACTTCGGGTGCCTGCCCACCGCGTCCCCCAGCGTGCTGCCCTCCTCGACGCGGTTCCGCACATCGGCGACCACCGCCACAAACTTCGGATCCGTGACCTGCCGCTCGATGGCCCCGAGCGCCTGCACGACCGGCGTCCCGGTCGAGACCAGGATCGCCATCTGCCGCGTAAACTCCGCCAGACACTTCCACTTCGACTGCTTCCGCCCGCTCTTGCGTCCGCTCCGTGCGCTGTGCGCAGCGCCGCCGGAAGAGCCCAGGCCGATCTCCACGACATACTGCCCGCGCTCGGCGAGCGTGTCCTTGGCCGCCAGCTCCGAGGCCGCCTCGATGACGTCCTCGGTCCGCTTCCCCGCCGCGTCAAAGGCGACATACGCGTACTTCATGCCGCGCTCCTCGACGACGCCTCGAGCTCGGTGTGGTCCTCTTCGAGCTTCGTCACCCGCAGCGCCTCTTCCAGACTCGTCTTGCCGTCGATCGCCAGCAGAACGCCCTCCTCGCGCAGCGTCTTGTACCCCAGCTTCCGCAGCATCTCGCGGTACTCGTGCGTGCCCGCGCCCACGTGGATCAACCGACGCATCGGCGGCGTCACTTCCATGACCTCATAGATCCCCGCCCGGCCCTGGAACCCGCTGTCGTGGCACGTCTGGCACCCCGCACCCTTCTGGAACGCGCGCCCGGCCATGCTCGGGATCGACGCGTCCATCAGCATCTGCTCGGTCGGAAAGTACTTCGTCCGGCAGCTCTGGCAGATCGTCCGCGCCAGCCGCTGGGCCACCACGCCGTTGAGCGCACTCGAGAGCAGGTACGGCTCGACACCCATGTCGATCAGCCGCGCGATCGCGCTCGGCGAGTCGTTCGTGTGCAGCGTCGCCAGCACGCTGTGGCCCGTCAACGCCGCCTGCACCGACACCCGAGCCGTCGTCTCGTCCCGGATCTCACCGATCATGATCACGTCCGGGTCCTGCCGGAGCGCGCTCCGCAACACCCGCCCGAACGACAGCCCGATCCCCTCGTTCACGCCGATCTGGTTCACCCCGTCGAGCTGGTACTCCACCGGGTCCTCGACCGTCATGATGTTCAGCTGCGGGCTCCGCAGCAACTCGAGCGCCGAATACAGCGTCGTCGTCTTGCCCGAACCCGTCGGCCCCGTCACCAGCACCAGCCCGTGCGCCTCGCCCAGCACCCGCCGGAAGTTGGCGAGCGGCTCGCTCCGGAACCCAAGGTCCTCGAGCCGGACGTGCAGGTTCAGCTTGTCCAGGATCCGCACCACCAGCTTCTCGCCCAGCAGCAGCGGCATACTGCTCACCCGCAGGTCGATCGGCCGGCCCTCCGCCACGATCCGCACCCGACCCTCCTGGGGCAGACGCTTCTCGGCGATGTCCATCTTCCCGATCACCTTGATACGCGACACGATCGCCGCGTGCATCCCCATCGGGGGCTTCATCAAGTCTCGCAGCATCCCGTCGATCCGGTACCGGATCCGCGTCCCCTGCCGCTCCGGTTCGATGTGGATGTCGCTCGCCTTGTGCCGCACCGCCGTCGTCAACGCCACGTTCACAAGGTTGATGATCGGGCTGTCGATCGAGTTGTTGTCGAGGTCCGTCGGGTCGTCGCCGTCGATCGTCTCGCGCTCGACGACCTCGACCTCCGAGTGCTGCAGATTCGCCAGAAACTCGTTGACGTCGTCGTTGCTGTGCGCATGACGGTGCAGGTACTCGATGATGTTGCTCTCGAGCGCCAGCACCGGGCGGATCTCGTGCCCGGTCAACGCCCGCAGCCGGTCGATCGCCGGCACCGACTGGGGCTCGGCCATCGCCACCGTCAGCACGCCGCGCACCAGGAACATCGGCACGACCTTCAGCCGCTCGCACTCCTGCTCGCCCAGCACCGCAAAGACCTCCGGATCCAGCAACCCCGGCCGGAGGATGCACCCGCGCACGCCCAGACACGAGGCCAACGCCCGCACCAGCGACGATCCGCTGATCATCCCCTGCTCGACAAGCAGCTCGCCGAGCCGGCGGCCGGACTGCTTCTGATCGGCGAGCGCCTTCTCGAGCTGCTCCTCGGAGAGATCCCCCGAGTTGACGAGCACCTCGCCGAAACGCACTTTCCGGAACGGGCTTGGCAGGTTCACAGGAAGCTCCTCACCGCCGACTGCACATCCTCGAAGTGCTCGAACATCCCCGCCGTTTCCGTGATCTCCAGCGCCTCCCGCATCGTCTCGTTCGTGCCCGAGAGCTTCAGCACCTGCCCCGCGTCCGAGAGCTCGTCGGCCAGGTCAAGCAACGCCTCGATCCCCTTGCTGTCCACATACACAATCGCCGACGCGTCGATCACCAGGCGACCCAGCGAGTCCGCGATCGCCTCGCCACCCTTGTGACGCACGACCTCCGCGTCCTCGGCGATCAACGGCCCACGCGGCCGCAAAACTGTCACGGCGCCCTGCCGTTCGCTCTCCACCTGCATCCCGCACCTCCGTCAGGCCGCCTTGGCCTGCACCGAACCGCCGATCGGCAGCCAGAACGAGAACGTGCTGCCCACATCGGGCTCCGAACGCAACGTGATGTCCCCGCTGTGCAGCCGCGCGATGTCCCGCGCCAGCGCAAGCCCCAGACCCGTCCCCGTCTGGGCCGCCACCCGAGAGTCGTTCGCGCGCACAAACCGGTCGAACACACGCGCCGCGTCCTCCTCGCTGATGCCGATACCCGTGTCCGTGACCTCCGTCACCAACCGGTCCCCCTCCTCCTTCACCGACACCGTGATCTTGCCGCCCTCCGGTGTGTACTTCACCGCGTTGCCCAGCAGGTTGTGCAGCACGATGCCAAGCTTCTCCCGGTCCCCCACGATCGAGGGGTACTTCGGCGGCAGATCAAACTCCAGCGTCAACCCCTTCTGCCTCGCCGACTCGGCGTAGTCGACCTGCAACTGCTCAAGCAACGGCTGCACCCGAACCTCGCCCGACTTGGCGTGCAGATTCCCCGCCTGGATCTCCGCGATCGAGAGCATGTCGCCGACGATCCGGTCCAGGCGAGAGATCTCCTGGTTGATCACGTTCAGCGCAGAATCACGCTCCCGCGGCGACAGCTCGTCGTCGATCAACTGCTCCACGTACAACTGCATGTTCGTCAGCGGCGTCCGCAGCTCGTGCGTCGCCTGCGCCACAAACGCGTGCTGCGCCGCGTCGCTGATCCGCTGCTGCGTCACGTCCTCGATCACCACCAGCACCATGCGCTCGCCGGTCGTCCCGATCGCCCGCACGCTGTACCGCAGCACGCTCGAGTCGCCCGCCTTCGGATCGCCGACATCCATCACGCGGCGCTGCCGCGAGCCGGTCTCGAGCACCTCGCCGATCGCCAGCAGCACCGACTCATCCGTGATCACCCGACGCACATCCACACCCGGCAACGCCTCACGCCGCTGACGCATCAGCACCGCCGCCGCGCCGTTGGCATACCGCATCACCTGCTGCTCGTCGATCACCACAACACCCTGCCACAACGCGTCGGCCGCACGCTCTCCCGTGCCGCCACCGCCGCCCTGCACAGCGCCGCCCTTGGCCCGCAGCATCTTGTCCACCTGCGCAACGTCCGACGTCTCGCGACGCCACTCAAGAAGCCCGTTCCACGCCCGCGCCACCCCGGGACGGTCGGCCACCTTCAACGCGCCCAAAGCATGCTCACCCCCGCCGAAGGCGTGCAACGCCCCCCGGATGTGCAGCATGACGCGGAGCTTCCCGCCCAACCACGCAAACGCAGTCAAGACAATTACCGCGCCGGAAGCCGCCGCGACGATCATCCCCACATCGTCGGTGAGGGGGATCCCCTGCTCGGCAATCCACCCCTCTTCGCCGGGGGAAACAACCATCACGCCCAGCGCACCCAACCCCGCCACCGCCGCCAGCGTCGCAAACAGCGGCGGCACGAACAACGCCCGGTGCCGCCAACGCGAGGGACGACGGACACGCCCACCAGTTTCAGGCGTCTGAACGGGTTCCTGATCGAGTATCGGTTCCAATGCGGCACCTCCGGAGCAGTGAGCCCGTACTCCCATCGGCGGATCGCCGCCCCGGTTTGAGTCCGCATTCACGCATCTGTCGCAATGCATCCCTTGTGCCGCCAGCGTCCGACCTGTTACATTGCACGCCGACCCAGGAGACCCTCAATGTCCGAAAACCGATCGATGTGTTCCCGTGCCGCCGTCGCGGCCGCCGCCACCCTTGCCGCCGTGCTCTCCGGCACCGCCCAGGCCCAACTCAATCAGGACTGGCGCAAGCTCGCCGACCCCGGCGCACCGATCTACGGCGAGCCCATCGTCGGCCCCATCGTCGCCCGCGACGGCGAAGCCGGTGGTTTCCCCGCCTCCAACATCACGCTGCTCTCCTGGCTCCCGCTCGACCAGTTCCCCAACGCCCAGCACTCCGCCAACGACTGCTGGGGCTACGTCTCGCCCTCCGGACGTGAGTACATCCTCCTGGGGCTCCAGTCAGGATTCTCCGTCCTCGAGGTCACCAACCCCGTCAGCCCCGTCCAGATCGGGTTCATTCCAGGCAACGGCAGCGCCTGGCGCGATATCAAGGTTATCGGGCACTACGCCTACGGCGTCAGCGAGGGCGGCCTCGGCATCCAGGTCATCGACCTCAGCGACGTCGACAACGGCAACGTCCGCCACGTCACCAACAAAACCCAGAGCGGGCACTCCTCCACCCACAACATCATCTCCAACCCCGACAGCGGCTACATCTACCTCTCCGGCGCCAACATCGGCAACGGCGGACTCATCGCCGTCTCACTCGCCAACCCCGAGGACCCCGTCATCGCCGGCGCATGGACCACCCGCTACGTCCACGACGCGCAGGTCGTCACCTACACCGAGGGCCCCTACGCCGGGCGAGAGATCGCCTACTGCTTCACCGGCCGCCGGGGCCTCGACGTCGTCGACGTCACCAACAAGAACAACATGTTCCGCATCGGCTCCACCACCTACCCCGGCACCACCTACTGCCATCAGGGCTGGCTCTCCGAAGACCGGCAGTTCCTCTTCACCAACGACGAGATGGACGAGGGCGGCGCCTTCAACCAGACCACCACCCACGTCATCGACGTGAGCAACCCCGCCTCCCCACGCGAGGTCACCACCTTCAGCACCGGCCTCTCCAGCACCGACCACAACCTCTACGTCCTCGGCGACCTCGCCTTCCAGGCCAACTACACCTCCGGGCTCCGGGTCTTCGACATCTCCGACCCCTTCAACGCCCAGGAGATCGCCCACCTCGACACCGCGCCCACCGGAGACGCCGTCGGCTACCACGGCGCCTGGAGCACCTACCCCTACCTCCCCAGCGGCACCATCGCCATCAGCGACATCGAGCGGGGCCTCTTCCTCCTCCGACTCGGCGAATCCGGCATCGACTTCGACTTCCCCGAACCCCTCCCCGAGACGCTCCGACCCGGTCTCGCACACACCGTCCGCACCACACCCTTCGCCGACGGCGTCACCCTCGACCCCGGCTCGGTCGCCCTCGTCCTCGACCGCGGCAACGGCCCCACGCCCATCGCGATGACCGACGCCGGCGACGGCACCTTCGAAGCAGCCCTCCCCGCCGGAGACTGCTTCCAGACCTACGAGTTCTACTTCACCGCCCAAGACACCGAGGGCAACTTCTACATCGAACCCTTCAACGCGCCGGTCGACGGCGGGTTCATCGCCGCGGTCCAGACCGGTGACCAGGACCTCTTCGCCGACGATTTCAACAGCGACACCGGCTGGCTCGTCGACAACGGCAATGTCTCGTCCGGTGGCTGGGCACGGGTCACCCCCGCCCAGGGCAACTCCGCCGAGCCCGATACCGACGCCGACGGCTCGGGCCTCGCGTTCGTCACCGGCAGCACGCCCGGCGAGTCCCTCTTCGGCGGCCCGGCCATCCTCACCTCACCGGCCTTCGACCTGACCGCGACGCCCCACGCCACCATCAGCTACAACGTCTGGTACAACGTCGACGGCATCCTCGCCCCCAACCTCTTCGTCGAGATCTCCAACAACAACGGCGCCACCTGGAGCGAGGTCGCCTCCCACACCCCCGCCCACGGCTGGCGCCAGGCCGAATACGCCATTGCCGATCTGGTCACGCCGACCGACGCCGTCCGCCTCCGCTTCCGCGCCAACAACGTCGTCGGCAACGCCATCGTCGAGGCCGGCGTCGACGCGGTCGTGGTCAACACGCCCACTTGCAACCCCTGCATCGCCGACTACGACGGCTCCGGCACCGTCAACACCCAGGACCTCCTGGCCTTCCTCAACGACTTCACCGGCTCCACCGAGATCGGCGACCCCGACCTCAACGGCGACGGCGAGGTCAACACCCTCGACTTCCTCGCCTTCCTCAATCTCTTCGTCGCCGGCTGCGACTGACCCACCGGCCGGGCCACCCAGCCCCCCCGCCGAGCCAGCACCCCACGCCGCACCGCTCCTCGAGCGGTGCGGCGTTTTTCTTACGTTCAGCCTCCCGGCACCACTACCAACATTCCTCATGTTCGGTATGCTTCCGGCATGCTCGCCCGCATCCGCTCAGGTCTGCTCCAGGGCATCGATGCCCTCCCCTGCGAGGTCGAGGTCGATTTCGACCCCACCGCCATCGAGCGCGCGCTCATCGTCGGCCTCCCCGACGCCGCCGTCAAAGAAGCCCTCGAACGCGTCCGCACCGCCCTGACCAACTCGGGATACCTCCCCCCGCCCGGACGCCTCCTCATCAACCTCGCCCCCGCCGACCTCAAAAAGGAAGGCCCCGTCTACGACCTCCCCATCGCCGTCGGCATGCTCTTCGTCCAAGGCATCGTCCGAAGCAGCGACGACCACGCCCTCGACTTCCGCTCCGCGGTCTTCGCCGGAGAGCTCGCCCTGGACGGCCGCGTCCGCCCGGTCAAAGGCGCACTCGCCCTCGCCAGCATGGCCAAGGCCTCCGGCGCGCGCGCAGTCGTCGTCCCCGCCGACAACGCCGAAGAAGCCGCCATCGTCGACGGCATCGAGGTCTACGGCGTCCGCACCCTCGCCGAGGTCGTCGGCCTGCTCACCGGCCAGCTCGACCTCGCCCCCGTCGCCTCCCCCGACATTACCGGCCTGCTCCAGACCGCAAAGCCGCCCATCGACTTCGCCGACGTGCGAGGCCAGGAATCCGTCAAACGCGCCCTCACCATCGCCGCCGCCGGCAGCCACAACATCGTTCGTTTGTGCCCGAGTGTCGGTCACGGTGGAGGCGGCGTAGCTGCTCGCTGGTGACCAAGTCGGCGCGCCGTGAGCCTCAGCCGGCCAGGCAGACCCATATCGCTCACATTCGATCGGCGTCCTGAAGGCGGGCTCGCCCCGTGCGAGGCCCGCGGTCGGCTCTGCAGAGCTACCGCTGCCGATTCTGAAAAATCAGAAAAAGTGCTTGCAGAAATGCTACGCTAGAGTATCTTGAGCTATCGCCCGGAGATGGTTCCGGACGCACAAGGAGAAGCAGCCATGGTTTGTCGAACCGGCGTTGTAGCACCCATGACACCCTTTGTTGCCCTGTCGGGCGAGGAGGCCGCCTAGTAGAACTGGCACACCATCACAAAGGAAAATCGACCTCACCCAATCAACCTGGATCAGCACCATGTGCGCGTCGATCCGGTTGGCTGGAGGTCAGATTTCACCCCAATGAAATCGGCGGCAGCGTTCGGATCGACGTTGTTTGGAGGAATCTTCCACCATGCAACGCCCGATCAAGTTCTCGTCATTCACTCTTATCATGACAATGCTCGGATGGGAATTCAGTGGAATCTGGTCGGATCGACGGGTCTTTCGGAAGCCCGGCCGACTTCCCATCACCGTCCGAGTGGATCGCGGGCGTGTACCCGATGGGTACGCCAAGTCCGCATTGAGGATTGCCCTTGACGACTTCTTCAGGTAGCAAACCAAAGAGGAACCGGAAGGCCCGATCGCCTGAGCTTAGCTCGGGAAAGAACATCCCATCGGCGGCGATCGAGGAAGCTACGGCGATCGCCGCCGATTACCGGCTGACCCTAGACGAACTCTCGGCCGACGAGTACGCGGGTTCCTGCATTGAGGTCCCCACAGTGATCGGCTACGGGGCCACGATCGACGAGTGCGTGGCTGATACCCGAAAATCACTCATCGCCACGCTCGCACAGATCATCGCGGATGGAGGCGTCGTGCCCGCTGCCGCCCGTGAGGGCAAACGAGACCAGCAAGTCAATGTGCGCTTCACCGTCCAGGAACGCCAGGCGCTCGAAGCTGCAGCAAGATCCGCCGGCTTTCGCAGCGTGGCCGATCTGATCAGAAACGTGGCGCTGGCCCAAGTCTGAGTCCAATCAACGACGCTCGATGCGCACGTTCACACACTCGCCGGGCTGACGGATACGTGCCGAAGCCCGGAGGCATAGTCCGGACGAGGACAATCATGCGTCAGCGACGCTATCGAGCGGTGTCAGTCCCAAAGATCCCATTCAACACCTCCGCCAGCCGCAGCCCCGCCTTCGTGAGCTGCTGGTCCACCACCGGCAGGTTGCGGTCGATGTAGTCCTGCCCGAGCCCGTCGCCGGTCTCGATCTTGGCCCCGGTCGTGTCCACGTAGGCGTTGCTCATCGAGAGGGCGTGTGACTCGTTGGCCCAGGTGACCGGGTCCATCTCCGCGACGCTCGCGGCCTCGAATTCGGGCGTCAACGCCTCCTCCAGCCTCGCCGCGTACACCTCGTACGGCATCCCGGTCTGCTTGATCATGCCCGTGTCCCACAGCGAGTGAAGGTTCATCTGCCGGCTGAACAGGGTCACCCCGATCCGGTTGCCGCCGAGGTCGCTCGCGTTGGACACGTGCAGCGGCTGATGGATGTCGCCGACGAAGTGAACGAGGAACTTCAGAGCCTGCACCCGCTCCTCGTGCGTCGCGTCCTCGGAGGCCAGCACCTCGGCGTACCGCTCGATGCCGCGGACCACGCACCCCTCGTCGGGGCAGTCCCGGTCCATGTCGAACCCGGTCGCCCCCTCGGGCACGTTGACGTAGTGCCAGGGCTTGGTCCACTCCCACGCCTTGTCGCCCTTGATCTGGTCGGCCCAGACGGAGAACTCGGGCAGGTTGCTGTCTCCGAGCAGCTCGTCCACGGCGGCCCTGGCCTCGGGCGTGAGGTGGTCGTATGCGATCTGGGCGACGACCTTGTGGCCGGTCGAGCCCCAGGCGCAGCAGACCGCGGCGACGAGAGCGAGGGCGAGAGAGCAGTACACACGGGAGAGTCGGGATGTCATGGGTTGGTCCTCGATATGGCTGGCCCAGCATATCAAGCGACCCCAGCGCGGAGGCTGGGGTCGCAGGGTCTGAGCTAGCTCTTCATGGGGCTCATTGCGGCCCCGTCAGGATCACTACTTCCGAGGCGGGTTGTTGCCGCGTCCGGTACCGGACTTCTTGCCAGTTCGGGTGCTCGGCCCATTCGGGGGGCGACCGCCACCCCCGCCCTTAAAGCCTCCCGAGCCGCCCTTGCTACTGCTACTTCCCATGACATCGTCCTTTCTGCTGTGTGCTGAGCAGGCTCGCGTACACGGCTCACCCGACAGCACGGGGTTGGATAGAGCCCACCGGTATGGCTCTGAGACGATGATCGGGTCGGAGCGGCACCGGGTCAGCCGTGTGAGTTGGACAATGAACCGCCAGTCACCGCATCCACTTATCGAAGCTGCGGCTTTGTCCCAAGCGGAGGGCCTCCCGGGCACACCGAGCACCCTGCTTCCGATCGCCGATCTCGAAGGCGCATTGGGCCGCGACATCCCATGCTTCCGCGTGGCTGGCGTCCAGGTCGCAGGCCAGGAGTGCGTACCGTAGTGCTTCGGAGTACTGATGATCCAGAGCCAGAGCGTTGGAGAGCGTGAAGCAGCAGTCCTGCGAACCCTCGACCAACTCTCTCGGCGCGTCGAGCAGATGTTGTGATGCGTGTCCGAACCAGCCCCGTCCCATGAATACGCGGGCGATCTCGGCGACCGGATAGTCCCACGTCGGCCTCAGCGAGTGCGCTCGGGCGAGTTCTTCGATGGCTCGGTTGTGGTCCGGGTTCGGCCGCGCGTTCCACAAACACACTCCGAAGTGGCAGTGGTGCTCAGCGCAGTCAGGCTCTTGCGCAATGATCTCCGGCCACATCTTGCGCGCTCGCGTGAAGTCATTCCTCGCCATGTGGGACCTCGCAACAGCGGCAAGCCACTCGATTCGCCGACCAGAAGGGGCTTGGTCCGCGTGCTCCTCCGAGATGCCGTCAGCAAATGCGCGTGGAGACATCCAGATCAGAGTGATTACGATCGCTCGGAGCTCGCGTTCTTCCTCCGGCAGATCCAGGAACTCCGGTGACTGGTACATACGCTCAATGGCCGACGGCCAATCCCCAATCGTCTCGAAGCACTCTTGGAGTCGATCCGCGGCTCCTTTGTGCTGCGCGACCATGATGTCGTCAAGCCAGAGAGGGTCCTCCATGAGCTTCAGCCACCTATTGAGAACCCAGTAGCACGGCTCAGAGCGAGTGCCCTCGGACAGGGCATAGACCTGTGACGTCAGAAAGTCCGCTCGATCAAGCGACGACTCGCCGTGGAGAGCGAGCGTCCACTGCGTGAAGCACGCCCACACAACGACCAGCTCGCGGCCCCAACGTTCACCGAGTCCACTCGCCAATCTTGTGCGGAGCCCGAGGAGACCGTATTGGATGCGCAGCCACCGCTGCACGGAAGGGGCGTCCATCTCATCCGTCGCAAAGTAGTGTGCCAACCGCACAATGTTCTCGTGCCGAGGTACGGTGTCCTTGTCGATCCAATCATCGACCGTGCTCTTCTCGACCCCAACCTTGCTCGCCAGGGTCATGCGAGTCACCTCGCAACCGGAGCGCTTCATGAGCGACTCGATCACGGCCCGCCCGGGATGCTCGTCAGCGGCGAGCGCGAGCATGCTCGCAGGATCAGACGATCCGGAGAGCTGAAGCAGCGCGGAGGTCCGAACCGCGAGGTCGATGACTGCCTGTCTTCCAAGGACGAAGCCACCAAGCTCGAACGCTAGGTGTGGCCACCCTTGAGCACCTTGGTAGTACACGGCGTCCCACATGCGAAGCCAGCCTTCGAGCACTGCTGTCAGAAAGACATCCAGAGGCGGCTTGTGTCCCGCGGCATCGACGGGGAGTTCGAGACCGCCGAACACGCCCGACTGCAGGGCTGCTTCTACAACTCGTCGGCAAATCTCTCGCTGGCGTGGTTCGGCCACCCAGGCTCCGCGGAAGTACTCGCGCGCACGTCTGCCAAAGGAGGGATGACTGCCCAAGTGCTTGGAGGCACGCTCCCCCCCCACTGCCGGGTCATCAAGGCAGAATGCCTTGACGACCATTCCGAGCAGCATGCCCGAAGTCGGGCATTGAAAGGGTTCGGAACGAATGCTCGGGATGCATGGTTGATCCGATTTCATGACTGTGTCAACATGACGATAATCGGGCGGTCCGCTGCATCCATGCGCGTTGTCCTGCACGGGAACGCACAGACCATCTGATCCTTGTTACGCTGAAGAGTTCCTGAGTACTCGCTATAATATGTGCGCAGGCCACACACGCACGAAGTGTCACGCGCCTCCGCGGGTTCAGAGCCCAAGGACAGGACTTGAAGATCACACTGACGGCACCGGACGCCATCACCCCGTACGAGAACAACCCCCGCCAGAACGACTCGGCCGTGGACGCGATCGCGCGGTCCATCGAGGAGTTCGGCTTCCGCCAGCCGATCGTCGTTGACGAGAAGGGCGTCATCATCGTCGGGCACACCCGCTGGAAGGCGGCCAAGCAGCTCGGCCTGGATCGCATCCCCGTCCACGTGGCCGAGGGGCTCGCCCCCGAGAAGGCCAAGGCGTACCGCATCGCCGACAACGCCACCAACGCTATCGCCACGTGGGACCTGGATCTGCTGCCGGTCGAGCTCGACAACCTCAAGGACCTCGGCATCGACCTCGATTCACTCGGCTTCAGCGAGGACGAGCTGGCCGCGTTCATGAGCGAGGGGGCCAACCCGGGCCAGTGCGACCCCGACGACGTGCCCGAGCCCCCGGACGAGCCGGTCACCAAGCCGGGCGACCTCTGGGTCCTGGGCGACCACCGCCTGCTCTGCGGCGACTCCTCCAGCGAGGCGGACCTCGACCGGCTGCTCGACGGCAACACGATCCAGCTCGTCAACACCGACCCGCCCTACAACGTCAAGGTCGAGCCGCGGTCCAACAACGCCATCGCGGCCGGTGTCTCTTCGTTCACCAAGACCACCTCCGGCGAGCCGACTTCGATCCAGCGCCGGGGCCACGGGGGCAAGCCGACCGAGAACCCCCAGCGCAAGCCAACCGGCAAGCTCCGCGCCAAGGACCGGCCGCTGGTCAACGACTTCGTGACCGACGAGGAGTTCGAGCGGCTATTGCTGGCATGGTTCGGCAATTTGGCCCGTGCGCTCGACCCCGGCCGCGCGTTCTACATCTGGGGCGGCTACGCCAACGTGGCCAACTACCCGCCCGCGTTGAAGGCGTCGGGGTTCTACTTCTCCCAGTCGATCATCTGGGACAAGCAGCACCCGGTGCTGACCCGCAAGGACTTCATGGGTGCGCACGAGTGGTGCTTCTACGGCTGGAAGGAAGGTGCCGCGCACAAGTACTTCGGCCCCAACAACGCCACCGATCTGTGGTCGATCAAGAAGGTCAACCCCCAGAGCATGGTGCATCTGACCGAGAAGCCGGTGGAGCTGGCAGCGCGGGCAATGGCCTACTCCAGCAAGCCGGGCGAGCGGGTGCTTGACCTGTTCGGTGGCAGCGGCTCCACGCTCATCGCCGCCGAGCAGCAGGGCCGCAGGGCGTATCTCATGGAGATTGACCCGGCGTACTGCGATGTCATCGTCCAGCGGTGGGAAGGGTTCACTGGCCGGAAGGCCGAATGCCTCTCCGCGACTGAGAACGCCCCGGCGCGAGCCGGGGCGAAGGAAGGGGATGGATGAGTGGCCTACCCGCCGGTATTCAGCGCGTGGTACTCGGTCATGGCGTCGAGGTGGACGCACCCGGTGGCAGCGTAGGACCTTCTGCCCTCCGTGGTGACACACCCCCGCTCCTTGAGGAAGGCGAGCGCCGTCGCCGCCTGGGAGGAGGGCAGATCCTCGGCCGCGACAATCTCCTCCAGCACGAACCCGGCGTCCCCGGCCTCGTCGATGGAGTGGGCGACCGTCTCGAACGTCTCGCGCTGGCAGCGGTGTCGGTAGGGCTTGCCCCGCCGTGGCGTTGCCACCCGGACGAGCGACCCGTCACGATCAACGTGGAAGGTGTCCTCGCGCACGGCTCAGTCCCGCTTTCCGTTGGAAGCGAACCTGCCGCGGCCGGTCTTCTTGAACCGGCTCTCGGCCCCCTTGGCGCTGACCTCCCGGGTGATCGCGCTGTAGAGGGTGGCGTCGGGGGTCTTGCCGCCGGGGCTGGTCCAGAGGCCCTGCTCGGCCATCGCCTTGATCATCTCGCAGGCGCTCATCTCGGTGCCCGCCTCGGCGAGCACCTGCGCCGCGGCGTCGAGCGCGCTCAGGCGCTTCGCGGCCGCCGGTTCCGGCTTGGGGTCGGCCTTGCCCCCGGAGGCGGGCTTCTTGCCCCGTGTCGCGGCCTTGGTCTTGGCCGGGGTCGCCGCCGCCTTCTTCCCGCCCTTCGCGGCACGCGGCGTTGTCGGGGCCTTCGTGGGGGCCTTGGCGGGGGTCTTCGTGGGCTTGGCGGGAGTGGTCTCGGCCGGTGCCGCTTCGCGCTCCGCGGCCTTGGCCTGGTCCTCGGCCGCGACCTTCTTCATCGTGGCCGACAGGACCGTCTTCTTGGCGGTCTTCTTGGCCGTGGTCTTCTTCGCCGTCTTCTGCGTCGCCATGGTCTTCTCCTTGGCTGGTGGTTCGGAAGCCCCCGCAACACGCGGCGGGCAAGCGCGTGCCGCACGGTTCCCCGCGCGGCCGCGCGGGGGTCAGCAGCCCGCGATCCGGTCGATCAGGTCGAGCACCTCGTGGACCATCGAGTTCGTCGCGTTAAGCGTCCCGCGAGCCGTGGTGCCACACAGCACCTCCGTTGCCGCGTGCGCGACCGCGTAGCGGTCCTCCCGGGTATCGATCGAGCGGACCTCGGTCTCGACGTCGTTGGCCGCGACCACCGCGCCGCCCTCGGTCCGGCTTATCTCGACGTCTCCCTCGACCCCTTCCAGAACAATCCGTTTGATGAACATGTTCGTTCTCCTTGCCCCGGGCGGAACCCCCGCCGGGTGTCACACATGAGCCATGATTCCGCCGCACTTGCAAGGCGGATCGGCCTGCTTTTCCAGATGTTTCCGAGATTCAGGGGGAGCGCCCAGAACAGTGCAAGGCGTTCCCCTGTCATGCCCGAGGGGGTGACCAATGGCGGTGCGTAGCAAGTTCCTCGAAGGCGGGCTCACGCCCCAGCAGGAGCAGGCCATCGTCGGCCTGATCAACGAGACCAGCGTGGCCGCGGCGGCCCGCGCCAGCGGCGTCGGCCAGCGCACGCTGCACCAGTGGATCAACGACGACAAGCAGTTCATGGCCGCCTACCGCGCCGCGCGCCGTGACGCCTTCAACCAGGCCATCGCGCTCACCCAGCGCTACGCCAGCCTCGCCGTCACCACCCTCGCCAAGATCATGGCCGACGCCAGCGCGCCCAACGCCGCCAAGGTCTCGGCCGCGACGGCCATGCTCAAGTTCGGCCGCGAGTCGATCGAGCTGGACGACCTGGCGGCGCGGATCGAGACGCTGGAATCCGAGCGCGCCGAGGAGGCGCAGCGATGAGGCTGCGCGCGCGGGTCAGGAAGCTGGAGCAGAAGCGCGAGGCCAGACCCTGCGCCGCCTGCGGCGGGTTCGGGGTCATCACGCTTCTCCGCGAGGACCGCGGCCAAGCCCGGGAGGACGCCAAAGGCTGCAAGGCGTGCGGCAGGGTCTCCAAGCTCATCGTGCTGGGGGTGATGAATGAGTAGGTCTCTCAGACAGCGGGTCAGACGCCTGGAGGCCAAGAGAGAAGGATGCGCCGCCTGCGGCGGCCGGGGCGCGGTGTCGGTCGTGTTCACGCGGCGCGACGGGAACCCCTCACGCGGCGACTACCCGCTCAGGCGATGCCCGACGTGCGGGCAGTCGCTCGTCGTCGAGAATGTCGAGATGACCATGGAGGAGTGGCATGGCCGCCAGAACGCTCTCGCGTAGGCTCGCCCGGCTTGAGGGGGAGCGTGACCGGGTCTGCACCGCGTGCGGCTGGGGGGCCGAGAGGGCCGTCTACGAGGTCGTCGTGCCGGTGGCGGTCGGGAGCGTCCGGGACGCCTCGGAGCCCGCAGAGCCCCGCCGCTGCCCCCGCTGCGACCGCCCCACAGAACACCACATTGCCTTCCCGACGGCGCGGGAGCACTGAGTCGTATTCACACCGCCGAGCACCGCAAGGAGACAGATCATGTCACGCAAGCCAACCGGACCGAGCCTTCCCGCATCGCCCTCAACCGCGGCCCGCGGGCTGCGGCACCACGACTCCGCCGCGATCGGCGGGGCCGCGACGAGAGACATCAAGTCGCCGCTGGCACCGCCTCCGGGCGCGGGCGGCCCTGGGGGTGGAGGCCCCGGCGGCGGCGGCGTGAACCCCGGCGGGGGCGACCCGGCGGAGTCCAACAGCATCCCGCTGGCGATCAACTGCGTCAGGCGGCCGCGGCTGTAGCCCGCTCGGGGCGGGTTGAAAGAGCCGCGAGGCGGCTCGGGCGGGGCCGGGGACGACGTTCCCCGCCCCGCCGGCAGGCCCGCTTCCGTGGGGTTGCGGGACTTCATTGCAACTCGCCCCCGTCCGCGATAGGTTGTGACAAGCCGTTCGGTCAGATGCCACGGCGAGGAGAGACGGCATGTCCACGCTTCGGAACCTGTCTTTGTTGGCGCTACCACTGCTTTCCCACCTGAGCATGGCCCAACCCGTCGTCATCGACTTCGAGGGATTGCCCTCGATGCCGCACAGCCCCCCCGGACAGAACGTTCCCGACGCGGCCAGACTGAGTGCGGGGTTTGCGGCGGTCGGGGTCGTCTTCGCGTCCGAGGCCGATCATGTGGCAGTGGTACACCTTGGCGAGGGGCACGCGACGAGCGGCGTGCTGGGGATCGCCGGAGTTGCACCCGACAACACCCTTTCTTACGCCAAAAACATCTACATCACCTTCGTGAGTCCTGACGATTCCGAGGTACCTGCAATCACATCCTCGGTCTCGATCCGTGGCGATCTGGGCGGCAATCCCGATCAATCGGTCACCATGCGAGCGTTCGATTGGTGGGGTCGATTGCTGGGCGAGGTCACCGCGCCGGACTCGGGCGGCCAGACGTTGTCACTCCAGGCCGACGGCATTCACGGAGTGACAATCGTCGGCACGACAGACGTTGGCGGGGTGGCTTGGGACGACCTGGTGTTCGAGACGGTGGTCCCGATCGACCCGTGCCTCCCCGACCTCACTGGGGACGGCCAAGTGAACACGCTCGATTTCCTGCTGTTCCTCGGGGCGTGGGCGCAGCGTGAACCGTTCGCCGACTGGGACGGAAACGGCACGATCAATACGCAGGACTTTCTGGCGTACCTCAACGACTGGGTCGCGGGATGCTGAGAACAGCGGTTCTTGGAGATTGTGCGGCCGCCGCATGAGACATTGGCTTGTGGCTCACATAATTGGTCGTTAGGCTGAGGGATCAGCTTGGGCTCGGCACGGACGCTCACACTCGTGGATTGGGGATTTGGATGAGAGGCATCTGGATAGCGTTCGTATGTACTGCACTCGGTGGGGCCACCGTCACCGGGCAGGACTGCGCGGAGTGGATTGACCGGACCGACCAGTTCGTGATCGACAGTGTCGCACCGCTGGCGGCGTACGACTCAGCACGCGACCGGGTTGTCGCGTTGTTCTACACGCCAACAAGCATGTACACAGGCGAGTGGGACGGTGCCCGATGGCATTTTCTTGACGACGGGTGGCCCCCGGTCCCTCGAAGTCGAACGGCCATGGTCTACGACTCGTGGCGGGGCGTGACGGTGCACTTCGGAGGCAACGCCGAGTGGCAGGACGACACCTGGGAGTGGGATGGCACACGCTGGGACTACGTTCCTATTCCTGGTCCGGCTGCCCGCGAGTCGCACGCAATGGCATTCGATTCGATTCGCGGCGTGACGGTGCTGCACGGCGGCTACGGCGTCGTCAATGGCTCGGGTGTCCGGTACTCCGACACATGGGAGTACGACGGTATCGAGTGGCGACTCGTTGATTCGACCGGCTTCGGCAAGCGGACTGTCCACGCGATGGCGTTCGATGAACGACGCGGTGTCACAGTCGCGTACAGCGGTTACAACGATAACGGAAGCCCGGCACGCGACACATGGGAGTGGGACGGCCAATCGTGGACCCAGGTCGCAACTGATGGACCGCCCTACATGTCTGGCCATCGGATGATGTATGACCCGGTGCGCGAACAGTGCCTCCTCATCGGCGGACACCGTCAGAGCGGTAGCGGCGACAACGACGACATCTGGATGTGGGATGGGACCCAATGGACTCTGGTTGTCACAGATGGACCGGGAGAGAGGCTCTACCCGGCGGCGGCATTTCACGGGGGTACGGACAGATTTGTCGTCTTCGGCGGCAGTTCGGGCACCGACGAAATGTGGGAACTCACGATCAGCGGCCCCCCGGTGATCAGTTCAGATCCGGAACCTGTCGAAGCGCAGGCGGGCGACACCGTCGAACTGTTCGTGACGGCGGAATCGGGCCTGGGCATGGAGTTTCAGTGGTTGCAGGACGGCACACCGCTGACCGATGGCGGGCGGGTCTCCGGCGCGACCACTGATCACCTCACCATCCTGGACGCAGTCTGGGCTGATGAGGGCGACTACACCGTGCTGGTCTCAAACAGATGCGGGAGTGTGGAGAGCAACTCGGCCGCCGTCACAGTCCATTGCCACGCCGACTTCAACGGCGACTATGCGCTGGACACACTTGATGTGCTGCTGTTCCTCAACTCGTGGTCGTCCGGCAGTCAGTCAGCGGACTACGACGGCAACGGCACGGTAAACACGCTCGACTTCCTGGCGTTCCTCAACGACTGGGTAGCGGGCTGCTGACCAGTTCCCCTTTTCAGAGATAGTGGGACTGCCGCTACTTGCTGCTCCTGGGTGCCCCCACTACCCGCCACTTGGCTCGCCCAGAATCTGTGCAGCATCCACTCCCAAGTATTGCCGCAGCAGTTGGTCAATACCTTCAGAAGCCCCATTGGGCTTCTCAAGCACCGTCCCAATGAACAAGAGTCGCGGAATGAATGGTTCGCCGAACGCATCAGTTGCCACGCCGTCAAGACGTCCCGCTCGAAGCGAAGCCACAACCTCCGCCGGATCGTCTATCTCGATCGGGGATTGCCCGGAGTTGACCCGCGTGGCGACGAAGAGTCCAACGACAAACCTGGCGAACTGCGCTCTCTCTCCATCGGCCCACCATCGGTCTCGAGCCTGAACGGGTGTGATCGAGATGGCGTTCTGCTCCATCGCCGTGAGCAGTTGATCCAAAGCCGGGAACCGCTCATCAATCTGAATCGTCGTCCGCATCATGGTCGCGGCTGCGGCCGCGCCCGATTCTTCCTCAACCTGAAGCGCCGAACCCCGCCCCTGTAACATTCGGTCCATCCGCCTCAATAGCGGAATCATGTCGGCGGACACTTGCCGGCTATATGGCCCCATCCCTTCAGACCGTTCAGCGTCGGCAATCGCACGCGCGACAGCTTGCCTCGTGGACTCCAGCGCTTCTTCATCGACATCCTCCATCAAGACGTGCTGGAAATCCTCAAGCAGGGACCACAGAATGCGCGACATCACCACCAGATGGGCATACTCCAGCTGCGCCGCCGAGAACTCATCGTTAACGCGCAGGTATTCGATCATCTCATCGAGTGGTCGGTCGATCCATTCGTCTTGAAATGAATCGAAGAAGCTCGGACGGCGCAGCTGCGTCACTAGAGCGGTTCTCACCGCTGAGAACTCCCGGCCGGTCCGAGCGGACACGTGCGTGGCAAGGGCTTCAATGAGCGGCGCAAGATTCTTGTCGAGCACCGAGTTAACGCGCCGGGTCGTACGAAAGAGCGGAATCTCGGGCGGCACGTCTTGCTCGAGCGCATCACGCCGCTCAGCGAACGCCGGGCCGTACTCGGAGTACACCCGGCTCAGATGCGCGTGCACAAACCCGCGGGTCGGGTACCAGTCTGGAACCCCTCCCGGCGCATCCGTCCTGGCTTCCGCGTACGCCGCGAATGCCCGCTCCGCGTCTACAAGACGCTGATGCCGCCCCATGTTCCCAGAGAACACCGCTTCACTGAGGCGCGAACGAATCGCATAGGCCCTTGCTGCTTCCATGCGACTCGGCGCAGCGGCGATCATCTGCGTGGTGGCGTCGAAGCACGACTCCACATCGTTCTCGCACAATGCCCCCAGGAGCCGGTGAAGCCAGATCGCGTAGACGCCACTCTTCTGCAAAGCCGATGAGTCAGGCACGTGTACTCCGTGCCACGGAGGGTTGCCAGGCCAGTCTGCGTACGTCATCGTGAACAGACGTCCCAACCCCAACGGGAAGTCAGCCACCTCGAAGGTCCGGTTCGCCATGTCCAAATCGACTCGAAGACCATTGAGGACATACGGTACTGTGGTGCTCAACACATGTTCATTCTCCCTGACAGTGATCATGCCGTTGTCACTGGGCACACTGAATGTCGCACTGGCGAACTGCTTCGTGCGTATGAGGCGATGCGATTCCGACATCCACGTGCGGGCAAGCCACTTGCGTACCGGGTGACACTCGACAAGCAGGGACTGCGGTTCGTTTCGGAATGGATCAACTTGGACCAGCCGTGAGGCCCATGGCATACTCGATGGGGAGAGCAACACGAACCGATTGGCCCCGAAGAGCGGGACGACGGTTCCCACTACGAGTACGACGACAAGAACGGCGTAGGAGTACACAATTGGCGCAGTACGCCGCGTCAGCCTGCCGTACACCCGCATCGTGGTGGCAACGAGTACGGCTGCCGCAACTGCTATGAGCCGCCACCATGAGAACGGGAATATCACCAACGCAAGGCCGATTGTCATCGCCGCGAGAACGAGCCCTTCCATGTACTTGACAAGGAATGACTCGAGTGTCCAGTTCTCGCGCGAGTTTGAGTCATTTGCCATCTCGGTGTCCTCACTGGCCGAAGGCCCGCGACCTCGTACCAGAATACCCGACACGGCACTGTGCTGGACATGTCGGCACGGGGTAGCCGACGATCGGCCATCGCTGCTCTCGGTTCTGCGGGGTGCTGAAACCGAGCTAGCTGTCGCCGGTAAGGCTGTGGTGGGAGTCTGAACGCTTCACCTCCAGATGAAAGGAAAAACCGTGGCCACGACCCTTGAGGACCGACTCGTCAAGCTTGAGACATCGACTCGCCGCCTGCGGCTGATCCTGCTGGGTGCTGTTCTCGCAGGTGCCACTGGGGTCGGGGTGGGAATGACCGAGAGCAATAAGGGGCCGGACGGACCGCCCGATGTCATACGAGCCAAGAGCTTCGAGGTGGTGAATGAGTGGGGCGAGGTGCTGCTGCGGCTCTGTGGGACGGACGAAGGCGATGGCATCATGAGCATTTTGAATGCCGATGGTGGCCCAGTGGTGACTCTCGGCTCGGTTGATAACGCGGGCGTAGTCACCACCTATAACAGCGATGGCATCTGGTGTGTGGGTCTCACCGCCACAGACGAGGGCGCAGGCTCGCTAGCAATCTACAGCAGCGATGGCGGCTTGTTGTCAGAGCTCTCCGCAGCCGATGCTCGCAGTGGGCGGCTCAGCATCTACAACAGCGAAGGTGACGAGGTTGTGCATCTTGGCTCGTCACCCGACGGTGACGGCGCGGTCGTAGTGAAGGACCGTCAAGGCGAGTTCATGCGCGAGTCGTCTGGCGTTGACTGAACTGGGCCGGGCTGAGGCAGACCGTGGAGAACTATCATGGTTCGCCCCCGCACTCCGGACATACCCCGCCAACTCCCGCGAGGTCGTACCCACACCCACGACAGCGCCCCACCATCTCCCTCCGCCGCTCTTCGAGCCCGAACCGCCACATACTCCACAGCACGGTCGTTGCGACCATCATGGCCAGCCACAGCGGGAGCACGAAGTCGCGCTTGGTGAAGAGAACGGTCGGCCCGATGGTGCCGACGCCGGTCCCGAACGGGTTCACGCCCCGCACGGCCACGCCCCGCGACATGTACAGGCCCCCGCTGTCCAGCAGCACGCCGAAGCCACCGGGGAGGCTCACCCACGAGGACTCGGCGTAGCTGGCCGCCCAGGCGACGACCGACAGCCCGAGGACGACGCCCGCGACCCAGTTGATGACCCGCCGGACCATGGCCCCAGCTTAGCGGGAGCGGCCAAGACGGCCGCGATCGTCCCGTCTCGGTAGGCTGGTGCTGTGAGCCACCGACCGACCGAGACCGCGTTCACCCAGCGACTACGGCAGACGCTCACCCACTGCCTGCGGCTCAAGCCCCCGTACAACCCCGCTGATTTCAGGAAGGCCATCGACGCCTGCGGCGGCGACTTCGCCCCGCGGGCGCAGCAGATGCTCCGCGAGCAGTTGCACCAGGGCTTGGTGACCCTGGCCAATCGACGAGCTCTCCACCTCTCGATGGAGTGGATCATCCTCAACGAGCCCGAGTGGGAGCCGCTGTTCACCGACGAGGACCGCACCCTCGCCCGCCAACGGCTCGAGACCGCAGGCAAGCTCACGGGGTCGTGACCCGCCCGGGGCCGGGACGAAAAGTCACGCTTTTGTGCAATGGGGGGACTGCGGCGTCAGGCCACCAGGAAACCTCGCAGCCATTAGACTACCGGCCCAACCAGGAGGGGATCATGGCCAGACTTCCCAAGTTCCACAACGCAGCGACAGTCGAAGCAGTCGATCGCTTCGTCGATGTCGCATTCCGTGAGCCGGATAGCTTGTTCACGCCGGGCAATCCCGTCTGGTCAAGAGCATCGCTCGATGAACTGCACGAGTGCTTCGTGGAGAACCCCGACGAGTCAAAGGCGACGTTCATCGAGAAGTTCAGCAAGCAGCTTTCGGGCACGAGCCCACAAGCCATTCAACTAGCGGCCGAACTGCTCTTTGCCCAACTGTTGACACCGTACAACATGGGTTCGCCTGCGAAGAAGCTGCTACTCCAGAATGTTCTGGCCCTGATGCCCAACCCGCCAAAGATCCCAGACCGCCTGGCTCAGGCGCTCGATCGGGGCATGGTCTCTGACCAATCGTTCCTGCGTCAACGACCGTCACACTTAACACTACTCATCGAGTTGCTGCGTGCTTGGCGTGCACTCAGCGACGAGCGCAGGGCGTCGCTGCTCGCGGCCCCGTGGGAGTTCAAGACTTTTGTGCTTTCGGTAGAGGTACCAGCCGCGCAACCAATGGCTCAAATGCTCTTGTCTATGGTACACCCCGACTCGTTCGAGTCGATCACCTCGCGGAAACACAAACGTCTCATTTGTGAAGCGTTCAGCGACAAAGTGCAGCCAGCCCACGACGACGTGGATCGGCAGCTCTTGGCCATTCGGGAGGCGATGACCCCGAGCTACGGCGAGGGTTTCTCATTCTATCAAGACGACATCAAGCCAATCTGGCAGCCGGGGACAGAGACTCCCTCAACCGATCAACGGCTCCACTTCATGGAATGGGCTCGCCGACTCCGCGAAAGTGAACGGTTCATGGAGGACGAAGTCGAGTTCAAACGGATCATCGCGGAGCGAGTTGCCGCGGCTAAGCAAGCAGCGCTCGCGGGTGACGCGACGTTCGCCGACAAGGTGCAGAACGCGTTTGGCCCGCCTAACGACATGACGGCCTGGCAGCTTCACAATCGGTTTGTGAAGTGGTGCGCCGACTCGCCGGATGCCGCCCTCGCATCCCTGCGCCACATCTGGGGCGATGGCGATCCGCCGAGCCGTATGCGTCGTTTCCTGTCCTCGCTCCCGAAAGAGGTCGCGCGAGGCGCGGGAGTTCGGGCAGCACTCGCGTCGTTCCTGCTTCTCGGGGATGGCGGCGAGGCCGAGCCGGTCTACCGCCCAAAGATCTTCAAGGCTGCATACCGGTTGGCCGGGAACACCCGATTGCCCCCGGCCGCGGAGAGCACGCAACAGTACACCTTTGCATTGGATTTCCTCGACCGGATCATCAAGGCGTCTGCCGATATGGACGTACCGATCGCCAACCGCCTGGAGGCCCAGAGCGTGGTCTGGAGCATGGTCAAGCGGGAACGCCCGCCCGCAGACTGGACGGAGAAGGACTGGAGTGATTTCAAAGCCTTTCGGTCTGGAGTGGTCATCGACGAAGACGGGTCGGAGGACGAGGACGACGGGGATGGGGACGGCGGGGATGGCGACTCGCTGGATGCTTTGGCCGAAACGCTGCTGCTCGACTCCACGTTCCTGGCGGAAATCAGGCAACTGCTCGAAGACAAGCGACAGGTCATCTTCTACGGGCCGCCGGGAACGGGGAAGACATATGTGGCGCAACGGATGGCAGAAGCACTCGCGGGGGCCAATGCCCGGGTCAAGCTTGTGCAGTTCCATCCGTCCTACACCTACGAGGACTTCATCGAAGGGTACAGGCCCGGCATCATCGACGGGCAGCCCGGCTTCAAGCTAGTAGATGGACCGCTCAAGGCGATCGTCCAGCAAGCGATGAACGAAAAGGACAAACAGTTCCTACTCGTCATCGACGAGATCAACCGCGGCGACCTGTCGAAGGTGCTCGGCGAGCTGTACTTCCTGCTCGAGTACCGGAACAAGTCCGTGCAGCTCCAGTATTCCGAGGCCGAGTTCAGGCTCCCCGAGAACCTCTGGCTGATCGGGACCATGAACACCGCTGACCGCTCCATCTCGCTAGTGGACGCGGCGCTTAGACGGCGGTTCTATTTCGTCGAGTTCTTCCCGGACCGTTGGCCAGTGGATGGACTACTTCGGCGTTGGCTCAAGAAGACTGCCCCGGAGATGGCATGGATCGCGGACCTCGTTGACTACGCCAACAAGCAGCTTGCCGACCGCCACCTTGCGATCGGCCCGAGCCACTTCATGAAGGAGGGCCTGACTGAGTCTTGGGTCCGCATGATCTGGAAGCATGCTGTGATCCCGTACGTCGAGGAGCAGTTCTTCGGCGAGCCCGACCGGGTGGCAGGCTTCGGCTTCGATGCCCTGAAAGCACGGTTGGCGGGCGCGGAGGCGACGCAGGCGGAGGAGACTGCCGGTGCGACTGATTCATCTGACTGAATACCAGCGCACTCCATTGCACGGCCTGGGGCGGGCCGAGGTGGATTTGCTCCGTGAGACCGCATCCGGGATGAGGCTCGAACCATCCCTCGAAGCGGGCGTTGCCTTCGACGCGATCCCCGGCTCGTGGGTGGGCGTGGTACTGCTTCCGAGCGTGGAGGTGCAGATTCACCCGAAAATACCGATCGACCGCTTGATGTTCTTGCTGTCCTACGCCGCCGACCCCGATGCGTGGTCGGACGATGCCGTTGGCCTCGCCGAGTCGGACTCCCCACTAGACGCTGTGGCCGCCGCGTTCCTTCGGCTGCTGTCGCGGGCAACTCGCCGCGGACTTCTGCACGGCTACCGCACCGTGGAGGAGACCCTCCACACCGTCCGGGGTCGCATTCAGTTCACCGAACTGGTACAGCGGAGACACGGCATTCCTCTTCCGGTGCCCGTCGAGTACGACGAGTACACGCCCGACATCGTGGAGAACCAGATTCTCAAGGCCGCGCTCGGCCGCCTCCGCCAGGTACCGCTGCGGTCAGCGAAGGTCCGACGTGGCCTGCGCGAGGTGGCGAGCGCGTTCGCGGAGGTCTCCGATCTGGGTCTCAGGCGAATCGACATTCCCGAAATCCAGTTCAACCGTCTCAACAAGCACTACGAGCCGGCGGTCATGCTCGCGGGCCTGATACTCCGAGGCAGCTCGTTTGAGCTTGGGGCTGGCCCCGCCACCGGGTCCGCGTTCCTGCTGAACATGAACGACGTGTTCGAGGCATTCGTACACCGCGCGCTCTGCGAGGCGTTGGCCGTACAACCGACGGAGTTCCGTCGAGGCGTACGTGGCGTGCATCTCGACGAAGACCGACGGGTGCACATGGAGCCCGACTTGTCGTGGTGGCGAGGAAGCCGCTGCACGTTCGTCGGGGACGCCAAGTACAAGCGACTGGAGCCCTCCGGAATCAAGCACGCCGACCTGTATCAACTGCTGGCCTACACCACGGCTCTCGACCTGGATCGGGGACTACTGATCTATGCCGCCTCGGAGGCGAGCCCGGCCTCGCACGCGGTGCGGTTCTGCGGAAAGCAGTTGGAGGTGGCCGCGCTCGACCTGAACTCGCCGCCCGCAGACATCTTGCACGCGGTGACCCTGCTCGCCGACAGGATACGAGAACTCGCGGAGTATCTACTCACACCGAGTCCGCCCGCTTCCGTCTGCTGACCCGAATGTACTACGATCGCATATACCCGCAGTCCTAGTCCGCAGATAATGCGGAAACCGGCGTTCCCGCGTCGGTCACGTTCTATTTCAGTCCCAGACTCGCTCGAAGCCCCGTGTCTATTCTTGACATGACGGAACTCTCGAGTGTCGTTCGGATTTGTTCGCTCACAATCCGGGCGTCGCGATCTATCGTCCGAACGTGCCCGCACTCCGCGATCGAATCCTTGCCACCCGGGCCAAGTTCAGCGGCTGACACTTGGATCTGTTGGGCATAGCCCTTGAACTGCCTCACATCTGTGAGCGGCACTACAATCGTCATTGGCGAGCCTCGATTTCCACCATCATTCTGCACCACCACGCAGGGGCGCGTTCCCTGCTTCTCTGCACCCTCAGCTCCTCGAAGATCTACGTCTACGACATCGCCGCGTTTTATCTCCACTCTCTTCACAGATAAACTCCTTCAATGCTACGGACAGTCACCAAGGTTATGCACTCACGGCCGACGTCACTTCCGCCGAAGCAAATGCGGCTCCTCTGATCCACCATGATCGACGGGAACTAAATCCGCCAACGGCCTTGATCCCTGCCCCCGCCCCGAGGTACTCGTGGTCGTCGCCCGCACGAGCGGGCCTGCCACGCACCCCGGAGCACCACATGACCACGCAGCAGTTTCGAGGGAAACCCCTCACCACCAACGCCGGTCGCCGCTTCCCGCCCGAGGTCCTCACCGACTACGAGGTCCGCTGCCTCATGGACGCCTGCGGCGAGGGGTTGCCCTCGTGCCTCCGCAACCGCGCCCTGATCGCCACGTTGTACCGTGGCGGCCTCCGGGTCTCCGAGGCCCTCGACCTCTACCCCAAGGACCTGGACGCCGACGTGGGGGCCGTGCGGGTACTCAACGGCAAGGGGGGCAAGGCCAGGACGATCGGGCTCGATCCGGGGGCGTTCCAGATCCTGGGCGAGTGGATGCGGGCGCGGGGGGCGCTCGGCATCGGCGGCCGGTCGCCCGTCTTCTGCACCGCCCAAGGACAGCCCGTGTCCTCCTCCTACGTCCGCCGCCTCCTCAACCGCCTCGGCGAGCAGGCGGGGATCGAGAAGCGGGTCCACCCCCACGGCCTCCGCCACACCCACGCGGCCCAGCTGCGGGCCGAGGGGGTGGACATCGGGATCATCTCGAAACAGCTCGGGCACCGGTCCATCGCCACCACCGCCCGGTACCTCGACCACATCGCGCCGTGGGCGGTGGTGGAGGCGATGAGGGGGAGGGAGTGGTGACAGGCCGACTCGCCGTCCTGCGGAGGCATCTCCGCCCCTCCTGTAGTACTACACCGAAGCGTCCGCGGCCTCCTGTGTGTAGACTCATTTCATGACATCCAAGAAGCCGAAGCCATCACATCCTTTGGGCGTCAAGGTCACGAAGGGTCCGCCTGCTGCCGTGAAGCGCATCACCATCCGGCCCTCGGGGACCGTGCCGAAGAGCGGGGGACAGAAGCCGTTCAGCAAGGTCCGGTGACACGGCCCAACCGCCAGCGGCGTGTCTCCCCTACATCACGTATTCCAAATGCGGCAACCATTCCGATGATTCACAATGGCGGGGCAATGAGGAAAGAGGCGCGGTGATGAGTGACGGGCATTCCGCGATCGACGTTTTGGGCACAGACGAGTAGGTCATCGACAATGCCTGAAGCGCTCAGCGAGTTCGAGCACGCATTCCTTCGCTGCAAGAGCCAGTTGAGCTTGAGCCTTGTCCTCCTTTTGGCATGGATTGCAGCAGCCGACGGGACAATCTCCGAGGAAGAAGAACGAGCGCTGCGCGCCATTGCTGGCAGTCGAGATACCGCACACGACATCGACCTCATCCTCGACACAGCTCGACGTGGGCGTATCACTGACCTCCAACTTGCGTGCGAGGTCCTAGGACACTTAGCTCCATCCGAACGTCGGCTATTCCTGCAAATAGCGATCGGCGTGGCATTGGAAGATGGATACCTCGTCACAGCGGAGAACCACATTCTACGTTTCCTCGCGGACCTGCTGGGACTCGGCGAGGACGGACTCGATGGTGTGTTCCGCGAAATGACGGGACGCGAGTTTCCTGAGCCCAACGACATGAGTCGGGCGCAGTGGTGGCGTAGTCGCGAGGACAGCACGCGCAACCGAGCGGAGTCATCTCGCGCTCGCGCTTCAGCGGGCAGAAATGGGCAGCACGACAACCGACATCAGCCCGGGACTGGTGTCGATCTTCAACGACTAAAAGACCTCGCAACCCTGGGGCTAGATGAAGATGCGTCACCCGACGACATCAAGGCTGCCTATCGGCGCATGGCGCACGTTCACCATCCCGACAAGTATTCGTCGCTGGGTGACGAGGCCGTGGCTGCGGCCGAGCAGACCTTCCGGCGACTCCGGGACGCCTACGTGAGGCTGGGGGACGGATGAGGGATCTTTATCAGCGAATCGGGGTGCCGACGGGACCGAACGCGACGACCGCTGAAATCGGCCTAGCACTCGATCGGGCACATTGCGGCCACGAGGTCCGCGACTCCGCACAGCACATACTGTTGGACGAAGCACGGCGTGAGCTATACGACCGCCAGTACCGGGTTCTTCTGCAGATTGGCGAGTTGAGAGGAAACCTCGGACTTAGCCTTCTGCCGTCTTGGACCACTCGATGCGCAGACTTCCAGAAGCCCACCGCTCGGGCCACAGACCGGCTTGGGGTACTACGGCGCGCTGCTCAACAGCGCGCCGCCGCGCGGATGCACCCCAATGCCTCGCACACGCAGCAGTCGGGGAAGTACAACCGAAGGGTCTTTCGCAAGGACCTCAGCTTCGTACTCGTCGGGCTGTTCCTGATAAGCCTGTTCGCCGTCCTTGGCAGGCTCTATGACGGTCCCGAAGGTGGATCGACAGATCTGCCTAGTTCTCCACAACCTCGCTCTACTCCACCCACACGGACTTCGCCGCTTCCAGATGCAGCTCGGACGAACAGGGAACGCCCGCCTGGGACGACGCATTCGCCGGACACACACGGCAGTCCGCCCCAATCCTCAGCAGCATCGGAATCGGACGCGCCGCGCCCTTCTCCGTTGCCACTCCCCACGACAGGAGTCATTTCGACGAATACGAGATTCGGCACTCGCGTCGCTCCGTTCGAGATTGTTACTCGCCGAGGAAGTGGGTCGATGTATCTGAAGCTCGTTGAGCCCTGGACCAAAGCTGTCGTTGCGACAATGTTTGTGCGCGATGGCGAGCGTCTAACGCTCGATGTGCCCCTTGGAACATTCCGTCTCCGCTATGCCGCTGGGAACACCTGGTATGGCGTCGGTGAGTACTTCGGACCAGAGACCGTGTACAGCGAAGCAGATGACAACTTCGCATTCACTCGCGATGCCACTGGATATACCGGCTACACCGTCGAACTCTACTTGCAGGTCAATGGTAATCTGGACACCGACAAGATTTCACGACGCACGTTCGAGGAAGAGTAGCGCTCCCGCCCAATTCATGCCAGCTCGCCACTCACGGCCTGCTCACTCCGCGCGCCGCTCATTCAAGCTCGGAAGCGATACGACAATGCGGTTGGTCTCAATGCTGACGCGGACAACACGAGCTACGAGGTCGATAATGTAGCGGGGATTGCAGTGCTCGCGACACCAATCATTCGGGTCGTTTCGGATGCCGCTCTTCTTGTCCACGGCAACCTGATAACGCTCCATGACCCACTCGATAGCGGGCTTCCCGTTCACGACGTAGTCATACGCATCTAGGGGGATTTCGCTGAGCGTAATGTGGCTGTTGTAGACGATGCGAGACTTGTCCCACTTCAAGCCCTCGGCCTTCTGCTCCTTTGTTGGGCGGGCGAAGGCCATCTTCTTGACCTTGAACTTCTCCTCCGGCGGCATGGTCATCGGTCCGGTGTCGCTCTCGGCTACCGGCCACGGTTCGACGCTTTCGTAGTTGAGGTGCCACTCGGCCAGCTCGCGACCAGCCTTGGAGAAGGTCCAAAAGTCGGCGGTGTCCTTGGTGAGCGGCAGTCGGGGTAGCATCTTCTTGAGATCAGCCGCAAACCGACTCCGATACTCCGGGCTGTGCAGGATGCCGTAGACGTAGTAGAAGATGTCCTCTTTGCTCAGCTTCTTCTCGTAGGCGTTGCGGAACGCCCGGAGCGTGGCGTCCGTGATCGCATGGCGGCGTCGATAGCCATCAACTGTGTCGGTCTCGTCGCCGCCAAGATCGAGTGTCCCGTCCTCATCAATCCGCTCGTAGACGTAGAGCGGAAAACACTGGCCCTTGGACACCATTTCCAAATCAACGACGGTGTCTGCTATGACGGTCGAGAAGTCGCTGCTTGCACCGACGCCAAGTGCGGGAATCACGAGGTTGGGGTGACTGGGCGTTGGGAAGAAAGACGGCATCTTGTAGACCATCTCATTCAGACGGCGGCTGAAATACATCCAGCGCTTAGAGAAGGGCCGATACAGCGCGATGCGGGGGGCGTCATCTTCGTACTTGAGCGCTTTGCCTTTGCGAGCGTCCGCTTTGAGTGAACGTGTCCAGTTGATCTTTGCAGGATCAGAATCGACTACGCTTTCTAACTCGGGCGCATCTGTCTTCGACAGCCCGGCAATCGCGTTCTGATATGCAGTCATTTCACGTTGATACGACGCGATCAACAGATTGACCGTCTTCTTGAGCACCATTGACGATGTGTTGTAGACCCAGGCATCGCGATTCGTGACGACACCCAGCGAATATGTCTCGAAGACAGGTTCCTGGGTATCTGAGCCATCCTTGTCTCCTAGTGGAACAAATGCGTCGAAAGCGGGGTCGCGCTGATTGATCCAGTCATGCTCATCGTTGGGGGTGATGGTTCTCCACCGCTTTGCGTTCGCAATGCCGCCGATGCTGGCGAACTTGCGGACGATCCGAAGCTTCTCGTCGCGGTCGAGATAGTCACCAATGTCGTGGTAGTACAGCCCCGCTGTACTCGCGACACCATTTGGATTCTTCACCAGAAGTGTAATGGCGACGGGCGTGCGGGTGCCGCCTCCAAAGACGTTGCCTTTTTCCTTTCGACGTTCTTCCCCTTGGGTTCGGGCGTTCCCACGCAGGTTGAACACGTAGATTGATGCGAATTCATCTGTGAGACATCCCCGAAGTCCGTCCATGTTGTTGGCGTCGATGAAGGACCCGTTCGTCACAAACCCGATGACGCCGCGATCCTTGATGCGGTCGCTGGCCCATCGAATGGCTCGGATGTAGCTGTCGTAGAGATTCTTGTGAAGCTTGGCGTTTGAAACCGCGGCATACGTTTCAGCGATTCGTTCGTCGAGAGCGGGGTAGCTGAGCCCCTTGTTGTTGTCGTTCTCGCTTTGCTGCTGAGCAGAGTATGGGGGATTCGCGATGACCACTCTGATTGGGCTCTGCTGCTGACGCTTCGCGCGTTTCGAGTTCTCTGGGAATGTGCCTTCGATCTGCCCTTGCTTGGCTTCGTAGAGTTGGAAGGTGTCGGTGAGAACGATGCCATCAAATGGCTCGTAGGGAGCTCGCGTGTCTTCCGTACTCATCAAGCCGTGGAACGTCTCTTCAATGTTGATGGCGGCGATGTAGTAGGCGAGCAGAACGATTTCGTTCGCGTGCAGCTCTTTCTTGAATTTGCGAGAGAGATCCTTGCGGTCAATCAAGCCGCTCTGGAGCAACCGCACCAGGAAGGTGCCGGTGCCGGTAAACGGATCGATGATGTGAACGTCCTTGTCGCCAAGGGCGGAGTCAAACTCTGATCGCAGGATGTCCTGGACCGAGTGGACGATGAAGTCAACAACCTCAACGGGTGTGTAGACGATGCCGAGTCGCTCGGCCATCTTGGGGAAGGCGTTCTTGAAGAACTCGTCGTAGAGTTCGATAATCACCCGCTGGCGCGCTTCGGCGTTGTCGAGGCCCGCGGCCCGGTCGCGAACGGATGCGTAGAACTTCTCCAGCGTCTCCGCTTCCTTGCTGACGGCTTGCTCGTCAAGTTTGTCCAACATCGACTGCATCGACTGAGATACCGGGTTGTGCTCGGTGAAGGCGTAGTGGGCGAAGAGGGCGTCAAAGACCGGGCGGGTGATGAGGTGCTGGGCGAGCATTTCGACCGCCTCGTCTGCGGTGACGGCAGGATTGAGGCTGTCCTGCAAGCTCTTCAAGAACTTGGCGAAGTCGTCTGCGTAGGGAGCGTCCTTGTCCTTGACGAGTGCCTTGATGCGCGTGATGTGCTGCTCCGCGATGCGAGCGATGTCCGACGCCCACGTGGCCCAATAGGCCCGATCGCCCACTTTCTTGACCATCTTGGCGTAGATGGCGTCTTTCCATTCATCAAGCTGCGGGAAGGCAAATGCACCTTGAACCTCCCGCACTTTGGGTTTGGAATCACCGCTTGAGGCCGAGCCATCGTCATCGCCGGTTCCGCCCCCAACGCCGATGACCTGGATGTTGTCTGGCCTGTTCTTGTTGAGCTCGATCTGGTTGATCGTGGCGTTGAAGCGGTCGTCGTGGGCTCGCAGCGCCTGAAGAACCTGCCAGACGACTTTGTACTTCTCGTTATCCTTGAGGGCCTCTTCGGGCGTCTTGTCGGCAGGAATGCCGATGGGCAGAATGATGTAGCCGAATCGCTTGTCGGGGGCGAGCCGCATGACACGGCCCACGGACTGAACCACGTCAACAACGGAGTTGCGGGGATTGAGGAACATCACCGCGTCAAGCGCTGGCACATCAACGCCTTCAGAGAGGCATCGTGCGTTGGACAGAATGCGTGCAGTCTTTCCCGGGGCGTCTTGCTTAAGCCAGTCGAGCAAGGCGTTGCGACGGAGGGCATCAAATGACCCATCGACGTGGTCGGCTTCGATGTCGAGCATGTCGAGGTCAGGGTGGTCCTCTTTGTATGCTTCAACGATCTGATGGAACTGTTCAACGAACTGTTTCGAGTCCTTGATGGTGCGAGAGAAGGCGACGGCTCTCCGCATTGGCTGGACATCGCCTTGGAGATCGGGGGTGTCCTTGAGTGACTCGAATCTCTTTTCGAGCCCATTCCAGCAGCCGGTGATGCGAGTGGCATCATCGAGGTTTAGCTCGCTCTTGCTGGCGAGTTGCTTCTGGAACGTCTTGGCGACATAGGACTCGTCAACCGCCAGAACCAGAACCTTGTAGTCAGTCAGTAGACCGTGCTTGACAGCCTCGCCGAAACCGAGGCGGTGGAACTCTTTGCCAAACACGGCGGGGTCGTCCATGGAAGCGATTTCCGCCGCGGCGTCCTTGGCCTTGGACTTTGCGTCATCGCCGTAGATGCGGGGAGTCGCGGTCATGTAGAGTCGCTTGCTGGCCTTGATGAAGCTGGCGTCGTGGACCTTGACAAAATGAGATTCGTCCTCGCCGACTAGCGTGACCCCAGTCGTTCGGTGGGCCTCGTCGCAGACGATCAGGTCGAAATCGGGCAGGCCCTGACCCTGCGCCTTGGCGACGGCATCAATGGAGTGGTAGGTGGAGAAGACGACGGTGAGCTTCGGCTCGTTGTCCTTGGCGGCGGCTTTCGCCATGTGCTTGTGCTGGGCGACGAGCTGCTTGGCATTAGTCGTGGCGGGAAATGCGAGGTCGTGGACGGTGATGTCCTCGGTGTCGTCCTCGGACTTCTTGCGGTGCTTGCCGATGCTCACGTCGGAGCAGACAGCGAGGGCGTGGATTCCGTCGGTGGCCTGCGATGTCCACTCTCTGAGCGTCTGGGCGAGGAGCGAGAGCGACGGGACAAGGAACAGGACTCGCCCACCCGCGGCCTGTGCCTCGGCGATCTTGAGGGCGGTGAACGTCTTGCCCGTGCCGCAGGCCATGATGAGCTTGCCGCGGTCGGACTCTTGGAAACCCCGAACAACGTCGTCGATCGCCTCTTTCTGGTGTGGCTTAGGCTTGTACTTCGGCTTGCGGGCAAGGTCTTGCGGGCGGCGGGCATCAAAGCGGGACCAATCGATGGGGCTGGCTTCGAGGTCGTGTACGCTCAGGCGGGTGACGGGCTTGGTCTGATGATTGAGCGCGTCGTCGGCGTTCTTGCCCCACTTATTGGTGGTCGAGACGATCATGCCCGACGAGAACTGCTCGCGGCCCATCGCGGTGAAGAACGAATCGATGTCACCCTTCGAGAGGGTGTGTTCAGGCAGATAGAACTTGCACTGGATCGCAACGAGTTCCCGGGTCGCTCGGTCACGAGCGACCAGGTCGATCCCGATGTCCCCTACCGCACCCTTGTCCGGCCAGTCATTCCACATCCAGATCTTGTCGAAGCGGTCAGCGTAGATATCGTCCAACTCGAAGAACCGGAACATCAACCGCTCGAAGCGGTCTCCGAGGTCACGGTTGTTGCGGGCGTCCTCGCGGAACTGCTGGAGTACCGCGTCCAGTGAACTGACGGGTACGGTGCGATTCAATCGCTCGGTGTCTGGCATTCCCTTGCTCATCCCCGACCCTCTTGGGAGCGGCACTCCGGCTCACTCTGGTTCGTGTTGTCGCTAATCCGACCCGGCTTGGGCACGGCCACCTGATTGTACTGAATCATCACCGACAGCGGAGCCGGCGGTCATTGGGTACTCCGTGATGACTTGGAGCAGAACCGAGCGTTCAATTGCACCGATGGCTGCCACAACGTCCCGCCGGTTCTTGTTCTCGACATCCGCAGATTCTCCGATCTGGACGCCCTGCACGACCCCACAGCCGCGTGCCGTCGAGTGCGTTCCGATGCGGTGTCAACTTCCCACCCACCACGCGCATCCACTGCAAAACACGATGCTTGCGCACCTTCACCGTGATACAATGCACCTGTGAACGTCCACCGCGCCACAGCCCCTTGTCTCCCCCACCGCCCCTTCTCGCGGACGCTCGCTACCACCCTTTCGCCCGCACGCAACGTGGGGCAACGACGGGGCCTTGGCGGCGAAGATGTGAACGACGTGGAGGGCGACCGGCCCCACCCCAACCCAACAGGGAATCCCTGAGAGGGGTAGGGGGTCAGGTACCCAGGGGGCGCGCGCAGTGGACCGACCGGTGGGCGTGCGACATTTTCTCACGGGTTTCGCTATGCCCCCCCGGGGGGGGGTGCCCTGGAGGGGCAGGCAAGGAGGTTCCGCGATGACAACCGACAGCACCGACCTTGAACCGACGAGGGCCGTCTGATGGGCGCTCGCGGGCCGTTGCCGAAGCCGACCGCGGTGCTCAAGCTCCGGGGGAGCTGGCGGGCGAACCTCAACCGGGACGAGCCCAAGCCGCCCATCGAGCCCCCAGCCAAGCCGGAGTGGCTGGGCGAGGAGGCCGGGCAGGCGTGGGACCAACTGGTGCCGCGGCTCCTCGCCATGAAGGTGCTGGCGCAGATCGACGCCAACGGCTTGGCGCGGTACTGCGAGCTCTGGGTGGAGTGGCGGCAGGCCCTGGCGTTCGTGCGGAAGAACGGGACGACCTTTCCCATCCGGGACGGACACGGGAAGGTCAAGAGCCTCGGCCAGTTCCCCCAGGTGGCCCTGATCCACAAGCTCTCCCTGACCCTCAGCCGGCTGGAGCAGGAATTCGGGATGACCCCCTCGGCCCGGAGCCGGATCAACGTGGCGATGTCGGGGGAGCCTGAGGAGGTGGACCCGTTCACCCTGCCGCCGGAGCAGTGGCCCAGCGTGAGCGGGATGACTGCCGAGTGAGGCGTTGGACGGGCCGGAGCGGGGCGCGACCGCGAGCCTTGGACCCGAAGGGGTACTTCGCGGCGGGGTGAGGGGACTGTTCTAGACCTAGGAGCCATGCTCGGACAGGGCACTAAGTGCGGCATACGGTGCGCGCATGCCCCGAATCGTGAACCGTGCCTTCTCTCAGGAGTTCGCGGACCGCAGGGATGCCCTGCTCAAGGTTGTCCGCGAGCGATGCAAGAAGCGACCCGCCACCCTTGCCAAGGCCGCCGCGCGACTGGAGACCGAGTATCCGGACAGGGCCGTCCGAGCCCGGATCAAGGCACAGACCATCGAGAGGGCCAAACGTTCTGCTCAGACAACACCAACGACGACTTCGTCGAGACCGTCCCTCAACCTGCTCCGCGCAGAGCGCCTCGCCTGGGCGATGCAGGATGCCGTCGCCGCCGTGCAGCGGCAAGACCACGAGAACCCGATAGGCCCTCACTTGAAGAAGAGCGTTCGAGAAGCCAACGCGCTGCTCTACGTCGTGCTTGCCGGCCTCGTGCTGGACCCGGACGCCGAGGAATGGGTTGGCGACGCCACGCCGTCAGCGCGATGTCCATGGACTGCACAGCAGGGGGTTGGCCGCAAGGGAAAGGGCACCAAGACCCCCCACCTCACCGGCTACATGACGCGGGGCGACGTGTTCCTAGACCGGGGCCACGAAGCGCTTGCGTTGCTGTCGGTTGCAGCAGATCGGCTGGGATGGGTTGCCATGGACCGGGGGGTGCTTCCGCGTTCAGAGGAGTCACACATGAAGCTGTCCATGCCCATCATCGCGGTCGATGCGATGCGCGAAGACACTCCCTCGTTTGCCGACCAGGTATCAGCCGCACGCGAGGCGTTTGCTCGCTTCTACGAGCTACTCGACGCGGTCTCTGTACCCGTCGATGGTGGCCGCCGTGTGAACGGGGCGCTGCACGCCGCGAAGCTGTCGGAGCTCACCTCTGTGCTGTACGCGGAGTTGGCCGAACTCCAACGCGCCATCTTTCGATCCCACGGCGAACTCGTGTCCGGCCCGTCCGCTGGCGTATCCCTCAGGGTGTCGGATTCTCCGACTGGCGAGGGCACGGTGGTAGCGCTGCCGGATGTGCGAGTACACAGAGTGAGCGTTGGGGGAAGCGGAGTCGATGCACTGCTGATGGCCGCTCTACTCGACGCAACGCGGGTCACGGGGTTCTCGACGGAGCAGTGGAACTCGCACCAAGCAGACCGGCCCGGAGGCCCCCACCAACGCTGGGCTGCTGGCGACGTGATACCCCAGGCCGACCTCGACGTGCTGGACTCGGCCTCTAAGCAGTTGGCGCTGTGTTCCAAGTGGATGGAGACCTCGGACAGCAGCCCAAACGACCCGCCACTGGAGGCGAGGTCGAACCCAGAATCACAGACGACTGATGAGACTCTCCAGATCCCGCCAGTGCCCGAGAGGAGGGTGCGTCGAGTGCGGGAGCCAACCGAGAAGCAGCGGATGCCGGAGAATCCGACTCGCCCCATCTCGCTGACCGAAGCGGCACCGTGGTTCGGACTCAAGGACCCTCGCACGCTGCGCAAGGCAATCGAGCGAGGTTCGGTAAAGGCACGGCAGATCAGCGCGTTGAAGTGGGTGTTTGATCTCACACAGGTACAAGAACCGGTGCGGGAGGACGCTCGTCCGAAGCAGTGATTCGGCGACAGCGGATGCGATTCGACCCACGTTTTTCTTGCGAAGGCGGCACGAATCTCGTCTGCACTTCCGACATACTCGCGCGTACTCCGACACACTCCAGCACACTCCGACATCGATCTGCTCGCAGCCGCCAGTCCCCGGATTGACTGACACCGGCCAAGGTGATTCCTTTCACTACAGACGCCGCACGACGCGGCCCAGACGTGAAGGAGTCACACCATGCAGAACACGCCAGACCGCACCGTCCTCATCACCATCTCCGAAGCCGCCCGCCGACTCTCGGTCAGCGAGCGCCTGCTCTGGAAGGCCATCTCGCAGGGCACCCTCGAAGCCGTCAAGATCGGCAGGGCCACCCGCATCCTCGCCAGCGACATCGATCGCATCGCGCGAGAGGGGCTGCGGACGGGGGGTCGCTGATGACCAAGCGATCACCGACCCAACCCGACCCCGGCTCGGGGGCCATGTTCCTTGAGGCCCTGTTCGGGCACGAGTTGCTCGACGGCCTCAACCTCGGCCTGTTCACCCTGCCCGGCGCGGGCACCGAGTGGTTCACCGACCCCGCAGCCATGGCGCGACGGGCGAACGAGTTGGCATCCGATCACGATGTCTACTTCCGCCTGACACCGGTCGCCGCACTGCCCGAAGCGGGTCGGCGTGGCGACGCCAGTCTCGCCGCCGCGCTTGTCGGCCTCTGGGCAGAAGTGGACTACGGGCCTGACGGGCACAACGGGTCCAAGACCTACCCGCCCGATGAAGAGTCGGCCCGAGCACTCATCCGGGAGGCCATCCCGTTGGAGCCCTCGTGGATCGTGCACTCCGGCGGCGGCCTGCACGTTTACTGGCTGTTCGCCGAGCCGGTCATGCTGAATGACCTCCAGGCACGCGAGCGGGCGGCCGTGCTCATCCTCCGGCTCCAGAGCACTCTCGCGCAGGTTGCGTGCAACCACGGCTGGGCGATCGACTCGACCTTTGACCTCGCGCGGGTGCTGCGCGTACCCGGCACACGCAATCTCAAGCTCGACGGCGAGCCCCGGCCGGTCCGCCTGCTGGAGTCCTCCGGCACGCGGTACAGCCCCGACGACTTCGACGACATCCTCATGGAGATGGACCGGGCGGATTCCGCGGCGGTGGACATCGCCGTCCGTATCGACACGGGCACGGGACGCGAGCCACCACGTGGCAAGCTGGAAGCCCTGCTCGCAGCCGACAAGCGGTTCGAGGCGACGTGGAACCACCAACGCACCGACCTCAACGACCAGTCGCTCTCCGGCTACGACCTCGCCCTCGCCGGTGCCGCCGCGCGGGCCGGTTGGGAGGACCAGGACATCGCCGACCTCATCGCCGCGTTCCGAGACCGTCACGGCAGCGACGATCGAGACCGGGCCAAGGGGCATCGCGCCGACTATTTGGCCCGCACCATCTCTAAGGCACGGTCGGGGCCGCCGCCGGAGCCCATGCCCGTCCTCGACGGGCCGTGCGGTCTTCAGCTTCGGGCGACCAACGCCCGGCAGACGCCGACGAGAACGACCGTGGAGTTTGAACTCTGGCGCGGCGACGAACGCCTGGAGAGCGTGTCCGCCACCGACACGAAGACGGGGAGGGCGGGGCTCGGCCGTGACTTACTCGACGCCCTCGCCGGTGTTGCCGAGGTGTCTGACACGGCCGACACGGCGGCGATCCGGTCGTTCGCCAGACAGGCATTGTCATCCGACGTCGTGAGGTCCGTCTTGCGAGTCGTGCACGAGCGGGAACGGGCGGAGTCGCAAGAGTCCCGCGGACTCCCGTCGATGATCGACATCGCCACTGAGCACCTCCGGGAGGAACTCGACCTCCGGTTCATGGAGGACGACAGGAACGGCCCCAAGGCGTGGTCCGAGTCACGCGGGGCACTGGTGTCACAGCGATCCATCACTTCCGAGCGCGACCCCGAGCTGCTGGAACGCCTGAAGGAAACCCGAGACTACGCGGGGCCGACCATCGGTGACCCTTCCAAACCAATCCGTCACCTCGCGTTCACGATGCAGGTCGTCTGGACCGCCCTCACGAAGCCCCTGCCACAGGAGGCGGGCGAGACCGGGCTCGATGCGCTCTCCAGGGCCGCCGAACGGTTCGCGGGGCAGATGCTCCGTCTCTGGCTCACGACCGGGACGTGGGCCACGGAGGGCGGCGAGGCGCGGGTCTCACGACACGACGCGCCCCAACGCCGAACCAGCTTTGCTGGGCGGGTAGCGGCAGACGCGGCGAACGCCCGTCCCGGCGTCTGGACCCCGGTTCTCAAGGACGTACGGGTGTACTTCGCCATCGAGGAGAACGGCACGATCTGGCTCGGTCTCCACCACGACATCATCCACCACGGTGTCAAGGGGGCCGAGCTGCCGGGCGTCACGGATGCACGCAGCCTCCGCACGCTCGTCGAGCGATACGGGCTCTTGGTGCGCGATCCGGCCCCGCCATCCGCCCTCGTCGGCGCGGCCGCCAGGCGTCACATCGTGGTGCTCTCACGGGAGTTCACCGACCGAGTGTTGAGCGATGACGGCGGTACCGAGCAGGAGGTCTACATCGACGGCATGTCCGTAGACCCGATCACAGGGGAGGTTCGTGATGCGTGTTGATCAGACCCTCTCGCTCTCTTTTCTTTTCGTATACGTCGCGTATCTGTACCAATACATCTGGTTGACAGGCGTGTGTATAGGAAAAGAAAAGAGAGAGGCCAACAGGCTGGCGGTCGGATGCCATGCCCGAAGCGCACCCCTCTGCATGTGGATGCATCGGAGGGCCTGCACATGAAACTCAAGCTGGCCCAGGCTGACCCACGCCCCAACCGCCTCCCCCAAGTCCTCCTCAACATCGCCGCCGAGGTCGATGCCGACGAGACCCGCATCAAGCAGGAGGTCCTCAAAGCAGCCCGCGCCAAGGACCACGACCGCGTCATCGACATCATCGAGGAGTGGCTCGCCAAGCCCCCCGCCGAGGTCCTCTCATCGAACTTGATTGATGCGAGCGAGGAGAGGTAGTGGTGTCCGCCACCACCAACCCCGAGGGCGAACCCATGCGCGTCGTTGCGATGTTCAGAGTCTCCACCGAGAAGCAGGCCGAGCAGGGGGCGTCTCTTGACGCTCAGGAGCGGGCCTACCACGAACTGGCCGCGAAAGAGGGCTGGCACACCGTCGCCACGTTCAAGGGCTGTGAGTCGGCCACGCAGGCGACGAGCGACCGCCGGGTGCTCGGGCAGGTCCTCCACACCATCCGTGAGAACGCTGTCGATGCCGTCTGGGTCTACGAGCAGTCTCGCCTGACGCGCGGCGACGAAATGGATGTCGCCCAGCTCCAGCGGGAACTCCGCGAGCAAGACGTGAAGGTCATCGTGCTGAACACGGTCCGCGACCTGAACTCCATCGACGAGTCGTTCATGTTCGGCATCCAGACGCTCGTGGACCGGGCCGAGTCCAACCGCATCAAGGAACGCATGGGACGCGGCAGGCGCGAGAAGGCCCGGAAGGGGCTCAAGAACTGTGGGGCCAGCCCCTACGGCTACACGAACCCGCCCGCCAAAGACCCCAAGCGTGGCAAGCTCCAGATCGTCGAGGACGAGGCCCTTGTCGTCCGCCGGGTCTTCAACCTCAGCGCCGACGGCAACAGCGACCTGAGAATCGCCAAGACGCTCAACGACCGCGGCATCCCCTCGCCCAGGGGCGGGCAATGGGGCAAGACCACCATCCGGCGCATGCTCGACAACCCGGCCTACATCGGCACCCTCGCGTCGGGCGTCTGGCAGCGGGTGCCGGGGACCAGCGGCTTCGTCCGCGACTACGAGAACCCCAACGCCGAGGTCGTCGAGAACGCTCACGAACCGATCATCGACCGGGAGACCTGGGACGCCGTCCACTCCCGCGTGAAGCAGGCCCCGGTCAGGGTGCCCCGGATGCTCACCGGCATCCTCAACGTCAACGGAATCCGCTTCGGCGGCGACTCCAACCACGGGGTCCGGTTCTACAGAGCCTCCGACCGCAGGGTCGGCTCCCCCTGGATCGAGAACACCGAGATGGACAGGGCCGTCTGGGACGCCTTCACCTCGCTGGCGACCGGGCCGGAGTTCGTCGAGCGGCTGATGGAGGAGTCCAGCAACTCCCACGAGCAGGTGATGTTGGGGATGGAGATTGAGCACACCGAGGACCAACTGGCAAAGGAGCACCGGCGGTACGACCGGCTGGTCGAGATGCGGACCGACGGCGAGTTTACCAAGGACGAGTTCGTCAGCCGGGCCGCCAAGGCCAAGGACAAGATGGCCAAGATGGAGGCCGAACTCAGGGCGCTGCGCGCCAAGCACGTGGTCTACGACGGCTCGCAAGCGGCCCGGCTGGTGAAGGCCGTCCAGATGCTCTTGCCCGGCGGGGTCGCCCTGACGCCCGCTCAGAAGCGCCGGGTGCTGCGGTCGATCGTCACGACCGTGGACGTGGAGGCCGAGCGGGTCGAGCGCGACTTCAACCGCGACGAGGACGGGCGGATCGTCGAAGGGCGGTCCCCGCGGTGGGCGATCCGGACCGTCGCGTTCACGTTGGCGCTGCCGCCCGCAGACGCCGCGTGTGGCGTTGCGGCGGGGCGAGGCGACCGCGGGGCGACCGGCGTACGCGGCGCAAACGGGGGCAACGACGGGGCTCGCCGTGCCCGACAGCGGGACACAACATCGTCCTCCTCGGCCCCGCCGGCACCGGCAAGACCATGATGGCCAAGGCCCTCCCCGGCGTCCTCCCCTCACTCAGTCCGGAAGAAGCCGTCGAGATCACCCGCATCTACTCCGCCGGCGGCGCCCTCCGCCCCGGCGAGGGCCTCGTCACCACACGCCCCGTCCGCTCGCCACACCACACCGCCAGCTCCCCCGCCATCGTCGGCGGCGGCGCGGTCCCCAAGCCCGGCGAGGTCTCCCTCGCCCACCGCGGCGTCCTCTTCCTCGACGAACTCCCCGAGTTCCCCCGCGCCGTCCTCGAAACCCTCCGCCAGCCGCTCGAAGACGACGTCGTCACCATCGCCCGCGCCCACGGCTCCATCCGCTTCCCCGCCAGCTTCATGCTCGTCGCCGCCATGAACCCCACCCCCAAGGGCGACATGCCCGCCGGCGAGGTCGGCAGGCGCGACATGGACCGCTACCTCTCCAAGATCAGCGGGCCCCTCCTCGACCGCATCGACATCCACGTCGAGGCCCCCGCCGTCCCCTGGAAAGAACTCTCCGGCAAGGCCCGCAACGGCACAAGCACCGCCACCATGCGCGAACAAGCCGCCCGCGCGCGCACGCGGCAAGCCGCCCGCCAGGGCACCGCCAAGCCCAACTCCAAGCTCTCCGGCCGCGAGCTCGACAAGCACGCCACGCTCGACGAGCCCACCCTCGCACTCCTCGGCCAGGCCGTCTCCGAGCTTGGCCTGAGCGCCCGCGCCTACGACAAGATCCGCCGCGTCGCCCGCACCATCGCCGACCTCGAGGACAGCGATCAGATCACCGCCGACCACGTCGCCGAAGCCGTCGGCTACCGCGTGCTCGACAGACGTCTCTGACCGCTCACGCGCCGACTACCCCCGCATCAACCGCTCGATCTCGTCCGGCTCCTTCACGATCATCGGCGACAGGTTCTTCGACCCCTTCTCCGTCACCAGGATGTCGTCCTCGATCCGCACACCGATCTTCTCCTCCGGCAGATAGATCCCCGGTTCGATCGTCACGATCATCCCCGCCGTGAGGTTCCCGTCCGGCTCGGCGTCATGCACCGAGAGCCCGAGCTGATGCCCGATGCCGTGCATGAACGCGTCGCCGTACCCGGCCTTCTCGATCACCTTCCGCGCCGCCCGGTCCACCTCCCACATCGCCACCCCCGGCTTCACCGCCGCGATCGCCGCGAGCTCCGCCTCCAGCACGATCTCGTAGATCTCCCGCTGCCGCTTGCTGAACACCCCGTTCGCCGGGAACGTCCGCGTGATGTCCGCCGAATACCCGCCGTAGGTCGCCCCCGCGTCCACGAGCACCAGGTCGCCATCCGCGACCGGCCCCCGGTTCTCCGTGTAGTGCAGCACCGTCGTGTTCAGCCCCGCCCCCACGATCGGCGCATACCCCATCCCCTCACCGCCCGCGTCCTCAAACGCGCGCGCAAGCGCCCTGGCGATGTCCGCCTCGTCGCACCCCGGACGCATCGTCCGCATCGCCGCCTCGTGCCCGGCCGCCGTCGCCGCGATCGCCCTGGCCATCACCGCCTGCTCGGCCTTGCTCTTGACGCTCCGAAGCGCCGGCAGCAGCTCCGTCCGGTCCTCGATCGACACCCCAACCACCCGCTCGGCCAGTTGCCTGAACAGCGCCAGATCCGGAGAGACCTTCGCGTCCGGCATCGCCGGCGAGTGCAGGCACGCAAACCGCTTGCGCTTCCGCGCAAGCTGCGTCATCAGCCGCGGCACATACCGCGTCCGCATCACCGACTCCACGCCATACTTGGCCTTGAACGCCGAGCCGATCCCCTCGCGATATCCGTCCCACGCCTCGACCTCCGGGTCGCTCGGCCGCAGGAACACCATCACCCGCCGACGCGGGTCCTCGGCCTTGCCGTCCAGCACCAGCATCGCCCCCGGCTCGTCGGTGATGCCGGTCAGATAGACAAAGTGCTGGTCGGCCCTCCACTTGCCGAGCAGCGTGTTGCCGGCCTCACCCGAGAACACCACGCCCACCGCGCCGCCCAGCGCCTTCATCACCCGCTCGCGCCGCTGCGCATACTCCTTCACACGGATCTCCGGCTCGACCGCCGCCCCGGGGGCCCGCTTGCCCGCCGTCCGCTTCGAGACCGCTTTCTTCGTGGTCGCCTTCTTCGTCGCCTTCTTGCCGCTCGCCCGCTTCGCCATGCTCTCTCCGTCTCCGGGCCGTGCCCGGCATCGTCACACTTACCCGTCGGCTCTCGCCCCGACCAGGCCCTCAATCGTCTCCCGCGCCTTGTCAGAGTACATCTCCGACTTGCCGAACCCCGGCACCGCCCCGAGCGCCACCGCCTCGGCCTGGGCCTCCGGCAGATTGCTGATCAGCGTCGCCCGCCGGCGCTGTGCTTCCGGCAGCGAACCGATCAGCTCAAGACCGCTCCCCGTGCCAAACCGCCCGTCAAGCACCCGGTTGACCAGCAGCGCGCCCGCCCCCGCCTGCGACGCCAGCCCGGCCGAGTCGTTCACATCCACAAACACCGCCCCCGGCGCATACCGCCCGAGCGCCGAACGCATCGCAAACGAATCCGGCCTGCAGTGCCCCACCAGCGCGATCGTCGTTTCCTGTTCACTCATCACCAGTGCTCCTCATCGTCACATCCCGCGGCGTGACCAAGACCTCCGTGCCCTTCCACACGAACCGCCCGGACTCCCGGATTGTTCGCGTCGGCACTCCCGCGCACCCGATCGCCTCCACGACCCGCCGCACGCTCCGCGCAGGAAGCCTATCGGCGAACCGACCCCCGTGCAGCACCGCAAACCCCCTCCGGAGCCCCGCCGACACCACCGCGGGGTGCGAACACTCCAACACGCCGCGATCCCAACAAATCTCCCGCGCCGTCCGCGTCGCCTCCCCGAGCAATGCCTCCCCCAACCCCTCCACTAGGTCCCCGATCTCCCGGAGCTGCGCCGCCGCCTCGCTCGCCCGCGCCGCACCCGACGGCCGCATCTCCCGCAGCACCGGCAACACCCGATGCCGAAGCCCCGCGCGAAACCGCGACTCATCCGCGTTGGTCGCATCCTCCGCCCAGCCGAGCCCCGCGCGCGCACAGATCCGCTCAGCGTCCACCCGCCCCACACCCAGCATTGGCCGCACCAGCAGCACGCCCCGCGTGCCCAACCCACGCCGCGGGTGCACGCCGCCCAGCCCACGCACCCCAGCCCCCCGCAGCAGCCCCATCAGCACAGTCTCAAGCTGGTCGTCCGCGTGGTGCCCCGTCGCCACAAACGGGCACCCCGCCTCAAACGCCATCCGCTCCAGCGCGACATACCGCGCCCGCCTCGCGTTCCCCTCGGCGTTCCCCGCCGCTGCGCGCACAGCCACCGAGGCCTCGACAAACCCCACGCCCAGCCGCGACGCCAGACCCGCCACCCGATCACGCTCCGCCGAGGTCTCCGCCCGGTCGCGCAGATCGTGCACCACGTGCCCCAGCACGACGCTCTCGGCCCGCGCCGCCGCCAGCACCACCGCCAGCGCCGTCGAGTCCGCCCCGCCCGAGCACGCCACCAGCGTCCGCCGGTCCCGGTCCGCCACGGCCCGCCCCCCGGTCAGCGCCCGCCACTCCCGCACGATCCGCCGCGAACCCCCGTCCCGCCGCACCGCGCCGAGTTGATCTGACAGCGTCCGCATCACAAAGATGGTACGGTACCCGCAAGGCCCTCCCATCCCGTCCGCACCGAGCCTCCCGCGGCCCCCGCCTCATGCAGACCACTCTCCTCCACCCCACCGAGCAGCTCGCCACCGCGACCGGCCAGCCCGCCGACGGCGCGATCCCCCCCGCCGAGCCGGGCGAGTTCCAGCAGATGCTCTCGATGGGCCTCATCGGCCTCGGCAGCATCATGATGATCCTCGTCATCATCCGCCTGCTCAAACGCTCCACCAAAGCCCGCAACTCCCGCGACTTCACCACCTACACCTCAAAGTCCCCCCGCCCGCACGACGAAGCCCCAACGCCCTCCCGCAAGGGCGCGCGCGCCAACCCGCTGCTCACCGACGCCTCGGCCGCCAAAGCCCGGCTCGAGCACGTCATGGCCGACGGCGAAGAACTCACCCGCCGCCTCGCAGCCATCCTCGACAACAAGGCCGCCCGCATCGAGACCCTCATCGAACACGCCGACCAACGCCTCGCCGCCCTCGCCGAAGCCGAAGAACGCGCGAGCAACGCAACCCCGCCCCCCGCCGCACCCGAGCAGCAATCTCAGCGCTCCCGCCCCGAGCCCCCCGCCCCCATCTCGATCGACCCCCTCCACCGCAGGGTCTACGAACTCGCAGACAAGGGCGCCACCCCCGTCGAGATCGCCCGCCAGATCGACCGCCCCACCGGCCAGATCGAACTCATCCTCGCCCTCCGCCGTGCCTGACAAGGCAGAACGCGAAGGCGCGAAGAACAAGCGGAGACGCGAAGGAATGCCCCGGCGCGCTCCCACAAAGCCCCCGCATTTTCCTCTGAGCCTCCGCGTCCCCTCCGCGCCTCCGCGTTCACTTCTTCCGCCGCACCGCATCCAGACACAACACCTCAAACACCACATGCGCCGCCAGAAACGCCGTGATCCCCGCCGGGTCCCGGTCCGGCAGCACCTCCACCACGTCCGCCCCCACCACGTTCAGCCCCGCCAGCGAACGCAGGATCCCCAGCACCTCCGCGCTGCTGAACCCGCCCGGGCACAGCGTCCCCGTCCCCGGCGCAAACGCCGGATCGACACAGTCGATGTCGAACGTCAGATACGCCTCCGCGTCACCGACCTCCTCGACAAACGCCGCGATCTCCGCCCCGCCCCCGCGCACCCAGTCTCCGTGCGTCACGATCCGCACGCCGTGGTCCCGCGCATAGTCCAGGTCCGCCTTCGTGTTCAGCGGCCCCTTGATCCCGATCGAGATCATCCGCCTCGGATCGATCAACCCCTCCTCGATCGCCCGGATGAAGGGCGACGCGTGCCCCCACTTCTCCCCCCACACGCTGTCCACCGTGTCCAGATGGCTGTCAAAGTGCACGCACGCCAGCCCACCCGCCGGCCGACCCCGCCGCTCCCACGTCGCCTTGATGTTCGCATACGCAATCGAGTGATCACCCCCCACCGCAAGCAACCTCGTGTGCCCTGCCTCCCCCACGCCCGCGGCAAACCCCACCACCCGCTCGGCGTTCTCCTTGCAGTCATACGGCGACACCGGCGCATCCCCCGCGTCCGCCAGGCTCAACACCGCGCACACGTCCACATCGTGCTCAATCGAATACCGCTTCACATACTGCGAAGCATCCCGCACCGCCCGCGGCCCAAACCGAGCCCCCGGCCGATACGTCACCCCACCATCAAACGGCACGCCGTACAGCGCCCAGTCCACAGGCAACGACTCGGCCGGCACCAGTTGCAGCAGCGGGTACCGGCAGAATGTCGAGACGCCCGCAAACCGAGGAAACGTACGAGAATCAGGTAGGATCGTCGGCATCTGCGGTGTCTCCAACATCATGGCTCTTTGTAATGCCCAATCCACACTCAGGACACCCGCCAGCAGCACCCCTCGAACCCGACATGTCGTAGCCACACCGATCGCAACGACCAACAACTTCCGAGCAGAATCGGTTGATCAGCAACCTACCACCAAAGAGCAAGTAGAGACCTGTGACCAACCAGATGACATCATCGCCAAGCTGCTTGACATCACTCAGAGTAACCGGTGCAATAAATGAGCTCCCCCCGCTCACACTGAATAGATCGATGCCGCGTTCCAGCAGAGACCGAACTCCTCCAGAGAGTCCTGTCAGCAGGCACCAGAGGCCAAACATTCGGCACGCAAGTGTGATCCATCCTCTCGGGGTCATGGCGAGCAGTGTACCAACTCACAACCACCCATCCTCCACCCGCATCCCCTGCGGCACCGCCGCCGCGTCCCCGCTCTCCAGCATCCCCGCCACCGGATACGCGCAGTAATCCAGGCTGAACGACCCCGCCGGCCTGTGGTTGCCCGAGTGCCCCAGCCCGCCGAACGGCAGCTTGCTGCTCGCCCCCGCCGTGCCCGTGTTCACGTTCACGCAACCCGCCTTCGCCTCGGCCAGGAACCGCTGGGCGATCCTGTCGTCCGACGTAAACACCGACGCCGCCAGCCCGAACCGCGTCGCGTTGGCCTGCTCCAGCGCATCATCAAACGAATCCGTCACACTCACCCGCACCACCGGCCCGAAGACCTCGCGGTCGCACCCGGCCGCTCCCTCGTTGGCAATCGAGAACCGATCCACCCGCACCACACTCGGCGACAGGAAGTACCCCCCGCCCGCCGAGTCCACCGCCGTGCTCTCGATCATCACGTCGCCGCCCGCGCGCGCAAAGTCACCCTGCGCCGCCAGCACCGCGTCCCGCGACTCACCGGAGATGATCGGCCCCATGAACACCGGGTGCGCCGCCTCCGGGTCGCCGATCACCAGCGACCCCGCCACCTTGCACAGCCCCGCGAGGAAACGGTCCGCGATCGACTTATGCACGATGATCCGCCGCGTGCACGTGCACCGCTGCCCCGTCGTCACAAACGCCGACCGCCCGCACTCGATCACCGCCTGCCGCAGATCACAGTCCGGCATCACCACCGCCGGGTTGTTCCCGCCCATCTCGAGCGCCACGATCCGGCCCGGGTGGTCCAAGTTCGCCTCCAGGATCCGCCGCCCCACGGGCCACGACCCCGTAAACAGAATCCCGTCGATCCCCTCGTGCGTGGTCAGCTTCTGCGCGACCTCCGCCCCGCCCTGCACGACGTTGACCACGCCCGCCGGCGCACCAACCTCCCGCAGCGCCGCGTCAAACAGCTCCCCCATCAACTGCCCCACCGCCGGTGCCTTGTCGCTCGGCTTGAGCACCACCGTGTTGCCCATCGCAAGCGCCGGCACGATGTGCCCGTTGGCCAGATGCGCCGGAAAGTTAAACGGCGCGATCACCGCCATCACCCCGTGCGGCCGGAACCACGCCCGACCCACGCGGCTGTCGGTCAGCCCCACCTCATACCCCGACACCCGCTTCAGCCCGCCGTGTTCCGAAGCGTCCAGCGTGATGTCCACCTTCGCCGCCAGCGCCCCGGCCTCACCGGCCGCGTCCCACATCACCTTGCCAGTCTCGCGGCAGATCAGCTGCGCAATCTCGTCCTTCCGGGCCTTGCAAAGATCGCGATACACCCGCAACGCGTCGAAACGCTTCTCCTGAGGCCACGCCGCCCACTCCCGCTGCGCCGCCCTCGCCGCAGCCACCGCGTCGTCAACATGACCCACATTGGCCGAGCCCCGCCACAACTCCTCGGCGGGCCTCGCCGGATTGACCGAGACGATCCCGTCCCCGGTCAGCTCCCGCCACTCACCCGCCACCAAGTCCGCCGTTCCACGCGTCAGCACACTGCTCATCTCGACACCTTCTCCGGCTGCGCACCCGACCCCACCGCCCGTCCGGCTGGCGCCTGTGCAAACCCATCTGTCATATCCGTCACGCCCAGCTCGTCCCCCGCCCGCACGCGCAACACCTCCGCGTGCTCGCCGGGGATCGACACCCGCCCCTTCTCGTCAAACCGCATCGGCGCCCGCACCGCCAGAAACTCCCCGTCGCTCCGCATCATGCTCACGATGCCCGTGCGGTCGCACTCGGCCTCCGCCACGGTCCCCACCAACTCCCGAGGCGACGTCAGCTTCAGCAGCGGCACCTCGTCGGTCGGCACATCCAGCATCGGCCCCGCGTCAAACGGATCCACCATGTCCCGGAACCGGAACCCGAGCTTCTCCAGCATCCGCCGCGCCGGGAGCGTCTCGCGGTGCACCTCGCCCACGCCGTCCCGCGCCGCCGGGGGCAGCAATGACAGATAGATATCCTCGTGAGGCAAGAGCGCCGGGATGAACTTCCGCGACCGCCCGCACTGCACGTCCGCCTCCGTATAGCTCAGCGGGATAAACCGCTGGCCAAGAAACTCCCAGAACAGGCTCCGCCCGTCGTCCGAGATCGGCGCCATCATCTCCGCGAGCAACCGGTCGGCAAACAGCTCTCGCCGCATCCCGATGAAGTGGAACCGGATGAAGCTCATCAACTGCCCGAGCTTCGCCCCGCGCGACGCCGGCTGCAGAATCAGCCCGCCGATCTCCGTCGGCCCGCTCTCGTCCGAGTGCAGCCGCGCAACAACGTGCGACGTCCCCGTCTTGATGTCGTCCGCGAAGAACTCCCGCCGCTCCAGCCTGAAGGCGTAGTTCGGGTTCCCCGGCCCGCCCATCCGCGCGATCAGCTGCGACGTCCCCAGCACCGAACCCGTCTCGGTGTTCTCCAGCACAAACATGAACACGCCCGAATCGGCGATGCCCTCGCTGTACCCGGGCACCCCGTCCGAAGGCCGGAGCTGCTTCGGCCGGTCCTCGCCCTTCTCCGTTCCCGCGGCCTTGCGGAACGAGTCACGGCTCGCCGCGATCTTCTGCCCGATCATCTCCTTGTTCGGCGGCAGGTTGATGAAGTGCACCATCCGCGCAAGCTTCACCAGCGTCCCCACGTCCTCCGCCCGCGCACGTCGAATCAGATACACAGCCGCCTCCTTGCTGTCCGCGTGATGCCACGCACCCGAATCACCATCCCGCCCAACGTCACGCCCCAGCCTCCGCGGTCAGCCCGCGACCTTCGCCAGCCCACGCTCCACCGCCGCGAACACGCGCGGCCAGTCCTCCAGCTTCATCACGCCCAGCGGCGGCAACATCCGGACGTGGTACGGCCCGTGCCCGCACGAGAACAGGATCACGCCCTCGTCGTAGCACGCCCGCAGGCACTTGCCCACCTTGTCCTTCGCACCGCCGAACGGGCTGAACCGCATCATCCCGCCGATGCCCCCCACCTTCCCGACCGGTGACGGGCTCATCGGGTGCGGCTTGACGTCGGGGAACCAGCCCGGGTGCCGCGCCACCAGCGCCTCGGCCTGCTCCCGGAACGCCTTGTGGTGCTGCGCAATCAGGCCGCCCTCGCCGTAATACCCGCCGCCGAGCAACCGACGCACGATCTCGCTGCCCGCCTTGCACGCCGATCCGCTGCCCGTGAACGTCGCGCTCAGCAGACCCGGGCCCGGGTTGTACGCCTCGGTAAACAGCGTCGCGCACGCCTGGCTCATCTTCCCGATCGTCACCAGATCGACATACTCACCCACGCCCAGGGTGTCGTAGGCGAACATCGACGTCGTCCGCCCAAACGTCTGCACCTCGTCGTCCCACACCGCGATGTCGTTGGCCTTGCAGATCTTCATCAGCTCGACGAAGAACTCCCGCGGCGCGGTGTTGAACCCGCCCTCGCCCTGCACCAGCTCGAAGATAAAGCACGCGTGCTGCTTCGGGTACCGATCGATGTAGCTCTGCAGATGCTCGCACGCCATGTCGATCATCCGCTTCGGGCTCGTCCGGGCCGCGTACGCCTCGTCGTAGAACGGCATGTAGTCCACCAGCGTCGACAGCGGCAGCCCCACGCGGTTCCCCGCCGAGTCGCCGATCTGCGACATCGTCACCGTCCGGCCCATGAAGCAGTCCTTGAACGCCAGCACCCGCGGCGCCGCCCCGTGCTTCTGGAACGCCAGCTTCAGCGCGTTCTCGTTCACCAGCGCCCCCGACGCCGCCACAAAGCAGTGCTTGAGCTTCGACCCCTTCGCCGCCTCGTTCAGCACCAGCTCCGAAAACTCGTACGGCTCAAACCCCGACTGCAGGTTGCCGTGCATGATCGTGTCCGACATCGCCCCCCGGATCGACGCCCCCACCACGCCCGGGTCAGAGTGCCCGAAGAAGTGCACGCCGATGCCGCAGATCATGTCCCACTTCACCGAGCCGTCGGCCAGCTCCACCAGCGCGCCGTTGCCCAGCCCCGACCCGATATACGGGTACATCAGCCCGCGTCCCCGCGCCGCGCCAGCCCTGGCCATCAGATCGTCGTAGCTCTCCCGAAGCTCCTCACGACCCGCCCGCACGTCCGTGATCTGCGCCGACTGCGCCGCCATCGTCTTCACGATGGCCTCCACCGCCCCCTCGACCTCCGCCGAGTGCGCAAACCGCTCACCATGAGTCGCCGTCGCCGATGTCGTTGCCTGGCTCATGCCCGAATGTCCTTTCGTTCGCAGTCGTCTCGTTCGCCATCGTCTGGATCGGCCCGCCCCCAAGCAGGAGCCCGCCGCAATCGTTCAGTCGTTCCACGCCCCCGCCGCCAGCCTCGAGATCAGCACCGCCAACAGCTGGCACCGCTCCACAAGGCTCGACAGATCAATCCATTCATCCGGCGTGTGCAGCCCGCCGCCACGCACCCCCAGCGTGTCGATCGTCGGCAACCCCACCACCTGCAGTTGATTCCCATCACACACACCGCCCGTCTTCGCAAACGGCAGCCGCTGCCCAAGACTCTCCGCCGCACCCCGCGCAAGCAACGCCAGCTTCTCGGTCCCCGCAGTCATCGGCTTGGCCGGCCGATTAAAGCTCCGCAGTACCTCGACCCCCGGCATCGCCCCAGCCTCGGTCCCCAGCGCGTCGATCGCCCTGATCAATTCCTCCGCACCCGCCTCGTCCGGATACCGGACGTTCCCCCACGCCATCGCCAGGTCCGGCACCGCGTTCGTCGCCGCCCCGCCCCTCAGAGGCCCGATGCTCAGAATCAGCCCCCGCTCCGGATCCGGGATCTCCGCCGCCCGCACCAGCCGCTCCGCCAGCGCCGTGACCGCCGAAACGCCCTTCGTGAATTCCCGCCCCACATGCGCCGCCCGCCCGTGCGCCCGCAGACAGAACTGCCCGCTCCCCGCACGCTCGACCGCGAGCTCCCCGCCCGGCAACGCCGGCTCCAGCGCCAGCCCCACATCGTGTGCGCGCGCCGCCGACGCCAGCGCCGCATCAGAGTGGTACGACCCCGTCTCCTCGTCGCTGTTCATCAGGAACGACCAGCCGCACCCGATCCCCGCCTCCTCCAGGCACTCCAGCGCCGCGACCGCGATCACCAGCCCGCCCTTCATGTCCACGCACCCCGGACCCAACGCGGTCTTCCCGTCCGGCGCGATCGTCAACTCACGGAAGTCCCCCTCCGGGTCGTGCACGGTGTCCAGATGCCCCGCGATCAGCACCCGCGGCATGCCCTCCCGAAGCCGCCCGCACACCGCCGTCGGCGGGGCCGGCGCATCCGGATCACGCCCGTACAACCAGTCCGGTGCCGAATCCCCCGGGACCATCTCCGTCGTCGCCCCCAACGCCTCCAGCCGAGCCACAAACCGCTCGCGTGTCTCATCCAGCGCCGCAGCGTTCCGCCCCCCGGTCGGCGTCTCCACGTGCAGCCGCAGATCCTCGAGCAGCGCCTCGGCCCGGCCCGCGATCACGCCGCAGAGCCTCTGCTCCACCGCCGTCAGGTTCCCCGTATCAAGCTCAGCCATGCCCAAACCCTAGCCCGGTTCCCCGACCGAATCGGCCAAATCATCACGCCGCATCGCGCGCCGCGCACCCACCCCGCGTTTAAATCGAATAGGCCACGGTGCCGCGCCGAGTTTCCGCACCCCGCGAAGCCTCCGCCATCGACTCCACCACCGCCAGAACCAACCCCAACGCCAACAGCGCCAGCACCACCCGCTTGGCAACCCTCGCCCTCCGGTCCGCCGCCCCCAACCCGATCGGCTCACCAACCGACCCCATCAACGCCCCCCGCCGCCCGTCGATCGACCCGTGCCGGAACGTGAACCGCTCCGCCGGGAACCCGTTGATCAGCGACACCGCCCGCAGCGTCTCGGCCATCACCCGCGCGCCCCCCTCCGACACCGCCCCCGCCCCGTCACCCTCAAGACGCCTCGTCAGGTGCTGCGCCGCAAACAGATCCGCCTGCCGCTCAAACACCCGGCTCACCCACCCGAACACCATCACACTCGACCCCAGCACCACCAGCAACATCCCCACCGGCCACCACCCCTCCGTCACCGAGCCCAGCCCCGCCAGCCTCGCCCCCATCGACACCGCCGAACCGAAGAACACCGCCGAACTCCCCAGCCCGCACGCCAGCCACGCGATATGCCGGTGCCGCACGTGCGCCAGCTCGTGCGCCGCCACCGCCTCCACCTGCGCGCTCGAAAGCGTCTCCAGCAGCGCATCGGTCAGCACGATGTACCGAAGCCGCGGCAGCAGCCCGACCACCGCCCCATTGATCATCGCCCCGTGCGTCCGCCACACCAGGATGTTCCGCACCCGCACCCGGTACCGCCGGCACATCGCCACCAGCCCGTCCCTCAGCCCCCCCGGCCCCAGGGGCACCGTGTCCCACAACAGCCGCAACGCCAGCGGCAAAAACGCCAGCAACACCACCACCCCGAGCAGCTGCAGCCCCACCGACCCGTACACGATCACATCACGATCAAGCACCCACCCCGGCACGCCCGCAGCCCACGCCGGCGGAGACGCGCTCCACCCGCCGCGAACATCCGCCTCCGCCCACAACCCGTCGCGGACGATCCCCACCGCTTCGGCCCACCCCATGATCAACAACACCGGCAACGCCGGGAACAGCAACTGCTGCCGCACCGTCCCCCACCACCACGTCCACGCCCGCGGCATCGGCGGGATCGACAACCCCTCGTCCAGCCTCCGAATCAGCAACGCCTCACGCATCCGCCGCTCGATCGGCGCCGCCGTCGCCCACGTCAACGCCAACACCCCGAACGCCGGCACCAGCGACACCAACTCATCCACCGCCACCAGATCGCCCGTCCACCCCCGCACCGCGTCCAGCCAGCCAAACAGCAACACTGCCGACGCCTGCAGCACCAGCGTCGCCACCCGCACCCGCACCGAAACCGACTCAAACACCCGCACCGCCCGCACCGAGCCCCGCCGCTCAAGCGAGCGCCCGCACAGCCCCGCCGTCACCATCTGGACCAACGCCAGGACCGCAAACGGCAACAACGCCGCCGCCAGCGCCGCCGCGGGATGCGCCGCGACCCACGCGCCGTTGACCAACTCCGGCGGCCCGATCTCCCGCAGCGCACCAACGACCACCAGCCCGATGACCAGCAGATGCGTCATCGATCCGAGGCCGGCCGACGGACCTCACCCAGATCCACCACCGTCCCGTTCGGGAAGTACACATCCGCGTTCATCAGGTCCGGACCCAGCCCCGAGAACACCACGCACGCCCTGCCAAACCTCGCCGCGTAATCCAGGTCACCCGGGCTCGGCCCCGCGTAGTCCCGGTTCCGCCAATTCGACACGTGATAGTGAAAGTGCGCCAGCGCCGCGCCGCTGTAGTCGATCATCTCCCGCGGGGCCACAAACCGCCGGTCGTCCGGCGTCGCCGTGCCGCGAGGCGCAAACGCCTGCACGTGAAACCCGTCCGCGTCGGTCCACAGCGTCCCGCCGTGCTCGGTGTTCCGGTCCTTGTTGTCCGCCGTCGCCCCGGCAAACAGCGCCCGCTCGACGCCCGCATCGGCGATCGCCTCATCGATCACCAGCAACACCACCACATCACCCCACACCAGCCCGTCGCGCACCGTCGCCAGCCGCTCCGCGTTCGCGTTCACCATCCCGCGGATCGCCTCCGTCCTCGCATACAGCTGCCGCCCCCGAAGCCGCTCGGCCATCAGCTCCAGCAAACCCTCCCGGCTCTCCGCCAGCCAGCCCGGCTGCGCCTGCCCCGCCCACCGCACCGCCTCCAGATGCCGCAGCGCAAGCCCGTCACGCTGCGCCCCCGACAGCCCCGACACCGCCTCCCGCGTCTGCGTCCACCACGCCGCGAGCTCACCCTGCCGGGCCTCCGCCAGCCGTACCGCCCACCGCATCTCCTCGGCCCTGCTCGGCACAATGCCAAACGCCTCCTGCACCTCACGGAGCTTCGCCAGCAACTCCCGCCCCTCGTCATCCCCCGCCGTCGAGTTCCGCAGCAGCGCCGCCCGCGCATCGCCGTCCGCCGCGAGCCGACCCACAAGATCCCACCCGGCCTCCCGGGTCCTCATGTCCAGCTGCAACCCAGCCGGCCCGGCCTCCACCCGCGGCTCAAGAAACACCCCCAGCGCAACCTCCTCGACCGGCCGATTCGGATACAGCACCTCGAGCGCCCGAAACTCCGCCCGCTCCCGATCCTCCACACCCTCCACCGGCCGCGAAAGGCTCCGCACCAGCGCCGGCGTCGCCTCCGTCCAGCCGTGATCCGCGATCGCCGTAGACATCACCGCCACGCACTGCCGCCCCGGCTCCGTCGGCAGCATCTCCTGCACGAGCTTCAGCGACTCGGCCTTCCCCGCCTCGTCCCACAGCAACGACTCCAGCGCCGCCGCCCGAACCAGCTCCGGCGTGTCCAGCGCCCACGCCATCTCCGTCATCGCGTGCCGCATCACCACGCGATCCATCTCACCCGACGCCAGCTCCGCCTTCACCTGTCTGATCGCCTCCACCCGCTCGCCCGGCGTCAGGTCCGCCCGCCGAGCCATCGACAGCGCATCACCGCTCGGAGCGACCGTCCCCTGCCCGGCGCACCCCGCACCCAGCACCACCCACGACCCCACTCCGCCCAGACAGCACGCCAGAGCGCACACCCGCAGGCACCGCCCCAACCCAGCACTCCGCACCTGGTATCCATTCATGGCCGCAGTCTATCGAGCGCGCACCCCACCGGCCGCAACCCCGCCACCGGGCCCGGCACACACCCGCCTCCCTATACTCTGCCAATGGTCTCCCAAGTCCCCGACAACATCCCCTCAGTCCCCCAGGACCTCGCCGAGCGAATCGGCAAGGTCATCGAGGCGATCCGACCCGCCATCCAGGCCGACGGCGGCGACATCGAGTTCGTCGAGGCCAAGTCCGACGGTGCCGTCTACATCCGGTTCCACGGCGCCTGCGTCGGCTGCCCCTCCAGCGACATGACCCTCAACCTCGGCATCGAACGCAACCTGCGGCAGCACGTCCCCGAGGTCCGCAAGGTCATCGTCGTCGAATAGGCCCCCCGCCCCCCCAGACAGCCGATCTGCCCCCGCCAAGCACCAGAAAAACCCCCGGCACAATACGCCAAAAGATGCTTGGGTAAGCCACCCCATTCCGCTATAGTGCGGCCGGTGGTTCGTTCCAATGGCTCGAACGGTGGTCCCGCTCAAGCCAGTGCATGGGAGGCACGCAATGCTGGTCATCACACGACGTGAAGGCGAGGAAATCGTCATCGGCGATCCGCGAAACCCCATCGGGGTCGTGCGCATCGCATCCATCAAAGGCGAACGCGTCCGTGTGGCCTTCGACTTCCCCCGCGATGTCGAAATCCACCGCCGCGAGATCGCCGACCAGATCGTTGAGGAAACCCCCAACGTCGTCGGCACCATCAAGCCCGCCCCCGCCGGCGCCCTCTGACAGCACCGGCCCGAGGCCCGACTCGACCCGTTGTCGCGTGTGCCACGGCTCCGTGAGCCGTGCCCCCCGCCACTCCGCGCCCGACCAACGACAACACCCCCAAAACGCAAACGGGCCGCCCACAAGGGGCGGCCCTGTTCGATTCTGCACTGTCTCGGCCCGACCTACTCGGGGGCCCCGCCAGACATGTCGTACACCCACCCCTCGATCGCCCGCGGGAAATCAAGCACCTCGCCCGCCTTGAAGAACAACCCCAGCTCTCGCTCCGCGGCCTCGGGGCTGTCCGAACCGTGAATCAGGTTGAAACTGTTCGACACGCCGAAGTCGCCGCGGATCGTCCCCGCGTCCGCCTTCGAGCCAAACGTCGCACCCATCATGCTCCGGCTGATCCCGATCGCCCCAACGCCGCGAACCGCCATCACCAGCACCGGCGAGCTCGTCATGAACTTCACCAGCCCGGGGTAGAACGGCCGCTCCTTGTGCGCCTCGTAGTGCGTCGCCGCCAGCTCCTGGCTGATCTGCATCAGCTTGCACCCGACGATCTGCAGCCCCTTCTCCTCGAAACGGCTGATGATCCGACCCATAAGCCCCCGCTGCACAGCGTCCGGCTTCAAGATGATGAGCGTGGTTTCCATGTGACTGACTCCTGTCAAGATCGTGTACGTGAATGCACCAGGGATGGCCCCCTGCGGGACTCCCCGGATGGGGGCGAAGGATAGGCAGACCCCCCGATTCGCTCACCCCCGCTCAGAACTCGTCCATCAGGTCCATCAGCCACGCGATCCCCAGCCAATCCGCCACACCCTCCGCAGCCACCGTCCCCGCCAAAAACCCGATCCCGCTCGCTCCGGCCACCACCACCAGCCCCAGCACAAACGCCGCCGCCTCCGACCGCCCCAGGTGCGTATACCCCGGCGCCCCGGAAGAACGCAGCCGGACGTACCCCATCCACCACCCCACAAACACCACCAGGCACCCGATCAGCCAGAGCGCCAGCCCCGCCGTCACCACCAGCCAGTACACCCCCCCAGACTCCGCACCACCCCAAAGGTCGATCAGCCCAACCAACACCGCGATCGCTACGAACGCCGGCGCCACCAGCCACGGCAGGTGCAGCCGCCACAGCATCCGCTGCCACATCACCCGCGTAAACGCCCGCAGCTCCTCGCACTGCAGCCGCGCCACCACCCAGCCCGCGTTCACGCTCAGACTCAGCGCCGCCGCGAGCACCACCGGCGCCACCGCCAGCGCCCACGGCTTCTGCCCCACCACCGCTGCGCCAACCGAATACACCGCGATCACGACCGCCCATCGCCGAACCGCCAGCGCGACACCCGACCGCTCCCACGCCTCGATGTACGCCAACCGCCGCGCACCCGCGTCCACCTCCAGCCGCGTCGCAGCCCGCCCGCACTCAGGACAGACGACAGACCCCGAAGCCCCGCTCGGATACCCGCACTCGGCGCAGCGGAAATCGGACGGAACCTCCAACGCTCCCGTCCCTCCCGCATCACCGGACCGCTCGATTGACTCAGTCGTCGTCGATGACATCACCGACGGTGTACCACAAACACGCGGCCGCGGTTCTCGCCGAGTGCCTTCGAGACGCTGGCCTCACCCGCACCCCGCCACCCACGCATTCAGGAACGTCGTCACATCCAGCGTGTTCACCGTCCCGTCCCCGTTCACGTCCGCCGACGCGTCACCCGCCGTCCACGCGTTCAGGAACTCCAGCACGTCCTGCGTGTCCACCGCGTCGTCGCCGTTGAAATCGCCAAGGCACGGCTCCCCCAGCCGCACCACAAACAGCCCGCGTGTCATGTCGCTGATGATCACGCTCCCGCTCGCAAAGAACGGGTAGCAACTCCACGACCCGGTAAACCCCGCGCCGTCCGACTCCGGGTGCGTGTCGAACCACGCGACTCGGTGCAAGTTCAACGGATCCGTCGCGTCCAACACCTGCAGCCCCGAGCGGTAGTTCGCCTGATACAGCCTGCCCTCGTGCCAGTAGTTGTTGTGATCACTCGCCGGCAGCCCGCTCGTCCCCCACCCCGCGTAGCTCGGGTTCAGGATGTCCGACACATCGAAGATGTGCGTCGTCGTCACATCCCGCCCCCGCGCCTCGTCAAACTCATCGTTCACGTAGAAGTACCGCCGGTCCGCAGACAACCACCCCTGATGGCAATACCGCGCACCCGCATACTCCAGCTGCGACACCTGGAACATGTTCGACTTGTTCGTCACGTCGATGATCCAGATCTTGTTCCCGTTGCACCCGAACGCCAGCTCCCGCCCCGCGTACGGCCCCTCCGTAAAGCTCACGATCTGCGCATCGTGGATGTAGTTCCCGTTCCACGACCCGGCAAACGTCGGGTTGGTCGGGTTCGACGTGTCCACCGCCACCAGGCCGCCGTTGGCCACGTTCCCGCCCAGCAGATACAGATACCCCGAGTCCGGGTTCGCAGCGATGTTGTGCGTCGTGCTGTGCCCCTGCTGCCGCTTGTCCCGCACGTGCGTCACGATCCCCTCGTCGATCCGCGAAAGATCCATCACCTGGATCCCGTTGCCCGACTCGTTCACGCCGTAGGCATACGCCCCGACCACCTTCACATCACGCCAGATGCTCGTGTTGCCCCCCACCACCCCCACGATCACCGGGTTCACCGGATCCGTGATCTCCACAAACCCAAACCCCGACCGCAGCCCGATGATCGCGTACTCCCGCCCCGAAGGCGACGTATACCCCCAGCAGTCGTTCGCCGACAGCTGCTCGCCCGGAAAGTCCGCCAGCGAAAGCCAGCTCATCAGCGTCGTGTTGCCCGAACTGAAGCCCCGCTCCGCCGCCGCGTCCGGCCCCAGAGGCTGCCCCACGATCCCCGGACCGGCGTACGCCGGCCCCGCCTCCATCAGCTTCGCCAGGTCCCGATTCACCGACACCGACCCCTGCGCCCACGCGGCCGAAGCCCCGCCCAGCATCACCACACACACACCAGCAAGCCGAACAACACAGCGCAATCGGGACATCGAGTTTCTCCGGGTTTGGGACAGGACCGCCCCAGCCTACCAGCCGATCCCGCCGCCGCCAACACCCCCTCCCCGCACACCCCCCGCCCGCCCCCACGACCGACCGGCCGCCGACCCCACCACGCCCCCCGCACACGCTATCCTGCAGCAGATCACGACTCTTTCACCACCACGGAGGGTGGCAAAATGGCCAAGAAGGCACCAAAACGCACCCGCGCCAGCGCCGAGAGCATGGCGACCAAGCAGCGCGACATCTCCGTCTCCGAGTTCTTCGCCAAAAACCGGCACCTCCTCGGCTTCGACAACCCCCGCAAGGCCCTCCTCACCACCATCAAGGAGGCCGTCGACAACTCCCTCGACGCCTGCGAAGAAGCCGGCATCCTCCCCGATCTCGAGGTCAGGATCGAAGAACTCACCGCCCCCCCCTCCGCCCAGAAGCCCGGCCGCTACCGCATCACCATCACCGATAACGGCCCCGGCATCGTCCGCAAGCAGATCGAGAACATCTTCGGCCGCCTCCTCTACGGCTCAAAGTTCCACCGGCTCAAGATGTCCCGGGGCCAGCAGGGCATCGGCATCTCCGCCGCCGGTATGTACGGGCTCATGACCACCGGCAAGCCCATGGTCATCCACTCCAAGCCCCAGAAGAACAAGCCCGCCCACCACCTCGAACTCGCGATGGACACCGCCAAAAACCGCCCCGAAGTCACCATCGACATCGAGACCGACGACTTCCCCGAGACCTCCAGCGGCACAGGCACCCGCGTCGCCATCGAGCTCGAAGGCAAGTACGTCCGCGGCAAGGCCTCCGTCGAGGCCTACCTCGAACAAACCGCCATCGCCAACCCACACGCCGAAATCACCTTCATCCCCCCCGACAAAGCCGGCGAAGACCCCACCCTCGAGTCCGCCTCAGAAAAGAGCCCCGACCGTAAGGGAGCGGGCCAGCCCCACTCCGAAAAGAGCCCCGACCGTAAGGGAGCGGGCCAACCCCAAGACCCTCGATCCACCACCAGCGACCAGGACCCCGCAAGCGCAGTCGTCCGCACCACCGACCTCCCCGACCGCATCATCTACCCCCGCACCGTCGGCGAACTCCCCCCCGAGACCGAGGAGATCAAACCCCACCCCTACGGCGTCGAGCTCGGCCGCTTCCTCCAGATGCTCAAGACCACCGACGAGAAACAACTCACCGGCTTCTTCAAGAACGAGTTCTGCCGCGTCCCCCCCTCCATCGTCACCGACATCACCAAGAAGGCCAGCACCAAGTCCAAGACCCTCTCCGGCGGCACCTACACCTCCACCATCGACCACGCCGCCGCCGAGAAGCTCTACCGCGCCCTCCAGGACGCCAAGCTCCGCTCCCCCCCCACCAACTGCCTCGCCCCCATCGGCGTCCGCACCATGCTCGCCGGCATGCTCAAGGGCGTCAGCGCCGAGTTCTACGCCGCCTCCACACGCGCCCCCGCGGTCTACCGGGGCAACCCCTTCCAGATCGAGGCCGCCATCGCCTATGGAGGCGACCTCCCCGGCGACCAACCCGCCCGCATCATCCGCTTCGCCAACCGTGTCCCCCTCCTCTACCAGCAGTCCGCCTGCTCGGCCTTCAAGTCCGTCACCGAGACCGGCTGGAAGAACTACGGCATGAGCCAACCCCGAGGCTCCGCCCCCGTCGGCCCCCTCGTCATCATGATCCACATGGCCTCCGTCTGGGTCCCCTTCACCAGCGAGTCCAAGGAAGCCATCGCCGACTATGACGAGATCCGCAAGGAGATGACCCTCGCCCTCAAAGAGTGCGGCCGCAAGCTCGGCATCTACATCCGCCGCCGCCAGCGCATGAAGCGAGAAAGCGAAAAGCGCGACGTCTTCGAGCGCTACATCGGCGAGATCGCCAAGGCGTGCGAGGCCATCACCGGCGCCCAGGCCGCCGAGGTCTACGACGCCCTGCTCAAGCAGGCCAAACGCCGCACCGAGATCGCCGACGCCGTCCTCGACGACGAAGGCAAGATCGTCGGCTTCGCCGACGGCAACGGCCGCCTCGACAACGACGACGGCGTCATCATCGTCGGCCCCAACGGCGACCCCCCGCCCCCCACAAACGACCGCAGCGGCACCACCAGCACCCCCAAGCCCAAACCCGGCTCCACCAAAAAGAAACGCCCGGCCAAACCCGCCGCCAAACCCACCACCACCACCACCACCCCCAAACGCAACGCCGCCAAAGACATCGAGTCCAAGCCCACCAAGACCGCCCCCGGCAAAAAACCCAAACCCCGCATGCGCGTCAGCCCCGAAGGCGGCCTCTTCGAAGTGACCAACTGAGACCCTACCCATGGCCAAGAAAACCACCCGCAAAAAGACCACCAAAAAAGCCCCCGCAAAGACCCCAACCCCCGCCACCACGCGCGACAACCCCTGGGCCCACCGCGACAAGAAAACCGCCGAGTCACTCACCGCACTCGCCCAGGGCGTCGTCAAGTCCGCGCTCTCCGGCCGCGAGCCAAAGATCGAAGTCCCCACCCGCGCCGGCTCCAACACCAAGTGGAACAAGTCCCGCGGCATCCTCCAGATGGGCCCCGCCACCAACACCAGACAACTCTTCAACCTCGGCCAGGCCCGCACCTTTATGCAGACCCTCCTCCACTCCGACGGCATCGGAGACCTCATCGCCCAAGGCAAAACCTCCAGCCTCCGCGGCATGTTCTACAAAGGCCTCCACACCATCCAGGGCACCAAAGAAAAGACCTTCGACGACCAGACCGAATCAGACAAAGTCCTCGAAGACCTCGAAGTCACCCTCGGCGCTCTCCGCGAAGAACTCCACGTCTTCGCCAAGAAGCGCGGCACCATGGTCGGCAACATCACCGTCATCGACTCCGGCGACGAGATCAACTGCCGACGCATGGGCTCAGGCGGCTACGCCATCCCCTCCATCTGCGAACCCGAAGTCATCCAGTTCAAAGACGTCCAGGCCGACTTCATCCTCCACGTCGAAAAAGACACCGTCTGGCAACGCTTCAACGAAGACCGCTTCTGGGAAACCCACAACTGCATCCTCACCGAAGGCTCCGGCCAGCCCACCCGCGGCGTCCGCCGCATGCTCCACCGCCTCCACAAAGAACACGGCCTCCCCGTCATCTGCCTGCTCGACTGTGACCCCTGGGGGCACTACATCTACTCCGTCATCAAACAGGGCTCCATCTCGCTGGCCTTCGAGAGCGAACGACTCGCCATCCCCGAAGCCAAGTTCCTCGGCATCCGCGCCAAGGACTACGAAGCCTGCGACCTCTCCGACGACGTCCAGATCGCCCTCAACGACCGCGACACCACCCGCGCCAAACAGATCATGGAATACCCATGGTTCAAAGACCACAAGGGCTGGCAACGCGAGATCAAGAAGATGATGTCCAACGGCTTCAAGATGGAAGTCGAATCCCTCATCACCAAGGACATCAGCTACGTCACCGAGACCTATGTCCCCGAGCGGCTGGCGGCAGAGGACTGGCTCGTCTGAGCACTCACCACGCCCCACCCCCGCCACCTCCACCACCCCCACCCGAAAACCCACCCGAGAACCCCGACCCACCGCCGCCAAAGCTCGAACCGCCCCCCCCACCCGAGCTCCGCGGCGTAGACGCCAGCGTGCTCCCCATCGAGTCCGTTGTCCGACCAAGATGCGCCGCCCACACCGCCGTCGTTAGCGGCACGCCCCTTGGTCCCACATACCAGTCCGGCTCCGGCACAAACAACCCCTCAAACTTCTCCCCCCACTCCTCCACCAGCCCCAGCGCCAGCGCATACGGCAGCAACGACTCAAAGTGCGGCTGAAACCCCTCCCTCGCCGCCCGCGCCTCAAGCTCGCCCCGCTCCGCCCGCACGATGTACTCCTCCAACCCCTTCACCGCCTCAACCGCCCGCCGCCCCTTCGCCGTCCGCCGCGGCATGAACGGCGCCACGATCGGCAACTGCGGCGCCGTCAGCACCGCCGCGATGATCCACGGCACCGGCGGCAACCCACCGACCCGCACCGCCAGGATCGCCCCCACAACACAGCCGACCGCCCACAACACGCCGACAACAAGCCACCCGCCCCGCACCCCCGCCGGGCTGCTCGCGTAATACCCCGCCGCCACCAGCGCGTCGTACGTCTTCTCCGCCAGCTTCGGCAGATACGCGTAGAACTTGTGCTGCAACTCGCTGAGCTTCACCTCCCGGCTCTCCGCAAACACCTTGTTCAGCAGCATCCGCTCCGCGTCCGTCATCGCCTCGTCCGGCTCGCGCACCTTCGTCAGCTTCACCTGCTTCGCCTTCACGCGCCCGTCGGCCGGCGCCCCCGACGCATCGATCCGCAGATACCCCCGCACCGCCAGACCCACCAGCGCCGCCGTCACATCCCGTGTGTCCACCCGCTCGTCGATCAGCGTGCCCAGCTGCAGCGGCGAAAGCCCCTCCGGCGCCGCATACTGCACCACGACCGACCCCGGCCGCCCCTCATCACGCCCGCGCTTCCACCACAGCAGAAACAGCAGCGGCCCAGTCACAAACGGCACCGCCACCACCCAGTTGTCCCGCACAAACCATCCGAGCCGCCGACCCGCCCCCGCGTGCTCCACCGCGCCCGGCGCCCAGCCCACCACCACCGTCAACCCCTCCCGCGACCGAAGCGACCCGTCCACCCCGAACCGAACCGTCCGACCCGACACCGACGGCGCAGGCCCCGCCGCCGTACTCCCGAACGACCCGACAAACGACTGCGCCCGGACCGACCCCTCATCCACCCCCGCCGGCAAGCTCACGCGGCACGTCGCACGCTCGATCGGCACCGGCCACCCCGTCCCCGTCGCGTTCCAGTACAACTCATCGTGCGTGTCAAACCCCAGCAACCCCCGCTCCACCTCATACAGAATCACATACTCCTGCAGCCCGGTCAGCACGCGGTCAGGATGGCCGATCCGAAGCCGGATATCCCCACCCTCGCGCGTGCTCATCCACCGACGCGCATTCCCCTCGCCGTCCTCCACCGCCAAGACCTTGAGCCGCATGTCAAACGACGACCCCGACCGCCGATACAGCGTCGGGATCTCCCGATAGATGCCGCGGTGCCCCTCCCGCGAAAAGTCCGCCACGATCCGCTCGCGCACCAGCAACGACGCGTCCTCACGCACCTCGATCTCGACATCAAACGAGTCGATGTCCCAGTCCAGCCCCTGCGCCGACGCCCGCGCCCCGAGCACCATCACCACACACGCAACCGCCCACAACAGCCCGATCCGTTTCATGCCCGGTCTCCATCGCCAAACCGCACGACGGGCACCCCCGCCGCCTCAAGATCCGTGATCTGAAAGAACTCCCCCGCACGCTTGCCCGTCAGCCCCGCCACCAAAGACGAAGGAAACTGCGCCACCTTGATGTTTAGGTCCCGTACCACCGCGTTGTAGTACCGCCGCGCAGACTCCAGATCATCCTCGACATCGATCAGCTGATCATGCAGCGACCGGAACAGCGCATCAGCCTTCAGATCCGGGTACCGCTCGGCCAGCGCAAACAGTCCCGCAAACCCCTTGTTCAGCCCCGACTCGGCGCCCGCCTGCGCCTCCGCGCCCGAGGCATCCGCCGCCCGCGCCCGGGCCGCGACAACCTCCTCCAGCGTCCCCCGCTCGTGCCGGGCATAGCCCCCCACCGTCTCCACCAGCCGCGGCACAAGGTCCCACCGCTTCCGGAGTTGCACATCGATATCCCCCCACGCACTCTCCTTGCGCACCGACAACTCCGTCAACCGGTTGTACGTCACCCACACATACAGCCCCACACCCGCAACCAGCACCCCCAACACAATCAGCACCGAAGGCGTCATCCCAAGCTCCCAGATCCCTCGCGGCACACCCCAACCCGCAACCCGCCTAGCACCCGCTCCCCGCAGTCTACAGGCTTTCCCTCACCCCATCTCCCGCCCGCGCACCCTCAGACTCGCCACCGAAGCACCGCCTCCGCGCGCACAACCCGGACATATCTCACCGACACATCCGCACCTGCGCGCAAAGTCACGCACCTGCCACCCCAACCCCTCGCGTTCGCAGGATCCACCCGAGACAATGCGCCCAGGACACCACCGCACGCAGGAGGGGAACACCGTGCACACCACCCACAACCGCATCACCACACTCCTCCCCACCAACAGAGCCCGAAGCGCAAGCGAGGAGCCCCTACTCCAGGAGCGCGGGCTTTCCAGCCCGCCTCAGTCCCAAGGGCGCAGGCTTTCCAGCCCGCCTCAGTCCCAGGAGGGCGAGCTTTCCAGCCCGCCTCAATCCCAGGGGGGCGGGCTTTCCAGCCCGCCACTTACCCCCATCCTCGACGACTACCTCGCCGGCGACCTCTCCCTCCCCGCCATCGCCACACGCAACAACCTCACCCTCCGCGAACTGCTCACCATCCTCGAATCTCCCGAAGCAACCTCCATCCTCGACGCCCTCACCGCCGCCGCCGCCCGACACGCCGACCGTCTCGCCACACTCGCGCGCCCCAGAGCCATCGCGCGCCTCACCGAACTCGCCACCCACGACCCCGACCTGAACACCGCACCCAACCGCCCCCTCACCCCCGCCATCCGCGCGCGAGCCAACGAGACCGCACGCAAAGCCGCCGCCCACCTCGAACGCCTCACCCGCCCCAAAGACGCCCAACGCGCCAGCGTGGGCTTTCCTCCAAAAGAGGCCCAACGCGCCAGCATCACCACTCCTCCCGCAAACCCCCACACAACACCCCACACCCTCACCACGACTTCACACTCCACACCCCCACCCAACGCCCCATCCGTGGTAGTCTCTCCTCCCCTGACCCCGGAGCAGCCATGCACATCACACGACTCGCCGCCATCCTCGCAACCGCCCTCACCCTCTCCGCCGCCCGCGCTCAACACACCATCCCCGCCGACCCCGAACCCCGCTGGTTCAAGGGCAATCTCCACACCCACACCTTCTGGTCCGACGGCAACGACTTCCCCGAAATGGTCGTCGAGTGGTACCGCGACAACGGCTACAACTTCCTCGCCCTCTCCGATCACAACACACTCAGCCAGGGCCAACGCTGGATGCCCATCACCACCATCAACCAGCGCTCCCGCGAGTCAGCCTTCCCCAAATACCTCGAACGCTTCGGCCACTCCTGGGTCGAGACCCGCGGCGAGGGCGACGCCCTCGAGGTCCGCCTCAAGCCCTTCGACGAATACCGCGCCCTCGTCGAGCAGCGCAACCAATTCATCATGATCCAGGGCGAAGAGATCACCGGCAGCTTCGACCGCCGCCCCATCCACATCAACGCCACCAACCTCGCCGAACGCATCGACCCCCAGCCCGCAGACAGCGTCGAGGAAGCCATCCGCAAGGTCATGCTCGAGGTCAACGCCCAGGCCGAAGCCCACGGCCGCGAGATCCTCCCCCACCTCAACCATCCCAACTTCGGCTACGGCGTCACCGCCGAAGACATCGCACCCGTTCTCGAAGAGCACTTCTTCGAAGTCTTCAACGGACACACCGGCGTCCACAACGACGGCGACGACCACCACGCCCCAACCGAGCAGATCTGGGACATCGTCAACACCATCCGCATCGCCGAACTCAACGCACCACCCATCCTCGGCATCGCCACCGACGACGGCCACAGCTACCACGGCCACTCCCCCGTCTCCGTCCCCGGCCGCGGCTGGGTCATGGTCCGCACCACCCACCTCACCCCCGAATCCCTCATCCGCGCCATGAAAGCCGGCGACTTCTACGCCTCCACCGGCATCACACTCGACGCCATCAACTTCGACCCCACCACGCAGACCCTCACTCTCACCATCCACCCCGTCGAGGGCGAGACCTACACCACCCGCTTCGTCGGCACACTCCGAAACACAACCCTCGACAGCGACCCCGTTCTCGACGCCGACGGCAACGAACTCGTCGCCACCCGACGCTACTCACCCGACATCGGCCGCACCCTCGCCACCGTCCGCGGCACCACCGCCACCTACCAACTCACCGGCGACGAGCTCTACGTCCGCGCCATCGTCGAGAGCGACGCCCCGCCCGAACGCCCCACCAGAGAGAGCCTCCTCAAACGCGCATGGACCCAGCCCGTCACCCCAACCAACCCCACTCCCGCCGACCACGAAAGCGCTTCGCAGCAGATCCCGCCCCCCTAGCGCAGCCAGTTTGCCCAGTTTCACAAAGCACCCACACCCGGTCCGGAATCACGCCGCGAATGACACAACTTTGGCCATCCCGGCCATTGCAGACGCCCGCGAGAATCGGTATGTTTGCTCTCACTGCGAGTGCGTTTCATGCGCACCAGCCGATGCGGATCGGCAACGCAGCAACGACGTGGGATCGCACCAAAACGTGCGCTACCTCGCGCCGACATCCAGAGCCGGCAGGGCCATCTCGCCCCTCCCCCGGCCGCCGCGATCGTGCACCGGAGAATGCCCGGAGGAAGCGTTCTTTGGTTCACCCGCGGCGGTCGGTCCTTTTAGACCCACGCGCACCGGTACCCCAACGCGCATCCGCCCGCCGCCGCGAACCAATTCACGGCAGCGGCATGTCCAGCTGGTCCACCAGGAAGGCGTAGATGTCGGCCGTCTCGCGGATCGCCTTGCTCAAGGGCTTGCCCGCCCCGTGCCCCGCCCGCGTCTCGATGCGGATCATCACCGGGTTGTCACAGTCCTGCGCTCGCTGGAGCGCGGCCGCGAACTTGTAGCTGTGCCACGGCTTCACCCGGTCGTCGCCCTCGGCGGTCGTGATCAGCGTCGGCGGGTAGCACGCCCCCACCCGCACGTTGTGCAGCGGCGAGTAGGCCCACAGGTACCGGAAGCCCTCAGGATCCTCCGACAGCCCGAAGTCGTCCGACCACTGCCGGGCGTTGGCGCTCTGGGTGTGGTACCGCAGCATGTCCAGCACGCCCACGTGCGGCACGCACGCCCCGAACAGGTCCGGCCGCTGCGTCATGCACGCCCCGACGAGCAGGCCGCCGTTGCTGCCGCCCTCGATGGCGAGCTTGGGGGTGGAGGTATACCCGGCGTCGATCAACCACTCGGCCGCGGCGATGAAGTCGTCGAAGACGTTCTGCTTGTTGGCCTTGGTGCCGGCGACGTGCCACGCCTCGCCGTACTCACCGCCGCCGCGGAGGTTGGCAACCGCGTAGACGCCGCCCATCTCGACCCACGCCAGGCGCGAGGCGCGGAAGGACGGGGTGAGGGAGATGTTGAACCCGCCGTAGCCGTAGAGGAGCGTGGGGTTGGTCCCGTCGAGCGTGAGGCCCTTCTTGTGCACGAGGAACATGGGGACCTTGGTGCCGTCCTTGCTCTCGTAGAAGACCTGCTTGGTCTCGAAGTCGTTGAGGTCGAAGAGGACCTCGGGCTGGCGGAACAGCTCGCTCTGGCCGGTGGTGACGTCGTAGCGGTAGATGGCCCCGGGCTGGGTGAAGCCGCTGAAGCTGTAGAAGGTCTCGGGGCTGGTGACGCGTCCGGCGAAGCCGGAGGCCGAGCCGACGCCGGGGAGTTCGACCTCGCGGACGGGCTGGCCGGTGATGGTGTAGACGCGCACGGCGGTCTTGGCGTCCTGGATGAACTGGGCGACGATGTGGCGGCCGATGAGGCTGACGCCCTGGATCGCCAGGTCCTGCTCGGGCAGCACCTCGCGCACCCGGTCGGGGTTGGCGGCGCCGACGGCGATGACGCGCGAGTTGGGCGCGTCCTTGGTGGTGGTGAAGAAGAGCGTCTCTCCGATGTTGCCGATGAAGTCGTACTGGCCGTCCCACTTGTCGAAGATGGGCGTGGGCTCGGTGGCGGGCATCCCGTTCTCGAGGCGGATCATGTAGACGGCGTTGGCGAGATAGCCGTCGAAGTGGGAGATGATGAGGAAGTTGCCGTCGTCGGTGACGGTGGCGTAGGGGTTGTGGGTGGAGACCTCGGCCTGGTAGACGAGCGGGTCCTGGTCCTGCGAGGTCCCGAGCCGGTGGTGGTAGACGGCGACGGCCTGCTGATCATCGGCGTTGCCGTCGGCGTCGCGGGGGTAGCGGGAGTAGTAGAAGCCGGCGTTGTCGCTGGTCCAGGAGACGCCGGAGAACTTGATGTCGCGCAGGGTGTCGGGGAGGTCCTGGCCGCTGTCGATGTCGCGCACGCGCCAGATGCGCCAGTCGGAGCCGCCGTCGGAGACTGCGTAGGCGAGCAGCTTGCCGTCGGGGCTGACCTCGGTGCCGCCGAGGGCCTGGGTGCCGTCCTCGGAGAAGGTGTTCGGATCGATGAGCACGCGGGGGGCCGCGTCGAGCGCGTCGGCGACGTAGAGGACGGACTGGTTCTGGAGCCCGTCGTTGCGGGAGTAGAAGTATCGGCCACCCTCTTCTTCGGGGGTGCCGAAGCGTTCGTAGTTGTAGAGCTCGGTGAGCCGCGCCTCGATGCGGTCGCGGGCGGGGAGTGCGTCGAGGTAGGCGTTGGTGACCTTGTTCTCGGCGGCGATCCAGGCCTGGGTCTCTGCCGAGGTCTCGTTCTCGAGCCAGCGGTAGGGGTCGGGCACGCGGACGCCGTGGTAGGTGTCGACGGTGCCGTCGCGGCGGGCGTCGGGGTAGGCCGGCTGGGCGACGGCCGCGGTGGCCAGGGTCGTCGCGACGAGGGTGACGAGTGCAGAGAGAGGCTTGTGGTACCGCATGCTGATCTCCGTCGGGGTGTCCGGAGATGATACCTCGGTTCCCACGCGTCCGGCTCGTCGTCGCGTGGGCGGCGGGCTGCGCAAAAAAGCACCCGGACGGCACGTGCCGGCCCGGGCGCGGGGTGGGGTCTGGGGGGGCGTGGTTGCACGCCGGGTGTGGGTCAGTCGAAGAGGGCGGAGGCGACCGGCGGGCGGATGCTCTTGAGGTCGACGGAGGTCTCGATGCGGCAGTGCGAGTTGGTGCGGTGGCGTTCGGCGAAGAAGAACGCGAGCTCGTACTCCTGCCCGTCTTCGAGCCACTCGAGGCGGTCGAAGTCGATGCGCTGGCTGACCGAGCTGTGGATGCCGCCGATGTCGATGACGAGCTTGCCGTCGACGAAGACCCAGACGTCGTCGTCGCCCTCGAAGGCGAAGAAGTCTCCTGCGCCTTCGTCGTAGGTGAAGGTCGAGCGGATCTCGTAGGTGAAGTGGTAGTTGTGGTCGCTGCCGTCGGAGTTGCCGTAGAGCTCGTTGTCGATGGGGAAGAAGCCGCCGATGCTGGCGTAGTGGTCGTCGAGGCGGTCGTCGAAGACCATGTTGCCGGAGAGCGGGTCGCGTCGCATCGTGATGGACAGTCGCTTGGCGATGTTCAGGCCGGGGACGTCGCGGTACCAGCTGGCCAGCGAGGTGGGCGAGTAGACCGCGCCGCCGCCGGGGTAGCCGGAGTTGCAGGTGTGGATCTCGTTGCCGCCCTCGTCGATGTCGGCGTGGGCGTAGCTGTGCTCCTGGTCGTTGACGTAGCCGCCGTTGGCCCAGAGGATGGCGTCCTCGGCCGAGACGACCTCGAGCCACCAGTGGCCCATGGCGCGGCCGTTCTTGACCTTGTCGTTGTAGACACGGACCTGCATGGTCTCGGCGGTCAGCTCGCACTGCGAGCCGTTCTGGAGGCTGTACTCGACACCGTCGATGGTCAGGCCGTTCTGGTTGCCGTTGCCCTTGGGGCGGAAGAAGGCGTAGACCGCGGGGCCCTCGTAGCCCTCGAAGCGGGCGTGGAGGTCGTCGCGGGTGATGGTGGTGCCGTCGCCGCAACGGAGCTGGAACTCGTTGTCGGGGTTGTTGCTCGGGTTGAGGTTGACGCGGCCGCTGACGGAGACGCCGATGAGGTGGTCGTCGTCTTCGTTCTCGGCGTGCTCCTCGAAGCAGTCCCAGGAGCCGATGTGGTCGCTGTTGTACTGGGCGATGTAGTCCTTGGGGATGATGATGTGGTTCCCGGCCGAGTCGGAGGACTGGGAATGGACCAGACAGCCGGAGCTCTTGAATGTCGGCTTGCCGTCGGCGTCGAAGAGGTCTTCAACGATGTTGACGTAGTGGCCGGGGCCGCGGCAGGGGTCCCGCTCGAAGTCGGGGTGGCCCCCGGGCTCGCTTGCCTCGCGGAAGTCGCGGACGAGTCCTGTGAGGACACGGAAGTCTCGCGGGTCGTCGCTCTGGGCGGCCTCGGCGGTGTTGGTGGCGCCGGGCATGGCGGCCTGGAACACCGTGACGAGCCCGGCGGCGAGCATCAGTCGGACAGGTCGGTCGATTCGATTCGTGCCTTGCATGTGCATCCCTTACTTCCCCCCCGTCGGGCCGGATGGCCCAGTTCGTGTTGCACAGCTCGCCCCGGAACGGCTGCATCGCAAGTATCCGATTCAGCAAGCCGAATGCCCGGGCCGCGGGGAGAAATCGTGTACGCCTGCGGGGTGGTGCCGGTTGTCGGGTCTGTGCCGGCGGTCACTGTGGGGGAATTTCCGTCAGCAATACCACGTACGACGTGGCCTGGTGGTGGCAGGGGCTGGGATGGCGGGCGGTGTGGGCCGTGTCGACGGATTTGTGGTGGGGTGGGTTCCCTCGGTTGCGCGAGGGGCTCATGGGGGAGAGTGTCCCCTCGCTTGCGCGAGGAGCTCTGTGAGAGAGCATGTCCCCTCGCTTGCGCGAGGGGCTCTATGAGGGGCGGGTCCCCTCGATGGCGCGAGGGGGTCTATGAGAGAGCGGGTCCCCTCGCTCGCGCGAGGGGCTCTGTGAGGGAGCGGGTCCCCTCGATGGCGCGAGGGGCTCTGTGAGGGGGCGGGTCCCCTCGCTTGCGCGAGGGGCTCTTTGGGGGTGGGCTCTCTCGTGGGCGCGAGGGGGTGTCTGGGGGTGGGGTTGGATTACTGGACGAGGCCCTTGGTGAGGCGCATGAAGGCGGTTTCGAGGTTGACCGGTTCTTCGGTGAACTGGGCGATGCGGAAGCCCTGGTTGACCAGAACGTTGGGCAGGTCGGTGAAGGTGTGGCCCTTGGCGTCGTCGAAGGCGACCTGGAAGAGGGGGGTGGGTTTGCCGTTGACGGTGATGCCGCCGTCGACGGTGCTGACCTTGCTGACGCCGGGGAACTTGGCGATGAGTTCGGCGGCGTCGGCGAAGCGGTCGGTGACGCCGACGTGGAGGACGTGTCCGACGCGGGCGCGGCGGAGGATGTCGGCGACGGAGCCGGAGTAGAGGAGCTTGCCTCGTTCGATCACACCGACGACGTTGCAGAGCTCGGCGAGCTCGTGGAGGATGTGGCTGGAGATGAGGATGGTCTTGCCCATGCGCTTGAGTTCTTTGAGGAGCTCGCGGATCTCGATGCGGGCGCGGGGGTCGAGGCCGGAGGCGGGCTCGTCCATGAGGAGGACCTTGGGGTCGTGGAGGAGGACGCGGGCGATGGAGAGGCGTTGTTGCATGCCGCGGGAGAGGCTGTTGACCTCGGCGGTGGCTTTGTAGGTGAGGTCGGTGAGTTCGAGGACGTCGCGGACGACCTTGCGTCGTGCGTCGCCGTTGATGTTGTAGGCGGCGGCAAAGAACTCGAGGTATTCGCTGACGACCATGTCCTCGTAGGCACCCATGAAGTCGGGGACGTAGCCGATCATGGGTCGGATCTGTCGGTTCTGGTAACCGACGGTGAGGCCGCAGACCTGGGCCTGGCCGGAGGAGGGCTTGAGGAGCGTGGCGAGGACCTTGATGGTGGTGGTCTTGCCAGCGCCGTTTGGGCCGATGAAGCCGAAGCAGTCGCCCTCGTCGATGGTGAGGTTGAGCGAGTCGAGGGCGACGAGATCGCTGTAGCGTTTGGTCAGGTTGATCGTTTCGATCATCCGCACGGTGGCGTCCTCTCTTGGGTGGCTGGCCGGGTGGTTGGTCAGCCCTGATTGCTGGCGGGGTCGTTGGCTGGGTCGGTCGTTGCGTCGGCGGGGTCGGTGATCGGGACTCGCGGCGGGTCGGCGGGGAGGGGGTAGACCCAGCGGACGATGGTCGTGCCGGCGACGACGGGTTCGCGCTGGCGGCCGTTGGTCGAGACGCCGACGGGGAGGGGGAGGTCCTGGCCGGCCTCGCCTGCGAGCACACCGATGACGACGACGCACGGGCGCGTGGACCAGCGGCTGAGGTCGAAGGCGTGGGTGGCTTCGCGGCGGGCGACGGGCGCGCCGAAGGTTCCGGCGCGGGCGACGGGCGGGCCGAAGAGGTCGAAGAAGGCGAGCCATTCGTAGCGGGAGATGCGGTCGCCCGGGTCGGGCGCGTTGTCGTCGGACCAGCGGCCGCTGCCGACGATGCTGTCGAGCTTGGAGCTGAGCAGGGTGGTGGTCGCGTTGGTGGTCGCGGCGGCGAGATCGATCGTGGTGCCGGGGTCCCAGTTGGCGAGGGTCCACGCGTTGGCGCTGGAGAGGAGGGCGCTCTTGTTGGATGTGGGTCGGATGTCGGTCTGCCCACGGAAGACTATGAGCTGGACGTTTTCGAGGGTGCCGGGGAGGTTGTGGACGAGTTGTCCCCGGAGGACGGCGAGGTCGCCCGGGGGTGTGAATCGGACGGCGCGGAAGGGGTCGGCGTCGGGCTCGACGACGGGGCGGATGGATTCCCAGGCGAGGCCGCCGGCCCAGTCGAGCTGGACCTGTTTGACGGTGGCGCGGGCGGGGAAGGTGAGTTTGTCGGGGGAGCGTGCGTCGATGGAGTAGGCGCGGGCGTCGGGGAAGGAGCCGCGGGCGGGGCTCTGCGAGGCTTCCCACGGCGCGACGGTTTGCTGGAAGCGGCTGCCGCCGGAGCCGGCGTCGTCTGACTCGAGCCAGACGGAGGCGTCGCCGTAGACGGGTGTGAGGACGCTGGCCCATGTGCGGACGCGCTGGACGCGCTGGCCGTAGACGTGATCGAGGAAGGAGAGGTGGGAGATCTCGACGCGTTTTGGTCGGAGGACTGTTGCGCCTCCCCAGGCGAGCGCGGTGAAGGCGATGGATGCGCCGAGGAAGGCGAGCCACGCGTGGCGGCTCCAGCCGCGTTGCTTGAGGAGGGCGAAGCCGCCGGGGCCGGCGACGGCCCAGTAGACGACGAAGACGATGAGGCCGAGCATGACGGCGATGAGGGAGCGACCGCTCTTGCTGATGACGCCGGAGATGTCGGCGTCGAAGGTGCGTGGGGTGCGTCCGCCGGAGATGAGCTGGTTGGTGCGGTTGAGGGTTTCGAATTCGGCGGCGGTGGCGATCTTGCCGCGGCGGCCGAGGACGCGGTGCCAGAAGACGTCGGCCTCGGGCAGTCCGTGCATGGTGAGGCGGCGGTCCCATCCGGGGAGGCCGACGAGTGTGACGGCGCCGACGCCGACCGAGCGGCTGACGACGACGGGCCGGCCGGAGGCGTCGGCGAGGATGGGGTCGGCCTCGCCGGGTGCGGCGTCGGCGAGGGGTTGGAAGGTGTGCAGCGTGATGGGGGTGTCGGGGAGGCCGAGGTCTTCGGGTCGGGCGTCGGTGAGGAGTGGGCGGAGCGCGGAGACGGGCTCGTCTTCGACGCGGAAGACGGAGGCGCGGGGGAGGATGGCGGCGAGTTCCTGGTTGCCGAGGGCGAGCCAGTCTTGCCCGGTGGCGGGGAGGATGATGATGAGGTGGCCGCCTCGTTCGACCCACTCGCGGAGGGCGCGGACCTGTTCGACGCGGAGCTCGGAGGGGGAGGGGCCGTTCCAGATGAGTTCGCGGATGGCGGCGAGGCCCATCCACCGGTCGGGGAGTGCTTCGGCGGTGAGTGTGGCGAGTTGGGTGATCTCGTGGCCGAGGGGGTCTGCGCCGTCTGCGGCGCCCTGCTGGTAGCCGGAGAGGCCGCCGGGGGAGTTGCCGACGATGGCGAGGAGGCCGGTGGCCTTGCCGGGCATGTTGCCGGCCCAGTTGTAGATGGTCTGTCCGAGGAGCTTGCCGGGGATGAATCCGATGTCGGGCCCGTCGGCGGGGGCGTCGAGCGCCTCGAAGACGCGGATGGCGAAGCCGCCGGTGGCGGCCATGTCGAAGGGGAGGCGGGCGTAGGCCCAGACTGTCTGGTCGACGCCGGGGTTGGTGGTGACGACGGTGTCGTAGAGGGCGTCGTCGCCGTCGACGTCGGTGAGGACGACGCGGAGGAGGACCTCGCGTTGCTGGCTGCCGCGTTCGACGAGGCGGAGGCGGATGCCGGTCCACTCGCCGGGTCGTGCGGCGTTGTTGAGGCCGACGCTGGTGACGGTGAGGCCGATCTCGTTGATGAGGCTGGACTGTTGGCCGGCCTGTTGGAGGAGGTCGACCTGGGCGCGGGCGGGGGTGGGTGCGAGGAGGAGACAGAGGGCGGCGAGGCAGGGGATGAACAGACGGGGGAGGAGCCGCCGGGCCCACGCGGCGGGGTGCCGGGCGGGGGTGAGGTCCGGTGTGGGGGCTCTGGTCTGGCTCGATGGCTTGTGCCGGTTATGCACCGAAGGGTCCCCCTGGGTGGGCTTGGTGAACGTCGCGGGGCAGTGTACTGGACTCAAGCCGGTTGGGGCGGGGCCCGATCGGGATGGCATGAGCGGAGCTGATGAACTCTTGTTGGTGGTTGTGGGGCTCGGGGTTGCGGCGTTTGGCCTGGCGGCGATGTCTATCGCGTGTGCGGCGGCGCAGGAGGCGATCGGGCGGCACATGGTGATGGTGCGGGCGGTGCATCTGCGCAACGAGCATCTCCGTGCGCTCCTGTCGATCCGGGGGGTGGAGACGCCGGAGGTGCCGGGCGCGATCCCGATCGACGGGGAGGCTTCGGGCGTGGACACGCCGCGGCCTGCGGGCCGGGCGGCGGCCTGAGGCTGAGCGCGTCGAGCGTCTTTGCCGGGGCCAGCCCTAGCTACGGGAGTTCATCCGGCGGAGTTCGTCGATGAGCAGGACGTGGGCGCGGGCGCCGAGGCGGAAGCAGTCGAGCTCGAACTTCTCGTTGGGCGAGTGGACGCGGTCGTCGGCGAGGCCGAAGCCCATGAAGATGGTCTCGAGGCCGAGCTCCTTCTTGAGCATGCCGGCGACGGGGATGGAGCCGCCGGTCTTGATGAGGGCGGCCTCGGTGCCGTTTGCGGCGGACTTGAGGGCGTTGCGTGCGGCGGCGAGTGTGGGTGAGTCGGTCGCGACGGTGGCGGGGTCGCCGCCGCCGTGGTTGAGGAACTCCCACCGGCAGCCGGGGGGCGTGCGCTTGCGGCAGAACTCGAAGAAGGACTCGGCGATCTTTTCGGGGTCCTGATCGTCGACGAGGCGGAAGCTGACTTTGGCGCTGGCGTGGCTGGGGATGACGGTCTTGGCGCCCTTGCCGGTGTAGCCGCCGACGATGCCGTTGATCTCGGCGGTCGGGCGGGCCCATTCGCGTTCGAGGGGGGAGAAGCCGGCTTCGCCGATGTCGGCGTCGGGGCCGAGGCCGATCTCTTTGAGTGCGGCGGTCTGGTCGAAGTTGAGGGCGTCCCACTCGGCGCGTTCGGCGTCGGTGATGGTGCGGACGCCGTCGTAGAAGTTGGGGATGGTGACGTGGCGGTCGGCGTCCCAGAGTTGGGCGAGGACTTTGATGAGTTCGGAGATGGGGTTTGGGCCGCGGCCGCCCCACATGCCGGAGTGGAGGTCGCGGTCTGCGCCGTGGAGGATGACCTCGGTGTAGGCGAGTCCTCGGACGCCGTAGGTGATGGCGGGCTTGCCTCGGTCGAGCATGCCGGTGTCGGAGATGACGCAGACGTCGCACTTGCCGAGTCGGTCGGCGTTTTGGCGGACGAATCGGTCGAGGTTGACCGAGCCTGATTCTTCTTCGCCCTCGAGGAGGACGGTGAAGCGGACGCCGCCGGCGGTCTGGTCGGTGGTTTCTTTCCAGGCGCGGAGGGCTTCGAGGAAGCAGGCGACCTGGCCCTTGTCGTCTACGGCACCGCGGGCGACGATGCGCTCGCCGACGGGGCCCTGGGCGGGCTTGATGACGGGCTCGAAGGGGGGGCTGTCCCAGAGTTCGAGGGGGTCGGCGGGCTGGACGTCGTAGTGGCCGTAGAAGAGGACGTGGGGCCCGGCGTAGTCGGGCGCGGCGTCGGATTCTGCGAGGACGATGGGGTGTCCTGTGCCGGCGGGGTCACCTGTGGGGAGGATCTCGACGCGGAGTCCTGACTGGCGGAGGTGGTCGGCGGCCCAGTCGGCGGCGCGAGCGGTCTCGGCTTTGTAGGCGGGGTCGGTCGAGACGCTGGGGATCTTGAGCCAGTCGGTGAGGCGGGCGAGGGAGGCGGGCTCGTTGGATGCGAGCCACGCGAGGGCGTTGGTGGGTGTTGTCATAGCTGCTAGCGGGTCCTTCTGTGCGCGATTGGCTCGGTGGGATGTGACGAGTCGATACCGGTCCAAGCACCATTCGCATGGCGCGAGGACGGCACTATAAACTCGTCGCCTACTTCCGCGAGATTCGGCCTACTGAATGATGTCGCCGGCTTCGAAGAACTCACGCGACTCGGGGGTGGCACTGGTTCCTTGGAACACGGTGCGGCCGGGATACCAGGGCGTCGGATCGGTCCATGCCTCTTGAATCGACATTCCCTCAACGTGGCCGTCCCAGTAGAGGACGTTCAGCTTGTCATCGTGTCGCGCACTGAGCCGGACGTTGATGTCTTGCCCGTTGTTGCCGGAGACTGCGCGTCCGTAGGCGGCGGACGCGTCGAAGATCGGGCCGCTGGTGCCGAACGAGCTGAAGTATCGGGCGGCGGGCGAGGGATCGAAGTCGAGGAGATTAAGGCTGTAGCTGTAGAACCGCGTGCCGTCTGCGGCGAGGACCTTGTTACTGAGTTGGAGGCCGGCGAGGTCCTCACGCGGTCGGTAGTTGCGGCTTCGACGGACCTGACCGCCGTTGCCGTCGCCCGGGTTCGACGGGAAGATATCGGGGCCCAACGAGATTCGTTCGTTCCTCAGGTACTCCAGGAAGAGCGAGCTGCGGAGCTCGTTGGACATGAGCAGGAACGATGAGGGCGTGAGATAGCTGTTCTGCCTGAATCCGTCGTATACCGCGATGCTATCGAACTGATCCAGATCGCTACCCTGCCCACCACCCCACGGCACGGACTGTTCAGTCGCGGAGCCGCACCCGATCTCTCCGAAGATCTGCGCCGTGCGTTTCGCGCGATTGGAGGAGAGTCCTGCGGACGTTCCGATCGTCGGACTGATCCAGTCCCAGATCGTCGTCGGCGTATCGGATGACGCGTCGTAGGTAAAGAGATCGTTCTGTGAGACATTGCCGCGAGCGACATCGAGCGCGTACTGGAAGTTCGAGGTGTGCGGACCGGCGATGTAGCTGTCGTTGCTGCTCTGGTAGAGCGCTTGTCCCTGTCCGTTTGAGCGGAGCGCCGACTTGCAGACGATGCTGCGAGCGGCCTCGCGGGCCTTGCCGAGTGCGGGGAGCAGGATGCCGATGAGCAGCGCGATGATCGCGATGACCACGAGCAATTCAATGAGAGTGAACGCCGAACGCCGCATCGCGTTCTGAAGCTGTCGATCTGCCATGGAATCCTCCAAGGACGCGAGGGGCGAATGCCTACCGCTTGACGAGATCGCGAGCATTGAGCCGCTTGATCTTCTTGCCGTCGGCGTCGACCTGCCCGGTCTCTCTGTTGATGTGGTCGTTGAGCGTCGTCTCATGCTCTTCCAAGCGGGCGAGTCCCCGCTCCTCAAGAATCAGATCCCCGTTGTCGTCCCGGTACATCGGGTACAGCGTTCGCTCGCCCGTGCTGGGATTCTTGGCGGGCAGAACGATGCCCTTGCCATTGGTGTCAATCTCGAAGAGCTCGCCGCTGGTGATATCCACGACGAGCAGATGGTCCGACATTTTGATCCCGTCGCCGCGGATGAGTCGATAGCTCGTAAACGCGATCGCCCCGACCGCGGCCACAAACAGCACGATCTGCAACGGCTTGACCTTCTGCATCGATTCAAGCTCCGGGTCTGGCTCGAAGCCGGGCGAGAACCGTCCGGCGAGTTGGGGCACACTATACCCTGTGGATCGCTACGGGTGTGGGCAGATTGTGTCTTGACACAGCCCTTACAGAGTGGGGTGGGCAAAATCCGCCTGTCGGTTGCTGTCGGTAGTGGCGGGTGGCGGCGGGTCGCTGTGAAATCGGGCTATTTCTCGACGGGTGTGAGCTCGACGACGACCGGAAAATGGTCACTGGCGTAGCCGTCGGGACGCCAGTCCTGCCGCCAGTCGATGCCCTCGGGGAGTGAGGGTGTGCCGAGGATGAAGGGGCTGGCGGGGACGAGCTCGGGCTCGAGGTTGGCGTTGACCAGGATGTGGTCGATTCGGCGGCCGGACTCGTGGGTCACGAAGCGCGGGGAGCGGTCGGCGACCGCCGCGAGGGCGTCGGTGAGGCCGGAGCTGGTGAGGGACTGGACGCTCTCGTCGGAGAGGAAGGCGTTGAAGTCGCCGAGGACGGCGATGTTGGCGGCGGGTTCTGCGGCGAGGTGGAGCTTGATCTGGTTGGCCAGGCCGCGGGCTTCGGAGAGGCGCCAGTATTCGCCGGGTCCGCCGCTCTTGGCGTGGACGACGTAGAGGGTGAGGCGGTAGGTGTCGGAGGCGGTTTCGGCGGTGCCGGTGTGCGGCGGGATGTCGATATCGACGCGGAGGGGTGAGCGGTGGAAGGTGATCGGCTCACCGGCGTTCCAGTTGTCGCCGCTGCCCCACTTGTCGGGGTGTGTGCCGCCGAGCGGGAGGCGGGGCCAGTTGGTGACGCTGGCGATGGGGTAGCGGGAGAGGACGGCCTGCTCGATGCCGCGCTGGTCGCCGGCGTCGATGGAGGCGATGTGGTCGTAGCCCATGTCGGCGAGGTAGGTGTCGCGGAACCAGCGGACGACGGCCTCGGACTCGATCTCCTGGAGGGCGATGATGTCGGCGTCTGTGGCGCGGATGGCGTCGGCGACAGCCCGGACGTGGGGCTCGGGCTTGGTGTCGTCGATGTCTTCGTAGCGGTCGGAGAGCTCGGGGTCGTCCTGGTCGTCGAAGAGGTTCTCGACGTTGTAGGTCGCGAGGCGGATGGCGCCGGGGGTGCGGTCGGGGGCGGCGCGGGTGCCGAAGCGGATGAAGTCTTCGGGCTCGGTGGCTTCGGGCTGGGCGGGCTCGGGGGGTGCGGTGCGGGTGCCGACGCCTGAGTTGTTGGCTGCGGCGGGGGCGGATGCTGCGGCTTCGGTGACGGCGGTCTCGTGCTTGTCGCCTGAGTCCATGACGGCGACGCCCGCGACGATGCCGCCGATGGCGGTGAGGACGAGCAGGGCGGCGATGAGGGGGAGGAGGGCTTTGTGCATGGCTCGTTCCTGATCGGTGGTTCGCCGGGGATGTCCGGGCGGGGAGTGTGCCGCGGCGGCTTGCGGGGTTGTGCCCCGTATCATTGGCGGTGATGCGGGTCATTCTTGCCAACCCACGCGGATTCTGTGCCGGGGTCCGGATGGCGATCGACGTTGTGGATCAGGTTCTGGACCTGTTCCCGGGCGAGACGATCTATGTGTATCACGAGATTGTGCACAATCGGCATGTGGTGGGCCGCTTCCGGGACCGGGGCGTGGTGTTTGTGGAGAGCGTGGAGGATCCGCCGGCGGGGGCGATTTTGGTGTTTAGTGCGCACGGGATCCCGCCGCGGGTGCGGGAGCGGGCGGTGGAGCGGGGCCTGCAGCCGATTGATGCGACGTGCCCGCTGGTGACGAAGGTGCACTCGGAGGCGATCCGGTATGCGCGGCAGGGGTATCAGATCCTGCTGATCGGGCACCGGAATCATCAGGAGGTGATCGGGACGTCGGGGGAGGCTCCGGGGGTGACGCAGGTGGTGGAGAGCCCGGCGGACATCGCGGGGCTGAAGATCGACGACCCGGAGCGGGTGGTGTATCTGACGCAGACGACGCTCTCGACGGACGATGCGGGGGTGATCATCGAGGCGTTGAAGGCGGCGTTCCCGGGGATCAAGGCTCCGCCGAGTGAGGACATCTGCTACGCGACGACGAACCGGCAGCACGCGGTGCGGCAGCTTGCGCCGGAGGCGGACCTGGTGCTGGTGGTGGGGAGCACGAACTCGTCGAACTCGGTGCGGCTGACGGAGATCGCGGAGAACGTGGGGACGGCGGCGCGGTTGATCGATGATGCGGGGGGATTGCAGGACGAGTGGTTTGGCGAGGGCGTGGGGACGGTGCTGGTGACGGCGGGGGCGAGTGCGCCGGAGGATCTGGTCGCGGGGGTGTGCCGCACGATCGTGGAGCGGTTTGGCGCGACGATCGAGACTCGGGACGTGTTTGATGAGGATGTGGAGTTTGCGCTGCCGGGGAATCTGCGGCGGGTGATGAAGGAGCGCGGGCTGCCGAACGCGGACCGGCGGATCCGGGTGCAGAAGCCGGTGGTGACCGAGGCGCTGTATGGAGCGGTGCCGCTGACGGTTGAGGGGCGGTAGAGCCGGGGCTGTCGCGGCGTTGGTGTGCCCGTTCGGGCGCGAAGTGTTTTGAAGCTGTTGTCTTTCGACCATCCACTGAGGAGATCTGATGAGCACCACCACGAGCGCCCCCACTGCTGTCGCGGCGGCCCCCACGTCGATGGTCGAGCGGCTTGCCGATGTGCTGGTGACGTATTCGACGCGGATCAAGAAGGGTGATCTGGTGGTGATCTCGGGCGATCCGGTGGCGATGCCGGCGATCCGGGCGACGTATCGGCGGGTGCTGGCGGCGGGCGGGCACCCGGTGTGGCTGCCCAAGAGCGAGGAGCTGATCGACGACATGCTGGAGGCGGGGTCGCTGGAGCAGATCGCGTTTGTGTCGCCCCTGGAGACGCACAAGGTCGAGACGATGGACGCGACGATCTCCTTCTGGGCGGACCGGAACACGCGGAGCACGACGCGGGTGGAGCCGGCCCGGCTCGCGGCGGCGCAGCAGGCGAGGAAGCCGACGATGAAGCGGTTTCTGGAGCGGGCTGCGGAGGGGACGCTTCGGTGGGTGGGGACGCAGTATCCGACGGAGGGCTCGGCGCAGGACGCGGAGATGAGCCTGCGGCAGTATGAGGAGTTTGTGTACCGGGCGGGGCTGCTGCACCTGGCCGACCCGGCGGCGGCGTGGCAGGCGGTGCACGAGCGGCAGGAGCGGGTGCGGGAGTTTCTGCAGACCAAGACGGAGCTTCGGTTCCGGGCTCCGGCGCACGGCGGGCACGACGGGACGGACCTGCGGGTGAACGTCGACCCGGCGAGGGCGACGTGGGTGAACTGCTCGGGGCACGAGAACTTCCCGGATGGAGAAGTGTTCACGGGGCCGCAGGGGGTGGACGGGCATGTGAACTACACGTTCCCGGCGGTCTATAACGGGCGCGAGGTGGACGGGGTGCGGCTGGTGTTCAAGGGCGGGCGGGTCGTTGATGCGAGCGCGACGAAGAACGAGGCGTTCCTGTTTGAGATGCTGGATCAGGACGAGGGCGCGCGCACACTCGGGGAGATCGCGATCGGGACGAACTACGGGATCACGGAATTCACGCGGAACACGCTGTTTGATGAGAAGATCGGCGGAACATTTCACGCGGCGTGCGGGGCGGGGTATCCCGAGAGCGGGAGCAGCAATGAGTCGGGGCTGCACTGGGACATGGTGTGCGACCTGCGGCCGGACGGGGCGAAGGGGCTGCCGGGGGGGACGATCGAGGCGGATGGGAAGGTTTTCCATCGGGACGGGGAGTTTTTGATCGACGGGTGGGATAGGTGAGGGGCTGACGGATTGTCCGCGGGCGGCTGGGGCGACACCCACGCGGCAGCACTGGGCAGTCTCGCAAAGCCGAGCCAGCCCAGTGGCACCGTCGGCGGTGCGGGTGAGGTCGGGGTCAGGTTGGGGCGCGGTGCGTAGGCTTGCGGCATGCGAGCACCTGTTGACCACATCTTTCATCACACGCCGGAGACGCTTGGGGCCTGGTTTACCCGGCGGGGGCTGCCGGTCTTTCGGGCCAAGCAGGTGCTGGAGTGGGTGTACCGCAAGGGTGTGGTGGACCCGGCAGCGATGTCGAACCTGTCGAAGCGGGACCGGGAGATGCTGGCGGCGGAGATGACGTTTCTCTCGGGGGACACGCTGGCGCACCAGGTGGCCAGCGACGGGACGCGGAAGCTGCTGGTGGAGTGGGGTGACTGGGGGGGGAGCGACGGGGCGACGCAGCGACGGAGCGACGGAGGGGGAGGCGACGGAGAGGGGCACTCGCTGCGGGTGCTCGGGGGGGTCGCGGGGTCGCACCCGGATCGGCAGACAGAGTGTGTGATGATCCCGAGCGAGGATCCGACGAAGGTTCGGCGGACGGCGTGTATCTCGTCGCAGGTGGGGTGCCCGGTGGGGTGCCGGTTTTGTGCGTCGGGGCTCGGGGGCTTGGACGGCAACCTGACGGCGGGGCGGATCGTCGAGCAGGTGTGGCGGCTGAACCGGCTGTTGGCGGATGAGGCGGGGCACGAGGTGTTCACGGACGCGACGCCGCGGATCTCGAACATTGTGTTTATGGGGATGGGCGAGCCGTTGGCGAACTTTGCGAACGTGGTGCACGCGGTGCGGACGATCGCGGCGCCGTGGGGTGTGGGGATTTCGGCGCGGAAGATCACGATCTCGACGGTGGGCATGCCGCGGGCGATCGAGCGGCTGGCCGAGCAGTTGGAGCTGCCGGTGACGCTGGCGCTGAGCCTGCACGCGCCGAACGACGAGCTGCGTCGGGAGTTGATCCCGTGGGCGGAGTACACGTCGATCCCGGAGCTGCTGCGGGCGTGCACGGCGTGGTTCCGCAAGACGGGTCGGGAGATCACGCTGGAGTACATTTTGCTGGGCGGGGTGAACGACCTGCCGGAGCATGCGCAGCAGCTGGCGGGGGTGGCCAAGAGTTTGCGGGCGAACATCAATCTGATTCGGTACAACGAGGTGGAGCCGTTGCCCTTTAAGCGGCCGGGGACGCGGGATGTGCTGGAGTTTCAGCGGATCTTGCAGGCGCGGGGGGTGAATGCGCATATCCGGGCGAGCCGCGGGAGGGACATCGCGGCGGCGTGCGGGCAGTTGCGGCATGAGGGGGCGGGGGCGTAGGGCCCGCGCACGACAGTGCCCGATGCGCGAGCGAGGAGCCTCTTTGAACGCGAAGGGCGCGAAGGGCTCGGAGGAAGGCAGAACGCGGATGTGCGGAGAGGGACGGGGGAAGAGGGATTGGGGATTGGTTTGTTTTGCTACCAAAACCGGCTTTGAAATCTTGGTGCTTGTGGTGTAGGTACTGCGGAGGCACCAAGGAGTGGCTCAGAGCAGCCGCGCCTTGGTGGCACGGTGTGGGTGAGATCGATACCACCTTCCCAACGCGAGAAATCGACCGATGTCCAAGTTCCAAGCCTATTTGCTCACGAAAGCTCGCCTAAAGATCGCAGCGGACCTTGGCAAGGACGAACGCGATGTGACTGATGAAGACATCGCAGAGGCCAACCGAGCGTATCGCCGGGCCGCCGTTCGCCGCGCAAAGTGGAACTTCGGCATCGGGTGCGGAGGCTTGGTCGTGCTCATCATTATCGCGATACTGTTTTGAGACGGGGTAGCAGCGGGCGACACTTTCCGTTTTTCATGGGTACCAGCGGCTTGTCCACGCGTGTTCGGGAAGCTTGCACATGCCGCACGGGTGGACGAGCCACCCGTGGCACAGGGGCGTTCGTTTTCTTCCTCGCCCTCTCTGTGACTCTGTGTTCATCTGTGCTTGCCTTCCTTCGCGCGCTTCGCGTCCTTCGCGTTCAACGGCCCCTCGCTCGCGCATCGGGCTCTGCTCTGACCCCGCGTCCTTCGCATCCTCCCTCGGCGCCCTTCGCGTTCTGCGTTTCTGCTTTGTGCCGGGGTGTTGCGGGTGGAAAGCCCACGCTGGCGCGTTGGGCCTCTTTTCTTGGGGTGTGCTTGGCGTTTCGGCGGGGGAGGGGCTCCTCGTTAGCGCGTCGGGCTCTGGTTTAGTCTGCGGCGATGAGCTCGACCGTGTTGGTCACCACGGGGTGGGCACCGCGGCCGGATTCGTCGTAGAGCCAGGGGCCGGCGAGGCCGTCCATGTTGAGCAGGAGGTAGGTCTCGGGCGTGGCGGCCGGGCGGCGGGCGGGGGTGAAGCTGTCGCCGGAGTAGAGGGCGTCGGCGGTGAGGCGGACGGCGTCGATGTCGCCGTCGAAGTGGGAGGTGGGCTCGCTGCGGTTGTTGACGTCGGCGCCGATCATGAGGGGGCGGGTGTTGGTGCGGCGCTTGCCGGAGCGTTTGGTCGTGTCGACGAGCTTGCCGTCGACATAGAGCCGGACCTCGCTGCCGTCGTAGACGCCGGCGACGTGGTGCCAGGTGTTGGGCTTGAGGATGGGCGCGTCGGCGCCCGCGGCGGCGTAGCGGTCGCCGAGAAGAATCGAGAACTGCGGCACGCCCTTGCTGACGAAGATGCCGTAGTCGGAGTTCTCCGTCTTGGCGACCAGGCCGACGCGGCTGCCGAAGGAGCGGGCCCGCATCCAGCACTCGAGGGTGAGCGGGCCGTCGGGGACGGGGATGGTGGCGCTCTCGATGCGGATGTGGTCGGTCTTGCCGTCGAAGGCCGCGGCGGTCTCGCGGGCGGGGCGGGGAGGCGCGGAGAGGTCGACTGTGAGGGGCACGTCGGCGCGGACCTCGGGGATGTTGAAGCGGGCGGTCTCGGCGAGGTAGTCGGTGTTGAGCACGATCTCGAGCGGGCGGAAGGCGGTGTCGAGGCCGGCCAGGCGGCCGGCGGCGAACTCGAAGGTGCGGCTGGCGCCGGCGTCGATCCTGCCGTGGTGGTGATCGGGGCTGACGGTCCAGCGCGAGTCGGCGCTGTCGAGGGCGAGGGTCAGGTCGATCGGGCGGGAGACGGGGTTGGTGACGGTGACCGCGACCAGCCCCTCGGCGGTGCCGTCGCTGGTGACGTGGAGCGGGTTGGCGACGGAGGGGCGGGTGTCGGCGAGGCGGCCGGTCTCGTTGCTGACGGTGCCGGTGATGGCGCGGACGTCCTGCACGCCGCCGACGGGGATGGAGGCGAGGGCCAGGTGGTCGTCGCGGACGGTGACGATGTCGAAGTGGTGGAGATAGCCGGCGTCGGGGACCTTGCCGGTCTGCGCTCCGCCGACGGTGGCGAGGGTGACGTACTCGATGCCGTCGCGGGGGTCGAAGCGGGCGCGGTGGATGTGGCCGGCGAAGACGGCGGAGACGTTGCCTGCCTTGACGAGGAGGTCGTGGACGCGGTCCCAGTCGTTGCCGTAGTTGCCGCCGGTCCAGCGGGGGTGGTGCAGGAAGAGGAAGACGTGCTTGGCGTCTTTGGCCTTGTCGAGGGTCTCGCCGAGCCAGGCGAACTGCTCGGGGCTCATCTTCTGGGTCTCGGGCTTGGAGATGCTCTTCTCGCCGGTTTCGGGGTTGCCCTCGTCGGAGTAGAGGACGATGAAGTAGCAGTCCTTGTGCTCGAAGGCGTACCAGAGGGGGCCGAAGTGGGTCTCGAAGTGCTGCTCGTGCTCGCCCTCGGGGGTGTTGTCGCCGCGCCAGTAGACGTCGTGGTTTCCGGCGACGGGGAACCATGGGCAGTAGAGATTGTCCATGATGCCCTTGAACTCGCGCATCTGGGCCATCCAGGGCTCGGTGGTGTTGTAGCCCTGGACGAGGTCGCCGACGGTCATGACCAGGTCGGGCTCGAGGAGGTTGGTGTCGGCGACGGCCTGGTCGAGGACTTTGACGCCGTCGGCGGGGCCGCCGGTGCGGTCGCCGAAGACGACGAAGAAGAAGGCGTCGTCTTCGGTGGGAAGGGGGAGGATCTCGGCTGCGGGACGGTTGGTGGTGAAGCGGGAGTGGTCGGTGACGGTGTCGTGGCGGTGCGGGTGGTCGTGTGTGTGGTCGGTCTGGTGGTCGGCTTGGGCCGCGGCGTGGGTGGTGCAGGCGGCAAGAGTGGCGAGCATGGAGGTGACGGCGGCGGCTGAGCGTTTCATGCGGGCACGGTAGCTGATCTGCCGGGCACGGCCGGTCAAGAACGGGTAAAAGTCGGGTGAGGCTGGCGCGCAGAGAGTGGCGTGGCCGGTGAGGCCGCGGGGCGTGTGACGCATGCAGACCGAATCACCAATCTCGGGGGGGTACGACTGGGCGGTGGAGTTCCACGCGTTCACGCCGCAGCATCTGGTGACGCTGATGGTGCTGGTCGGGCTGATGGCGGGGGCGTGTTGGTTGGGGCGGCGGTGGTTGCCGGGGGATGGGGGACGGGTCCCCTCGCTTGCGCGAGGGGCTCCGGGGTCGGGGCGGGTCGCCTCGCTGGCGCGAGGGGCTCGGAGGTCGGGCGGTCCGGACTGGGAGTGGCGGTTTCGGTTGGCGTGGGTGTGCGCGACGATCGCGTGGCAGGCGATGGCGGTGGTGTGGTATCTGCTGCCGCGGAACTTTGATTGGTATGAGTCGCTGCCGCTGCATCTTTGCGATCTGGCGGCGTGGGTGGCTCCGCTGGCGCTGCTGACGCAGCGGCGGTGGTTGCGGTCGTTGCTGTACTTCTGGGGGATCGGGCTGAGCACGCAGGCGTTCTTCACGCCGGTGGTTGACGGGGGGTACGGGCAGTTCAGCTATTGGCTGTTTTTCGTTGGGCACACGCACATCGTGGGGTCGGCGGTGTACGACGTGGTGGTGCTGGGGTACCGGCCGCGGCTTCGGGACTGGGGCGTGGTGACGGCGCTGTCGCTGGCGTGGATCGTGCCGGTGACGGTGTTCAACGTGCTGATGGATGTGAACTACGGGTACACGGGCAACACGGCGCCGGGCGGGACGACGCTGATCGACTATCTGGGTCCTTGGCCGTGGCGGATCGTGACGATCTTCCTGGGGGCGCAGGTGTTGTTTGGGGTGGTGTTTGTGCCGTGGGTGGTTGTGGGGATGAGGAAGCGGAGAAGTGGAGACGTGGAGAAGCGACGGAGCGACGGAGCGACGAAGCGACGGAGTGACGGAGTGACGGAGTGACGGAGTGCGGAAGTGACGGAGTGACGGAGTGCGGAAGTGGCGGAGCGGCGGGGTGATGGGGAGCCGGGGGGTGGGTTGGGGCCGTTACCAGTGGAAGTTGCCGGTGTCGGGGTCGAGGGGGAATTCGATCTCGATGGGGGCGGTGCCGCTGGATTCGGCGTCGAAGGTGCGGCCGTCGGGGAGGGTGACGTGGTCGAAGAGGAGGACGGCGCGGGTGGTTGTTTGTGGGAGCAGGCACTCGGCGGGGAAGGCGACGCGGAACTGGGCGAGGCGCCGGGGGAGGAGCTTCATGGAGTGGTGTGGGATGTCGGGAGCCGCGAGCCTTGGCGAGGTCCAGGTCGCGAGGCCGCCTTCCTCATCGAACGCCAGATCGAACGTGCCGAGTTCGGTCTGTTTGCCTGTGGGGGTGATGGTTCGGAGTGTGCCGCGGAGGGAGAGTTCGCCCGGCGGCGCGAGGACGGCGATGCAGCAGTGGAAGGTGGGCAAGCCCGCGACCGTCCCCAGCCCGCGGCGGCCCAGCGGCAGGGCGGAGTTGGTGCCCATCGACAGGGCGGGCAGGAGGTTGGAGCGGAGCCAGGCTTCGATGGAGGGCGGCTCCTGGGGTGGCTGGGGCGAGGGCAGGGCGGGGCGGACCTCGAGCGGCAGCCGGGCTTCGGCGGTGAGGGTGCCCGGGACACTCAGCCCCTCCCGTCGCGGGATGGAGTCGAGATCGGTCACGCTCTCGGCGTACCAGGTGCGTACGGCGAAGTCTCCGGCCCAGGCGTCGGGCCCGGCGACCAGGAGCTGATCGAGCATCTCGCTGCACCACGGCAGCCCCTCGCCCCGCCAGAAGGTGGGCGGCACGGGCGGCGTGGACTGCGGGTGCGTCGCGTGGGTGAGGCTCTCGATGCGCAGCACGAACGCCCCCGGTGCCCTCTGGATCCGGTCGGACAGCAGATCGACCCGCAGCACGAACCGTTCGCCCGACTGGACACCCCCGCCGCTGCTGCACCAGAGGCGCGGGGTGATGAGCTTGGTGATCACGTCGTTCCACGTGTCGTCGTCGATGGCTCCGCCGGCCCGGAGTTCGAGCAGGTCCGTGCCCCACGACCCCACCCACGGCGCATCGGTGCGGACGACGCGGTCGAGGAGGAAGTCGGCGTAGCGGCGGCGCACGGTGCTCGGGGTGGAGGGGGACGACACGATGAAGCCGAGCAGGTCGCTGTGGTAGCGGAACTCGGGGAAGTCGGGGCGTCCGAGCGCGCGGATCAGCGCGTTGGCCATCGCGTCGTGCTCGGCCGGGCTGTAGGGCAGTCGGCTGAGCAACTCGTCACGCCCGGCCGGCGCGATCCAGCTGTCCGGCCGGTCGATCGTGAGGGCGATGAGCGCGCCGGTGGGCAGGGCTTCGGCGATCTTCGCTTTGGTGATGAGCCCTTGCGCGGCCAGCACGCCGAGCGTGGCGGGGATCGCGAAGATGAGGAGGCCGACGATCGCGAGCTTCCAGCTGCGGCGGCGCAGGCCTTGGGTCGTGGCCCGAGGACCGGTGAGGTCGGCCCCGCACTCCGGGCAGGTCTCGTGCTCGGGGTAGAGGCCGGTGAGGTCGAAGCGGCAGGTGCGGCAGTGCGGGGCGGTGCCAACGCGGCGGCCTCGGAGGCCGAGGAGGAGAGCGAGCAGGCCGAGCAGGCCCGCCGAGAGCGAGATGAGCTGGATCCAGGTCCCCATGCGCTGGCAATATACAGGGAACGCGGCGGGTGTTTTTGGCGAGCCGGCTACCAGCGGAAGGCGCTGGGGTCGAGGGGGAGTTCGATCTCGATGGGGGCGGAGCCGCTGGATTCGGCGTCGAAGGTGCGGCCGTCGGGGAGGGTGACGTGGTCGAAGAGGAGGACGGCGCGGGTGGTGGGCTGCGGGAGGAGGCACGCCTCGGGGATCTCGAGGTTGATCTGCTTGGGCCTCCGGCCTGTCGAGTTGGTTCCGCCGAGGGTTCGGATCGCGGCTCCGGTCCAATGGCTGTGGTACGTGGAGCCTTCAACCTCGAGGCTGAATGAGCCCACGGTCGTGCGCATGCCGTCGGGGCCAATGGTGACGAGGGAGCCGCGGATAATGCACTGATCGGTGGGCTCGGGTGTGGCGACGAGCACCGCGATGGCGGCGTCGAACTCGGGGCGTGGACGGGGCCTCAAGAACCTCCCCGGGGAGGAGATCGCGGGGAGTAGGCGGGCGCGGAGCCACTGCTTGATAGAGGACGGATCGCTGGCGAGCGCATCTGTGGCGGGCGGCGGATCGGCGGATCGGATGTCGAGCGACAGCCGGGTCTCGGCGGTGATGGCGCTCGGATGGGCGAGGCCGTCGCTGACGCTGATGCCGTTGGTGTCGGTCATGCCCTCGGCGTACCACGATCGGATGACGAACTGCGCGGTCGACGGGTTCTCATCTGCCACGAGCAGATCGCCGAGTTCACCCTCGCCCAGGGGCATGCCCTCGCCGTAGCGACTGATGGTGACCGCGTATTTCGATCCGACCAGCGACGACACCCCGTTGGCCGACTCGCGGCGCTCGAGGAACACACCGGGAGCACCTCGGAGACGGTCGGACAGATAGCTGATGCGGAGCAGGAACATCTCGCCTGGCTCGAGGGCCTCTCCGCTGCTGCACCAGAGGCGCGGGGTGATGAGTGTCGTGATCGCGGCCTCCCACGCGTCATCGCCGACAACGCCCTGCTCGCGGAGCCGGAGGAGTGCACCGCCCCACTCCTCTACCCACGGCCGGTCGGTACGCACGACGCGGTCGAGGAGGAAGTCGGCGTACCGTTGGCGGACCTCGGGCGGCGTCGAGGGGTTTGCATCGACGTAATCCAACAAACGGCAATGCACTCGGTAGACGGGGAAGTCGGGGCGGCTGAGTGCGCGGAAGAGCGCATCGGAGAGGTGGACAGTCTCACTCGGGCTGAGGCCGCCGACGAAACCGGCCCGGCCGAGCAACTCATCGCGCCCTTCGGGTGCGATCCAGCTGTCCGGCCGGTCGATCGTGAGGGCGATGAGCGCGCCGGTGGGCAGGGCTTCGGCGATCTTCGCTTTGGTGATGAGCCCTTGCGCGGCCAGCACGCTGAGCGTGGCGGGGATCGCGAAGATGAGGAGGCCGACGATCGCGAGCTTCCAGCGTCGCCGACGCAGGCCTCGGGTGGTGGCCCGAGGACCGGTGAGGTCGGCCCCGCACTCGGGACAGGTCTCGTGCTCGGGGTAGAGGCCGGTGAGATCGAAGCGGCATTGGCGGCAGTGCGGGGCGGTGCCAACGCGGCGGCCGAAAAGGCCACGGATGAGCAGGAGCAGGCCGAGCAGGGCTGACGCGGGCAGGATGAGTTGAATCCAGGTCCCCATGCCGGGGCAATGTAGCCTGCGGCGGTGGCGGGCACCAACACGGGATAGGCAGGGCGCGGGGGAGCGCGGTAGATGTGGGGAGGGTCTCCTCGCTCGCGCGAGGGGCTCTGTGCGAGGGCTCGGAAGCGTTGCGGCCGCGGGGCACTGGGCTTGCGCCCAGTGGCACCCGACGCCGTGAGCATTGGTGGGTGCCACGGGTCAGGCCCGGCTCTGCGGGACTGCCCCGTGCGAGGATGCCCGACACCGCCGCACGGGGCAGCCGCTCAAAGCAGCGTCTGACCCGTGGCACCCTCGGTACTGCCCCGTGGCACCCTCGGGAAGTTGACGGCGTTGCGTGGCACCGATCGGGGGGGGAATCGGCGGCTCTTCGTTGTGCTTCGGAGGTTCCTCTACACTCCGCGGCATGATCTGGCTGTGTCTCTCACTTCTCGTGGTCTCGCTGGCGATCTCGTTGCCGCTCACCGGGCTGCTGGTGCGGCTGGGGCACCGGTTCGGCACGTACGACTCGGCGGGGTCGAACGGGCACGTGAAGGAGGAGCTGCGGCGGGTGCCCAACACGGGGGGGATCGCGGTGTTCGCCGGGGTCGCCCTGCCGCTGGCGGCGGGGTTGCTGGCGGTGAAGCTGGGGGCGACGGAGTTCTTTACCAGCCGCGTGCCGGAGCTGGCGGTCTATCTGCCCGGGGTGGCCGAGCGGACGCCGCCGGCGCTGACCTTGCTGGCGTGCCTGACGATTCTGCATCTGCTCGGGCTGATCGACGACCGCAAGGCGCTCGGGCCGTGGGTGAAGCTGGTGGTGATGCTCGGGTGCGCGGCGGCGATGACGCTGGTGACCGACACGCGGCTGTTCATGCTGCTGGACGGGCACGTCGGCGGGCCGTGGCTCTCGGTGGTGGTAACGGTGCTGTGGATCGGGCTGGTGACCAACGCGCTGAACTTCATCGACAACATGGACGGGCTGTGCGGGGGTGTGACGACGATCGCGGGGGCGTGCTTTCTGGCGGCGGCGCTGCTGAACGGGCAGTGGTTTATCGCGGCGACGCTTGCGCTGCTGGTTGGGGCGGCGCTGGGCTTTCTGTCGTTCAACCTGCCGCCGGCGCGGATCTTTATGGGGGATGGCGGGTCGCTGGTGGTCGGGTTCACGCTGGCGTTTCTGACCGTGCGGACGACGTATTACGACCCGAGCGACACGATGCGCTCGGGCGGGTGGTACGGGGTGTTCATGCCGCTGGCGGTGCTGGCGGTGCCGCTGTACGACTTTGTGACCGTGTCGCTGGTGCGGGTGAGTCAGGGGCGGAGCCCGTTTGTGGGCGATCAGCAGCACCTGTCGCACCGGCTGGTGCGGCGGGGGTTTACCAAGCCGGCGGCGGTCGGGCTGATCTGCAGTTTGACGGCGATCACGGGGGTGTCGGGGATCGTGCTCGGGTCGCTGGAGCCGTGGCAGGCGATTCTGGTGGGGTTGCAGATTGTGTTGACGTTGCTGGCGTTGGCGTTTGCGGAGGCGGCGACGAGCGGGCGAGAGGGCGGGGATGGTGACCGGGCATGAGTGGTGAGACGGGGAGCGTCGGAAGGCGGGCTGGAAAGCCCGCCCCCCTGGTTGTATCGCGTGCGGCGAGCGCGGTGCGGCGGATGGGGCTGGTGTGTGTGCTGGTCGGGGTGTGCGCGCGGGTGATCACGACGACGGATCCGTTGCCGGGGTGGGGGCTGGATCCGTTGACGACGGTGGCGCCGCTGAACGGTGTGGGGCCGGCGCTGTCGATGGTGCTGGCGGCGCTGCCGCTGTTTGGGCTCGGGCTGGTGTTGCTGGCGGCGCGGCGGGCGGGTGAGGCGTTGCCGCGGGGGATGGGGGTGGTGTTGGTGTTGGCGGGGCTGGGGCTGCCGGCGGTGGTGTGGCACGGATGGCTGGGGCCGTCGGCGTGTGTGGAGAACGCCAACACGTTGTCGGTGTGGGTCGCGGCGATCGCCGGGGCGCTGGCGGCGCTGGTGGCGTGCCGGCACGCGGAGGAGCGGGCGTTGGTGCTGGCGTGCTGCGCCGGGCTGGCGGGGCCGCTGGCGCTGCGGGCGGGGATTCAGGTCTTCAGCGAGCACCCGACGCTGGTGGACGAGTTCCGGCAGAACCGCGAGTCGTTTCTCGCGTCGCACGGGTGGGTCGAGGGGTCGGCGGCGGCGCGGGTGTTTGAGCGGCGGATGATGCAGCCGGACGCGTCGGCGTGGTTTGCGATGTCGAACGTGTACGCGTCGGTGATGGTCGGGTGCGCGGTGATGTTCGGCGCGGGGCTTTTCGCGGCGGTGCGGGGGCGGCTGTGGGCAACCGGGGAGCGGCCGGACCTGTACCGGTTTGTCGGCGTGCTGGCGGGAACGGTGCTGGCGGTCGGGGGCATCGTGATGGCGGTGCCGGCGGGCGGTGCGTTGCCGAAGGGGGCGGTGGCGGCGCTGGCGCTGGGGATGGGGCTGCTGGGTGCGGCGGCGTGGTCGGGGCGGCTGCCGGGGGTGGTGCGCCGCGGGCTGGCGGGGCTGGGCTCGGGGAGGCTGGGGTGGTGGTTCGGGCCGGGGCTGATCGCGGCGGCGCTGGCGGCGGTGGTGGCGCGGGGATTGGTCGGCGAGCGGATCGGTGAGTTGAGCCTGCTGTTCCGCTGGTTCTATCTGCAGGCGGCGACGGGGATCTTCGCCGGGCACCCGGTGTGGGGCGTGGGGCCGGACGGCTTCCAGTCGGCGTATCTGCTGGCCAAGAACCCGCTGAGCCCGGAGGAGGTCTCGAGCCCGCACAGCGTGCTGTTTGATTATGTGTCGATGCTCGGCGTGTTCGGGGTGGCGTGGTGCGGGGTGGTCGTGGCGCTGGCCTCGCGGGTGGGGCGCGAGTGGCTGGCGGGGCTCGGGGCGCCGAACGGGAACGATGGCCAGGAAGAGGGGGCGGGGGTCGGCGGACGGGGGGTGTTCGTCTGGCTGGGTGTGGTGATCGCGTTGAGCGGCCTGGTGGCGCTGTGGCGGGAGGCGATACCGACGGCGGCGGCGGTGCCGGAGGCGTACGGGCTGTTGCTGATGGACGGCGTGACCAAGCTGGTGGGGTTCGTGCTGGCGTGGCTGGGGCTGGGGGCGGCTCTGCTGACGGTTTCGCGGCGGTCGCCCGGGGTGGTGCGCGCGGGGCTGCTGGCCGGCGGGCTGGCGGTGCTGGTGCACGCGCAGATCGAGCTGACGGGGACGGATCTCTCGGGGGCGGGGTGGATGTTTGTGGTGCTCGGGGCGGGGGCGGCCGGGGTTGGTGTTCGGGCTGGTGGGGCTCGGGCTGGCGGGGGTCGGGGCTCTCTTGCGGGGCTGGTGGTGGCGGGTGTGCTCGGGCTGGCGGTTGTGGCGGCGTCGGTGCCGGTGTGGGGGTGGGAGCGCGGGCTTCGGGGGGCTGCGGCTCGGGCCGGGGCGGCGACGCGGCTGGTTCAGCGGTTTGAGGCGAGGGGGCAGGGGCTGACGGACGAGTCTCCGGAGCGGCTGGTCGAGGAGCTTTCGGCGATGCTGGGGCGCGGGGTGGAGATGTCTCCGGAGGGGGTGGGCCGGGCGGTTGACGCGCTTCGGTTGAGCGCTCTGGAGGATGCTGCGGTGGTGCTGGAGGGCGTCGCGCGGTCGGCGGCCACACCGAGCCGAGCGGCGACGTCGGCGGCCTCTCGGGTCAGGGGGGCGTTGGCGCGGTCGGCGATGGCTTCCGGCGCGGGCGGGGGGCGTCTGGGGCCGGCGGAGGCTGCCGGAGCGATGGTGGAGCTGGCCAGGTGGGGTGCGAAGCGTTGGCCGGGGGACAGCTCGGCGTATCGGCGTCTGGCGGGTGCGTTGCGGCTGGCGCAGGCGGCGGTGCCTGACGGGAGCCTTGCGCGGCCGTATTCGGACCTTGCACCGCTCGAGCGGGCGGCGGAGCTGGACCCTTTCAGCCCGGAGCTTGCCCGGGACCTGGCGTTTCGGTACCGGGAGTCCGGTGACGATGAGGCGGCGTCTCGGTGGGCGAGCAAGGCTTTGGCGTTGCACGAGTTGTCGCGGCTGGATCCGGTCGCGGGGCTGCCTGATCGGGAGGTGCAAATGCTGCGCGAAGTGGCTTTGGACCCTTGATTCCGACGGCTGTGGGCGTATTGTTTGGTTGTATATAGGGCTCGCGGGAATCCGCCGCACTTGGCTTGCTTGATGTTCGGAGCCGTCCGATGGACGATGATTTGGACATTCCGGCCCCTCGGGGGAGCGACTGATCGCGGCCCAGACCTCTGCGGTTCTTTCGACCCGCCGGCCCAACTGTTTCGACACCTTGTGAGCAGAACCGACCCCGCAACCCCGGGTTGTGGCACAAGAGATTCCGACTTCCCGATTCCGGCATGTTGGCCGGGTGAGCGGGCAGTCACGTACCGCTGACCGACCGACAAGACTTGAGGACGACGACCATGGCCACCGACCTATCACACATCCGCAACATCGGCATTTGTGCGCACATCGATGCGGGCAAGACGACAGTGACCGAACGCATCCTCTACTACACGGGCAAGAACTACAAGATGGGTGAGGTCCACGAGGGCACGGCCACGATGGACTTCCTTGCGGAGGAGCAGGACCGCGGGATCACGATCCAGTCGGCTGCGACGACGTGTCCGTGGGTGCGCAACGACAAGGAGTACAAGATCAACCTGATCGATACTCCGGGTCACGTGGACTTCACGATCGAGGTGGAGCGTTCGCTGCGTGTGCTCGACGGCGCGGTCGCGGTGTTTGACGGCAAGGAGGGCGTCGAGGCGCAGTCCGAGACCGTGTGGCGTCAGGCCGACCGGTACAAGGTGCCGCGTCTGTGCTTCATCAACAAGATGGACAAGCTGGGTGCTGACTTTGAGTTCAGCTTCCGGACGATCAAGGAGCGGCTGGGTGCCAACCCGATCGCGGTGCAGTACCCGATCGGCTCGGGCAACGAGCTGGAGGGCATCATCGACCTTCTCGGGATGAAGGCGTACTACTTCGACGCCGACGAGAAGGGCGCGGTCGTGACGGAGAAGGAGATCCCCGAGAGCCTCGCCGACACGGCTGCGGAGTGGCACCACATGCTGGTGGAGATGGCGGTCGAGCTCGACGACAACCTGATGGAGAAGTACCTCGAGGACGAGTCCTCGGTGTCTCCTGACGAGATCCGCCAGGCGATCCGCAAGGGCACGATCGAGCGTCGGTGCAACCCGACGTTCTGCGGCGCGGCGCTGCGGAACATCGGTGTGCAGCGGCTGATCGACGGCGTCATCGACTACCTGCCGGCGCCGGACCAGGTGCCGCAGGTCGAGGGCACCGACCCCCGCGACGCCGAGAAGAAGCTGACCCGTCCTCACGACGACGAGGCCCCGATGTCGGGTCTGGTGTTCAAGGTGGTCAACGATTCGCACGGCGACCTGACGTACCTGCGGATTTACTCCGGCACGCTCAAGAAGGGCAGCCGCCTCCTGAACCCGGTGAACGGCAAGAAGGAGAACGTGAGCCGCATCTTCGAGATGCACGCGCAGAACCGCATCCCGCTCGAGGAGGCGAGCTGCGGCGCGATCGTTGCGGTGATCGGCGTGAAGGACTCGTACACGGGCGACACGCTCTGCGACGCGGACGACCCGATCGTGCTGGAGCGGATGACGTTCCCCGAGCCGGTGATCTCGATGTCGATCGAGCCGCACAGCGCCGACGACAAGCGTCGCCTCTCGGAGGCGTTGGGTGTGATCCGCCGCGAGGACCCCTCGTTCCGGTCGCACTACGACGAGGAGACGGGGCAGACCATCATCGCCGGCATGGGCGAGCTGCACCTGGAGATCATCAAGAACAAGCTGACCCGTGACATGAAGGTCGGTTGTGATGTCGGCAAGCCCCGCGTCTCGTACCGCGAGACGATCCAGGGCCCGGCCAACAACATCCGCGGCAAGTTCGTCAAGCAGACGGGCGGCCGTGGTCAGTTCGGCGACTGTACGATCAACATCGAGCCCTACACCGCCGAGCAGGCGGAGGCGGACGGCCTGAAGTTCACCGAGAACATCGCCTTCCACAACGCCATCATCGGCGGCGCGATCCCGAAGGAGTTCATCCCCTCTGTCGAGGTGGGTGTGCGTCAGACGGCGATCGGCGGGATCACCGCGGGCTACCCGCTCATCAACGTCAAGGTGACGCTGGTGGACGGTTCGAGCCACTCGGTCGACTCGTCGCAGGTGGCGTTCGAGCAGGCGGGTCGTCTGGCGCTGCGTGAGGCGGTCGCCAAGGCCGGCTCGGTGCTGCTGGAGCCGATCATGAAGGTGGTCGTGATCTCGCCGGAGGACTACATCGGCAACGTGACTGGCGACCTGAGCTCGCGTCGCGGCATGATTGTGGACACCGAGGACCGTGGGGTGATCAAGGCGATCACCGCCGAGGTGCCGCTCTCGCAGATGTTCGGCTACACCACCTCGCTGCGTGGCATGAGCCAGGGGCGTGCGTCCTCGACGATGGAGTTCCTGGAGTACCGTGCGATGCCGGCGAGCATGGCCAAGGAAGTGATCGAGGCCGCCGGCTGATAGGCCCGGAGGGGCCTGGACGGCCCCTGTGCCCCTTGTGTGACCCCGACGCCCCGCGACCGTTCGCGGGGTGTCTTTCTTGGATGGCCGCATCTCGTCGGGTCGGACCGTTGTGACTGAGTTAACGTGCCGATAGCGGTCTACAGTGCCGACCCAACAGGGATGGGTACGCTATCGAGACCTCGGAGACTTCACGTGACAGAGAAGTATCGGACCGTACTGCTCTTTGGCGCTCCGGGCGCGGGCAAGGGCACGCAGGGCACCATGCTGGGAAGTGTCCCCGGGTTCCACCATTTCTCGACCGGGGAGATGTTCCGGAATCTGGACCCGTATTCCGAGACCGGGAAGACGTTCCGCGAGTACTCGGTCCGGGGCGAGCTGGTGCCGGACGAGCTGACCGTGGACCTGTGGCGGCAGTGCATGCAGGCGCAGTGGACGCTGGGGATCTACCACCCCTTCAGCGAGTTGCTGGTGCTGGACGGCATCCCGCGGAACGTGCGTCAGACGGAGCTGATGGCCGAGCACGTTGACGTGCTGGGCATCGTGCTGTTGCAGGCGACCGACCAGCAGCTCATGCTGGACCGGTTGCGTGGGCGCGCGCTCAAGGAGGGTCGGGCCGACGATGCGCAGGAGGCTGTGATCAAGCGCCGGCTGCAGATCTTCGAGGAGACGACCGCCCCACTGCTGGCCGAGTATCCGTGCGACATCGTGCACCGGGTGGACGCGATCGGTTCTCCGGCGATGGTGCTCAAGCGGGTGCTGGAGGCGGTGACGCCGATTCAGGAAGCGGCGTTCTCGAACGCGCTGCGGTAGGGCACGGTCTTGCTGGACCATACCACCTGAGCTCTCTGGCTGAGCTCTCTGGCTGAGCTCTCTGGCGAAGCCGGCTGCCCTGCGTGGGGCCGTTGTCAGTCGACCGTGGGCACGTCGAGGTCGCGTCGGCCGCCGCTGAAGAGGGCGTTGCTGGCGGCGGAGTTGAAGGCCTCGACGGCGCCGAGGCCATCGACGATGTACCCGAGTTCGGCGAGGCTGGTGGTCTCGACGTGGCCGTCGCAGAACGAGGCGTTGGTCTTTGTGCCGTGGCGTTCGTCGGGGGCGGAGCGGTGCTCGGCGCCGGGGTTCTGCGGGTCGCAGAAGTCGCCGTCGGCCTTGAGTCGGGGCGGGTCGAGCGAGTAGCCGTGCCCGCCTCGGGCGCGGAGGCTGGGGTCGCGTTCGCCGGTGGCGAGGTTCTCGGTGCGTTCGCTCTCGGGCTTGCCGGCGGCGCTTCCGAGTGAGTCGGCGGCGAGGACGGTGCCGGAGGCGTCGACGGAGCTGGTGCGGACGGGGAATTTGACGAACTTGCCGCCGGACTCGCCCTGGTAGTCCCAGCGGGCGTTGCCGAGGAACTGGTAGTTGTAGCCGTAGGGGCTGTTGCGGGTGCTGGTCCAGTCCTTTGCTTCGGTGCAGAGGAAGATCTCGTTGTTGACCTGGGCGGAGTGCTCGGTGTTGCGGTCGGGCGACGGGTTGGCGAGGGCGTAGAAGCCCGCGGCGGCGCCCATCTGCACGTACCAGCGGGGGCGGTACTGCTGGCCGTTGCCGACGTCGTAGACGTTCTTGGATTCGTCGGCGTAGCGGCCGACCTGGCCGGGAACGGAGATGTCGTCCCACTCGTTGGCGTAGATGGCCCAGCCGAGGGTGATCTGCCGGAGGCCGGTGGAGCAGACGGTGGTGCGGGCCGACTGCCGGGCCTTGCCGAGCGCGGGCAGGAGGATGCCGATGAGCAGGGCGATGATGGCGATGACCACCAGCAGTTCGATGAGGGTGAATCCCATGGCACGGCGGTGCACGCGGCACGAACAGATGGTGGCTTGCATGTCTCTCCCCGGTGGTGGGCGGCCTGATCGTGGCGGGCGGGGCTTCGTCCTGCGCGAAGTCGCCGGGTTGGCTCGGGCTCCGTCCGCCGAAGCACCGATACTGCGAGAGAATACCTGATCCGGCCTCCGATTCAAGCCCCAGTTTGGGTCGTGGGCAGGGAATGGGCTTGCGAAGCACGGCCGGCGGGACAAGGATCAGGATTCCTGAGAGCCCTCATGCATATCCGCGACATCTTCAAACAGCAGCGGACCACGTTCTCCTTTGAGTTCTTTCCTCCCAAGAGCGCGGAGGCGGCGGGGAAGCTGTTTGACACGATCGCGGAGTTGGAGTCGCTCCGGCCGACGTTCGTCAGCGCGACGTACGGCGCCGGGGGATCGACGCGGGAGCTGACCAACGATCTGGTGGTGCGGCTGCGGGACGAGACGAGCCTGAACCCGATGCCGCACCTGACGTGTCTGGGGCACTCTGAGGCGGAGATCCACGCGATCCTCGAGCGGTATGCGCGGCACGACATCGGGAACATTTTGGCGTTGCGGGGCGACCCGCCGCGGGACCAGCCGGACTATGACCGGGCGGCGGACGCGTTCGCGTACGCGTCGGACCTTGTGGCGGCGATCCGTCGGTTCAACGAGTCGGGGGCGCACCCGAACCGGTCGGGGTTTGGCATCGGGGTGGCGGGCTTCCCGGAGGGGCACCCAGAGACGCCGAACCGGCTGCGGGAGATGGACCTGCTGAAGGCGAAGGTGGACGAGGGGGCGGACTTCATCATCACGCAGTTGTTCTTCGACAACCGCGACTTCTACGACTTCCGCGATCGGTGCCGGTTGGCGGGGATCTCGGTGCCGATTATCGCGGGGATCATGCCGATCACGTCTGCGCCGGGGATGGCGCGGATGGCGGACCTGGCGCAGGGGGCAAGGTTTCCGGCGGCGGTGATCCGGGCGATCAAGCGGACGGGCGGGGACCCGGAGGCGGTGCAGCGGGTTGGTGTGCACTGGGCGACCGAGCAGTGCCGCGACCTGCTGGATCACGATGTAGACGGGATCCACTTCTACACGCTGAACCGGTCGCGGGCGACGCGTGAGGTATACACGACGCTTGGTGTTCGTGATTCCATGGATCTGCAGTAGCGGCGACGGCTTGATGGCGCGGCGGGCTAGTGCCTGGCGCAGGCCTCGTGCCACATCGAGCGGTAGGCGGTTTCGAGCCTGCGCATGAAGCCGGCGCCGTCGCAGAGCGGTGAACCGGCGACGCGGTCGCGCATGGTGGAGCGCAGGGACTGAAGACGCTCGCGGTCGCTCGCGAGGTCGGCCGCGGCGCGGACGAGGGCGTCCTCGTCGTGGAGGGCGAGTTCGGGCAGGCCGACGGCGGTGAGCAGCGACAGGCCGACGCGGCTGGCGTGGTTGGACCCGGCGAGTGAGAGCACGGGGACGCCCATCCAGAGGGCTTCGCAGGTGGTGGTGGTGCCGTTGTAGGGGAAGGGGTCGAGGCCGATATCGAGGAGGCGGTAGGCGTCGAGGTGGTCGGCCTTGGAGGCGATGCGGCCGAGGAGGTCGACGCGGCTTCGGTCGATCTGGTGCTCGGTGAGCATGGCCTCGTAGTGGGCGAGTGAGACGGGGGAGGAGAAGGCCTCGCCCTTGAGGACCAGCCGGGCGGTCGGGACCTCGCGGAGGATGCGGCACCAGAGGGCCATGACTCTGGGGGTGATCTTCTTGGTCGCGTTGAACGAGCCGAAGGTGACGTAGCCGTTCTCGACGGAGGGGGGCGGCGCGACGGCCGGGGCGTCCTTGCGCGGCGTGTAGCAGAGGAAGCAGCCGGGGAGGCGGACGAGCCGCTCGGTGTGGTACTGGTCGGACTCGGGGGTGTCGGTCAGTTCGTCGACGATGCGGTAGTCGATGGTGGGCAGGCCGGTGGTGTTGGGGTAGCCGAGGTAGGTGACGACGACCGGAGCGGGCTTGTCGCGGAGCATGTGCAGACGCGAGTGCTGGGTGTGGCCGGTGAGCTCGACGAGGATGTCGATGCGGTCGGCGCGGATCTTGGCGGCCAGCTGCGCGTCGTTGAGCGTGCGGACGTGGCGCCAGTTGTCGGTGAGTTCGCGGAACTGGTCGGTGACGCTGTCGAGTGCGGCGCCGGTGTGGTAGCAGTAGGTCTGGAAGTTGGTCGCGTCGCGGTCGGCGAGGAGGGCGCGGGCGAAGTAGGCGACGGAGTGCTCGTAGAAATCGGCGGAGAGGTAGCCGATGCGGAGGGGGCGGTCGGGGCTGAAGTCTGTCGGCAGCGCGCCGGGGACGCTGGGGAGCGTGTTGGACGGGAGGTTCATGACGGCGTCGCCGAAGGCCTTGTGGGCGGCGAAGACCTCGGCGGGGTCGAGGTTGTCGGGGTAGTTCATCGCGGTGCAGAGGCAGTCGAGGGCGGCGAGGTGGTCGGGCTTTTTGGCGATGACGTGCCGGAACTCGGCGATGGCGTCGTCGATGCGTCCGACGTGGAGGTAGCAGTTGGCAAGGTCGGTGCGGGCCTCGAGGTGGTCGGGCTGAAGCTCGATGGCGCGCTGGTAGGTCTTGATGGCCTCGTCGACCTGCTTGATGGTCTGCTGGGCCTTGGCCAGGCAGGCGACGGCGACGGCGTTCTCCGGCTCGAGCTCGACGACCTTGGCGAAGGCCTCGGCGGCCTGGGCGGAGCGGTTGGTCAGGGCGAGGATCGCGCCGACGGAGAACCAGGTCCGGGTGTTCTTCGGGTCGAGGCGGAGGGAGGCCTGGAGGGCCTCGAGCCCGGGCCCGGGCTGACCGACGCGGAAGCGGCACTCGCCGAGCATGCGGAGGATATCGGCGTTGTTTGGCGCGAGCGCCGCGGCCTGGTTGAGGTGCTCGAGCGCCGGGCCGAATTGGCCGGCCTGCATCGAGGCGATCGCGGATTGCATCAGTTCGTCGGGGGTCGGCATGCGGGCGCTCCTGCGCGGGAGGTCTGTGCAGCGCGGACGAGCTCTCGGTAGAGCCCCTGGCCCACGGCGTCTTGGTCGGTGCGTTCGGGGTGCCACTGTACCCCGACCCAGAATCGGCGGGCCGGGTCGCACACGGCCTCGATGACGCCGTCGGGGGCGGTGGCGATGACGGTGAGCGTGCCGGGGTCGGCGACGGCCTGGTGGTGCTTGCTCCGGACCGTGCCGCGGAAGCGGAGTGCGGGGCTGAGCGGTTCTGCGGCGGGCGTGGGGCTGACGGTGTGGTGGTGTTCCCAGTGGTCGGCGTGTGTGGCGGTGGTGTCGGGCATGAACTGGTCGAGGCGTCCGCCGGCGACGAGGGCCTGCATCTGCATGCCGAGACAGACGCCGAGGACGGGGGTGTCCGGCGAGAGCTCGATGATCGCGGCGAGCAGTGCGGTCTCGAATCGCTGCCGCTCGGGGTGCACTGGCGTGACGCGGGGGTCGGTGGGCTCGCCGAAGGGCTCGGTGACGGGATCGTCTCCGCCGGTGAAGACGAACGCGTCGAGCCGGGTGGCGAGGTCGGGGGCGGACTCGGCGATCGGGGGGAGCAGGACGGGGGTGCCCCCGGCGGCGGCGATCGCGGTGGCGTAGTTCTGGTAGGTGAAGACGCGCAGGCCGTTGGCGTGGTCGGTGAGGTCGGCGGTGATGCCGACGAGTGGTCTGGCGGTTTGGCCGTCGGGACGTCTGGGTGGGAGAACGGGCGTGGCCATGAGGGGGCAGTCTATGGGTTCTGGCGGGCGGGCCGGGGGATCGGTGCCTCGGCCGGGCGTGACCGGTACACTGCGGCTGTGTCACGCGGCAAGCTCACGACCATCTTTGTGCTGATTGCGATCATCTGCCTCGGGCTGAGCGCGCTGCTCGTGCCCCAGCGCGGTGCGCGCGCGGTGGACGCCGAGCCGCTGTTGCCCTTCCCGCCCAGCGAAGTGACCGAGGTGGTGTTTGCCGGCGGCGAGACGGAGACGCAGCGGCTGGTGCGCGTCTCGGGGGACCGGTGGGAGCTTCGGATCGGGGAATCGCCGGTGGCGCGGTGGCCGGTGGCGTCGGACCGCGTGAGGGCGTTTCTGCGGATTCTGGACCGGCTGCGGGGGGTGCCCGCGGCAGAGGAGAAGGATGATCCGGCGGCCTTGCTGACAGTTGTCGGCGGGTCGGGGCGGCAGGTCGCGTTAGGGCTGCCGTCGGGCTCGCTCGGTGGGCGTGCGATGGTGACGCTCGAGGACGGTGCGGGGGCGCGGGCGTATGTGACGACGGATGAGCTGCCGCGGCTGCTCGGTGCGCGGGGCTTTTTGGGGTGGATGGACGCGAGAGCGTTTGCGGGCGTTGAGGGCCGGGTGACCCGGGTGGAGATCGCGTCGGGGGGCGGGGCGATGGTGTTGGGGTCTGTCGGCGGGGGCTGGCGGATTGAGTCACCGTTTGAGGCTGCGGCCGAGCTCTCGCCGGTCGAGGAATTGGTGATGGGGCTGCGGATGCTGCCGGTGGCGGAGGGTCGTCCGGAGCGGTCGGAGCCGCCGACGGACGCGACGGTGATCTCGGTGACGACCGAGTCGCGGGGTGCGGCGGGGGACGGGTCGGTCTCGTCGCGGGTGCTTGAGCATCGGTGCGTGACGCTGGGGCCTGTGAGCGGGGGCGGGCGAGTGCCGGTGCTGCTGAGCGCGCGGGTTGCCGATGGGGGCGGACTGGCGGAGATGGTGTCGGATGCGTTGGGGCCGATCACGGCGTCGGTGGACGCGGCGCGGCTGACGGAGCTCGTGCGGCAGCCGGCGTTCTACATCGCGAGGCGGGCGTTGCGGGCGCAGCCGAGTGATGTGCGCGCGCTGGATGTGGCGTTGCCCTCGGGCGGGGTGGTGCGTGTCGAGCGGGACGGCGAGGGTTGGCGGCGCGATGGCGAGATGGTGGACGGCGCGGAGGGCGCGGCGATCGAGTCGCTGGTGGAGTTGATCACGGTCGGGGTGGCGACGGTCGCGGCGTGGTCGGAGTCGGGCGAGGTGGCGGGCTCGCAGCCGCTGGCGACGATCACGTGCGGCGGGCTCGGGGGGACGACGCTGGAGACGGTGCGGTTTGGCGTGGCGGGGCTCCCGGCGCCGGCGGAGGACACACGCCTGCACGCGCTGCTGACGGTGGGCGGTGTGCTCCGGTACTACGCGCCGGAGGCGGGTGTCGGGCGGGCGGCGACGTGGATTACGGGGCTGACGCCGGCGGATTCCGGGGCGGTCGGCCCGGCGGATGCGGCGGAGCCCACCGGGGGCTGACGGAGGCTTGCTGAATGAGTTTGACGACAGCGCAGATCGCTGGGGTGTTTCCGAGCCTGCTGGAGATCGCGGATGAGGGGCTGCGCGACAGCGTCGCGGCGGTGTGGAGTGAGGCGATCGAGACCGGGTGCGGCGGCGAGGGCTGGACCGTGGAGGAGCTGCGCGCGGTGCCGTTCACGCTGCTGGCGGGGGAGATCGACATGCGGTTTGTCGAGCACGTGAATTCGTGCGCGAAGCAGTGCATCGCGATCGCGGGAGTGCTGGGCGAGGTGTTCGGCGAGCGGGTGCCGATCAACCTGGACTACCTGATCGCCGGCGCGCTGCTGGCGGACGTGGGCAAGCCGCTGGAGTATGAGAAGGACGCGCGGGGGCGGGTGACCAAGGGGCGCTTCGGCGAGATGCTCCGGCACCCCTTCAGCGGGGTGGCGCTGTGCTACAAGCACGGCGTCCCGCCGGAGGTGATGCACATCGTGGCGACACACAGCCACGAGGGTGACCGTGTGCAGCGCTCGATCGAGAGCATCATCTTCCACCACGCGGACTTCGTGGACTTCGATATCGCGAAGTTCCTGGGACGCCCGTGAGGGTGCGGCCGCGGCTTCAGCCGGGCTGCTTGACCGTGCGCAGGTAGGGCTTGATCTCGTTGAAGCCGCCGGGGAAGAGCGTCTTGGCCTGCTCGTTGGTGACGGCGGGCACGATGATGCAGTCGTCGCCCTGGTTCCAGTTGGCGGGTGTGGCGACCTTGTGGTTGGCGGTCAGCTGGAGCGAGTCGATGACGCGGAGGATCTCGTCGAAGTTGCGGCCGGTGCTGGCGGGGTAGGTGAGGGTGAGCTTGACCTTCTTGTCGGGGCCGATGATGAAGACCGAACGCACGGTGAGGGTGTCGTTGGCGTTGGGGTGGATCATGCCGTAGAGGTCGGAGACGGTGCGGTCCTTGTCGGCGATGAGGGGGAAGTTGAGCGCGCAGCCCTGGGTCTCGGCGATGTCCTTGGCCCAGAGGGTGTGGCTTTCGAGGGGATCGACGCTGAGGCCGAGGACCTTGACGTTCCGCTTGTCGAACTCGCCTTTGAGGCGGGCGACGGCGCCGAGTTCGGTGGTGCAGACGGGGGTGAAGTCGGCCGGGTGGCTGAAGAGCACGCCCCAGGAGTCCCCGAGGTAGGCGTGGAGGCTGATGGGGCCCTCGGTGGAGTCCTGGGTGAAGTCGGGTGCGGTGTCGCCGAGTTGCACTGTCATGATTAGTCTCCCTGTGGGTTCTGAGTTTGACGGTATTCTACCCCCCTTCCGCCCGGGGCTAGGGCGTGTTGATCGGTTGGGGGTGTGCGGCGGGCGTGGTCGTAGAATCGGTCATGTCCCCTACTCCCTCCCGCACTCCCTCCCCCACCGCCACGACCACCACCGCGCCCACCGCTGCCGGCGGCGCAGGGCCTCTGACGCTGGTAGAGAAGATCGCGACTCGCTACGCGGTGGGTCTGCGCGGCGACGAGGCGGCGCGGCAGGGGCGGATTGTCCGGGTGCGGCCCAAGCACGTGATGACGCACGACAACACGGGCGCGGTGATCCCGAAGTTCGCGTCGATCTTCGCGGGGACGGGGCGCGAGCCGCGGGTGGCGGATCCGTCGCAGCCGGTGTTTGTGATCGACCACGACATCCAGAACCACACACCGGAGAACCTCGGGAAGTACGCGAAGATCGAGAAGTTCGCGGCGACGCACGGGGTGGACTTCTACCCGGCGGGGACGGGGATCTCGCACCAGGTGATGGTCGAGCAGGGGTACGCGGTGCCGGGCTCGCTGGTGGTCGGATCGGACTCGCACTCGAACATGTACGGCGGGGTGTCGGCGCTGGGGACCCCGGTGGTGCGGACGGACGCGGCGTGTCTGTGGGCGACGGGGCAGACGTGGTGGCAGGTGCCGCGGGTGGCGCGGTGCGAGCTTCGGGGGACGCTTCGGCCGGGCGTTGTGGGCAAGGACGTGATCATCGCGTTGTGCGGGATGTTTCACGAGGACGAGGTGCTCAACCACGCGGTGGAGTTTGTGGGCGATGGGGTCGCGGCGCTGTCGATGGACCATCGGCTGTCGATCTCGAACATGACGACGGAGTGGGGAGCGCTCGCGGGCTTGTTCCCGTTCGACGGGGTGCTCAGGGCGTATCTGCTGGAGCGGGCGGCGTATTTCGCGTCGTCGCGCCGGCCGGGGACCAGGCGCGCGGGATCGAGGGGCGGCTACTCGGCGGAGGACGTTGAGCGCTGGTGGAGCGGGCGGCTTGAGGCGGACGCGGGGGCGGAGTATGCGGTCGAGCTGGAGCTGGATCTGTCGTCGATCACGCCGCACGTGTCGGGGCCGAACCACGTGAAGGTGATGACGTCGGTCGCGGAGATGCAGGCCAGGGACGTGAAGATCGACAAGGCGTATCTGGTGTCGTGCGTGAACGCGCGGCTGGCGGACATCGCCGAGGCCGCGGGGGTGGTGCGGGGCCGGCGGGTGGCGGAGGGTGTCGAGTTCTACATCGCGGCGGCGTCGGCGGATGTGCAGGCGGAGGCCGAGCGGCTGGGGCACTGGGGGGCGCTGGTGGAGGCGGGGGCGAGGGCGTTGCCGCCGGGGTGCGGGCCGTGCATCGGGCTGGGCGCGGGGCTGGTCGAGGACGGCGAGGTGGCGATCAGCGCGACGAACCGGAACTTCAAGGGGCGGATGGGCTCGCGGGATGCGGAGGTGTATCTCGCCTCGCCAGCGGTGGTCGCGGCCAGCGCGGTCGCGGGGCGGATCGCGGCGCCCTTTGCGGTCGAGGACGCGGCGCCGGTGGGCACGGCGCGGGTGCGGCGGGCGGCGGGCGCGGCGCCGGGGCAACCGACGGAGATCCTGGACGGCTTCCCGGCGAGGCTGGTTGGGCGGGTGCTCTATCTGCCCGCCGACAACATGAACACCGACGGGATCTACGCGGGCGGCTGGACCTACAGGGACGACCTGACGCCCGAGCAGATGGCGGGCGTGGTGTTTGAGAACTACGACCCGTCGTTTGGGCGGGTGTACCGGGACGGCGACCTGATCGTGGGCGGGCGCAACTTCGGCACCGGGTCCAGCCGCGAGCAGGCGGTGACGGCGCTAAGGCATCGGGGGATCGCGTGCGTGATCGCGGCGAGTTTCAGCGAGACGTACCGGCGGAACGCGTTTAACAACGGGTTTTTGTGCATCGAGTGCCCGGCGTTGGTGGACCATCTGGCGGCGACGCTCGGGGCGGGCTCTGCGACGATCCCGGGGCCGGGGATCACGATCGAGTTTGCGACCTCGACGATCGGGTGTGACGACCGGTCGTTCCCGTTTGCGCCGCTCTCGACGGTGGCGCAGGAGTTGGTGGTGGCGGGCGGGGCCGAGGCGATCGCGGGGAGCTCGCTGTCGGGGTAGTCGGGTGGGGGCGCGGAAGGCCCGAGGGAGAAACGGCTACTAGCATGGCCGGTCATTCCTCGACGGAGCGCAGCATGCCCAAGTACAGAATCGCCTGGATGCCGGGAGACGGCGTCGGCAACGACGTGATGAAGGCCACGCGGATCGTGCTCGATCGGCTGGGGCTGGACGCTGAGTATGTGCCGGCGGACATCGGGTGGGAGTTCTGGGTCAACGAGGGCAACCCGCTGCCTGATCGCACGATCGAGACGCTGAAGGGCACGGACTGTGCGCTGTTCGGGGCGATCACGTCGAAGCCGCGGGAGGAGGCGGCGGAGGAGCTGAGACCTGAGCTGCGGGGGAAGGGGCTGAGCTATTTCTCGCCGATCGTGAGGCTCCGGCAGCTGTTTGACCTGCACACCAATCTGCGGCCGTGCAAGGCGTTCCCCGGCAACCCGCTGAACCGGTTGGGTGACGATATTGATCTGGTGGTGTTCCGTGAGAACACGGAGGGGATGTACGGGGGGATCGAGTGGTTCCCGCTGCCGGAGAAGATCGCCACGGCGATGGCGGATGCCGAGGTGGGGCACCCGGAGCGGATGGAGCGGTGGTTTGCCAGGGGGCTTGAGAACGTCGCGATGTCGACGCGGGTGATGAGCCGGCAGGGGTGCGAGAGCATCTGCCGACGGTCGTTTGAGTACGCAAAGGAGTTCGGGCGCAAGAGCGTGACGCTGGTGGAGAAGCCGAACGTGCTCCGCGAGACCGGCGGGCTGATGACCCGGGTGTTCCGCGAGATCGCGCGGGAGTATCCGGGTGTGGAGGCGTGGGAGGCGAACATCGACGCGATCTGCATGTGGATGCTCAAGAGCCCGCAGGACTACGACGTGCTGGTGGCGGAGAACATGTTCGGCGACATCGTCAGCGACCTGTGCGCGGGGCTCGTGGGCGGGCTGGGGTTTGCGCCCGCGGCCAACATCGGGGACGAGTACGCGGTGTTTGAGCCGACGCACGGGTCGGCACCCAAGTACGACGGGATGGACGTGGTCAACCCGATCGCCATGCTGCTGACGGCCAAGATGATGCTGGACTGGCTGGGCGAGTCGGGGATGGCCGGGCGGCTGGAATCGGCCGTGGCGGCGGTGATCGAGGCGAGTGACGTGCGGACCTACGACATGGCGCAGGTGCGGGCGGGGACCCCGGGGACGGCCTCGACGACGGCGATGGCCGAGGCCGTGGCGGCCCGCCTGTAGCGAAAGCACCGGGGAGACTCGGGACGGATCGAGGGGAAACGCTCAATCGGTGCCCGGGGCGGCCCGATAAGGCGTCGAGTGCCCCACCGCCTGCGTCATCCATCGCTCTCGGCCCAGCCGCTGTCGCGGCGGCTGTTTCGCCTGATGGTGCCGCAGCTGGCGATGCTGTTGATTGGGACGCTCGGGTTCATGTGGACGGAGGGCTGGGACCCGGAACGGGCGTTGTACTTCACGGTGATCACCGTGTCGACTGTGGGGTATGGGGATTACGAGGTGACGGAGGCCGGCCGGCGGTTCGCGGTGTTCATGATTTTCGGCGGCTTCGCGATCGTGACCTACTTCATCGGTCAGCTGATCCAGTTGGTCGTCGAGCGGCAACTCGATTGGGAGCGGGGTATGAGGAAGCAAGCGGCATCGGCAAGGGATCACTACATCGTCGCGGGGTTCGGGAGGATCGGGCGGCTCGTGTGCGAGAGTCTGGACGCCGAGTCGATCCCGTTTGTCGTGATCGATCAGGACCGCGCGCGCGCCGAGGAGGCAGCCCGGTGTGGCTATGTGTCGCTTGTCGCCGACGCGACGCACGACTCGGTGCTCCGGGGGTGCGGGATCGGGCGGGCGCGCGGGCTGGTCTGCCTCACGCCGTCGGACTCGGCGAACATCGTGATCACGCTGAGCGCCAGGGGCATCTCCGCGGATCTGCCGATCATCAGCCGGGCCGAGGACGAGGACGGCGTGCGGAAGATGAAGCTGGCGGGCGCGACGCGGATCATCTCCCCGACGTACAGGGGGGCGGTCGCGGTGGCCAACAGCATCACGCGGCCGCACATCATCGACTTTTTGGACGAGACCAACGAGTCGGCCGAGTGCGTGGAATTCTGCCGCGTGGGGGTGCGGCCCGGGTCTTCGCTGGAGGGCGGGACGATCGCCGACTGCGGGCTGGCGCGTTCGGAGTCGCTCGTGGCGGTCGCGGTCAAGCGTGCGGACGGGATGCTGGAGTTTCGCCCGGCACCCGACCGGGTGCTCGCGGCGGGGGACACGGTGATTTTCGCGGGGCACCCCGGCGCGGTGATCGAATTCTGCGCCGAGGCGGCGTAGGGGCCGGGCGGGCACCGGCTTGGGCCGACAGCGGTGGCGAGAGGCGATAGAGTCTGCTCGTTTCGTGCCGCCGCTCCGGTCGTGAGGTGCCCATGTCGAGTTCGTCCAAGACGTCTTCGTTTCTGTCCGCTGATCTGGCCTCGTGGGCCTGCTCGCTGGAGTATGCGCACCTGAGCCCGGAGGTGGTGCGTGCTGCGAAGCTGTTCTGGTACGACTCGGTGGGGTGCGCGCTGGGCGGGAGCCAGCAGGAGGACGCGAAGATCCTGCTCGCTCACTATCGCGAGATGGCCGGGAGCGACGCGGGCCCGTGCACGTGCTTTGTGTCGGGGTTCAGGACCAACCCGGTGGACGCCGGGTTTTTGAACGCCCACATGATCCGGGCGATGGATTACAACGACATCTACTGGAAGGCGGACCCGTCGCACCCGTCCGACATCATCGCTGCGCCGCTGGCGCTGTGTGAGTTTCGGGGGCTGAGCGGGAAGGACCTGATCCTCGCGACGGTGATCGCCTACGAGATGGAGCAGCGGCTGGCGGAGTTCGGGCGGCCCGGCGTGCGGGAGTACGGGTGGCACCACGCGACGCTCACGTCGTTCGCGGCCCCGATCGCGTGCGGGCGGCTGCTCGGGCTCACGCCCGCGCAGATGGTGCACGCGATCGGGATCTCGGCGTCGAGGACCTTCTGCCCCGGCGCGGTAACGGCGGGCAAGCTGACGAACATGAAGAACACGGTGGACCCGTGGGCGGCGCGGATGGGGGCCGAATCGGCGTTGCTCGCGGCGCGGGGGTTCTCGGGGCCCGAGCACATATTTGACGGCAAGGAGGGGCTCTATCACGTCTTCGGGCACGTGATGTGCGGCGGAAGCCCGGCGGGGTTTGACACCGAGGTGATGCTCAAGGACCTGCCGCGGGGGGCGGGCGATCATTACCGGATCCTCGATTGCGGGATGAAGTCGTTCCCGGTCGAGGCGCTGAGCCATGCGCCGCTGACGGCGATGATGAAGTGTGTGCAGGAGCACGGCATCCGGGCGGACGAGGTAGCGGAGATCAAGGTCGAGGTGATCGCGCGGGCGGCGGACATTCTGGGCGACCCGCACAAGTATCGGCCGGACTCGAAAGAGACCGCGGACCACTCGCTTCCCTACTGCATGGCGGTCGGGCTGGTGGACGGCATGGTGACGCCGCTGCAGTTCAGGGAGGAGCGGGTGATGGACCGTTCGCTGATCCCGGTGATGGACAGGGTGAAGGTGGTGGCCAACGAGAGCTTCGAGGCACTGTTCCCGGAGTTCCAGCCGAGCCGCGTGACGATCACGACCAACGACGGGCGGAGCTTTGCCAAGCGGGTGGACGTGCCCAAGGGCGACCCCCGCGACCCGATGACGGCCGAGGAGATCGGGGTGAAGTTCCGGGCGCTGGGCGGGGGCGTGATCGGCGAGACCAAATGCGAGCGGGCGGGGGAGTGGATCATGGCTATGGAGGAGCACGACTCCGTGGCCGGTCTGTTCGAGGCAACCTCCGCCTGAGCTGGCCGCGTCGGCGGCCCGCGGCTCGCCGAAAGCGGTTCTCAACGCCTGTTGGGTGGTTATTGGGCGTTGGTTGATGCACGCTCTCCCGAGTCGAAGCGCGAGGCTTGACAAGGGTTTTCACTGTCAGGATACTGCGAGGAGGCATTGCTTTGTGCCTCAAACCGGGAGCACCGCGCGGGCGACGCCGGCGGACGCAGGGAGAGTGTGGACATGAAGAAGCCGACTCTGGGCCGTGGTGCCCGCGCCGAGGCACGGCGCGGCGGGTCTCGGATCGCCGAGGGCGCAGGGCCTCTGTGCGAGGGGCTCGAACAGCGGGTGATGCTCTCGACGGTGGTGTGGGACGGCGGGGCCGGTTCGATGGACTGGAACACCCCGGCCAACTGGGACGGCGATGTGCTGCCGACGATCGCCGATGACGTGGAGATCCCGCCGCTCGGCGGCGACGCGGTGTTGGTCTCGGGCGACGCCGAGGCCCGCACGCTCACGAGCGAGGCCGGGATCGTCATCGAGGCAGACTCGACGCTGCGGGTGGATGTGTCCACCGAGATGTACGCCAACCTCTCGGTGATCGGCGGCACACTCCGGGGCGGGACGGTCGAGTTCTTCCGCCACGCGTCGTTGGTGTTCACGGACAACCACGGCACCCTCGCCGACGTCGAGTTGCTCAACCCTGTCGACCCCGGCTGGGGTCGGGTGCGTCTTGAAGGGAACACCCGTTTCCCGGTCATGCGGTTGAGCCTGCACGGCGCGCAGACGCTGTGGGCGCCGGGGTACACGCTGCGCGACCCCATCATGATCCAGGGCGAGGGGAAGCGGACGATCTGGGTCGCCGAGGGCGGCGACGGCGACGCGACGATCGCACCGGGAGCGAGCATCACGCTGGCCACCGGGAGCACGGCCAACCTCGGCATTCAGCAGAGTGCGTACGCGACCCTGGTGAATCAGGGACTCATCGTGGCGGAGGGCGCGGGCACGCTGGACGTCGGCAGGCTTCGTGCGTGCATCAACGAGGGCACCCTCCGCTTGAACAGCGGCACCCTTCGGCTGGTGGGCATGAACACCTTCAGCAACCCGGGTTCGCTGGAAGTGCACGGCGGCACGCTCGAGCTTTCGACCTCGGTGACGACCGACGGGCTCGGGCTGGAGCGGTGGACGAGGACCGGCGGGACGGTCGAGTTGACCAGTTCGCTCGACAACCACGGGCGCACGCTCACGCTGAACTCCGTGACCGGTTCCTGGAAGCTTTCCGGTTCGATCAACGGCGGCACCGTCGAGTTTGCGGACGGCGCCGAGCTCGTGTACAGCCACGAGCCCAGCTATCTCCGCGATGTGGACATCCGGGGCGACATCAGGCTGAGCGCGTTCAACGGCCAGACCACGCTCATGGGTTCCACGCGGTTCGATACGCTGTTCCTGACGGGTGCCTACGCGATCGTCCACCTCGGCTTCGACTATGTGCTGCACGACACCGTCGTCGCGGACGGGGTTGATGCCGGGATCCGCAAGATCGAGCTGGACTCCGGGGGCGCGACGTTTGCGGCGGGGGCGTCGGTCCTGCTCGACGCGGCGTGCGGCGGGGATCTGGAGATCACCCGTCGTCAGCCCGCGGCGTTGGTCAATCATGGCGAGATCGTCGCCGAGTCGGCGACCAGCGAACTGCGGATCACCTCCAGTCTCAGCTCCTTTGAGAACACCGGGACGATCCGGGCGATCGCGGGGAAGCTCTCGCTCTATGCGCTCGAGTGGCACAACTCCGGCCAGATCGCGGCGTCGGATGCCGAGGTCTACTTCGACCGCTCTATGACGAACACCGGGCAGATCGTGCTCGACAACTGCCAGACGGAGTTCGCGGCCGACGCGACCACGGCGGGGCTGGCCCTGCCGCTCTGGACGCGTACCGGCGGCACCTTCACCTTCAGCGGCGAGTTGGACAACACAGACGACACCTTCTCACTCGACAGCAGCACGGGTTCCTGGATCCTTGCGGATGCGTCGTTTCTCGGCGGCGTGATCTCCTTCGCCGGCGGCGCGGGGTTTGAGTACACCGACGACGGTGTGTGGTTTGGCGGCGTGGAATTGCTGGCAGAGATCGTGCTCGACGACCCGGGCGACACGGCGTTCGTGTACTACGACACGAGGTTCGTGGCCGCTCGGCTGCAGGCCGAGGGGACCAGGCTCCGCCTCGGCCCCGGCTACGTGCTGCAGGACGCGGTCATCGCCGAGGGAGACGCCCCGGGCACGCGGCAGGTCTGGCTGGCGTATGCGGGCGCGGGAGACGTGGTGTTCGGGCCGGATGCGTCGGTCACGCTCGCGGCGGACTGCGCGGGCGATCTGGAGATTCGCAACTCCCGGAGCACGACGCTGGTCAATCAGGGCCGCATCAGCGCTCTGGCGCCGGGCCGGATGCTGAGCATGACCGGCTCGTACCCGTTCACGAACTCGGGCACGGTCGAGGTCCGCGACGGTGCCATGAGCCTCGCGCCGGACACACTCGTCAATGTCGCGGAGGGCACACTCACCGACGGCGTGTGGATTGTCGAGGACGGCGTGCTCTCGACGGTCGGGGGCGACATCGCCGTGTTGGACGCCGACGTGACGCTCGTCGGGACGGCGGCGTGGGCGCAGCTCTCGGCGATCGCAGCCAATGACGGCACTCTGCGCCTGGGCGCGGAGATCGTGGCCGCGGGATCGTTTGTGAATCGCGGCACGCTCACGCTCGTCCCGGGCGGGAGCCTTGTCGTCGGTGCAGATTTCACGCAGACTCCCGCCGGTTTGCTCGTGGTGAGCGTGAGCGGGCCGGACGCCGGGAGCGGCTATGGCAGCGTGCACGCCGCTGGTGTGGCGTTCCTCGCCGGGAGCCTCGCCATCGAGTACGACGGGGGCTTCTTGCCGATACAGGGAACGTTCATCGACTTCCTCGTGACGGGCAGTGCGCCGGTCGGTGCGTTTGAGGAGGCGAGCCTCCCCACCGCTCCCAGCGGGGACAAGTCTGTGTTGCTCTACGGCGAAAGCGGCATCAGCATGCTCTCCACCGATCTGGCCGACGTCGACCTCAACGGCCTGGTCGACACGAGGGACCTGTTGGCCTACCTCAATCTCTGGGCCAGCGATAACGAGCTGGCTGACCTCAACGGGGATGGCGTGATCGATACCCGCGATTTCCTGTTCTTCCTCAATCTGTTCACCAACGGGTAGGTCGCGGCGCGGCTGCGCGCACAGCACCGCGGGCGGCTCGGTTCTTCGCGGCGGGTGTCGGGCGTGGGAGGACGCGTTCGCCGACGCGGTGCTGCCGGCGCAGCGGGCGGTGGTGCTCCGGACCGGGTTTGTGCTGGGGCGGGGCGGCGGGGCTCTCGCGCGGCTGGCGCGGTGGGGTCTTGGGGGGACTGTCGGGCACGGGCGCCAGGGGATGAGCTGGATTCACGAATGGGACATGAACCGGGTCATTGAGCGGGCAGTCACCGACGAGACCGTGCGCGGGGCGTACATCGCCTCGGGCCCGAACCCGGTGAGCAACGCGGTGTTTATGCGGGAGTTGCGGCGGGCGTGCCGGCGGCCGATCGGCCTGCCCGCGCCTGTGGCGCTGGTGCGCCTCGGGGCACCCCTTGTCATGCGGACGGATCCGGAGCTGGCGCTGTACGGACGGTACTGCGTGCCGCGGCGGTTGCTGGGGGAGGGGTTTGACTTTGCGCATCCGGAACTGTCGGGCGCGCTGGTCGACCTGTGCTCGTGAGTTGATACGCTTCCGGCACCCCGCACGACAAGAGGAGATGCCCCGTTGCACGGAATGAACGATCTGACACGACTCCGCACGGCCCGGACCCGCTCGATTTCCGCAGAGAACCCGACCGGGGGGAAGGGGCTGGGGGCGCAGGCCTCGCCGGGCGATGACGGCTGGTGCACCGAGGCGGCGAGCGATCTGGGGCGCGGCTGGAAGGTGCGGCCGTGTGTTCGCAACATCGAGCCGGGGCAGACGGTGGTCCTGGCCGATATCGAGGGCCCGGGCGTCGTGCAGCACATCTGGTGCACGGTGCTGACGGATGTGCATCGGTGGATCTCCTGGGAGATCACCTACGACGATGCGGAGGGCCCGAGCGTGCGCGTGCCGCTGGGGGATTTCTTTGCCAACGGTATCGACGGGTGCGCGCTGATCGACAGCCAGCCGATCGCGGTGAACCCCAAGGGCGGGATGAACAGCTACTGGCCGATGCCCTTCCGCGGCCGGTTCCGCCTCTCGATCCGCAACGACGGGCCCAAGGCGATCAGCGAGTTCTTCTATCAGGTGACCTACAGCCTCGAGGAGGTGGGAGACGACGCTGCCTACTTCCACGCCTCGTGGGCGAGGTCGCTGACCTCGCGGGAGCGGCCGGAGCACGTGATCCTCGACCGGGTGAACGGGCGGGGGCACTACGCGGGCACGTATCTGGTCTGGAACCAGCTGTCGAACAACTGGTGGGGCGAGGGCGAGGTGAAGTTCTTCATCGACGGCGACCCCGACGACGCCCCCACCATCTGCGGCACGGGGACCGAGGACTACTTCGGGGGGGCGTGGGGCTTCGTGATGGAGCACGACCGCGATATGCGGCCGACGCCCTATTCGACGGCGTATCTGGGCTATCCGCAGGCGGTGTACGACTCGACACTCAAGTCCGGGCCGCGGATCCCCAGCCACGGGTTGTACCGGTGGCACGTGCCCGACCCGGTGCGGTTTGGTGAGGATCTGCGGGTGACGGTGCAGGCTCTGGGGTGGTGGCCCAACGGGAAGTTCCAGCCGCTGACCGACGACATCGCGTCGACGGCGTTCTACTACCTGGACCACCCGGAGACGGCGGCGGCGCTGCCGCCGGTTGAGGAGCGGTTCGCGCGGTAGCGCGGCGCGTTGAATCACTCTGTAGGCTAGTGTGACCGATGACCGGCCAACGCTCCATCACGGCGTACGCGTTTTTGCTGTTCCCCTTGGGGATCCTGCTGGTGTTCACGCTCGTCCCGACGGTGATCGGGCTGTGGCTCGGGTTCTTTGCTTGGGACGGCGGGACCGACCCGACGTGGGTGGGGGCAAAGAACTTCACGGACTTGGCGCAGGACGCGAAGTTTGGGCCGGCGCTGCGGAACACGCTGGTGTATGTCGGGGCGAGCGTGCCGCCGACGGTGCTGATCGGCTTTCTGCTGGCGGTCGCGGCCCAGGCCGAGTGGTTCCGCGGACGGGTGATCGTGCGGACGCTGTTCTTCCTGCCGACGATTCTGTCGATCGTGGCGATCGGGTATGTGTGGCGGTGGCTGCTGGAGCCGGACGCGGGGCTGCTCAACTGGGGGCTGCGGCTGGTCGGCGTGGCGAACCCGCCGGACTGGCTGAACGATCAGGCGTGGGCGCTGCCCTCGATCATCGCGGTGAGCGTGTGGCGTGGTGTCGGGTTCTGCATGGTGATCTATCTGGCTTCGCTGGCGACGATCAACCGGTCGCTCTTTGAGGCGGCGGAGATGGACGGGGCGACGCCGGCGCAGGTGCTCCGGCACATCACGTGGCCCCAGGTGGCCCCGACGACGGCGTTTCTGCTGATCACCGGGGTGATCGGGGCGTTGCAGGTCTTCGACATCGTGTTCGTCATGACCGGTCAGGCCGAGGGCGACGCGACGAACGTGCTGACTCTCTATATCTACCGGTTGTTCACCTACGGGCAGCTGGGCTACGCCGCGGCGGTGGGTGTGGTGATCTTCGCGATCACGCTGCTGGCGACCGCGGTGCAGTTGCTGTGGGCGGGCCGGGACCGATCGACACGGGGGGCCGCGGCATGAGTGCGTTGCGTGCCCCTCCTCTGTTGATGCGTGTGCTGGTGCACGCGGTGGTCTACATCGGTGCCGCGACGATGCTGGTGCCGCTGGCGTGGATGGTGCTGACGGCGCTCAAGAGCGAGAGCGAGGCGGCGCTGGCGCCCACGTGGTCGACGCTGCTGCCGAGTTCGCCCCGGTGGGGCAACTTCGTGGAGGCGGTGCGGGCGGCGGACCTGGACCGTTTTTACCTCAACAGCACGATCGCGGCGGTGCTGACCACGGTGCTGGCGGTCTCGCACAACGCGCTGGCGGGGTACGCGTTCGCGAAGCTGCGGTTTGCGGGCAAGCGGGTGCTGTTCGGCCTGACGCTGGCGACGATGATGGTGCCGATCCAGGTGTACTTCATCATCACGTACATCGTGTGCGCGCGCCTGGGGTTCTCCGACAACATCCAGGCGCTGATCGTGCCCTTCTTGGCGTCCGGGTTCGGCGTGTTCTACATGCGGCAGGCGATGGAGGCGGTGCCGGACTCGCTGGTCGAGGCCGCCCGCATCGACGGCATGCGGGAGTTCGACACGTTCTGGTACGTGGCCCGGCCGATCGTGTGGCCGGCGCTGGTGTCGCTGGGGGTGTTCACGTTCGTGTTCAGCTGGAACAACTTCTTCTGGCCGCTGATCGTGGTTGACTCGGAGCGGTCCAAGACGCTGCCGCTGGCGATCGCGGATCTGTCGGCGGGGCAGTACGTGGACTCGTGGCCCGTGCAGATGGCGGCGGGGACGATCCTGATCGTGCCGCTGATCGTGGTCTTCCTGTTCGTGCAGCGTGCGTTCGTGCGGGGCGTGGCGGGATCGGGGCTCAAGGAATGACGGCCCCGCGGGAGAACCCGGATGCGTAGTTCGCTGATCGTCCTGGCGTTGCTGATCGTGACGAGTGTGTTGGTGCTCGCGCCGCGGTCGCTGCGCGAGTTCGTGACCGGCGAGCAGCGGGTGCTCTTTACGGTGTGGGGCATGCCCTTCGAGGACCGGCTGTTCGAGGACGTGTACGCGCGCGGGTTCGAGGCGGTCGAGCCCGAGGTGCGGGTGGACTACCGGCGGTACGCGGAGGTGCAGCCGAAGTACACCGCGTGGCACGCCCGCGGCGTCGGGGCGGAGGTGATGCGGATCGGGATCACCGACTATCACCGGATGGTGGAGCGGGGGATGCTGCTGCCGCTGGGGGATCTGATCGACGACCCGGAGGTCGGGCTCGATCCTGCGATTCTCGACGCGATCCCGTCGCAGCTGCTCGACGCGCTGCGGGTAGACGGCGAGCTGTACGCCCTGCCGCAGGACATGGCCCAGTACGGCCTGTTCTACAACCGGGCGATCTTCGACGCCTACGACGCGTCCCACCCGGACGACCCGATCGGCTACCCGGACGAGACGTGGGACTGGGCCAAGCTCCGTGACGCGGCACGCAAGCTGGCCGTCCGCGAGCCGGACGCGGGCGGGACCGAGCGGATCGTCACGCTGGGGATCGACATCGAGCTCTGGCAGTGGCCGTTCATGCAGTTCTTCGTCCAGGCCGGCGGGCGGCTCTGGAGCGACGACGGGCTGACGACGCACATCGATTCGGCGGCCGGCGTCGAGGCGATCGAGTTTTTGCGGGCGCTGGTGTTCGAGGACAGGTCGTTTGTGCCCTCCTTCGGCGAGCAGCAGGGCGCGGGGCCGAACGCCCGCTTTGCCACCGGACGCTCGGCGATGCTGTTCGCCGGCTCGTGGATGGTGCCCTACTTCCAGCTCAACGCGCCCGACCTCGACTTTGCGGTCGCGCCCTCGCCCCGCGGGCGTGTCGCGGCGGTGTGCGCGGGCTCGTGCCTCTGGGGCGTGTCGGTGCACGCCCCGAGGAAGGAGGCGGCGTGGGACATGCTCCGCTGGCTCGTCGCGCCGGAGCAGGCGATCGAGTATTGGGACACGCTCCGCGTCGCGCCCCCCGCCAACACCGACGTCATCGCCTCGGAGGGCTTCCGCGAGACGCGCGGCATCCCCGACCCGGACTCGCCCGAGAAGTTCAAGGTGCCGCCGATGTCGGGCGACCTGTACGACGAGTACGCGGCGTGGCTCTCCTACGGCACGACGCCCGAGCCCCAGTCGGGCACGGCGCCGGCGTTCATCCCGGCCTCGCTCTATCAGCGTGAGCTCGAGCAGGAGCTCGCGGCGTTGCTCCAGGCGATCCTGCGGAACCGGAATGAGCCGCGGGCGGAGGATGCGCTCAAACGCGTCGCGGCCACGGTTCACGGGTTTATCGACCGCGACCGCTCGTCGAAGGGGCTGCCGCCGGTGGTGCGCGACCGGTAGCCACGTGCCACGTGCCGCCGACTCCCCCACCGCCAACGCTCGGATTGACTTTGCCGCGTGGGCGCTGCTGCGGGCCCGCCCTACGCGGGCGTCGCCCACGAGCGGACGAGCTCGGGTTGCAACGAGCCGGTGCAGGCCTCCGGTGCGGACGACTCGTGCAGGTGCTGGACGATGCGCCCGAGGAGGTACCTCCCGGCGGGGTTGTCGTGGTCGAGCGTGCTGACCGCGAGCAGGCCCTTGCCGACGCGGGCGAAGAAGAGCTGGTCCTGGGCCTCGGGCACGCCCTTGTCGTGGGTGACGATGAGCCTGACGACCGGCTCGACATCGTCGGCGATGCCGAGCGCGTCGGTGGTGACGGCGCGGCTGGAGTTGCGGTTGAGGTCGAGGCCGAGCGTGTCGAGCAACCAGCCGCTCTCGCCGGCTCGCAGCAGGTCGGCGCGTCGCGTCGGCCCCTGCTCGAGCAGGAGCGGGCACTGGCCGTAGAGGTTGACCCAGCACGTCGGCGGGCTGCCCGCGGCCTTGGACGCCAGCAGCAGCACGCGGCCGCCGGCTTCGAGGAAGTCGACGAGCTGCGGTGTCAGGCGTGTGGTGACGGTGGTGGCGGCTGGCTCCTGCCCGATGGCCATGGCGGGCAGTTGGGGGCAGAGTGAGGCCGGATCGGGGAGGCGGGCCGACCACGCCTCGCAGTCGATCGCCCAGCCGCTGCTGTACCGCCGCTCTTCGAAGGAGGGCTCGCGTTCGGCGTCGGTGAAGGGCGCGGTCTCGGCGAGGCCGACCCCGGAATCGGGCAGCGACGGGGCGGGGAACGCCCAGAGCGTCCACGTGTTCGAGGTGGCCCCGTCGGCGTGGGCGTGGACACGGACGGGGGTGGGCTCCTCGACGGTTGGGAGCTGCAGCTGCAGCGCCTCGAAGGCGATCTCGCCCGGGAGCGTTCGCAGCCTGATGCGCTGGTCGGTCGGCGGGAGGTTGCCGACGGTGATCTCGACCCTGACCGTGCCGTCGAATGTGCCCCTGGCGAAGTTGCTCAGCCCGATCTCGAGCGGGTGCGAGGCGTCGTGGTCGAGGCTCGTGGCGTGGTCGGCCGGGCGCAGGAGCAGGGCGCGGTCGGCCAGGAACGGCGCAAGCTGCTCGGGGGTGAAGCGCCACTGGCCGAGGTCGTCGAGGAAGCCGCACCGGCAGACGGGGACATCGCGGAGGTGGTTCATGACCCAGCCGGCGTGCATGGCGCGTTCGCGGAATACCTCGCTCTGGAACTTGCGCACGAAGAGACTGAACAGGTCGGCCTGGGCCCGGAAGCGGTCGAGCGTGGTGTCGCCGAACCGGCTGTTGAGCTTCTGGCCGAGGTCGTGGGCTTCGTCGAGGCCCTTCGGCGCCCACCACGGTCGCTCTTCGCCGAGGCGCTCGAGCAGGGCGTCGGTGTCGGGCCAGCTGGTGCCGATGACGGTCTCGCCCATCACGAAGGGGCGCGGCTCGCGGGCGCGGAGGTCGGCGTCCATGTCGTCGAAGTAGCGGACCCAGCGGCCGGGGTTGTCGTAGGTGTGCTCGTCGTAGAGGTCGGTGCGGTCGGGGTCGCTCCAGCGCATGAAGCCGGTCTGGACCTGCCTGAGCGTCGCGGGCAGCTGCCGGCCCGCCTGCTCCCACCACCAGCTGCCCAGCGAGGTGTTGAACGCCTCGTGCTCGCAGGTAGCGCTGACGAGGAACACCGACGGGTGCTGCCGGTCGCGGCGGAAGAACTCGGCGTAGAGCCGGCGGTACTCGGGCAGCAGCGGCTCGTCCATCGGCGCCTTCCAGACCGGGTGCACCTGCCAGAGCAGCATGCCGGTCTCGTCGGCGATGTCGAAGAAGTGCTCCGGCGGGTAGACCATGCAGAGACACACGCAGTTGAACCCGCGCTCGCGGAGGCCGGCGAAGCGTTCGCGGACCTCGTCGGGCGTCGGGGCGGGGGCGATGTGGTCGGGCTCGACGGCCCACTCCAGCACGCCGCGGATGAGGAACGGCTCGCCGTTGAGCAGCACGCTCCGGTTGTCCTCGCCGCCGACCTCCAGCGTGCGGAAGCCGAAGCGGGTTGTCGCCTCGTCCTGCGCGGCGACGCCCCTGGCCCGCAGCGTGGCGGTGACCTCGCCGAGGGCGGGGGCGTCGGGCGACCACGGCACCACCTCGCGGCAGTCGAGCGTCACCTCGGCCTCGGTCTGTCCGGGGGCGATCGTGACGCGGCCGGAACGGACGGCGTCCGAGCCCGGCTCACGAAGGCGGACGCGGAGCTCTCCCTCCACCCCGTGCGGCTCGAGCTCGGCGAGCACGCGGACGCGGCCGGTCGCAGCGTCGGCGCTGGCGTGCAGCCCGTTGGGGCGGAAGGCGAGCGGGCCGGTGACGCGGACATCGACGCCGCCCCAGATCCCGCCGTGCTGCAACCCGAGCACGTCGTGGAAGCCCTTGGTGATGTGGCCGCCCCACGGGTCCTCGCCCTGCACGCGGGGGGGGATGCCCTCGATCCGGTCGACGCGGCAGACGATCTCGCAGTGCTCGTCGCCGGCGAGTGCGTCGGTGATGTCGAACTCGAAGGGGATGTAGTCGCCGACGTGCGCGCCGACCTCGACGCCGTTGACCCAGACGCGGCAGTCGGTGGCGACGGCGTGGAAGCGGAGCCAGATGCGCTGGTCGCCGCCGAGCCATTTCCTGGGCAGGCGGGCGCGGCGGCGGTACCACGCGATGTTGCCGAAGTCGTGCCCGAGCGTGTGCTGCCACGCCTCGTCGGTGCGGCAGGAGAGCCAGCCGTCCTTGGGCTGTTCGTTCCACCACGCCTGGGCGACACCCGTGTCTTCGGTGTCGGGCCGGACCGACCACTTGCGGAGAAGTTCAAGCTGACGTGCACCCATCGCGCGGCTCCCTCAAAACGGAATCGATGACTACCTGTGCGCAGGGGAGCGGGCGGTCCGACGCTATCGGCGCACTCGCTCGGCCTCGGCCACGATCTCGGCACATCGCGCGGGATCCGGGGCGTTTGACCATAGGCCGCCCCGCTTGATCCACGAACCGACGATCAGCGCATCGGCGTGGTCAAAGAGGGTGCCGAGTTGGGAGGGCTCGACGCCGGAGCCAACCCAGGTAGGAACACCGACCGCGTTGCTGACGCGCTCGACGTCGCCCGGGTCGGTCGGGTCGCCTGTGAAACTCCCGGTGACGATGAGCCCGTCGGCGCCGCAGAACTCGGCGGTGTGCGCGCAGTCCTCGATGGTCAGGTCGCCGGTGATGGCGTGCGAGGCGTGTTTTTTGCGGATATCGCACATGATCCGGACGTCCGTGGCGCCGATCTCGCGGCGATAGCGCAGGAGCGGCCCCGCGGCCGCCTCGGCGAGCAGGCCCTCGTCGGCGACGTGGGCGTAGACGAAGTTCTCGCACCGGATGAACTGCGCGTCGACGGCCTGGGCGATCGCGATCGCTTCTCGCTCGCCACCGGAGAGCACCTGCACGCCGAGCGGGATCTCGATCGCGGTCGCCACCTCTTCGGCGACGCGGGTCATCGCGGCGACGGTCTGCGGCGGTTGGCGGCCGTGGATGTATGGACGGTCGTGCATATTCTCGACGATGATCGCGTCGAACCCGCTGTCGCGAAGGAGCCGGGCCTCCTGCACGGCGCGCTGGGCGAGCACGGCGACCGTGTCGGTGCTGGCCGGTGCGCCGGGCAACGCCCCCACGTGGACCATGCCGATGAGGGCCTGAGGCCGGAGCCAGTCGGCGACGCGTGCGGAGCTGTCGGGTGTTGTGGAGCGTGGGGACATGGCGGCCTCGGTGTGCGCGGTGCTCAGTGTGCGGTCAAGAGTACGCCGGCGACGGAGGCGGTCATCCAGCTCGCCATCGCGCCGCCGGCCATGGCCCGCAGGCCGAGCGAGGCAAACTCGGACCGGCGGCCCGGGGCCAGGGCCGTGAGCCCGCCGATCTGTATGGCGATGGAGGGGAAGTTGGCAAAGCCGCAGAGGGCGTACGCCGCGATGTAGGCCGAGCGCGGGCTGAGGTTGTGCGGCAAGCCCTGCCGGGAAAGTTGAACGTCGGCGGCGAGGTGGCTGTAGGCGATGAACTCGGTCACCACGAGCTTCTCCCCGAGCAGCATGCCGAAGAACGGACTCTCCTCCCACGGCACGCCCATGGCCCACGCGAGCGGCGCAAGGAGCCAGCCCATGATGACCTCGAGCCGCAGCGACTCGATGCCTAGCGCGTCGAGCGCATCGCGGGGCAGGCCGACGCGGCCCAGGCCGCCGAGCAGCAGGTTGACCAGCGCCAGCAACGCGACGAACGCGATGAGCATGGCCCCGACGTTGAGCGCGAGGCGGAGGCCGTCGGTCGCGCCCGCGGCCGCGGCGTCGAGGACGTTCGCTGTCGGCTTGTCCGTGCCTGCCGAGCGGAGGCCTTCGTCCACGGGCGTGCTGCGCTCGGGGACGAGGATCTTGGCCATCACAAACGCGGCCGGCGCCGAGAGGACACTCGCGGTGATGAGGTGCTTGATGAACTCGACGCGGGCGGCGACCTGCGCCGGGTCGGCCTGTCCTCCGGCAGGCGGGGCGTCGCCGCCGAGCATCGTGACGTACGCCGCGAAGACGCTGCCGGCGATGGTGGCAAAGCCGCCGACCATGAGCGTGGCCAGCTGCGAGCGGGTCATCCGCGGGATGTAGGGCCGGACGCAGAGAGGGGCCTCGGTCTGTCCGACAAAGACGTTGGCGGCCATCGCCACCGCCTCGGTGCCGGTGACGCCGAGCGTTGCGCGGAGCATCCACGCCAGCACGGCGATGATCCGCTGCATGACACCGAGGTGGTAGAGCACCGCCATGAACGAGGCGAAGAAGATGATGACCGGGAGCACCCGCGTGGCGAACACGAAGCCCGCCGGGCCGCCGGGGTCGGCCAGCGAGCCGAACACGAACCGCGAGCCCTCGTCGGCGGTCATGATCGCGGCGTTGATCCAGTAGCCGATCGCCTCGAAGCCCATCACGACGGGCGGCACCCGCAGCAGGAGTGCCGCGAGGCCGAACTGGACGAGCACGCCCGCGACCACGAGCTTGTAGGGAAACCGCGAGCGGTCCTCCGAGATCGACCACGCCAACGCGATCAGCACCACAACACCGATCAGACCCGCTGGATGAAACTGTGGCATGGGGCCTCCGTCGTGTCGCCGCGTGGGTGCGGGCGGTCTCCGGACCGCCCGCCGACGGCTCTGACGGGCCGCCGATCGGTGTGCGCGTGCCATGGTACCGCGTGCGTGGGCTATCGGTGACGCGACGCGACGCACGGGCAATGATGCACCGATGCCCGATCGCACCGACCAGAAGTCCCTCCATTGGCACGACGCGTCCGAGCGTCTCGCGGCTCTGATCCGGCGGGCCGAAGCACGCCGTGGCGAGGGAGCGGCGGTGGTCGTGGGGATCACCGGCCCGGTGGGCTCGGGCAAGACCACGCTCGCCCACCGGCTGGGCGGGACGGTGGTTTCGACGGATCACTACCTGCCGGACTACGCGGGGCTTCCCGAGCACGAGCGCGACGAGCCGCGGCACGCGGATCTGGCGTCGCTCGCCGAACACCTCGCGGCGCTGCGGACCGGAGCGGGGGTCGAGATGCCGGAGTGGTGCTTCCAGCTCCACCGCCGGATCGGCTCCCGACGCGTGGAACCGTGCGGGCTGATCGTCTGCGAGGGGATCTTCGCGTTGCACGAGACTGTGCGCGCGCATCTGGATGTGGCGGTCTACGTCGAGGCCGATGCCGCGACGCGTTGGGCGCGCTGGGAGCGGATCGAGGCGTCCGGCGAGCGGGGATGGGGCGTGGAGCGGGCGCGGAAGTACTTTCAGAATGTCGCGGACCCGACGTTCGCCCGGCACGCCGACACGTACCGCCGTGTTGCGGATATCGTGGTTATCAACGAAGGGACGGCGGGGATGACGGGAAGATAGCTGTCGTGCGTCGTTTCTTGGTGCGTGCGGCTTTGGAAAGGACGGGTTGGTGATGAGTTTGCAGCGACGATGGATTCGGGCACTGGCGGGGATGTTGGCGATCGCGGCGGCGGCGCCACTGGCGAACGCTCAGGCGTACGTCTCGGACGACCCCGCGGCTTGGGCGCAGGAGGTCGCGGTCGAGTACACAGTTTCGCTGGCGCGCGCGCACTCGCAATTGGTGGACGTCACCGCGACGCTCCCCAACCCCGAGGGCCAGCCGCTGAGCGTGCGGATGCCGACGTGGCGGCCGGGCAAGTACCTCATTCTCGACCCCGCCGGGACAATCGTGGAGTTCAAGGCCCGCGACGCGGCGGGGCGCGTGCTGCCTGCGCGAAAGACCGACAAGGCGACGTGGCGGATCGATCCGGTCGGGCCGGGCGACATCACCGTGACCTATGTCATCTACGCGAACTCGCTCAACGACCGGACGCGGCACGCCGACGACACGCACGCGTTCCTGAGCGGGTCGTCGGTGTTCGTGTACTCCGATGACTCTCGGAGACTGCCGCTGCGGGTGCGGGTGGAGGCGCCGGAGGGCTGGGAGGTGGCTACGGGCCTGGCGCCGGACCCGACGACGGCGGACGCGTGGCTCGCGCCGGACTACGACGTGCTGGTGGATTCGCCGCTGGAGATCGGGCAGCACCAGCTGATCGGGTTCAGCGTGGACGGCACGCCGCACGACATCGTGATCTGGGGACAGGCGGAGGCGGACGCGGAGAAGCTGGCGGCCGACTTTGCGGCGATTGTGCGCGCGCACCGGGACATCTTTGAAGGGCCCGGGGCGCCGCTGCCGTATCAGCGGTACGTGTTCCTGGTGCACAGCCAGCCGGGGATCGGCGGCGGGACCGAGCACCTGAACTCGACGATCATGCACACGAGGCCTCAGTCGTTTACGTCGGACAGTTCTTACGCCGGGTTCCTCGGGCTGGTCTCGCACGAGATGTTCCACACGTGGAACGTCAAGCGGCTGCGGCCGGCGGGGCTGACGCCGTACGACTATCAGGGGGAGAACTACACCGACCTGCTCTGGGTCGCTGAGGGCACGACGAGCTACTACGACGATGTGACGCTGGTCCGGGCGGGGCTGCTGGATCCCGAGAAGTATCTGGCGATGATGTCGCGGACGATCTCGCGCGAGCGGCAGCGGCCCGGGTACGCCGTGCAGAGCCTGGCCGATTCGAGCTACGACGCGTGGATCAAGTACAACCGCTCGACGCCCAACGACATCAACACCACGGTCTCGTTCTACACCAAGGGGGCGCTGGTCAGCCTGATGCTCGACCTGGAGGTCCGCGGCCGAACGGACAACCGCGTCTCGCTGGACGAGGTGCTGCGCAAGCTGTATCTGGAGCACCCGCTCGAGGCCGGCGGCTTCACGACAGACGACATGCTCGCGGCGCTGGAGTCGCTGACCGGGACGGGCTTCGGCGAGTTCTTCGCGGCGTACGTCTCCGGGACGCAGACGCTGGATCTCGATCGGGCGTTTGCGTTCGCCGGGCTTCGGCTTGTCGAGGGCGAGCGGCCGAAGGGCTCGTACCTCGGCATCTCGATGGGTGGCGACTCGGTGCGGACCGTGCGGGCGGACGGGCCCGCCTTCGCGGCGGGCGTCCAGGTCGGCGACGAGTTGGAGACCGTCAACGGCGAGGAGCTCGAGGACGGGCTGGATGAGCTGCTGGAGGAGACCAAGCCGGGCAAGACGCTGACGCTCGGGCTGACGCGCCGGGGCGAGCCTCGGGAGATCAGGGTCGTGACCATGGCCCGACCGGTCGGGACGTGGACCCTGGAGCACGTCGAGGACCCGACGCCGCTGCAGCGAGCGGTGTACGAGTCGTGGCTCGGGCAGGCGTGGCCCACGCCGGAGGTGCCAGCGGAGGACCCGCCGGTGCCGAGCGATCCGTGAGCAAGCCGCTTCGGGCCTAGCGGGGCACGAACTCGAGCGGGCCGTCAGGTCCGAGATCGATGCCGAGCGCCATCCACACGAGCAGCATGACGACCCACACGAGCGTGAACACGAGCGTGTAGGGAAGCATGGTCGAGATCAGCGTGCCCATGCCGGCCTTAGGCGCGTACTTCTGCATCACCACGAGGATGATGACGAGATAGGCGTTCAGCGGCGTGATGACGTTGGTCACCGAGTCGCCGATGCGGTAGGCGCACTGGGTCAGCTCGGGGCTGATGCCGACGAGCATGAACATGGGGACGAAGATCGGGGCGAACATGGCGTACTTGGCGCTCATCGATCCGATGAACAGGTTGAAAACGCCCGTGAGCAGGATGAACGCGACGATCAGCGTCGAGGGGCTCAGGCCCGACTCGGCCAGCGCCGTGCCGCCGGTGTAGGCGAGCATCTTGTCGAGGTTGGAGTACTTGAAGTACTCGATGAACTGGGCGGCGAAGAACGAGAGCACGATGATCGGGGCCATGCCGGCCATGGACTCGACCAGCAGCTTCGCGGCGTCTGCGCTCTTGCGGATCGAGCCGGTCGCGAGGCCGTAGACCAGACCGGGCAGGATGAAGAGAATGAACAGCAGGGGCACGATCGCCTCGACCCAGCGGTCGAAGTGGTCGGCCTTGCGGACCATGCCGGCGAGGGCGCCGATCGGCCCGCGATCGTCGTTGAGCGGCCAGCCGGGGATGACGGTGCAGGCGAGGACGAGCCCCGTGGCGATCACGATCGTGAGTGTGGCCCAGGCGAGCCCCCACCACTCCCGGTGGGTGATGCGCTGGTTCTCGAGCTCGGCGCTGTCGATGAGCGAGGGGCCGCCGTCTTCGGGAGCCTTGGTCGCAAACCGCCGCTCGACGAACCACGCCGAGGCCGCCCAGCCGGCGAGCGTGATGACGAAGGTCGAGGCGATCATGAACCACCAGTTGGCGGCGGGTGAGACGGCGTAGTCGGCGTCGACCGATTGTGCGCCGGCGGTCGAGAGCTGCGAGAGCAGCGGGTCGAGGCTGGTGACCAGCAGGTTGGCGTTGAAGCCGGCCGCGACCCCGGCGAAGACCGCGGCGATGCCGGCCATGGGCGATCGGCCGACGCTCTTGTAGAGAGCCGCGGCGACCGGCGGGAGCACGATGTATCCGGCGTCGGTGCCCAGGCTGGACATGATGCCGAGGAAGATCATGGCGGGCGTGAGCAGGTTCTTGGGCACGACGAGCATGACGGCCTTGAGCAGGGTGCCGATGAAGCCGGTCTTCTCGGCCAGCCCGATGCCGAGCATGCCCACGAGCACGACGCCGAGCGGCGGGAAGTTGACGAAGTTGTCCACCATGCTGGAGACGGCGTAATAGAGCCCGTCGGCCGAGAGCAGGCTGCGGGAGGTAAAGGGGTCGCCGCCGTTGAGGGAGTAGTCCTCGACGAGCTTTGTCTGGGGGCGGCCCTCTTCGTCGAGGAGGGGGGCGACCTGCGGCACGCCGTCGGCGTCGAGCACCTGCACGCCGGCCGCGTCGAGCACGGGGGCGGTGAGGATCTCGAGCTTCATGGGCTGGACGGCCCAGCCGGCCGAGTGGCCGATGGCCGAGAGCAGCATGACCAGGAAGGCCCCGATGACAAAGAGCATCGCGGGGTCCGGGAGCTTGTTGCCGAGCCATTCGACGAAGTCGAGCGGGCCTCGACGTTTGCGGGGTGCGGTCGTGCTGTCAGCCATGGAAGGGTCGCTCCGTGCCTCAGAGTCGGGGATGGTTGGGTCGGGGATGGATGGATCGGGGAACGTACCGCCCCGGCCGGCCCGGGGCAAGGGGAAAGGCCAGCGGATGCCCGGGTCAAGAAATGGTGTATCCTCTCGCCTTGCCCCCGAGGCCTCTCACCGCCGACACCCCCGTGCGTCGGGCGTGACGGGAGGCCGATGCCCAGCACCCGACGGAGACGCCGATGGCCAGCCAGACCCACAGGACCAGCCCCGACCCGACCCTGAAGACCATGCCCGGCGGCGTGCCGTTCATCATCGGCAACGAGCTGGCCGAACGCTTCAGCTTCTACGGGATGAAGGGCATCCTGACGGTGTTCATGACGCAGCACCTGCTGAACGCTGCGGGTGAGCCGGACTACATGGGCGACGAGCAGGCCAAAAAGTACTACCACCTGTTCACGGCGGCGGCGTATTTCTTCCCGCTCATCGGTGCGTTGATCAGCGATGTGCTGTGGGGCAAGTACAAGACGATCCTGCTGATCAGCCTGATGTACTGTCTCGGTCACGGGTGCCTGGCGCTCATGGACCTCGGCCCGCACTTTGGGATCTGGGACATGAAGCCGTTCATGTTCGCCGGGTTGTTCCTCATCGCGATAGGCGCGGGCGGGATCAAGCCCTGCGTGAGCGCACACGTGGGCGACCAGTTCGGCACGGGCAACAAGCACCTGCTGACGCAGATCTTCAACTGGTTCTATTTCTCGATCAACCTGGGCGCAACGGTGAGCACGCTGCTGACGCCGGTGCTTCTGGCTAAGGTCGGTCCGTGGGCGGCGTTCGGGCTTCCGGGCGTGCTGATGGCGGTCGCGACGTTTCTGTTCTGGCTCGGGCGGCACCGGTTCATCCACGTGCCCCCGGCCGGCAAGTCTTTCTTTACCGAGACGTTCAGCCCGGAGGGCGTGCGTGCGCTGGTGTGCCTTTCGCCACTGTTCCTGATCTTCGTGCCCGTGTTCTGGTCGATCTTCGACCAGACCGGCTCGGCGTGGGTGCTGCAGGCCGAGAGCATGGACAGGAAGTTCATGGGCGTGATGTGGCTGGAGAGCCAGGTGCAGGCGGTCAACCCGATCCTGATCCTCACGCTGATCCCGGTGTTTACGTATCTGGTGTATCCGTTCTGCGGCAAGTTCGTCAAGACCACGCCGCTGCGGAAGATCGGCGTCGGGCTGTTCCTGACCGCCGGCGCGTTTGCGATCTCGGCGATCCTCGAGCAGTCGATCATCGACAAGGCCCCCGACGCGGCCACGTCGCTGTGGGCGGCGCTCAACGCGGCGGGGATCGAGGGGTCGGGCACGCTCGACGCGGCCCTGCAAGCTGCGCGCGCGAACGAGTGGGACCAGAACCAGCTGCAGCCGTATCTGGCCGAGATGCCGAACATCGGCTGGCAGTTCCTGGCGTATCTCGTCCTCACCAGCGCCGAGATCCTGGTCTCGATCGTGTGTCTGGAGTTTGCCTACACGCAGTCGCCGCCCAAGATGAAGTCGTTCATCATGGGCATCTACTTCCTCGGCGTGTCGCTGGGGAATCTGTTCACCGCTGGCGTGAACTGGGTGATGCAGCTGCTCGAGAAGGACGGCGGCCAGTCGGCGCTCGAGGGCGCGGCGTACTACTGGTTCTTCACCAGCATCATGCTCGTCGCGGCGGTGATCTACGTGTTCTTTGCCAAGTTCCTCTACCGCGGGCAGACGTTCATCCAGGGTGAGGACGCGGCGGTCGCCAAGGCCGAGGCCGAAGCCGAGGGGCCGGACGCGAGGTAACGACTACAGGCCGGAGCCGGCCGCTCCAGCCGAGGCCACGACCGGCCAGAGGTCGCAGGCCCGGCCGTGGGCGGCGGAGTAGGCCTCGGGCAGCGTGGCCCGGAGGCTGGCCGCGGCATCCGGCGTAGCCAGCACCACTGCGCAGCCGCCGAATCCGCCCCCGGTCATGCGGGCACCGAAGACGCCGGGCGTCGCCGTCGCGATCTCCACGATCGAGTCGAGCTCGGCGCAGGAGACGCGGTAGTCGTCGCGGAGCGAGGCGTGCGATTCGATCATCAGCGTGCCGAGGGCCTCGAGTCGGTCGGCACGCAGGGCCTCGGCCGCGCGGAGCACCCGGCGGTTCTCGCTCACGACGTGGCGGATGCACCGGGTCTGTTCGTCGTCGAGGCGCGACCAGTTGACCGCGTCGACCGACTCGATCTCTCGGAGCGACGCGACGCCGAGCGCATCGCTCGCGGCCTCGCACGCCGCGCGGCGGGCGGCGTATTCACCCGAGGCCAGCGCGTGCCGCACGCCCGAGTTGACCACGAGGACGATGGCACGGTCGGGGCTCGGCACCGGCACGTGCTCGACCGAGTTGTCGCGGCAGTCGATGCAGAGAGCCTGTCCGTCGCGCCCGAAGGTGGAGGCGAGCTGATCCATCAGGCCGCAGGGCACGCCGGCCCAGCGGTGCTCGGCACGCTGGCAGTCGAGGGCGCGGGTGAGGAGGAACGCCCCCGCGTCCGGCTCGTCCGCCGGGCTGAGGCCGAGTGCGGTTTCGACCATCACGGCTCCGGCGGTCTCGATCGCGGCCGAACTGGAGAGCCCCCCACCGACGGGGACCGTGGACATCGCGAGCACGTCGAGCTCAGGCGGCGTGGTGTCTGCACCGGCGGAGCGCACTCCGCGTGCGCGCTCGACCATCGCGCCGGTGAGGTATCTGCCCCATTCCGGCAGTTCGCCCGCGGCGGTGTGGCCGCGGGCGACGAGGCCCGCGAGAGAGGCATCGAATGACTCGTCGATGTCCGCCGCGACGAAGCGGCTCGCCCGGCCGCTCGCCGGTGCGGCGACGCAGACGCACCACCGGTCGATCGCCAGGGGCAGGACGAAGCCGGCGTTGTAGTCGGTGTGCTCGCCGATGAGATTGACGCGTCCCGGCGCGGTTGAGACCCACGCCGGCGGGCGGCCGAAGTGTTCCTGGAATCGAGCGGCGGCGTCCCGCACGAGTGCGTCGCGGGTGGATGTCTCGGGGCCGACGGTCTCGTTCACACCGCGCCCCCGGTGAGGATCACCCCCTGCAGCATCCCGCCCAGCACGAGCAGCATGACGACGCCGAAGTGCGCGGCACCGATCACCGCCGCGTCGCGCGGGGCCAGGCGGAAGGCAACGACGAGGCCGCCGAAGTAGGCGGCCGCCGCGAGGATGACCTCCTCGAGCTTGCCGCTGTTGATGATGTCGAGATTGAGGCTGTAGACCACGAGGTAGAGCGAGACCGCGAGCAGCATCCTTGCGGCCGCACCCTCGAACGAGCCCACGCGCCTTCCGAGGAGGAACGTCGAGAGCACCAGCGCGCCGAGCCCGGTCGCGGTGTGGAGCACCGCCCAGTAGATCGTGATCAGCACGTACGCCCAGATGGAGTGGTCGGCGTAGACACCGGCGAGCACCGCGGCCAGGAGGGCGATGGCGGCGCCGGTGATGCCCGGCACCTTCCACGCGACCGACACGCAGAGCGGTTCGCCGGTGGGCTTGAAGACGGACTTGACCTGTTCCACGCCGCTCGGGCCGGTCTTCTCGACGGGGATGCCGCGGACGACGCGTTCGACCTCGGGGTCGGACTCGAAGTCGGCGTCCTCGTCGAAGTCGTCGATGAGGCCCGGGGCGTCGATCTTCGGTTTGCCGGGCGTGCGTGGGGGTTGCTCGAGCGGCTCGAGGTCGATCGGCCCGTCCTGATCCGCGGGCGCGCCGGCTGCGGGTTCGGCCGGGGGCGTGGGCTGGGGGTCGTTCGGCCCGGGTGTTGATGGCTGGTCGGTCATCGCAACTCCTTGCGTCTGTCGGGACCGTCGGGCGGGGGCGTGCGCGGCGGCGGCCCTCCATGAGCATAGCGGGCGCGCCCCGGCTATCGTCCGCCACGAGACGCAGGAGACGCACGATGCCCTTTGACCCGAACGCGGCGGCTGATCTCTCATTGGGAATGTTCGGCCTTCCCTTCACCCGTGAGCAGTCCCGGCTGGTCGTGATCCCGGTGCCCTTTGAGGCGACGGTCTCCTACGGCGGGGGGACCGAGCACGGTCCCGACGCGGTGCGGGAGGCCTCGGCGCAGGTCGATCTGCTCGACCGGCGCTTCGGGGAGGCGTGGCAGGCCGGGATCTGTCAGGAGGACGCCGACGACCGGTTCGTCGCGTGGGGGCGGGAGGCTCGCGAGCTGGCTTCGCCGATCATCAATCGGGGCGGCGCGACGGACGCCGATGCCGCGGCTGTCGGGAAGATCGAGACGCTGTGCGCGCGCGCGAACGCGCTGGTAGAGGAGCGGGCGGGTGCGGCCCTGGCGGAGGGCAAGATCCCCTGCCTGCTCGGCGGCGAGCACGCGGTGTCGCTCGGGGCGATCCGGGCGTGCGCGGACGCACACGGTGAGATCGGCGTGCTGCAGATCGATGCGCACATGGACCTGCGCGAGGCGTTCGAGGGGTTCCGGTATTCGCACGCCTCGGTCATGTACAACGCTCTGGAGGAGATCTCGGGCGTGAGGCGGCTGGTGCAGGTGGGCATCCGCGACCTGAGCCGCGGGGAGACCGATTACGCCGCGGCGCAGGGGGACCGGGTGCGGACGTTCTACGACGACGATCTGTTCGACGGCATCGCCAGGGGGGAGGGGTTTGCCGCGGCGTGCGCGCAGATCATCGGGGCGCTGCCGGAGAAGGTGTACGTCTCGTTCGACATCGACGGGCTCGACCCGTCGCTGTGCCCGAACACGGGGACGCCGGTGCCGGGGGGGCTCGGGTTCCGGGAGGCGTCGCTGCTGCTGCACATGCTGGCGGCGTCGGGCAAGCGGGTGGTCGGGTGCGACCTTGTCGAGGTTGCGCCGGGGGACGGGGACTGGGACGCCAACGTCGGGGCGCGGGTGCTGTTCCGGCTGTGCATGGCGGCGCTGGAGAGCGTGGGCTCGGGCGGCTGACTCTGCCCACGTGTGTCCGTCGGGCGCTCGCCCTCGCCCTATCCCAGCAGCTTGAGCAACGCGTCCTCGAGCGACAGGGCCGCCATCCAGAGATACCGGCTGCCGAAAATGAACAGCACCGCGAAGGCGATCAGTCCTGCGGTCCGGCCTTGTTCTGTGTAGATGAATCGGGCGTAAGGCGGTGAGTAGGACGCGAGGATGCGCGAGCCGTCGAGCGGGGGCACGGGCATCAGGTTGAAGATCGCCAGCGCGATGTTCAGGAAGATGCCAACATGCAGGAACTGCAGGATGTTGTTGGCGAAGGGCCCGGTCCACGAATTGGCGACGGCGGTCTTCATCCAGAGGGTGAAGAGCACGGCCGCGACGAACGCCAGCGAGAGGTTCATCGCGGGGCCGGCAAACGCCACGAGCGCGTCGTCGTGCTCGCGCCGGAAGCGAGACGGTGTCACGGGCATCGCCCCCCAGGCGATGCCCACTATGCCGAAGACGATCAGGCTCATCTGCCCCATGTGCACGAGCGGGTTGGCCGTCATGTGGCCGAGTTCGATCGGGGTGCGGTCGCCGCATCGGATCGCCGCCCAGCCGTGGGCGAGCTCGTGCAGCACGATCGAGCCGATCACCCAGACCACCCACGCGAACAGGTAGACCGGCCCTTGAGCCCACGCATCGGCGACCCACCAACCACCCAAGGGCATACCTCCAGAAGCAAAAAGACCGCCGTCCGGTCGGAGTGTTCCGGCCGGACGGCGAATGGTATCAGATCGGGATGTCGTGCCGGGCGGTGCCCGCGAGCAGGATCAGGCCTTGGCGGCGGTCGCGCGGCTGGCGGGGACGGAGAGCTCGACGATCTTGTCGAACAGCTTCGGGTCCTCGATCGCGAGCTGGCTGAGCATCTTGCGGTTGAGGTCGATGCCGGCCATCTTGGCGCCGTTGATGAACAGGCTGTAGCGGGTGCCACGCATACGGCAGGCGGCGGTGATGCGGGTGATCCACAGCTTGCGGATGTCACGCTTGCGGGCGCGGCGGTCGCGGAAGGCGTTGGTGCCGGCGCGGCGGACCGCGTTGCGGGCGAGGTAGCGGTGGTTCTTGGTGCGTCCGTAGTAGCCGCGGGCTTCGCGGAGGATGCGGGTACGCTTCTTGTTTCGGGCGGCGCCGATGCGTGCGCGTGGCATGGTCGAATCTCCTTCCGTCCGAGCGGGGCAGCCTCAGGGCTGAACTTGGATCCCGTCGGGCATGAATGCTTCTGGATGTGGCAGAGCCGTGCGGGCTTTGCGGAACGGTTTAGCTGTTGGCTTCGGCGGCGGCGGCCCGCATCTCGGCCCGTTGTGCGGGCGAGGGCGAACGACGCAGCGTGGCGCGCGGCTGGTTGCGGCCGCGGAGACGGCGGAAGAGCATCTTCTCAAGGCGCTTGGCGTCGGGGCCGGCCATGTACCTGTCCTTGCGGAGCTGGCGCAGGCGCTTGCCGCTCTTGTTCGAGCTCAAGTGCTTGTGGAACGCAGAGCGGTGACGGACCTTGCCGGTCTTGCTCACCCTGATGCGCTTGAGAAAGCCCTTGTGGACCTTGTTCTTGGACATGGGCGTCCTCTCCTGGACGTGCCCGCACCGCGAAGGGTCCGGACACACGCCGAACCACTCCCCGCGCGGGGCGAAAAGCCTAGACCGCTCGGAGGCCCCGAGCAAGGGATCGGGATGCCCTGATCACGGCCCGACGAAGGAATCTTGCCGGCCGGCCGGGGCCTCGGTGCCCCGGATGGGCTCGATCCCCTGTCGCCGGGCGGCCAGATCGATGAACATCTCGATCGGCTTGGGCAGCCAGATGTTGTCGCCGCTGGGCAGGGCGGGAGTGGTCAGCCACCGGGCGGAGCCGTCGGCCGTGAGGCCGTGCTGGCCCTGCCCCTGGTGGTTGGGGCTCGATTCGAGGGGGAAGATCACCTGGCCGCGAACGGCCCGCAGGACCACCGGCGACCGGTCGGCGACGACGACCAGCTCCGAGGGCTGGCCCCAGAGCGATCGTTCGGGGTGGGCCATGACGCGGTAGCTGTAGCTGATCTCTTCGAGGGCGCCCCAGTCGCGGGCTTCGGGCGAGCGAGGGACGGTGATTGCCCTGGGATTGCCCGGACAGGCCAGGTCGGCCAGCCTGGCGTACGGCTGCTTGGCGAGGGCGTAGAGGTTCGCGGAGTTTGAGCTGGAGGGGTCGCGCCCGACGTTCCACCACGGGCTCTTGCCGAAGCCCGCCGTCACCATCGGCAGCATCTGGTCGTTGTCGGAGGTGTAGAGGCCCATCGCGTTGGCGACGCTGCGCATGTTGCCGGCGCACGCCGCCTGGCGGGAGCTCTCCCGCACCGTTGACATCACCGGCCAGAGCACCGAGGCGGCGATCAGCAGCACCGCGGCGACGGAGAGGAAATCGGCGAGTCGGTTTCGCGGCGGGATCGTGACCGCGGGCTCGGGCAGCTGCCCGGAATCGGTCGCCTGGGCGATCCGGTTCATGGTGCGTTCGATGAGGTGGGCGCGGGTGAACTGCGAGACGGCTTCCGGCGCGGGGCTGGCGATGAGCGACGCGATCGCGTTGTGGGCGCGGGCCCGCTCGCGGAGGGAGGCCGGGACACGTTCTGCGTCGAGTCCGGCGAGCATCCAGGCGTCGAGCGCCTCGGCGTCGTCGCGGGAGAGCGCGGGTTGAGCGGTGGTGTCGGCGTTTGTGAGCACGCGGGAGACCCGGGATTCCCGGCCATCGACAGGGCCGGCCTCGAGCAGGCCGAACAGCGCGGCGGCCCGCTCGGCGCGGTCTCGCAGATCGTTGGGCACGCGGTCGAGGTCTCGATCGGCGTCGAAGAACGCCTCGAGCGCGCGGGTGTCCGCCTCTGTCAGCTGCGGCGGGGTGCCGGGGGTGTCGTCTCCGGTCGGCGGTGGCGTGTGCTGCTCGTCCATCGGCCAGTGTTCCTCATTCCTGCTTGGCGGGGCGTGCCCGCTCTGTGGAGACCTCTCGCCACCGCTTGGCAAAGCTGGCGACGGCGGCGTGCAACCTCGACTTGACGGTCCCCAGCGGGATGCCCAGCTCGTCGGCGACCTGGGCGTAGCTCAGCCGCTGGAAGTAGGCCAGCAGCAGGATCTCGCGCAGGGGCTCGCTGAGCTGGTCCAGCGCTCGTTGGACCATCGCGTCCTGTTCCTCCGACAGGAGCCCGGCGTCTGGCGGCGGGATCTCGATCTCAAGCAGATCGATGAAGCTCCCGCCGTCGTTGGACCCGCTCCCGCCCGCCGATCCGATCGGGGCCGAGAGTTCGAGGGTCTGTCGTCTGCCCTTCTTACGGAGGAGGTCCCGGGCCTTGTTCGCCGCGATCGTAAACAACCATGGTCGAAATCTTCGGGAGGTGTCGAATGAGCCGAGCGAGAGGTGAATCTGGAGAAAGGCTTCCTGGAATGCGTCCTCGGCGACCTGCCGGTCACCGGCGAGGCGGGTGAGGAACCGGTGCAGGTCGTCGTGATAGCGTTCGACGAGGATGCGGAACACATCGGTTTCCCCGCGTCGGTAGGCTTCTACGAGTTTCTCGTCGGTGCGTGGGTCCAAGAACTGCTTCCTGCTGCGGGGCGCTGCCGTCGCACGGCGGGGTGCCTGTGTCGAACGCTCGCCAGCGGCCGTCATTGGCCCGGGAGCGAGGGCTCTAGATCAATTCTCCGACGGTCCGAGAGAACCGGACGCCGGTTTCCGGACCGAAACGGGCCAGACCGTCGGCCCTGAGCGCCGGGGCGTGATCGCGCAGATAGACCTCGAGGTCGTCCCGCCCGGCGAACAAATACCGCGTCTCGACCCGGATGGGTTCGGCCGGGTCGTCGATCCGGACTATCGATCCGGAGAGGGCACCGCCTTTGACGACATCATCGACGTGCCCATGGCTGAGCCAGTTGAGGTAGGCTCGGCGGATCTCCGGGTTTGGCAGTTCGGCGGTGACGGTGTAGGCGATCATCCCCATGGGGCGGTAAGGTACCAGACCGGACCGAACCACGCACGAACACGGGCCGCGAGATGCAATACGGGGCCGGCGGGGCCGTTTGGCCGGACGAAAGGACGGACGTGACCGGGATCGAGTCAGGACCATCCTCAGGGTCGATCGATCTGGTCGGCTTGGTGCGTTCGGCGCAGGCGGGCGATGAGGCTGCCTGGTCGGGCATCGTCAAGGAATACGGCCCGCGGGTGTTTGCGCTGGCCAGGAGCCGCCTCGGGGATGCCGACGCGGCCGAGGAGGTCACCCAATCGGTGTTCGCGACCATCGCCATCAAGCTCCGGGACGGGGCGTACGCCGAGCACGGGAAGTTCGAGCCGTGGCTGCTGCGGATCGCGATGAACAGGGTGCGCGACCGGGTGCGCACGCTCAAGCGAGAACGCAACGAGCAGCGGCTGCGCTGGAGCGTCCGCGACGAGGCGACCGGCGAGGAGGCCGAGCGGTTCCCGGCGTCGGCCGATGTGACGGATCTGCGGGAGGCGATGGCCGCGCTCTCGAAGGCGGACCGCGAGATCGTGGAGTTGCGGTACCACGCGGGGCTGAGTTTCAAGCAGATGGCCGACCTGCTGGATGAACCGATCGGGACACTGTTGGCCAGGCATCACCGGGCGCTGCGGAAGCTCAAGGTCAAGCTTGAGCAGGCGGCGGCCGGGCGAGAGGGCGGAACGGAATCTCCGCAGACGGCGGGGGGTACAGGATGAGTGACATGAAACGACACAACACGAACGACACACATATCCCGGAGGACATCCGCGCCGTGGCGACACGGCTCGAACGCCTCGGGGCCGAGGACCGTCTGGTCGGCGAGGACGTGAGCCATCGCGTCGCGATGCGCACGACGAATCTCCTTCGTGCCGAAGCGACTCCCGGCACGCGGGCGCGGCCGCTCGGGCGGATCCGCGCGGCGTGGCTGTGGCTGGCGGCGCCCGCCGTCGCGGCGGGCGCGGTGCTGGTCGCGCTGATGCTCTCCGTGCCGCAGTCCGGCCCGACCCCCGGCGTGACCGGGAACGGCGTCGAGGTTCTGGCCGCCGGGCTGGAGAACGACATCGACGCGTTCCTGGCGATCGACGGCCTGTGGGACGACGACGCGTTCGAGACGGGGCTCGCGGTGATCTCGCTCGACGCGGCCGGGCTGGCCAATCAAACGACCACCGACGAAACCCTCGAAGCGATGGGGAGCGAGCTGTGATCCACCTTCTGCATGTATCCCGGCAGCGGCCTCACGGCGCACGGCGATGGCGCTGGGCGGCGTGGGCGGCGATCGGGCTCGGCGCGACAGTCGCGTCGCACGCGAGCGGGCAGTCCGACGGCGAACGGCCCCCGCCGCCACCGCAGCAGCAGGCGCACGGCGAGGAGGGGCAGCCCTTCGATTTCAACCCTGAGCGTCTGCGCACAAGGCTGGCGACCCTGCTTGAGGAACTCGAGGCGAGCACGACGCGCATCCGATCGGCCATCGAGACGCTCGACAACGGCGGCACCGCGGCGGAGGCCATGGAGACGATGGGCGGCCCGTCGCGCGTGCGCCGGCTGGCCGAGTTCTGGGGACAGTGGTCGGGGGGCTCGCAGACCGACGGGCGGGTCGATCGATTCAATCCCGAGCGCGGACCGCGCGGCGGGCAGGGTGAACGCGGGCCCGACCGGGCCCCGGCTCCGGGCGACGATGTTTCCGCGGCCCAGCTCAGTGCGTTCCTGGAATCGCACGCGCCGGAGTTTGCGGCACGGCTCGACGAGCTCAGACAGCAGGACGAGCGGCGTGCGGACTTCTTTGCCAACCGGCTCCGGCCGCGCATCGGGGAGATCCTCGCGGCCCAGCGGCAGGACCCCGAGCTCGGCGAGCTTCTGACCCGGGAGTTCCGGGTCAACATGGAACTGCTCGACGCGGGCCGGCGATACGCGAAGGCGCTGGCGTCGGGCGACTCGTCGCTGGACGAGGCACGCGAGAAGCTGCGGGCGCTGGCCGGCGAGCAGGTCGACCTCCGGCTTGCGAGGCGGGAGCACGAGATCCGCACGCTGGCCTCGCAGATCGAGTCTCTGCAGGCCGATGTCGATCAGCAGCGCGAGAAGCGCGAGCAGTACATCGAACAGATCATCGAGCGATCGGGCCAGTGGGGCGAGTCGGAGAGGTCCGGCGGGCCCGAGCGTCGCGGCCCGCGCGACGGACGGCCCGGCCGTTCGGATGACGACTAGGCGAAGCCCCCGCTCATCGTTCCGCGGTTCGCGCCGCGGTTCGCGTCGGTACTGCGTGCAAAGAGCGCGTCAGGAGACGGTCGAGCCCGGGGCGATCTCGCTCATCGGGGTCATGACGACAACGCCGCGGGGCCCTTCGCTGCCCTTGGGGGCGTCGCTGGCGGCGAGCATCATGCCGCGTGATTCCTCGCCCCGGATCTTGCGGGGCGCGAGGTTGGCGACGATGACGATGGACTTGCCGACGAGATCATCGGGCTGGTAGAACTCGCGGATGCCTGCGCAGATCTGCCGCGGCGTGCCGCTGCCGTCGTCGAGCTGGAGCTTGAGCAGCCGGTCGGCGTTGGGGTGCGGCTCGGCGTGAACGATCTTGGCGACGCGGAGGTCGATGCGTGCGAAGTCCTCGAAGCTGATCTCGGGCTTGGTGTCGGACTCGGGCTTGGTCTCTGCGGTGGTCGGCTGCGGGGTGGCGTCGCTCATCTCGGGTGGCTCCTGCGGGTCGGCGTCTCTATGAATCGGTGTCTTCGTCAGACTCGTCATCGAGTGTAGGGCTCACGGCCCGGTCGCCGGGACGCGCGACCCACCCGTCGCGCCAGTATGCCAGGTCGGCATCGACACCGAGCACCGGGGCCAGTTCATCGGGCACCGGCTCGCGGAGCGGAGCGGCCAGATCGATCGCGAGCTGTGCGCCCCACGATCGGGAGATGCCCTGGAGCAGCCTCGACTCGAACCGGAGCTGCGCGACGATCTCCTGCGTCGAGAGCTTCGGGCCGGGGTTGCCGCGGCAGGTGTAGCACTCGCGATAGCTCGGCGGATCGGTGTTGGGCCGGAAGACGACGCGCTCGTTGCCGCACTCGCGGCAGGGCCAGTCGCCCGCCCACTGCTCGATCTGCCATGCGGCGCCGGTGGAGGCGGAGAAGCCCAGCATCCGGCCGTAGCGGAGCAGCAGGTCTCGCACGCCCGGCTTCTCGAGGAGTGCCCGGGCCTGGATGCCGTGGCCGGCTCTGGTCTCCCCCACCGTCTCGGCGGCGGCGAAGGCGGCGGACGACACGCCCCCGCCCTCGGCCGAGGCGGTCCGCCAGGGTGCCGGTGAGTAGCGGGGATCGATCCGGTTGGCGATCGCGCGGAGCCACCGCTCGTCGGACTCGAGCCGGGCGATGGACGCGAGCGCGATGCAGCTGCTCGGGGCGATCCAGCTCGGCGAGCCGTCGCGCCGGTCGAGCTCGAAGGCGAGCGCGAAGAGCTCCCGCGCGAGGTTCTCGCCGGTCTTGCTCGGCGAGAGATCGATGATCTCCTCACCGAGCAGGAAGTACGACTCGGCGTCGTCGGGCTCCAGGGCTTCGAGTCGGGTGACGACCCACGCCGGGAGGTCGCGGGGCGTGCCCGACTCGTCAGGCGCGGCCGGCGCCTCGGGCTCGGCGTCCTGCGCGCGCGCTGAGGGCGCGAGGAGCCCCGCGAGGATGACGGCGAGCAGGATGGTTCGGAGTCGCGTCATTCCCACAGCCTTTCCTGCCCGAGGCGGATGGCCCACAGCTCGCAGAGGCCGCGTTCGACCGCGTAGATCTGCTCGACGATATCCGCCGCCTGGAGGCGTTGGCGGCGTACCCGATCGCGGATGGCCCGGACGTCGCCGGCGCGGTCGAGCCGCTCGGAGACGACGACGATCCCCATCATCTCGAACACCGCGACCTGTTCGACGGCGAAGACCTGCATCGGCCCCTGGGCCAGGCTCAGCCGCGCGGCGTGGCGGGCGAGCACGGACTCGACCTCCAGTGCTTCGGCGCCCAGGCCCCCGGCGCGGGCCTGACGATCCCACTTTGCTCGAAGCGCCGCGGCGGCGCGTTCGGCGGGCAGGCCCCCGTTGGCCTCACCGGACAGGAGCGTGGCGCTGTCGAAGGCTCGGGAGGCGTACGACTCGCCCAAGAGCGCGGCGAGCCGGTCGATCACGCCCTGATCGCCCTCGGCGGCGAGCTGCTCGAGCGCGGTCTGGACAAGCACCCGGCGGGTCTTGATCGACCAGTCCGGATCGTCGGTGGCGATGGGCACCGAGGCGGTCATCGCGGCGACGAGATCGGCGTTCTGCGGTGTGCGGGGGATGCGGGGCGCCAGCTCGAGGATCGCCAGCGTGATCGCGGCGCTCGGGCGTTGGGCCAGCAGCGAGCGCCGCGCGGCCTCGCGGGCGTTGGCGGGTGAGCCGCGGAAGGCCTCGGTGGTGAGCACCTCGGTGTCGGTCGGGTGACGGAGCTGGTTGCGGCCGGCCTCGGCGAGAAGCTCGAGCCTGCGCGGATAGTCCCGCTGCGCCGAGAGGTAGGAGAGCGACCACCGGGCCATGGCCGGGTCGCTGTCGATCGAGTCGGCGCGTTGCCGCTGATTCCAGCGGACCAGCTCCATCTCCACGGGGCGGTCGTACTCGTCGAGCACGGTCGCGGCGTCGTCGAGGCGGCCAAGGAACCGGAGGTTGGCCGCCTGGTTCAGCCGGCTCAGCGAGGCGACGCTCGCGAGGCGGGTGACGAGCCGGTTGTCGGTCAGCGTCGCGGCCTCGCGGGTGGACTTGGCCCAGTCGGCCGCGAGATCGTCGAGTGCCGGTCCGTCGGTGCTGATGCCCCAGACCTCGGCGTAGCGTTCGCGCAGGAGAGTTCGAGCCTCGGTGGAGGCCCGGACGGGCAGCGTCATGGTCGCGTCGACGCCCGGCACCCGCGAGCGTCGGGCGAGCGTCGTGGTGATGGCGTGCAGGTCGGCGACCGAGACACGCGGGTCGGCGAACATGCGGATGAGCCATGGTCGCGCCAGGGCGTCCTCGTCCCAGTCGCAGGCGAGCACGAGCGACTCGATCGCCGCCCGGACGGTGTCGTTCTCGGCGGGCTCATCGGCGCCGACGACCACCCATTCCAGGGCCGCGATGAGCGTTCCCCCCGCGTCGCCACCGGCGAACTGCGCCGCATCGATCCACCGTCCCCAGCGTTCGGCGTCGCCGTCGCGCGCCGGTGCGGCGGTCGATGGCGCGGCGTCTTCGGTCGCGCTGACCATGGCGGGCAGCATCGCCCAGAGCGCGGTGTTCACCCCCTGCTCGAAGCCGGCCGCGACGACGACGGTCGAATCGACCCGTTCGCGGAGTCTGGCCTCGATCTCTCGGGCGGCGCGGGCGCCGATGTCCCTCTCGCGGGCGAGCCGGGCGAGGATGCCCACCGACCACGCGGCGGGCCAGACCTCGTCGGTGCCCAGCGGCTGGTCGGCGCTGCTCAGCGTTCGGCTTCGGCGGGCGATGGCGTCGATGACCGGCTCGACGAGATGGGCTCGCTGGGCCGCGCGGTAGACAAACTCCACCACATCGTGCTGCGCCGACCGCTGCTGCGGGAGCGTCAGATTGCACCAGCGGTCGCCGATCGCGTTGAAGGCACCGTCGAAGACGCGGACGGCTTCGGGCGGGTCGATCTCCAGGCCGTCGGCGGCCGAGTCGAGTGCGGCGAGTGCATCGCTGAGGCGGTCGAACGTCGGCAGGGGCTCGGCTTCGGCGACGGGCTCGGGCGTTTCGGGCGTGCCCTGCCACGGGAAGAGCTGCTCGCCGCCGGCCATCGGGAGGCTGCCATGGTCGATCGCGCCGGGCTCGACGGTGGGCGCGGGCTCGACGGGGTCCGGGTCTGAGGGGCCGGAGGTGAATGCCACCACCATGAGGGCGACGGTGGCGACGAGGGTCAGCCCGGTGGCTGTCGCGCCGACGATGATCCGCAGCGACCGGGCCTCGTCGGCGTTGTCGTCTCCGGTGCCGTCGGCGTCGTACGAGCCATCGGTGTGGACCGCGTCTGCGAACCGGCCGATGTCGGTGACGACCTTCTCGCGGGCCGCGGCGGTCTGGGCTTGCCGCCGCCTGCCGAGGTGGGCGAGCACGTAGGCGACGTCGGCGATCTTGGCGCCGCGTGCCATGGCGAGCATCGTGAGATGATGGAGCGATCGGCGGTTCCAGCCGCCGTAGCGTGCGAGGGTGAGCAGGGCGTCCTGCTCGAGCTGGAGCCGCTGGCGGTCCGGCGAGCTGGCGGCTTGCTTTTTTGGGCGCACGCCGGCGGCGCGTTCGCGGTGCGCCGCCTGGTGGACGAGCTGTGCCGCGGCGGCGTGGAGCGCGAGTCGTACCTCGTCGGCCTCGGGCGTGCGGCTCTGGGGGTGCGCATCGACCCGTGTGAGCTGGCGTTCGAGTGCGCGGACGACGGTGTCCTGATCGTGCGCGCGCGGCGGGAGACCGAGCAGGGCGTGCAGCCCCCCGGCCGCTGCGTCGCGCCCGAGGAATCGCTCCACGAGCCCCTGCTCTCCGGGCGGGTTGGGTCGGGGCTCGCTCATCCGCCTCCCTCCTGGTCCTGCTGGTCACGGGCGGGGGGGCGCGGGGCGGGAGACTCACCGATCGTCGGACGGACCCCGGCGAGCTGTCGGTCGAGTTGCTGAAGCCTGGAGCGCCAGGGCTCCGGCCCCAGCTCCGGATAGAGCGTGCGGTGCTGTTCGAGGGCGGCCCGGGCGTCGCTCGGTGCGGTCTCGGTGAGGAGGCGGATCGACTCCACCCGCGCCTCGAACCAGCCGTCCGAGGCGTCGCGGAGGCCGGCCATGAGCGTGTTCCAGGCGGACAACGCCGTGGGCAGATCGCCCGCGGCCTCGCTCGCTCGGGCGAGGCGTTGGAGCGACGTGGCGGTCTGTGTGCCCAGCTCGATCAGCAGCGTGTCCATGGCAATGGCGATGTCGCGCATCGAGTCGTCGCTCTGGGCGTGCCAGACGGTCGTGGCCGCCTGGGCGACGGTGTCGATCACCCCGGCGACCGTCGCGTCGCCCTTGTGGTCGCTCAGCGGCTTGAACTGGGCCAGCACACGCTCGGCAACGCCGACCAGACGGAGCGCAAGGTCGGGGTCGTCGGGCTGACGCTGCCAACGCTCGAACAGACGGCGGTAGAGCAGGCGATCTCCGGCGCGGGCGTGCGGGCCCCCGACCCGGGCGAGCGTGGCACCGGCCATCGCGGCGGCGTCCTCGTCGTCCCGGGCGATGGCGATCTGGAGCTGGCGGTACGCCAGCTCGCTCTCGATGTCCGACAGATTGAGACCCGCGACGGCGGCGGTGTCCTCGAGCAGGTCGAGCAGGCGGGCGGCTCGCTCGACGTCGGGCACGGTGATGGTGAGCGCCGCGTCGAGCGCCTGACGCACCCGGACCATGACCGCCAGTGCGGCGTCGAAAACCTCGTCGCCGGAGCCGCTGCGCACGACGGCGACGTCGATCTCGATCAGCTCCTCGGCGATCTCCATGAACCTCGCGGCGACGTAGTCGCGTTCGGGCCCCTGCGATGCGCGGTATTTGCGGTACATCATCCGCGAGACGTGGCGGCGGGCGGTCTCGTAGAGCGGGGACTCGTGCGGGACATCGAGCAGCACCGCGATCGCCTGGTCCTCGGTCAGCAGCCCGTCGTCGACGCGGCGGAGCAGGAGTTTGGCGGCACGGTCAGAAGCCGGGTAGGTCTGCATGTAGACCGTCGCGAGGCGGTCGCGTTGCTCGATGACCGACCGGAAGCCGCGTTCGACCGCCAGGTCGAGCGAGACGATGGCGTACCAGATCGACTCTTCCCGAAGCTGCGCGACCGGCGCCTGCTCGAACACGCTCTCGAACACGCTACCGGCCTGCACCAGGTCGCCGGCGTAAAAGAGGGACAGCCCCTCCATCATGCGGGCCTGGGCCAGTTCGGTGGGGAACGTCTCGGCGTCGGACGCGACCTGGGCGATGTCGAGCGCGCGCACGGCGTCCATGTAGCGGTTGGCGATGGCGGTGTCTTCGGTGGGGTCGTCGGCGTTGAGCCCCTGTGCTTCGGCGAATGCCTCGTGGGCTTCGCGGGCGCGCTCGTAGGCGCGCAGGCCGCGCACGTAGAGGACGACAAACCCCGAGTCGCCCATCGGCGTGGTGCCGAATTGTTTAACGAGGTTCATCACGTGGCCGATCTCGCCGCGCGTGACGAGGTCTCCCAACGCGATCTGGGCGATGGCCTCGAGCAGACGGCTCCGGTCGGCGGCGACGCCCGAGGTGCCGCCAGCCTCGATCGCTTCCAGCGTGATGACCGCGAGGAGCCTGGCCTCCCCCACTGAGAGCGGGGTGACCCCGGAGGGGTCGAGCGTGAGGCGGCGGCGGTCGACCAGACGCTGCAGGTCCGACCAGCGCTTGGCCCGCCCGAGCACCTCGATCCGCCGCGCCCACAGCTCGTCCTTGATCTGCTGCGGGGTCTCGTTGGCCTGCTCTATGGCGTCGAGCCATCGGATCGCCTCGGCGTCCTTGCCGGCGACGGACAGGCACAGGCTGCAGGCCATCGCCGCCCGGGCGACGTGGTCGTAGCGCAGCAGCGTGACCGGGAGCGTCTCGACCGACGGGGCGCGGTTGCCCGGGGTGTTGAGCAACCAGCCGAACGACCGGAGCGCCGAGTCGGCCTTGCGGGCGTCGTCGTTGACCAGCGCCTGGTAGTACTGCGACCAGCCCGCGTAGTACATCGCCAGCGAGCGCAGCCGCCGCGCGTCGGCGAGTTGGTCGCGGATCGTGGCGATGTTGGCCCTGGTCGATCGGCCCTCCATCCGCTCGAGCGCGTCGACGCGATCGTCCACGCGGCGGCCGATGTCCAGGAAGTTGGGCTCGAGCTCGCGGAAGGTCTGCTGCGCCTCGTTGACGAGCTCGGGGTCGGAAAGTCGCTGGCGGAAGTCCTTCACGGCCGCCTCGCCGAGGAGGAACGACGCCTTGTGCAGCGTGAGGCGGAGCTCGAACGAGTCGGCGCTGGGGACGAGCTCGAGCAGCTCGCGGGCCTGGCTCTCGACCTTTCGCTGCCGTTCGGGGGTCGTGGCGGCGGAGAGCAGCCGGGCGTAGTGCTTGCCGAGTCGGTCGGCGAGTTCGGCGCGCTTAGAGCCCGGGGCGTCGCGCAGTCGGTCGAGCAGGTAGACGCTGAGCAGATCGTCGAGGCTTCGGTCCCGCATGTAGGCCTCGACGGCGTCGGTCGGGCCGAGCGTTTCGGTGTCGTCCTGCGCGCGCGCGGTGGGCGCGGCCAGGCCCAGGGGCACAAGCAGCGTCAGGCACGCGGCCGCCCGGCGGAGATGTTCAGCTCGCTGGGACATAGCTGACCTTTGTAAACCCGGCGTCTTTGCACACCTGCAACGCGCCGGCCGCGGCCTCGACCGGGACATCGTTGGCGACACGCACCACGACACCGCTGGCCTTGGGCAGTTCGCGGAGCAGCCTCGTCAGATCGGTCCGGTTGGTGAGGGCGTGCGAGCCGAGGCGGTAGACCACGGCGTCGCCGACGCGTTCGACGGAGATGATCTGCGGCTGCAGGACTGCGCCGGCGCCCTGGTCCTCGCTCGCGGGGCTGAGAGTCGACGAGAGCTCGGCCTCCGGCCGCGAGGCCGAGACCGTGACCATGAAGAAGATGAGCAGCAGGAACACGACATCGATCATGGATGTCATGGGCAGGCCGCCGACCCGGGAGCCATCGAGGCTGTAGTGACGCCGGGCGAGTTTCACGGCGAACGCCCCCCACCGCCGCCGGGCTTGTTGGTGCCGAGATTCCAGCGTCGGATGCCGGCGGACGACAGCCGGTTGGCGAGGGTGTTGATGTGCGCGGCGGGGGCGCTGCGGTCGGCGCGGATGAGCAGATCGACCGCGCCGCCTCTGGTCTCGGCGGCGGCCTGCTCGAGTGAGACGAGTCTGGCGATCTCTTCGAGCGAGCGTTCCTGTCCGTCGATGAGATAGACGCCCTCGAAGGTGACATCGATCACGATGGTGCCGGGGGTGACCGCCAGCTGGTCCTCGCCCTGCTCTTCGGGCAGGTCGATCGGCGAGCGGGCGACCTGCGAGAGCTGCGACGTGAACAGAAAGAAGATGATCAGCTGCAGCACAACGTCGATCATCGGCGTCATGTCAAAGCCAAAGGCGGACCGATTGTTTCGGGGCCTGATGATCATCCGCCGGTCGCTCCCGGTGCGCCGGCCGCGGGCTGGGGCCGCGGCGGGGCCTTGGCCGCGGGGCGGGCCTGCGCGGGCTTGGCCTGCCCGGGGTTGGGGCTGGCACCCTGCTCGACGTGGGCGGCGAGTTCTTCGATCAGGTCGCCGATCTCGCCGACGAGCGAGTCGACACGGTTGCGGAGGTAGGCGTGGACCGCGGTGCACGGGATCGCGACGATGAGCCCGAGCACGGTGGTGATGAGCGCGACGGAGATGCTCCCGGCCAGCTGCGTCGGCTTGGCAACCTCGGAGACGCTGAGTGTGTCGAACGCCCCGACCATGCCGACCACCGTGCCGAGGAGCCCGAGCATCGGGGACACGCTGGCGATCAGGCCGATGGCGTCGGTCGAGCGGTGGAGGCGGGAGACCTCCTGCTGCCCGGCCTCCTCCAGCGAGGTGCGGAGCTCGAGCAGGCCGAACGGGGACCGCGAGCAACGGAGCAGGGCGGCGCCCATGACCCGCGTGAGGAACGAGTCGTGATCGGGGCTGGCGCAGTACTTGGTCGCTTGGTCCACGTTGCCTGCGCGGAGCATGCGGTCGAGGGCGGTGACCTCGTCCTCTGGCGCGAGCTGCGAGCGCCGCAGGCGGACGAAGGCCGCGATGATGAACACCACGGCCGTAAAGGACAGCCCGATGATGAGGTACCCGATCTCGCCCCCCTCGGAGATGTACTCCACGAGGGTCTTGTCGGGCGCGGGTGCCGGGGTCTGCATCGCCAGCGAGGCGAAAGACACCAAGAGGGACTCAGCCATGAGGACTCCTGCTCTGCTCGGACTCGGGACGCGACTCGGCGCTCATGGCCGGGAGGCGGCGGTGTGTCAGCCTACGTGGTTCGGGATCGCCCGGGCCGCGGCCCGAGGCGGCGGCCCAGCGGGAGACGGGCTCCCAGGTGCTCGCGGGGTGGCCGGGGAAGATGTCGAGGAGCTCACGCCGGAGGAGCGACGCCGCGGCGTCGTCGCCGAGTGTCCGCATCGTCACGGCCGCCTCGGCCAGCGCGAGGCCGGCGAGGTAGGGCGCATCGCGTTCGTGCTCGACGCGGACGCGGAGCAACTCGATCACGCCGCGGCGTTGTTCGTCGGCGTCGGGCTCTCGAAGCAACGACCTGCCGAGCGCTGTGCGGAGCCACGCGTCGGTCCAGCCGACCGGCTCGCTCTTGAGGCGCTTCTCGATCGCGCGGCGTCCGCTGAGCCGCTCGGTCTCGACCGGGCTCCGCGCGGCGACGATCTCCCAGACCATGCGCACGCCCGGGTCGTTGCCCTCGAGACGGGGCATGGGCTGCGGAGTCCCGCTCTCGAGCATCGCGGCGTGCTGGTAGAGCAGGGCGAGCTGTGCTGCGCGGTCCCCGTATTGGTCGGCGTTGAGCGGGGTCTGGCTGAAGACCCTGACCGCGGGGAGGCCGAGCCAGATCGGCGGCAGTTCGGGCGCTAGGCCGGTCTCCTCGTCGGTCGTGGGCGACGTGCCCGTTCCGGCTTCCGGCGCGGTGCGGGGGCCCCCGTCCTGCGTGTGGAGCCACGCGAGCCAGGCACCGACGGCGAGCGTGTGCGCGCCTCGCTCGAGCCGGCAGCGCAGCAGCCCGCCGCAGACGGCCGAGGCGGTTGGCCCCTGCTGCCCTGCGTAGTCGGCGAAGAGCTCTTCCAGGAGCGGCTCGGCGGCGGCGATGTCGCCCCGCTCGAGCCGGCTGGTGGCGCGCCAGGCCTTGTCGGCCACGTCCATGAATGCACTCGCGGCATCGGCGTGCTCGCCGGACACCGACCGGACCCGTTCCCACCCGATCGTGATCTCACCGGTGAGCGAGGACATGACAGTGACACCCTCAGCGGAACACCCAACGATCGTCCCCGATGGAGCGGCGGCGCCGCCGCGGAGTTCCAGAGAAGACTGCTGGGCGCGCAGCGGGAGCGCGAGTGCAGCAGTTGCCGCGATGAGGGCGGACCTGGCGAGGATGGAGGAGCGCGGCGGCATCACGGGCTCCCCGTCGGGGCGGCGACGAACGTGTAGGTGCCGCCGGACTGTTTGGCGATGCGACGCATGAGGTCCTCGGAGCTTCGGCTGACGAACGCGATGCAGTGCACCGGGACTTTGTACTCGGCGTTGAGTGCCGCGATATCGTTGGCGACCTCTTCGGGGAACTCGCCGTCGGTCATGAAATAGATCGCCTCCGGCGGCGGTCGCATGGCAAACGCGAGCCCGAAGGCCGGCGACGGCTGCGTGCCACCGCCCGAGTTGAGGTTGGCGACAGCGCGGCGGGCGAAACGCTTTCCCCGGTCGTCGGCGTTGACCCACGACGACCTCCCGTCGAGCGGCAGCGCCGAGTCGCTGTAGGTGATCACGAGGAATTCGGCGGCCTCGAGCAAGCCCTCGATGGACTTGACCAGTTCACGCTGGAGCGCTTCGAGCTTGCCGCCGACGGCCATCGAGCCCGATGTATCGACGATGTAAACGAACCTCGAACCGGTCGCCTCCACGCCGAAGAAGCTCGCGCTGCCCGAGCCGGAGCCGCCCTCGCCCATGCCGGCTGACTGCTCGACGTCTCCGGCACCCACGCCGAGGTCGGCCGGGACGAGCTCGGAGAGCGAGCCGGTGATCTCGGCCTCGGTCGGCATGTCGAGCGCTTCGACCTCGGGCAGGGTCTCCTGCGCGAGCTCGGGCACGCTGGGCGAGTCGTAGCTGAGCGAGCCCTGCTCGAGTTCGGCGAACTCGGCTTGCGTCATGACGGCAAAATCGACCGGGCCCGGCATGGCCGCGGCCGGGTTCCCGTCGCCCCGGCCGACGCTCAGGTGGGCCGCGATGAACCAGCCGAGCAGGTGGATCACCAGCGACGCGGCGAGGCCGACGACCGTGGCCCGGCGAATCCACCGGAGCAGCCGCTCGTCAAAGGGCACCGGAGCCGCGGCATCGCCGACGCCCCATGAGGGCTCCGGGGCGTGTTGCTGGGCTCGCCCGCCTGACTGATTGCCTGTCTGCTGGGTCATCGCGCTCTTCATCGGCCCGGTGCGGGCCGGTTCGCCCGAGATTGGTCGCCGCGTGGTCCCGCCGGGGCCAACCGGGCGGGTTGGCCCTGTCAGACTCGCAGGGGACGGGTGGAGTTTCGCCCCGAGGCGGCTCCAAGCGGGTCTGTACTCCACAATACAGCCCCGCAGGGCCGCGGGTTGCTTGACGCCCCGTGGTCTATCGCTTTCAATCCGCCACGCGTCGCCTCTTCAGACCCGCCCGAGGGCACAGGATTGTCCGTGCCCGGGTGGTGTTCGGTTCCGGCGTGACAGGAGAGGCTTGTGCCCGACGACGACGCATCGCACCAGAACGACCGCCGTGTCCTGCTCAAGCTGAGCGGGGAATCCTTTGCCAAGCCCGGGTCGTTCGGGATCGACGCGGACGAGCTCGCGGTGATCGCTCAGGAGGTCGCCGACGCGACCACGCAGGGGACCCAACTGGCGGTTGTGGTGGGCGGCGGGAACATCATCCGCGGCGCACAGCTGGCCGCGGCCGGGCACATCGAGCAGGCCACCGCCGACTACATGGGGATGCTGGGCACGGTGATCAACGCGCTGGCGCTCCGCGAGAAGCTGCTGACGCTGGGTGTGCCCTCCCGGGTGCTGTCCGCTCTTGAGGTGCGGTCGGTCGCCGAGCCGTTTATCCGGGGCCGAGCCATCCGCCACCTGGAGAAGGGCCGCGTGGTGATCCTCGCGGCGGGCACGGGCAACCCGTTCTTCACGACCGACACCTGCGCGAGCCTGCGGGCACGCGAGCTGGAATGCTCGATGTTGCTCAAGGCGACGAAGGTGGACGGCGTGTACGACTGCGACCCGGCCAAGAACCCGGGCGCCAAGCGCTACGAGACGCTGAGCTTCGACGAGGCGATCGACAAGCAGTTGGGCGTGATGGACCTGACCGCGATGGCGATGTGCCGCGAGCACAACATCCCGGTCGTCGTGTTCGATTTCAAGAAGAGCGGCAACATCCGCCGCGTCGTGGGCGGGGAGCGCATCGGCACCCTGGTGAGCCGCGACGGCAAGTAGACCATCGGGCCCTCGGGGCCCGCAAGAGGAGTGTGCGACCATGACCGATCCCGATACCATTTTGCTCGAAGCCGAAGAAGTCATGAGCAAAGCGCAGGACTACCTCACCAAGGAGCTGCGCGGTCTGCGCACCGGGCGGGCAACGCCGTCGATCGTCGAGTATGTCAAGGTGGACTACTACGGGTCGATGACGGATCTGAAGGCTCTGGCGGCGATCAGCGTCCCCGAGCCGACGCAGCTCTTGATCAAGCCGTTCGACCCCTCCGCCGCGGGCGAGATCAAGCGGGCGATCGAGGGCGCGGGGCTCGGGCTCAACCCGGTGCTCGAAGACAAGCAGGTCCGGCTCAACCTCCCGGCGCTCTCCCGCGACCGCCGGCAGCAGTTGGTCGGCCAGGCCAAGAAGGTCGGCGAGGACCAGAAGATCGCGATGCGCAACGTCCGGCGCGACGCGAACAAGCACGCCGACGCCCTGGCCAAGCAAGAGGGCACCAACTACTCCGAGGACGACATCAAGCAGCTCAAGGACGAGATCCAGGAACTGCTCAAGAAGTACGAGGCCAACGTGGACAAGGCCGTGCAGGCCAAGACCGACGAGATCCTCGACTTCTGATCCCGCCCTGGCGTAGTCGTGCGGTCAGCCGGCCGGCGCGACGGCCTGGAGCAGCACCGAGGCGATCTCGGCCTGCTGCGTCCGCGCATGAACGGGCAGGATGGCCTTGATCTGCCCGTTGTCGTCCACGACCACGACCGCAGCCTCGGACGCCAGCGCGAGCCGATCGACCAGCCGGGTGTCGGTGACATACCAACCGATCCCCGTCCCCTTCGGGAAGGTCCGCCCCGTGGCCGCGATGGCCTCGCGCCAGGTGTCGGCACACGATTCGAGCCTCGCGAGCGCCGAGTCGTCGGTCGTCACCTCGACCGCAGCCGCGAGGCCGGCGAGGCGGACGCGTTTGTCGTACGCACCGTCGAGGCGGCCCCGCAGCAGTTCTCTCGCGGTGTCGGCGTAGGCGGTGGCGAGCATCGAGGAGATGCCGCGGACGAACTCCGGGGGGGTGTGGTCACGAAGGAAAAGCACCGCGCGGAAGCTCGAGGCCAGCCGCAGCAACGGCTCCTCCGGATCGGGCAGCGTGGGTGGTTCGTCGTCGCCGACGCCGGATAAGTCGAGCCGGGGCAGGGCCTGCCCGACCTCCAGCCGCGGACCGAGCGGGCCGAGCGCACCGAGGCTCGACGCGAGCCGGCGGCCCTGCACGTCGAGCACCCACCCGTCCGGGTCGCTCGGCTCGAGCGCTTCGCACTCCACGATCACCCGGGTCTGGCCGCTCGGCTCAAGATCGGCTTCGAACCGCCGCACCCGCGCCCCGGCCATCTCCAAGCTCGCCTTGCCCATGTCCGTTCTGCCGACCAGGCGCACGCCGTCGCGCGTGCCGTCGTCGAGGCGCTCGGCGCGCTCCCACACCAGCCCGGTGACGAGCGGGCACCAGTCCACCTCGGCAGCGTCGAAGGCAAGGCTCAGATGCGGGATCGGGAGCGGCGGGAGTGTCGACCGCAGCACCTCCGCGGGGTTCAGCTGCGGACCGGTCTCCACGGCGGCGGCGATCGACTCGCCGAAGTAGGTCGTCGGGTCGCGCCGGTGGACAGCTCTGAGGTTGCCCCGACGGGCCTCGATCGTGAGCTCGCCCAGTTCGATCCGGGCCAGCCCGTTTGCGCCGGGCACACACCGGACCTCCATCGAGTGCATATCGCTCCGGCCCCCGGGCCGGACCAGCGTGACCCGCACCAGGTCGGCGGTCGCGGCGAACCGGTACCGGCCGATGACCCCCCACAGGTGGGCGGCCACCTCCATCGATCCGGCGACGGAGGAGCGTGACATGCCGGACGACGCGCCGGCGTCGGCGGGGTTGGTGGGATTCGTGGGGTTGGTGGTCTCGGTCGGCTGGGCCGACGCCGCGGCACACAGACAAAGGACCGCCGTTGTCGCTGTGCGAAACCGTGTCATGCGGGTCCTCTCCGATCGGCACCGGGCCCGGCGTCGGCACCGAGCAGCTCGTCGAGCAACTGCCGTACGGTACGACCCGTGCCGGGCACATCGAGTTCCGGGGCGATCTCGGCGAGGGGGATGAGCACGAAGCCCCGCTCGCACAGCCGTTTGTGCGGGACAATCAGCCCCGGCTCCCGCACGACGCGGCCGCCGAAGACCAGGATGTCCAGATCCAGCGTCCGGGGGCCCCAGCGCGCCTCGTGTCCCCGGTCCCGCCCTCGCTCGCGCTCGATCGCCTGCAGACACTCGAGGAGTTCGAGCGGCGCGAGCCCCGTCGTGATCGACGCGACGGTGTTGAGGAACGCCCCCTGCTCGATCGGGCCGACCGGATCGGTCTCGATGGTTGTGGCGACTCGGCCGAGGAGGGTTTCGGGCATCTCACCCAGACCCCGGACGGCCGCGGCGATGTGCGCGCGACGGTCGCCCAGGTTGGAACCGATCCCGATGTAGACAACCGTCCGATCCATCGTTGGAAGTGAAGCGGACCAAGTGCTCCGCGGCAAGCCGCGGCAGAAAAGACAAACACCGCCGGACGAGCCGGCGGCGTTTGTGGTGAGGACGAGGGGTTGGTCGCAGGCGAACGTTACTCGCCGGCGGACTCGAGTTCCTTCATGCGGTGCTGCATCTGGGCCTTGAGGCGGGCGAGGATGGAGCTGTGCATCTGGCTGACGCGGGATTCGGAGAGGTCGAGCGTCGAGCCGATCTCCTTCATCGTCATGCCCTCGTAGTAATAGAGGAGCACGATGAGCTTCTCGGCGCGGCTGAGGCCCTTGGTGATGAGCTCTTTGAGATCGTTGCGTTGGATGTCGGCCAGCGGGTTGGACTGGGCCTCGTCCTGGATGATGTCGATCTCGCGGACATCGCGGGAGCTGTCGCCGGGGTAGCACTTGCGGTTGAGGCTCACGGTGCCGACGGCACGGCCGTCGCGCATGTACTTCTCGAGCTCGTCTTTCTCGAGGGCGAGCCGGTCGGCGATATCTTCATGGTTGGCCGGCTGACCGGTTTCCATCTCGAACCGCTGGCGTGCCTGCTCGACCTTGCCGGAGCGCTGCCTGACCAGGCGGGGGACCCAGTCCATCGAGCGGAGCTCGTCGAGGATCGCGCCGCGGATGCGCGGGGCGCAGTAGGTCTCGAACTTGACCTTGTATCCCAGGTCGAAGGCGTCGATGGCGTCCATCAGGCCGAACAGGCCGGCGCTCATCAGGTCTTCGAGATCCACCTCGTCGGGGAGCCGGGCGTAGATCCGTTCGGCGTTGTAGCGCACGAGCGGAAGATACTTCTCCATCAGGTAGTTGCGGATCGCCGCGTCACCCGCCTTCTGGTACGTCTCCCAGACTTCCTGAATAGGAAGGTCGTCGTAGGGCGAAGGGAGATTCGAAGGTTCGGCGTGGCGGGCCGAGCGGCGGGATGCGCCGCGCGTTCCTGCGCGTGCCATGGATGATCTTGCGACTGTCATGGTCGTCTCCTTGACCCTACCGTTTCAGCACTCATGGACGCGAATCCTGCGTCGGAGCGTTGTGGCTGAGTCCGATCCTTGGCTCAGCCGTTGGGAGTATACAAACTCCAGAGCAACTGCACAGGCCTTCTGCCCGAGCATCACAAAAAGTTCACGGACTTTCTCGCTGGACCTCCGTCGCCTTGCCGGTGGATCGGTCTTCGGCCGTCGTCGGGACAGGGATCGGTTCGGGTAGCGGGTGTTCCGCGGTCATCGCGCCGATGTGCTCAACGAGCGCCGCGCGCACACAATGACCGAACACACGACCGATTGCGGTCGCGCCGATCAAAACCACAACCGAGCGGACAAGGACCTCAGAGGGTTCGGCGTGTGCGACCAGTCCGGATCCGAGCGAAACCGCAAAGGCGCTCAGCGCGAATGCGGTGCCGATCTGAACAGGCAGTTTCGAAAGCAATGCCAATCTCCTCCCGGCCGTCCCGACAACCGACTACCCACCGCCCGCCTATCGGTCCCGCTCGTTTCCAACTTTGGCGGTTTCAGGACTTTCTGCAGACTCCGCTCCGCACACACGCAAAAACCGCGCCACCCTCACAGATCGCCCAGGCCGACGCGGGGGCTCTCCGGCCCTTACGAAGACCCGAGCAGACGCTCGGCGATCGAATGCACATCGCGGCTGGCGCGACACTTGGGAAACCTGAGCAGGTGCGGACGCCGCGCCCGAACCGCACGCGGCACCCGTGGATCCAGACGGATCGCCCCGAGCACTTCGGGACACACATGCAAGAACCGTTCGCAAGTTGCTGTCAGTCTTGCACTTACAGCCTGCGCCTCGTGACTGGACGCGACACTGTTGAGCACAAGGCTCACTCGCGGGATCGCCAGACGCTGGTCCTTCGCACGCCCGACCACGCACTTGATCAGCCCGTAGGCGTCGGTGATCGACGTGGGCTCGGGCGTCACGACCACCACCAGCCGATCGGCCGCGGCGGCGAAGCTCAGCACATCGCGCCCGATCCCGGCACCCGTGTCGATCAGCACCGTGTCGCTGCGGGACTCGAGGTCGGCGAGGCCGGAGACCAGACGCTGGCGAGCCGCGGCGTCCAGATCGGCCACACGGGCCACGCCGACAGCACCCGGCACAAGCAGGAAACCACCGGGGGCATCCACGACACACGACCCCAGCCCCGGCCCACGGTCATCGCGGAGAACGGCGTCGAGGCGGCGGCCCGGGCTCAGGCCGCAGAGCACGTCGGCGTTGGCCATGCCGAGGTCCGCGTCGAGCAGGGTTGTCCGGTGGCCGCGGCTGGCCAGCGCCACGGCGAGATTCACCGCGAGGTTGGTCTTGCCCACGCCCCCCTTGCCCGACGCGATCGCGATGACGGGGACGCGACGCCGGCCGGTGGTATTCGCGACGGGGGCGAATGCAGAGCCGGACATTGCCTCGACCAGCGCGCGCAATCGTGATGCCTGATCCGGCGGTGCCGTGCCGATGCCTTGACGTCCGCTGGCAATGGTGGCCATTACCGCCCCCCGGAGATCGCCTGCCACGCGCTCCCGCCGTCCAGCACGAGCCGGGCCAATCGCTCAGCGCTCGCGGCCTCGATGTGGTCGGGGACCTCCTGGCCGGTCGTGACAAACGAGATGGGCAGCCCGACCCGCCGGGCGGTGTTGAGCACCACGCCGTAGTCGACCGCCTCGTCGAGCTTGGTGAGCAGGAGACGGTCGGGGCCGAGCGCACCGTAGCGGTCGGCCGCCGCGGCGATCACCGATTCTGCCGACGCGAGGGAGAGGACCAGCTGGACCTGGTCGGGCTCGGCGGCGCGGAGGAACTCGCCGAGCTCGTCGAGCCGGGCGGCGTCACGCTGCGAACGCCCGGCGGTGTCGAGGATGATCGTGTCGCACTCGGAGAGCGCATCGATCGCGCCCGGGATGTCCTGCGGCGCGAGCACCACCTTGAGCGGGATGCCGACGATCTCGGCGTAGGTGCGGAGCTGCTCGACCGCGGCGATCCGGTAGGTGTCGGCCGTGATCAGCCCGACGCGCTTGCCGTAACGCAGTTTGCACGTCGCGGCGAGCTTGGCGACGGTGGTGGTCTTGCCCACGCCCGTCGGCCCGATGAGCGCGATGACGCTCGGGCGGCCGTCGGCGCGCTTGCCCGGCGGCTGGGGGCTACCGACAACGCCGATTCGTTTGGCGATCTGGCGGAGCGTCGCGTCGCGGACCGTCGCCGCGTCCGCCAGCTCGCCCGCGCCGAGCTCGTCCCTGACAGCCCCGGTGACCTCGTCGGCCAGATCGGTCGAGACCTGGCTCTCCAGCAGCTTCAGCGAGAGGTCAAACAGCGGCCCGGCGGTTGTCGCCGGCGCCTCGGCCTGCGCCGAACGGGCTTCGACACGCCGGGACGACTGCAGCACCTGCCCCACCAGGCGGCGGATCGCGGCCAATTCGTCGTCCAGCGCGGTGCGGGCCTCCGGGCTGACCGGCGCCGGCGCGACACGGGTGGCCTCGACCCGGCGCGACAGGGGGGACGGTGCATCGGCGAGAACCGTGTTCGTCGGAGCCGGCCGGCCCGCGGCATCGCCGGATGACCCGGTGCCCTTGAGCCCGGCCGGGACACCGATCCGCGCCTCGGCGTCTGCTGCGGGCGCGGTCTCCGAGGGCAACGGCTTGGGCTCGACCAACGCTGGAGCTGCCGGCTTGGGCGTCTGCGGAGTGCCCCGCGGGATCGGTGCAGACCCGACCCGAGCGGGCGTGCCGAAGGTCGTCGGCACGGGGCCGCCGTCTTTGGATCTGGAGAACCACGGCGGCGTGGCGATGAAACGGTCGGTCGGTGCGGGCTGGGCCTGCGGGGTCGGTTCGGCTTTGGGCTGCGCCGCCGTGACCGAGGGCCGGAAGCCCGGGTCGCGTGACGTCTGCGCTGCCGGGCGGGGCCGTTGCGGCCGCACGACGCTGGAGTCGCTGGACGCGGTGATCTCGACAACGTCTCTGGTGCCGAAGCCGAGCATGCCCCCGTCACGGAAGGTGCGGGTGTGCAGAATGACCGCGTCCGGCCCGAGGTCCTGTTTGACCCGGGCGAGCGCTTCGGCCATGGTGGCGCCGTGGAATGTCTTGAGTGGTGATTTCTGCGTCGTCGTCGCCATCCGTGGCTCCTCGAGGACGCCGACATGCTACCGGGTCTTGCGCGTTTGTGCCAGCCGCGGACGGGAATTGGCGCAGATTATGCGGCGGTCACTGCTTCGGCCGGTTCGGTGGCACCGACGAGCCCGAGCGATTCGACCTCGACACCGGGCGGGATCTCGTTGTATCCGAGCACCACGGCGGTGGGCAGGTGGGGCTCGAGGATCTGTCGCACGACGCCGCGGACCTGCGGCGAGGCGATGATGACCGGGTGATGCCCGGCCGCGGTCACTCGCTGGACGCCGCGGAGGATGCGCTCGGCGGTCTGGTTGGCGACTCTGGCGGGCATGGTGAGGCTGGTGCCCGCCGGTCCGCGATCGATGTAGGCCGCGATCTGGTCCTCGAAGGCCGGGTCGAGCGTGACGCAGACGATGCGCGGCGGGCGGTCGGCCTCGCGGACGGCGTAGTGCTCGCAGATCGACCGCCGCAGGGCGTTGCGGACATACTCGGTAAGGATGTCTGCGTCGTTGGTCTTCGGGGCCCAGTCGGCAAGGGTCTCGACGATCGTCTCCATGTCCCGGACGGGGACCCGCTCGCGGAGCAGGTTGTGCAGGACCCGCTGCAGATCGGCGACCTTGACCAGCCCGGGGACCGCCTCCTCGACCAGCTTGGGGGCCTTGGCGCGGAGCGTCTCGACGAGGTTGTTGACCTCTTCGCGGGTGAGCAGCTCGTGGGCGTGCTGCTTGACGATCTCGGTGATGTGGGTCGCCAGGACGCTGGTGGTGTCGACCACGGTGTAGTTCATGCTCTCGGCGCGGTGGCGTTGGGGCGGGTCGATCCACCAGGCGTCGAGCCCGAAGGCCGGCTCCTTGGTCGGCTCGCCCTGGAGCTGGCCGGTGGCGATGCCTGAGTCCATCGCCATGAGCATGCCGGGGCGGAGCTCGCCGGCGGCGACCGCGGCCCCGCGGATCTTGACCCGGTACTGCCCCGGCTCGAGCTGCATGTTGTCGCGGATGCGGACCGGGGGCATGACAAGCCCGATCTCGGCGGCCAGCTGGCGGCGGATCGCGGTGATGCGGTCGAGCAGATCGCCGCCCTGCCCGGCATCGACCAACGCCACGAGCCCGTAGCCGATCTCGAGTTCGAGCGTGTCGACCTTGAGCAGTGACTCGACCGGGGGCGGCTCGGCGGGGGCCTGGGCCTCGGCGATCGCCGAGTCGCGGGCGTCGTGGGCCTTGGCCCTGGCGGTCCGCATCATGCCGAAGGAGAGCATCCCGAGCCCGCCGGCGGTCGCCAGCAGCGGGAGTGTGGGGAGCGGCGTGATCGCCAGCAGCGCGAGGAACCCGGCGGTGATGGTCAGGCCGCGCGGCTGGCTCATGAGCTGGCCGGTGAGCTCTTCACCGAGGTCGGCCTTGGCGCCCGAGCGGGTGACAATGAGTGCCGCGGCGATGGAGATGATGAACGACGGCAGCTGGCTGGTCAGGCCGTCACCGATGGTCAGCTTGGTGAAGACCTGCGCGGTCTGGCCGACGGGCCAGCCGCGCTCGATGATCCCGACCGCGAGACCGCCGAAGATGTTGACCACGGTGATGATGATGCCGGCGATGGCGTCGCCCCGGACGAACTTGCTGGCACCGTCCATCGCGCCGAAGAAGTCGGCCTCCTGCGAGATCTCCTGGCGGCGCTGCCGGGCCTCGGCCTCGTTGATGTTGCCGGCGTTGAGGTCCGAATCGATGGCCATCTGCTTGCCGGGCATCGCGTCGAGTGTGAACCGGGCCGCGACCTCGCTGATGCGGCCGGCGCCCTTGGTGATGACCACGAACTGCACGATCACGAGGATGAGGAAGATGACGATACCGACGAAGAGCGAGTCGCCGGCGACGAAGTCGCCGAAGGCGCTGATCACCTTGCCCGCGACGCCGGCCGCGGCCTCGGGTGTCGCGGCGTCGGCCGAGAGAATCAGGCGCGTCGACGCGATGTTGATCACCAGCCTGAGCATGGTCGTCGCCAGCAGCAGCGACGGGAAGACGCTGAAATCCAGCGGCTTGGCCATGTAGATGGTCGTGAGCAGGATGATCACACCGAGCGAGATGTTGAACGAGATCAACAGGTCCATCACCAGCGGCGGCAGCGGGATGAGGATCACCACCAGCAACAGCACGAACGCCAGAGGGACGATGAGCCCCTTGTGCTTGTCGACGCTGCGCAGCCACGCCGGGAGCGAGCCGGCGACCGGATTGGACGAACGCTCAGCCACGGTCTGTTGGTGCTCCTAGCGAAGGCGTGTGGTGCGCGCGTCGGTTGCTGTTCATGCCGCCCCCACTGTTTCTTGTCTGCCGGGCGTGCTCGAGCCCTGGCGCGACTGCTCGCGGGCCCGGGACCGGTCGGCCTCGTTGTCGAGGCGGTAGACGTAGGCGAGGATCTCGGCGACCGCCTCGTAATAGACCGGGGAGATCTCCTGCCCGACCTCGGTGCCGAAGTAGAGCCCGCGGGCCAGCGGCGGGCGTTCGATGATGGGGACGCCGGCGCTGGCCGCGACGAGCCGGATGCGCTGGGCCATGTAGTCTCCGCCCTTGGCCACCACCCGCGGTGCGCGCATGGTCTCGGTGTCGTACCGGAGGGCGACGGCGAAGTGCGTCGGGTTGGTGACGACGACGTCGGCGACGGGCACGTTGGCCTGGATCTGCTGCACGAGGATGTCGCGCATCATCCGCAGCCGGCGGCCCTTAACCTGCGGGTCTCCCTCCATGCTCCGGCGTTCGTCCTTGACCTGCTGCTTGGTCATCTTCAGGTCTTCCTTGTGCTGCCACCGTTGGTAGATCCAGTCGATGATGCCGATGAGCAGCAGGATCACCGCCAGCCACAGGGCGAGGATGAGCAGCATCCGGGCGATCATCGCCATGCTCTGCGTCGCGGTGAGCGCGGGGAGCCCGATGATGCTCGGCAGGAAGCTCACGATCACGCCGCCGGCGATGGCGGTGATGAAGACCAGTTTCACGCTGTTGACCGCCGACTTGACGAGCGTTCGCTTGCTGAGGATGCGTTTGACCCCGGCGATGGGGCTGAGCTTGTTGAGCTTGGGCTCGAGCGGCTTGGCCGAGGGGACCCAGCCGATCTGGATGAACTGGGCCAGCGCCGCGGTGAGCGCTGTTGCAAGCAGCAGAGGACCGACGAGCTTGCCCGCCTCGATCGCGATCATCTTGGTCAGCGGCGCCACCGAGGCGGTGTCGGTCGCCCAGCCCTCTCCCTCGGCCGCGTACGAGTTGTGCATCATCGCCAGGAACGACCGGGCGATGTAGCCGCCCGCGAAAACGAGAAGCAGCACGCCCGCGAGCAGATCGATCGCGGCGCTGAGGTCCTGGCTCTTGGCGACCTGGCCTCTCCCCCGGGCTTCGCTGAGGCGGCGCGAGGTTGGTTGCTCGGTCCTTTCGCCCATGTCGTCTGCCATCAGCGCCCCCTATCCGCCGTGCGGGGAGAGCCCCCGCACCCATTCGCCGAGGATGACGAGCACACGCATCGTCTCGTCCGACATCACGTTGGAGATGACCTGCAGCGAGACCGCCGTCGCGAGGAGCCCGACCACGATCTTCACGGCAAAGCCGATGCTCATGACGTTGATCTGCGGCATGGTCTTGGTGACAAAGCCCATGGCGACCATGACCAGAAACACCATCGCCATCGCCGGGCCGCTGACGCGGAGGGCCATCTCGAACCCGGAGTTGGCGAGCCCGACGTAGGTGTCCAGCGGCACCGACGAGGTCGCCATCGCGCCGACCGGCACGTTGTCGAACGTCGTCAGCAGCGCCGCGTAGGTCGCCTCGACCCCGCCGACCGCCAGGAACACGGCGAACCCGAGGTAGAACAGCGTCTCGCCGATCACGTCGCTGTTGGTGTCGAACTCGGGGTTGTAGACGGTCGCCATCGACAGGCCCATCTGGAAGCCGGTCACGTGCCCGCCCATCTGCAGCATCATGACCGGCACCGACGCGATGACGCCGACACAGAGGCCGATGAGCAGTTCGCTCACAAGAATCGGGGCGAGGCCCGCGAGATCGAGCGGGACGTCGGCGAACCGCGTGGAGATCGTCGGGTAGACCGCCGCGCCCATGATGACCGCGAGCAGCGCCTTGACCTGGAACGGGATCGTCAGACTCGAGACCATCGGCGCAAAGAGGAACAGACCGGTCATCCTCGCCACGACGAACGCGAACGGCACCACGTGAGCCAGCAGTGGTTCGATACCCGGCATCGCGGCTCCGGCTAGGTCAGGGAAAGGAGTTCGACCGCGTACTCGGCGAGCCGGAGGGCGATCCACGGAAGGAGAAACGCCGCGACGAGGATCATCGTCGCGATCTTGGGCACGAAGGTGAGCGTCTGGTCCTGGATGCTCGTGATCGACTGGATGAGGCTCACGACAAGGCCGATCACGACGCCGGCCAGCAGCACCGGGGCGGCGATCTGCAGCGCCGCCAGCAACGACTCTCTGACCAGGAATACCGCGCTTTCGTCGTACATCCTCGGGGCTCCTATCGCGCGATCGCGAGACGTGTCGTTTCAAGCAGCAGCATGCGCGCCGGCTCGGCGAGCGCGGTGGCCGTGTCGCCCAGATCGGGCGAGAAGCTGTAGAGCAGCCCCCCCACCACCAGCGTCCACCCGTCCACCAGCACAAAGAGCAGCAGCTTGAACGGGAGGCTGATCAGGACCGGCGGCAGCATCATCATGCTCATCGAGATCAGCAGGCTCGCGATCACCATGTCGATGACGAGGAAGGGCAGGTACACCTTAAAGCCCATCACGAACGCGGTCTTGAGTTCGCTGAGCATGTAGGCGGGGATGAGGGCGCTCGTCGAGACGTCGGCGCGGGTCAGCAGCGACGGGTCGCTGATGTCCTTGCCCTGATACTCGAGCACCATGTAGAGGCTCGACCAGTTGCCGGTCGCCTCGAGCTGATTGAACATGAAATCGCGGATCGGCTGCCGACCGCGCTGCCAGAGGTCGTCGTAGTCGGCGACCTCGCCCTGCTGGTAGGGCACGACCGCCTCGTCCCACACCCGGTCGAGCGTCGGAGACATGATGAGCAGCGTCATGAAGAGCGCGAGCGCCGTCAGGACCTGCGGCGGCGGGATGCTCGCCGCGCCGATCGCCTGGCGGAGCAACGCCAGCACGATGATGATCCGCATGAAGCACGTCGTCATCAGCATGATCGACGGGGCGAGCGACACGATGGTCAGCAGCACCATCACGCTCATCGCCGTGGACATGCCGCTCGGGCTGTCCGTGTCGGTCATCACCCTGTTGGACTGCCCGCTCGGCAGGGCTCCCGCGGCCTGCTCGAGCATCACCAGCGGGTTGAACGCGTCGGTGGTCCGCAAGCTTCCCGGCCCGAAGCCCTCGTTGATCGGCGAAGTCGATCCGGGAGATGGCGGGCCGTAGGTCGCCTGCCCGGCAGCGATCGGGCACCACGCGAACACCGTGAGGATCACGCACATGAGCCAGCGGAGGCGGGTCATGCCGTGAGCTCCACGTTGCGCTGGCGGAGTCCGTCAAGCCGGGAGGCGAGCTGGTTCACCGGGTCTGCCTGGCGTGACGAGCGAGCCTCGGGGACCTCCACGGGCTGCATCGCGACCTCGCGAGCGGCGTGCGCTTCATCGAAGCCCGAGACCATGTCGCGGAACTTGGCCGAGAGCGATCGGCCCTCGGCGTCGGCCGCGTGCAGCAGCAACGACGCCACCTCGTCGGGATCGGTAACCTCGCACAGCGTGCGCATGCCCGCGCCCTTGGCCCCGACGCTCTGACAGAGCAGCAGCACGCGACGGTCGAGCCTGAGCAGGATGAGCGTCTGGCCCCGCCCGACCGGGTAGCGGCCCAGGACCTGAAGCAGCCCGGACGGGGCCCGGCCGCCCGCACCGAGCGCGTGCATCAGGCCGTTCGACCGCCCGGCGAGCTTGCGGACCAGCCCCGCGATCAGCAGGATGACCGCGACCACCATGACAAGAGCGCCGGCGGTGCGCCACCAGCCGGGACCGACCTCGATCGGCGAGGCGGGCGCGGAGCGTTCGGCGGCGGCGGACACGCCGCCCGCACCGAACCGTGCTGCTGCGGCACCGCCCTCGGGCGCGCCGAGCGGGCGTTCTTCGATCGCCGCCGCGGGCAGCTCGGCGGCCAACGGCGTGCCGGAGGACTGCTCACCGGTGGCCGCGACGGCGGGTTCGATCTGCGGGTGCTGCGGCCCGACGAAGTTGTCGGTCTGGGCACACACCGGGCCGACCCACACGAAGGTGGCGACCGCGGCCGTGATTCCCCTGGGCATTCGTCGCATCGTGCCGTCCTGGCGTCGCTACAGGGCGGACTCCGCCGCCCCGGGTGCTCTCTTGCACCGGTTACCCGGCCTGTTTGCTCTCGGGGTCGAGGATCTCGTTGATCCTGACGCAGAAGTTGTCGTTGAGCACGAGCACCTCGCCGCGGGCGATGTGGCGGTCGTTTACGTAGATGTCGACCGGGTCGCCAGCGAGCTTGTCGAGCTCGACCACCGCCCCGTCGCCGAGGCGGAGGACATCGTCGATCAGCAGCCGCGTGCGGCCGAGCTCGATCTTGACGTTCAGATTGACATCAGAGAGAAGGTCGAGCTCCGCCGGCACCGCCCGGGCACCCGCCTCGGGGAAGTTGGGCAACCCCATCGGGCGCGAGCCGCTGACCGGGTCCGCGGACGTCTCGGCCTTCTTCGGGGGTGGTGCCGACTCGGTCGCAGCCGCGGCCGCGGGCTCGGTCCGGCCCGGGCTTGCCTCGGGGGACGCGGCGGTCTCGACGGGGCTTGCGTCCTGGGCCGCCGGCTCAGCATCGGCGATGGACTCGGGGGTCGGCTGCGTTTCTTCGGTGGTCGGTTCGGTCTCGTCCGGCATGTCCTGGCACTCCGCCTGGCCCGTCGCGCAATCGGTGCGCACATCCTGCGCGCACAAACCCGATCGCCGTCCTGTTGATCGGAGCACGCGGCGGGGCTTCAGCAAAAATCGATGGTGCTTCTGCGAGATCTGCGCACCGGTGCGCAAACCGTGCCCGAGCCAGCGGTTCCCCCGAGCCCGGCGTCTCCGCGGTCCCACGCCGCCGGGGGTAAGACCAGCTTCGCTCGCGGTCCTCGATCGCTAGACCGGCGGCAGGCCCTGGCACTTGGGCAGGAGCACTCGCTCGACCAGCGGCTCGCCCTCCGGATCGAACCCGAACACGCTCTCGATGTAGGCCGAGATCTGCCGGTGGAGCGTCTCGAGCCCGGGCTCGGTGAGGTGGGCGTGGGCCGAGCGCCGGATGATCAGAGAGACACCCTCGGTGATCTCCGAACGGCGGCGTTCGAGCTCGGCGCTGACCTTCTCCTCGTTCTTCTTCTTGACCTGCAGCACCGATTCGATGTTCCACGTCCAGGCCTGGCCCGACGCGAGGTTCTGGAACCGTCCCTCGGCGAGCGGGAGCTCGACGGTCTTCTCCTCCTCGGCGGCCTCTTCGCCGGCGATGCCGCTCGCCTCGGCCGAGCTGGCGCCCATGCCGGAGAACTTCACGAAGCCCACCACCGCGACGCCCTCCACCACCATCACGACGGCCACGATGATGATGGTCAGCAGGGGCGACTTCTTCGCCGGCTGCTCCTGCTCCTGGTTGTCCTTCGCTTCGTCGGCCATGGCGTGCCTCGCTGAGAGTGGTGGTCTATCTGGTCCTGCCGGTCCCGGCGGCGTCTGGCCGCAACTCGGAGACCGCGACGTCGGTCATGAACACCTCGACGCGACGGTTGGTCATGCCGATCGACGACTGCGCGGCGGTGTCGAGCGGCTGGGCATCGCCCGCGACCCACACACCGAGCTTGTTCCTGTCGACCTCGCATTCATCGATGAGGAAGCGCCAGACCGTCATGGCCCTGGCGTAGGAGAGCTCCATGAACTCCATGCCCTCGAGTCGGTCGTCGGCCCCCCACGCGTGCCCGAGGATGAGGAACATCTTGTCGCTGCCGCGGATGCGCGGGGCGATGAGCTCCCGAATGACTTCCTTGCCCTCGTCGGTCAGGTCGGTCTTCGAGGCAGCGAAGGGCAGCGGCTTGCCGATGGTCCACTTGCGGCCGTTGAAAAGCGTGGCGGTGGTCTGGTCGACGCCGACGGTCGACTGGTCGTTGGTGTCGGACTTGGACTTCTGCTGCTCGATCCTCGCCGCGATCCCCCGGTCCTCGGCCCAGGGGTACGACTGCAGGTCGAAATCGTTGATGATCCGGGAGTCGCCGCCCTCGGCGCCGAAGGCGATCTTGATCGCGTCGATGACCTTCTGAAACTCGTCGGGCTTCTTCAGCTCGCTGAACGCCGCGAGCAGGATGAAAAAGCACAAGAGCAGCGACATCATGTCGCCGTAGGTCAGCACCCACTCGGGGATCCCGGGTTGTTCGACCTTCCGTTTGGCCATGAGGCGTCAGACCGTTCAGGCCGCCTCCTTCTTCTCAAAGGCGATGCGCTGCGCCGGGGGCAGGTAGGTGAGCAGCTTGCTCTCGACGACGCGGGGGTTGTCGCCCGACTGGATCGCCATGACGCCCGCCGCGATGATGGTCTTGATGAGCACCTCCTCGGCGTCCCGCGCGGCGAGGCGGTCACCGATCGGGCCGGTGAACATGTTGGCGACCATCGCGCCGTAGAGCGTGGTGATGAGGGCGACCGCCATGCCGGGTCCGATGGCCGAGGGATCGTCCATGTTGCTGAGCATGAAGATGAGCCCGAGCAGCGTGCCGATCATGCCGAACGCGGGGCAGTAGCGGCCCATCGTGTCCAGCATCGACTTGGCCTGGGCGTGCCGGTCCTGCAGGGCCTCGAGCTCGGTGTCCATGATCTGCTGGATGAGTTCCGGGTCGGTGCCGTCGACGGCCATCTTGACGCCGCGAACGATGAACTCGTCGTTCATCTCCTCGACGTGGTTCTCCAGAGCGAGGATGCCCTCGCGACGGGCGATCTCGGCGAACTTCACGAGGTCAACGATCACGACGCTGGGGTCGGTGACCTTGACGAAGAAGGTCTTCATGATGACGGTGTGCAGCTTGAGCACGCGCCCGAGCGGGAACGCCATGACCGTCGCGCCGATGGTGCCGCCGAGCACGACCAGGACGGACGTCGGGTCGAACAGCGCCGCCGGGCTGCCGCCGCCCAGGATGATGCCGAGCAACACCGCGACGACCGCAACGATGACCCCGATGACTGTGCCTATATCCACCCCGGCGGCCTCCGTGTTGAGCGCAGTCCTTGCGCTCATCCTGCAATGAGGTCATCGGTGGGTCCGGCGGTCGACTTGATGCCGGGGGGCGAGTCTGGTGCGACAGGGGTCAGCTTGGCGCGAGCAGCCGCCGCAGATGCCGGCCGTACTCGATCGAACGCTCGACCACCTCACGCATGGATTCTCGGACGACCATGTGGTCGCCGGACACCAGCGTGATGATGGTGTCCGGGTTCTCCTCGACAGTCCGGATCAGCTCGGCGTTCAGCACGAACGGCTTGTCGTTGAGTCGGTGAAGGGTGATCATGCGCGTCTCCGACGGGGACTATCGGCCCGGCCGCTCCGGCTCTTCAGCCGAGGTGCGAGATCACCCGGCGGTTACCGGGCCAGGAGCAGCAGCTGCTGGAGCAGCTCGTCGGCCGTCTGGATCACCCGGCTCGACGCCGAGTAGCCGGTCGAGGCCATGATCATGTCCGTGAGCTCCTCACCGATGTCCACGTTGGACTGCTCGAGCGAGCCGGAGACGATCGACCCGGTGCCGAAACTCGTCGGCGTGACCGCGGCGGCCTCGCCGCTGTTGGGCCCCTGCCGGAAGAGGTTCGAGCCCTCCTCGATCAGCCCCTCGTTGTTGGTGAACTTGGCCAGCACCACGCGCCCGAGCGTCCGGGTCAGACCGTTGCTGAAGATCCCCGAGATCAGGCCGTCGTCGTCGATGCTGAAGTCCTCCAGCGTGCCGCTCGGGCGGCCGTTGCGGAACGTCGAAGCGATGGTCGACGGGTCGTCGGAGAGAGCGGTGAGCTGCTCGCCGCCCTCGGTGAAGTCCACACTGAACGCCAGCGGCGTCGCGGCCCCCGTGCCCGCCCGATCGAGTGTCGTGCTGATCGGCGCCTGCGTGAGAAGCAACCCGGAGGTATCGAACGACAGCTCACCGGTCGTCAGGCGCAGGTCGATGTCCGAGTCGTCCGCCGATTCGAGGAAGTAGCGCCAGCCGGTGCCGGTGTCGCTCTTGCTGTCGAGCACCATGCTCAGGTCGACCGCGACCTCCTGCCCGAGCGAGTCGTAGACGATAAACGTCGTCCGGACGCTCTCGCCGGTGGCGTCCTGGGTCTTGGTGGTCGAGAACGGGAGGCGGTCGATCGAGTCGTCGGCGTTGAGCAGCCGCACCGCGCTGCTGGAGATCTCCAGGTCGTTGACGGTCCCGGTGTTGCCGAACATCGTGAAGAACCCGGTCGCCGACAGCGCGACCGCGCCGGGGGTGGCCCCGTCCGGGTTGCGCTCGCCGGTGTCGTGGACACCCAACGCCTGCTCGAAGAAGTCGAGCATGTCCTGCACCGTCGTCGTCGACGTGATCGGCAGCTCGGCCACCGGCACCGCCGCGCCGCCCTTGCGGGCGCCGTTGATCTGCAGCCGCTGCCCCGCGGCGAACATCGCCTGCCCGGCCGCCTCCGGGTCTTCCAGTTCGACCAGCAGGCTGGTGGTGTTCATCATCTCACCCGCCCCGGGCGGGTTGCTCGCGCCGGCCATGACGTTAAAGCCGCTGCCGTCACCGGCACCGAAGGCGATCGTCGAGCCGCCCGCCGGCAGATCGCCCGAGGCATTGAGGTTCCCCACGACCCGCACATAGTCGGTGGCTTGTGCGACAGCGCGCGCGCCGAGCGGGATGTTGAGGTCGGTGAGCACCCCGTCGATGAGGTTGTAGCTGTCGTCGATGGAGTAGCCCTGGAGCCGCTCGCCGCGGATGGTGACCAGGTTCCCCTCGGCGTCCTGGCGGAAGCTGCCGTCGCGGGTGTAGTACCGCTCACCGCCGCCGTCGACGATGAAGAACCCCTCGCCCTCGACCGCGAGGTCCCTCGCGTCCCCCGTGGGCTGCAACGCGCCCTGCGTGAAGTCGTGCTGTGTCCCGGCGATGTTGACCCCGAGCCCGATCTGGTACGGGTTGACACCGCCGGAGTCCTCGTTCGGTTCGCTCCCGATGTGCATCGTGCGCGACATCGCGGTGCTGAAGAGCATCCGCGATCCCTTGAACGCCGTGGTGTTGACGTTGGCGATGTTGTTACCGATCACCTCGAGGTGCCGCGAGTTTGCGTTCAGCCCCGTGAGACCGGTCAGGAGTGCGGTGGTCGTCGCCATTGGTCGTTCTTTCTGCTAGTCGTTGGCCGAGTCGAGTGAGTCTTGCCCGAGGTCCTCTTGCCCGAGGAGCCGGAGGAGCGACGCGTCCATCGCGCCGACCGAGGGCGTGGGCGGCGAGGCGATCGGCCCGGCCTCGTCCGGGTCGAGACGCACCACGCCGTCGATCCCCGTCATCACGTTGCCTTCAGAGAGATCCAGTTCACCGAGCACACGACGCGAGAGGACATCAACGTCGAGGGCCTTGCCCTCCACGAGCACCGCCATCCGGGTCGCGCCCTCGGCGTGCGCGCGATCAACCAGCCGCCCGAGCGCATCGAGCTGGGGTTGGGTGAGCTCGACCCCCGACCCCGCAGCGACCGACACGGGAAGCCCCGTCTCAAGCGCGCCGGACCGGGCCTGCTGCAAAAGGCTGTCGAACGCCGACGCGTCCTCCGGTGCGCGCACGGCCGCGGCACCGTCGGGCCTGATCGCCGACCCCAACACCCGCAGCAGATCGGACGGGGAGGGCAGGATCACGAGTCCGCTCCGCTGTCGTCCGTCTCGTCGTCCTGCTGATCCTGCAGCACCTGGTCGACGCTGGCCATCGGCACGCGCGTCCCCCCGGCGAGGTTGAGCACGACGCCCTCGTCGGTCTTGGAGACAGACTGCACAAGCCCGGAGACCCGCTGGCTCGTCTCGCTGAGCCCGCTGATGAGCTTGCCGATGAGCCCGGCGCCCGAGGCCAGCTCGTTCTGCCCGACCAGATCGGTCAGCCGCTTCGACAGATCGTCGTCGGACTGGATCGAGCGGATGTTGGCGATCTGCTCGAGCAGCGCGTTGGTATCGTTCGGTTCGAGGGGGTCCTGATTGGACAGCTCCGCGAAGATGAGCTGAAAGAACTCATCCGAGGAAAGCCCGCTCACCGCGCTCGACTGAGTCGAGGCGGACGAACCGATGGCGTCGACTGCATTCACAGTCATGCTCCAGACCTGTGCCGCGCCGCGTGCTCCGTCACGCCAGTGCGTCAACCATCACAACGCGTGCGGCTCCGTCCGCGACGCCGTAGACAACACCCGGGCCTCCGGCCACGATGGGCGTGTCGAGAACATCCACATCACTCTCGGGGCTTTCCCGCCGAACGTGACGCGCTCCGTCGTCACGCCCGCCCCGTCCCGGCTCCGCCGGGTCCTGCCGTCCCCCGCCTCCGTCTGCCGCGTTCTGGCCGTCCTGGCCCGCGGCGGTGTTCTGCTGGTTCGGCCCCGACGCGTCATCCTTCGGCGCCGGCGGCTGATCGATCTCGATGCGTCCGACCTTCAAGCCCCGTGCTTCAAGCGCGTGGCGGAGAGAGTCCACGCCCTGCTCCAGCAATCGGTGTGCCTCTGTCGTCGCGGGCTTCACGCGGGCATCGACCGAGCCGTTCTGCACCATCAGACTGATGCGCAGCTCGCCGAGAGCCTTGGGCGTGAGCCGGAGCGTCACCTCCCCACGACCCTGCCGCAGCGCGGCGCTGAGTCCCTGGGCGACCTGCGAACGGAACGCCGCGGCGGCCTTGGAGGGATCCGCCGTCTGCGGTGTGGCTCCGGGCTTGGCCGGCGTCGGCTGGGACGCGGGTCCGTTGGCCCGGCCGCCGAGCGCCACGGCGTTGGCATTGGTCGCGGTTGTCGCACCGCCGCCCGGCGCGGTCGCCAGCGCCTTGCCCAGCGCCGACAACGCCGCGTTCGAACCCGGCGCCGCCGGAGCACGCGCCGCCGCGGAGCCTGCGGCACCAGCGATTCCTGAGACTTCCGGCCCGTTGGCCCCCGCGGCACCCGCGTCGGATCGGTGTGTCGGCGACTGCGCGCCCGGCTCACCGGCCGAGCCACCCTCGCGGCCTCCCGGTTGGGCTCTGCCCTCGCCGGTGGTCGGCTCCGTCGCCGCACCGGGCGAGTGGCTCGCGGGGCGCGACGGGGTGGCGCTGCTCCGGTCCTTCTGCCCCATGTCCATCTGCCGCTGCGCCGCCGCGAGTGACCTCGGCGGCTGAGACCGCCCGCCCGGCCCACTCAACTCGGCGCGTCCGCCGGCGCCGTCCGCGGCGCTGCTTGCGCGCGCAGCGAGTGACTCGGAGAGCCGGCTCTGCCCCGGGGCCGACGCGGTCCGGTTCCCGACCGTCAGCGCGTTCTTCCCGTTCCGCGACGCGCCTATCGACGCAAACTGCGCGAGCTGCGCAAATACCGCATCGAACGTGCTCTGGTTTGCGCGTTCGCTGAGCTCCTGCGCGTTCGGTGCGGCGCGGTCGGAGGATGCCTGGGCCGGGTTGGTAGGTGGGATACTGGTCTGCAAGGGGTGTGCTCAGGGCGTCTTTGATCCGGTCGCCTCGGCCATCAGGCCGAAGGTCCGGAGACGCTCGAGCAATTCCGCTGCCACTGTGGGGGACTCTTTCACGAACTCGGCCATGATCTTGCCGCGGACCATCTCGTCGATCTCGTCGAGGTAGGCAACGGCCCGGTCCATCCCCGAGAGGTCGGCCGGATCGTCGACACTCAGCGACCCGGCCCGGCCCTCGATGATCTCCTGCAGCATGGCCTGCGCGTCGGCCGGCTTGACCGACGTGAGCACGGAGAGCGCCGCCTGAAACTGCTCGTCGCCCTGCATCGCGGCGATACCGGCCTTCCGACGCTCGAACCGGTCCCGCTCTGCCTCGAACTCCTTCCGTTCGCGATCGAGCTGCCGGAAGACCTGGGTCGTGGTCTGGCTCAGCACCGAGCCCTCTCGCTGAGCCCGCTGGGCGCGGAACTCGTTGGCCTGCGCATCGTCGCGCTGCATCGCGACGAGCGTCTCGGCCGGGACCGGAGGGTTCGGCGGGAGAGGCTCGTTCCGATCGAGCCCCACGGGGTCGTCGTCGGCGGCCGCCTCCGCTTCCGCCTCGGCCGCCTCGGCGGCGGCTTCCTTCGCGGCCTGCTCCTCCGGGATCGTCTGGTGCAGGATCTCACGCACCGCGTCCAGACGCTCCTTGTTGAGCCGCTGCGTCGCGACCAGCCATCCTGCGGCACCGACGATGCCGAGCAGGTTGATGATCGCCAGAACCGAGAACGCCGTGAGCAATCGCTTCATGCCGCCGCTCCATCGCCCGAATCGGGCCTGCCAAACCTCGCCGTCACCAGTTCATCGGTCTCGCGGGCCTCCTTGAGACGCTCGGCCGCGACCCACGCCTCGTACCGCCGCTCGCGGAGCAGCTCCACGGCCCGCCGCCTGGTGGTCGCCTCGATCAACCGTCGGCGCTCGGCGTCGAGTCGCTTGAGCACCGCGGCGCCGCGGAGTGCCAGCTCGTGGCGCTTCCGCACCCCGTGGAGCGACGCGTTCGACTGCATCCGCACCCGGGCGAGGTCGACGTTGGCCCGGTCGCCGAGTTCCCGCCGCAGGGCATCCCGCTCGTCGCGTGTGGCCTCGGCGAGCAACGCCGCCTGCCGCTCGATCTCGACGCGGTCGCGTTCGACCTCGGCAACGCGACGCATGCAGTCGCGTTCTTCGCGACGACGCTGTTCGAGGAGCGATTCGAGTTCAAAGGTAAACCGTGCCATGCCTCGCTACTCACCCCGCCTTCCGCTTGGCCGCCTGGTCCAGTTCAGCACCCGCGCGGACCGCGACATCGAGCAGTTTCGCCCGCGACTCCGCGGCGGTCGGATGCTCGAGATGTCCCTGCTGAAGCATCGCATTGATCTCGCCCACGAAGGCGATAGCAACATCCGCTTCGGTGTCGGAGCCCTTGGCGTACGCCCCGATCTGCACGAGCTCTTCGATCTTGCGGTACTTGGCGAGTAGACGTACCACCTGCCGCCGGGCGGCGCGGTGGGCCGCGTCGGTCACGTGTTCGGCGACGCGGCTGACCGAATCGAGCACGTCGATCGCCGGGAAGTGTCCGGCCTGCGCAAGCTTGCGGCTGAGGATCACGTGCCCGTCGAGAATGCCCCGCGCCGCGTCCGAGATCGGGTCGCCGGTCAGGTCGTCGCCCTCGACGAGGATGGTGTAGAGCCCCGTGATCGTGCCGCCGCCCCGCCCGTCGTCGCCGGGCTCGACTGCGCCCGCTCGCTCCAACAACAGCGGGAGCTGCGCGAACACACTCGGTGTGTAACCCTTCGTCGCCGGCGGCTCGCCGACGCTCAGCCCGATCTGCCGCTGCGCGTGCGCAAACCGCGTGACCGAGTCCATCATCAGCAGCACATCGCGCCCGCGGTCGCGGAAGTGCTCGGCGATCGTGCACGCGACCTTCGCCGCCCGGACCCGAAGCAGCGGCGACTCATCCCCCGTCGCCACGACTACCACCGACCGCCGCAGCCCCTCCTCGCCGAGCGAGTCCTCGATGAACTCCCGCACCTCGCGCCCGCGTTCACCAATCAAGGCGATCACGTTGACATCCGCCTCGGTGCGCTGGGCGATCTGGCCGAGCAGCGTGCTCTTGCCGACGCCCGGGCCCGCGAAGATGCCGAGCCGCTGCCCGCGCCCCAGCGTGGTGAGCAGGTCGATTGCCCGCACGCCGGTCGCCAGTGGCTTGCGGATCGGGAGCCGGCGCATCGCGGCGATCGGCGCAGGGTTGATCGGGCGGGGCTCGCGCTCGGCGATGCTCCCCAGCCCGTCCACGGGCCTGCCCAGCCCGTCCAGGCACCGCCCCAGCAGCCGCTCGCTCACACCGACGTTCTGGGCGATCTGCTCTGCCACGACCCGGTCGCCCGCGCTGATGCCGGCCGCGTGACCGAACAGCATCACGACCGCCTGATCGCTGGTAAACCCGACGATCTCGCCGAGCATCGGCGCCACACCGCCGCGACGCGACTCGACCGACACCAGCGACCCGACCGGCAGCGGCAGCGCGTCAACGATCACCGTCAGCCCCCGCAACGCCGCGACGACCCCGCACACACGCTGCGGCAGTGCCTCGCGGACAAGCTCGAACTCGGGAGCGAAGAGGCTCATGCGGCGGTCTCGGAGCTTCCGGCGTCGGCCCCGCCCGCCACGTCAGGCTCGGCCCGGCGGCCGGCGGGCACCCGATCGGGCAGCAGGTCGCGCACCACTCTGTCGAGCTGCGTCGCGATCCCGGCGTCGATCGACGCGCCCCCCAGCGTGCGCGCATGGCAGGCGCCCCGCGCCACCTCCGGGTCGGGCTCGAACCGCACGTGCACGGTGCCGGAGAGCTGTTCTCGGAGGCGGGGAAGCACCGCCTCGACGAGCGGCTCGTCCTCCGGGTGGACCCGGACCACCAGCGTCGCCGGGGCGGTGACCAGCCCGAGCAGGTCCCGCAGCTGATCCTGGACGAGTGTCGGGTCAATCTCGATCTGCCGGTGGACGATCCGCTCGGCGATCGCGACCGCCAACTCGATGACCGCCCGCTTGGCCTCGGTCAGGAGGGCCTCACGCCGATGCAGGAACGTCGCCATCTCGGCCGCCCACGCGCTGTCCATCTCGCCGAGACGTTCGCGGAACTCCGCGACGGCCTCGGCCTTGCCGGCCTCACGCCCCTCGGCGGTGCCCGCGGCCAGCCCCTCGGCGTGCCCCCGCGCCAGGCCGACCTCGGTCGCGTCCGAGAGCAGGCGGTCGCGTTCGGCGTGGGCCTCGCGCACGATCCGCTCTGCCTCCGCGACCGCCGCCTCGCGGAGCATCTGCCCGCGCCGGTCGAGGTCGCCCAGGTCGAGCGAGACCGGTCGGTGCGCGCGGCGTTCAGCATCGGCCCGTTTGATCACCGCCACAGGCTGTCTCCCGTCGGGTCGATCACACGACCAGTTCCGAATCGCCGCCACGTCCCTGGATCACGACCTTGCCCGACTCCTCGAGCCGCCGCACGATATCGACCACTCGCTGCTGGGCCGCCTCGACATCGCTGACACGCACCGGGCCCATGTACTCCATGCCCTCCTTGATCAGGCTCGCGGCCCGCTCGGACATGTTGCCGAAGATCTTCTCGGTGAGTGCCTCGCTCGCGGTCTTGAGCGCGAGCGCCAGCTCGTCGTTGTCCACTTCCTGCAGCACCGACTGGATGCCCTTGTCGTTGACCATCATGATGTCCTCGAACACGAACATCAGGCGGCGGATCTGCTCGACCAGGTCCGGGTCCTCGGCCTCGAGCCCCTCCATGATCGTCTTCTCCGTCGCGCGATCGGCCAGGTTGAGCATCTCGGCGACCTTGTCCACGCCGCCGGCCCGCTCCATCGACTGCGTGAGCATGCTCGACAGACGGCTCTCCAGACCCCGCTCCACCTCGCGGATGACCTCGGGGTTGGTCTGCTCCATGTTCGCGATCCGCTTGATCACCTCGACCTGCTTCTGCACGGGCAACCCGCTGAGAATCTCGGCGGCCTTGTGGTGCGGCAGGTGGCAGGTGATCAGCGCGATCGTCTGCGGGTGTTCGTCCTGGATGAACGTCAGCAGGTTCTCGGTCTCGGCCCGCTGCAGGAACGCAAACGGCGTCTTCTGCACCTGCGTCTGGATCTGTGACAGCACCCGATCGGCGTGCTTGGGGTCGAGCGACTGACTGAGCACCTCTCTGGCAAAGTCGAGGTTGCCCTCGGAGGCGTACTGGTTGGCGATCGACAGGCTGTAGAACTCCTCGATCACCTGCGACTTGAGCCCGGCCGGCACGCGGCCGAGCGCCGCGACCTCGCGCATGACCAGCTCGACGGCCTCTTCGGACATCTTCGCGAGCAGGGCCGACGCCTTGTCTGCGCCAACGGTGACCAGCACCACGGCGGCCTTGGTGATGCCGTCGAGCTCGGAGACGTCTTCTGGGAGCGTGTCGTGAGGCCGGCGGGCCATGTGTCTCTCCGGCTAGTGCTCTTCTGCGACCCAGCGACCGATCAACGACGCTGCGGAGTCCGGGTCGGACGTGACCATCTCTGAAACCTGTTCGATGAGCTTCCTGGCCCGCACCTGATCGTCGCCGACCTCGATGCCCGTCATGGCCGACTCGCTCTCGTCGGCCTCGCCCACCATGTCGTCCATGGTCGGCAGCGTCGGCGGGACGCCCGAGAGCTCTTCGGCGGTCGGCAGTTCCGCCGGGCGTGTGGCCTTGCGGACCATCATGAGCATCATGCCCATCGCGCCCAGCGCGAGCACCGCGAGCAGGCCCTTCTCGATCAGCCCCCCGCTGGCCATCGCCCCACCGCCGGTGAGTGTGCCGAGCAGACCCGGCGCCGCGTCCCCGATCGAGGGCGCGGGCAGATCAACCGGGATCAGGCTCACCACGACGGTGCCCTCGATCGGCTCGGGGTCGCCGGCCACGACCAGGTGCGGCCTGATGCTGTCCTCGATCTTGGCTCGCTCGATCTGGAACCTCGCGTCGATCTCGGCATCGGTCGGGGCGACCGGCTCTTCACCGTCCGCGGCCGCGGACTGCAGGAGACCGACCACATAGCTGCGCGGGATGTTGACCGAGGCCGCCAGCATGGTGGGCATGCCGCGAGGATCCTGCTCGGTGACCGTTTCCGACCCGAGCCCGTTCTCGAACTGCGTCTCGTCGTCCGCGTCCTCGAGCGACGTGCCGCTCCCGCCGGACGAGGAGGACAGGATGCTCCCGGTCGCGTTCGACCGCACGCCGGGCTCGGCGGCGCGGGAGGCCTGGGTCTGTGTCGTCGACGCCGACTTCACCCGCGTGGGCACCGAGACCGTTCCCTCCTTGGGGTTGAGGTACTTGGTGGACTGCTTGCTGACGCGTGTCACGTCGACCTGGGCCGTCACCGCGATCGTCACGCCGCGGATGTAGCCGAGCATGTCACCGAGCTTCTGGCGGAGCTTCTCTTCCGCGGCCGCGGTGTGCTCGAGATAGGTTGTCGCGAGCATCTCGTCGGGGTTGGTCGGCCGACGCTGACGCCCGACCGAGCCGTCGATCACGCGGATGTTCTCGATGAGCAGCCCGGCCTTGGCGCCGGCGATGAGCTGGGCGATCGCGTCAACCTCGCCCTGGTCGAGCGGCCGGCCGGTGTTGGTGAAGACGGTGGCCGAGGCCGTCGGGGCCCGAACGGACCGCCCGATGCCCCGCGGCTCCGGGACGTCCAGCAGCACCGAGGCCTCTCGCACATCGCGGAAGCCGCGGATGATCCTGGCCAGCTCGTTCTGCAGCGCGATCAGATACATCTGGTCGTTCTGCTGCTTGGAGTAGTAGAACCCCTGCTTGTCCAGCAGAGATGCGAAGAGCAGGGTCGTGTCGTTCGGCAGCTGGCCTGTTTGGGCCAGTGTGGAAAGCGCGTAGTCCTGCTGCCCGCTCGGCACCATGAGCTTGCCGTTGACCATCTTGGCCTCGACCCCCGCGGCCTCGAGCGCCGAGCGCGTCGCCCCCTGCGAGGCCAGATCCGCCGTCGGAAGGAACTCGACCATCTCCGATCTGGACGCGTACTGCGAGACCAGGAACAGCGTCATCGCGGCGATCACCCCGATCGACCCCAGCAGCAGCTTCTGGCTGGGTGTCATCGTGCCCAGGTGTTCCCGGGCTTTGGTGAGCAATCGCCTGAACGGCTCCATGGGTGCGGCCTCCGTGCCGGGTCAAACAACGGCGTTCCACGCCGAAGCGGCGCGCACGTCCACCGGGACGATCCGCCGCCATGACTTCGTCGGCACACGAAGGCTTTGCGCTTGAATGTGCGCACATGTCGCGGAGTGCGGCAGAACCTGCGCGTCGGCGGGACGGACCGGGCGGCGACCCGAACCCCGCCTGAACGGCGATCACCTCGCCGTCAGACCCGCATCTGCTTGACCTCGTCGTAGGCCTGCATCACCTTGTTGCGGAGCGACTGGATCATCTGGAAGGCGGTCTCGGCCTTCTTCGCGGCCAGGATCACGCCCTCCGGGTCGTCCCGCTGACCGCTGGCGAGGTCCTCCATCGCCTTGGTCGCGTCCTGCTGCAGGGCGTCCGCCTCACGGAGCGTGTCCATGAAGACGTCCCGGAAGCTCGGGCCGTTGGGGTTGGCCTCCGGGTGCGGGCGTGCGTTGCCCACGCCCGGCAATGGCCGCTGCACCGGGCCTGCGCCCCCCGCTCCGATCAATCCCACTGGATCCGCCATCTCTGCGTCCTCCGTCCGGCCTTGTGCCGGGCGCGTTTATCTAGGCCAACAGACGCAAGGCCTGTGCCATCGTCGCCTTCAACGCCTCGGCCGCGGCCACGTTCGCCTCGTAGCCCCGGGCCGCCGCCATCGCGTTGACCTGCTCGGCGATGGGATCAATATCCGGCACCAGGATATTGCCATTGGCGTCCTTGAACGGGCTGTTCGGATCCCACTTGGTCCGGACCGCGTTCTCATCGATCCAGATCGAGGCGACGTGCACGCCCATCTTGCGCCCCGCCTCGGTGCTGGCGCTCGGGTCTCCGGCGGCGAATTCGGCCGCCCGGCGCTTGTACGGGCTGTATTTGCCGTCGGCGTCGAGGATCGCGTTCTGGTTGGCGAGGTTGGAGGCGATCGCTTCCAGCCGGGTTCGCTGGGCGATCATGCCGCTGGTCGGGATATCGAGCATGCCCCACATGGTGGTGCCTGGCCTTTCGTTCTCTGGATCAGACGCGTTCGCTGATCGCCATCTGCAGGATCATCGACTGGGAGCGGTAGAGGTCCGCCGCCGTTCTGAACGCGCTCGTGCTCTCGGCGAGGGTCTGCATGAGCCGCTCGAGGTCCCGGTTGTTGCGGTCGTGGGTGAGCACGCCGCTGCCGGCGGAGGAACTGGGCACGATGGTCATGCGGCCGGACTCGGCCGACCGGATCTCGCTGGTCTCTTCCCAGTCCAGCGGCCCGTGCATGCCGCCCGTGCGGCCCCGCCGCTCGCGGACCGCCTCATCGAGCATGGTCTGGAAACCCGCCACCGAGACGTCCTTCTGGATGAAGTTTGGGGTTTCGATGTTGGCGATGTTGTGAGCGGTCAGACGCTGCCGCTGGGCCGCGAACCGCATCGTCATCTCGAGCGCTGGAAGCGCCCCGGCGTTGGTGAGCTGGTTGATCACGGTCATCCGCGGGTCTCCTGCCACGATCCGTCGCGGCCGGCCTGGTGCTTCTCGCAATCGGCGGGCCAGACACCCGCCGACCCGTCGCCTTGCTCTCACGCGATCAGAGCGAGGGCTCGACAAGGCGAAGGTCCTTCCACTTCCGGAGCTTGAGCCCGAGGGTCCGGACGCCGATCCCCAGAGCCGCGGCGGTCTTCTGCCGGTGCCCGTTGAACCGCTGGAGCGTCTCGATGATCGCCTCGCGCTCGATGTCCTCGAGCTTCCGTACACCGGCCGCGGGCAGGGGCTTGGCCTCGACGATGGGCGCGGTGGCCCCGTTGGTGCCGTGGTGTCCGCCCCCGGCGGCGGCGGTCGCGCCGTGAACCAGCGACAGCGGCTTGGCGGCACCGTTCGACCCGGCGTGCCCGTGGCTCGGGTTGGGCGACACCGTGCGGAGCCACGGCTCCACCATGGAGCGGGTCAGCACCCTCGCCCCGGGCTCGCCCGACCTGGCCCGGGCCGCGAGCAACACGACGGCCCGCTCGCAGACGTTCTGCAGCTCGCGGACATTGCCTGGCCAGTTGTACGAGCCGAGCAGTTCCATGACGCCCGGCTCGATGGCGATCTCCCCGCTCCGCTCGCGTTCGCAGAAGCGGTCGAAGCAGTGGCGCACCAAGGCCGCGACGTCCTCGGGGCGGTCTCGAAGCGGCGGCACGTGGATCGGGAGCACGTTGAGCCGGAAGAACAGGTCCTGGCGGAACTGCCCGTCGGCGACCGACTGGGGCAGGTCGCGGTTGCTGGTGGCCAGCACCCGCACGTCCACGCCGATGGTCACGCTCGAACCCACACGCTCGAACGATCGCTCCTGAAGCACCCGGAGCAGCTTGGCCTGCACCTGCGGCGAGACCTCAGAGACCTCGTCGAGCAGGAGCGTCCCGCCGTCGGCGAGCTCGAACCGCCCCTTGCGGGTCTGGTCTGCTCCCGTAAAGGCACCCCGCTCGTGACCGAACAGCTCGCTCTCGAGGAGCGACTCGGAGAGGGCCGCACAGTTGACCGCCAGGAAGGGCTTGTCCCGCCGATCGCTCGACTCGTGGATCGCCCTCGCGACGACCTCCTTGCCCGAGCCGCTCTCGCCCGAGATCAGCACGGTGCCCTGCGAGCCCGCGACGGCGTTGACCTGCTGGCGGACGCGCTGCATCTCGGCCGAGTCGCCGACGAGCCGGTCCGCTCCGCTCGGGAGCGTGTCCGACCCGGCACCGGTTCTGGCAACATCGACGGCCCGCGCCTCCATCCGGAGCAAGGTGTTCTCGCGAACGATCCGGGCGTGCGCGACAGCTCGCTTGACGGTGATGATGAGTTCATCGCCCTCGAACGGCTTGGTGATGTAGTCGAACGCGCCGAGCCGCATCGCCTCGACCGCGGTCTCGATCGTGCCGAACGCGGTCATCAGCACCACCGGCACCTCGTCGTCGATCTCGCGGATCTTCTCGAGCAGTTCGAGCCCGGTCATCCCGGGCATCTTGAGGTCGGTGATGACCACGTCGGGACGCTTCTGCGCGATGCGCTCGACCGCCGCCTGCGCCCGATCGGACGTGACGACGTCGAAGCCCGCCCGCCGGAGCGATGAGCCAACGCTGTCCCGCATCATCTCCTTGTCGTCGACTACCAGTACCGTGCTCATGTCTCGGCCCTTCCGTGCTCGTGGCTCTTCTTGACGGCGTGTCCTTGCCGTCTGGGGATGATGATTTCGACCGTGGCGCCGTCGCCGCGGCGAGGCCCGTTGTTGCTGACACTGACCCGACCGCCGTGCGCATCGACGATGCGGTGCACGATCGCCAGGCCGAGGCCGGTGCCGACCGCCCGCGTGGTGTAGAACGGATTGAACATCCGCTCGGTCACCTCGCCGTGGATGCCCGTGCCGGAGTCCCGCACCGCGAACGCGATCGCCTCGCCCTCGGGCAGCTCCATCGGCACCGCACAGACCTGCAGGACTCCCGGCCCCGATGTCCCGCCGATCTCACCCTCGCGGGCCTCCTCGATCGCCTCGACACCGTTCCGGATCACGTTCACGAGCGCCTGGCGGAGCTTGCCGGCGTCGCACTCAAGCTCGAGCGAGCCATCCGCGCCACCGCCCGAAGCGCCCGGAGCGACCTCCACCCGGACCTCGATGTCCGCCGTCGAGGCCGAGACGCCCGAGAGCTCGAGCGCCGACTCGATCAGCTCTCCCACCGGCGTCGGGGCGACCCGCATCCGCGCCTCGCCCGCGAAGACCAGCACGTCGGTGACGATCGCGTCGAGGCCGCGAACGGCCCGGCCGATCTTCTCGGCAACGTCCCGGTCCGCGGGCCGGTCGGCCAGGTCTTCTGAGAGCATCCGGGCGTAGAGGCCGATCGAGCCGAGCGGGTTGCGGATCTCGTGAGCGATCCCCGCGGCCATCTCGCCGAGGGCGGCGAGCCGCCGCGAACGCTGGAGCTGGTCGTCCGCCTCCCGGAGCTGCGACCGGAGCCGCGAAACCTCGGCGGTCAGTTGATCGTGCGAGACCTGGAACCGCGAGGTCGCGTCGTTGAGCATCCGCAGCAGCTCGGGCAGCTCGTCGGCATTGGGCCGGAACGCGCTCGAGCCGGGAATACCCGCGGGCATCAGCGGTTCGGCCTGTTCGGCCCGTTCGATCTGTTCGGCGGTCTGGGTCACGCGCTACGCCTCCCGGTCCTGAAACTTGGCCGCGGGACGATGCGTCGAGGCACCCGCGTACGCGGCGACAGCCCCCTTGGAGCGACCGGTCCCGGCCAGCTCCCCGGCGAGCGAGTCTCGACGGCGCTCCATCAGCTTGCGGTCGGCGTCGTCCCGCCTCGCGACCAACGCGGCCAGATCGGCCATCCGCTCGACCTGGTGGGCGAGCCGGTCACGCTGCTCCGGCTTGGCCTCGGCGAGCACCGCGTCCCAGTGGTCTCGGAACGGCTGCAGCTCACGGGCCAGCGCAGCGATGCCGTCGATCACCGTCTGTCGCTCGGTGAGCACACGCAGCAGCTCGTCGGTGCGTTCGCCCTCCACGAGCGACTGCTGCCGCTTGCTCAGGGCGTCGAGGCGCACAAACAGCGTCTCCTGTTCGTCCAACAGGAGACGCAGCCGACCGTGGTCGTGAGGTGCAGCGAGCGGGTTGCGGGCTGGCGTGGTCATCCTTGACCTTTCTCTCGGCGATCCTCGCCGATGTTCGTGGGCATCGAGACGGCTCTACTGGTCTGCGAATCCGTACAGCTTGGCGGTGGAGTCCAGCCACCGCTCCCAATCTGTCCTGCTCATGGGGAGATACGGGTCGTTCCACGCGTCGTCCGGCAGCAGGCTGTAGAAGCGCTTGGCCCGCTCGTTCGCGGCCCGGGCCTTGTCGGTCTGCCCCATGGCGACGTAGGCATTCACAATCTGCACCATCGCGACCAGCGACGCGGGGTCCTCGTTGTACCGCTCGCGTGCGAGCTCGTAGTGCCGCACGGCGGCGTCGTAGTCGCCAAGATCAAACGCGCAGTCGCCGAGGAAGAAGTACGCGTTCCGCAGCGCCACACGCTCGCTCTCGCTGAGCAGCTTGGCGTCCTTGGCCTCGAGCGATTCCCTGACCTGCTCGAAGATCTCGAGGGCCTGCCGCAGGTGCGCCTCGCGGGCGTCGCGGAACTCCATGGACTGGGCGTCCGACATCGCGTCCGTGCTGAGCGTGGCCTCGATCGCCGCGGCTTCCTGCCGGTAGGCGTCGGCCAGCCGGAACCGGACCACCGGCATCTCCGGGTCGTCCGGGTACCGCTCCGAGGCCTCGGTCAGACGCTCGATCGCCGGGACGTATTCGCCAAGCCGGTGGTGCAGCGTCCCCAGCAGGAGCAACGCGTCGTGGAAGTAGACACTCCCCTCGTCGCCCATCCGCCCCGAGAGCGAGTCCTCGAGCAGGCGTCGGGCCTCGTTGTCGTTGCTCGGGTCGGCGTCGCTGAGATAGACCTCGGCGAGCGGCACGAAACTCTCCTGCGCGTACTGCCCGACGCCGGCGTCGTTCTCACCGTCCGCGATAAGGCCCTCATAGGTCTCGGCCGCGAACTGCAGCTCACCGAGTGCCTGATAGCACTGTGCGATCCGGAACCGGGCTTCGGCCGAAGAGCCCTCGCGTCCGGGGACGCTGGGGTCGTCGGGGACGCCCTCCAGATACTCCCGGTAGGTCGCGGTTGCGCGCTCAAGATCTCCCCCGCGCTCAAACGCCGTCGCCGAGGCCCAGATGCTGCGCACGTACGCCTCGTTGTCAGACAACATCACCCGCCGGGCATACTCGCCGTGATAGCGTCCGGCCGCGATCGAATGCCGCTGCACCGATGCTCGCGTCGCCGGGTCGAGGTCCTCGATGCGTGCCGTTCCGTCTTCCCCGGGTGCGGCGCCCTCGTTGATGAGTTCCTCGGCCAGCAGCTCGTGCGCCGTGGCCAGGGTCGAGAGCACCTCCAGCGAAACATCCCCGAGCCCGAACAGCTCCTCGGCCCGCAGCACGAACCGCAGCGCGGTGCGTGGGTCCGCCGCGTCCAGACGGTCGCGGGCCCGATCGAGCAGGCTCTGCGCGACCCGCTCCGGGGTCACCAGCGGATGGGTTCGACCCCGGAGCAGGGCGTCGACCACCTGCGCGTAGGCATCCGCCGACTCGTCCATGTGACCGGAGAAGCCCTCGGTCTCGGCGAGCCCGAAGGTGGCGGGCAACTGCCAGTCCAGGTCCTTGGCCCAGACCGCCACCGCTGCGTACAGATCGCGGGCCGAGGCCGTGTCGCCCATCGCCTGAGCGCACATCGCCAGCGAAACCTGCGCCCGGGCGGTCATCGGCTCGGAATTGCCGAGGAACTCAAGAGCGCGTTCAAACTGCTTCTGCGCAGAACCGAACTCGCCGAGGGCGAAGTGCCCCTCGCCGAGAAGCACATACAACTCGGCGAGCGATCCCTTCGGCGCCGCATCGAGCCGGAGGATCCCCTGCAGCAACCTCGCCACCGCCTCGGAGGCAAACCCCTGCCCCAGCCGGATCTCGCTCTCTCGGGCGAGCAGCCAGGCGCGGTCGGCCGGATCGAGGTCGGCGTCGGACGTGATCGACGTCAGCGCTTCGATCGCGCGGTCGTACTCCGGCCGCGGCTTGGCCAGTTCGTGCTCCACCAGCGATCGCAACATCGTCCGCCGCGCATCCGAGGCGTCCTTGGGCAGCGCCATCACCCGGGCCAGCACCTTGTCCTCCTGACCGAGCATCAGGTAGCTCTGGCTGAGCGTCACGACATCGCCGGGCGTGAGGACCAGGCCGGCCTGCTCGGCCGCGTGCAACTCCTTGCGGATGGTCTCGGCGTTGAGCGGGTCCCGCACGCCGAGTTCACGCTCACCGAGCGCGACCGCCCGGGCCACCAGCCGGTGATAGCGAGCCCGTTCGTGCGAAGGCACCCAGGGCTGCTCGATGATCGGCAACGCCTCGTCGTTGAGGATGTCGAGGGCGGCCTGAAACTCCGAGTCGTTGATCCGGCTCTCGGCGGTATCGAGGGCGGCGGCAACATCCGGCCGCGGCTTGGTCGCCAGACCGACCGCGATCCCCGCGGTCAGCACCCCGACACTCAGCACCAGGACCAGCAGAGGCCACGCGGCCCGGGCCGCGTTCAACGTCCGGCGCCAGGGCCCGGTTTGGATTGGATCGGTCCCGCTTTCCAAGCGACCGCCTCCGTCTGCGCGGCCCGGGCACCCCGGATCCTCCGGCGTCAACCCGCCCCGCTCACACCCCTATCGGATGACCTGACGCGCAAACTTCACCTGTCATGCGCAGACTTCGCCCGCTGACGCTCGGAAGCTGAGTAAAACGACTCAGTCTTGCCCGTCGGCTCGCGGCAGGTCTGTCGCATCGCCCGGACGCATCACCACCGCCGCGGAAGCCACCACATCGCCCCGGTGACGAAAGTCCGGGGCGCTCAGGCCGAGCAACGCCCACGGCGCGAGAGCCCACCGGAACACGTTCCGAGCCCCGCAACGCATCAGCCCGAGGGTCGGTCGGGACGGATCGACGGAGACGACCCGCAGCCGGGCCGCCGCCTTGCCCAGCGTGCAGCCGAGCATCCACTCCGAGGCGGTGCCGTAGAGGGCCCCACCCACCATGACCGTGCCGAGTGCCGCGACACCGTGCGCCGTCTCGAACAGCGGCAACACCAGCACAAAATCGCCAAAGGGCACGCCGAACGCCACACCCACCACACCCACAACCAGCCACGCATCGAGCAGGCTCGCGAAAATCCGTCGCCCCGGAGGCGCGAGCACCCACCCTTCCGGCAGCCTGATCGCGGCATCACCGGCGGAGGGGCGGAGCAGATAGAACAGCACAAACCCCGTGATCGCCATCATGCCGAGGCTGAGCATCCGAATCCCGTCACCAAACTCGAGGCCCGGGAGACGTGGAGGGCCCCGGAACAGCTCGCGACCCGTCACCATGGACACCTCGACGAGCTGCCAGGACCGGATGGGCTTCGAGATGCCCTCGGCCGCGGGATCGACGATCTCGCACGCGATCACGGCCCGGCGTCCTCCGTCGATCGGCTCGACGGCGACCGGCACACCCTCGAGCCGGACGGTGGCGATGGTGACCGCCCGGTCGGGCCGGAGCGTCTGCAGGTGCAAACGATCACCCGCGGCAGAGCGGACCGCCCAGGCGACATCCGCCCCTGATGCAAACACCGCAGCCACCCGCTCTTCATCTCCCTCGGCCGAGAGTGCCACGGGCGACGGACGCCAGAGGCCGTCGGCTCGCGGCCCGCCGTCTGCGCGCGCGCTCGTGCCGGCCGCGTCCTCCGACCACTCCCAGACGACCAGCGAGGTCCCGGTCAGGGCCAGCAGCCTGGGCGGGATGGCCCCCTCTACCAGCCACAGGCGATCCGCCGTCGCGATGACTGGCGGCAGGTCGACCACTCGCCACGCACGGTCGCGCATCTGGCGGAGCGACCACCGGTCCTGGCCCGCGTCGGGCACCGGGCCGGCGCTGGCGAGCACGAGCAGCCCCGTCTCGGTCGCGGCGGCGTCGACGTAGTCGGCCTCGCCCAGATCGAGCGATGGCTGCGCCGAAGCGCCGACCGCGGGATCGGTCAGCCACGCCCCGCCGGGGACGGGTCTGGTGATGTCGAGCGAGAACACGTCCAGCCATTGCCGGTCACGGCGGTAGAGCAGATACACGCGACGGTCCCAGCCAGTGACCGCACGGGGCACACTCTCCAGCAGCCTCGCGTTCCAGGCCTGCCCGGCCTCTCCGACGACGGTTCCGTCGGCGGTCACGCGGGGCGGGAGGTGCATCAGGACGCCGCCGCCACCCTCCAGAGCGTTCCCGGCGATCCAGCCGTGAGACTCAGCGCGGGCCTGCATCGCCTCGGGCTGCGCCGCCGCGCCGGCGAGCATCAGCCACAGCATCGCAGCCGCGACCGAGGCAGTGCAGATGTATCGTGACCGGCAGCCCACGCTCAACGACCCTTCGCCGCTTCCTCGGGACGTAGCAGGATGACCTCGTCCACGCCGTACGACTCGACCAGATTCTCGAAGTCGAACGCTCTGGGCGAGATCGGTTTGTTCATCGTGCCGTAGAGCTCGATCGTCGCGCGGGCCTCACTCGCCGGGAACTCGACGCGGTACTGCGAGGCGATCTTGGGCGGGACCCTCCCGTCGCCCCGGACGGGCACGGAGGTGTACCGGGCCATCTCGCAGATCGCGCGGGGACGGCCGCGCGCGTCTCGGAGTTCGGCCCGCTGCGGCGCCATCGTCACGGGGTCGAGCCAGAGCGCACGGGTGCCCCACTTGGCCGGCAGTGTCACGCGGATCATGCCCCGTTCCTCGTCCCACTCGCTGCTCCCCGGCGCGACGGCGGACGTGCTGTTCTCGCCTCCGGTCCGCTCGGGCAATCGCGTGAGCCCGAAGAGATCGAGCAGTTCCTGCGGATGCACGGGGAGGCCCAGTTCGGCGACGATCGCGGGCGTGGCTTCGGCGTGGAGGCCGTAGAGGGCGACCTTGCGTTCGCGGTCGCTGAGGTCGAGCCACCAATAGCCGACATCGTCCGAGCCGAGGTAGAAGTAGGTCTCGCCGAGCTTCATGATGGAGAGCGAGGTCTTGTCCGGCTGCTCGATCTGGAGATAGCCCTCGGCCTGATCGATCCGGGTGCCCCCGCTCTCCTTGGGCGTCCGGATGGTGACGACGGTGCTGGCCCACACCTTGTCGAGCCGCTCGACGCGTGCGTTGAACCGCGCGGCGGTCTGGGTATAGCTCGGCAGCACCTCGGGGCGTTCGAACTTTGGCTTGGTCTGCGTGGTGGTGCAGCCGGCCAGCGAGACCAGCGCGCCGAGCATGCAGACAGTCAGGAGTGTCGCCAGGACGCCTCGGGCCGTCATGCCTCACCACCGTCGGGTGCATCGCCGCTGCCGAGCACGGTGCCCAGTTCCTGGATGCCGGCCGCGATGGCGTCCTCGTCCATGCCCGGATCGGTCACATCGAACATCTCCGGCGGCGCACCCTTGGGCCCGCCCCGCTTTGCCAGTTGCAGCACGGGGCGGCCGGTCTTGCCGACCCGCTGATCGACCAGGCGGAGGACGCGCTTGCGCATCAGCATGAGGGCCAGCAGATAGCGGAACACCGCCCCACGCCCCTCGGCCTCGTCGTCCATGCCCTCGAACATCGCGAAGAGCTCATCGGCGCCGGGAAGCAGGTTCTGCTGCGGCTGCCCGTCGGATTCGACGGTGCGCCAGACGGCGATCGGTGCTCGCGGCGGGCGGGCGCCGCGTTCCCACGCCTCGAGACCGAAGTCGAGGCGGATCATCTCGTCGTTGTCGGGGTTGTCGGTGAGCGTGGCGACGTAGGCCTCGCCGGGCTGAAACCGGCGTTGGGTCTCGGCACACTGGTGGGTGGGTCGGACTGTTTCGTACCCTGTTCGCTGCAGACTGGCCATGTGTGGCGAGTGTACGCGGGCTACCGGCAGCTCACTTCGAACTGCCGCGAGGACGACCCGCCCTCGCCGACCCGGAACGCCGTGCACCGGCCGCACTGCGGGCAGCGGGCCTGGTAGCGGGTGCCGTCCGCCGACCGGTAGACGCGGATGTACTTGCCGGCACACAGATAGTGGATGCCGATCCAGGGCCTGCCCGGTTCGCGCGGCTCTGGCGACGCCTGCTGGAGATTCAATGGTGAGTGGCCCATTCGACCGATGGGTATCGGTTGGACGGGCCGATTCGCCGCAGTCGGCCCCGATTTGCGTCCGATAACACAGCGGCTGACCTATGATTCTCCCGATGGAGGCGACACAGAGCCGGTTCTGGTCATACTCCCGGGCAGTTGACGAGATACGATTGGGCTCGCGTTTGCGAGAGGTTGGCCCGCGGGTTCGTCAATGTGCCGTGAAAGGTAGTGAACCGCATCTTGGCTCGGAGCTCGCCGCGTTCGGCCTGAAGCCGCTCAGATCTTCTCCCCCACTATGACCCCATCACTCTCTATCCTCGCCGACCCGCCCCCCCCGCCGACAGCGGTCGGGCTGATCGCAGGCGGCGGCCGCCTGCCCGTCCTCGTCGCCCAGGGGCTCCGCGCCGACGGTCACGTCGTCCACGGCCTGGGCCTGCTGGGGCAGTACGAGGACGAACTGCCCGCGCTGTGCACGACCTTCAGAGACGTCGGGCTCCTCCGCGTCGGTAGCTGGGGCAAGATCCTCCGCCGCATGGGCGTGCAGCACGCGATCATGGTCGGCCGGGTGGACAAAGCCAACCTCATGCACGACCCGTTCCGGCTGATCCGCAACATCCCGGACCTCCGGACGTTGTATGCGTGGTTCACACATCTCCGTCATGACCGGCGGTCGAGCGCGCTCCTCGCGGCGATCGCTGAAGAATTGGAGCGTTGCGGCGTGTCACTGATCGATTCCACCGCCCCCATCCCCGACCACCTCGCCACGGCGGGCGTGATGACCAGGACGCAGCCGAACTCGATGCAGCGTTCGGATGTCGAGTTCGTCTGGCCCCTGCTGGCCGAACTCCTGCGGCTCGACATCGGGCAGTCTCTCGCGATCCGCGAGCGGGACGTGATCGCGGTCGAGGCCGTCGAGGGGACCGACCGGATGATCGAACGCGTCAGCGCCGTGTGCCGCGCCAAGGGATGGACGCTCTGCAAGGGCGCACGGGCCGGGCACGACCGGCGGTCGGACGTGCCGACGGTGGGCATCCACACCATCGAAAACCTCGCGGCCCACGGCGGGGGTTGCCTGGCGGTCGCCGCGGGCGACGTGATCATGATCGACCGCGACGCGATGCTGGACCGGGCGGACGAGCTGGGCATCGCGGTGATGGGCGTGCCCGTCGCCCAGCCGAGCGCTCGCCGCGAGGACGCCGAGTCGGGCATCCACGTGATGCCCTCGGGCGCCATGGCCAGCGCGCGGGCCTGAACACATGTTGCCGAACGGACCGGGCGAGCCGGACTGCCCGTACGTCAGCCGGGGTGGGCTCAAGCTGCGCCTCGCGCTCGATCGGTTCGGGCTCGATGTGGCCGGGAAGCGGTGCGCCGACCTGGGCGCCTCGACCGGCGGCTTCACCGATTGCCTGCTGCAGGCCGGGGCGGCCTCGGTCTACAGCGTGGACACCGCCTACGGCCAGTTCGCGTGGAAGCTCCGCAACGACGAGCGGGTGCGGGTCATCGAACGGACCAACGCCCTCCACGCCGAGCTGCCGGGCGACCTCGGCTCCGGCGTGGATCTGGTCGTCATCGATCTCGGATGGACCAAACAGGAGCGGGCGATCCCCGCGGCACTCCGCTGGCTCGGACCAGGCGGCGAAATCGTCAGCCTCATCAAGCCGCACTACGAGACGCCGCGGGCGAGAGTCACGCGCGGGCAGAAGGTCGAACCGCTCGATGACCAAACGGCCGAGCGGGTCGCGCAGGAGGTCGCCGCCCGGATGCCAGACTTCGGTGTCCGGGTGATCGACATGGTGCCGAGCCCGATCAGGGGGGGCAAAGCCGGGAAGGGTGCCGCGAAAGGAAACGTGGAGTTTCTGATCCTGCTCGCGCGCGCATGACCGCGCCGGGCCACCGGGTGCTCTCACTCCGAGACGGACCAGCTGTCGGACTTCACGCTCGACGTGCCGAGCATGCCCCACAGCCGCTCCAGCAGCGGCTGCAGCCCTTCGCGGGTCACGCCGCTGACGGGCAGCACCTCGGTGGTCGCGCCCTCGGCGCGGAGCGATCGGCTGAACGACCTGACCGCCTCGCGCCGTGCGTCCTCGTCGGGGAAAAGGTCCATCTTGCTGAGCACGACGAGCTCGGGTTTCTCGGCCAGCTCCGCCGAATAGTGCAGCAGTTCTTCGCGGATGGCCCGGTAGTGCTCGATGGGCGCGGTGTCGTCGGTCGGGCAGGCATCGACCACGTGCAGCAGCACGCGGGTGCGCTCGATGTGGCGCAAGAACTCGTGCCCGAGGCCTGCGCCTTCGGCGGCGCCCTCGATCAGGCCGGGGATGTCCGCAAGCACGAGCCGGCGACGCTGGTCAACCTCGGCGATGCCGAGCTGCGGCGAGAGCGTCGTGAACGGGTACGCGCCGATCTTGGGATCGGCCTTGGTCAGCACGCTGAGCAGGGTGCTCTTGCCGGCGTTGGGCTTGCCGATCAGCCCGACATCGGCGATGAGCCGGAGCTCAAGCCGCAGCGTCCGCGCCTCGCCCCGCTCGCCCGGCTCGGACTGGCGCGGGGTCTGGTTGGTGGCGCTCTTGAAATGATCGTTGCCGTATCCGCCCTTGCCGCCCCTCGCGATCACCGCACGGTCGGCGTCGGCCATGTCGCAGAGCACCTCGCCGGTCGCGTCGTCAAAGATGATCGTGCCGCGGGGGACCGTGATGACCCGGTCCTCGCCGTTGGCGCCGTGCCGGTTGTTGGGCCCACCGTGCCCGCCGTGCTCGGCCTTCCAGAGGAACGTGCCGCGGAAGTCGTAAAGGGTGTTGAGCCCCTCATCGGTGGCGAAGATGATCGAGCCGCCGTCGCCGCCGTCACCGCCGTCTGGGCCGCCCTTAGGCTTGTGCTTGGCGCGGCGGAACGACACGCGGCCGTCGCCGCCGTTTCCCGCGCGGACCTCGATGGTGGCTTCGTCAACGAACACAGAGGGAGGGTAGCACGGCCGGGAGGGGCGGCTGCGGGATCAAGCGCCTTCCCCTGGGCGCGCAGAACCCAGCACGGGCAGAACGCCGGCACCGCCGGGGATGATCGGGGCGGGGTCAGGCCGCGACGGCGTAACGGTGGCCTTTGAGGGTCTCAAGAAAGAGATCCCGCTCGGCGACCGAGCCGAAGCTCTGGAAGGTCGCCGCCATGCGCACGGGTCCGGGCACGCCGTCGTCGTCCTGCCAGACCACGGTGCCGCGGATCTGCACGCTGGTCAGGTCGGTATCGCCGTCCACCAGGCCGAGCAGCCACTCCGGGAGGGTGAGCTTGAGACTGATGGGGGTGCCGGGCTCGATGGCCTGGTCGAGCTCGAAGTTCACACCGCTGCGGGAGATGTCGTAGGCGTGGCCCTCAAACACGGGCTGGTCTTCGCCGGTGAGCTTCACCTCGATGCCGGAGTACATGGGCTTGAGGGGGAAGCGGGTGTCGGCTCTGCGGTCGCTCGGGGTTCCGGTGTAGTCGTGCACGGCTTGGCTCCATCCGGGTCGGGAAGGTCTCGCACGCGTGCGAAACGTCGGCCCGGATATCGCATCGGCCTCGCCGGTCCGCGAATCCAGTGGCTTTCAATGAAGTGAGGTCGGTTTTGGGCCAGGGGCCTCGGAAGCCACCAGCTGAACACCCAGAGCCCCGATCGAGACCCCGGCGTGGGCCTCGAGCTGCTCACGCAGCCCCTCGGGGATCACCTCGAGCAGACGGCGGGCGATCTCGTCGGGCACGTCCAGGACCCGACCATCCTCCAGAATGAGGTGAATATGGTCGCGCAGGTCGGCGTCGTAGCGGGTAGGACCGCCGTTGCTCGGCAGGCGCTGGCAGAGCTTGCCGTCGGTCAGAACATCGAGCGAGTTGTAGACTGTGGCGAGGCTCAGTCCGGGCTCACGCTCGCGGACGATCTCGAAGAGTTCCTCGGCCGTGGGGTGCGTGTCGGTCTCGCGGAGCGCGGCGAAGACCGCCTCGCGCTGGCGAGTGTGGCGTAAGCCTGCCGCTCGGAACACCTTGCGGATCTCCTGCACGATGCGCACCTCCGGACAGGAGAAGTATATCCGGTATTCTGCGGGGTTGCAGAGGGACTCGAGGACCTGCCACCGGAGCCATCACGCGCGGCTCTGGGGGAGTTTGGCGTCGGCGGGTTGGCCGATCGACATGCGCCGGTGCAGGATGCCGGCCTCCTCGAATTCGGCCGGGTCGGTCTCCCAGCCGAGGCGGTCGTAGAAGCCCACGGCCGTGCTCTGGGCGTGGCAGAAGATCTCGCGGAGCCCAATCTCGCCGAACGCGCGGGATTCAAGCTCGATCACGAGCCGGCGGCCGATGCCCTCGCCCTGCCGCTGCGGATCGACGGCCATCTGGACGAGCTTGCCGACGCCCGCCTCCGGATAGTCGGGGATGAGCAGGACGCACCCGACGACCCGTGGGCCGCTGGGGTGGTCGATGATCGCAGCGAAAAACTCGGCCTTCTCGTCCACATGCCCGTAGTGCTCGCGGAACCAGGCCATGTCCTTGCCGAGGGGGCGGAGCAGGACCGCCTCGCGCAGCTCGCAGAGCTGGCGATACAGCGGGTCGCGGGTTGTGATCGTGCGGTAGTCGATCACGGGGGATCCTCGCTCGGCACTGTCGGGGGTCGGGTCCGGGAGCTCTGGCGGGCTCTGGGCCGGTGGAGTATCGGACATCGGTACAGCAAAGGTTAGTCGATCTCAACCCGCGGGGCATGGGCGGCGTATACCAGCAGCGTGAGCGGTTTGGACAAGATCATGAGCGAGCGAGCGGAATCGCTGTGCGAGCGGTGCGGCTATTCGACCGCAGATCTGCCCACGGCTGGCGATTGCCCGGAGTGTGGGTTCCCGATCGCCCGGAGCCTCCCGAACACCAGGCCCGGGAGTCCGTGGCAACAGGAGCCGTCGGTGCGGAGTTGGCTGGCGACAGTCTGGCATGTCTGCTGCCGACCACGACGGACACTCCGCCGGGTGTCCTACCGGGAATCAACTCCTCTCCCGGGACTCTTCTTCTGCAACGCCCTGGTCCCGCCTTTCGTGGTCCTGCTCGGACTCGGCTACTGGGTCGTATTCATGGAACTTCTCAGACCCTCGCCGGAAGACTCTTTCAGCCTGGGATATATCTACACCGTGATGGCCTTGTCGGCACTCGGGGCCCTTGCCATGTGGTTTGCAATAACGGCTCTTGCACTCGGCTGTGGGGCGATCCTGATCCGGGTCCTCCCCGTACGAGCACCGATTGCCAGACAAGGCACCGGCGCGATCGTCATCCACGCGAGTTGTGTCCTCGCGCCGATGGGTGGCATCCTCGTAGCGTCGAGCTTTCTCCTTTGGAGCGACTCTTTTCCCGCAGTTCTTGCGTGGCTCGCAGCTTTTGGCTGTTGCTTCGTTTGGTTCGGTGCGGTGTGTCTCAGTGGGCTGCATCCCGCGAGGGTCCCTGACGATTCATCGCAATGAACCATCGGTCAGAAGGGATGGCGTAATTGGCGACGTGGCGCGACGAATATGACCTGCTATGCGAGAGGTGCGGGTACGTGGTCGACGGGCTGCCGACGGGAGGGAACTGCCCGGAGTGCGGGAGGACGATCGAATCGAGCATGCCCGAGTCGCGGCAGGGCAGCCCGTGGCAGCGGGGCCCGTCGGTGTGGTCGTGGCTGGGCACGGTGTGGCTGGTTCTGGCGCACCCGCAGCGGATGTCTAGGACGATCGGGATCGGCGTGGGTGGCGTGCGTCGGCTTCAGGCGTGGAACGTCGCGGCGGCCTCGGTCGTCGTGGGGCTCTGCTTCGGGTACGCCCAGGCGCGGTTCCATCTGCTGGAGAGCCTGGGGCTGTCGCGAGCGAACGCCGGGGCGCAGGCCGCGTTCGTCGGTGTCGTCGCGACGATCGGGGCGTTTGTGCTGGTCTCCGGGCTTACCGCGATCGAGCGGTTGGGGATCCGGTTCTTCGGCCGCGTGCACAAGGCGCGGGTGACCGAGTGCATCGCGCGGGCGCTCACGGCCCACGCTTCGGCGGCGTGGCTGGCGGGGGCGGTGCTGATGGCGGCCGGGTTGGCGGTCGGTACGTGGGCGCACGAGGAAGCGATGGCGCAGAACGTGGGAGCCGGGCGGGGGCCGATGATGCTGTCGCCGGCGCTGCTGGCCCTGCTCGGGGGCTTCCTCGGGATGCTGTGGTTCGAGACGATCGTGTATCTGGGATTGCGGGGTTGCCGGTTTGCCAATCGCGCGCGCCCAGAGCCCTAAGCGTCAGCGCCGGGCCTTCCGTTCTCCGGCACGCGATCTGAATGACCGGGAGCACCCTTCATATCCTGCATACGGACAACGTAATCTACCGCACGCTCCACGTCCGCCGCGTCGAATAGATGCCGCGTGCTGCCGTGCTTGGTCCACACCCGTCGGCCAGCACCAACCGCTCCCGCTTCGCGGAGTCGTCGCGTACTCCACGCCTTGAGGTCGGTCATGATTTTCTCGGGCTTGTCAGGCCCCGCCACGACGACGTGGATGTGGTTCGAACGGGCGTTGACCGCGTGGAGCGTCCATCCGCGATGGCCGCAGACATCGCGCACCGCCGAGTCGACCACCGACCGGGCCTCGGTGCCGAGAACCAGCGGAGGAGCAGCGAGCCTGGCGGTGTCGCGGGCGACTTGTGCCGCGTCTGGGGCTGCGTAGGGCGCGCCCCACCTGTTGTCGAAGCCCACGCTGCCTCGAGGGTCGCCGCGGAGCCACGTGCCGTAGGTGGTCCAGGTGAGGAGGTAGGCGAGCGGGGGCATGGACGGATGGTATCGGAGGGAGCGGACGGTGGGGCTCGGGAGGGCCCGGCGCTGACGCTTGGGGCTCGGGGAGCTGGGAGGGCCCGGCGCTGACGCTTAGGGCTCTTTTCTTCCTACCATCCGGCATGAATGACCGACGCCCAACTCGGCCCATCTACCTCGGCGACGACCGGACGGGGATCGTCCAGATCGGCGGCGGCAAGCCGGACTCGCGGGGGCAAACCTCGACCCCGGCCCCGGTGAGCGTGCAGACGATGACCGCCGGGTACACCCACGACATCGACAAGTGCGTCGCGGAGATCCACCGCATGCAGGCGGCCGGGGCGGACATCGTCCGCGTCGCGGTGCCGGAGCGGAAGGACACCGAGGCGCTGGCCGAGATCCTCAACCAGACCAGCGTGCCGATCGTGGCCGATGTCCACTTCCACTTCAAGCGGGCGATCGAGGCCGTGGAGGCCGGGGTCCACAAGATCCGCCTCAACCCGGGCAACATCAGCGACCGCGACCAGGTCAACGCGGTGATCGACGCCTGCAAGGGGGCCAACGGCGGGAAGGGCATCCCGATCCGCATCGGCGTCAACGAGGGGTCGATCATCGAACGCCGCGACAAGCAGAAGCGGGCCAAGGAACTCGGCGCGGTCTTCGGCGACCACAAGCACGGCTACCTGCTGGCGATCATGATCGCCAAGCTCGAAGAATACCTCGACATCTTCTACGAGCGGGACTTCTTCGACATCGCCATCAGCGCCAAGAGCATGAGCGCACCGATCGTGATCGACGCCTACACCGAGATCGCCAACCGGTTCGACCACCCGCTGCACCTGGGCGTGACGCACGCGGGGCCCAAGGAGACCGGGTGCATCCGCTCGGTCGCGGCACTGGGCACCCTGCTGGCCAACGGCATCGGCGACACGATCCGCATCAGCTACGCGAGCGACCCGGTCTACGAGGTCGAGGACGGGCTGGAACTGCTCTGGTCGCTCGACCTGCGCGAGCGGAAGGGGGCCGAGCTGATCGCCTGCCCCACGTGCGGGCGGATCCAGGTGGACCTGTTCACGCTGACCCAGGACGTGCGGGCCAAGCTCGCGACCGAGATCACCGTGCCGATGAAGGTCGCGGTGATGGGGTGTGTGGTGAACGGGCCGGGCGAGGCCGAGGGCGCGGACGTTGCCGTCTTTGCCGGCGACCGGCGCGGGATCATCTACGTGCAGGGCGAGAAGGTCGCGAACGTGCCGGAATCGGAGATCCTCGACCGGCTGCTGGAGGAGTGCCGGGCGTTCCAGACGCGGGTGCAGTCGGGCGAGGTCAAGCTGGGCGAGAAGCGGGTGGAGATCGTGCCGCCGGACCCGTTGGGGGAGCTGGGCTCGGGGTGGGAGAAGATGGCCGCGGAGCGGATCCGCGAGGCGGGCACGACACCCCTGACGATCCAGAAGAGCTGAGCCGGGCGGGTCAGTTCTTCTTGACGGCCTTGAGCTGCGACTCGAGCATGCGGCGCATCATGGTTCGGTACATGCCGACCTGGCTGGCGCTGAGGCCGGCCTTCTCGAGGTCGATCGTCATCGCGGGGATCCAGAGCGACCCCTCGTAGGTGTAGCCGAGCTCTTCGTTGATGCGGGCCTCGAGGTCACCGAAGTGACCGGCGCCGTAGAAGATCGCGACCGTGCGGACCTCGGGCTCGTCGCTGATCAGGGCGCGCAGGTCGTCCACCACCGCCACGTTGCGGTCCTCGATGATGACCTTCATGAGATCGCCGATCGCCCCGGGCTGCGCGCCCAGAAGCGCTTCGGCCTGGCTGAGCGTCTCGGCGAGCATGACCTTGACGAGGGCGCGGCCCTGGGGCGAGGCCCCCACTGTCTTGATCAGGAAGCCGGAGATCTTGGCGAGGAACGACTCGCCGCTGAGCGTCTGGAAGAGTGCGTCGGCGGCTTGGGCTGTCTCCGAGCGTTCGTCCTTGGAGGCCGGCCGCGCACTCCCCTCACCCCGCGGCGAGCGGGCGGCCGAGGCGGGCGGGCCGCCGAGGGCTTCCTGGATCTCCGCGATGCTGAGGTCGCTGTTGCGCCAGTGCGGGAGGGAGTAGTCGATGCCGTCGAGCTGGAACGTCAGGCCCAGCGCGTCGGCGAGGTCCCGCTGCATGCCGCCGGCGTCCGGGTCGGGCACGATGGTCGGCGGGTTGTCGAGCAGGACGCGGCCGCGGAGGTCGGCGTCGAGCCCCGTGCCCCCCACCTCTGCATCCGCGCCCAGACTGACCGCGTCGAATCCGTCGTCGCTGAGCTGGATGTCGTGCCCCCAGCCGTCCCGCGACGCGGCGGAGACCAGGCTCCGCACGGCCCCGCCGAAGGCATTGCCGAGGTCGTCGAGCGTGCGGGGGCGGTCGCCGCCGTCGGTGACGACGGCGTCGCTGAGCATCGCGAGGAAGACGAGCCGGCGGGCGGTGAGGGTGCTCGCGGCGGCCTGCTCGCCCGCGTCCGCGTCGGCTGCGGGCTCCCTCGCTCCGCCCACGCCCTCGTAGAGGACGATGTCGTGGACGTCGAGAAAGCTCTGGACGGCGGTGTAGAACGGGGCGTCGGCGATGTGGACCGCGCCGACGAGGTGGACGATCGGGGCGGCGGGGTCGTTGGGGACGAGCGTCCGCACGGCGACATCGAGTCGGACGGTGCTTTCGTCGGCATCGACGACGCGGACGTACGGGGAATCGGTCTGGGCGGACGCGACGGTGCCGCAGAGGGCCAGCACGGTACAGACAAGTCTCTTCAAACTGCGCATGCGATTCCTCCGTGGTCCGTCAACCGTATGACCACACCTTGTTCGGCGAATCCGCGGCTCGGTTTCACGCTTCTTGAGGCTCGGGCGCGGACGGGGCGTCCCTCGGGAGGCGGAGTGCTCACGCGGCGGCGTCCCGCGGATCGGGTCGGACCCGGGCGTCCGGCACCAGCGGCACGGCGATCCTGACCACCATGCCCCGGCCGGCGGCGGACCGGATCTCGAGCGTGCCGCCGAGCGTGGCGATCCGCCGGTGCACGATGTCCAGCCCGAAGCCGCACCCGGACACCTCGGTGGCGTGGGGGGCGGTGGTGAACCCGGGGGCCAGAACGAGCCTGCACAGCTCATCGTCGGGCAGCGACGCCCCGGCTTCGCGGGCGGTGAGGAGCCCGCCGGCGACCGCATGGTCGAGGATGCGCTGGCGGTCCAGCCCGCGGCCGTCGTCGCCCACCTCCACGACAATCGAGCCGCCCGACCGGAGCACCCTGAGCGAGATGCGGCCCTCGGGGGGCTTGCCGGAGGCCCGGCGCTCGGGCGCCGCCTCGATGCCGTGATCGCAGGCGTTGCGGACGAGGTGGCGGAGCGGATCGGCCAGTGCTTCGACAACAGACCGGTCGAACTCGGTGTCGGCCCCTTCCGCGTGCAGACTGATGGGTTTGCCGAGCGTCGAGGAGAGGTCGTGCACCAGTCGCCGGAGGTTCTGCACGGTCGGGTGCAGACTGCTCAGCCGGAGTGCGTCCACCTGCTCGCGCAGCCGGGCGATCGTGTCGGCGAGACGGTCGAGCCGGCTCTCTCGGTCGTGGTGCAGCGCGCGCGCATCGGCTTCGAGGTCGCGCACCAGTGCTGCGAGGGCGTCTGCTCGGTGGGCGCTGATCCTGAAGATGCGCTCCGGCGGCGCGGAGGCGGGCTTGGTGAGCTGTGCGCGGGCGGGGGCGGGGCGTGCGCCGACGCCGCGGTTTGGTGCCTGAGCCGTTGCGCTCTGCAGTTCATCGGCGAGGGCGTCGAGGAGTCGCCGGGCAGGGTCGTTGATCTCCTGCCCGGTTTCGAGGCACGCCGCCACCGCGTCGCTGCACTGTCGCAGGAGGTGGATGCGGTCGGGGGTGAGCGTGGTGGCTCCGGCTCTGGCCGCGTCGAGCAGGGACTCCGCGGCGTGCAGGACGCGCACCGCGGGCCCGAGCCGCAGAAACCCCGCGGCCCCCTTGACCGAGTGCAGGCCCCGGAGGCAGGCGTCGAGTGATGCTGCGTCGCCCGGGTCTGCCGCGAGCGCGAGCAGCGCCCGCTCTGTTGCGGCAAAGTGCTCGGAGGCCTCATCGACGAGCCCTGCGACGGTGGCGGGGTCGAGCGGCGGAGGCGCGGCGGGGTTGTCGAGTGCTGCCGCGACAGCCGCGAGTTCGTCGCAGACCATCGCGAGCGCGCGTCGGTCTGCGGGGCCGCACGCCTTCAGGAGTTCGATCAGTTCTCGGACCCGGCTACTCGCTGTCACAGGTTCGGTCCTTGCGGCGCATGCGGCCTGGGTGGCTCGGAGTTGGTGCCCTTGACCTGCTATCGGAGCGGCGGGAGCGTCGGTGCAGCGGGAACGTCCGGATCGGGTCGGGCCGAGCGTGGAGGGTTTCCGCCACGTTCGTCGGGTGCTCGGGTGGCTTCGGGACCATTTGGTGGTTTGGCATGAGTCGGGATGGGGGCGAGCCGAAAGGACCGGTAGTGATTCGGCCAAACTCGTGGGCCGGGCTTTCGGCCCTTTGACTCCATCAGACACAGAGTCCATCGCGGGAGCGGGTTCCTATGCGTGCACTGTTGATCGACGATTCCAAGACAACACGGCGCATCCAGCGTGGCGTGCTCGAGGAGTTGGGGTGCACCGAGATCGAGGAAGCCGCGGACGGGCAGGACGCCATGAGCCGCGTCAGCGCGTTCCAGCCGACGCTGATCCTGCTCGACTGGTACATGCCGAACATGGACGGCCTGGCCTTTCTGAAGGCCTTCCGGAAGCAGGACTCGACGACCCCGATCATCATGGTCACGACAGAGGCGGGCCGGTCGCGGGTTATCGAGGCGATCCGGTCGGGGGTGAACAACTTCATCATCAAGCCGTTCACTCCGGAAGATCTCCGGGAACGCATCAAAGCAACGCTCGAGCGAGCCTCGGCCCAGGCGTAACCTGCGGCCGGGTGCCCGTCGAGCATCCGTCATGTACGTCACGAGCGCACATCCTCTGCCGAACGTGGTGCTCGCCGAAGATCGGTCGAGCGCGACGATCGTCCTGCCCGCTGGTCTCGACGCCGAGGCGGCCTCGGAGCTGTCGCTCAGGGCGGTGGCCAGAGAGAAGGGCCTCGAGCTGACCAGGGCGGTGTGCGAACGGATCTCGGCCGTTTCTGCCCGGTATCTGTCGGACCACAAGCCGATCAGCGAAGAGATCGCCCGGGCGATGCGCGCTGTCGAGGGTGCGGACGCGAGGATCGAGTGGATGGAGGGGTTCGATCCCAAGAGCGTCAACGACGGGCCGGTGCCCGGCGAGGACGGCTCGGTGGACTATTACGACCGGAAGAGCTTCATCTGCGTCGCCGCCGGTGAGCGGGTCGCGACGATCCATGCGGCGACAGAGGGCACGGACGGGCGCGACGTGTGCGGCGGGACGATCCCCGCGACGCCGGGCAAGCGCCTCGGGGTCGTGATCGATGGATCTCTGGAGTTGGACGACAGGGGCGGCCTGATCGCCCAGATCGACGGCGTGCTCAAGTTCAGCGCCGGCACGCTCCGGATCGACCCCGTGCTGGAGATCGCCGGCACCGTCGACTTCAGCACCGGGCACATCGACTTCGAGGGCGACGTGCTGATCCAGAACGACATCCGCGACCGCTTCCGCGTGCGCTCCCGCGACAACGTCGTCATCGACGGCCTCATCGACGCCTCGCACATCGAGTGCGGCGGGACCCTCCGCGCCCGGCGGGGCGTGGCCGGACGCGACGAGGGGACGCTCGATGTCGGAGGGGACGCCGAGATCGGCTATATCGACAAGGTGCGGGGGCGCATCGGCGGATCGCTCCAGGTCGGCGGCGAGATCATGCACAGCGACCTGACGGTGGGCGGCAACCTGCACGCGCCCTCAGGGAGGGTGATCGGCGGCCGGCTGCACGTGATGGGCAATGTCGCGGTGGGTGAACTCGGTTCGCGGGTAGAGACGCCGACGCTGCTGCTGGTAGGCCCGAAGCCCGACCCCGCCGAGAACAGCGGGACGACGCTCGACCTCGCGGCGCTGCGGCCCATGGTGAACACGGCGCCGGCACCCGAGCCCGCGTGCACCTCCGAGATTGAGGTGCACAGGGTCATCCACGCCAGGGTGACGCTGCAGCTGGGGGGACAGACCGTGACGATCGGGCGCGAGGTCCGCGGCCCGATCAGGATCTGGCTCGAAGGCCAGACCCTCATGCACCAACTCGGCACGGCCGAGCCCTCGCCGCTCCTGCAACTGCCGGGCGTCCAGCGGAGCCTCGCGGCGTAGGACCACCCACATCCCCCGCTGCAGAGCGCTTGCGCGGCCGATGCGTCGATGCCGGCGACCGGTGCGCTACGCTCGGCGGTGGAGGTAGCGCATGCTGATCGGGATCATGGGGGCGATGCCGGAAGAGACGGCCGCGACGGCGGGGTTGCTGGCAGATGTCCGCACCGAAACGCACGGCGGCCGGGAGTACACCCGCGGCTCGCTGGAGGGGCACGGGGTGGTGTGCGTGCACGCCCGGGTGGGCAAGGTCGCGGCGGCGGTCACGGCGACCGAGCTCATCGTGCGTTTCGGGGTCGAGCGGCTCGTGTTTACGGGCCTGGCCGGGGCGCTCTCGCCGGAGTTGCGGGTCGGTGACGTTGTCGTCGCCGACGGGCTGGTGCAGCACGACATGGACGCGAGCCCGCTGTTCCCGCGTCTGGAGGTGCCGCTGACCGGCGTGTCCCGGTTTGTCGCGACGCCCGCGATCGCTGCGGACCTCGCGCGGGCGGCCGAGAAGGCGATGCTGGACCTCGACGACGGCCTCCGGGATGCACTCGGCGCAGAAGAAACCCCGCCGCGACGGGCGGGGGCGGTGGTCCGGGGCGATGTCGCGACTGGCGACCGGTTCGTCGGGAGCGGGAGCGTGCGGGACACGGTCCGCGCGCTGGTGCCCGGGGCGGTGTGCGTCGAGATGGAGGGCGCGGCGGTCGCGCAGGTCTGCCACGACTACGCCCTGCCGTTCGGGGTCGTCCGCGTGATCTCGGACCACGCGGACGGAACGGCGGCGACCGACTTTTTCACCGCGCTGCGGGGGCCCGCCGCCGCCTTCTCGGCGGGAGTGGTCCGGCGGATCCTCCGCGGCTGGGCTGGTGAGGGCGGCTGAAGCCCGCGGCCCGGGTTACGACACGCCGTCCTGCTCGGCGAGCATGCGGAGCATGTCGACGCACCGGTTGGCGTATCCGGCCTCGTTGTCGTACCAGCTCACGACCTTGAAGAACCGGTCGTTGAGCTGGATGCCCGCGCCGGCGTCGTAGATCGAGCTGTGCGGGTTGCCGAGGAAGTCGCTCGAGACGACCTGCTCCTCGGTGTACTCCAGCACGCCGGCCATGGGCCCGGCGGCGGCGGCCTTCATGGCGTTGTGGATCTCTTCGATGCTCGTCGACTTGGCCGTGCGGAAGGTCAGATCGACACACGACACGTCGGCGGTCGGGACGCGGAAGGCCATGCCCGTGAGCTTGCCCTTGAGCGCGGGGATGCAGAGGGCCACCGCCTTGGCGGCGCCGGTGCTCGCGGGGATGATGTTCTGGTAGGCGTTGCGCCCGCCGCGCCAGTCTTTCTTGCTCGGCCCGTCCTGGGTGGGCTGGGTCGCCGTCGCGGCGTGGATGGTGGTCATCAGGCCTTCCTCAAGGCCGAACGTGTCGTTGATGACCTTGGCGATCGGGGCGAGGCAGTTGGTCGTGCAGCTCGCGTTGGAGATCACCTTGTGCTTGGCGGGGTCGTAGTCGCCGTGGTTGACCTTGTAGCACATGGTCGGGACGGTGTCGGGCGTCTTGGTCGGGGCCGAGATGACGACGCGCTTGCAGCCGTTGTTCTCGATGTGCTTGTGGGCGTCGTCGTGCTGGGTGAAGAACCCGGTGGACTCGAGCACGTAATCAACCCCCCACTCACCCCAGGGCAGCTGGGCGGGGTCGCGCTCGGCCTTGGTGTGCGTCGTGTTGCCGTTGACCTTGAACAGCCCGTCCCCGGCCTCCACGGTGGCGGGCTTGCCACCGATATGGAAGCGGCCGTGCATCGTGTCGTACTTGAGGAGGTAGGCGAGGTTGTCGGCGGGGACCAGGTCGTTGACCGCGACGACCTCGACCGCCGGGTTGTTGGCCGCGAGGCGGTAGACGAGGCGGCCGATGCGGCCGAAACCATTGATGCCGATGCGGATGGCCATGGAGAGCGTTCCTTTCAGAGCAAACTTCTGCGGTAAACCGTTCAGCACCGACACTGCAGCGAGCCGATGCGACCGATCCTAGGAGGGTTTTTCCGATGGGCGAGCCGCAGGACGACATCCTCGAACTGATCGAGCGGGGGAAGAAGATCGAGGCGATCAAGCTGGCTCGGGAACACCTTGGGCTCGGGCTCAGCGAGGCGAAGGAACTCGTCGACGGGCTCGCTGGCGATGTCCGGAATGTCCCGGTAGCCGAGGCCGGCGAGGGAGACGACGAGGTCGATCGACTGCTCCGTGCCCGGAAAAAGATCGACGCGGTGCGTGCCTATCGGAATCTCGCGGGGTGCGGCCTCAAGGAGGCCAAGGACGCCATCGAACTGCGAGCGGTCGAGCTGGGGCTGCAGAGCCGCCCGAGCAAGTGCTTTGTCGCCACCGCGGCCTGCGGCGGGGGAGAGCAGGCGGAAGTCATGGCCCTGCGACGGTATCGAAACCGCGTGCTCAAGCGATCCGCCTCGGGGCGGGCGCTGATCCGGGCCTACGAGCGGATCAGCCCGCCGGTCGCGTGGGCGGTCGGGCACCACGAGGGTCTCGCGGCGTGCGTCCGGTGGCTGGTGGTTCGGCTGGTGCGACTCGGGCGTCTGCAAGAAACCACTCGACCGCCTCGGCCATGATGGCCTTGAGCCCGTCGATGCCGTGACCCTGACCCGCCGATTCGCCCGCGTCGACCGGGGCGAAGCCGTGATCGACGCCGGGAACGCGGCGGATGACCGGGTCGCCCCCCGCGACCAGCACGCGCGCCACCGCGGCGTCGAAGCTCTCGATCGGGCTCGAGCGGTCCGCTGTGCCCTGGGCCAGGAACATGGGAGTCGTCGTGGCGATCCGCTCCAGACTCGCCGCCGAGCTGTTGGCCATGAAGCTGGACCACCGGCGGTACGGGTGCCCCCAGGCCATCATCGTCGTGCTGTCGGGATCAGCCGCGATCCTCTGCCAGGTCTCAAGCACCTCCAGTACGCGGGCGTTGCGGTCTGCCTCGGGCTCGCCGTCTGCGCGGGGCTGCCCGGCGAGGAGCATCATGTCGAACAGCTGCGACACGCCGGCTCCGGCCAGCAGCGCGATGTGCGAGACAAGCTCTGGATCGGCCGCGGCGACGTGAGCCGCCATGTCGGCACCCTCGGAGTGACCGAGGATCAGGACCCTGCCGGGATCGACGCCTGGCTGCTCGACGGCGTGCGCGATCGAGGCACGGAGCGCTTCGGTCCATCGCTCGACGGTGTGCTCGCGGAGGAACACCTCGGGGCACCCCTCCCCTATCCCGGGACGGTCGGGCTGATCCCCGAATGAGACCCCGGGCTTCTCCACGACCAGCACCCGGACCCGGTCGCCGAAGTCACCGAGGACCACGTTCTGCAGCCCGCCGTAGACCCGGCCGGAGTCGGTGAGCCCGAAGACGGAACCGCATCCGGAGCCCTGCACGCTGACCACGAGCGGCCGCGGCTCGGCGTCGGGGGCGTCAGACAGGTAGGACTCGATCGTCCGGCCGTAGGCGTCGGAGGTGGTCAGTCGGGTGAAGCCGAATGCCGGCAGGCTCGCAAAGTCGGTCGCGTGACTGGGGTGCGTGAGCGGATCGGGCTCGGGCGGGTGGCCGGACTGGGCGCTGGCGGGGGATGCCACACCGATACAGCAGCACGCCAGAGCACAACTTGCAACATGTCGGAACATCCCGCTCCCTTCTGCCGGCAGAACCTTCTCCGGTCGCCTCTCGTGGAAACTCCCGCGGCCGGATCATTTCCCGAGCAGGATGCGCGAAAGCCCACTCGCCGTCAGGGCCATCCAGGAGACCGTAAGCCAGTGAATCCACCTGCTTTCGAGCCGGATCCGCCCCGCTTCAGCAGCACAGCGCAGACCGAGTTACTCTCCCTGCGGGTCGGGACATCTATTCGCTCGCCCCTTCGTCGAGACGGACGGCACGCCTCGCGCTGTGCCGCAAGGAGCAAGACCGTGGCAGGATTGACCATCATCAGCGGAGAGCAGTCTGGCACCCACTTTGAACTGGCGAGCCGCCCTCTCTCGGTCGGCCGTGACCCCTCGCGGGACATCCAGATCGTGGATCCGAAAGTCAGCCGCAAGCACGCGATGATCCGCAGCGACAACGGCCGGTTCCTCATCGCCGCCACAAAGGCGCTCAACGGGGTCGTGATCAACGGGGTCGCATCGGAGGGCGAGACCATGCTGCAGGAGGGCGACGAGATCCAGCTGGGCGACACGCTGCTCCGGTTTGGAAGCCCGGCCTCGCCCGATGTGACCAACGCGGTGCACCACCGCAAGGTGGCCGACCGGGCGGTGCGTGAGAACAACACGCTGATGTAGGGCCGGACCTGTCTTTGCACAATCCGCCTCTGCGGCTGGCCGCCGCGGCCGGCGACGACCGAATGCGGCCGCCGGCCGTGGCGCGGCGTCGGGTCGCGTTCTGGGCGATCGGGCGCGGGTGCTGACGTTCCGCTCGCAACTCGCGTGATCGGGTGACACTGGCGGGCCACGGATTCGCCTAGAATGCCGGGTGTTCCTCCGTCAACCCGACCGGGGCTCGACGTGTCCCGGCACCATTCGCGTGAAGTAGGGCCTGTGCAGACGAAAAACCTGATCGGTGGGGAATGGATCGAGGCCGCAGACGGGCACCTTCTGGAGGTCCGCAACCCGGCCTCCGATGCCGTCATCGCCAGTGTGCCCTCGGTGGGCGCCGCGGAGACCCGGGCGGCGATCGACGCCGCGTGGAACGCCCGCACCGCGTGGGCGGCGAGGACCGCCGCCGACCGGGGCGCGTTGATCGCGTCTCTGGCGCAGCTCATGCGACGCGACGCAGAACGCCTCGCCCGGCTGATGACCCTCGAGCAGGGCAAGCCCCTCGCCGAGGCCCGGGGCGAGGTCGGCTACGCGGCGTCGTTCCTGGAGTGGTCGGCGGAAGAGGGCAAGCGGCTCTACGGCGACATCGTCCCGGCCTCCGCCCCGGACAAGCGGATCCTGGTCCTGCGGCAGCCCGTCGGGATTACCGCCATCATCACGCCCTGGAACTTCCCGGCTGCGATGATCACGCGGAAGCTCGGCCCGGCGCTGGCCGCCGGGTGCCCGGTGGTCATCAAGCCGGCGGAGGCAACGCCTCTCTCGGCGATCGCCATCGGCGAGCTCGCCTGCGAGGCGGGGTTCCCGAGCGGGGTGATCAACATTCTGACGGGTGACGCGGCGACGATCAGCGAGGAACTCTTCGACGACGCCCGCGTGCGGAAGCTGTCGTTCACCGGCTCGACGCGGGTGGGCCGCCTGCTGATGGGCAAGGCCTCCAAGAACCTCCTCCGGCTCTCCCTCGAGCTGGGCGGGCATGCGCCGTTCATTGTGTTTGACGACGCGGACCTGGACAAGGCGGTCCCGGCGGCGGTGGCCTGCAAGTTCCGCAATGCGGGGCAGACGTGCATCTGCGCCAACCGGTTCTACGCCCAGGCCGGCATTCACGACGAGTTCGTGGCCCGGTTCTCGAGGGCGATCTCCGAGCTGAAGGTCGGCGACGGCACGGCCGAGGGTGTCACGGTCGGGCCGCTGATCAACGACGAGGCGGTGGCCAAGGTCGAGGAGCACGTGGAGAACGCCCGCTCGCTCGGCGGCCGCGTGCCCGTGGGCGGCCGGCGGGTCGGCATCAAGGGCCTCGCCGATCGGTTCTACGAGCCGACGCTGATCGAGGGCATGACGCCGGAGATGCTGATCTGCCGCGAAGAGACCTTCGGCCCGGTCGCGCCGGTCGCGAAGTTTGCCGACGAGGCCGAGGTGATCGAACTGGCCAACGCGTCGGAGTACGGGCTCGCGGCCTACTTCTTCACGCGCGACGCGTCGAGGCTGATGCGCGTCTCCGAGGCCCTCGAGTACGGGATCGTCGGCGCCAACGACGGCGGCCCCTCGACCGCGCAGGCCCCCTTCGGCGGCGTGAAGCACTCGGGCTTCGGGCGCGAGGGCGGCCGGTACGCGATGGATGAGTACACCGAACTGAAGTACGTCTCGTGGCAGCTTTGAGCCGTAGAAGCCGGCTCGGGAGTGATCGATGACCAGAAGTGATGAGCTGATCCGGCGCCGCGACCGCGTGGTGTGCGGCGGTGTCGGGCGACTGTCTGATCTGACGGTAGCCAGCGCCGACGGCGCGATGCTCGTCGATGCCGACGGGCGCGAGTACATCGACTTTGCCGGTGGCATCGGCGTGATGAACGTCGGCCACTGCGACGCGGATGTTGTCGAGGCGATCCGCGCGCAGGCGGGCACACTGCTCCACGCCAGCGTGCACGTCGGCACCTACGAGCCCTATGTCGCGCTGTGCGAGCGGCTCGTGGCGTTGCTGCCTCACGCGCCGGACACCGCCGAGGGGCCAGGCACCAAGGCGATGCTGGTCAACAGCGGAGCCGAGGCCGTCGAGAACGCGATCAAGATCGCCAGGCAGGCGACGGGCCGGCCCGCGGTGATCTGCTTCACGGGCGGGTTCCACGGGCGGACACTGCTGGCCGGGACCCTGACCTCGAAGATCAACTACAAGCTGGGGTGCGGGCCCTACGCGCCGGAGGTCTACCGGCTGCCCTACCCCGTGGTGCGTGCGGGTTCGGGCCTGTCCGAGGCCGAGGTCGCGGCCCGCGAACTGGACCGACTCCGGTCGGCGTTCCGGGACACCGTCGCTCCCGGGGACGTCGCGGCGATCATCATCGAGCTGGTCCAGGGCGAGGGCGGTTTCTTCGTCGCCCCGCGGGCGTACGTCCAGGGGCTGCGCGAGATCTGCGATGAGCACGGCATCATGCTCATCATCGACGAGGTGCAGACCGGCTTTGCCCGCACCGGCCGCTGGGGCGCGTTCGAGCACTACGGCGTCACGCCGGACATCTCGACGTGGGCCAAGTCGATGGGCGGCGGGCTGCCGATCTCGGCGGTCCTGGGCCGCGCGAGCGTGATGGACAGGGTCACCCCCGGCACGCTGGGCGGGACCTACGGCGGGAACCCGGTGGCCTGTGCCGCGGCGCTGGCCACGATCGACAAGATGGAGTCGCTCGACCTGAACGCCCGTGGCGAGCACTGCGGCCGCAAGATCCGGGAGCGGTTCGACGCGATCGCGTCGGCGACGAAGGAGGCGGTCGACGTCCGCGGGCTGGGCGCGATGGTCGCGATCGAGTTCTGCGAGAACGGCGATCCCACGCGACCCGCCGGAGCGCTGGTCAAGCAGATCATCGCGACCTGCCGCGAGAACGGCCTCGTGGTCATCGCGGCGGGAGTGGACAGCAACGCGGTCCGCGTGCTTGCCCCGATAGTGATTTCTGATAAGGTGCTTGAGCAGGGGCTCGAGATCTTCGCTGCCGCCGTCTCTCAACACACACGCGACGCCACGCCGGCCGTTGCCAGGAACTAGAACCCATGCGCCCATACGCCATCGCCGGACTCCAGCTGCACGTGTCCGGGCGGAAGTCGAACTTTGCGCACGTCTGCGATCGCATCGAGATGCTCATGCACCTGTACCCGTGGGTGCACATGGTCGTCGTCAGCGAGCTGGCCACCTTCGGCGGCTGGACCGGCAACGCCATGCCCGTCCCCAACGACGTCGAGGCCGGCTACTGCAGGCTCGCCGCCAAGCACCACATCTGGCTGATTCCCGGCTCGCTCTACGAGCAGACCGACGAGGGCATCTACAACATGTCACCGGTGATCGCGCCCGACGGCACCATCGTCAAGCGGTACCGCAAGATGTTCCCGTTCATGCCCTACGAGACGGGCGTGAAGTCGGGGACGGAGTTCTGCGTGTTCGACGTCCCCGAGGTCGGCCGCTTCGGCCTGAGCATCTGCTACGACATGTGGTTCCCGGAGACCACTCGCACCCTGGCCGCGATGGGCGCGGAGGTGATTCTTCACCCCACGCTCACGCCGAGCATCGACCGCGACGTCGAGCTGTCGATCGTCCGCGCGACCGCGGCCATGAACCAGTGTTTCGTGGTCGACATCAACGGCATCGGCGACGGCGGCAACGGCCGATCGCTCCTGGCGTCCCCGACGGGTGACGTGCTGTATCAGGCCGGCAGCAACGAAGAGATGCTGCCGATCGAGATCGACCTCGACCGCGTCCGCCGCTCGCGCGAGGTCGGGCTCAAGGGCCTCGGCCAGCCGCTCAAGAGCTTCCGCGACCGGGCCGTCGACTTTGCGGTCTACGACCGCGCCTCCGGCGTCGCGTCGTACCTCGACACGCTCGGACCGCTGGAGAAAATGGCACGCGGGTCCAGGGCCGGCCTGGCACCGCCCATCGAGAACGCCGCGGCCGACTCGGGCGGGATCGCCGCGGCCGGAGAGATCACCACCTGATGGCAAACATGCCCGACCAACGCGCCGAGACGATGGGGCCCTACAGCGCCCCGCAGTTGCGTCTCGACACGTGGAACGATCTTCAACTCCGCAGCAGTTGGCTCCACGAGTTCGCCAGAGAGAAACGCGACATCTCGGAGCCGCGGGCGCTGGTCGTGCAGAGCCTCGAGCAGCTCCGCGTGCTGGAGATGTTCTGGGCCTTCCCCGGCGCCGCGCTGGTCGACCGCCTGAGAACGCTGCTCGAGAACGGCGATTTCCCGGAGCTCCGAGCCGAGACCAGCGAGATCGCGAGGCTGCTGGTGGGCGACGCCTACCGCCGTCGCGACACGTCGCACGAGGAGCGGCAGATGAGGCTCCGCTCCTCGGGGGGCCGTCCGGAGGCCGCGCACCCGCCGCGGGCGAAGACCGACAAGCCGTACTTCGAGGTGCTCGTGGTCGACGGCATCGACGCCTACGACCACGACGAGCTGCGGGAGGGCCTCCGGGCCTGCCGGCGCGAGACCGACGAGTTTGTCTACGAGGTCATCGCCGTGCCATCGGTCGAGGACGCGGTGATCGCGGTGCAGTTCAACTGGACGATCCAGGCGGTCTTCCTCCGCTACAACTACGGCTTCCGCACCGATCACCAACACCCCGCGTTCGACAGGTACCTCAGCGCGATCAAGCGCGAGCGGTTCCCCACGTGCTTCGGCCTCGACCGCAGCGTGGAGCTCGGCAAGCTCATCCGCAAGCTCCGGCCCGAGATCGACCTGTACCTCGTCACCGATTCGCCGCTCGACCGGGTCGCCGGCAACCTCGGCTCCGACTTCCGCCGCGTCTTCTACAGGCTCGAGCAGTACATGGAGCAGCACCTGAGCATCCTCAAGGGGGTGCGGTCGCGGTTCGAGGCGCCCTTCTTCGACGCGCTGCGCAAGTACAGCGCCAAGCCGACCGGCGTCTTCCACGCGCTGCCCATCGCCCGCGGCAAGTCGATGAGCAGCGGGCACTGGGCCAAGGACCTCCTCGACTTCTACGGCGCAAACATCTTCATGGCCGAGACCTCCGCGACCAGCGGCGGCCTCGACTCGCTGCTCCAACCCCGCGGCCCGATCAAGCGCGCCCAGGACCTCGCCGCCCGGGCGTTCGGCGCCCGGCAGACCTTCTTCGTGACCAACGGCACGTCAACGGCCAACAAGATCGTCTCGCAGGCGCTCATCCAGCCCGGCGACATCGTGCTGATCGACCGCGACTGCCACAAGTCGCACCACTACGCGTTGGTGCTCGCCGGCGCGATGCCGGTGTATCTCGACTCCTACGCCCTGCCGCAGTACTCGATGTACGGTGCCGTGCCGCTGGCCGAGATCGAGCGGCAGCTGCTCGCGCTCAAGGACGCGGGCAAGCTCGACCGTGTCAGGATGCTCATCCTCACCAACTGCACGTTCGACGGGCTGACCTACGACCCCGAGCGGATCATGGAGCGGGTGCTGGCGATCAAGCCGGACATGATCTTCCTCTGGGACGAGGCCTGGTTCGCGTTCGGGCGCTTCAGCCCGTCGCTGCGCCGTCGGACGGCGATGGCCGCCGCGCAGAGCCTCCGCCAGAGATTCCGGTCGCCGGCCTACGCCTCGGCCCACCGCGAGGCGAACGGGCGCAGCGGGCCGAACGACCCGGCCGACGCGACGGCCAACGGCGCCGCGTCACCGGACTGTCCGGTCGATCCGGAGGCCGTCCGCATCCGCGTCTACGCGACCCAGTCGACGCACAAGACGCTCACGTCGCTCCGGCAGGGCTCGATGATCCACGTCTTCGACGAGGACTTTGAGCAGCACGCCGCCGACTCGTTCCGCGAAGCGTTCATGACCCACACCTCGACCTCGCCCAACTACCAGATCGTCGCCTCGCTCGACGTCGGCCGCCGGCAGGTCGAGCTCGAGGGCTACGAGATGGTCGAGCAGACCATCGGCCTGGCGATGACGCTCCGCCAGCGCATCAGCGAGCACCCGGACATCGCGCGGTTCTTCTCCGTGCTCCGCCCGTCGGACATGATCCCCGCCGAGCACCGGCCCTCGGGCCTCCAGTTCTACTACGACTCCGAGCACGGCTGGGGCCAGCTCGACCGCGCCTACGGCATGGACGAGTTCGCCCTCGACCCGACCCGCGTCACGCTCTACATCGGCGCCACGGGCATGGACGGCGACACCTTCCGGCACCTGCTCATGGACAAGTACGACATCCAGATCAACAAGACCTCACGCAACACCGCGCTGTTCATGCCCAACATCGGCACCACACGGGGCGACATCGCCTACCTGGTCGATGTGCTCGTCAACATCTCCAACGACATCGTCGACCGCCTGTCGGTCGAGAGCGACGCGGGGCTCGCCCGGCACACCGCGCACGTCGACTCGCTCATCGAGGGACCGCCCCTGCCCAACTTCAGCAGGTTCCACCCGGCCTTCAAGCACGACACCCTGCCGACCCCAGAGGGGGACCTGCGCCGCGCCTACTTCCTCGCATACGACGAGAACAACATCGACTGGGTGACGCTCGACCGAGACCTGCTCGCCACGATCAGGCGAGGGCACGAGTACGTCTCGGCCGCGTTCATCACGCCATACCCCCCCGGGTTCCCGATCCTCGTGCCCGGGCAGGTGCTCAGCCAGGAGATCATCGCCTATCTGCTCGCGCTCGACGTGAAGGAGATCCACGGCTACCACCCCCAGTACGGGCTCCGGGTCTTCACGGCCGCGGCCCTCGAGCGGACCGCGCCGGACCCGGCACCGGCCGCCACAACACGAAAGGCATAGCACATGGGCTCTACCCGACCGGCAACAGACGCACCGAAGCCCACCTCCGCGGCGTCGGCATCGGCAAAGCCACTCCTGTCAGACCGAGCCCCCTCGCGCAAGCCGCGGCGGCTCCGAGGCGTCTCCGATGTGCGACGCTTCTTCTACCGCAACGCCGAGCCGGTCTACTTCGTCAGCGCCACCCCCTTCAACCTGCTCGGCATGGACGAGTGGGTCCGGGGCTTCACCTTCATCAACGCCATCGACTGCTTCGACGGCGAGCACCCGCACGTGTTCGTCCCGCCGGAGATCCCGCACGAGCCGTGGGAGTCGATCGAGGACATCAACAACTACCTGCTCTCCCACCCCGCGGTGATCGAGTTCATCAGGGCCCGCGGCCCCGGCGGCAAGGTGGTCTTTCTGATGTTCGACGAGCGGACCGAAGAGCTCTGCAAAGACCTCGGGCTGCAGGTCTGCTTCCCCTCGGCCGCCCTCCGCAACGAGATCGACGACAAGGTCGAGACCACGCGGATCGCCGACAACGCGGGCGTGCACTCGGTGCCGAACGTCCTGGCCCGTGTCGAGTCCTACAAGCAGCTCCGGAAGGTCGCCAAGCGTCTGGGCGACGACCTGGTCATCCAGACCGCCTACGGCGACTCCGGGCACACCACGTTCTTCGTCTCCAACGAGGCCGACTTCGAGAAGCACGCCGAGGACATCACCAGCGCCCCCGAGGTCAAGATCATGAAGCGGATCCGCTGCCGCGGGGCTGCGCTCGAGGCGTGCGTGACAAAGCGCGGCACGATCGTCGGCCCGCTCATGACCGAGTTGGTCGGCTTCAAGGAACTGACGCCCTACCGCGGCGGCTGGTGCGGCAACGAGGTCTTCGCCGACGCCTTCACCGCCGACACGCGCGAACGCGCCCGCAACGCCGCGATGGCGTTCGGAAACGAGCTCCGAACCAAGGGCTATATGGGATACTTCGAGCTCGACTTCCTGCTCGATCTCGACAACGACGAGGTCTACCTCGGCGAGTGCAATCCCCGCATCACCGGCGCCAGCTCGATGACCAACCTCGCCTCGTTCGCCCACGCCGACGCGCCGCTGTTCCTGTTCCACCTGCTGCAGTGGATGGGCATCAGCCACGACGTGGACCCGGGCAAGCTCAACAACCGGTGGGCCAATCCCGACAACATCGACAGCTGGTCGCAGCTGGTCATGAAGTACACCGGCGACGAGGTCAAGCGGATCACCTCCGCCCCGGCCTCCGGCATCTGGGAACTCAACGACTCGGGAGAGGCCCGCTTCGTCCGCAAGCAGACCCACCGCCGCACGGTGCAGCACGAGAACCGGGCGTTCTTCCTGAGGATCTCCGGCACGGGCGACTACTTCTACGAGGGCGCCGACCTGGGTATCCTGGTCAGCCCCGGCCGCTTCATGGACGACAACTTCGAGCTGACCGATCGTGCCCGCGCGTGGATCAAGGGCATCCAGGCGCACTATGTCGGCGACACCGTCCCCAGAGAACAGACCGTCACCATCGGGGCAGAACCCGGTGCGTTCAAGCTCCTTTGATGCCAGACTCGATGCCCCACAGCCTCCATTTCCGCGCCGTCAGCGGCGATGTCGGATCCACGACATTCTCCGCGATCTTCGCCGAGTACTGGCCCGCGTACCGACGCTGGATGCGGCGGGCGCCACAGATCCCACTCGACACCTGCGTCCAGAGCCTGCGCACGCACATGCCCGAGCTGCTGCCGACCTTCGAACAGCTGCTCCACACGTTCGGCGGGGGCGAGGACGTCGCGCGATTCCTCTCGCAGTACTGCCCCCCCCGCGTCGTGCGCGGCTGCTCGCAGCTGATCTGCGACTCCGACGACGGCCCCGTCCTGCTCCGCAGCTACGACCACCACCCCAAGCTGTTCGACGCGGTCGTCCTCACCAGCCGCTGGAGCGACACGTCGACACTCGCCCTGGCCGACTGCCTCTGGGGCGCACTCGATGGCATCAACGAACACGGGCTCGCCGTCGCGCTCGCGTTCGGCGGAGAGAACACGGTCGGCACCGGGTTCGCCGCACCCCTTCTCGTGCGGTACCTCCTCGAGACCTGCTCGACCGTCGCCGAGGCGACGGCCGCGCTCCAACGCGTGCCGGTCTACATGCCCTACACCTTCGTGGTCGTCGATGCCCGCGGCGAGTTCATTACGGCGTTCGCCCACCCCGACCAGCCAACCCGGTTTGTCAAACGCCGCACTTCCACAAACCACCAGGGCGCGGTCGTCTGGCCGGCCTACTGCGCGCAGGCCCAGAGCGTCGAGCGGCTGCACGCCCTCGAGTCGCTCCTGGAGAGCCCGGCGGGCATCGCCGAGTGCCGCGAGGCCTTCCTGCACCCACCGCTCTGGCGCGACGAGTACGCCCGCGCCTCCGGCACGCTCTACGTCGCCGAGTACCACCCCCGGCACCGCTCGCTGACGCTCTTCTGGCCCTCCCGCACCGAACGATTCGAGGTGCACCAGGACGCGCCGCGGGCCTTCTCACTGCCCCTGCCCCGGGAGTCGGCGTAGGGCCCCTTCCCGACTCCTCTGACGACAGGGCCGGGGCACCGCAGAGCCACGGACTGTTCTACACTCCCGGCCGGCCCCGAGGGCCAGGCCGATGAGGAGGAGCGGTCTGATGGTCAACCCAGAGATGTGCAGTTGCGCTGCTGGTCGTTCTCACGCGGCCGCGGGCAACAGAAGCACTTTATGCTCCGCCTGACCGGGATCCGCCTGCCGCTGAACCACCGGCCCGAAGCGATCGCCAAGGCGGCGATCTCGCGGCTGCGCATCGCGCCGAACCAGCTCGTCGCCTGCACCGTCTTCCGCCGCGCCCACGACGCACGCAAGCAACACGCCATCACGCTGATCTACTCACTCGACGTCGAGGTCGTAGACGAAGCGGAGGTGCTCCGCCGGCTCGACGGCAGCAACGATGTCAGGCCCACGCCCGACACCGAATACCGGTTCATCGCGCACGCGCCCCAGCAGCCCACCACACGCCCGCTGGTGATCGGTGCCGGCCCGTGCGGCCTGTTCGCGGCGCTGCTCCTGGCCCAGATGGGCTTCAGGCCCATCATCCTCGAGCGCGGCAAGGTGGTGCGCGAACGCACCAAGGACACCTGGGGGCTCTGGCGCAAGTCGGTGCTCAACCCCGAGTCCAACGTGCAGTTCGGCGAGGGCGGTGCGGGGACGTTCTCCGACGGCAAGCTCTACAGCCAGATCAAGGACCCCCGCCACCTCGGCCGCAAGGTGCTCACCGAGTTCGTCAAGGCCGGCGCGCCGCCGGAGATCCTGACCGAGGCCCACCCGCATATCGGCACGTTCCGTCTGGTGAGCATGGTCGAGCACATGCGGGCCACGATCGAATCACTCGGCGGCGAATACCGCTTCGAGAGCCGCGTGACCGAACTCGACATCGAGACCGGCCCGGATGGTGCCCGCCGGCTCCGCGGCGTCGGGCTCTCCGGCGGCGAACGCATCGCCTCCGATCACGTCGTCCTGGCCATCGGCCACAGCTCGCGCGACACCTTCCAGATGCTGCACGACCGCGGCGTCCACATCGAGGCCAAGCCCTTCTCGCTGGGCTTCCGTATCGAGCACCCGCAGTCGCTCATCGACGCCTCGAGGTTTGGCCCCAACGCCGGCCATCCCATCCTCGGCGCAGCCGACTACAAGCTCGTGCACCACGCCACCAACGGCCGCGACGTCTATTCCTTCTGCATGTGCCCGGGCGGCACCGTCGTCGCCGCCGCGTCCGAGGAGGGCCGCGTCGTCACCAACGGCATGAGCCAGTACTCCCGCGCCGAGCGCAACGCCAACGCGGGCATCGTCGTCGGCATCACGCCCGAGGCCGACTATCCCGACGGCCCGCTCGCCGGCATCGCGTTCCAACGCCGATGGGAGGCCGCGGCGTTCGTCGCCGGCGGCGGCACCTACGCAGCCCCCGCGCAGCTCGTCGGCGACTTCCTCGCGGGCAGACCCAGCACCTCGCTCGGGAACGTCTTGCCCTCCTACAAGCCGGGCGTTGTCCCCACCGATCTTGCCCACTGCCTGCCGGACTACGCCGTCTTTGCCATCCGCGAAGCACTCTCCAGCTTCGGCCGGCGGATCCGCGGCTTCGACATGCACGACGCGGTCCTGACCGGCGTCGAGACCCGGACCTCGTCGCCCGTCCGCATCAAACGCGACGAGACGTTCCAGAGCATCAACACCAGAGGCCTGTTCCCCGGCGGCGAGGGCGCCGGGTACGCCGGCGGCATCCTCTCGGCCGGCGTTGACGGCATCAAGGTCGCCGAGGCCGTCGCGCAGAGTATCCTCGGCTCCGAAGCAACCTGACCCGACGCGCGGTCCGGGCAGCCACAGTCACGACAGCCGTCGGATCTTCTCGGCAATGACTCGGGAGTCGTCGCGATGGCAGCGTGAGAGATGGTCCGCCACCGCCAACTGGTCCTCTCTCGGGAACTGCTGGTGCAGCTTGGAGATCATCTCGTACTCGTCGATGTCGACAACAAACTGCGTGATCTGCGGCACCAGACGCTCGATATAGCCCGGCGCCGCCATCGACGTCTGCCACACGGGATACTCCCCGACCTCCGCATACTGCGGCTCGATAAGCGACGAGAGATCGTCGATCATCTCGCGGAAGAAGTCGATCCCCTCCACAACGCGAGCCGTGCCGCGCACGACAACCTCCTCGTAGTCGTACGTGCCGCCCCTCGTCTTGTCGACCCGCCAGTGCGGCGAGACATAGGTCTCGCACCCCGAAAAGGCGACGAGCACCGGAGCACCGTCCAGACCCTCCGCTTGCGGGTTCTGCCCGTTGATGTGCGCGCGCAACCGAGTCGGACGCCCGTTCTCCAGATCGGTGACAAAGGGAATGCGGGTGACCCTGAGGCCGCTATGCGAGGTGAACAGATGCGCGAGCGGATGGAGCCCCATGAGTTCCACCGCGGCTTCAACATCCGTAACCCGGCGTGGCGATGGCGGATAGCTCATCCTCGTCCTTTCGTGGCGTCCGAAGCACGCTCGCCGGACTTCTCTCGCCCGGACGATTCATAGCCCACACCCGATCTCAGGGCTCACCCGCGGGCGTGCCGGAGCCCCACACCATTCACCGCTGGCCCCCCACCGACTCGCAGCCGCGATCGGGACCACAGACCATCCCCACACCGATACCGGCATAAATCCCAGTATTATCCACTTTGCTTCTCGCACTCGAGCAAATCAGCTTGACCTACCATCATACGAACGTATATTGAACACATGCGTTTGGTATCTACTCGTGCTTTGGCCTCAGAACCCCCCCACGACCGCCTCCAGCGGCTGCGGCTTGCTCTGGAGGAGCACACCAACCGCCCCCGACGGCTGACCAGCGGCCTCGGCAGGGGGCTTGCCCTCGAACCCGGCCTCCATGAGCTGCTGAGCGGCTCCATCGGGGCTCGGTACTGGGTGCCGCCGGTGGCGGTGCTGGTGGATCTGGCGCGGGGAACGCTCGCCACCGGTGCGGGCTCCGGCGGCGGGGCCGTCCTCTGGATCGGCCAGCGCTGCTGGACCTACCCCCACACCCTCGACCCCCGGGAACGCCGCGAAGCCGCGGCACAAGCCGGGGGCACGCAAGGCCGGCTGCTCGACCGATCGGTCTTCGTCGATGCCCGCACCGTCGCCGAGCGGGTGTGGGCGGCCGAGCTGGCAGCCCGGAGCGGGGCGGTGTCCGTCGTCATCGTCGACGGCACCGGCCTCCGCATGGCCGACTCGCGACGGCTGCAGCTCGCAGCCGAGTCCTGCAGGGCCATCGTGCTCTTGGCACGCCCCGACACCGAGCGGGGTGAGCTGTCCGCCGCACGCTCGCGCTGGCTCGTCGAGCCCTCCGCCGAGCCGGGCAACGGGTTCGATCAGCAATGGATTGTGACCCTGCTGCGCTGCAAGGGAGTGCAGCCCACGGTCGGGAGCGCACGGCGGTGGGCCGTGCGAAGAGAACATGCAACAGGCATCGTCCATGACTGGCAGGCGTGCGGCGGCGATCTGGCTGTGCGAGTGGCCGATCGACGTGCGGCGACGGCGTGACCGGGCGGCGGGAGATTCCCCCTCCGGCGTTCTGCCCCTGCTGCTCGTCCACCAGGACCACCAGCGCCAGGTGGTAGCCTCGTGCTGCCGGCGCGCGCGCAGCGCGGGAGTACAACCGGGCATGCCGGTGGCACAAGCGCGGGCGCTCTTCGACGCCGGTCGGATCCGCGTCGAGACCTACGAGCCCAACCGGGATGCCACGGCACTCCGCACGCTGGCGGTCTGGGCGCACCGGCTCTCCCCGATCGTCTCACCCGACCCGCCCGACGGCCTGCTGCTCGATCTGACCGGGTGCGAACAGGTCTTTGGCGGCGAGGACCGCTGGACCTCGACCGCCCTGCGTCAGCTCTCCCGCCTCGGCCTGCACGCCCGGGCCGCGATCGCCCCGACGTTCGGGTGCGCGTGGGCGCTCTCCCGGTTCGGGCCCGAGCCGGTCGCCGTCGTCCCGCCGGGCAAGCAGCGTGAGGCGCTCGCCCCGCTGCCCGTTGCCGCCCTGCGGCTGGAGCCCGAGACCATCGCCGACCTCGGCACCGTCGGCGTGAAGACCATCGGCCAACTGCTCGACCTGCCCCGGGCCGCGCTGCCCGCCCGTTTCGGGGAGTCGCTGCTGCTGAGCCTCGACCGGGCGCTCGGGCACGCCATCGAGACGATCGAGCCCCTGCGCCCCTCGGCGCCGCACACCGCCGAGCGGGTGTTCGACGGCCCGACCGACCGCACCGACGCCATCGAGTGGACCGTCCGCGATCTGCTCGGCATCGTGACCACCCGCCTGCGTGCCGAATCGCTCGGCACCCGGCACGTCGATGTCACGCTCGTGCGCTCCGACCTCGACCCCGAACTGCTCACCGTCACGATGGGGCGTCCGAGCCACGACCCCGCCCACCTCTGGGTGCTCATCCGGCCCAAACTGGAGCGGGCACACCTGGGCTTCGGCGTGGAGGGTGTGCGGGTCGCCGCACTCGCTCTGGCCCGCGTGCAGCACCAGCAGGTCTCCTGCTGGGACGACAGCGAGACCAACACCGCCACAGACCGCGCCCGCGACCTGCTGCTCGACACGCTCGCCAACCGGCTCGGCCCCGGGCGGGTGCTGGTGGCCTCTGTGAGCGAATCCCACATCCCGCAACGCGCGTTCGTGTTGCACGAGCCCGGCTCGAAGGAGAGACGCACGCCGAACGCCTCGATCGCCCGGCAGGACCGCCCGACGATGCTGCTCGCCAAGCCGCTCCCTGCCGAGGTGGTCGCCCTCACGCCCGACGGCCCGGTGCACCGCGTCACCTGCCGGGGCCAGACGCACGACGTGCTGGCCTGCTGCGGTCCGGAGCGGATCGCCCCCGAATGGTGGCGGCACAGGGCCCCGACACGTGACTACTTCACCGTGCAGCGCGAGGATGGGCGTTGGCTCTGGCTGGGGCGCGACCTGACGAGCGGGCGCTGGCATGTCTACGGGATATGGGCGTGACCGATGCCCGGCTCTCCCCCGCCCAAGCCGCGAGCGCACCCGTCGAAGACCACCGCTGCGCGCGCACCGGCACACCGCCCAACGCCCGCGGCCGCCTACGCCGAGCTGTCGGTCACCAGCAACTTCACGTTCCTGACCGGGGCGAGCCACCCGGAGGAGTTGATCGAACAGGCGGCCGAACTCGGACACCGGGCCGCGTCGATCGCCGACACCAACACCCTCGCGGGGATCGTGCGTGCCCACGTCGCGGCCAAGAGCGCGGGCATCCCGCTGGCGGTCGGGTGCCGCCTCGTGCTGGCGGACGCCCCGCCGCTGGTGGTCTATCCGACCGATCGGGGCGCGTACTCGCGGCTCTGTCGGCTGCTGACTCTCGGCAAACGCCGCGCGCCCAAGGGCGAGTGCCACCTGTCGCTGGCCGATCTGCTCGACTGCCAGACGGGCTTGCTGTGCATCGTGGACGAGCCCGAGCCGGACACGCTGGCGTGCGCGCAGACGCTGCGCACACTCCGTGAGGTCTTTGACGACGACCGGCTCTCGCTCGCCATCGCCCACACCTGCTCGGGCGGCGACCGCCGGCGGATCGACCGGGCTGCGAGGCTCGCCGGCTCACTCAACATCCCCCTCGTCGCGACCAATCGCGTGCTCTACCACGAACCCGGCCGCCGGGCGTTGCAGGATGTCGTCACCTGCATCCGCCACGGCTGCACCCTCGACGCGGCCGGGTTCCGACTCCAGGCCAACGCCGAACGCCACCTCAAGCCGCCCGACGAGATGGCCCGGCTGTTCGCCGACCGGCCCGGGGCGATCGCCCGGACCGTCGAGCTCGCCGAGCGTGCGACGGCGTTCAGCCTCGACGAGCTGCGCTACCAGTACCCCACCGAGGCGTGCCCGCAGGGGATGGACCCGACCGCCTACCTCGCCCAGCTCGCGGCCGAGGGTGCAGCCACTCGCTATCCCGAGGGCGTGCCCGACTCGACCCGCAAGGCGCTGGACTACGAGCTTGCGCTCATCGCTGAGCTCAGCTACGAGCCGTATTTCCTGACCTGCCACGACATCGTGCGATTTGCGCGCTCACGGGGGATTCTCTGCCAGGGGCGGGGTGGGGCGGCCAACTCGGCGGTGTGCTTCTGTCTGGGCATCACCGAGGTGGACCCCGCCCGCTACAGCCTGCTGTTTGAGCGGTTCATCAGCCGCGAGCGGCGTGAGCCTCCCGACATCGACATCGATTTTGAGCACGAGCGCCGCGAGGAGGTGCTGCAGTACCTCTATGCCAAGTACGGGCGCGAGCGGGCGGCGCTCACGGGCGTGGTCATCAGCTATCGGGGGCGCAGCGCCGTCCGCGAGGTGGGCAAGGTGCTGGGGCTGCCCGCCGACTGCATCGACGTGCTCGCCAAAAACCTCAACGGCTGGAGCGAGACCGCCAGCGAGGAGCGTGTCCGCGAGCTCGGGCTCAACCCGCACGACCCGGTGATGCGCCGTGTGATCGCGTTGTCGGCCGAGCTGGTCGGGTTCCCCCGCCATCTGTCTCAGCACGTCGGCGGGTTTGTCATCACCGAGACCGCCCTGAGCGAGTTGGTCCCGATCGAGAACGCCGCGATGGAGGACCGCACCGTCATCGAATGGGACAAGGACGACATCGACGCGATGGGGATGCTGAAGGTGGACTGTTTGGGGCTCGGGATGCTTACCTGCATCCGCAAGGCGATGGCGCTCGTGGACGCCCGGCCCGACCGCCGCGAGCACCTGCCGCTGTCGATCGCCCACATCATGGGTGAGGAGCACTCCGACGATGCGGTGTACGACATGATCTGCCGCGCCGACACCGTGGGCGTGTTCCAGATCGAGAGCCGGGCGCAGATGTCGATGCTGCCGCGGCTGCGCCCGCGCAGGTTCTACGACCTGGTGATCGAGGTGGCGATCGTGCGCCCGGGGCCGATCCAGGGCGGCATGGTGCACCCCTATTTGCGACGCCGCGAGGGTGGCGAGGAGATCACCTACCCCACGCCCGAGATCCGCGCCGTGCTGGAACGCACGCTCGGCGTGCCGCTGTTTCAGGAGCAGGCCATGCAGATCGCCATCGTCGCGGCCGGGTTTACGCCCGATCAGTCCGACGGCCTCCGCCGCGCGATGGCGGCGTGGAAACGCAAGGGCAACGCGATCCACCGCTACGGCGAGCAGCTCATCGAGGGGATGCTCGCCAACGGCTACCCGCGTGAGTTCGCCGAGCGGTGCTTCGAGCAGATCAAGGGGTTCAGCGAGTACGGCTTCCCCGAGTCGCACGCGGCCAGCTTTGCGATCCTCGTCTACGTCTCCTGCTGGCTCAAGCACCACTACCCCGCCGAGTTCGCGGCCGCGCTCATCAACTCTCAGCCGATGGGCTTCTACCGGCCCGCCCAGATCGTCCGCGACGCCCAGGACCACGGGGTCGAGGTCAGGCCCGTCGATGTCCACAAGAGCGATTGGGATTGCACGATCGAGGGCGGCGCCATCCGGCTGGGGATGCGGATGGTCAAGGGGCTGCGGCAGACCCAGGCCGACCGGCTCGCCGGGGCGGTGCGCGCGCGCGGGCCGTTCGGCTCGGTCGATTCACTCTGGCAGACGAGCGGGGTCGGCGTCGCGACACTGCGCGCGCTCGCCCGGGCCGACGCGTTCACCTCGCTCGGGCTCGACCGCCAGCGGGCGCTCTGGATGGTCAAGCCTCTCCGTGATGTCGAGATGCCCCTGTTCGAGCAGCACCACGAGCCCGACGACGACGCGGTGTGTCTGCCCGAGGCCGCGCCGTCGCTGCGGGTGGTGCATGACTACGAGACCGTTGGGCTCTCCCTCAAGGCCCATCCGGTCTCGTTCCTGCGCGACGCGCTTGACCAGCGGGGCGTGACGCCGGCTTCGGACCTCCGCGACGAATCGCTCTGCCCGGGCAAGCGGGTGCTGAGCGTCTCGGGGCTGGTGCTGTGCCGCCAGCGGCCGGGGACCGCGTCGGGCGTGGTGTTTATCACGCTGGAGGACGAAACGGGGATCGCCAACCTGATCCTCTGGAGCGACACGTTCGAGAAGTACCGGCGGGTTGCGCGGCTGAGCCGGATGCTGCTGGCCCGGGGCGTCGTCGAACGCCAGGGCGAGGTCGTGCACATCCACGTCCGCCACCTGGAGAGCCTGGACGCGATGCCCGACGTGCCGGATGCGCGCTCACGAGACTTCCATTGAGCGAGATGTGTGCTGCCTAGCCGAACAGCGAAGGCTCGCCGTCGTCGGTGCCGCCCGGCTCGACCGGGTCCACCAGCGACGGGTCGTTGCTGCGGGGGCTGTTGACGCGCGTGCTGACGGGGAAGGCCTCCATCTCCTCGGCGGGGAAGGGGTCGAACACCCCGGAGGGCGGCGCTTCTCCGCCGAGCCAGCCGCCGAAGTCCGACGGGCGCACGATCACCGGCATCCGGTCGTGGATCGGTGCCATCAGCTCGTTTGGCTCGGTGGTCAGGACGGTGAACGACTCGACCGCGTCCCCATCTCCGCGCCAGGACTCCCAGAGCCCGGCGAAGCAGAAAATGGGATCGTTGAGCAACCGGATCAGATAGGGCTGCTTCGCCCCACTGTCGCGCTTCTGCCACTCGTAGAACCCACTCGCGGGCACGAGACAACGCCGGGACTTGTACGCCGAGCGGAACATGCCGTTGGTCGCCGCCGTTTCTGCGCGCGCGTTGATCGGGCCCGGCTTTCCATCCTTTGACCACGCGGGCGTGAACCCCCACCGCATGATGGCGAGTTCGCGCTCTCCGCTCTTGGCTGCCCGGCACACGGGCGAGGGCTGGGTCGGCGCGACATTGAAGCTGCGGCCCAGTTCCTCGGCGCCTGGGAACTGCAGATCGAGAAACGCGTGGACATCGCGCCACGAATACTGACGGGTGAAGCGGCCGCACATGGGTGCAGCGTATCAGCTTCGGCCGCGACGCCTTGAGACACTGAGCCCCCAATCTGCTCCCGCAGCCTACCGCGAGCGACCGCGAGACCCGCTTCGCGGACGCTGGCGAACCGCCCCGAGGCAACACGCGGGGGCATTGCAGCGGAGCACCGGAGCCAGTAGGCTTTTCTGATGCCGCAGATCAACACCTTCCTGACGTACAACACCCAGGCCGAAGAAGCGGCTCGCTTCTACACCTCGGTCTTCCCCAACTCCGCGATCACGCGTGTGACGCCCTACCCCGACCTCGGCCCGCAGTCGCCGTTCGAGACCGGCGCGGTGATGACCGTCGAATTCACGCTCGACGGTCGCAGCTTTACAGCCCTCAACGGAGGACCCCAGTTCTCGTTCAGCCAGGGCTGCTCGATCGCGGTGCTCTGCGACACACAGCAGCAGGTGGACGAGTACTGGGACAAGTTCGTCGCGGCCGGCGGCACGCCGGTTGCCTGCGGCTGGATCACCGACCACTTCGGCGTGTCCTGGCAGATCAACCCGAAGCTCCTGATGGACCTGATCACCGATCCCGACCAGGCCCGGGCCGCCAAGGCCATGCAGGCGATGATGACGATGGTCAAGATCGACAGCGACGCGCTCGAGCGCGCGATGGATCGGTGACTGACGGGAGCTACGCGGTGGCTGCGCAACGGGGGTCTTGCGCTTCTTCCGCGAGCCGGCGCGCTTTGAACTCGCGGCCCCAGGCCTGCATGCACACGAGGATGGGCTCGAGCGAGCGCCCGTACTCGGTCACCTCGTACTCGACTCGGGGCGGGACCTCGGCGTAGACATGCCGCGAGATCACGCCGTCGGCTTCGAGCTCGCGGAGTTGGAGCGTGATCATGCGCTCCGTCGCGTTGGGGGTCAGCCGCTTCAACTCCCCGAACCGCTTGCGCCCGGCGAGCAGGTGGCAGACGAGGATCGGCTTCCAACGCCCGCCGATGACGCTCAGCGTCGCCTCCACGTCGCAGCCGGTCTTCCAGTTGTACTTGCGTGCCATCGCGTGCTCCGGGGTGTCAAAAACTTCAATACTTACATTTTTGTGGGTACTTGTCGTGAATGCAGAATAGCCGTACGGTCTGGCCTCGTCGAGTCAATCACCCTGCTCCGAGCCGAGGAGGCCCAAACCATGCTGAGAGCGAACCGATCCAGAGCACCCCGACCCCTCTGGTTTGTCGCGGCTGGGGCCGCGGGCTTGGCGGTCGGCGGGTGTGCTTCGGTGCCCGAATCGGCCACCGGACCGGCGGCAGAGCGTGCGGACGGGGCGCGCATCGAGGTCGTCCCGGTCTCCGAAGTCCGTTGGGGGGCGCTGAACCCGGCGCGGGGGGACAGCGGCCCGCGGGCGGCGGACCTCTGGGGCGACCGCACCGGCCCGGGCGCGACCGGCTTTCTGGTTCGGTTCGCCGAGGGCTTCGCCTCGCCGCCGCACATCCACAACACCACCTACCGGGGCGTGGTGATCGAGGGATTGATCCACAACGACGACCCCGGTGCCGCGGAGCTCTGGATGCCCGTGGGCTCGTACTGGACGCAGCCGGCGGGCGAGGTGCACATCACCTCCGCGCAGGGGAGCGGTCGTCTCGCGTACATCGAGATCCAGCACGGGCCGTACCTCGTGCAGCCGGCGGACGAGGCCTCGGACACCGGGGAACGTGCGCTCAATCTCCATGCAAGCAACATGGTCTGGCTGGATGCACCGGGCGCGGCAGGCATCGACCGTTCGTCGCGTGCGGCTTCCGCTGATGGCGTCAGAGTCTCGTACCTGTGGGGCGATCCGCGGGACAAGCAACCGAGCGCCGTGCTCGTCGCGCTGCCGGCGGGGTTTCAGGGATCGCTCGTTGCGAACGGTCCGTCGTTGCGGGTCGTTGTCGTCGAGGGACAGCCGCGGCTGCACATGGCGGACGAACCCGACGGTGTGACTCTTGAGCCCGGCAGCTACGTCGGCTCGCAACACGCCTCAGAGCAGCGTCTCACACTCGCGGCCGACGGGGACTGCGTGCTGTACGTCCGAACCGAGGGCCCCCTGACCGTCGCCCGCCACCAGCTTCGGTAGTCACAAGACTCTTTCCCGTGTCTGCCGTGTGCGGCACGGGAACACGAAAGGACACTCCACATGAAAGCGATGCTCATCAAGTCCTACGGCCCGGACGCTGCGTTCGAGGCCTCGGAGGTTGCCACCCCCGATGTCAAGCCCGGCCATGTCCGCGTGAAGATCGCGGCCTCGAGCGTCAACACCGTGGACACCATGATCCGCAGCATGGGCAAGGACCTCCCGCTCTCGCCCGACGTGCCGGCCATCCTCGGCATGGACTTCGCGGGCACGATCGATGCCGTGGGCGAGGGTGTTGAAAGCTACTCGGTCGGCGACGAGGTGTACGGCTGCGCCGGGGGCCTCGCCGATCTGCCCGGGACGCTCGCCGAATACATCGTGGCGGATGCCCGGCTTCTGGCCAGGAAGCCGACCAACCTCTCGATGCGCGAGGCCGCGGCGTTGCCGCTCGTGGCGATCACCGCCTACGAGGGGCTGACCCGCGCCGGCATCGCGCCCGGGCAGCGGGTTCTGGTCCACGGCGGCTCCGGCGGCGTGGGGCATGTCGCGGTCCAGCTCGCCAGACACTTCGGGGCGGACGTCTACTCGACGGGCGGCGGCGATCGGCAGACCGCGCTGATCGAGCGGCTGGGGGCCACTGCGATCAACTACAAGACGGAGAGCGTGAAGGAGTATGTCGAGAAGCACACAGGCGGAGCAGGCTTCGATCTCGTCTTCGACTCGGTCGGCGGGGCCAACATGGTCAACTCGTTCGAGGCCGCGGCGCTGAACGGGCAGATCGCCTCGACCGTCGCGATGTGTGAGCTCGACCTCTCGATCGCCCACTTCAAGGGGCTGTCGTTGCACGTGGTGTTCATGCTCATCCCGATGCTGCACAACCACGACCGCGCAGCGCACGCCAGGATCCTGCGCAGCCTCGCGGAGATCGTGGAAGCCGGCGGGCTGACACCCGTCCTCGATGAGTCGCGGTTCTCACTCGAGCAGGCCGGGCAGGCGTACGCCCGGCTGACGAGCGGGAAGGGCATGGGCAAGGTCGTCATCGACCACTGACGCGGCGAGCATCGGTCGAGCGCATGCACAAGAACCGCGGGGCGGTCCCGATCACGGGTTCCGCCGGAGGCTCGTGACCGGAGACAGCCGGCAAGCTGTCGCCCGAGGGCCGCACGGTTCTGGTGCACGGGCGCGGGGCTTGAGAGGTTCACAACGACCCAGCGGTCGATCGGCCCGCGTGCTGCTGTGGTGAGCGCGGGTGATCGCCGGGCCGGGTGGTTTGTCCGCCACGGCGGTTCGGTTGGCTCTGCTCTCTGGAGCGGATCAAACTTCGGAGTCGTAGAGCGAGCCGATGGGCAAGCTTCGGAGCATCTCGAGGAGCTGTGACGAGCTGGTCGCGTCGGCGAGGCTGCCTTCCGCGGCTCCGTACGCCTGTGCCCCCTGGGGCGGGCCGCCCTGCCCTCGGTTCGGCATCCCCATGCCGGCGAACTGGTCGTGCAGAGCTTCGGCGTCGATACCGGCGTCCTCGAGCACGCTGTCGAGGGCGGAGCGCATTGCTTCGGGGTCCGCACCGCTGTCGATGGCGGACTTGGCGGTCTCCTCGAGCGTGGCCAGCAGGTCGGCGATCTGCGTCGAGTCGAGCCCGGCGTCCTCGGCCGCGGACTCGAGCGCCTGCTGCATCTCCGGCGGCGGGCCCTTCGGGGGCGGGCCGCTCGGTCGGCCGGCAGCGCTGGACTGCTGGAGCAGCGTGGACTGGGAGACTCCGATCGCGTTCACACTCGACATGGGACTGTCCTTTCTTTCCCCGGCGCGTTCGCCGGCACGCGCGTCCCGCCGCGGTATGTCATCGGACAATTTGCGCGTGCGAGGGCGCGTTTGGGGCTGCGCTCACGCCAAATCGCGCAGTTCTACGCACCGGTGGTCCCATGCTCGGCGCCAGCGCCCGGGAATAGTGCGGGCCGAAAGGCCAACGATTCTGTGGGCGCGGAGGGATCTCTCGCGCGGCGGGCGACGCCTCGCCTCCGTGTGGTTCCCGGTCCGATCGCGTCGTGCTCACTCGTCGGCGGTCATGCTTCCGGGGATGCCGCGGAAGCCCTTGATGATCTGGTTGTCGCCGGGTGCGCCGGCGTGGTAGTGGTAGCCGCGGATGTCGTCGGTGTGACCGCCGCACTCGTCCAGACCCGTCGGGACCGATCCGTCCTCGTTGGCGTGCGCGAAGAGTCCGTACCCGTCGAGCATGTAGCCGATCATGGGCGCGTGCCCGTCGGGCTGGGCGATCTCCTTGGTGTAGCCGGTGACGGCGTGGTAGTGATAGCCGTTGTGCGGGTTGATGTGCCCGCCCGCGTCATCGAACGGCGCCAGCGTGTGCGCCGCGAGAATCGCATCGACCGGGGCCGGCGGCTCGAAGTTCACGCCGTTGAAGGCGATCCCGAGCACGGTGAGACCCTGCCCACCGCCGCCCCCGTCGCGCCCGCGGGGCGGGGCACCGCCGTCACCATCGCGTCGAGGCGGCGGCCCGCCGGGGCGGTCCCCGCGTTCTGGCCGACCTTCGGGCCGGCCGCCCGGCGCGCCGTCGGGACCACCTTCGGGGCGACCGAGCAGCGTGGGCTCGTCCTGACGGATCGGCTGCACGGGGATGACATACTCGAAGACGTGCCGGTCGAGCCACTCGGCGCGACCCTCCACCACGTAGTTGTTGTACTCCGGATCGACATCGGGCCGTGCGGCGGCGAGGAACGCCTCCTTCGTATCGGTGACCTTGATCGAGCCGTCCTCCCGGTAGAGCTTCCACTCGGGGTCGTCGTAGAACTCGGCGATGTCCCGGACGAACGGCCCGTCGACATCGTGAACGTGCCCCTCGTGGAACCAGATGCCGCCCTTTTCCGGGCCGTCGTCGATGTGTCTGGGCGCCCACGGCCCCATCTCGTGCTCGTGCGGCTCGGAGTAGGTCCAGATCACATAGCAGAGTGTGCGGGTGCCGTCGGACAGCGTGCGCTCCTCCTTGACGATCGGTGCGGCCAGAGCCTCGTCGATGAAGAACGCGGGGTTCACCGGCGGGGCGTCGCTCTCGACGGACTCGGTGAACCTCGGCGGCTCGGAGACCTCGCTCGCGGGGGTCTGGTCTGCCGGTTCGGGCTGCGACCCACCGCCGCACCCGGCGACGCCGAGGCACAGCGAACCCATCACGGCCAGGCAGGAGAACCGGGTGCGGGCGGACTGGTTCATCTGGGGGCTCCTTCATTCCGGAAGAGACTCGGACCTCGCTCCCACCGAACGCCGAACGCCGATTGGTCGGCGAGCGACTCGGCAGCGGCGCAAAGGGATCAGCCCGCTCAACGACCGCTCGGCCTGCGCATTGCTGCGATCCCAGGCGTCGGGCCTGATCCGGGCCCGATCGTACCATGCGGCGCTATGACGCCGCGTTTCGCCTTGGCCGCGTCGCCGGAGCGCGTCGGAATTGCGACAGTGCGTTCAGCCGTGCGCACCGGTCGGGGCTGGTGATGCCGGGGCCCGGCCGCTGCGGAGGGCCTTGCCCAGCAGCTTGTGCAGGTCGTCGATCATGAGATAGAGCGCCGGCACGATGACCAGGGTGATCGCGGTGGCGAAGAGGATCCCGTAGCCGAGCGACAGCGCCATGGGGATGAGGAACCGTGCCTGCCGCGAGGTCTCGAAGATCATGGGCGCCAGCCCGCCGAATGTCGTCAGCGTGGTCAGCAGGATCGGGCGGAACCTACGGACGGCCGCCCGGCACACCGCGTCGAGGGGCGACAGCCCCTGCTCGTTGCGCAGTCGGTTGGTGTACTCGATCAGCACCAGCGAATCGTTGACCACCACGCCGCCGAGCGCGACCACGCCCATGAAGCTCATGATCGACAGGTTGTACCCCATGAGCACGTGCCCGAGGAGTGCGCCGACAACACCGAACGGGATCGCCAGCATCACCACGGCGGGCTGGACGTAACTCTTGAAGGGGACAGCCAGAACGATGTAGATGCACAGCAGCGCGATGACCATTCCCTTCAGCAGCGCCGTGAGCGATTCGGTGAAGTCGGCCTGCTTGCCCTCGAACCCGTACGCCAGGCCGGCGTAGTCGGCGCCGAGCGCCGGCAACACTTCGGCGGCCAGCGCCGCCTGGACGCGGCTTGTCTCGCCCACCGGGTCCACGTCGGCCGAGACCGTCACCGTCCGACGGCCGTCGCGTCGGCTGATCGAGGTGTACGCCCGACCGGGAGTCACCGAGGCCACGTCCATCAGAGGCACGTCCTCGCCCGCGGGGGTCTGGATGATCAGGTGCTCCACGTCGTACATGCTGGTGCGCTCACGCTCGGAGCGGCGCACGCGGACCGTCACCTCGTTGCGTCCCCGCTGCTGGCGGAAGGCCTCGTTGCCCTGGAACGCGTTGCGGACCTGAGAGGCGATCTGCATCGCGGTCAGGCCGAGGCTCTCGCCGGCCGGGTCGATGGTGAAGTCGTACTGGCGCTTGCCGGGCGTGTATCCGTCGTCGATGTCCTTGACGACACTGAACTCGGCCAGGCGTGCGGCCAGCGCTTCGCTCGCCCGGTCGAGCGTTTCGATGTCACGGTGGCTCAGCTCGACGGTCAGCGCGTCTCCCGACCCGGGTCCGCCGCGGTCGGACTCGAACTTCAGGGACTCCAGCCCGGCGATGTCGCCCGCCTCCTGCCGCCAGCGTTGCACAAACTCGCCGGTCGAGAGCGGGCGGACTCCCGCCTCGGTCAGATAGAACGAGACCTCGACCGAGTTGTCGGCGATGTGCGCGAAGACGCCGTCGGACATCTGCTCTCCGCCGGCGTCGGCGACCACCCGCGACCCCGCGTCGACCAGCAGGTCCCGGACCTGCTCCATGCTCGGCATCGGGCTGCCGTAGGGCAGGGTCGCGGTCACCACGGCCGAGTCGGACTCGGTCCGCGGCATGAGGATCATCCCGATCCGCCCGGACGCCACGTACGCCGCCGCGCCGATCACGATCGAGAACGCGACGGCCATGACCAGATACCGGAAGGACATCAGGCTCCGCAACGCCGGGCCGAACCATGCCTCGACCAGGTGGGTGAACCACCGGCTGAACGCCTGCTGCCGGCTGTGGATCCACCGGAGCACCGGGTTGTGCGTGTCGTCGCGGGCGTGGGACAGGTGCGACGGCAGGATCAGGAGCGCCTCGACCAGCGAGACGATGAACACCGTGCACACGACCAGCGGGATGACCCGCCAGATCTTGCCGATGAAGCCGGGCACGAAGTAGAGCGGCAGGAAGGCGATGACGTTGGTCAGGATGGCGAAGGTGATGGGGATGGCCACGTCCTGGGCCCCCTTGATCGCCGCGGTGCGCAGGTCCAGCCCCTGCTGGCGGTACTCGTAGATGTTCTCACCGGCAACGATCGCGTCGTCCACCACGATGCCCAACGCCACGATGAACGCGAACATCGAGATCATGTTGATCGTCACGCCGAGCCCGGGCATGAGCAGCAGCCCGCCCAGGAACGAGATGGGGATCCCCATCATCACCCAGAACGCGAGCTTGATCTCCAGGAACAGGCCCAGGATCACCATGACCAGCACGAGCCCGATCACCGCGTTCCGTGTCAGCAGGTTCAGGCGTTGGATGTAGATCTCCGACCGGTCGCTCTGGATGACCCAGTCGATCCCCGGCGAGAGGTCCTTCTCGATCTCCTTCATCGACTCGCGCACGGCATCGGCGACGCCGATCGGCGTCTGATCACCGATCCGGTACACACCCACGCCGATCGCGCGGACGCCGTTGTACGTCGCGGCCTCATCGGTGTCCTCGAACCCGTCGGTGATCGTGGCTACGTCTTCCAGGTACACGAACGACCCGTCGGCGCTGGTCACGACCGGGATCTGCCGGAACTCCGAGGCCCAGTCGCGACGCTCGTCCACACGCAGCAGGATCTCGCCGCTGGAGGTCTCCACCGATCCGCCGGGGATCTCGACCGCCGAGGCACGGAGCTTGGTGGCGATGTCCGCGACCGTCAGCCCGCAGGCCCGGAGTGCCTCCTGCGAGACCTCGACGATCACCTCGTAGTCGCGCGCGCCCTGCAGCTCGATCTGCGAGATCGACGGGTGCTGGAGCAGTTGGTCGCGGACGTGCTCGACCGTCTCTCGCAGCGCCCACTCGTCGACATCGCCGTACACCTGCAGCGTGAGCACCTCACGCCGGCGTGTGTCGAGAGTCACCTCGGGCTCCTCGGCGTCGTCCGGGAACGTCGTGATCCGGTCGATCTGCTGCTTGATGTCCTGGTAGGTTTTCTGCTGGTCCGTGTCCTCCAGCAGCTCGGCGACCACGCGCCCGGACCCTTCCGATGCGGTCGCGCGGATCTCCTTGACGCCGTCGAGCCCGCGGATGGCCTCCTCGACCGCCAGCACAATCCCCTTCTCCACCTCCTCGGGTGACGCCCCCGGGTAGGGGACGCTGATCGTCACCGTGTCGTCGGCATACTCCGGGAACACCTCCTGCTTGATCAGCGTCGTCATGTAGAGACCGCCGATCAGCAGAACCAGCATGAGCAGGTTCGGCGTCACCCGGTTGTCCACCATCCACGCGATGACACCCCGGCGCGGGTCGCTCACGGCGCACCTCCTTCGCCGGCGTTCTGTCGCAGAGGCATCCCCGACACGGGTGCCGCGATGTCGGTCGTCACAACCCGTTCACCGTCGGCCAGGCCCGATGTCACCAGCACGTGCTCGCGGCCGCGGTACACCGTCTGGATCGGGCGGATCTCCAGCTCGTCCCGGTCGTTCATGACCCAGACCGTGTCGCCCTCGCGCACGAGCGACCGCGGCAGCGCGATCACGCCCTCGATCGCCCGCCCCTCGATGGTCGCGCTCAGATAGTCGTTGACCAGCAGCGCCGGGCCCTCGGCGTGTTCGGGGCTCTGCACCAGCGGGTCGAGCACGCTGACCAGCACGCGGGCCATCCGCCCGCCGCTGTCCACACCGGGCAGCACGCGGATCACCCGCCCCTCCCGCGATTGCCCGCTCCCCCACGCCGCGGGGCTCCGGAGGGTGACGGGCGACACGCCGGCCTCCACCCACCGCAGCAGTGAGGTGGGGATGGCCAGCTCGATCCAGAACTCGTCCGTGCCGTACAGCGTCAGCACCGCGGTGGTGCTGCCGACCACGTCGCCCACGTCCGCGAGCTTTGCCGCGACGACGACGTTGTAGGGCGCCGTGATCTCCGTCCGCTCGAGGTCCAGTTCGGCCTGCGCCAGACGGGTCTTCGCCGCCTCCTTCGCGGCTCGGGCCGACTCGACCGCCGCCTCGGCCGACTTCACGGCCGCCTCGGCGGATCTGAGCTGCGGCACTCGCAGCACCAGGTGCTGGCTCGCCTCGTCGATGCTCTCGCCGAGCAGTTCGTACTCACGCTGCGAGACCGTCTGGTTTCCCATCTCCAGCGCCAGGTCGTTTTCGGCCGCGATGACGCTCGCCTGGGCGGTGGCCTCCGCGGCCTCGGCGGACAGGATCGCCGCTCGCTGCTCGGCGACCGCCAGCTCGAAGTCGGCCCGTTCGATGCGCATGAGCGTCGTCCCGGCCTCGATCACCGCGCCCGGCTCCAGCCCGGGGGCGATCCACTCGATACGCCCCGAGACCTGCGGCTTGATCTCCAGCGAGCGGGCGGGCATCACCACGCCCATCGCCGTGTCGATCATTACCGGGCTCGTCGAGGTCTCGAAGGTCCGGACCTCGACCAGCTTGGCGAGTCGCTCCTGCGGCCGCCGCGGCGTCTCGGGCGTGGTCTCCATCATCCGCTGTGCGCCGAGCAACGCCCCGGCAAGAACCACCAGCGGCACGAATCCCTTGATGACCACCCGCACGACGCGCCCGACCCGGCCGACGCCCCCTGCCTTCTGTTGCTGCTCCATAACCACTTCTCACTCGTTTGCGACGCGTGGCGCGTCGCCGGTTGTCAGTCCAATGTCCTCGGCGCCGGGGCGGTCAGTTCCCACGATCCGGCCAGCGCCTTGCACAGTTCGATTCTCGCCTCCAGCAGTTCACGTCTCGATGTCAGCTCGTCGCGCTGCAGGCTCTGCTGCGAGACCAGCGCCTCGAGCACGCGGATGTAGTCGAGCTGCCCGTTGAGGTAGCTGTCGCGCGTCCGCTCGTACACCTGCCGGACCGTCTCCAGCTGCTGCTGCAGCGAGCCGTGGTACCGCAGCAGGTGCGACTCCTCGCTCAGCGCGTCCTCGACCTCCTGCAGCGCGGTCAGCACCGCCGAGCCGTACGCGTTGATCGATTCGGAGAGCACCGCCTCGTTGCGGTCAACCTCCGCCTCGCGACGGCCGCCGTCAAACAGCGGCTGCGACAGATTGCCCGCGAGATTCGCCACCCAGTTGTCGAACAGGTCGCGCGCCTGCGACCCGCCGGTCTGGACACTCGCCGAGAGACTCACACGCGGGTACTGATCGGCGATCGCCGATGCGGTCCGGCGGTCGGCCGCCTGGATGGCGAGCCGCGCACTCAGCAGATCGGGGCGGCGCTGGAGCAGCTCGCTCGGCACGCCCGTCGCCGGCAGCGGGCCCGCCGTGACCAGGCGCGGCTCGGGCAGCCCGAGATCCTCCCGCGGCGGGCGCCCCAGCAGCACGGCCAGCTCGTGCCGCGTCAGCCTCGCGTTCCCCTCGGCCAGGGTCAGCTGTCCCTCGGACTGTTCGACGAGTTGGCGTTGGCGCAGCACGTCGGCCGCCTGGATCTGCCCCTGGCGGAACTGGAGGGTGAGCACCTCGAGCACCTGGCGGTTGGTCTCCAGCTGCTGCTGGATCAGTTCCACCTGCGCCAGTTGCTCGGCGAGGCGGTACCACGTGGTCGCGACTGTCGCCGACAGCGTGATCGCCGCGGTGCGGACGTCCTCCTCGCCCGCCTGGGCGTCCAGCACCGCCGCGTCGCGTGCCGACCGCACCCGGCCCCAGAGGTCGACCTCGTAGCTCATCGCCAGGCCGACCGAGAAGTTGTTGGCGTACTCATCGGCGCCGTCGGTCCGGGTGTAGGAACGCCCCGCCGCCTCTGTGCCGTCCACACCGGGCCACAGGTCGGCTCCCTCGGTGCGGGCGAGAGCCCTGGCCTGGTTCAGGCGGTCCCACGCGGTGTGCAGGTCGAAGTTGTCCCGCAGGGCCATCTCCATCGCCGCGTCCAGCCCCGGGTCCTCAAACGACGACCACCAGTGTTCGGGGAGGGTGCTCTCGCCCGAGGCCGCGAAGCTCGCCGGCATCGCCACCGGGCTGTGCACCGCCCGCTCGGCCGACTGACACCCGGCGAGGCTCGCCGCGCCGATGGCGGCTCCACACATCATGACAACCCGTCTACGCGTCATGTCGGCCTTTCGTCTTCGCGGCGGCGATCGCGCGGATCCCGCCGATCGAGAACGCGGTCACGTGGTCGACCAGGTAGTCGATCTCGGCTCGCGTGAACTTGCGGCCGCCCGACAACATCGGCGGCTTGTTGCCGCCACGAAACCCGATCGCCAGGCACTGGTGCAGAACACTCATGTGGCAGTGCCGCGCCGCCTGATCATCCAGCTTCATGCCTCCGATCTCCTCGATCGTCCTGCGGAATTCGTCCATCGCCGGCCGCAGCAGTCGCCTGCGCAGCGGCCTGACAGCCTCCACCGGGTCTCGCATCTCCTGCAACAACAACCGTCCCGAGCGGCTCCGCGGCCCGTGGACGAGAATACGATGCAGCAGGTTCCGGATCAGCGACTTCAGGCGATCCTCGGGGGGAGCACCGGGGTCGCCCCCGCTCATCGGTGCCTCACGGTCCGCCTCGCGCCAGGCAGACTCCCAGACCTCGAGGTAGAGGTGCTCCTTCGAGCCGAAGTGGTAGTTCACGGCGCCGCCGGCAGCACCGGCCGCCTCGCAGATGTCCGACACCCGCGCCTCGCGGAAGCCGCGCTTGGCGAAGATCTCGATCGCCGCCTCGAGCAGTCGGTGCTTGGTCTGGTTGCCGTCGCTGCGTGTGCCCATCGCGTCTCCGATACTTCAAACAGTCATTTCAAATGATTATTGCAAATCGGGCGGAGACGGGCGGGGTTTTCTGCGACCTCTCCCCGGGGAGCCCTCACCCACCCCGCTCGCCCCACCAATCGGCGGACGGGACCGCACCCACGCCCCCCCCGCTCGCCACCCGGCCGCCGGGTCGGCTGAACCTGCCTTCTGAGCAGCCAAGAGGGGCCAAGGGGCCTCCGCGGCACTCTGCCCGAGCATCTGCTGCCCCCGGCCGCGACGGGGGGCCGGCGCTCCGAGCGTCCCTCCGCGGCACGAAACGCGCCTCACGCCTTTCCCACCAAGGCTCCCGGGCGTGTGGCCTCGGCGCTTTACGGGCGCCGATCTTGACCTGCACCACACCGGGCTGTAGTTTCGACCGGGGACGCAGATCGCCGCGGGGCGAGAGGAGAAGTCATGGTCAGGACCATCGCCCAGAGCTTTCTTCTCGCCACCGCCGCCGCCGCGGCCACGCTCTCCGGGGTTCGCCCGGCCGACGTCTCACCGACTGCTCCCCCCGCAGCGCCGGAGCGTTCGACGAGTTTCGTCAACTTCGAATCGCCCCACGTCAGCCCGTTGGACATCACGCCCGACGGCGCACGCCTCCTGGCGGTCAACACCGGCGACAACCGGCTCGAGGTGTTCGACCTGACGCAGAGCGGTCCGGTGCGGGCCGGGGCCGTGCAGGTCGGGCTTGAACCGGTCAGCGTCCGCGCGCGCACGAACTCCGAGGCCTGGGTCGTCAACCACATCTCCGACTCGGTCAGCATCGTCGACCTCGACTCGATGCACGTGGTCGCGACGATCTTTCCGGGAGACGAGCCCTGCGACGTCGTCTTCGCCGGTCAGCCGGAACGCGCCTTTGTCTCCGTCTCGCAAGAGAACCGTGTGCTGGTGTTCGATCCGAACGACCTCGCCGCGACCCCGACTCCCATCGAGATCGCCGGTGAAGACCCGCGGGCCCTCGCCACCGATGGCACCTACGTCTACGCGGCCATCTTCGAGTCGGGCAACCTGACGACCGTGATCGACGACGCCAGTGTCTCGTTCCCCGGATTCAACCCCTATCCGGGGAGCCCGAACCCGCCGCCCAACGACGGCCTGGTGTTCGATCCGCCCCTCAACGGCGACCTTCCTCGCGCACCCCGCACAGCGCTCATTCTGAAACAGGATGCGAACGGTGCCTGGCTCGACGACAACACCGGCGACTGGTCCGACGCGGTAACCTGGGGCCTGCACGATCACGACATCGCCGTCATCGATGCGGACTCGTTCGGCGTCCACTACGCCGCGGGCACTATGAACCTCAACATGGCCATCGCCCCCAGCCCCGCCGGGGGCGTGACCGTCGTCGGCACCGACGCCACCAACGAGGTCCGGTTCGAGCCGAACCTCAACGGCACGTTTGTCCGCGTCATGGGTGCCGGCGTGGGCGCGGCCGGCAACGTCCACCAGCTCACCGATCTCAACCCCCACCTCGACTACGCCTCGCCGCGGGTCGATCAGGCCACGCGCAACCTCTCGATCGGCGATCCGCGTGGAGTCGCGTGGACGGGAACGGGCGATCGGGCCTTCATCACCGGCATGGGCTCCAACAACGTCCTCGTCACCGATGCGAACCTCGCGCCCGTCGCACGGGTCGAAGTGGGCGAAGGCCCCACGGGCATCCGGATCGACGCGGGGGATGAGCGGATCTACGTGCTCAACAAGTTTGACGGCACGGTGTCGGTGATCGACGCCGCGACGCTGCTGGTGGTCGCGACGGTCGAGTTCTACGACCCGACCCCAACAGCGATCACCGCGGGCCGGCCGTTCCTCTACGACACGCACCGGACCTCGGGCCTGGGTCAGGCGTCCTGCGCCAGTTGCCACATCGACGGGCGGATGGACCAGCTCGCCTGGGACCTCGGCGATCCGTCCGGCGAGGAGAAGCCGTTCAACCAGCTCTTCCGCGACGACTTCAACACCAATTGCGAGGACTGGCACCCGATGAAGGGGCCCATGACCACGCAGACGCTCGTCGGCATTCTCGGGGGCACCGAGCCGCTCCACTGGCGGGGCGACCGGGAGGACCTCGACGCCTTCAACCCCGCGTTTGTCGGCCTGCTCGGCGACGATGTCGAACTCGCCGACGAGGAGATGCTCGCGTTCACCGAGATGATCCGCTCGCTCACCCCCGTGCCCAACCCGAACCGCAACTTCGACAGCTCCCTTCCCACAACCTCCCCCAACGGCGGCAACCCCTCACGCGGCCGACAGATCTACCAGACCGCCAACCTCGACGGGCCCTTCAACTGCGTCGACTGCCACTCGCTCGAGAACGGCACCGACCAGTTCGTCACCTCCGCCGCCCTCGACCAGACCACCCAGAGCATCAACTCCCCGCACCTGCTCAACACCTACGACAAGGCCTCCTACGACCGCGCTTCCATGGACAACAACAGCGGCTTCGGCTTCATCCACGACGGCACCTTCGAGTCGCTCCTGAGCTTCTTCAACATCCCGGCCTTCACCTTCCGCAACAACCAGCAGCGGTTTGACATCATCGCCTTCATGCTCGCCTTCTCCGACATCACCCACGCCGGTGTCGGCACACAGCTCACCCTCCCGGAGGCTTCCGGCGGGGCCAGAGCGTCGCTGTCCGAGATGGTCGATGTCGCCGCGACCGGCGCGGTCGGCCTCGTGGCCAAGGGGATCCTCGACGGCGAGCACCGCGGCTACTACATGCTCGACCCGGAGACGTTCCAGTCCGACCGGGCCGCCGAGCATGCCACACTGGTCGAGCTCTTCGCCGCGGCGGGCCCCGGTCAGGAGTTCACCTGGACCGTCGTGCCTCTCGGTTCCGAGGTCCGCATAGGTGTGGACCGCGACGAGGACGGCTACTTCGACAGAGACGAGATCGACGCCGGCTTCGACCCCGCCGACCCGCGCGACTGCCCCTCCTGCTGCCCGGCCGACTTCAACGGCGACGGCCTGGTCGATACGCGCGACTTCATCGCCTATCTGAGCGCCTGGTCTGCGCAGCGCAACGAGGACTGCTCGCACGGCGACTGCACCGCGGACACCAACGGTGACGGCGTGGTCGACACGCGGGATTTCGTGGTGTTCCTCAACACCTGGACAACGGGGTGCTGAGCCCCGCGCCGCCGCGTCCAGAGACCGAAGACGCTGCGCACGCCGGGCGCGGCGCCGACCTCAGGAGCCGCCGCGTGGCGCGGCCGCAGATGTGCGTGCTGTCTCAGTAGGCGCCCTGGGAGTATGTCAGCTCGTAGCTGTGTGAGTAGATCTCGAAGATGAGCCCGAACGGGTCCTCGACGTAGACCATGCGGTAGGGCTTCTCTCCGGGGTAGTACTCGCGGATGGGCATGCGCTGCTTCCCGCCGTTGGCCACGATCTTCGCGACCAGCCCCTCGACGTCCGGATCCTGGACGCTGAAGTGGAACGTGCTCGTCTTCCAGTACTCAAAGTCGCCGGGGCGTTCGTTGTTGGCAAACTCGAACAGCTCGATCCCGACCCGGTCGCCGGTCGACATGTGCGCGATCTTGAACGACCCCCAGCCGTGGCCGAAGACGTCCTGGCACATCTGACCGATAGCCGTCTCGGACTCCTCGGTGATCACCGTCGGCTTCATGATCAGGTACCAGCCCATGACCTTGGAGTAGAACTCCACGGCTCGTTCGACGTCCGGCACCGAGAGACCGATGTGAGAGAGCGTGCGGGGGTAGGGCATGGTGGGTTCCTTGGTGACCAGCACAGACTCGGCTGCACCGGAGGGTGTCAATCGACGCGGCCCGATTTCGCGCGGTCGCCGGCGACTCCATCATCGCTCATGTTGAGCAGTCTGTCGACCGCGCCGGACAGCGTCGGCGCCACGATCTCGGGGCGATCCGCCAGCGGGTACAACTGGGCCCCGGGACGAGCCAGGAACGCGCCCCGCCAGCCCGCCCACAACGCGCCGGCGATGTCCCAGCCGTGCGCAGCGACCAGCATGCACTCACCGGCGGGAACCCCCACCCGACGCGCCGCCCAGCGGTAGACGTGGGTGTGCGGCTTGTAGAGTCCGAGATCCTCGATGCTCAGACGTTCGTCGAACATCTCCGTGAGCCCCGCGTTGCGCATCTGCGCTTCGACACCGGCGTTCGACGAGTTGGTGAGCGTCACCATGCGGAACCCCGCGTCCTTCAACCGCTTCAGGGCCGGCGCAACATCGGGGTGAGGCGGGAGTGAGCGGATCGGAGCCATCGACTCCAGCGCGGCCCGTTCTGACAGTTCGATCCCGTGGTTGCTCGCGACCATCCGCAACGCCGCCGCCCCGATCGTGCCGAAATCGTCGTACTTGCCTCCGACGGTCGCCACCAGCGAGTACTGCAGCATGGTCGCGAACCAGAGCGGGAGCAGGTCGGCACGCCCGCCGAGCGCCGCGGCGACGCTCGCCTTCATCTCGCCGAGATCGAGCAGCGTCTCGTTCACATCAAAGAACAGACAACCCGGCCGCCTGTTCGCAGCGGCGTCCGCACCGTCCGGGGTCGCAAGGCCGGCGGGCGCAAGACCGGCCGCCGCACCGATCGCGGTCCCCGCCGCGGAATACGCCAGAAACTTGCGGCGGTCGACTGCGGTCCTGTGTGATTCCATTGACGCCTCACTCCTTCGCGATCACTCGACTCGCTCGTTTGCTCTCACCGCTCTCAACAGCTCTCGGCTGCACGCCCGACCGGGACGCGCCCCCTGCCGCGGCACGCTCCCAATGAGCACGCAACCGCGGGGCCGACGGTCGATCGTCCAACCCCGGTGCCTCGCTCGGTATTCCAGAGAGTGACCGAGAAAGTCGATCGAGCCGCCCGCCGGCACGTCCGGCGAAGTGCGAACGCTCCACACCGAGCGGAGCTGCGCCTCGGGGTTACGCGTCGACGCCGAGGAATCATGGGCAAACCCCGCAAAGTCATCGGCGACACCGGACCCGCGCATAGGGGTGACAAAGCACCGGTCGCACTCTTCGCCACCCCGACCCGCCTCTGGTGCGTGAAAACACGGAGCCTGTTCCCGCCGTGGACGCGAACGGCCGCCGCAGCACCACTCACGCCTCGACGGAGCTCTTCAATCGCTCGATCGCTTCGTCCCACTGCGCGGAAGCACGTGCCAGATAGTCACTGGCTTTCTTGAGAGAGCCGGGCCGGATGACGAATCGGGTCTCCCTTCCACGACGCTGGCAACGAACGATGCCGGCCCGCTTCAGCACGTGCAGATGCTTGGTCACACCCTGACGGGTCAGCTCAAGACCGTCCGCGAGCTGCATGATCGAGTGCTGCTTGCCGTCACTGAGACGGGCGACAAGCTCAAGGCGGGTCTTGTCGCCAAGAGCTGCAAAGACAGGCGCAAAGCCGACGGTGCTCCTAGCGTTCGACATGGTCCGCGATGTTCCCGGCCTGGATGTTCCAGCCCTCTGTGTTCGAACGCAGCACCTCGAGTCGCTTCGCTTCGGGAAACTGTCGAAAGCCCGTCTCTGTGATGGTGAGGCGAGTGCCGCTGCCTGAAGGTTCGAGCCGAAACTCGACCCGTACCTTGGCGTCCGGGCCGTAGTCCGTGTCGGGGTCGATGGCACTCGGGGGCCATGAGAAGACAAACAGCCGCTCGTGCTCGATCTGCTCGGTCACCGACTCCCATTTCATGTGCTCGTGTCCAGGGGAGGTGATGTTCCCGGTGGTCTTCTCACCAACCCTGAACGGGCCATCCAGCCGAACCCGGAACCACTCCCCGAACTCCTTGTGGTCGGTGATGGCCCGCCAGACCCGCGCGACAGGTGCCGCGATCTCGATGACCTTTTCAATCCGGTCCTGATCCTTGTGAAGACGCATAATGCAACCTCCTGGTTGCACCTACCGTATCCGGATCTCGCCCAACACGCAACCATGAAGTTGCCTTTTGTGCCAGAAAGGCGCTCCAGACTGTAACAACACACTCTGCCGCCACCCGCGGCTCAAGATCTCGTAAGTGACCGATCGAGCCGCTCATCGGAAAGACTGAACTCCAGTTAAACTCTTTGCGATCCAGATCGGCCTGCGGGCTCGAGAAACGCGCAGTCCGGTTGTCCCGCGAAACCCGGATTTGGCAAGGCCAACCGAACCGCGGGCTGATGACGCTGTACGGCAGCGGTCGTCGAACGGATCTACGACATCGAAACGCCACAATGAGCAGAATCTGCCCGCTGTACACTGGGAGAAATGAGCAAGAAGAACGCGAGAGTTCGACGGAGGAAAGCGGAGAAACAAGCTATACTCTGCCCTTCTCCGCTCGCTCGCGCCGAGGAGCGACGACCAACGCTCTCTCCTCAGTATCGCCCGCGCCGCTGACATCGCACGCATCCGCACCAAACAAGAACAGACCGCACGGGCGCACCCGTCGCCCACGACACCGCCACAACGGCCTGTGGCGCCGAGCCGAACACAGGAACACCCCATGTCGCCCAGCGCACGATCCATCGCCCAAGTCATCTACGCCTGCCTCCTCGCAACCCTGTTTGCACAGTCCGCCTTCGCACAAAGCACCGACGCCTCACGGATCGACCGGTCGCAGGCCGTGGGCACGTGGGAAGGCATCATGGGAACGCAGGCTCGCAGCGCCACCCTGCTCCGCTTCCGACTCACCCTCCGCACCGGCCTCGAATCTTCCGACCACCCCGAGTCCGAACTGAACCCGGTCAGCGAAGAAGATCGAGCTGCACTCGAAGAGGCCAGGGCCAGAACCAACGCCATCCGCGAAGGCCGAGACCCCGACGCAGCCGTCTCCAAAAGCGCCGCCGCACGCGAGTCCGCCCGAAAGAACGCCGAATCCCTCGAAAGCGCCCGCCTCCAGCGCGAGCGGAACCGCTCCGACCGCGTCGAGGGCATCCTCGAGTTCACCCCGCTCTACGGCGAGGGCGACATCCGAACAGGCCTCAGCGGCGTGCCCTCGGTCAAAGACGGGTCGGGAAGCTGCGAGGTCGTCGGGTACCTCAACCCCCACTCGGGCGCGCTCACACTCAACCTGATCCGCTGGGCCGATCAACCAAAGAAGAATCTCCTCCAGACCAACGAGCTCCAACTCGTCCTCGACCCCGCCGAGCCCGTCCTCTTCGGAGAGTGGGTCGTCCGACGCCTCAGCTACTCCGCGTTCACACCCGTCATCGCCTGGCGTGAGGGGCAGGCCCCAGAGACCGAGTTGGCCCGCATCGAGTCCGTCGCCTACCCCAACCACTTCGGCGGCGACCGCATCACCCGCCTGAGACGGAACCTGAGCGACTACACCCGAAAGCTGAAGTACCTCGAAAGCCAGCGCCCCATCGACACCCTCGACGCGGATTTCGAGCCGAGGTACGCGAGGGCCGAGAGCCAATTTGCCTCAGAGCTCGCCTCAAACCAGAGCGCACACGACAAGCTCGTTGCGACCTACGACGAGCAGGAGGCCGACCTCGACGCGCAAGAAGCCGCCGGAGACCTCAGCGAATCCCAGCTGCGCCGCATCGCCAGCAAACGCGAGAGCATCGCCGAGAGACGCACCAAGGCCGCCGAGCAGCTCAAGAGCCGGAACACCAAAGCCCGCGACCGACGCGACGGGATCGTCGAGGATCTCGACAAGCAGATCGCCGACCGACGCGCCGAGTTCGAGGAAGAGCTCGCCGAGCACAATGCCAAGCGAGATGAGCTCGACGCCGCCCACGCCGAGGTGCAACGCACGATCACGATCGACAACGACGTCGTCGCCGCCTGGGTCGAGCGCATCGCCGAGGAGCACCCCCAGGTCACCGCCGACGAGAACCTCAACTTCACCGCCCCCGAGTCCCGCCACGCCATCCTGAACGCGCTCCGAGACGACGTCTTCACCGACACCTTCGGCGCCGCCTACGAAAACCTCACCGACTACGACATGCTCCTGGCCATCGCCTACTTCGACATGCGCCACGAGCAGTACGACGACGAGGGTGAGGTCCAAGAATTCCAGACCACGACCTCCGCGCCCCAACAGAACCGCGGCCGCGTGCGAAGCTCGCCAACCGAAACACAGGCACAACCCAACGCCCAAGACCACGCCCAAGACCACGCCGCCCGCCAGGCCCAGTGGGACGAGCAGAGAGAGCTCCTCTACGGAGCGACGGACACTATCAAGGCCCCCTTCGACGACGACTACGAACTCAACCTCCTCCGCCTGTCCGTGCAAAGGCGAACTCTAAACTGGATCAACCGCGTGCGGACCGATCTGGACGCGATCCAACCCGACGCCGACACCTTCGAGCGACTCGACGCCATCGAGTCCGCCCTCGCCCTCCGGACCCACCACCTGCGCCCGTCCGAGCAGGACGCCGCAGCGCTCCTTACCATCGCCGCCCGCGAAGAGCACGCCGACGCCACCGCCCGCCACATCGCCCAACGCACCATCGACGACGCGACCGGGCAGAGAGGGATCGCGACCCTCTCCTACTTCTGGGCGAGCCACCCCGCCCTCAACCGGCTCGTCTCGGACACAACACGCAGCCGAATCAACCTCGCCATCAACGCAGCCCTCGACCGCGCCATCGGCGACATCGCCGGCGCCATCCGAGGCCGGGTCGAAACGCTCAGCAAGACCAAGGACCCCTACGACGCGCTCGAACTCGGCGCAGAGATCTACCGGGACATCCTCGCCCAGCTCGGCCCCGCGAAGAACCGCCCCGGCGCGCAGAAGCTCCTCGACATCATCACCTCCCGCCGAGCCCAGGACCTGCTCGACGTCCGGAAGGCCGTCATCGCCGAGATCCTCGCCGCGGACTCCGCCGAGGAGGCCCGACGCATCGCGTCCACTGTCGTGACCCTCCCGAGCGACGCCGACACCGACGCCGGCGAACTCATCCAGCTCAACGTCTCGCTCCGCGCCGTGCAACTCGAGGCCGAGGCCATCCAAGCCCTCTTCTCAGAGCGGGAGTGGACGCTCATGGACCAGAACACCGGCCGTCTCGACGTCCCGAACGGGTACAGCGCCCCGAGCGAGGATGAGGTCCGCCTCGCCACCCTCCGCGTGTTCGCCCTCGACGGCGGGGAGCTGCTCGACCCCTCCACCTGCATGCACGTCGTCCCGGGCCTGGGCAAGCTCAACGTTAAGGTCCGCATGGAGCTCCGCGACGTGCAGATCTCCTCCGTCACCCGCCTGGAAGACGGTTCGTACCGCGTCCTCTACACCTTCCGCCGGCGCATCACCCCGGAAGGATCGCTGTCCTACCTTGGCGACGAAGGCTTCTGGCAAGGCGAGCTCCTCCTCGACATGCTCGACGCCTTCGGCGACAACGTCGTCGAGACCTCGTACGAAGTCTTCCAACTAACCCCCTACGGCTGGTACTCACCAACCCTCCTCGCCCGCCTCGACCTCGCCTCCGCCATGCAGCCACTGCGCGTACTCTCGGGAGAAAAGCGAGACCGCTGATCCGTGCACGCAGCCGCGAGACGTGGAGTCCCTCGCACCAAGCCGACGCGGCCCCGGAGACCCGATCGTCACAAGACGACACCCGGGCATGACCCCGCCGGGACCAAACTCGCAAGCAGCCAGCCGGCCGCGGCACGGCAGCTCCTCAGAGGCCAGCGCCGAGCCCTCCGCCTGCCCCGAATATCCGCGCACAAAAAAACGGAAGCCGCTTGTTTCCAAGGACTTCCGCTTCCAATCGGGGTGAGAGGATTCGAACCTCCGACCTTCTGACCCCCAGTCAGACGCGCTAACCAAGCTGCGCTACACCCCGTCGGGTCCGCTCAGCGGCCCGGGAGCAAGGATAGCCGGGCCGGACCGCAAGAGCCAGCACGCCCCGCCCGCCGGCACGCAATCCTCACCCGCCCCGGCATCTGCACCGACCCGACAGCCGAAGACCCTCCCATGACCGCAGCCACCCCCCGCTTCTCACTGCTTGTCGACGGCGACTGCCCCCTCTGCGCCAAGGAGGCCGCATTCCTCCGGTGGCTCGACCGGGGACGGGGTCGCCTGCAGCTCATCGACATCGCCGAGCCGGGGTTCGACGCGGCCCGATATGGGACCACGTTCGAGGACGTGATGGGACACATTCACGGCGTGATGCCCGGGGGCTCGCTCGTCACCGGTGTCGAGGCGTTCCGGCACGCCTACGACGCGGTCGGGCTGGGCTGGCTGCTGGCTCCCACGAGATGGCCCGGGCTCCGGTGGCTCGCCGACCGGCTCTACGAGTGCTTCGCCGCCAATCGACTGCGGTTCACCGGCCGATCGGGCGCGTGCGAATCCGGCCGCTGCGCTCCCGCCAAGCCACGCCAGAGCCCGTAGGCAGCGGGACCGGCCCATCGCGAGGGCGGCACCGGCGACAGGCATCAGTTCGCTACGATGGCCACATGCCGAGCACCCCCCTCACCGATCCGAATGCACCCAGCCTCCGCATCACCAACGGCCGCGTGATTGATCCGGCCTCCGGTCGTGATGAGATCGGAGATGTGACCGTCCGCGGCGGACGCATCGAGAGCATCACCGGGCCGGGGGCCTCGACCGGGGCCGCTGACCGCGTGATCGACGCGAAGGGCAAGATCGTCTGCCCGGGGCTGATCGACCCCCACGTCCACCTGCGCGAGCCGGGTCAGGAGCACAAGGAGACGATCGAGTCGGGCAGCCGGGCGGCAGTCGCCGGAGGCTTTACGACCGTCTGCTGCATGCCCAACACCACCCCGGCGATGGACTGCCCGGAGATCGTGAGGTTCATCGCCGACCGTGCCGAGGCGACGGCCTCCTGCCGCGTCTTCGCCGTCGCGGCCGCGACCCGCGGCCGGCAGGGCGTCGAGCCGACCGAGCTCCGCCTGCTCGCCCAGGCCGGGGCGGTGGGCTTCAGCGACGACGGCGACGTGGTCGCCTCGGCCGGGGTCATGCTCCGGCTGATGCGGGAGATCGCCCCGCTCGGCCTGTGCTTCATGCAGCACTGCCAGGAGCCGACGCTCACCCGGGGGGCCTCTATGCACGCCGGCGAGGTGAGCACGCGGCTCGGGCTCGTGGGGTGGCCGAGGGTGGCAGAAGAACTCATCATCGAACGCGACGTGCGGCTGGTCGCCGAGTCCGGGTGCCGCTACCACGTGCAGCACCTCTCCAGCGGCGGCAGCGTCGAGATCATCCGCCGCGCGCGCGCCGCCGGCCTCCCCGTCACCGCCGAGGCCAGCCCCCACCATCTGCTGCTGACCGACCGGGCGTGCGAGGGCTTCAACACACTCGCGAAGATGAACCCGCCGCTGCGCGAGCAGCAGGACATCGACGCGATCCGCGCGGGCATCGCCGACGGCACGATCACGGTGCTCGCGACCGACCACGCGCCGCACACGGCCGACGAAAAAGCGCGTCCCTTCGAGGATGCGCCCTTCGGCATCATCGGGCTCGAGACAGCGCTGCCGCTGTATGCCGAGGCGCTGGTGCACGCGGGCGTGATCGACTGGCCCCGAATGCTGGGGATGATGACGATCGAGCCCGCCAGGCTCTGCAACCTCGACCGGCAGCGCCGCGACAAGGACGGCCTCGGCGAGTTGTTTGTCGGCGGCCCGGGTGATCTGACGGTCATCGATCCCGATGTCGAATGGACGATCTCGACCGACGATCTCGCGGGCAAGAGCACCAACTTACCGTTCCTCGGACGGACTGTGCGGGGCCGTGCGGTGGCGACGATCGTTGGTGGGCGCGTGGTGATGGAAGCGGCCTCGCAGATTGCCTCGGCACAGTAACAACGCGGTCCGTCCTCCGACGGCGTGCTCCGCGGAACGGACCGAAGCGTCCCTCGACTACGGCGTACACCCCGCCCAGAGATTGAGATAGCAGATCACGTCCTTGGTGTTGCAACCACCGTCGCCGTTGCAGTCGGCGCCGAATTGGCAGGTGCGCCACGCGTTGATGAATTGCAGGAAGTCGTCGCTGTCTACGGCACCGTCGCGGTTGAAGTCGGCGCGATGCCACAACAGCGCGTCGCGTTCACCCCAGAACTGCAGCATGCCGCCGAGCGGGTCCGGACAGAGATCGAACGAGTAGGTGTAACACTCGTTGACCGGATCGTGATAGAAGTCCGTGGGGTCGATGTCGTCGAGCCCGCCCGGTTCTTGCGTCCCCACGCCGCCGGGCGTCCCGCCGGCGTCTGGCGTACCCCAGAGCATGGGCTGCGCGCACGACGCGAGCGTGTCGCCGTCGTCGGTGAGAAACGCGACGGCGTACGACCCCCGCCCGCTCGCCGGCAGTTCCCACCGTCCCATGGCGGAGATATCGATCTTCGCGTAGTAGTAGCCCCTGCCGGCGCACGCGAGATCGCCGAAGTCGATGATCCAACCCGGATAGTCAAACGAGTCCGGCTCACACTCGTTCGGGTCTGAGTCCTGGGTGAAGACCGCGATGACGCACTGTTCCTCCCCGAAGCCTTGGCAGGTCCACTGCCAAGCAACATCCGCGCGCCAGGCACCTTCTGACAGGATGGTGTCGTCGGCGAGCGTCATGTCGTTGGTGTAGAACGGGCTGCAATAGGCAGAGCCGAAGAACCAGCGATTCGACCCTAGCCCGCACCCCGCGAGGTCGTCCGGCACCGAGTTTGCATCCGCGTCGCCGTAACAATCAAACACCCGGTAGTCGAAACATTCGTCGTGCTGACCCCGGGGCCCGGCGTAGGGCATCCAGTCACCGACCCGCTCGATCGAGCCGTTCAGCATCACCGCTGGGGCGAGTCGCACCGGTTGGACCTCGGTGCCGATCTCCAGCCTCTGCAGCACGGGCCGCTCGGTTTGGCCGCCGGCCAAGCCCGCCAGACCCATCACCGTCGCCGCACCAATCGCGCCGTACTGAATACGCATGTGTGTCGCCCCTTTCCAGATGTCCAAAAGCCAACGAACGGCCGCGAGTGCGGACGTGTATCTCCGGAATGGCCTTGCCCGTCTTCACACCGAAGACGCCCTCTTCCCCGCGCTTGGACCTGAGGGCACTGCCGGAGCAGCCTGTCCCTCCATGTCCGCGACAACCACTCGAGCAGCCCCTCAGGCCCCTTGCGCAGGTGGGTCATCCTCCAGCGGCACGCCACGGGAGGCCGGCGAGAGGAACGCCGGGCGGATGAGGAGTCCGCACGGCCTGATACCTGTCGGGGGTCGGTCGAGTTGCGGGAATGTGACAAAACATCCCGAAGAATTTGCAACTAACTGCTATTTGGTGACTTATGAAGGCCGCGAGACTTACTCATCCAGCGCTTTGATCGAAAACAGCCCGTTCGGCGTGTGCTCGCGTGCGAGAATGCGCCGGGCGTACTCCACCTGCTCGGGGTGGTCCGGGGCGATGTCGCGTGCCTCGCCGGGGTCGACCAGCAGGTCGTAGAGCTCAAACCGGTCCGGCCGTTGCCGCAGGGCCGGGCGAATCGCTTTCCACCGCCCGCCCTCGCCGAAGATCAGGGCCTGCTGCTGCCCACCCTCTGGGAATTCCCAGTACAGAAACTCGTGCTGCGCCTGCTCTCCCCGTTCGGTCAGGGCCGGGAGCAGGCTGCGGCCGTCGAGCCCGGTCGGGCGTTCGGCACCGATGGCCTCGGCGAGGGTGGGGAGCCAGTCGGGGTGATAGCCGGCCAGGTCGCTCCGGCTCTCGGGGGCGACGCGTCCGGGCCAGCGGACGATCGTCGGCACGCGGATGCCGCCCTCCCAGAGCTGCCCCTTGTGCCCCCGGAGGTCGCCGTGGGAGTCGAAGAACTCGCGGTCCACGCCCCCGACATAGCTCGCCCCGTTGTCGCTGGTGAAGACGACGATCGTGTTCTCGGCCATGCCGAGCTCGTCGAGCAGGTCGAGGATCCGCCCGACGTTGTGGTCCATGTAGGAGATCATCCCGGCGTAGGCCGCGTGGGGACGCGGGTGGGGCAGGTAGCCCCTGTCGCCCAGATAGGGAGTCTGGTCCCACTCGCGGGGGTACATGTCCACCCACTCCTGCGGCACCTGCAGCGCCAGGTGAGGGATCACGGTCGGGTAGTAGACGAACTGGGGTGTGTCGGGGTGCTGCTCGTGCTGCGCGCGCATCCAGCCGAGCAGTTCGGTGATGATCTCTTCGGGCGCGTAGTCGCCGCCGGCGAACCGCTCGGCGTAGGCCGCCTCGCTCTCGAGGGGCTCGGCGATCTTCTGGTGGGCGCTGAAGTAGCGGTTGTTGTGAAGCACGTCTACGTCGTGGTTGCGCCAGAGGTGGGTCGGGTGGTAGTTGTGGGCGACGCGTTGGCAGAGATAGCCGTAGAAGTGATCGAAGCCCTGGAAGCACGGGTGCCCCTCGCTGCCCGGCCCTCCGAGCCCCCACTTGCCGAACGCGCCGGTGGCGTAGCCGCGGGACTTGAAGAGTTCGGCGATGGTGACCTCTTCGGCGGGCAGCGGGTGCTGTCCCTCCGGGGCTTCCGGCCCCCAGCCGCCGCCCTCCCTGTTGCCGCGGATGGGCGAGTGCCCGGCGTGCTTGCCGGTCATGAGGATGGCCCGGGTCGGGGCGCAGACGGCCGATCCGGCGTAGTGCCGGGTCAGCATCCTGCCCTCGGTGGCGAGGCGGTCGAGGTTGGGGGTCTTGATCTTCTGCTGGCCGAACGCCCCGATCTCGCGGTAGCCCAGGTCGTCGGCCATGATGAAGACGACATTGGGCAGCGGTGCCGCGGCGGGAGCGTTCTCCGCATCCAAGCGGCCTTCTTGCCCGAAAGCGGGCGGGAGCAGGAACAGAACCATGGCGATGATCAGTACGTGTCGGAGAGCGTGCATCGGTGCATGCTACCCCGTGGTCCGGAGAAGTGCCTCATGCCCACAACGCGACCGGAGACGGCGAGACCGGCCCCCGGGGGCTCCGCGACGGGGGCCGGCGACGCCCACGCGCTGCAGTGCATGCAGGTGTGGGGCGACAACCGGGCCGCCGATAGCGGGGTCGTGATGCCCGGGCTCGACGCCTGGGTGCACAGCCGCCCGGCCGGCTCGGCCGACGCGGGGGGCGATGTTCACTATGTCTCGAGCTGCGCAACGGGCCGGATTGTCCGGATGCTGGTCGCGGATGTCTCTGGCCACGGCGACTCGGTGGCGGAGGTCGCGAGCAAACTGCGCGCGCTCATGCGTCGGCACATGAACCAGCCCGACCAGCGCAAGCTGCTCACGCAGCTCAACCGCGAGTTTCTCGGACTCAGCCGGCTCGGGCAGTTTGCCACGGCCGTGGTAATCAGTTGTTGGACACCCACCGGGGCGCTCACGGTCTCGATCGCGGGCCACCCGAGCCCGCTGCGCTTCTGCGCCCGGAGCGGCGCGTGGGAGCCGCTGTTCGCGGCCGGCGAGCACGCCAATCTTCCCCTCGGCGTCGATGACCACGCCGAGTTCCAGCAGGTCAGGGTCCGGCTCGAGCCCGACGAGATGCTGCTGGCCTTCAGCGACGGGCTGATCGAGTCACGCGACACAAAGGGCCGGATGCTCGGGCAGCAGGGCGTGATCGAGATGCTCAATCAGCTCGGCGCGCCACGCGGCGGTACCATCCTCTCGCCGGACAGCCCCGACACCTCCGGCACCCCGGACAGCCTGGTCCCCGAACTCATCGCCCGAGTCGAAGCGCGGCGGGGCGGGGGGCCGATCGAGGACGACACCACGGCGATGCTCATCCGCCCGAACGAGCTGCGGCCCAAGGCCTCGCTCCTGGGCGGCATCGGTGCGGGGTTCCGCCTGGCCCGGGGGGTGCTCGGCTCGGCGGCGCGGCCGGGCGAGGCACCGGTGCCCGCGGTCAGCGCGACCAACATGCTGGGAGCGTTCAGCGACCGGTTCAACACGCGCTGAGGCTGTCTGCCGTGCAGGGAGCCAGCCGGCGCGGTCGCCGCGGCTCGGTTCCCCTACCATCGCCACGTGAGCCACCACCCCACCAGCGCCACTACCGCCCGCACCGCCCTGTCCAACGCCGGCGCCGCGCTCGACGCCCTGCTGGCGGACGATCCGGCGATCGATCGCATCGAGCACGTCGCCGGGGTGATGGCGGCGTGCTTCCGCAGCGGGGGCAAGGTTTTGGCGTGCGGCAACGGCGGCTCGGCGTGCGACGCGATGCACTTCTGCGAGGAACTGACCGGGCGCTTCCGCGAGGACCGCGACCCGCTGCCGGCGATCGCGTGCGTCGATGTCGGGCACATCACCTGCACGGCCAACGACTATGGCTATGACGCGGTCTTTGAGCGGTGGGTGAGGGCCCTGGCCAAGCCGGGGGACGTGGTCTTCCTGCTCTCGACCAGCGGCAACTCGGCGAGCGTGGTGCGGGCTGCGCGCGCGGCCAAGGAGATCGGGTGCGTGCGGGTCGCGATGCTCGGCAAGGACGGCGGTGAGCTGCGCGGCGTGTGCGAGCACGAGTGGGTCGTGCCGGGGGCGACGGCGGACCGGATTCAGGAGCTGCACATGCTGATGCTGCACACGTTGATTGAGTGTGTGGAGGGTGTGCTGGCGGCGGGGTGACCATCGGCGTCCCGCCCGAGAACCGGGCGGGACAGCGATTGAGATGAGAAAGGATTGGCCGTCGAGCCGGTCGCTGCTAGGCTGGTGGCGGCGGGGGCGGATCGTGCGTCGGCACCCCGGGGAGAAGTTTCATGACTGCACGCGTTCTCGCCGCCGCGGTGTGTGCCGCGATCGTGACACTCTCGACGGCCGCGAGCGCACAGGTCGTGCAGCTCGCCAGGCTGCTTCCCGACGACGGGGCGGCCGGCGGATGGTTCGGGCACAGTGTCGATATCGCCGAAGGCACAGCGATCGTTGGCGCGTGGAATCCCGGCGACACCGACTCGGTGGTCGGGGCCGCCTATCTGTTCGATGTCATGGATGGCAGGCAGATCGCGGAACTTCTTTCCGACGATGGCGCACTGGGCGACCAGTTCGGCGCGTGTGTAGCGATCAACCGCACGGTCGCGCTGGTGGGTGCGGCGGGCAACGACGCGAACGGTACCGACGCGGGGGCGGCGTACCTCTTCGACATCGATGGTGGGGCGCAGCTGGGCAGGCTGGTGCCCAACGACCTCGATGCGCATGACGGCTTCGGCGTCGCGGTTGCGCTCAACGACACGGTCGCGGCGGTGGGTGCGTTCGGCGGCCCGCTCTTCGGCGAGGTAACCGGCGCGGTCTATCTGTTCGACCTGGCGACCGGGGCGCAGCTGGCCAAGCTGTTGCCCGATGACGGCATGGAGTCCCGCCGGTTCGGCGTCCGGATCGCGATGGACGATACCCGCGTGCTCGTTGGTGCGATCGATGCCGGCGGCGACGGCGAGGGGGCCGCATACCTGTTCGACATCGCGACCGGCGAGCAGCTCCGCACATTCACTCCCGACGACGGCGCACGGGGAGACGAATTCGGCTCCGTCGCGATTGAAGGCGACACCGTGCTTGTGGGTGCCGAGCGGCACTGGCACGCCCGTCTGGCGGACGGCGCCGCGTATCTCTTTGACGCGGTGACCGGCGCGCAGACGGCAAAGATCGTCCTTGACGACCCGGGCTTCAACGACCATTTCGGGTTCGCGGTTGCCGTAGAGGGTTCGACCGCACTGATCACCGCACACCGTCGTCGTGTGGACGACCCCGTCGAGGGTGCCGCGTACCTCTTCGACACATCGACGGGCCGTCTGCTCGCCACCGTGCTGCCCGACGACGGTGGGGAGAACGACAACTTCGGTTGGGCGGCCGCGATGGACGGCCGCACCGCGATCATCTCCGCGTTGCTCGATGGCGACAACGGCGAGGAGTCGGGGTCGGCCTACCTGTTCGATCTCCGATGGTGCCCTGTCGATCTCACCGGAGACAACGCCGTGGACACCCGCGACTTCCTCGCGTTTCTCGGGGCGTGGGCCGCACGGGACGAGTCGGCCGACTGGGACGAGAACGGCGTGATCGACACACGCGACGTTGTGGCGTACCTCAACGCGTGGGTCGCGGGCTGCTGAGCGAGCCGGCGGGCCGGAGTGGTAGTTGACCGGATCCGGGAGCTGCGCATGCTGATGCTGCACACGTTGACTGAGTGTGTGGGGTGTGTGTTGGCGGGATGAGGCCAAGCCGAGCGGCCGACGTACTCTCGCGCCTCAGCCTAACCCTCCACCCCGAATCAGCGCTACCAACAGAAACAAAGCTGCACCGAGCACAGCGAAGCCGCCGACGAACAGTCCGAGCGCCAGAAACCCCATTCGGCGGCCGGACCGCGCTGGACACTCTGGCCTCTTGCTGATCTCGGTGGTCACTTTGCCTGACACGACCCGCCGCCTTTCGTCTCGCCCCGGGCGCGGACGCCTCACGACCCTCGCGTCGATACACGGATGCACCACACCGAGGTGTGAGATGATCAGTACGACAACAATGCCGCGCCCAGAAACATGAGCAAGATGAGTGCGCCGAAGACCGCGAGCAGGCCGACCAACATCCGGACGACCAGATTGACGATCGCCCCCGGCGGCCTGCCCCGTGCCTGCTCGGCGGCGCCGACCCCGGTCTCGGGCCTGTAGGCCAAGAGCACCTGCCCGTGTCCGCACTCCGGGCATTCGATCACGGCGTCGATCACGGTCAGGCCGTTGAGTTCGTAGCCGCACCTCACGCACTTGAGGGGACCGGGCACCATCGGTATCGAGTTGAGGTCGTCCGGCGGGGCGTTGACAACCCGCGACCCCGCTGTATCGACCACGAAGCCCTGCCGCCGCAGGATCGCTTCGGCCTGAAGCACCGAGCGGGCTGCTACGCGGCGGTTCACCCATTCGACCGACCCGGGGACCTGTGTGCGGAGCACCCAGGTCGGGTGGCTCGATGGCTGCTGTTGCTGTGCTTCTGGCTCGCTCATAGCGATCTCAGCGTACCTTCATCGTGAGGCACGGAGCCGGCGTGCCCCGACCACCACGCGCTCCCAATCAAACGCCGGCCCGGGGTCGAGCTTGTTCTGCTGGACGTGGTAGTGGCCGAGGAGGCCGCGGTGGCGGGCGAATTGGTCGGGGGTGAGGGCGTGGCTGATGGGGCGTCCGGCGGCGTCGCGGGGGGAGTCGGCGGGGAGCTCGGGGAAGACAGTGCAGAGGGTCGCGGTGAGGCGGATGAGCGAGTCGTACTGGGCGTCGGTGAGGTCGAACTGGGTGAGGGTCTGGCCCTGGATGGTGCCGGTGACCGGGAGCGGGCGCGACGGACGCGGCGAGGAGGCGAGGTAGCCGGGCGTGCGGTAGCCGCCGTCGCCGAGCCAGCCGGGGAGGGTAAGGAAGTACCCCGATTTGTCGCGTGCGTACCAGTCGGCGAGGGGTGAGGATTCGATCTGCGGCGTGGTGACGGGGCCGGTGTGCGCGCCGTCGCCGATCGGGTAGGCCCCGATGTTGGCGATCTCGATGCCGATGGAGCGGTCGTTGGCGATGGTGGCGTGCCAGGCCTTCTCTTTGAGGTCGAGGGTTTGGTAGATGGTGCCGTCGAGATCGAGCAGGAAATGGGAGGAGAGGCCGCGGAGGTCGTGGAGGATCTTGAAGCACTGGCGGCTGGTGCCCGCGGCGTCGTAGTGGATGACGAACTGGTCGATGTGGCGCTGGAGATCGGCGAGGCGGTTGGGGTCGCCGGGGACGTTGCGGGCGGAGTAGCGGTTGGGCGTCGGGGGGCCGGAGTCGGGCGACCACGCGGCCTCGCCGGGGCGGGCGAAGCGTTTGTCGGTGCGGTAGGCGTCGTAGCCGCCCTCGTCGAACCAGAGGACGACGGGGGCCCCGGTGTGGAAGAGGTGGCCGGCGATGACGATCTCGTCGCCGAGGCGGGGGGCGGGCGTGCCGGGGTGGGCGGTCTGGCGCGTGGGCGAGGTGCAGGTCGCGAGGAGGCCCAGCACGAGACAGGCGGAGATGAGGAGAATCAGGCGGTGCATGCCGCGTGGTATACAGCGCCACGCGGCGGAACGCCGGGCGGGTGCTGGCCTCTCTCGCTATTCGGTTTCGTCGGCAACGAGATAGAACCGGCTGATGACCGCGCGGAAGTCGCCGGTCTCGCTGCTGAGTTGGTAGAAACCTTCCATGGTCCCCCACCGCGTGGGCAGCGGGCAGAAGCTGGCGTACTCGAAGCTCTCGCCGGGCTCGAGGATCGGCTGCTGGCCGACGACACCCTCGCCCTCGATGTCGCGGCGTTTCCCGTTGCCGTCGATGATGACCCAGCGGCGGCTGACGACCTGTACGGCCTGATCGGACTGGTTGGCGATGACGATGCGGTAGCCGAAGACGTGCTCGTTGCTGTGGGGCTTGGACTGCTCGGGCATGTAGACGGGGTAGGTGTCGACGCGGATGCCGCGGGTGAGCGCGGAGGAACCGTGGTGCGTGGCGATGGTGGGCGTCGGGGTGTTGGCGGTCATTTCGTCTTGCACGGTGTGCTCTCGGTTTCGGCTCTTGGGTGAAAGAGCTTAGGCGTGCAACCCGGTGCCCGGGTGGTGGTACGATTCGGCAACGACCAGCCGCGGCGGGGCAATGGGCGTGGGGCCCGGTGCGCTGTTCGCGGGATATCGCTCGCGCGTTGCGGGCAAAGAGGAGCGACGTCGATGAACATGGCAACCAGCGGAGTTCGGGGCGCGAAGATGGTGTGTGCGGCGGCGCTTCTCGGGCTGGCCGGGGCCGGCATCTTCGGGCTGGGCGGGTGCGCGTCGCAGCGGATGTCCGCGGCCGACGCGACCGCGGCGCCAATCACCGGCTGGGACGAGCTGCCCAGCGCGAGCAAGGCCGGGAACGTGACCTTCGGCGGCCAGCCGTCGGAGGAGGCGATCCGCCGGTTCGGGGCCGAGGGCGGGGCCAAGGTGATCGACCTGCGCACGCACGAGGGACGCGACACCGCCGGCTTCGACGAGCGGGCAACGGTGGTGAATGAGGGCATGCAGTACGTGCACGTGCCGATGTCGTCGTCGACGTTTAGCGCGGGTGATGTGGACCGGTTTGCTGCGGAGCTGCGCAGCGCGAAGGGACCGGTGCTCGTGCACTGCGGCTCGTCGAACCGCGCCGGGGGCATGTGGGCGGCGTATCTGGCCCGCGAGAAGGGCTGGGACACCGAGGCGGCGATCGAGGCCGGCAAGGCTGCGGGGATGAGCAGCGAGTCGGTCGAGTCGGCGGCGCGGCGTGTGATCGAGGAATAGGCCGGGCCGGGGATTCGGGCCGGGTCGGTCGCGTCAGCTGGGCTCGTTGGTCGGCAGCGACGGTGTGCGGAGCGCGAGAGCGAGTGTGCCGGCGAGGAGCGTCAGCACGGCGAACGTCCAGAGCGCGGGGCGGTAAGAGCCGGTCTGGTCCTGGCTGAGCCCGGTCACGACGGGGCCGAGGCCGGTCCCGATGACGGCCAGCCGCGTGAGCGAGCTGCGGATCTTGCCGTGGTGGAGCCTGCCGAAGTAGCGTGCGACCGTGGCGCCCGCGCAGGACGAGGTGAGCGACATGCCGAGCCCGTAGACGATCATGCCGCCGGCGATCTGCAGCGGTGTGCGGGCGTAGAGGATCCCCATCGTCGCGGCGGCGGCGATGACCAGAGACACCACGATGACAAGGGCCGGCCGGGCGCGGTCGGTGATGATGCCGGCGGGGATGGCGATCGCGGCCATGGTGAAGGACCAGACGCTGACAGCGTTGGCGGCGGTGGCCTCGGCGGCGGTCTGCTCGAAGCCCTTCTCGATCACGATCGGGATGATATCGAACAGGATGGCGGTGCCGACAAAGCCGGGGAGCACGGTGGCAGCCGCGAGGATCCAGTAGGCGCCGGTGCGGCGGGCCTGCTTGAGCGTGAAGCTGGCCTCGGGCGGCGGCGGCGGGAGGGTGCCGACGCGGGGGCCGTGCGGGGCGTCGGCCGGGTCGTTGTCGGTCCGCAGCCCCAGGTCCTCCGGTCTGTCCCGGACCAGGAGCAGCGCGGGCGGGACCACGAGCACGACGATCGCGACGGCGAAGATGAGGTAGGTCTGGCGCCAGCCGTACGAGTTCATCAGCGCAATGTTGAGCTGCGGCAGGGACGCCCAGAGCGCGAAGATGATGACGGTCTTCACGCCGCTGATCGACCCGAGCCGCCGGTGGAACCACATCGCGACCGAGTGCGAGGCGACCAGGGCGAGCGAGCCCTGCCCGAGGAAGCGCAGGCAGAAGAACCCGAGGAAGAGCGTTGCCAGCCCGTGGGCCCGCGACATCACCACGCAGCCGAGGGCGAACGCGACGGCGACGATGGCGAGCATCCGCCGCGGGCCGAGGCGGTCGGTCAGTGCGCCGGTGATGACCAGGGGGAACGCGGCGAGGACCGTGGCGAGGGCGTAGGTGTTGTTGAACCGCAGCGACGAGATGCCGAGCATGTCGCGGATGGGCTCGGTGTTGAGCTGGGAGACGATGAACGTCTGCCCCGGCGCTGTCGCGAGCGTCGCGAGTGTCGCGACACCGGCGACGGTGTATCCGGGGAAGATGCGGCGGGGGCTGGACATGAGCGGGAGCGTAGGTCTCGTCGATGTCCGTGTGCCGCGGGCTTACTCCCCGGGGATGTAGCTGATCGCGCCCTCGAACGGTGAACTCGCGGTGGCGTAGAGCTTCTTGTCGATGCGGCCCGCGAGGTAGCTCTGGTGTCCGGCTTCGCAGGCCTTGCGCATGGCGTGGGCCATCATGACCGGCTGCTTGGCGTGGGCGATGGCGGTGTTGAGCAGGACGCCGTCGGCGCCGAGCTCCATGGCGATCGAGACATCGCTGGCCGCGCCGACGCCCGCGTCGACGATGACGGGGTAGTTCGGATCGCCGCGCTTGAGCGCCTCGAGGCAGAGGACGATGTTGTTGGGATTGAGCACGCCCTGGCCGGAGCCGATGGGCGAGCCCGCGGGCATGACGCTCGCGGCCCCGGCGTCCTTGATTCGCGCGGCCGAGATCGGGTCGTCGCTGGAGTAGCAGAGCACCTGGAACCCGTCGGCGACCAGCTCGCGTGTGGCCTCGAGCGTGCCGACGGGGTCGGGCAGGAGCGTCTTCTTGTCGCCGAGCACTTCGAGTTTGACCCAGCTGGCGCCGGGGTTGCCGAGCTGGTCGAGCAGTTCGCGGCCGAGCCGCGCGACGCGGACCGCGTCCTCGGCGCTGAAGCAGCCGGCGGTGTTGGGCAGGATGGTGTAGCGGCTGGTGTCGAGGTGGTCGAGCAGCGACTCGCCACGGTCGTTGTAGAGCCGCTCGCGGCGAACGGCGACGGTGACGACCTCGGTCCCCGAGGCTTCGAGCGCGCTCTGCATGACCGGGTAGTCGGCGTATTTGCCGGTGCCGACGATCAGGCGGCTCTGCAGCGTGCGGCCGGCGATGGTGAAGGGCGAGAGTCCCGGTTCGGTCGTGGTGGTGGTCGAGGGCATCCCCAAGGGTAGGGGTCCGGCTCAGCCGCCGCCCACGAGCGTGACCAGTTCCACGGTGTCGCCCTCGTGCAACCGGTGTTCGGCGTGTTGCCGCTTGGGGACGAGGGACTTGTTGACCTCGGCGGCGCAGGGCCCGCTCTCGAGGCCGCACTCGCGGATCAGATCGGCGAGCGTGGCCGAGTCGGGCAGGTCGCGGGGTTCGTTGTTGACGGTGATTCGCACGAGGGAATCGTAGGGATCGTCGGGCGGAGAACTCCAGCGGCGGCGGAGGAGCGGCGGCTCAGCCGTCGTGGGAGCGGAAGCCGGTGAAGTAGCCGATGTAGTGGATGGCGATCATGGTGGTGACTTTGGGCCTGCCCAGCGGTTTGCCGGCCATGAGCACGACGGGGGTGCCGTGCTCGGCCCAGCCACGGATGGCCAGGTCGCGGTCGACCATCTCGTTCCAGTCGCCGAGGCGTCCGGACTCGGGCGGGTCGGAGCGGATGGGGGTGACACCCCGGAGCAGGGCCATACGTCGCGCGGCCTTGATGCTGCTGGTGTAGGCGATGATGGGGATCTGGAAGTCGTTCTGGCTGAGGTAGCGTGCGCCGCCGCCCGACTCGGACCAGCAGACGACGAGTTCGGCGCCGATGTCCTGGGCGACGTACCACGCGCCGTGGGCGAGCGCGGCGGTGCGGTAGCGTGTCTCTCGCAGCGCCTTGGGTGCGCTCGCGGTGGCCGGGAGCGAGGCGAGGTGGTCCTCGGCTGCGCGCGCGATACGGCACATGGTCTCGACGGCCAGGGCGGGGTGCTTGCCGGTCGCGGTCTCGGCGCTGAGCATCACCGCGCCGGCGCCGTCGAGGACGGCGTTGGCGACGTCGGTCGTCTCGGCGCGGGTCGGGCTGGCGCTCTCGATCATCGACTCGAGCATCTGCGTGGCGACGATGCAGGGCTTGCCGTAGCGGTTGCAGGCCTTGATGACCTGCTTCTGCACGATCGGCACGCGGGCCAGCTCCATCTCGACGCCGAGGTCACCGCGCGCGACCATGATGGCGTCGGCCGCCTCGACGATCGCGTCGATGTTGTCCACGGCCTGGGGCTTCTCGATCTTCGCGATGACGGGGATGGTCGAGCCGAGGAAGTCGTCGCTCTCGTCGGGGCTCACCGGGCACATGCCCGCGAGGCGTTCCTTGAGCTCGGTGACCTCTTCGGCCCGGCGGACGAACGAGAGCGCGAGCATGTCGATGCCGTGCTCTACGGCCCACTCGACGCACTCCCAGTCGCGCTCGGTGATCGCCGGGGCCGTCAGGTCGGAGTCGGGGAGGTTGATCCCCTTGCGGGAGGTGACCAGGCCGCCGGTCGTCACGCGGCAGCGCAGCTCGCCCCGGGCAAGGTTCTTGTCGATCGCGAGCATGCGGATCGCACCGTCGTTGATGAGCACGCGGTGCCCGGGATCGACCTCACGCACGAGCGGCTCGTACTCGAACGGCAGGATGACGCGGCGTTCTCCAGAGACCGGGTCGGCTTCCTCGATCGCCTCGGCCAGCCCGAGACGCAGCGTGACCTCGCTCCCGGCGCAGATCTCGATCCCGGCGCCCGGGACCGTCCCGACGCGGATCTTGGGGCCCTGCAGGTCGCCCAGGGCGGCGAGCGGCCGGCGCATGGAGCGGGCGATGGTGCGGAGGCTCTGCAGCCGGACCGCGTGCTCCTCGAGCGTGCCGTGGGAGAAGTTGAACCGGAAGACGCTGACGCCCGCCTCGACCAGCTTGGTGATCATCTCGGGCGAGTCGCTGGCCGGGCCGAGCGTCGCGACGATCTTGGTGAGCGTCGGGCGTTGCTGGTGAACAGGCAGGTCGGCCGGGGCGTTCTGTGGCATTGTCTGTGGTCTCGTCTCTGACCGGATGGCCTCAGCGGGGGATGGCGTCGGCCTTGAGCGCGGCGTGGAGCGTGTCTGTGACATGGCGATAGTTCTCGGCAAACGCCCGGGTGTAGACAACCTCAAGGCGCGAGCGGACCGCCGGATCACGCCATGTGTTGCGGATCGCGCGGTAGTTCTCGGGCGTGAAGGGCAACATCGCGTCGGGCGGAAGCGTCACGGCGTTCTCGCCCTCTGACTCCCCGAATCGGTCGAGCCAGTGTCGCTGGACCTGCTCGGGCGTCGGGAAGGCGAAGAAGGTCTCCTCGGCCGCCGCGAGCACCGCCGAGTCGACGCCGCGCTCGCGGGCCTCACGCAGCGCGAGCCACGCCTCCCGGATCGTGTGGTGGTTGTCAACGGCGAACGCCCCCATCATCAGCCCGATCGCGGAGCGCCACCCGGCGGGCGGCGTGTCGGACGCGGCGGTGAAGGGATCGACCCTGTCGATGAGGTAGTCGCTGTACCGCTCGTAGAAGGACCGGCGGATGGGCATCCGGCGCAGCTCGAAGCGTCTTGGGCCGAGTTGGACGCCCTCGGAGGTGCTCGGGTTGCTCTGGCCTTGGGGGGAGTTGGTCGCGTGCAGGTTCCACAGCGACTGGCCCTCGTCGGAGAGTGTGAACTCGACGAAGCGGCGGGCGAGTTCGGGGTTGGGGCCGCCGCGGATGATCGAGACCGGGTCGGCATCGATCGAGACCTCTCCGGGCGGATCGACATATCCGACGCGGGCGGTCTCGGGCGTCTGGCCGGGGCGCATGACGACCTGCGACTGCGAGCGGCCGTAGAAATCGATCGCGAGCCCCGCCGCGGCCTCGCCCTGGGAGACATCGATCGGGGGTTTGGTAGAGGAGTTGGTGAAATATCGCGTGTTGGCGGCGGCGGCCCGGAGGGTGCGCCACCCTTCGTCCCATCCGAACCCGGAGAGGATCGCGTCCATGGAGGTCGTGATGGAGCCGGACTGCCTCGGGTCGGCCAGGGCGACCCACCCGGCCAGGCGCGGGTCGGCGAGATCGCGGAAGCTGATCAGGTTGTCGCGGTCGAGCAGTTCGCGGGTCAGGTCGCGGTTGTAGACCACGCCGAATCCGGAGAGGGCGTTGCCGATCCAGTACTGCTCGGGGTCGTAGAGCTGTCCGGCCCCGACGGTGTTGTCCCCGAACCACTCGTCGAGCCGGGGCTGCGGGAAGCCCGCGGGGATCGACATGGGGATCTGCAGCGTCTCGTCACCGGCCTGATAGGTGACGCCCGCCTTGAGCCTGCCGTGGTCGTAGGACCCGCCGCCGAACATGATGTCGAAGTCGACAGCCCCGGGCTGCATCGTGACGGTGCCGTCGGGTTCGATCTCGTACTTGCCGGCGGCGAGGGCGGCGTTGAACCTGGCCTCGAGCGCTCTGATGATCTCGCTGGTGCCGCCGACGGTCCGGTAGTCGATCCGCGCGGTGGTGCCGTGGTTTCGCAGGTGCCACTCGCTGAAGGCCCTCGCGAACTCGTCTCGGATCTGCCCCACGTGGGGCGTGATGACGATGATGGCAGGGGCGTCGCTGTCGATGGCGGTCTCGGCCCGGCGCGTGCACCGGCCGATCAGCATGGGCATGCCCAGGATGATCAGAAAGCAGGCGGCGATGCCGAGGCGGGCGCGGTCCATGGGCGGAGTGTACGCGGGCGCGGAGTGTCGATGCCCGGTGCGGGTGTGAGCCCGCGGCACCCGGCACTTCCCCGACCGTCGCTCCCTACGCTGCGGCATGCATGATGACACACGCGTGGCGATTGTGACCGGGGCGGGCAGCGGGATCGGGCGGGCGACCGCGGAGATGCTCGGTGAGTGCGGCCTGTCGGTCGTGCTGGTCGGTCGCCGACGCGAGCCGCTCGAGGCGACCGCCGAGCTGGTGAAGGGCGAGACGCTGGTGCTCCCGGCGGACCTGGGCACCGCGGCCGGTGTGGCCGATGTCGTCGAGGGCACGCTCGGGGCGTACGGGCGGATCGACGTGCTCATCAACAACGCCGGGGCGGCACCGTGCAAGCCGTTCGCCGAGTTTGGCTGGGAGGAGCTCGAGAGGCTCTACCGGCTCAACTCGATCGGGCCGATGGCGTTGATTGCCGCGGCGTGGCCGGTGTTTGCCGAGCAGCACGCGGGCCGCGGCGGGCGGAGCGACCCGACGGAGGTTGCGCGGGTCGTCAACGTCTCGTCGATGGCGACGGTGGACCCGTTCCCGGGCCTCTCGGCGTACGCGGCGAGCAAGGCGGCGGTGAACCTGCTGACCCGGGCGTGCGCCAACGAGGGGGCGGAGGCCGGCATCAAGGCGTTCGCCGTCGCGCCCGGGGCGGTCGAGACCGAGATGCTGCGGTCGATCGCCGACGAGGAGATGCTGCCGCGGGATAAGGTCCTCTCGCCGCGGCAGGTCGCCTCGGTCATCGTGGCGTGCGCCTGCGGCGAGCGGGACGAGGAGAACGGCTCGGTGATCCTGGTGCCGAGCCCGGCGTAGGGGTCCCGATCCCCGCCCGACCCGGTGCCGAACCGCACCCGGCCAGAGCGTCTGGGGCTCGGGCCTAGACTTGCACGAGGGGGGCAGCCGGCGGCGCAGCAGCGCGGCGGCGGCCCTCCCCCGCACACCGAAACCGATTTTGACGGAAGGAATGCCTGTATGTCCCATCAGCCCGTGATCGTGGCCGCCAAACGCACGCCGATCGGCCGATTCCTCGGCGGATTCAGCAACGTCCCCTCGCCGGACCTTGGTGCTGCGGTCCTGGCGGCGATGTTCGAACAGACTCCCGCGATCAAAGACTCCGTGAACGAGTGCGTGATGGGGTGCGTGCTGCAAGCGGGGCTGGGGCAGAACCCCGCCCGCCAGGTCGGGCTCAAGGGCGGACTGCCTACGACGCTGAGCGCCAAGACGATCAACAAGGTCTGCGGGTCGGGCCTCGAAGCGGTGATGATGGCGGCCCAGAGCATCAAGGCCGGCGACAACGAGTGCGTGATCGCCGGCGGCATCGAGAACATGACGCGGGCCCCCCACTTCGCGCACGTCCGGGCGGGGATCAAGTTTGGCGACGGCGCGCTGGTCGACCACATGCAGTTTGACGGGCTGACCTGCCCGTTCGAGCACTGGGCCATGGGGTGCGCCGCCGACTGGACCGCCGAGAAGAACAGCGTGAGCCGGGCCGAGCAAGACCGCTTCGCTGCGCAGAGCCACCAGCGGGCGGCGAAGGCGACCACCGAGGGGTGGTTCAAGGACGAGATCGTGGCGTTCTCCGGGGCGCAGGTCGGCAACCGCAAGGTGCCGGGTCCGGAGGGCGGCGTGTCGGCGGACGAGGGCATCCGCGGCGACTCGACGGCCGAGGGGCTCGGCAAGCTCCGCCCGGCGTTCGGCAAGGAAGGCAGCGTCACGGCGGGCAACGCCAGCCAGATTTCTGATGGTGCCGCGGCGGTGTGCGTGATGAGCGAGGCGAAGGCCAAGGCGCTCGGCCTGACGCCGCTGGCGAAGATCGCCGCCTACGCCACCAGCGGCGTGGAGCCGAAGGACATCTTCGAGGCCCCGATCACCGGCGTGCGGCAGGCCTGCGAGAAGGCCGGGATCGGCGTGGACGACATCGATCTGTTCGAACTCAACGAAGCGTTCGCGGCTCAGGCGCTGTGCAACATCAAGGCCCTCGGCATCTCCGAGGACAAGGTCAACATCGCCGGCGGCGGTGTGGCGTTGGGCCACCCGATCGGGGCGAGCGGGGCGCGGATTCTGGTCACGCTGCTGCACCAGATGAAGCGGGTTGGCGCCAAGCGGGGCCTCGCCGGGCTGTGCCTCGGCGGCGGGAACAGCGTGGCGATGATCGTCGAGCGGTAGCGTCCCCGGAGCTCTCCCGGCCTCAGACTCTCACACAGGCGACCCCGGGCCCTTCCCGGGGTCGCTTTGCGTCCACGCCGCGATTGCGGGTACCCTCGGGGCTCGAGCAAACCCCGAAAGGAATCCACCATGCAACGCATCCGACATCTGGCCTCGACGCTGGCCGCCGCGGCAATCCTGGCGATCCCGCTCCACGCTTCGGCACAACCGGCAGACAGCGGTGTCGGCGGGCAGCGGGCGGTGCTCATCACCGGTGCAAGTACCGGCATCGGGCGGACGACGGCCGAGCGGCTCGCGTCGGAGGGGTTCATCGTGTACGCCGGCGCCCGGAAGGCGAGCGATCTCGAAGAGCTCAACGCCATCGAGAACATCCGGGCGATCCGGCTCGACGTCACGAGCGACGAGGAAATCGCCGCTGCGGTCGAGACTGTGCGTGCCGGGGGGCACGGGCTTTATGCGTTGATCAACAACGCCGGGGTGGCTGTTTTCGCACCGCTGATCGAGGCGCGGGAAGACGACATTCGGTTCCAGATCGATGTCAACGTGTTCGGCCCGTTCCGCGTGACCAAGGCGTTTGCCCCGATGCTGATCGAGAGCCAGGGCCGCGTGATGACCACCGGTTCGATCTCCGGTTTCCTCGCGTGGGGGCTCGGCGGGCCGTACTGCATGAGCAAGCACGCGATCGAGGCCTACACAGACTCACTCGCGGCCGAGCTCGAGCCATTTGGTGTGCGTGTGAGCGTGATCGACCCCGGCAACTACAAGTCCGACATCATGCTCAGCCTGAAGGAGCGGTTGATCGAGTCAGGCTACTCCACCGAGGATTCGCTCTACAAGGGCCGCCTTGACGGCTTCCTGTCGAGCCCTCTGGACCGAGCCCAGTACAAGGAACCGGACGAGGTCGCCGAGGCATTCCTTGACGCTCTCACCGCAGAAAACCCCAAGCGGCGGTACATGGTGGTGCCCAACAGGAGTGAGGCGGAGATGACGATCCGCTCGATCCTCAATCGAGCGGCGCAGATGAACGACGATCATGCGCATTCGCTCACCCGTGATGAACTGGTGGCAATGCTCGACGAGGCGATCGCCGCCAACACGCGGGAGTAGCCCGCTCCGCGGACGAGCCGCCGGAGACGGGGCATCTCCCGAATACGAAACACCCCGCCGACCGCTCGGCGGGGTGTCTTTGTGTGAGAGGGTGATCCGTCAGGATCGATCAGCAGCCGGCGTTCCAGAGGTTGAGGAACGCGAGCACATCGTTGGTGTTGATGTTGCCGTCGCCGTTGATGTCGGCGCTGCCGTCACCGTCGTTCCAGGCGTTGAGGAACGCCAGGACATCGTTGGTGTTCACCGCGCCGTCGCCGTTGAAGTCGGCAACGCAGCCGGCGTCGAGTGCGGCCTGCACCGCCGCCCACGCGTCAACGAAGCCGTGGCCGTAGGTGTTGTCAGGGCCCGAGGCGCCGCGGTCGATCGCGATGTCCTTGAGGATCTGCTTGACCTCGTAGTGGTCGAGGTTGGGGTTGGCCTGCAGCATCAGCGCCACCGCGCCGGCCACGTGCGGCGTGGCCATCGACGTGCCGGAGAGCGAGCGGTAGCCGCTGCAGAGGTTGTGGCTCGTCGTGTTCGAGCCGGGGGCCGAGATGGTGGGCTTCAGCTTGCCGGGGGGGTAGGGCCAGTCGCTGAAGGGCGGCACGTTCTGCCAAGTGACCGGGCCGCGGCTGGAGAAGCTGGCGATGTTCATGTTGCAATCGGTCGCGCCGACGGTGATCGCGTCGGGCACGTCGCCGGGGGTGCGGACGTTGTCGAAGGTGGTCCCGCCGCCCTCGTTGCCCGAGGCGATGACCATGACGAGGCCGGCCGCGAACTGGTTCTCGAGGACGGTGCGCCACATCACGCGGTCGGGATTCTGGCTGTGGGGCCAGCCGTAGGAGTGCGACGACACGTCGGCACCGTTATCGAGTGTGTACTGCATGCAGTTCCACGCGGCAGACTCGCCCGAGAAGCTGTTCCAGTACTTCAGGGTCATGATCGCGGCGTCGGGCGCCATGCCCGACTGCGTCCCCTGGGTGCCGTCGCCGGCGACGGTGCCCGCCGTGTGGGAGCCGTGGCCGTTGGTGTCGTTGATGTTGCTGTTGCTGCCGCCGCCGTCGAAGCTCCAGCCGTGGATGTCGTCGACGAAGCCGTTGCCGTCGTCGTCCTGGTTGTTGCCGGGGATCTCGCCGCTGTTGGTCCAGAGCTGGTTCTGGATGTCGGGGTGCGAGATGCAGGTGCCGGTGTCGACCATGCCGACGGTCACGCCGGCGCCCGTGTAACCGTTGGCCCACGCGGTCGGGGCGTTCATGAGCGCGGTGCCGCACTCGACGGCGGCGTTGATACCGCCGGCGCCGCCCAGCTGCGGAGCGGGCTCGGTCGGGAAGAGCTCGGCCCCGAGCTGCCGGTCGTAGTTGAGGTACGCGACGTCGTCACGGGCCGCGATCTGCAGCGCGACGTCGGGCGTGACCCACGCGGCGACGATGTTCGCGACCCAGAGCGAGTGGATCTTGCCGGCCTGGCCGTGTTGCTCGGCCTGGCGGAGGATGTCCATCACACCGCCCTGCGTGGCGCCGGCGACAGCCTTGAGCTCGTTGATGACGAACTGGCGGCGGTCCTCCTTGGACATCGCCCGGAGGGCGTTGAGCTCGAACGCTTCGGCCTGCTCGGCCATCACGATCGTGACGGGGACCAGCTCGCCGCGTTCGGCTTCGGCGAGGACGTCGGCCAGGTCGGCGCGGAGCTTCTCGTCACCGGGACCGGCCACGGCCGCGAGGGAACAGATCGTCAGTGCAGCACCGGCTGCGACAACAAGGGACTTCAAACGCATATCCACCTCCAAAACAAGGATTCCAGAAACAACTCGGCGCTCAAGAAGAGGGACGGGGGCGCGGACGCCCGCTCCACCCGATAACACCCGCTCGGGTCCGACACGCGGGTCGTCGGTGTCGCCCCGCGGAGTCTACAGCATACTGGTGCTGCGGGGAAGCCTACCTCAGAGGACATCCGCAGGATTCCTGCGGGCGCCCCAAAAAGAAAGCACCCCGCCGATTGCTCGGCGGGGTGTCTTTGCGGAGGGTGTGATCCGGAAGGATCGATCAGCAGCCGGCGTTCCAGAGGTTGAGGAACGCGAGCACATCGTTGGTGTTGATGTTGCCGTCGCCGTTGATGTCGGCGCGAGGATCACCGTCGTTCCAGGCGTTCAGGAACGCCAGGACATCGTTGGTGTTCACCGCGCCGTCGCCGTTGAAGTCGGCGACGCAGCCGGCGTCCAGCGCGGCCTGCACCGCCGCCCACGCGTCAACGAAGCCGTGGCCGTAGGTGTTGTCAGGGCCCGACGCGCCGCGGTCGATCGCGATGTCCTTGAGGATCTGCTTGACCTCGTAGTGGTCGAGGTTGGGGTTGGCCTGAAGCATCAGCGCCACCGCGCCGGCCACGTGCGGCGTGGCCATCGACGTGCCGGAGAACTGCACGTAGCCGTTGCAGAGGTTGTGGCTGGTCGTGCTGACGCCCGGGGCGGAGATGGTGGGCTTCAGCTTGCCGGGGGGGTAGGCCCAGTCGCTGAACGGGGGGATGCTCTGCCAGGTGACCGGGCCGCGGCTGGAGAAGCTGGCGGCGTTCATGTTGCAGTCGGTCGCGCCGACGGTGATCATGTCGGGCACGTCGCCGGGGGTGCGGACGTTGTCGAAGGTGGTCCCGCCACCCTCGTTGCCGGCCGCGAAGACCAGGACGAGGCCGGCCGCGAACTGGTTCTCCGAGATGGTGCGCCAGGTGACGCGGTCGGGGCTCCACGAGTGGGCCCAGCCGTAGGAGTTGCTGGTAAGGTCGGCGCCGTTGTCGAGCGTGTACTGCATGCAGTTCCACGCGGCGGACTCGCCGGAGAGGCTGTTCCAGAACTTGACGGTCTGGACCCTGGCGCCGGGTGCCGTGCCGCACTCGGTGCCCTGAGTGCCGTCGCCGGCGACGGTGCCCGCGGTGTGGGAGCCGTGGCCGTTGTTGTCGTTGATGTTGCTGCTGCTGCCGCCGCCGTCGAAGCTCCAGCCGTGGATGTCGTCGACGAAGCCGTTGCCGTCGTCGTCCTGGTTGTTGCCGGGGATCTCGCCGGCGTTGGTCCAGAGCCGGTTCTGGATGTCGGGGTGCGAGATGCAGGTGCCGGTGTCGATGACCGCGACGGTGATGCCGGAACCGTTGTAGCCGTTGGACCACGCGGTCGGGGCGTTCATGAGCGCGGTGCCGCACTCGACGGCGGCGGTGATGCCCCCGGCGTCACCCAGCTTCGGCGCGGGCTCGGTCGGGAAGACCTCCTGCCCGATCGGCCGGTCGTAGTTCAGGTAGGCCACGTCGTCGCGGTCCGCGATCTGCAGCGCAACGTCGGGGCTCACCCGGGCCGCGATGACGTTCGAGATCCAGAGCGGGCTGATCTGGTCGGCCTGCCCGTTCTGCTGGGCCTGGCTGAGCAGGTCGAGCACGCCGCCCTGCGTCGCACCGGCGACCTGCTTGAGCTCGTTGATGACGAACTGACGGCGGTCCTCCTTGGACATCGCCCGGAGGGCGGTGAGCTCGAATGCCTCGGCCTGCTCGGCCATGATGATCGTGACGGGCACCAGCTCGCCCTGCTGCGCGTCGGCCAGAACCTGCGGCAGGTCGGCACGCAGCTTGCTGTCGCCGGGACCGGCCACGGCGGCGAAGGAACAGACGGCAAGAGCAGCTCCCGCTGCGGCAACGAGGGTCTTCAGGCGCATATCCACCTCCAGAAACGAACGGATCTCTCGGTCACGAAAGCGAACCCGCGAGTCCTGGCACAGGGCCCGGACTCAGACGGACGGGCTCGGAGATCCGAGTCTACCGGAACAGCCGGGAACACGGAACCCCCCTCAACAGCGAGATTGCCGCGGAGGGAGCCCGATTCGCCAAAAACAAGCGCTCCGACGGGCATTCGGGCCCCCGGTTGCCCGATGCACCCTCGCTATACTCCCCGCCCCGAGTCCGTATCCGGAGAATGTTCGGCATGTTTCAGCGTACACACCATTGCAACGAGCTTCGCGAGTCACACGTCGGCCAGACCGTCAGTATCGCGGGGTGGGTCAACGCCTACCGCGACCACGGCAGGGGCCTGGTCTTTGTCGATCTCCGTGACCGCGAAGGACTGACCCAGCTTGTCTTCGACACCGAGGACGCGAGCCAGGAGCTCGTAAACATCGCCGACCGGATCCGCAACGAGGACGTTGTCGCGGCGACGGGCGTGGTCCGTGTCCGTGACGGGGGTCCCAACCCCAAGCTCGCGACCGGGAAGATCGAGATCGTCGTCCAGTCGGTCGAGATCCTCGCCAAGACCGACGCGCTGCCCTTCCTGCCCAGCGACGAGGAGAACCTGCCCGGTGAGGAACACCGGCTCACCTACCGCTACCTCGACCTCCGCCGGCCGAAGATGCAGCACATCCTCCGGACGCGGCACCGCGTGACCAAGATCGCCCGGGACTACTTCGACGAGCAGGGCTTCCTCGAGATCGAGACCCCGATCCTCTGCAAGAGCACGCCCGAGGGTGCCCGCGACTTTGTCGTGCCCAGCCGGCTGCAGCCGGGCGAGTGGTACGCCCTGCCGCAGAGCCCGCAGCTGTTCAAGCAGATCCTCATGGTCGCGGGGTGCGAGAAGTACCTGCAGATCTGCCGGTGCTTCCGCGACGAGGACCCGCGTGCCGACCGGCAGGCCGAGTTCACGCAGATCGACTGCGAGATGTCGTTTGTCGATCGCGAGAACGTGATGGAGACGATGGAGGGCTTTGCACGCACACTCTGGAAGAAGATTCTGGACTACGACGCCCCCGCCTTCGAGCGCATCACGTACCGCGAGGCGATGGACCGGTACGGCTCGGACCGGCCCGACACGCGGTTCGGGCTGGAGATCGTGGATATCTCCGATCTGGCCGCGAAGACGGACTTCGGCGTCTTCAAGGGCGCGCTGGACAAGGACCGAGGCGTGGTCCGGGCGATCCGCGTGCCGGGCGGGGCCGACAAGCTGACCCGCAAGCTCACCGACGGCTACAGCGAGTTCGTCAAGCAGTTTGGCGCGGGCGGGATCCCCGTGAGCAAGTACAACGGCAGTGCGTTCGAGACCGGCGTCGCGCGGTTCATCGAGCCCGTCGCGGCCGAGCTTGCCGAGCGGCTCGGGTGCGAGGCGGGCGACACGGTGCTGTTCGGGGCCGACAGCTACTCGATCTGCGTGAAGGCTCTGGGCGAGCTGCGGCTGAGGGTCGCCAGAGACATGGACATGATCCCCGAGGGCCGGTGGAACTTCCTCTGGGTGATCGACTTCCCGATGTTCGAGTACGACGAGAAGGACGGCCGGTTCTACTCGCTGCACCACCCGTTCACGGCACCCAACCCCGACCAGCTCGAGGCGTTCATGGCCGCGGACCTCAAGGACCGCGACACGATCGAGGACATCGTCTCGGCCGGCTACGACATGGTCGTCAACGGCTCGGAGATCGGGGGCGGGTCGATCCGTATCCACCAGAAGAACGTGCAGGAGCGGGTGTTTACCCTGCTGGGCATCTCGCCCGAAGAGGCCAAGGAGAAGTTCAGCTTCCTGCTGGACGCCCTGCGGTTCGGTGCTCCGCCCCACGGTGGCGTCGCGTTCGGGCTCGACCGCCTCGTCATGCACCTGTGCGGCACCAACAACATCCGCGACGTCATCGCCTTCCCCAAGACCCAGACCGGCGGCGACCTCATGAGCGGCGCGCCCGGAGAGGTGAGCGAGGCGCAAATGAAGGAGTTGCATGTGATGAGCACGTGGGAGGGCGAGGGCTGATCACCCGCAGCGGACGTCGGCTATGGCTGCATGAGCTTGGAGCAAGCACAACCAGCACGAGGGCGCGCCGGTCGACTCTGGCTCTGGGTCGAACTCGCCGTGCTGTTCGTACTCGGTCCGATGCTGTACGTCGCCGCGGCGCCAGGCGCGGGCGTGTTGTTTCCCGCGCTCTGGGCTTGGGCGGTCTTCAGTCTGGCCATGCTCCTGCGGGACCGTTCGTTTTCGCGCCGTGAGCTCTGGAACGCAGCGGGACTGCGCCGAGCGTGGTGGCCGATGCTGGTTCGGTTCGTCGTGCTGGGCGGACTGCTAACACTCGCGGTCTGGGCCGTCACTCCGGAGCGTTTGTTCGATCTGCCGCGGCGCAAGCCCGGGCTCTGGCTCGCGATCATGGTGTTCTACCCGCTCCTGAGTGTCTATCCGCAGGAGGTTATCTTCCGCGCGTTTTTCTTTCACCGATACGCATCCCCGCTGCGGAACCCGATTCTGCTAGTCATGGGCAGCGCGATCGTCTTCGGCTGGGTGCACATCGTGTTCGGGCACTGGATCAGCGTCGTGCTCACGCTGCTCGGCGGGCTGCTGTTCGCACGCACGTTTGCCCGGTCCAAATCGGTGGCCGCGGCGTCCGTCGAGCACGCGCTCTACGGCTGCCTGATCTTCACCATCGGGCTCAACAGCTACTTCTACAGCGGGGCCGCCGGGAACTGAGCCCGGTCCCGCCGGCGCGGGGGGCTCGTGCGGGACACCGCGCCGTGCCCCCGCCGAACGCATCGCGCTATCCTTGCTGCCCCACTACCCACGGAGACGCCCGATGGCCAGCGAAACCCAGTACGTGACCCTCCCCGCCGACACCAACCAGGCCCTCGGCCTCGCCAAGTACGCGATCGACTTCATGTCCGACGAGCCCGGCAAGCGGGGCGAGCCGGACGCGGCCGTGCTGGAGCGGACCAACCAGTTCTACACCGACGCCTGCCTGACCGGCATCAGCGCCCTGGCCCTCGGGTGTGTGGCCCCCAACGTGCTGCGGAACGAGGCGTTCGAGTACGCCGTGCCCGCCGGGGCCCTCGGCAAGCCCCTGGGCAAGTGCAAGCACCACGGGGCGACGGTGCTGGGCTCCGACGTCCGGGTCAAGAGCGAGAAGGCGATCGTCGCCAACTGTGCCGCGGCCCGTGAGTGGGACAGCAACGGGACCAACTTCGGCTACAACCCCGAGCGGGGCCACACGGCGGGCGAGTTCGGGCACAACGACTTCTACGCGGTGCCGCTCGCGGCGGCGCAGATGCTCGGGGCCGACGGCGCGACCGCACTCAAGGGCATGGTCCTGCACGACGAGATCCGGGGCCGGCTCGCCGAGGTCTTCAGCCTCAAGACCTACAAGATCGACCACGTCGTCCACGGCGCGATCGCCTCCGCGGCCGTCTTCGGCGCGATGGTCGGGGCGACGGCCAAGCAGATCGAGAGCGCGATCGGCATGGCGGTCGCGCACTACATCCCGTGGCGGGCGATCCGGGCGGGCAAGCAGCTCTCGGACTCCAAGGGCGCGAGCGCGGCGATCAGCACCGAAGCCGCGGTTCTGAGCCTCAAGCGGAGCATGGCCGGCTTCCAGGGGCCGCGGGACATCTTCCGCAACCCCGAGGCGATCTTCCGCGCGTTTGAGGGGCCGGGGCAGTTCTTCGGCCTGCTCGACAAGCAGGGCAAGCTCGCCGGTCCGACCAACCCCGACAAGAAGGACGCGTCGCCCTTCGAGCTGGTGCTGGCCCGGGCCGGCGGCGACTTTACGATCATGGGCATGCACATCAAGCTGGCGCTCTACGAGCACCAGAGCGCCGGCGCGGTGCAGGCGGTGGTTGACCTGATCGCCAAGCACCCGCACGTGCTCGATGCCGCGGACGGCTCGAAGATCAAGGCGATCGAGATCGTCGCCTACGAGCCGGCGTTCGGCATCATTGGCGACCCGGCCAAGAAGGACCCCAAGACAAGGCAGAGCGCCGACCACTCGATGGCCTACATCATCTCGACGCTGCTGCGAAAGGCCCTCGAGAACAAAGCTTCGGGCAAGCCCACCGACTGGAAGGCGCTGATGCTCAGCCCGATGGACTACAACAAGGACGCGGTCTTCCACAGTGTGACGCGGTCGATCATGTCGCGCATCGACTTCAAGCACGGCGGGGACGAGTACGACCGCCGCTATCCGGACGGCATCCCCACGAGCGTCGTCATCACCGACGATTCGGGCAAGAAGCTCGACTCGGGTCTGGTCATGTACCCGGCCGGCCACGCCCGGAACACCACCGCGGACTTTGCCGACCTGTTTGCCCACAAGTGCAAGCTGATGGGTGGCCTGGCGTTCTCCGACCCCGAGCCCGTGATCGCCCGGTTCAACAACCTCGGGTCCAAGTCGGCCGACGAGGTTCAGCAGATCCACGACTTCGAGTACGAGAAGCGTGGCGGGTTCGAGGAGTTCTGATGTCGATCTCACCCGAGGCGGTCTGTGTCTTCTGCGGCTCGTCGGGCGGCACGCGCTCGGAGTATGTGGCGGCTGCGCGGGAGACTGGAGCAGCGATTGCCGGCCGCGGCCTGACGCTCGTCTACGGCGGGGGCGGCAAGGGCATGATGGGCGCGGTCGCCGACGGCGCGTTGGAGGCCGGCGGCGAGGTCATCGGGGTCATCCCCACCTGGATGATGGGCAAGGAGGCGGCCCATCCCGGCGTCACGCGGATGATCGAGGTGGACACCATGCTCGAGCGCAAGACGCGGATGGCTGAGCTGTCCGGGGCGTTCGCCATCCTGCCCGGCGGGCTGGGGACGCTGGATGAGCTCTTCGAGATGGCGACGTGGTCCCAACTCAGTCTGCACGGCGGGCCCAAGCCGATCGGGCTGGTGAATACGCTTGGCTACTACGACGAGCTCATGGCGTGGCTGGGACGTGCAGTAAAGGATGGTTTTGTCCGATCTGAAACGCCCGGAATGCCCATGGTTCACGACGGCGTCGACGGCTTGATTGACTATTTTTGCTCACTCCGTCCGTGACGGGCACCGGCCAACCAGCCAAAAACCCAATGTATTCACCAGAAAACGGGTGGTAAACTACCTAAATTGGTGAATTCTGCGCAGTGATACCCAAAGTGTCCTTGCGTACCGGTTTTCTCGGTCTTACTCTGGCCATCTCTCCTGACGGAGAGGCTGCGGGAGAGAGGATCGTGGGCGTGAGGGTACCCAGCTCAGTAAGTTCAGGTGTTTTCCACGGCTATCGATGCGCCCACGACGCACGAGATGTCGTTTTTCAGCAACTAACCGCCTCACGAGTGTGTGATGGCGGCTGTGGGAATCCGGGTCGGCCGACCGCTGCGTGGCGGAGCGGCGCGACTCAACATGTGCATTAGAGGAGCACGTTCATGAAGAGCATGGTTGCGAGAGCGGCCGCGGGAATCTTCACGATCGGGCTGGCCTTGGGCGGCGCGACCGCCTCCGGCCAGACGAACGTCAAGAACCCCCCGGCGAGAGATGCGCTGCCGACGTTCACGCCGATCAACCGGGTGGTGACGCCCGGCAAGCAGGTGGACCCCGAGACCGGCATGATTTTCGAGGTTGGCCAGAAGGTCGCGCCCACGGTGATCCCGTGGGACGGCGTCTTCCCCAACGGGACGATCCCGCAGCCCGAGCGTGAGGCCGGCCGCCCGATGCGCCCGTTCCTCGAGCCGTGGATCCCGGACGGCAGCGGGTATTGGCCGCAGATGATCGAGGACGAGTCGGCGTACAACGAGCCGCGCGCGCAGCCGTTGATGCAGGGGTTTGAGTCGATCGGCCCGAACGGTCTGACGCCTCCGGATCCCGATCTGGCCCGCGGTTACGACTACGAAGTCGCGGTGACCAACGACGACTTTGCCGTGTACGACAGCTGCGGCACGGAGCTGTACCGGCGCGACATCAACGACTTCCTCGGCATCTCGGACTTCATGTTCGACCCGAAGGTCATCTTCGACCCGTGGGCCGGGCGTTGGGTCATGATGTACCACGTCCGCGAGAGCAGCCCGCAGAAGAGCGAGCTGGTGATGGTCATCAGCGGCAACTCCACGCCGTTCGGCCTCCCCGGTTCGAGCACGTGGTGGTACCGCTTCAACACCGTCCAGGACGCGGGCACGAGCGACGCGAGCTGGCTCGACTACGCCGACCTCGGCTACAGCAACACGCAGGTGTTTGCTTCCGGCAACATGTTCCGCTTCAACGGCGGCTTCCGGTGGGCACGCCTGCTGATCTTTGACAAGAACGAGATGTACGCGCAGGCCGCGGCCTCCTACATCTGGTGGTCCAACCTCACCAACGCCGACGGCTCGACCACCACGACGCCCCGCTCGGTCAAGATGCAGTCTTCGTGGAGCCAGAGCGGCAACATCGACGCCTACTTCATCAACTCCCGCGGCGGCGGCGGCAACCGGATCACCTTCTGGAAGGTCCGCGACGCGTTCGGTGCGAACACACTGACCAAGTCCGACACGGTCGTCGGCAACTACACCTCCCCGCCGGACGCCGTGCAGCCGACCGGCGAGACGCTCGACACCATCGACTGCCGCCTCATGACGGCCGTCGCGACGAACGACACGCTCGGCGGCAACGGCATCGAGCTGTTCACGGCGCTGAACGCCGATCGCAGCGGCGACTGTGGCATTCTGCTCTACAAGTTCGACGCGGTGACCGAAGCGCTCGAGTTCGAGTCCAACTTCGGCGCCGGCGGGCTCGACTACTGGTTCGCCAGCTCGGCCGCGGACTACTCGGGCAGCAACTTCTGGGTCTTCAGCCGCACCGGCAACAGCGCCGGCAACGAGCCCGAGATCCGTTTCGTTGATCTGGACCAGGGCACGTTCAGCGGGTCGTCGTCGCAGATCCGCGACGGCGACGGCAGCTACAACGGCTTCCGCTGGGGTGACTACTTCGGCGGGCAGATGGACTGGGGCGACTACTCGGCCAACATCAGCATCCCCGGCCGCCCGTCCAAGGTCTGGCTGTACGCCCAGTACGGCGAGAACGACAGCTGGAACACCTACGTCGCCGCGACGAGCGTCTTCCCGCAGGGCTCCATCTCCAATGTGACCCCGAGCGGCACGTGGAGCATCTTTGGCCCTCCCGGCGGCCCGTTCAGCCCGAGCTCGCAGGTCTACACCATCAGCAGCGCCTCGGGTGATGTCGGCACCGCCTTCCAGGTCGAGAGCCTCCCGAGCTGGCTCGATTCCAGCCGCGTCTACGGCCTGGTGTACGGCAACACGTCCGTGACCCTGAGCGTCAACAGCGCTGCCAACGGTCTCGGCCTCGGCACCTACTCGGACACGGTCGTGTTCGACGACTGCGGCACCGGTCAGGGCGCGTTCAACCGCCTCGTCCAGCTCAACGTCACCGCGCCCGACCTCGAGGTCGTCTCGGTCGACGCTGGCAACGGGACCTACAACCCAGGCGACTCGCTGCCGGTCCGCGGCTCCTACCGCAACAACGGCAACGAGAACATCCGCAGCTTCACCACCCGGTTCTACCTCTCGACCAACACCACGATCTCCGACAGCGACATCCTGATCGGCACGATCAACTACGGCACTCTCAACGCCGGGGACACGCTGGGCTACAACCACAGCTTCCCCGTCCCGTGCATCACCCCGGGCCTCTATTACGTCGGCGCGATCGCCTCGGTCTCCGGCGACGCCGATACCTCCGACAACGTCAACTACGACGCGACCCGCATCGGCGTTGAACTCTGCCCCGGTGACTTCAACGGCGATTGCAACGTCAACACGCAGGACGTCCTCGCCTTCCTGAACGCCTGGAACGCCGGGCGCCGCGAAGCCGACTGCAACGGCGATGGCAACATCAACACGCAGGACGTGCTCTGCTTCCTGAACCTGTGGAACGGCGGCTGCTGAGCCCGCTGTTTCACCGGCACACCTGACCCCTCGCGCCGCATCGGGAATTCCCGGTGCGGCGCTTTCGTTTTTCCCCCGGGGTTGCCGGGGTTTGGCGACCGCCGGGCCATCGACTCTCGCTCCGTTGGCTCGATAGACTCCGCCCTCGGGGAGAGGGTGCCCCGGCGGAGGTCTCGCATGCACGCTTCGGTTTCAGCGCAACGACTCGTCAACGCCGCGGCACTCGCGGCGCTCGCCGGCCTCGTCCCGGCCGCCCACGCTCAGCAACTCCCAGACGACGGCGACGAGCGCCGGGTCCGCGTCTGGGCGGACCCGGGGATGGTCAAGAACCCGGTCGCGTTCACGATGGACCCGCAGGGGAACGTCTACATCGCCGAGTCGGACCGGGCGGGGCAGGCCGTCACGGACACCCGCCAGCTCGACCACCTCAACGGCGTCGAGGAGGATCTGCTGCTCAAGACCGTCGAGGACCGGCGGGCCCTGATCCAGAAGTGGATCGGCCAGGGCGCGTTCGCCGCGGACCACTTCACGAGCACCGAAGACCGCGTCCGGCTGGTGCGCGACACCGACGGGGACGGGATCGCGGACACCTCCACCGTGTTCGCGGGCGCGTTCAACGACGCGGTCGACGGCATCGGCGCTGGTGTGCTCTGGCGGGACGGGGACGTGTTCTACACGTGCATCCCCCACGTCTGGCGCCTGCGGGATGAGAACGGCGACGGCGTGGCCGAGCTGCGTGAGAGCGTGTCCTACGGGTACGGCGTGCGGTGGTGTTTCTATGGACACGATCTGCACGGTCTGACCAACGGTCCGGACGGGCGCATCTACTTCTCGATGGGCGATCGCGGGTTCAACGTCGAGACCGCCGAGGGCGACACCCTCTTCGGCCCGGACCGCGGCGGTGTGTTCCGCTGCTGGCCCGACGGCTCGGGCCTCGAGCTGTTCTGCGTCGGCCTGCGAAACCCGCAGGAGCTGGCGTTCGACGAGTTCGGCAACCTCTTCACCGGCGACAACAACTGCGACTCGGGCGACCGTGCCCGCGTGGTCTACTGCATGGAGGGCAGCGACTCGGGCTGGCGGCAGAACGTGCAGTCGTTGCCGTCCCGCGGGCCGTGGAACCGTGAGCACATGTGGGAGCTGCTCGGCGATCCGAACGACGCCTCCCGACCGGCCTGGAGCCTGCCGCCAATCGACCACGTCGGCGCGGGGCCGTCGGGGCTGGCCTACTACCCCGGGACGGGCGAGAACCACGCCTACGACGACACGTTCCTGATGGTCGATTTCTACGGGTCCGGCTCGACCGTGCACTCGTTCCGAGCTACGGAGTTCGGTGCCGGATTCCGGCTGACCGAGAAGGGTGAGTACTACCGCGGGACCACCGTCACCGACATCATGTGGGGGCCGGACAGCCGGCTCTACCTGTCCGACTGGGGTGAGGGATGGGGCCCCAATGACAAGGGGAACGTGTTTACGGTCACCAACGAGGTCGTGCACGGCGACGAACGCGGCGCGGCGGAGATCGCGCGGGTCAACGAACTGCTGGGGGCGGGGTTCGCCGATCGGGAGCCGGGCGAGCTTGTCGAGCTGATGGGGCACGCCGACCAGCGGGTCCGACAGGGCGCGCAGTTCGCTCTCGCGGCCAGGGGCAACGCGGTGACGGCGGAAGTGACCCAGGTCGCCGCGGACAGCGCCGCCCCACTGCTGCAGCGGGTGCACGCGGTCTGGTGTCTCGGGCAGATCGCCCGGCAAACACCGGAGGCGGCCGGGGGCCTGGTCCCGCTGCTCGGCGACGATCAGGAGCAGGTCAGGCTCGCGGCTGTGCGCACGCTCGGCGATCTGCGGCTTGGCCCGGCCGAGGGCTTCCGGGCCGGCCTGACCGATCCATCGCTCGCGGTGCGTGCCGCGGCCGGGATCGCGATCGGCAAGCTGGGCGACACCGGTTCGATCGGGGCGTTGCTCGACGCGCTGGATGCCAACAACGACCAGGACGTCTATCTCCGCCACGGGCTCGCCCACGGGCTCGCCCTCCTCGGCGCCCCCGACGCGCTGATCGATCAGGTGCGGGGGCGCGGCCGCGCGGCGAGGTTGGGTGCCGTGGTCGCGCTGCGGGCGATCGGCGACCCCGGCGTCGTGCCCTTCATGAGCGATCCCGACCCGGGCGTGGCGATCGAGGCGGCCCGGGCGGTGTACGACCAGTACCTCCCGGTGGGCATGCCGGCGCTGGCCGAGCGGATCGACGGAACGATCCCTGCGGCGTTGATGGCCGAGCCGTATCTGCGCCGAGCGATCGAGGCCAATGTCTACCTCGGCGGGCTCGACGATGCCGAACGCCTCGCCCGCTTTGCCGCCAACACCCAGGTGCCCGCCGAGTGGCGTCGCCTCGCGCTCGAGCGACTCCGCGGCTGGGACGAGCCGCTCAAGCGTGAGGGCGTCTGGGGTGACTGGGTTGATCTGCCCGCCCGATCGACCGACGACGCACGCCGGGCGGTGCTCGGCTCGCTCGACGCCATCGTCGCCGCGGCGACGGGCGATGCTGAGCTGATGGAGCTTGCCGAAGCGGTCGGCGCGAAGTACCGGCTGGAGATCGATCTCGACTCGGCGCTGGCTGTGCTGACCGACCCGTCCAAGGGCGAGAGCCTGCGGATCGTGACGCTCGAACAGCTCGCCAGCCTCGAGCCCGGGGCGACCGCTGACGCGTGCCGTGCGGTGCTCGAGGCCGCCGGCGACGTGACCACCCCGGGCCTGCGGATGCGGGCGCGCGCGCTTCTGGCGGGGGCCGACCCCGCGGCGGGTGCCGAGGCCTATGCCGCGGCGCTCGAAGAGGGTGAGCTTGGCGAGAGGCAGGACGCCGTGCGTCGGATCTCGATGCTTGAGACCGGCGCGGCGCGGGAGCGGGTCGACCTGCTGGCGGCACAGCTTGGTTCCGGAGAGCTGGACGCCGCGATCGCGCTTGAGGTCTTTGAGGCCGCGAGCAAGGGACGGTTGTCCGATCCCTCCGTCGCCGAGCGGATCGTGTCCTGGGAACCGGAACGTCCTGCCGGGTTCCAGACGGCGTTGCTGGCGCTGGGGGGAGACGCGGCACGTGGCCGGGAGGTGTTCTTGCACCACGAGGCTGCGCAGTGCGCCAGGTGTCACACGGTGCGGGGCGAGGAGGCGGTCGGGATCGCGGGGCCCGAGTTGACGGCGGTGGGCGCGCGCACCGATCGGGCCGTGCTGGTGCAGTCGCTGGTCGAGCCCAACGCGGTGGTCACGCCGGGCTTTGGCACGGTCTCGGCGATGCCGCCGATGTCGGCGCTGCTGACGCCGCACCAGACGCGCGACGTTGTCGCCTATCTGGCCTCGCTGACCGATGGCGCCCCGGCGGCCGACGGTGTCGTGCACGCCACCGTGGGGCAGCTGGCGGGGCTCGAGGACTCCGGCACCGATCCGGTCGGCGGGGACGGAGCCACGTCCGGCAAGAATCGGGTCGGCACGATGCTGCTGCCTGCGGCGGCGTACATCGTGGTGCTTGTGCCGATCGCGCTCTGGCTGCTCATCCGGCTCCGCCGCAAGCCGGCGGGCTGATTCGGCGTCGGGCGCATCCGGCGGGCGTCGGGATGCTGCGGATCATGCCGCGAGGCGGAGTTCGGGCGTGCGCTCCAGGAGGATCATGACGTCGTCTGCCGACATGGGCTTGGCGAAGAGGAATCCTTGCGCAGAATCGCATCCCAGTGAGTCAACCAGTTCGAGCTGCTCGGGGTTCTCGACGCCTTCGACGGTGATTCCCATGCGCAGGGCGCGGCAGAGCGTGACGATGGCCTTGACCACGGCGATGTACCGCTGGTCGCGGATCATGGTGGCGGTGAAGGCTCGATCGATCTTGACGCCGTCGAGCGGGTAGGAGTGCAGGCAGGCGAGCGAGGAGTAGCCCGTGCCGAAGTCGTCCATGTACAGGAGCACGCCGAGGTCTCGGAGTTCGCGGAGTCTCTCGAGCGCGACGTCCTTGTCCTTGAAGATGCCCGACTCGGTGACCTCGACGGTGATCAGGTGCGACGGGATGCTGTAGTCGGCCATCGCCTTGCGCACGCTCTCGACCAGCCCCTTGTCGGCCAGTTCGCGGCGTGAGATGTTGACGTTCATGCGGAGGTGCCGGGAGTGGGCGTGCTCTGTCTGCCATCTCCGCAGGTCGTGGCACGCCTTGCGGAACACCCAGTTGCCGATCGGGATGATGAGGCCGGAGTCTTCGGCGACGTTGATGATCTCCTGCGGGCTGGCGTTGAGGCCGGGGATGTCGCAGCGGAACAACGCCTCGAACCCGATCAGCTTCTGCGACTGCACGTCCACGATCGGCTGGTAGAACAGCCGCATGCGCTCGCGGTTGACCGTGTCGCGGAGCCGGCTCTCGATCTCGAGGCGTCGCTTGGCCGCGTTGTGCATCTCGGGGTCGAACAGCGCGTACTGCCCCTTGCCGAGGCTCTTGGCGCGGTACATCGCAGTGTCGGCGTCTCGCAGCACGTCCTTTGCCTGCAGATACTCGCGGCTGCTGGTGGCCAGGCCGATGCTCGCGCACACGACGAGCTCCTTGCCGTCGATGCGGAAGGGTCGGTTCAGGATGTCGATGAACCGCTGCGCGACCCGCAGGCAGTCCTCGGGGTCTCTGATGCCCTCGAGCAGCACGATGAACTCGTCGCCGCCGACCCGGGCCGCGACGTCCTCTTCGACCTTGGCGATCGCATCGAGACTGCGCATGCAGTTGCGGAGACGCTGGGCGACGTCCTTGAGCAGCCAGTCTCCCCGGTCGTGTCCCATCGTGTCGTTGATGAGCTTGAAGTTGTCGAGGTCGAGGAAGAGCACGGCGTACTTGAAGTCCGGCGAGCGGAGAGACCGCTGGATGCACTGCTCGATGCGGTCGTAGAGATAGGTGCGGTTGGGGAGCCCGGTCACCGGGTCGTGGTAGGCCAGGTGCCGGAGTTCCTCTTCCACCTCGGCGCGGAGCCGGATCTGCTCCTCGAGCTTGGCGGTCGCGGACCGGGCGTGGCTGTCCATCTCGTCCATCTGCACCGACGCGTCGCGGGCCAGCTGCCACTTTCGGGAGAGCGTGAAGGCGAGCTGTCGCACCTCGTCGCTCTCGATCGGCTTCTTGAGCAGCAGCAGCTGATCGGGACGCCCGAGCGTGCTGGCCACATCGCTCCACGGCTGAGCCGTCGGCCCAGCGCACGCGACGATCTGCAGTTCGGGGTCGGCGGCCCAGAGCCAGCGGACCGCCTCGATCCCGCTCATCCCGGTGTCGAGCATCGCGTCGATGAAGACAACGGCGTAGGGCTCGCCGCGGGCTCTCGCGGCGGACGCCATCGCCACGGCGTCCTCGCCGTTGCGCGCGGTCTCCACCACAAAGGTCGGAGAGCCGGGGGTCGGCCTTCGGCGTTCGACGCGGGCCGGGCCTGCCTCGCCCGGGTCGTCGGGACCGGCCGAGACGCCCGAGAGCACGCTCTGGAACTCGTCGCACAGCACCGCGGACTGGTCCACAATCAGCAGCCGGTTGTTCTGGACCGGTTCACTCACACCATGACCTCCCGCGGCGCTCGCGTGACGATGGGTGCTCGACCTTGAGGGTTCGTTGGATGCGTCATAGTGTCTCGTTGGTGCACCGAGATGACTCAGTATCGGCCGGGATCGGGACCGGATTTGCAGGACCTGGCCGGGCGGGCGGTCATTACTCATCGCCCCTCCGCAGATCGCCCTGGACCCGCTCTTATCGGGTCGCCAGAGCCACGCGGGCCGGCCGCACGGCGGTCCGGGCTCCGGCGGCTGTCCGGGCCCGCCCGGCGTGGGTGGATGAGCCCGCCGCGCCCGTGCCGGCGTGTTCCGATAGTCGATCGCGCCGGTGGTTCAGATGCGGCGGTCACTCCTAGGATGCCGCGTTGCCCGGCTCGGCGAGGCCCTCCTGGGGTGTGGGTGAGTCGGCGGAGTGGGAGCCTGATGAACACGACCGGCAGTTCGGCGGAAAACTCCGATTCCACCCTTCTACGACGGGTGTCCGGGAGCACGCGGCGTTTGGCACGCTACATCGGCAGTGTGCGGTTTGCGGTGCCGGCTTTGGCCCTCGCCGCCGTCTCGATGGTGTGGGGAACGTGGATCGAGTCAACGCAGGGCCGGGTCGCCGCGGCCGAGACGGTCTACGGCTCGATCTGGTTCGTCGCGCTGATGGCGTTGATCTGCGCCTCGCTGGTGATTTCGGTGGCGTTGCGCTATCCGTGGAAGCCCAAGCACACCGGGTTCATCATCGTCCACGCCAGCCTCATCTCGCTGATCATCATCGGGTTCTACACGATGAGGACCAAGGTCGAGGCCCGCGTCATCCTCGAAGAGGGTGAGGCGTCCAGCATCGCCATTCTCGACGACCGGTGGGTGGAACTCCTCGATCCGCCGGTCAGCGTCAGCGGCCGCCCGCCGCGGCACGTGCTCGCGGGCAGGAAGCCGATCGTGTTTGAGGACATCGAGAGCCTCGGCGACATCCGGATCGATGTGATCGACCAGTGGGCCAACAGCGAGGAAGTGACCCGGGTCACCAACGACGGCGCCAACCCGTTCCACGCGATCGAGATCGCCGGCGGGGGCGGGGCGTGGGAGGCCGAGGGCGGAGACTGGCTGGGACAGATCGAGCCGGAGGACGCCGCGATCCCGAGCGACGCCGCGGGCTTCGCCGTCCGCGTGGTCGCGACCGGGCAGACCTGGACACCCCCCGCCGAGCCCGCACGATTGGTGCTGGTCGATGAGGCGGGGGAGGCCTACGAGGTGGGCGATGTCGGTGCCGCCATCGGCGACACCGGCTGGACGTTGACGTTTGTCGAGCGACTCGCGCGGGCGACGATCGGGCAGACCGGGCTCATCGATCGTCCCGACGGCGCGGCCAACCCCGCAGCCCGGGTCGTGCTCACCCACGCCGACGGCTCGGTCGAGCAGCAGACGGGTTTCGAGAAGTTTCGGGACGCCCCCTTTGTGCAGCAGCAGTCGGGCGAGACGGCCTCCGGCCTCACGCTGACATACCGGGGCCCGTCGTTCACGGACCCGACGCTGGCGATCATGCGGGACAACGACGGCCGCATGCGGGCGGTGCTCGCCGACCCGGAGGGCGGTGTCGAGACGTTCGACCACGACGGGACGTGGCCCTGGCGGTTCACGGTCGCGGGCACGCCGGTCTCGATCCTTCAGAGCTTCGATCGGGCGCGGGCCTCGCTCGTCCGGGTCCAGGCCCCGCCGCAGGATTCGGTGACCCCCGTGCTGCTCATCGGGACGGACGACGGCGAGACGCAACTGGTCTGGAACACCCCGCAGACCGTGCGGGTGGACGGGAACGAGCTTGTGCTGAACTTCGGTCCGGTGCAGGTGCAGCTGCCGTTCACGCTGCAGCTCAAGGACTTCCGGAAGCTGGACTATCCGGGTGTAGACATGGCGATGGCGTTCGAATCGGATGTGGTGGTCACACCGCACGCCCGCTCGGCGGGCGGCGATTCGACGGCCGCGGCGGCCGAACCGTTCGAATTCAAGATCCACATGAACCACCCCTACAAGCAGGACGGATGGAAGGTGTACCAGTCCAGCTTCCTTGGTGATTCGGTGTCTGTTTTCCAGGTCACTCTCGACCCCGGGCTGGTGCCGACATACGTGGCGTGCACCACCCTGTGCATCGGGATCCTGTTGATCTTCTACAGCCGGAAGCTCAGCTTCGGGCACCCCGGTATCCCGGCACCCTTCGCAAAGTCGGGTGCCCGTACCAAGTGAGGAACTGCACATGCGTTCGGCAATCCGGCGAGTGGACCCTGATTCGATCACGACGCACGCGGCACGCTTCGTCCCGACGATCGCGATGCTCGTCCTGTCCCTGGTGTGCGCCGCGTGTCTCGCGCCCGCCGCCCGAGCCCAGGACGCACCCGCACCGGCGAGCGACACGGCGGCGGACGCCACCCCACCCAGCGCCGGTGCCGCGACCGAGTCCGGGGCGGACTGGCGGCGGGCGTTCGGGATGATGCCCATCCAGGACGGCGGCCGGGTCATGCCGCTCGACACGTTCGCCCGCCGCCTGGCGGTCGATCTCACCGGCCGGGCCTCCTGGCGCGAGGGGAAGGGGCCGGAGGGCTTCAGCGGCCGCCCGGCGATCGAGCTGCTCGCCGACCTGATCTCCCGACCGCAGGAGGTCTTCCGGAGCCCGCTGATCGCCGTGAGCCACGAGGGCCTCAAGCGGCGGGTCGGGCTCGATGCCGGTCGCAAGTTCTTCTCGCCGCAGGAGATCATGCGGGCCGAGGAGCTGCACCGGCTGGTCGCCGCCGTGCAGGAAAAGCGGGCGTCCAACAGCGAGTACAAGCCGTCACTGGCCGAGCGCAAGGCCGGCGAGGCCCAGACCGCCGCGATGACGGTCGCGATGTTCCAGCGGGACCGGCAGTTCGCCCTTATCCCCCGGACCGATTCGCCGATCTACGCCACCGTGGGCACCGCCACCGCCGAGGCCGGCTACGAGGACGTGCAGGCGGCGTTGTGGGACTTCCGTGTCGCGTATCTCACCGGCAACGACGTCGCGGGGGCGGTGGACCGATTGAAGGCCACGATCGCGAGCCACGCGCCGACGACGGCATCCGTCGCGTCCAACATCCGGCTCGAGTACTTCTACACGCACCACCGCCCGTGGATCTGGGCCGCGGTCGCCAACGGGATCGCGATCCTCTGCCTCGTCGGCCTGGCGATCACGCGGCTCAAGCTCTTCGCTGTTCTCGCGGGCGTCGCGATTGTCGCGGCACTGGGTGAGCAGCTGCTGGGCCTGGGGCTGCGGATCACCATCCTTGACCGCGCCCCGGTCTCCAACACCTACGAGGCGGTGCTGTGGATGGGCATCGTCTCGACGCTGTTCGGGCTCGTCGGGCAGGCGATCAACCGGAAGGGGATGTACCTGGCCGCGGGCCTTACCGCGAGCATGCTGTGCATCATCTTCTCGCAGCTCGTGCCGCTGACTGATCAGACCAACTCGATCCCCGCGGTGCTCCGCAGCAACTACTGGCTGATCATCCACGTGATGACGATCGTCGCCAGCTACGGGGCGTTCCTGCTGGCTGCGGTTTTGGGCCACGCGTTCCTCGTTCGCGATGTGCTGCTGCGCCGCCCGGTCGATCCCAAGGCCCGCCTGATCGTGCAGACGTATAGGCTGATGCAGCTCGGCCTCGTGCTGCTGACGGTCGGGACGATCCTCGGGGGCGTGTGGGCGGCCGAGTCGTGGGGTCGGTTCTGGGGTTGGGACCCGAAGGAGACCTGGGCGCTGATCAGCATCGTGCTCTACTTCCTCATGCTCCACGCCCGCTACAGCGGGTGGATCCGGGACTTCGGGCTGGCGGTCCTGTCGGTCGTCGGGTTCATCTCGATCGTCTGGACGTTCTACGGCGTCAACTACGTCATGGCGACGGGGCTGCACTCCTACGGCTTCGGCAGCGGCGGAGAGAAGTGGGTCGGGATCTGGGCATTGATCGAGATCGCGTTCCTGGCGCTCTGTTTCACGCGGCGGAAGGCCTCGCGGGTGCGGAGGCCGGCATCGCGGGTCTCCGAAAGCAACACCGCCGAGACCGCGCCGCCGAAGGGTTCATCCCCGACGACGGCGTGAGCGGTTGGTTTTTGCTGAGCGCTTTCGTGGCATCGGGTGCCGCGGGTCAGAGCTGCTCGAGGAACCGCACGTCGTTCTCAAAGAGCATCCGGATGTCGGGGATGCTGTACCGACCCATCGCGATGCGTTCGATGCCGAAGCCGAACGCAAAGCCGGTCCACTCCTCCGGGTCGAGCCCGCAGGCCTCGAAGACCGCCGGATCGACCATGCCGCAGCCGCCGAGCTCCACCCACTTGGGCGGCTCGTCCGGGCGGAGCTGGATCATCATGTCGAACTCGGCGCTGGGCTCGGTGAAGGGGAAGAAGCTGGGGCGGAGCCGGATCTCGGCGTCCTCGCCGAAGTAGGCGCGGGCGAACTGGAAGAGGGTGGTCTTGAGGTCGGCCATGGTCACGCCGCGGTCGACGTAGAGGCCCTCGATCTGGTGGAACATGAACGAGTGCGTCGCGTCGACCGTGTCGGGCCGGTAGACCCGGCCGGGGCTGACGACCTTGACCGGCGGCGTGCCGCCCGAGGCGATCAACTGCTCCAGCACGCGGATCTGCACGGTGCTGGTCTGGCTTCGCAGCATGCGGGGCGTGCTGACCTCGTCGGGGTCGTCGACGTAGAAGTTGTCGATCGGCTCGCGGGCGGGGTGCTCCGGCGGGATGTTGAGCTTGATGAAGTTGTGCTCGTCGTCCTCGAGCTCCGGACCCTGCGCCACCTCGAAGCCCATGCGGGCGAAGACCTCGACGAGCTCTTCGCGGACCCGCATGATGATGTGCCGCCGGCCGAGGGCGTGCGACTCGATCAGGCCCGGCTCGGTCAGGTCGAGCTTCGGGCCGGCCGCCGCTCCTCCCCCACCGCTGCTCGCACCGAGGGCCTCGGAACGGGCCGCCAGGGCAGCCTCCAGCGAGGTCTTGACGGCGTTGAGCCGCTGGCCGACGGCGGGCTTGTCTTCCTTGGCGACGTCCTTGAGCCCGGCCATCGCGGCCTTGAGCCTGCCCTTGTTGCCGAGGTAGGCGGCCTTCCAGGCGTCGAGGCCCGAAGCGTCGGCGGCCGCGAGCTCGGCGAGGGCGGAGGTCTCGATGTCGTTGAGCGTGTCGAGCATGGGAGCGATCGTAGAGCCTCGGGCCGGCGGCGGCGAGCAGGGCGACTCCGAGGGTGATTGCCAGCGGGAGGGATGCCCGCCTGACTCCGGCATCCCCGCCCGTTGAGAGCCCCCCTGTGGCATCCGAGCGGGAGCTGAAACCTCCCGGGGGGATTACCCCTACAAGAGGGCGGTCGCGAAACTCGAGAAGCCCGCAGGGCAACGGAGGACACAATGCGCAGCGCGCAATTGGTTTGGCTGGGAGTGGTTGTGGGCGTTCACGGGGTTGTGGAGGGCCAGATCGTGCCCGACAGAGACTCCCGGAGCCTGAGCACCCGAGCGGTCGGGGAGGGGATGCGCGAAGCCGAGACCTTCACCGCGGACGACTTCGAGCCGATCGGGGAGTCTCTCATCTCGACGCTGACGTTCTCAAACGGGCGAACGGCGTTGGCCCACGCGGCCCAGACATCCACCATCGAGTCGGAGGGGCTCGGCGGTGATGCGTTCGTGGCTGCGATCGCGGAGTTCCCAATGAGCGGGGTGTCTCAGGCCGACACGGTCTCGCTCTTCTCGCTCAACTTCGATCTGTTGGATTCGGTACCCGCGCGACTGGTCTGGGAGATCTCGGCCGACGCTGTAATCAACGCCAGGGCTCAGGTGTCGCTGGTCGGCCCCGAGGGGTTGATCGTCCTGGACGGTGTCGGGGAGTACTCCAGCGATGGGGATCTGTACAGCGAGGGCGTGTTCGAGCAGGAGTTGATGCCCGGCAGCTACTGGCTGCAGGCGATGTGTGCCGCCGGATCGGTTGGGATCAACGGCGTCGACGGCGCATACCGGGCGGCTTCCTGGGAATTCTCGTTCCAGGTACCCGGTCCCGGATCGGCTCTGTCGATGGGCCTGGGCGCATTGGGGCTTGCGATGCGGCGTCGCAGGTAAGAGGGGCCAGGCGCAGTGAGCGACGGCGCAAACGGCAAGCCGCCCGGAACGATCCCGGGCGGCTTGGTCGCGTGGTCATTGATTGGCGAGGCTCAGCCTTCGGCCGAGTCTTCGGTCGCTGTCCCGGCAGCGGTGGCGGGTGCGGGTTCCGCGACGGCGCAGGTGTCGATGTCGTTGAGCGTGTCGAGCATGGGCGCGATCGTCGCGGGCCGAACGGACCGTGCCCGGTCAGCGGGCGGCCTGTTGCGGCGGCACGGACGGCATGGCTCGGGCGTTGACCACGACGAGATGGACCGCTTCTTCCGACCCGTCGCCGGCATCGTCTCGGACGGAACGCCAGCCGCCCAGTACGACGCTCTCCCCGCTGCGAAGGCGCACGACCTGCTGGACGCGGCTCGTCCTGACACCGGGCACCGGATCATCGACACTCCCGGTGAGGGATTCACTTGAGTAGTCGACATCGAGCACGATGGCGCCTGCCTCGTCGAACGCGGTCCCGATCTCGAAGCGCTCGCCGACCGCGAAGGGGAAGAGCGACTCGCCGCGTTCGACGCCGGCCTGTAGGTCTGGCCGGTTGATCGGTTCGGTCATCTCCATGGTGGCCGCTTCTCCCCCACGGACCATCAGCACGGGCATGCTGTGGATGCGCAGCTGCTGCTTCTCGTCGAGTGACTCAAGATGAGAGGCGATGACGTCCGGATCAAATCGGTCCTCGGCCTGGGCCGAGTGGCTCGGCAGGCGGCCGAGCAGGGCGATCGAGTCGGGGTCTGACGGGTCCAGACAATCGACCGACCAGCACTTGATGAGGATGATCTGATCAGACGCGACCGGGGTGGCGGCCTCCGCCTGCACCCGGAACACCGATGCCTCGTCGACCGAATGAAGACTGAGCTGCGGATGGACTCGCTGAGACGACTGGCACCCGACCATGCCGAGACCGACCAGAATGAGCGGAAGAACCGTGCGGCGCGAATCTTTCATGCGTAGAGCTTACCAGACTTCGACAGCCGCGAGCTTGTCTCCTGAACCAAGCATCCACCAACAAGAACAACGCCCGGCACAGGCCGGGCGTTGTCATAGAAGCATGGATTGTCGAGACCGAATCAGCCCTCGGCTGACTCTTCGGCGGTCGCGGCCGCGGCGGCCGGTGCGGCCTTGCGGACCTTCGCGGCGAACGCCGTGCGGCGATCGGCCTGGCGACGACGCCCGCTCGGCTTGCCGCCGATCTCGGGGCCCTCTTCGTTGCCAACGAACTGGATCACGCACAGCGGCGTCGCGTCGCCCAGCCGGCGGTAGCCGAGCTTGACGATGCGGGTGTAGCCGCCGGGGCGGTCGCTGAAGCGCGGCGCGACGTTCTCGAAGATGTGCTTGACCAGCTTGGGGGCCTTGCGCAGCTCGCCGTAGCGGTTGCGCTCGACCTCGCCGGAGTCGGGGATGTCGAAGAAGCCCTCGGCCCGCTCGCGGAGCTTGGAGACCTGCTCGCGCTCGGCGTCCGACGGGTTGGTCGGCAGGTACATCCAGGCGAAGGCGCGGCGGTCGGCGCCGAGCATCGAGATCACTTGGCGGCGGGAGTGGAGGTCACCCTTGCGCGCCTTGGTCACGATCTTCTCGACGAACGGCTGCAGAGCCTTGGCCTTGGGGATCGTGGTGACGATCTGCCCGTGCTCGAAGAGCGAGGCGGCCATGTTGCGGAGCATCGCCTGGCGGTGGGCGGTGGTCCGGTTCAGCTTGAAGCCAGCCTTGCGGTGGCGCATGACGAATCTCCTCTGTCGCGTACGAATGCGGCCTCGTCGAGACCGGCTTCAACTATAGACCGGCCCTGCCGTGCGGGCAGGGCCGGGGAGCGGACACAATCCGGGGTCAGGCCCCCGAGGTGGCGGGCATCTGGTAGCCCTCAGGAAGCTGCATGCCGAGGTCGAGGCCGATGTCGAGCAGCTTGCGCTTGACCTCGCGGAGCGACGTGCGGCCGAAGGAACGGAGCTTGAGCAGCTCGGGCTCGGTCTGCTGGACCAGCTGGGCCACCAGGTCGATCCGGGCCGACTCGAGGCAGTTGCTCGCCCGGACGGACAGGTCGAGCTCGCCGATGGGCATGTTGAGCTTGCGGATCAGCTCCTCGTCCACGCTCGCGGCCGCTGCGGCCTCTTCCGAGACGCGTTCCTCGCCGAGCTCGGCGAACTGGACGAACGGGTTGAGGTGCTTGCGGAGGATCTTGCCGGCCTCGACCAGCGCCATCTCCGGGTTGACCGTGCCGTCGGTCCAGATCTCGATGGTGAGCTTGTCGAAGTTGGTCCGCTGGCCGACGCGGGTGTTCTCCACGTTGTAGCGGACGCGCTGGACGGGCGAGTAGATGCTGTCGACGTGGATCACGCCGATCTCCTGCTCGTCCTCTTCCTCGTACTGCTCGCTGGCGGGGACGTAGCCGCGGCCCTTGGCGACGGTGAACTCCATCTCGAAGTCGATCTCGTCGGTGAGGGTCGCGATGAGCAGGTCGGGGTTGTGGATCGTGATCGCCGGATCGGCCTCGATCATGTCGGCGGTGATCTCACCCGGGCCACGCACCGCGAGGCGCATGGTCTTGGGCTCGTCGGCCTCGAGGTGGACCACGAGGCTCTTGACGTTCAGCACGATGTCGGTGACATCCTCGAGCACGCCGGGGACCGACGTGAACTCGTGGTCTGCGCCCTTGATCTTGATCTGCGTGACAGCGGCGCCTTCGAGCGAGCTGAGCAGCACGCGGCGGAGGCCGTTGCCCACCGTGGTGCCGAAGCCGTGCTCGAACGGCTCAACGCTGAAACGGCCGTAGGTGTCGCTGGTGAATCGGGGGTCCTTGACCACGCGACCCGGAAGTTCGAATCCACGCCAACGGATGCGCATCGCATCACCTCTCTGTTCCGACGGTCGCCTGGTTGCGTAACGGCTCGATCTGGCGGAAATCGCTGCCCCGTCGGTGGACAACGCTCCTTCTTGACCGAAGCCGGAAAGACTCTGCTCGTGCCGGGATCCGATGTGGCCGCTTCGGGCCAATCGCCGCTCCCGGCGGCGGTTTTTGCCTGATCGGCGTTGTCCGCTAGACGCGGCGACGCTTGCGGGGGCGGCAGCCGTTGTGCGGCACCGGGGTCCGGTCCTCGATCGCGGTCACGCGGATGCCGCAGCTGGCAACGCCCGAGACCGCCGACTCGCGGCCTGCGCCGGTGCCGGTGATACGGACCTCGACCTCGCTCATGCCCATCTTGCGGACCTTCTGGCCGCACTGTTCACCGGCGCGGGTCGCGGCAAAGGGCGTCGCCTTGCGGGCACCCTTGAAGCCGATGGTGCCGGCCGAATCCCACGCGACGGTCTCGCCGGCCATGTCGGTGATGGTGACGATGGTGTTGTTCTGCGTCGCCTTCACGTGGACGATGCCACGCGTGACGTTCTTGCGAACCTTCTTTGCCTTCTTGACCTGCTTTGCCATACTCGCCTCGCAAACGAACCCGTGGGCCGAGCCCACGGGTCGCGGTAATCAGTCTTAGCCCTTGACGCCCTTCTTGCCGGCCACGGTCTTCTTGCGACCCTTCCGCGTGCGTGCGTTGCACCGGGTGCGCTGCCCGTGGGCGGGCAGGCCGCGGCGGTGACGGTCGCCGCGGTAGCAGCGGATGTCCTTGAGCCGTTGCACGTTCTGCGACACCTGACGGCGGAGCGCACCCTCGACGAGGTAGCCCGAGTCGATGATCGCGTTGAGCGAGGCGACTTCCTGCTCGGTCAGGTTGGCCGAGCGGGTCGCCGGGTCAATCTGCGCCTCGTTCAGGATATCGGCGGCGAACTTCTCGCCGATGCCGTGGATGTACTGCAAGGCGTAGAGGATCTTCTTCTTATCCGGCACGTCTGTGCCCGCGATACGTGGCATACTCGGTCCCTTTCGTCAGCGGGTGTGGAGCGGAGAGGCAGGAGCCTCCTCGATCAGCCCTGCACCTGCTTGTGCTTCGGATCGGCCTTGCAGATCACCCTGACCTTGCCCTTGCGACGGATGACCTGACACTGGTTGCAGATTCGCTTGACGCTCGCCTTGACCTTCATCATTCATCCCGATCGTCTGGCAGGCCTGTGCCCTGCTCGTTGATACGTCTGTTCACATTCACAACCCCGCGACGTGATGCGGTCGCGGGCGAGGATAGTAGACCGGAAGTTTCTGAGAGTCACGTATCCGGGCCAGGACTCGGCCCCAGATCGGCCAAAATCGACCCCGATCATGCCCCTGACGGCCCGCCCGGCCGGATCGAACCACGGGGCGGCGTCCCGGCGTGCCCTCTCTCAGTGGCGGTAGGTGATCCGGGCCTTGCTCAGGTCGTAGGGGCTCAACTCCACCGTGACCCGGTCGCCGGGCAGGATGCGGATGTAGTTCATACGCATCTTCCCGGAGACGTAGGCGAGGATCTCGGTCTCCTGCTCGTTGGGGAGACGCACCTTGAACATGGCGTTCGGCAGGGCCTCGACGACCGTTGCCTCGAATGTAAACTTGTCGTCTTGCTTGGCCATGCACTCCCCGGGCTCTCGCGCGGGCCTTTCCTGCGTTCGTGGACTTTTCCCTCTCGTCCAGAGAGGAGACGACTATAGACCCTCGCGCGCGTCCCGACCGCTCGACGCACGCCCCAGGACAGATCTCCCGGTCCGCGTGACGTGCACCATCCGCTCCACATGGCACGCCGGGGACCCGTCGGCGGTCGAGACGGTCCAGCCGTCCGGCTCGATCTGCACCTTCCCGGGGAACCCCGCGAGAATCGGCTCGATGGTCAGCACCATGCCGGGGAGCAGCACAAAGTCGTCCGCGCCGCCGGGGCGGGTCTCGTAGCCCGCTGTCGGCGGCTCGTGAAGCCGCCGGCCGACGCCGTGACCTGTGAACCCTGTGAGCACCGTCAGGTCGTGCCTGGCCGCCGCGGACCGCACGGCCCGGGCCACCTCCGACCATCGCACTCCCGGCCCGCACGCCCGGACCCCCGCCGCCACCGTGGCCCGTGCGGCCCGGAGCAGGGCCGCCGCGGACGAGAGGCCGCCGGGCACGATCCCGCTCTCGGCGACGTCGCCGTACCACCCGCCGAGCACCACCCCCACGTCCACGGTGACCAGGTCGCCGCCCGCCAGCACGCGCTCGCCGGGCGGGGCGTGGAGGGCCTGCTCGTTCACGCAGATGCACGCTGCGCCGCGGAAGGGCGCACTCGCATCGTCCGACTCGAGATGCTCAAACGCCGGACGGCCGCCGTGGCGAGAAATCACGCTTCGGACGATGCCGTCCAGTTCGGCCGTGGTCATGCCCGCTCGAGCGGCCCGCACCGCCTCGCGCGCAGCCAGCCACGCCACTCGGGCGGCCTGCTCGATCCTCCGGACATCCCGGGGCGAGCGGAGCTCGGGCCAGTTGGGTTGGTCGGGGCTCATGGTCGACAGTCCGGGCGGCATGCGCCTGCGGCGAACGCGCCAGAGTCGCTGCGCCCTGTCACGACTCCGCCGCTCAGGGCCGAATCTGAGATCAGCTCTTCGAGCCGCGGACGCGGGAGGTCGTCTTGAGGTCCTCGCCGCCGAGGAAGCCGGAGTAGTTGCGCATCAGCAGGTTGGCCTCGATCCGCTGGAGCAGGTCGAGCGTGACGCTGACGACGATGAGCAGGCCGGTGCCGCCGAGGAACTGCGTGACGGCGAAGCTGATTCCGAGGCTGGTGTTCACCACCATCGGGAGCACGGCGATGATCGCGAGGAACCCGGCGCCGACGTAGGTGATACGGCCGATCACGGCCTCGAGATATTCGGCGGTCCGGGGGCCAGGACGCAGGCCGGGGATGAACGACCCGCTGTTGCGGAGCTGCTTGGCCATGTCGTCCGGGTTGAACTGCACGGTCACCCAGAAGAAGCTGAAGAAGAAGACCATCGCGATGTAGAAGACGATGTAGGGGAATTGCCCCATCTGGAACCAGTCGCCCATCTTGACCAGAGGGACGGTCCACCAGCCGCCGACATTCTTGGCGGCGGAGGCGATCGCCTCGAAGATGACCGAGGGGAAGATCATCAGCGAGCTGGCGAAGATGATCGGCATGACCCCGGAGTGGTTGACGCGGAGGGGGAGGTAGGACCGCTGGCCGCCGAAAACGCGCCGGCCGCGGGTGTGCTTGGCCTGCTGGATCGGGATGCGACGCTGCGCCACCGTCAGCAGCACACACCCACCCACGACGAGCACAAAGCCGCCGGCGAGCATCAGCATGCCCATGGCGTTCGGGCCGTCCGCGCCGTTCTTGTCGAAGCTCTGGGCTAGCTGCAGGATGGCGCTGGGCATGCCGGTGAGGATGCCGGCGGTGATGATGAGCGAGACGCCGTTGCCGATGCCGTAGCGGTCGATCTGTTCACCGAGCCACATCAGGAACACCGTTCCCGCGGTCAGCGCGGCAAGCGCCGTCAGCCACCAGACGGGGCTCCCCGCCATCTCCACCATGACCAGGTTCTGGGCTTTGATGTAGGAGAGCCAGCCGATGCCCTGGACGAGACACAGCCCGACCGTGGCGTAGCGGGTCCACTCCTGGATCTTGACGCGGCCGGACGGGCCGTCTTCCTGGATCCGCTTGAGCGCCGGCGAGACCGAGCTGAGCAGCTGGAAGATGATGGCCGCGGTGATGTAGGGCATGATGCCCAGACCGAAAATCGTGGACTGGCTGAACGAGCCGCCGGAGAAAATGGCCACGTACTGCGCGGCGCGGCCCGCGGCACTCTCAGACTCGACGGCGGTCTGGAAGAACTCGACCATGCTCGCCTGGTCAACGCCCGGCAGCGGGATCCAGAACCCGATGCGGTAGACCGCGAGCATGCCGAGCGTGAAGAGGATCTTGTGCCGGAGCTCTTTGACCTGAAATACGTGCAGGAGTGATCTGAACATCTCGCCTCTTTGTTGCGGACCTGCCCGGCGTCCGTGCGTGCGTGTGAGCCGTTCTCTACCCGTGTCCCACGCCTGCGCGATGGGCCGGACGGATCACTTCTTCTTCATGCCGGCGCTGGTCCTGCGGAGCTTCTTGGTCAGGTTCTTGGGGGACCGGTCGTCCGAGTTGCGGTCGACGCCGCGCACGATGTCGCGACGGGTGCCGGTCTCCTTGACGGTGCCGCCCGCGGCTTCGATGTGCTTGCGGGCCGAGTCGGTGACCCGGTTCGCGGTCACGTCGAACTTGACGTTCAGCTTGTCGGCCTCGCCGAGATCGCCGAGGATCTTGAGGTCGCGGCTCTGGTCGCGGACGAGGCCGGCCTTGGTCAGGCTGGCCACATCGACCACGCCGCCCTTGGCGAAGTCCGGGTGGGCCGCGATCGAGCCGAGGTTGACCACGAAGAAGCGGGTCTTGAACTGGACGTTGGTGAAGCCGAACTTGGGCATGCGCCGGAAGTACGGCATCTGACCGCCCTCGAAGGCGGCGCGGCCGGAGTAGCCGGTGCGGGAGCCCGCACCCTTGTGGCCGCGGCCGGCCTGCTTGCCCTGGCCGCTGCCCTGGCCGCGCCCGACGCGCTTGCGGGACTTGTACTTGCCGGCCATAGCCGTGATGTCATGAATCATCATCTGTCGGCGCTCCCGCAGCCGCTGGCTGCGTGCTAGCCGGTCCGTTGGAGTTGGGACCGGCGGTTGTCTCTATCGTACGTCTCGGTCGTCTGTTCAGGCGTCTGTCTTCGGTGCTTCCGCGGCGCTGTCGGCGGGTGTGTCGGCCGGTGCCGCCGCGGCTGCTGCCGGGGCCTGCTGCTGGCCGTACCGCTGGCCGCCACCCCCACCACGACCGCCGCCACGGCCGCCGCGGCCGCCGCGACCGCCACCACGGCGGTTGTCCTGGCCGACGGTGTTGACCGGGCCACGCATCTTCTCGCTGGCCGCGGCCTTGGGCATGAACCGCTGGCCGCGCTCGATCTTGGACTCGATCTCGGTGGTGCCGAGCTCGACATCGCGGGAGTCGCCGATGTCCTCCTTCGAGCGAAGCCGCTGCACGCCGTCAAACACCGCGCGGATCATGTTGATCTTGTTGGTCGAGCCGTAGCACTTGGTGAGGCAGTCGGTGATGCCCGCCGCCTCGAGCACTGTGCGGACCGTGCCGCCGGCGATAACACCCGTGCCCGGCGACGCGGGGATCAGACGGACGCGGCTGGCCCCGAACCGGCCCTCGACCTGGTGCGGGATCGTCGACCCCACGCGCGGGACGCGGACGACGTCGCGGCGAGCGGCCTTCTCGGCCTTCTCGATCGCGGTCGGGACTTCCTTGCTCTTGGCGTGCCCGAAGCCGACGCGGCCGTTCCGGTCGCCGGCCACGACGAGCGCGCCGAAGCTGAACCGGCGGCCACCCTTCACCGTAGCGGCCGTGCGGAAGATGCCGAGCGTCTCGGTATCGAAGTTCGAGTTCTGCTCTTCGTTGGAGTTCTTACTCATGGGTGCTCATCGCTTTGGTCTCAGGCGCTGCTCTGTGTCGAGCGGGAATGCGGATCGTGTACGTGCGGATCAGAACTCGAGCCCGCCCTTGCGGGCGGCGTCGGCCAGGGCCTTGACCCGGCCGTGGAAACGGAACCCGCCGCGATCGAACGCGACCTTGGTCACGCCGGCGGCCTTGGCCTTCTCTGCGAGCGCGGTGCCGACGGCTTCTGCGGCCGCCACGTTGCCCGAGGTCTCGCCCTTGTACCCCTTGTCGCGGGTGGAGGCCGCGGCGAGGGTGGTGCCGGCCAGGTCGTCGACGACCTGGGCGTAGATGTGGTTCAGCGAGCGATAGACGCACAGCCGGGGCTGCTCGGGCGTCCCGATCACACGCTTGCGGATGCCGGTTCTGCGACGGCTCCGGCGGATTTGCTTTTTCTTCTGGCTGTTCATCGCGTCTCACCTCGCGGGGTGTCGCCCCGCGTCATGTGCTGTCTGAATACGAACCTTAGGAGCCGAACTGCTTGCCCTGCTTGCGGCGGATGACCTCGTCGGCGTACTTGACACCCTTGCCGTTGTACGGCTCGGGCTTGCGCTTGGCCCGCATGGCGGCCGCGAACTGGCCGACGGCCTGCTTGTCCGCGCCGCTGATCTTCACCATCTGCTTCTCGGCCGTCACGCTGAGGCCGGCCGGGATCTCCATGAGCACCGGCTGTGCGTAGCCGACCTGGAGCTTGAGCTGGTTGCCCTGCACCTGTGCGCCCCAACCGACGCCGACGACTTCCATCGTCTTCTCGTAGCCCTTGGTCACGCCCTCGATCATGTTGTTGATCAGGGCACGGGTGAGGCCCCAGTAGGCGCGGACCTCGCGGATGCTCTGATCCTTCTCGTCGATCGAGCAGCGGACTTCCTTGGCGTCGGCGTCGACCTCGACGTTCACCTCGGGGCGGACCGACATGGTCAGGGTGCCCTTGGGGCCCTCGACGCTCAGCGAGTCGCTCTTGACCGCGACCTTGACGCCGCTGGGAATGCTGACAGGTTTCTTTCCGATTCTTGACATGGGTCTGTCCTCGATCATCCGCCTGGGCAGGGCCGGCGGGGATTCCAGTCCTTTACAGGCAGTAGATCAATCAACCGTGCAGAGCATCTCGCCGCCGATACGCTCGTCACGACACATCCGGTCGCTCATCACACCCTGGCTCGTCGAGACGATCGAGATGCCCAGGCCCTGCATCGGGCGGGGCAGATCGTCGACGCCCATGTACACCCGGCAGCCGGGCTTGCTCTCGCGCTTGACGGTGCGGATCAGCGGCTCGCCGGTGCTGCTGTACTTCAGCTGCACGCGGAGCTGGCCCTGGCGGCCGTCGTCAACAGGCTCGAACCCGACGATGTAGCCCTCGCGCTGGAGCACGTCGAGGATGCCGCGGTTCACCTTGCTGTTCATCACCAGGGTCGTCTTGGAGCGGTTGCGCACCGCGTTCCGGATCCGGGTCAGCATGTCTGCGATGGGGTCACTGAGTGCCATGTCGTTGTACCGCCTGAAGCCTTGTGCGTGTTCAAAGTGAGATTCGGACTCTCACGGGGTCGTAAAGAGGACGTCGGGCCGGACCGTCGGGTTTACCAGCTCGCCTTGCGCATGCCAGGGATCTTCCCCTCAAGCGCGAGCTTGCGGAGCATGATGCGGCTGATGCGGAACTTGCGGTACACCGCGCGGGAGCGTCCGGTCAGCTCACACCGACGGACCTTCCGGCTGGAGAACTTGGGGGTCCGCTTGCTCTTGGCGATCTGGGCCTTTGTGGTCATGTCTTTCCTCGTCTCGGTCGTCCCGAGCCCGCCGTCGCGGGCGGCCCGGTCATTGGTCGTGTGGTCAGTTCTCGTCGGGCTTGATGAAGGGCATACCGAGCTGCTCGAGCACAAACTCGCTCATCTTCGGGTTGGAGTTGGCGAAGCTCAGGTTGATGTTCATGCCGTGCGTGAAGCTCACGTCCGCCATGTTGATCTCGGGGAACACGCCCTGCTCGTTGAGGCCGGTCGAGTAGTTGCCCTGCCGGTCGAACGACTTGCGGGGCAGACCCCTGAAGTCCTTGATACGGGGGGTGGCCAGGTGGATGAAGCGGTCCAGGAAGTGCCACATCCGGTCGCGGCGGATGGTCACCATCGCCGACGTCTCGTAGCCCTCACGCACCTTGAAGTTGGAGACCGACTTCTTGGCCTTGAGCATCATGGGCTTCTGCCCGCTGATGGTCGTCAGGGTGTCGAGCACGGTCGAGCGGATGTTCGGCGGGATCTTCGTCCCGTCGAGGTGCCGGCCCATGTTGACGTTGATCGTGATCTTCTCGAGCGTGGGCTGGGCCATCCGGTTAGTGACACCGAACTCCTTGGCCACCGCGTCGCGGATCTCGTTGTCGAACTTCGCACGGAGGCGCGAGGCACCCGCGGGGGGCGCATCGACTGCCTCGCCCTTCTTGCCGCCCTTTTTCTTCGTGTCTTTGGCCATGTCTTTCGTTCCGATCTTTCAGGCTGCGTTTCGCCGCCGGTTTCCATCCGGCGGCCTTCGCCTCCGCCCGCTCGATCCGAGCGGGAGTGTGTGTTGCTGAATCAGCCCTTCGCCTTGGCCCCGCGGACCTCGCCGAGCACCTTGCCGCCGCGGACGGCGACGCGGACCTTGCTGCCGTCGTCGCGGATCTCGAACCGGACGCGGGAGGGCTTGCCGTCCACGACCGGGCTGACGTTGCTCAGGTGGATCGGGGTTTCCTTCGTGTAGATGCCGCCCTGCGGGTTGCGCTGTGTGGGCTTCATGTGCTTGGTGCGCAGCGCCACGCCGCGGACGAGCACCCGGTCCTCCTTGGGGATGACCTTGAGCACCTCACCGGTCTTGCCCTTGTCGCTGCCCTGAGTCACGACGACCTGGTCGCCTTTGCGTACGTGCCTGGCCATATCACACCACCTCCGACGCGAGAGAAACAATCTTCATGTAGCTCTTCTCACGGAGCTCACGGGCGACCGGGCCGAAGATGCGGGTGCCCTTCGGGTTGCCGTCGTCGTTGATGAGCACCACCGCGCTGTTGTCGAACCGCACGTAGGACCCGTCCTTGCGGCGGTAGTTCTTGGCGACCCGGACGACCACGGCCTTCGACTTGTCGCCGGCCTTGACGTCGGACCCGGGGAGAGCCTTCTTGATCGCGACGATCACCCGGTCACCGACCGAGGCGGTCTTGCGCGAGAAGCCGCCGCCGCGGGTCGAGCCGCCGTACACACGGATGACGTAGGCGATCTTGGCGCCCGAGTTGTCCGCGACTTCGCATCTTGATTCAGCTTGCAGCATCTACCTACCAGCCTTCTGTAATTCGCGGGGTTGGTCCCGGCGACTGTTCACGATTCGTGGCCAACACCCTCGCGGACGACCCGCACCAGCTTCCAGCACTTGGTCTTGCTGATCGGGCGGCACTCCTCGACCTCGACGGTGTCGCCGAGCTTCGACACGTTGGCCTCGTCGTGGACCTGCAGCACCGTGCGCTTCCGCACGTACTTGCCGTACTTGGGGTGCTTGGCCTTGAACGCCACCACCACCTTGCGCGACTTGTCGCGAACGTCGGACTCGACCACGCCGACTCTGCGGGAGTGGTTGACTTGTTGCTCGGTTGCTTCGGTCATGGATTCATCTTTCCGGGGCGGGGAACGCGTCCCCGACGTAGTGGGTCGTGTCGGTCTTCAGTTACGCCTTGGCCAACTGCCGCGCGTGCCTCTCCGTCATCAGCCTCGCCACGTCGCGGCGGAGCTTGCGGAACTGCGAGGTGTCCTCGATCTTGTCGGTCACGGTCTGGCTGCGGAGCGTGAAGATCTTCTCCCGGAGCTTCTTCAGCTCGATCGAGATCTCCTCGTCACGCATCTTCCGGACTTCTTCGGCAGTCGACATCGCGTCGTCCTTCATTCTCTGGCCTCGGGCTCACGCGGCCTCCGGCGTTGCGTTCACGTTCCTACACCGAGAGTCGGCGACCGACGAATCGGCACCGGACCGGCATCTTCATCGCCACACGAGCCATCGCCGCCTTGGCCTGGTCTTCCGGCACACCGGCGAGCTCGAACAAGACCGTCCCCGGACGCACCCGCGCCGCCCAGTAGTCCACGTCGGCCTTGCCCTTACCCATGCGGGTCTCGAGCGGCTTCTTGGAAACCGGCTTGTCGGGGAACACCCGGATGAAGAGCTTGCCCTGACGCTTGAGCAACTGCTGGGCGGCGATACGCCCGGCCTCGATCACGTTGCTCTTGAGCCAGCAACCCTCCAACGCCTGGAGCCCGTAGTCGCCGAACGCGACGTAGTTGCCCTTGGTCGCCTTGCGGTCGCGGGCGCGACGGAACTCTTTGCGGTACTTGACTCGCTTGGGGATTTTGTATGGAGGCATTGTGCAAACTTCCTTCGATACTCACGGGCACGGCCGGCCCGGTCAAAACTCTCTGACGATCCGTCTCCGGCACACCGAAATCAGTGCCGCCCTCTGGCCCGAGGACGAGCACCCGCCGCGCGGGAGTCGGTCTCCTCGGTCTTCTGCTCCTCGTCGAACATGCCCTTGTAGATCCACACCTTCACGCCGATCACGCCATAGGCGGTACGCGACTCGGCGAACCCGTAGTTGATGTTCGCCTGCAGCGTCGACAGCGGGAGTGAACCCAGGCGGGTGTCCAGCGTGCGGCTCATCTCGGCCCCGCCGAGGCGGCCCGAGATCATGATCTTCACGCCCTTGGCACCGGCCTGCATGACGCCCTCGGCACGCATCTTCACCGTGCGGCGGAACGCCCCACGCTTCTTGAGCTGCTCGGCGACCGTCTCGGCCACGAGCTGGGCGTCCATGTCGGGCTGCTTGATCTCGACGATCGAGATCGCGACCTTGCGCCCGGTCATGTAGGTCAGCTCCTGCGTGATCCGCTCGACCTCGGCGCCCTTGGGGCCGATCACCAGGCCGGGACGCGCGGTCCGGACGATGATCTTGAGCTCCTCGCGGGTGCGCTCGATGTGCACCTCGGCGACCGCGGCGCTCGGAGGCGTGCGGTTCAGGCGGTGATCGAGGTACTTGCGGATGCGCTCGTCCTCGACCAGCAACTCACCATACAGCGCCTTGGGCGCGTACCAGCGGGAGCGGTGGGCCTCGGTGATACCGAGTCGGAATCCAAAGGGATGGCTCTTCTGTCCCATCTAGTCACGCTCCTGCACACTGACGGTGATATGCGACTGCCTCTTGAGAATCGGGTGAGCACGGCCGCGGTCCTTGGGCTGGAACCGCTTGATCGGCGTGGCGCGGTTGACCGCGGCCTCGCAGACGACCAGGTCGCCCGGATCGGCGTCGGCCAGCTCGGCGTCGGCGATCGCCGCCGCCAGAGCCTTGCGGACATGCACCGCCGCCCGCTGCGGGGCGAACGAGAGCATGCTGAGCGCCTCGTCGGCCGACTTGCCGCGGATCATGTCCACGACCAGCCTGGCCTTCTGGTCGCTCCCGCGGTGGAAGCGGACCTCGCTCGAGAAGCGCGCCAGTTCGCGGGCCTCGCATCCGAGCGTCTGGGCGAGATTGACAATGTCCTTGGCCTTGCAACGCGGGTGGTCGCGGCCGGACATCCAGTTCCGCACAGCGCTCCCGGCGTTGGACGCCTTGAGCCCGGTACGCTCGACGGACGTTGCGAGCTCTTCGGTGCCGATGCCCGTCTGCTCGCTCAGTCGCTTGAGTTTGTCGCTTCGAATCCTCACGACGCGATCCTCTTGGGGTTAGATGCCAGACCGGCGAATCAGCCGGACTTGAGGCCTTCCTTCTTGTTTGTGTGGCCCCGGAAGGTACGCGTTGCGGCGAACTCTCCGAGCTTGTGACCGACCATGTCCTCGGTCACGTAGACGTCAACGAAGTTCCGGCCCGTGTGGACCTTGAACGTGTAGCCAACGAACTCGGGGACGATCGTGCAACGACGCGCCCACGTCTTCATCGGCTGCTTTGTGCCGCCCTCGACCTGCTTCTCCACCTTGCGGTAGAGCTTCTCGTCGACGAACGGTCCCTTTTTCAAACTCCGGCCCATAGATGCGCCTCATATCCTTCGTGCGGTCGGTTCAATTCGAGTCGGTTACTTGAGCTGCCCGTACCGCTTGCTGTAGCGGCGGCGAATGATCATCTTCGTGCTGGCCTTCTTCCGGTCACGCGTCGAGCCGCCCTTCGACGGGGTGCCCGACTTGCTGCACGGAGCGCGGCCACCCTTGCTGCGGCCCTCACCACCACCGAGGGGGTGGGCGTGGTGGCTCATCGCCACGCCGCGAGAGAGCGGACGCCGGCCGAGGTGGCGGGAGATGCCCGCCTTGCCCAGTCGGCGGTTCTGGTGGTCGCTGTTGCCGACGACGCCGATGGTCGCCATGCAGTCCAGCAGCACCCGGCGGGTCTCGCCGCTGGGCAGCACCAGGGTCGCGTAGTTGCCCTCCTTGTTGGAGAGCCGGGCGGACGTGCCCGCCGAGCGGCACATCTGTGCGCCGCGGCCGGGGGTCAGCTCGATGCAGTGCAGCGCCATGCCGGCGGGGATGAACCGGATCGGCATCATGTTGCCGACCTCGGGCTCGACCGCGACGTCACGCGAGCACTCGATGGACGTGCCGACCTTGAGGCCGTTCGGCGCGGGGATGTACCGCTTCACGCCGTCGGCGTACTCGATCAGCGCGATGTGGCAGCTGCGGTTGGGGTCGTACTCGATCGCCGAGACCTCGCCCTTGATGCCGTCGCGGTCCTTGCGGCTGAAGTCGATGGCGCGGTACAGACGCTTCGCGCCGCCGCCGCGGCCGCGAACCGTGATCTTGCCCTGGTTGTTGCGGCCACCCTTCTTGTTCAGGGTGCGCGTCAGCGACTTCTCGGGACGCGTCTTGGTGACCTCAACATGGAGGTTGACCGAGGCGTTCCGCCGTCCTGCGCTGGTTGGTTTATATACCCGAATAGGCATGGATCGGTCCTCTCACTCGGCTCAGAACAGCTCGATAACCTGGCCCTTGGCGAGCCGAACTGTTGCTTTCTTGGTCTTCTTCTCGGTCACCCAGCCGTACTTCAGACGACGCTCGCCGCCCTTGCGGACCTGTGTGGCCACACCCTCAACCTTGACGCCGTAGAGCTGCTCCACGGCACGCTTCACCTCAGTCTTGGTCGCGCGACGGTCCACCTCGAAGGTGTACCGAGCTTCCTCGTTCATCGCGGCCGTCGACTTCTCGGTGAGAATGGGCTTCTTGATGATGTAGGTCGAATCCATCAGGCCACCTCCTCGGCTTTGGCAACGCGGCCCATCGGCGACACCTTGGCGGACTTGTCGGTCTGCGAGCTCGGCCCGTTCAGCCACGCCTCGAGCTCGCCCTTGCCGATCACCAGGTACCGGTGGTTGAGCATCTCGAAGGTGGTAAGCTGGTCGGCACAGCAGACGTCGACATCGTCGATGTTCCGGGCGCTCAACCACGCGTTGCGGCTCTCGGCACGCTCCTTGGGCAGCGCCAGAAGCACGCGGTGGTCGATCCCGATCGCCTTCAGGAAATCCGCGAACGGCCGCGTCTTGGGCGTGTCGAACTTCAGATCGTCGATGATCTTGACCTCGCCATCGACCAGCTTGGCCAGGAGCGCGTTGCGGTTGGCCTTGCGACGCATCTTCTTGGGCATCGTGACGTGGTAGTCCTCACGGTGCCGCTTCTTGGCAAACGAGTGGCCACCGCCCTTGAAGTGCGGCGGCGTCTTGGCGCCGTGCCGGGCGTTGCCCGTGCCCTTCTGGCGGTAGATCTTGCGGGTCGAAGCCCGAACTTCGGAGCGGGTCTTCGTGCGGGCGGAGCCCTGGCGAAGATTCGCGTGATACATCACGTACGCCTGCTTGATCAGGTCAGCGTTAACGACTCCTCCGAGGGAGGATTCATCGATGCTGAAGGTCGAAACCTCGTCGCCCTTGATGTTGTAGACGGGGACATCCATTTGTCGTACTCCGTCTTTCGCCTTTTTCAAAGCCTGATTGGGCCTCCGGGGCACCCGCTCGGCTTGCTTCGCCTATCTGCCCGGTCCCCTGTTGCCCTTGGTCGGGGCACGCCTCGAAAGACGTGGGGTCGAGCAGAGTCGACTCGGCTGGTGTAGTTCCTTCTCCCGACACCGTGCCGGGAGCGGTTTCAGTTCTGTTGTCGTCCGACGGTTTCGGCGGGGCAGTCTCCTGCCCGTTCGACCTCTCGGACCCCGCGGCCGGGATGCTCCCAACCGAGGGTCTCTGTCGCTGCAATCGCTCCTACGAAGAGATCGCCTTGGCCTTGCTCCGGTTCAGCCGGACCGCCGGTCTCACCATGACGGTGCCGCCGTTGGCTCCGGGGACGGGCCCCTTGACCAGCAGCAGGTTCCGCTCGCTGTCAATCCGGATCACATCTAGGCTCCGCGCGGTCACCCGCTCGTTGCCCATCTGGCCGGACATCTTCTTGCCCTTCTTGATCCGACCGGCCTTACCGGCGTTGTTGCCGTGGCCGCCGATCGAACCGGGCGAACGGTGCTTCCGCTCGACACCGTGCGTCGCGATCTGGCCCTTAAAGCCGTGACGCTTCATGCCGCCCTGGAAGCCCTTGCCCTTGCTCGTGCCGATGACGTCGACGTAGACCACGCCCTCGAGCAACTCGAGCCCGACCGACTGGCCAAGCTCGAACCCGGCGGCCTCGTCCTCGGTCACGCGGCTCTCGACGTGCGTGCGCTTCGGCGTGGTGCCGGCCTTGGCGTCGTGCCCGATCTGCGGCATGGTCGAGTTGCGGGCCTTCACCTCGCCCCAACCGAGCTGCACGCCGGAGTACCCGTCGGTCTCCTGCGTGCGGATCTGCGTCACGATCGACGGCGTCATGTCCAGCACGGTCACGGGGATGCTCTGCTTCCCGTCCTCGCTGAAGACGCTCGTCATACCGATTTTTTTGCCTACCAGCGTGAGTGCCATCGGTTACGTACCTTGCTTCGTGCCTGCGGCCGACAGAGGAAGTCTTGGGAGTTTCGCTCGGCCTTCGCGGCCCTGTCTCTACAAACCAAACGAGCCGCCCGCGGTCAGCGAACGGCTCGAAACATGCTCAGGCCTTGATCCTCACGAACACACCGGCGGGGACCACAAGTCGATTGAGGGCCTCGACGGTCCGGGCGTTCGGCTCAACGATGTCGATAATCCGCTTGTGCGTCCGGATCTCGAACTGCTCGCGGCTCTTCTTGTCCACAAACGGGCCACGCAGAACCGTGTACCGCTCGATGCGTGTCGGCAACGGCACGGGGCCGCGGACACGGGCGTTTGTACGCTTCGCGTGGTCGACGATCTCTCTCGCCGACGAGTCGAGCGCGAGGTGGTCGTACGCCTCCATCCTGATTCTGATCCGACCGCCTGTCATCCGTCACCTCGTTCGCGTGCTTCGTGTTCTGCCTGCGTGATTTGTCGCGGGTAAAGAACCCGCCGACACGCGCCCTGCGTGCCGTTCTGCGTGTGCCCGGCCACGCGGCCGAACCCTCTACCTGCTTGGCACCGGTTGTGGCACCGAAAAAACCCACCGACACGGGCACGCCCGTGTGTGCCCGACACCGATCGGGGTCGAGCCCGTAAGCGTACGACGCTTCCCCTCGTAGTCAATGCCTGGACGGGCGTCATTTTGACCAACTCCTCATCGCAGGCCCTCTTCGGGCCCGATCCGCCCCCACTTTCAGCCCCGTTTCCGACCCCCTCGCCCCCGCCCCGAGACTCCCGGCTTCGCGGGCTTCAGGAGCCCGCCGCTTCGTGTCGATGGTCTCCTTCAGCCGCGGCTCGCCCACCGCCCGGCCCGTACGATGCCGCGGAACCTCCGGCCACCGCCCGGTCACTCCAGAGCGGCCGCCGGACCCGTCCACTCCCGTCAACGATCCATGCATGCCACGGAGGTCATCATGTTCGCCACCAGATCTCGACGCCTCGCAGCCTGCTCCTGGGCCCTCTCGGCGGCCCTCGCTGCGGGTGCGTTCGCGCAGCCCGGCTCGGCCAGACTCTCCGACCAAACGCTCGATCGCCCCGCCATAGGCCTAACAACCACCCTCCCGATGGATGTCTCGGTCTCGACCTACCAGATCTCCGGCACCGGGATCAGCCGCATCACGCTCCCCGGCATGGCCGCGCTGATCAATGTCTCCGACCGGCGGCTGGCCGAGGCCAAGACCCTCACCGAGGTCGCCGACTCCATCATCCACGACAACCTCGCCTCCGTCTCGTCGCTCAAGATCGACACCTCCGCCCCCGGCGACAGTTCGCGGCTGCTCAAGACCGCCAAGGGACGGGTCATCAGCCGCGAATCCCGCGACATCAACGGCTGGCCCGCCGAGGTCATCTACCTCCAGCTCGCCGGCGTCACCGGGGAGGATGCCGCCCGCGGGTACGCGGTTTTCATGCCGACCTCGACCTCGGTGGCGATCTACGAGCTCCAGTGCTCGGCCCGCGACCTCGCGGCCGCCAAGCCCTACCTCGAGATCCTGGTCGATTCCACCCGGATCACCGACCCGGCCACGCTCGACGCGCTTCGCGGCGTGGGTGTCGAGAAGGGGCTGGCGTTCATGCAGTCGCTGACCCCCGCCGACTACGAGCAGGCGATCCGGGAGCTGGGTGACGAGTGGCGCTTCGAGCGGTTCTACCGGCCGGCCGCGAGCGGATCGGACCGAGATGCCGAGGAGCTCGGCTACCGCCTGACCCGCTACGCCCTCGGCACCCGCGGCGATCTCAAGGACCGATCCGAACGCACCGGCTCGAGCCCGACCGACCGCGAGAAGGGCTACTTGGTCTTCCAGCAGGCCCGCCTGCTCCTCGACGGCCGCCTGGTCGACGTCGTCGCGTCGTTTTTCATGACCCCCGACCGGCGGTCCGAGTCGTGGAAGATCCAGCAGACCATCCGGCCGCTGGTGGGGAACAAGAAGGCCGCCCCGATCACCAATCTGGTGGAGACCGCCGTCCGCGACCGGGGCGATCTGTTCATCTCTCGGACCGAGGGCAGCAAGCCGCCATCGAGCATCCAGCCCGCGATCGAGGGTGCCGGGTACATCAGCCGGGTCGAGGTCTACCTCATGCCCCACCTGCTGATGCGACGCGGCGCGACCGGGTCACACCGCTTCTACGCCTTCAACCAGAACGTTGACCGCGTGACGCTGCGGGAGGACTCCATCTCACCCCGCGAGGGCGGCGGTTTCCTCTACACCTCGAGCCCCAGCGAGGGCCACCCCGGCCAGTCCGTGCTCTTTGACTCCAAGCTCCGCCCCGTGCGGGCCGACCTCCCCGGTGATCAGATCTGGGAACCGATCTCCGGCGAGCGCCTGCTCGAGCTCTGGCGCGACAAGGGTCTGCCCATCAAATAGACAGCGGCGCACCTCTGCGAGGCGCGCCGCGGCCGGATTCCCTGGTTGGTCTGGAGCGGCCTGCGCCGCCGCTCAGCCCTGAGCGGCCTTGAACAGCTCGGCGACTTTGCCCCAATTGACGACGTTCCAGAACGCCGCGATGTAGTCGGGGCGGCGGTTCTGGTAGTTGAGGTAGTAGGCGTGTTCCCACACGTCGAGCCCGAGGATCGGCGTGTGGCCCGCGCTCAGCGGCGAGTCCTGATTGGGCGTGCTCTCGACGACGAGCTTGCCCGAGCCATCCACAGAGAGCCACGCCCAGCCCGAGCCGAAACGCGTCGCCCCGGCCTTGGCAAACTGCTCCTTGAACGCGTCGAACGAGCCGAACGCCGCCTTGATCGCGTCGCCCAGGGCGCCGTTGGGCGCCCCGCCGCCGCCCTTGCCGGCCGGGGCGAGAACGGTCCAGAACAGCGAGTGGTTGGCGTGGCCGCCGGCGTTGTTGCGGACCGCGCCCCGGATGTTCTCCGGGAGCGCATCGAGGTTCTTGAGGATGTCCTCGACGCTCTTGGCGGCCCATTCGGTGCCTTCGAGCGCTGCGTTGGCGTTGTTGATGTACGCCTGGTGGTGCTTGCCGTGGTGAATCTCCATGGTCTTGCCGTCGATGTGGGGCTCGAGGGCGTCATGGGCGTAGGGCAGTGCAGGGAGCGAAAAGGGCATGTTTGCCTCCTTCATGATCCGTTCAAAAACCAAACAAATTGGAGCTTTGGCCAAAAGCCGTTGCCCCGCTTGCATTCGGGACGATTGTAGGTAAGCTGGGAGGCCTTAATCGCCGTGGCAGGGATGCCCACTGCGAATCCTCTTTCCGCAGCCGTCCGAGACCAATTCGTGGGGTTTCGCGGGGCACTCTCGGCAGTCTGACCGGCGAGCACGGAGGCCAGACGACAATTTGTGACAGCGTGGCGGGCCGGCGTATGGTGCGACACGTGATGTAAAGGCGCCAATCGGGTGGAGCTCTCTATGTCTACGGCATAGAACGTGAAACCCGATGGGGTTGGAATACGTAAGAAGGTCACCGGGTACACACCCCGGTGAGTGGCTTCCTAGGCGTTCCGTGGGTGGATCAGGGCTGCGAGCAGCGTTGGACATCGACAACACGCGAGAATCTCGGCCGAATCCGAGGACTCTTGCGGCGCGGACCCGGCTCGGGCACGACTCGGGCGTTAGGCATTTGGGTGGAAGTCGGCGCAGATCCAGGACGGTGGGAACTCACGGCCGGTAGCGGCAAGGACGGGTTGGTATGAAACAGGTACGCAAGGTCAGGAAACTCACGCCGCTTGAGCAGGTCCGACGCAGGCATCGCGTTGAGATGGCCTCGTCGGCTGCCGGCTCCGAGGGCAAGAAGAAGCGGCTCAGCCTCGAGGACGAGAGGCTGCTCAAGCACCTGCTCAGCGACGAGCAGGACTTCATCGACAGCCCCGAGTTCTACGAGAAGGAATCCGAGAGCCAGATCTACGCCGAGGCCCCCGACATCCAGAAGCCGGACACCACCTGGTACCACCCGGTCATGGACGATCTGTCCAGCTCGCGCAGCAACCGCACCGTCAAGAGCACCCAGCAGGTGATCCTGACCGGTGCCGAAGAGCGGGTGCTCTTCTACCAGTTCAACTACGCCCGGTACCGCGTCTGGAAGCTCCAGCAGGAGATCTGGGCGGGCGCATCGCGTCAGCCCACGCCCGAGCAGGCCGAGGAAGTGCTCTCGTGGCACCGCCTCGCCGACCGCGTCCGCGAGCAGATCGCCGAGACCAACCTCGCGCTGGTGCTGGCCATGGCCAAGCGGACCCGCATGAGCGAGGTCGACTTCGCCGATCTGGTCAGCGAGGGCAACATGGCCCTGCTCCGCGCCGTCGACAAGTTCGACGCCGGCCGTGGGTACAAATTCTCAACGTACGCCTGCCGGGCGATCCTCAAGGCCTTCAGCCGGCAGGGCATGAAGCTCAGCAAGTACCGCCAGCGGTTCCCGACCGACTTCGACCCGAAGCTGGAGAAATCCAACTACATCGAGTCGAAGCGCGAGGGCTTCGAGAAGGACGCCGCCGAGGAGGTCAAGCGCATCGTGACCGAGAACCGGGCCGATCTCACCGCTGTCGAGCGGACCGTCATCGAGCACCGCTTCGGGCTCGAGAGCGGCGAAGAGAAGCCCATGACCCTCGAGCAGGTCGGGCAGATCATCGGCGTGACCAAGGAACGCGTCCGCCAGATCCAGAACAAGGCGATGGAGAAGATCCGCGTCACGCTCGAAGAGAGCTTCCTGGGAAGCAAGGACAAGGAGGAGCAGGCCGAGGGCTCCGAGTCCGGGAGCGAGACCCGCTCGACCGTCGCGGTCGACTGATCGCCCAAACCCCCACCTTTCCCCTCCCCCACCATTTCCCAAGGGCCCGGCCTCGTGCCGGGCCCTTGGTCCGTTTTGGACGCCCTCGATCATCCCCGCACAGGAACCCGACGGGCGGTCCTGCGAACAGTCCACAGTCCAGATACAACCCGCTGCGGGCATCCTGCGCTCTCGTCGCCGATCGCGACGAGTTGCTAGGCTTCTCGTCGCGGCACGTGCCGCCGAAGGGTCGGCCACGCACCAGGAACCAGACACGCCCGTGGCCGGGCGGGAACCACCTTTCCCCGCGCGGTCACGATGAGACCGAGGAGTGAAGCGTCCATGACGGTTGAAACTGACACGCAGACCGATGCCTCGCACGTAGGGCACGTCGCCCTGCCCGGACCCAAGAAGAACGACCCCTTCGCCACCCGCTGGGGCAAGTTCCTCCAGGCCACCATCAAGTTCCAGGCGTCCGACCTCATCATGAAGACGGGCCAGCCGCCGAAGATCCGGCTCCGCGGAGCGCTCAAACCCCTCGACACCGCGCCCGTGGACGAAGAAGAGTTCTGGCAGATCGCCCGCGCCATCATGACGCCCGAGCAGCTCGAAGACCTCCACAAGTTCGGCTCCGCCGACTTCGCCTACGACTTCGACGACAACACCCGGTACCGCGTCAACCTCTTCATGGCCCGCGGCAAGATCTCCGTCGCCGCCCGACGCATCACCAGCAACATCCTCCCCTTCGAGGGCCTGTACCTCCCGCCGATCATGGCCGACATCGCCATGCAGCCGCAGGGCATCGTGCTCCTCTGCGGCGTGACCGGCTCGGGTAAGTCCACCACGATCGCCTCCATGCTGCAGTACGTGAACGAGCGCAAGCCCGTGCACATCGTGACCATCGAGGACCCGATCGAGTACATCTTCAACGACGCGGTCGCCACGATCAACCAGCGTGAGATCGGCATCGACTGTCTCGACTTCAAGATCGCGCTCCGCGCGCTCGTGCGTGAGAACCCGGACATCGTGCTCGTCGGCGAGATGCGCGACAACGAGACCTTCGAGGCCGCGCTCATGGCCGCCGAGACCGGCCACCTTGTCTACGGGACCATCCACGCCAGCTCGACGACGCAGACCTTCAGCCGTATCTACGGCCTGTTCGAGCAGGACGAGGTCGAGGGCGTCCGCAAGATCCTGGCCTACCAGATGCGGGCGTTCGTCTACCAGAAGCTGCTGCCGACGCTCCACGAGGACATCCACCGGATCCCGGCCATCGAGATTCTGGTCAACAACACCGTCGTCCAGAAGCACATCCTCGAGGGGCGCGAGGGCGAGCTGCGCGAGTACCTCAACTCGATCGAGGCCATCCAGTCGGGCATGAAGGACTTCAACCTCTCGCTTGTGGAATTGGTCGAGAAGGAATACATTCACATGCGGACGGCGATCGACTCGTCGCCCAACGTCGACGAGCTGATGATGCGGCTCAAGAAGCTCGGCTGACACGGTCGGCGGGCGGTCTGGTCGGTGTGCGGCACGCCCTGGCGGGCGCGGGCACCGGCCGTGGAATTGGTGGGGTAAGCCGTGCGGGCCGCGCCGCACGCGGCCGAAGAAGTTGGTTGCTCACAGAGCCTTGAAAGACGGGGAATGACGGTGCTCCAAGCCCTTGACACTTCCGTGGGGATCTCCATGCCGATGACTCTCGCTCAGGACGCGTACATTCTGGTCTCGCCCTGGAAGCCGGTGCTGCTGCTCGTGCCCCTCGTCGCGTGGGCGTGGCTGATCTCCAGCAACTTCGACAAGCACGCCGCTCGATTCCACCTCGAGCCCAAGAAGTGGAACTCCTTCCACCTGTTCATGGGCATGATCGCCTTCCTCGTCGCGGTCCTCATGCCCCTGGAGGGGATCCTCGGCATCGTCGTCGGACTCGCAGCCGAGATCGCCATCCTCGCGATCAGCGTCGCGGCCTACCCGATGATCGCCAACAAGGACGAACGCGTCCCCGAAGAGCACCACGTCAAACTCCTCGACCTCTCCAGCATGGGCGAGGCCAAGGAGGCCAAGGCCGCCGCCAAGCAGGCCGGCACCGCCGAGCTCGTGCTCCGCACCCCCGACGGCAACACCGTGCCCGTGCCGGAGAAGGAAACCCCGGAGTTCGCCGTCCGCGTCGCCGCCGAGGGGCTGCTGCTCCGGGCCAAGGCCGCCCGGGCCTCGGAGGTCGTCGTCCGCCCGACCGGCAAGGACCAGAACTACGGCGTCGTCTTCCTGATCGACGGCATCCCCACCGCCGACACCACCATGCCCGCCGCCGAGGCGGTCAAGATGATGGACTACTGGAAGAGCGTCGGCGGGCTCGACGTCAACGACCGCCGGCGCAAGCAGATGGTCACCGTCAACGTCGGGCACCTCGACCGCAAGCACAAGGTCCGGCTCACCACCGCAGGCGGGCAGTCCGGCATGACGCTCACGCTCATGATCGACCCCGAACTCGCCGTCCGCCGCAAGGTCAGCGATATGGGCTTCCTCGAGCCGCAGCTCGAGGCGATCAACACCATCGTGGAGGACGCCTCCGGCGTGGTCCTGCTCGCGGCCGCCCCGGACGGCGGCGGCACCACGCTGCTCTACACCATGGTCCGGATGCACGACGCCTACACCCAGAACGTCCAGACCATCGAGAGCGACATCCAGGACACGATCGAGGGCGTCCGCCAGAACCCCTTCGACCCGAAGAAGGAGGGGCAGGAATACTCCACCCTCGTCCGCTCGATTCTCCGGCGCGACCCCGACGTCGTCGGTGTGGGCGAATTGCCCGACGCCGCGACCGCCAAGGAGATGTGCCGAGGCGACCAGGAGCGGACCCGGCAGTACGTCCTGCTCCGCAGCAAGGGCGGCCTGCAGGCCATCCAGATGTGGTGCAAGGCCGTGGGCGACCTCCCCACCGCCGCCGGGGCGCTCCACGGCGTGGTCGCGGGAACTCTCGTCCGCAAGCTGTGTCAGAACTGCCGTGTGGGGTACACCCCCTCGGCCGACATGCTCAAGAAGCTCGGCCTGCCCGCCGACAAGGTGCCTCAGCTCTTCAAGAAGGGTGGCCAGGTGCTCATCAAGAACAAGCCCGAGACGTGCCCCATGTGCAGCGGCGGAGGCTACTTCGGCCAGGAGGGCGTCTTCGAGATCTTCCCGGTCGGCCCCGCCGAGCGAGAGCTGGTCAAGAGCGGCAACCTCGCCGCCCTGCGGGCCGAGTTCCGCAAACGCGGCTACCCCACGCTCCAGCAGGCCGCCCTCCTCAAGGCCGTCGAGGGCATCACCAGCATCGAAGAGATCATGCGGGTCACCAGCGCCGGCGAGAGCAAGAAGCCCGCCGCCGCCGCCCCCGCCGGCCAGAGCGCGTGACCGGCTGATCAAGAACGAACAACCGGGCGGCCCCGACCGCCCCGTGCATCGGCGAAGGAACTGACATCATGCTGAACCTCCTTGTAATCGCGATCGTGCTGGCCATGGCCTACGTCGCCGTCACCCGGAACTTCTTCTCCTCGCTGCTCCACATGGCGTGCGTCGTGGTCGCCGGTGCGATCGCGTTCGCGTTCTGGGAGCCGCTGTCCTACATGATCCTGACCAAGGCCCCCACCAAGGGCTTCCTCGAACCCATCGAGTACACCGCCTGGGCGTTCGGTCTGGTCATCCCCTTCGCCGCGTCGCTCGCCGTCCTCCGCGTCGCGACCGACAAGCTCGCCCCCGCCAACGCCGTCGCCGTTCCCGCGGCCGATGTCGTCGGGGCAGGCGCCTGCGGCGTGGTCTCCGGCGTCATCACCGCCGGCGTGCTGGTCATCGCCATCGGCACGATGCGCTTCAAGACCGACGAGTTTGGCTACGAGCCCGTGCAGTACCAGGGCGCCAGCCTCGAACGCTCCGGCGGGCTGCTCCTGCCGGTCGATCGCATCGTCGGCGGGCTCTACGCCTACACCAGCGAGAACGCCTTCGCGACAGAGAACTCGCTCGCCAAGTGGCGCCCCGAGCCCTGGCACGCCGCCGAGGTCATGCGGTTGAACGACCGCGGCCTGGCCCGCAACACCGCCCGCCCCAACGACTTCGAACTGCTCGCCCGCTACACCGTGACCGCCGCCAACGGCGAGAACCTGCTCCAGGACCGCTGGGCAACCACGCCCCACCTGGCCACGATGCTCGACGGCACCCCCTACCCGGCCGACTCCCGCATCGAGGGCATCATCCTAGAGATGAAGTCCTCGCTCCGTGAGCCGGGGGCGAGCTTCGTCTCCGTGACCTCCGGCCAGATCTGGATCGTCGCCGAGAACAGCGACACCGGCGAGCGCCTCAACCTGCACCCCGTCGCGGTGATTGCCAACCCCCAGGGCGCCGACACCTCGCTGGCACGGTTCCCGTTCGACTCGCCGAAATTCGCGATCTCCTCCTCCGGCGCGGCGACGCGGCCGATGGGCTTCGAGTTCGTCGTGCCCAACGACTTCGAGCCGATCGCGATCTACCTCAAGAACATCCGGCGCGAGCTCAAGCCCCCGCCCGCGCAGCCGGTCACCGAGTTCACCTCGATCGCCGCGCGGGACAACGCGATCACCCAGGGCTCGCTGATCGAGGGTGCCGAGCCCATCCCGGCCGATTTCGACAGCGACACCGACACGCCCGGCCGGCCCGACCGCGACGAAGAAGAGAACCGCGCCAAGGGCATCCTCTTCACCAACACCCTGCCCCGCCCGCTGATGATCCAGAAGGGCACCCAGCGCGGCCTCCGCATCGACGGCGACAACTACATCCTCAACGGTGAGGCCAAGTGGGAGCCCTCAGCGCTCGCCAACCGCATCAGCCAGAAGGCCCTCCAGATCAACAAGTTCTCGACCACCGGCGACGTCGTCATGGTCCAGGTCGATGTCAGCGGCAACTTCCCCGGCAGCATGTACGGCCAGGCCATGGCCACCGCCCAGCGGGTCCTGCCGCCGCAGCTGGTCGATACCAACGGCATCGTCTACGACTGCGTCGGCTGGGTCTACCAGGACCGCGACCTGGTCCACATCCGCTTCGACCCCGGCCAGCCCGTCCGCGCCATGACGCAGCTCGCCGACGCCGGCATCACCCTCAGCTCCAGCCGCACCGACCAGAAGCTCACGCTCCTCTTCCTCTGCAGCTACGGCGCCGAGATCAAGAGCTACAACGTCGGCCCGAAGGCCATCGTGAGCCTCGACAACCCGCTCCCGCTCGACAAGCGGCAGAAGTAACCGCCGCCCGCCACGAGCCGCAGCGGCACGCGATCCAAGACGCAAAGGCAAGACGCCCCGGCAACTCGTTGCCGGGGCGTCTTTTGCTGTGTCGGGATGTCGAGGTCAGGCCGCCGCACCGCCGTCGGGCAAAGCAGCCGGCCCCGCGATCACTCGGCCTCGGCGGCCGGCGCGGCCTCGGCCTCGCCGTCCTCGGCCGCCGCGGCGGCCTCAACGGGGGCGGGGCGCTTCTTCTTGGAGGGATCGATCAGCTCGCCCTCATCGTCAAACTCCATCTCGTCGCGTCCGTCGTCCTCAAGCGTGCGGTCGGGCTCGACGTTGAGCTTGATGTTCGCCTCGAGGTCCTTGGCGAACTTGACGAGCACGTCGAAGCTGTCGATCCGCTTGATCGTGAACGGCAGCCGCACCTCGCGGGACTTGACGACAAACCCCTTCTCGCCGAGGGCGTTGGCGACGTCCTGCTGCGTGACCGAGCCGTAGAGGTGGCCGAGGTCGTTGCACGAGCGGAGGATCGTCAGCTCGAGGCCCTCCATCTTGCTGACCATGCTGCGGCGGTGCTCGAGCAGGGCGGCCTGCTGCCTCTCGGCCTCGGCACGACGGTCGGCCAGCTCGGCGAGCTTCTCCTTGGAGGGCGTCGTCGCGAGCTGTCGCGGGAGCAGGTAGTTGCGGGCGAAGCCCAGACGGACGGTGACGACGTCACCGACGATGCCGAGGTTGTCGACGTTGTCGGTGAGCAGCAGCTGAACGGTCTTGGTAGCCATGTGCGGTCCTTTCGCTGTCCTCTCCCCCGCCGACCGAGCGGGAGAAGTTCAGGAGCCCCGGAGGGCCCCAACGGTGCCGGGGGAGCCGACAGTCGGCTCCGCCCGTTTGTGGTCGGCATGGTAGGCCCGTGCCCGTCTCCATGCCCCGATGGTGCGTCCGCCCGGATGGGCGTCAGAACGGGATATCGTCGTCCGGCGGGATGTCGTCGTAGGACTCCTGGCGGCCGCCGCCGCTGTCTCCCCCGCCAGAGCGGGCCCCGGCCGAGGCCCGGCGTCCGCCGCCGCCCCCACCGCCGTCGCCCCCACCACCGCCGACGAACTCAAAGCCCTCGGCGACGACGAGCAGCTTCGAACGCTTCTGCCCGCTGTTCTTGTCTTCCCACTGGTCGAGGCGGAGCCTGCCCTCGATGAAGGCGGGGCTCCCCTTGCTGTGGAACCTGGCGAAGGCCTCGGCGCGGGCACCGAACATCTCGCAGTCGATGAAGTTCGCCCGCTCCTGCCAGTTGCCGTCGCGGTCCTTGTATCGCTCGTTCACCGCCAGCCCGAACTTGGCGATCGCCAGGTTGGATTGGGTGTGACGCATCTCGACGTCCCGCGTCAGGTTGCCCATCAGCAGAACCTTGTTGTAACTCCCAGCCATGTGACGGCCTCCGTCGCCGGTACGGTGCCGCGTGATCGGTGCCCTTCACCGGGCCCCACGCCGCACCGAAGTTTGGAATGTGGAAGGATAGCACGCCCCGGGCGGGCGTCCGACCCCGGGTCTCGACTCACTCCGACGCGTCGGCCGAACCCTCGTCCGAGGCCCCGGCGGCCACGGTCGCGGGCGCGGCGGCCTCGGCGGCGGCGGCCTTCTCGGCCTCCTGACGCCGCAGGTTGGCCTCGACGCCGAGCCCGGCACGGTCGTCCTGCAACGCGATCTCCTCGTCGGAGAGGTGCTCGGCGTTGAGGATCATGACCCGCATGATCCGCTCGCCGAGGTTGCAGTCACGCTCGATGCCGGCCACGGCGGTGGTCGGGGCGCGGAAGTAGACCAGGAAGTACACGCCGCGGCGCTGCTTCTCGATCTCGTAGGCGAGACGCCGCTCGTCCCACTTCTTCATCGCGACGATCTCGGCGCCGCTGCGGTGCAGGATCTCCTCGATGCGGGCCACGATGCTGCCGAGGTCGGCGGCTTCGGACTGACTCACCAGGAACATCGCTTCGTACATTCGGGTCTTGACTGACATGGGTCGGGGTACCTTTCGCTGGGCCGGACGCGCCTCCGCGCCGGCGTGGAGTTTCTTCAGGCCGCGCCCCAGCCGGCGTCGGCTTCGGGGTCCGCGTCTTTGTCCGGGCCGGGCCCGGACTTGATCTTGGTGTTGAACCGGTTCATCGCCGCGTCGATACCCGACGCGACGAACGTCTCGACCGCCGCCGCGGCGGTCTGGATCGAAGAGGCCAGGCCGTCCTGCTCCTCCTCGGCAAAGCGTGACAGCACGAACGCCGCCTGGTCGAACATCGGAGGCTTGGGGCCGATGCCCACGCGGCACCGCGGGTAGTCCGCCGAACCGAGCCGACGCTCGATATCGGAGAGCCCGTTGTGCCCGCCCGCACCGCCGCCGGCACGGAGACGCACCGAACCGACCGGCAACGCCAGATCGTCGGTGATCACCAGCAGGTCGCTCAGCGGCACCTTGTAGAACTGCACCGCCTGCAGCACCGACTGGCCCGACAGGTTCATGAACGTCATGGGCTTGAGCAGCAGGCACTTGGTCGAGGCGATCGACGCCTCGACCCCGTCGGCCTGGAAGCGGGACTTGACCACCGCGCCGGGCGCGTGGCGCTCCACGAGGCGATCGATCGCCATAAACCCGGCGTTGTGCCGCGTCTTGACGTACTGCGCTCCGGGATTGCCAAGGCCAACGATCAGCTTCATGACGGTGTGCTCTCCGTGTCCGCCGCGACGCACGCGGCTCGGGCCCGTGCGAGACAACAGGCGTTTAGTCGTCGCCGTCCTTCTTCTCGGTGATGACCTCGGGCTCGGCGGCACCGCTGACCTCGCCGCTCTCGTCGGTCTCTTCCTCCTCGGCCGTCTGCACGATGATCTGCGCGATGATGAGCTCGGGGTCCGAGCGCAGCTTCATGGTGTCCAGCGGGAGCTTGATATCGCTGGCGTGGAGGGAGTCCCCCGCCTCCAGCCCGCTGATGTCCACCTCGAGGAAGTCGGGCAGGTTGGCGACCTTGCACTCGATCTCCACCTCGTTGGTCGGGTGCATGAGCAGCGCGCCCGCGGTCTTGAGCCCGACGGCCTCGCCCACCAGGTGGATCGCCACGTTCACGTCGATGCGCTCTTCCAGATCGACGCGGGTGAAGTCGGCGTGGACCACGTTGGTCCCCAGGTAGTCAAACTGCAGGTCTTTGACCAGCACGTTCTGGACCTCGCTCTGGCCCTCGATCTGCAGCTGCAGGATCTTCTCGCCCCTGTGCAGGTAGCGGAGCGTCTCCTTGGCGTCCACAGAAACAGGCAGCGGCTCGGCGCCGTGCCCGTAGACGATCGCGGGGAGGCCGCCGGCCTGACGGATCCGGTTGCTGTACCGCGTGCCGACCTTCTCGCGGCGGGTGGCGGTGAGGAGTGGTGCGTTCTCGTGCATGGTGTGTTTCCTTCTCTTTCGTGTGACTTCTGGGTGTGTGATGGGTGCCCGGCTCAGCGCTTCGTCCCGGCGGTGCGTTCGAAGAGTTCGCTGAGCGAGAGGTTGTTGTGGATACGGTGAATCGCCTCGCCGACGAGATCGCCGACGCTCAAGACCTGCAGCTTCTCGGAAAGCCCCTCGAGGCGGCCCGCCGCGGGGATCGTGTCGGTGATCACCAGCTTCGAGATCGGCGAGGCCTTGATCCGCTCGATGGCGCCGCCGCTGAGGACGCCGTGCGTCGCCGCCGCGATCACGTCGGTCGCGCCGTGCTCGAGCACGAGCTTGGCCGCCTCGCAGATCGTGCCGCCGGTCGAGATCATGTCGTCGAACATGAGCACGGTCTTGCCCTTGACCGACCCGATGATGTGCTCGGTGACGACCTCGGTGCCCGAGACCCGCCGCTTGTTGATGATCGCCAGATCGCCGCCGAGCAGGTTGGCAAAGCCCTCGGCCACCTTCACGTTGCCGACGTCCGGGCTCACCAGGCACAGGTCGCCCAGCTCGTGCCGGATCGACTCGAAGTAGTCCAGGAACACCGGCGTCGCCGTGAGGTGATCGAACGGCAGGTCGAAGAAGCCCTGGATCTGGGCCGCGTGAAGATCGATCGCGAGCACCCGGTCGGTCCGAGCCGCGGTGATCATGTTCGCGACCAGCTTGGCCGTGATCGGCACGCGCCCCTCGTCCTTGCGGTCCTGCCGGCCGTAGCCGAAGTAGGGCGTCACGATCGTCACGCGCCGGGCGCTGGCCCGCTTGAGACAGTCGATAAAGACCAGCAGCTCCATCAGGTTGTCGTTGACCGGCGAGCACGTCGAGATCACGACAAAGCAGTCGCGCCCGCGGACGTCCTCCTCCAGCTTCACCAGCAGCTCGCCGTCGGGGAAGATGTGCGTTCTCGCCTCGCCGATCGGCTGGCCGATGTGATCGCACGCCCGCTCGGCGAGCGCCCTGGAGTTGCGGCCCGCGAAGACCTTGAGCGTGTGGTTGGTGTCCATGGTCATCCGACGGCCCCTGTGCTCGGGTGTGCGAGCCGATCACGCAGGATGCGGTCGACCTCGGCGAGTTGTTCAGGCGTGTTGATACTCAGCACGTCCTCGGGCGGCACCGCGTCGATCACCTCGACGCGTTCGCCGGCCTCCATCAGGATCGCCGGCACGTCGGTGATGTAGTACTCACCCGACGCCTCGTTCCGTTCGACCCGCGCCAGCGCGCTCTGCATCGACGCCAGCCCGAAGCAGTAATAGCTCGGGTTGACCTCGCGGATCGCCAGCTGTTCCGGCGTGGCGTTCTTCTGCTCGACAATCCCGACCAGCCGCCCCTCGCCGTCGCGAACGATCCGGCCGTACCCCGTCGGGTCGTCGATCACACTCGTCGCCAGCGTCGCCGAAGCCCCGGCCCGCCGATGAAGCTCCAGCAACGCGTCGAGCGTCTCGGTCCGGATCAGCGGCCCGTCTCCCGCCAGCACCAGCACCGGTGTGTCGCCGTCCAGCCCCTCGAGCGCTCCGGCGGCACACTGCACCGCGTGGCCCGTGCCGAGCTGCTCGGCCTGCACCGCAAACCGCACCCGATCGCCGAACCCCCGCAACGCGTCGCGGACCCGCTGCTGCTCGTAGCCCACGACCGCGATCACCCGAGAGCACCCGGCCCGGAAGCACGCGTCAACCACGTGGCAGACCATCGGCCGACCCGCGACCTCGTGCACGACCTTCGGCAGGTCCGAGCGCATGCGCGTGCCCTTGCCCGCGGCCATGACGACCGCGACAGGAGCAGGAGAACGGTGTGTGTTGATGGGCTCGCTCATGCGTCGCGGTGCAGACTCGCCAGAGCCATCAGGAAGCGTCGAAATTACCCGGCCGGGACTCGAACCCAGACTCTCAGTACCAAAAACTGATGTGCTACCATTACACTACCGGGCAGTAGCGATGCCGCCGACCGTCCGCTGGTGCCGACTCCCGCGCATCGTGCAGACACGCAAAAAACTCACACAACCGGCAGACTCGATGGGCTTTGGACGTTCGTCCCGCGTCTCCTTTGCTGCACTGTCGCGGCCCGGTCACCAAGACCGCTCCGCCCAAGAACCACGTATCCACGCGGTTCGCAGCCCCCGGCACGCACCGTGCCGGAAAGAAGACGACGACCGCGGCAGGAGTCGGGCCGGACGCCCGACTCAGAGCTGGAACGTGCGGGCCGCAGAGAGTCTGAAATCCAGACCACCTCTATTGAGCACGCCCCATGATCGCGCCTCAGCCGGACAGGCTCTCGCCCTCGACGTCCGTCGCGATCGGCTCTCGATAAAGAACCCAAGACAGAGAAGTATCGCCCCCCTCCGGCCCCGGGTCAAAGAAGAACCCCGGCGGGTTTGCCGATCAGGACCGCCCGGACTCCGGATCCGAGCCCTCCTCCGGCTCGTCCCGGTCCAGATTCGACTCCCCGATCACGTCGTAACAGGTCGCCAGAAGCCCCAGCAGCGGGAATCTCCACTCCTTGAACGGGCTCGGACCGAGCCGCCGCAGCAACGGATGGCTGACCGCCGGCGGCTCAATCGGCGTCGGAATCGCCTCCAACCCGGGCCCGGACTGCCAGAACCGGTCCAGACACTCCGCCAAGGGCAAACCACGGGCAGAGGGTGCCTCGGGCACGTGGGCCTCGTAGACCGGCGTAGGAATCGCCGAGGGCTCCTCGGCGTCGCCCTGTTCCCGGATCTGGTTCAGCAGCGCCTCGCCCGTCGAGCCCCGCAGCTCGCAGAGCAGAAACGCCCGCTCCTGCACCCGATCGGCGACCATCGCCATGAGCGTGCACGCGTGCTTGCACCAGCCCGCAGAGTGCCCGCAGGTGCAGCTGACCTTCACGTCCTCCGCAGTTGGCACCAGGGGCCGCCCCACTCCCGCAAAGAGCCCGTCCACGCGGTCTGAGATCTCCCCGGCGAGCAGGCCCGCGGTGTAGATCGCCTCCCCGGCCATCCGCTTCGAGGCCGCTTCCCAGACCTCCGGAGGGATCGGCGAGAACTGCAGCGAGGTGGCATACGGCCGATCGGCCCGCCCCTGCACCGACGCCGACGCGAGCACCCCGCCGATCTCGACACTGACGATCTGCCCTCTCCTGGCGTAGTCCATGCCCTCGGCGAAGTCCTCCGCCGCCGCCATGCTGCTGGCCAGCAGGAGCAGCCGACGCGCGATCGACGACTCGGGCTCGCTCGCCCCCGCCCACTTCACCCGCACCCCGCTCTTGACCTTGCGCGGGTGCATCGTCATGCCCGGGCGCGTCCGGCGGGGCGGGTGCGGCTCGAACATGCCCTGCTGCCCGGGACGCGCCGGGGACGCCCCGTCCGCGGGGGTGCGCGACGGCTCGGACCGGTCCGGCGAGTCCGGCGACTCTGGAGTGGACGCCGCGGGGTGCTCCTCCGTCCCCTCGCGGGTCGGCGGCGGCGTCAGCGGCGATGGCGTTTCTGGCGTTTCTGGCGTGGTCATGAGATATCGTCCACCGCGTCGTCGCGCAGCGTGAGGATCGAGCGGAGGTCGTCGGTCGAGAGTTCGGTGAGCCACCGTTCACCCGAGCCGACGATCGAATGGGCCAACTGCGTCTTGCTTTCGATCATCTCGTCGATGCGTTCCTCAAGCGTGCCGCGGACCACGAACTTGTGGACCTGCACGTTCTTGTCCTGGCCGATGCGGTAGGCACGGTCGGTGGCCTGGTTCTCGACCGCCGGGTTCCACCAGCGGTCGAAGTGGAAGACGTGCGAGGCCGCCGTGAGGTTCAGGCCCACGCCGCCGGCCTTGAGCGACAGGATCATCACCGGCCGCTCGACGCCCATCTCCTGGAACTGCTCGATCATCTGCTCGCGCCCGCCCTGCGGCGTGCCGCCGTGCAGGAACAGGATCTCCCGGCCGAACTCGTGCCGCAGCATGAGCGAGAGCAGGTGCCCCATCTGCCTGTACTGCGTAAAAATCAGCGCCTTCTCGTCGGAGGCGACGATCTCGTCGAGCATCTCGAGGATGCGGACACACTTGCCCGACCTCGCGGGGTCCGGCGGTGCGCCCGTCTCAGGATCGAAATCCTTGAGCGCCTGCGCCGGGTGGTTGCAGATCTGCTTGAGCTTGATCAGCGAGCTGAGCACCAGCCCGCGGCGGTGCATGCCCGACGACTCGTCCACGTCCTTGAGCATCCGCGCCACGCAGGACTCATACAGCGACGCCTGCTCGCGGGTGAGGTGGCAGTACTCCCGGCTCTCGAACTTCTCGGGCAGCTCCACCTTGATCGACGGATCACCCTTGTGCCGCCTGAGCACAAACGGCCGCACCAACGACCGCAGCTGCTCGGCCTTCTGCTCGTCGTGGTACCTCTCGATCGGCACCGCGAAGCGCCGGCGGAACGTCGCCGCCGGGCCGAGATACCCGGGGTTCAGGAAGTCCATGATCGACCACAGCTCGGTGAGCCGGTTCTCCACCGGCGTACCGGTCAGAGCGATCCGCCTCGCCGAGACAAACGACCGCACCGCCTGGCTCTGCTTGGTCGCCGGGTTCTTGACAAACTGCGCCTCATCCAGCACCACGCGGCGCCAGTGCACCCGCTCGAGATGCTCGCGGTCGCGGTTGGCCAGCGCGTACGTCGTCACGAACAGATCGCACCCGCCCACCTGCTCGACCAGCTTGTCGCCGGTCGCCCGCTCCACGCCGTGGTGCAACTTCACCCGAAGGCTCGGCGCGAACCGCCTCGCCTCGCGGACCCAGTTGCCCACCACCGACATCGGCACGATCAGCAGCGTCGGGCCCAGACCCGCCGCGTCGGCCTTGGCCTCCAGCCCGATCGAACGCTCGTGCAGCAGCAGCGCGAGCAGCTGCACCGTCTTGCCCAGACCCATGTCGTCGGCCAGGCACGCCCCGAAACCGAACTTCTCCAGGAATGCCAGCCACGAGACACCACGCAGCTGGTAGGGCCGCAGCTCGCCCTCAAAGCTCGCCGGCAGCGTGATCTCTTCCATGTCCTCGGCGTGCCCGGTCGCGTCGAACAACGGGCTGAGCCAGCCCGAGACCTCGATGCCCGTGACCCGAAGATTGTGCCGCCCCGACTCTGCCGAATAGGCCATCCGCAGCGCCTCGCCGAGCGACGTCTCGCCCTCGCCGACCTGTCGCACCAGACGCAACGCCGCCTGCAGATCCTCCGGCCGCAGCTCGACCCAGCGCCCGCCGAGCCGCACCAGCGGCGCCTTCGACGCCGCGAGCGACTCGAACTCGTTCTGCGTCAGCACGTGCTCGCCGACCGAAATATCCCACGCAAACCGCACCAGCGCGTCCAGGCCCAGCCGTGCGGCCTGCGTCTCGCCCGAGCCCGGGCCCGTGTCGGTCTCGTGCTCGCCGCTCTCGATCCGGAGCCGCGCCCCGAGCCGCATCGTCGGCTGGTCCCACCACTCCGGCGCCTCGACCGCAAACCCCTGCTCGACCAGCGCCGGCCGGAACTCCCGCAAGAACTGGTACGCCCTGGCCGTGTTGAGCTCGAGCCGCGTCGGCTGGGTGTCCTCGAGGGCCGTCTCCAGCCGCGGATACAGCTTCGACGCCCGGCCGAGCTCGGCCACCAGCATCTCCCGCGGGTTGTCCAGCCGCCGGCCGCCCATCGAGACCGAGTCGGTCGGCAAGAGCCAGACGTCCTCGGCCTCCACGATCAGCGCGTCGTCGTCGGTCGCCTGCAGCTCGAAGTGCAGCTGCCACGCCAGATCGCCGGGATCGACATCCGTGGCCTCGAGCCCCTCCAGGCCCTCCGGCTCGTCGAGCCGGAACCGGAGCTTCCACGCCGAAGACACCCCCCGGTCGTCCAGCCCGCCGATCCACACCCGCACCCGACGCACCAGCTCGGTCCCGAACTCTTCCTGCGCCGCGATCTGCGGCTCCTCGTTGAGCAGCCCCGACAGCCACGCCACCTGCGGGTCGTCCTCGGGGGCCACCGTCTCGATCGCCTCGTACATCTCCGCCCCGCGGAGCGCCTCGCGGCACAGCGCGTCGGCCACCGAACCCAACGCCAGGTCCGTCACCGCCCACGCGTCGTCATCGGTCTCGCTCACCGCGGCCCGGGCGATCGGGGGCATCGCCTTGGCCAACGCCACCACCCGGCTCGACGCCGGCTCATCGCCCAACCACGGCAGCCACGACCCCGTCGACGCCGTCCCGCCCAGCTGCATCACCATCGGCACCACACGCTGCTGACAGACCAGCGACCGCGCCAGCCGGGCGAGCGTGGCGAAAAAGGCCAGTGAGTCGCCCGCCGCGACCTGCGACTCCGCAGCCGCGGTGTCCAGCAGGCCGTCCAGCAGCCGCTCGGCCCGCAACGGCGGGATCCGCATGGCGGGGACCACGAACCGCCCCAGCTCTGCCTCCCCCTCGCCCGAGCCGTTCGGCGAGCCCGGGGCGTGCAGCGCGAGGGTCGGGCTGGCCGTCGGCCGGCCGTGCCGCGCGGGCAGCCACAGGTGAAGCTCGTGAGGGCCGGTCAGCCCCGGCGCGAGCGCCGTCAGCTCGTCGGCGGAGGCCGCGAACGGGTGGGGCGATCCCCCGCCGCTCCCGCCCGGCGCACCGGCGATCTCACCGGCCGCCGCGCCGCCGCGCTCGCCCCAGAGCAGGACCATTCCGTCTGACCATGTCGCGTGCAGCACCAGCATCGGGTGTCGGCCTCCTCCTTGAGCACCAGCGACCGGAGACACCACTCCGGACGCAGACCCCCGACCAAACAATGAGGGCGCAGGGACTCGAACCCTGGACCCGCGGATTAAAAGTCCGCTGCTCTACCAACTGAGCTACGCCCTCGGGGACTGCCATTCTAGCCACGCACTTCGATGTTCTCCGCCGAAGCAGACGATCCGCCCCCCACCGCCCCCCCCACCGACCCCCCAACCAAGCGCCCCACCCGCGCCCAGCCCGGCCCCCGGGGCACGAACGGCAGCGGTGCCACGATGCACGAAGTGCGTCGTGCCGAAGGCCTCCTCACCCCCGCACCCTCCGGCAGAGACAACGGTGCCACGATGCACGAAGTGCGTCGTGCCGAAGGTTTCCTGCCCCCCACCCCTCCCGGCACGACGCAGCGAAGCTGCATCGTGGCACCGGGCAAAGCCGCATCGTGGCACCCTCCCGGCTTGTATCCTCAGGCGGATGCCATACGCTCGGCCGATGGACACTCTTCGCAAGACGCTCCGTCGATACGAAGACGGCCGGGCCCGGTTTGTCACGTTCTCCACCTACCGCCGCCTGCCCCTCCTGGCCAACAACGCGATCAAGGACCGATTCGCCTCCCACCTGGCACACGTCCGGGCGCAAACCGGCCTGCGCCTGTTTGCCTGGGTCGTGATGCCCGACCATGTCCACCTGGTCTTCCTGCCCGGCGAGCAGAGTGGTTCGACGGTGCTGAATGGGCTGAAGTCCCCGTTTGCCCGCGAGGTGCTCGCCCGCTGGCGCGAACTCGAGGCCCCGATCCTTGATCGCGTCACCGACGATGCCGGCCGCCAACGGTTCTGGCAGAGGGGCGGCGGCTACGACCGCAACATCCGAGACAAAGACGAACTCGTCGAGAAGATCCGGTACGTTGACGAGAACCCGGTACGCCGCGGGCTGGTCGTCCGCCCCGCGCAGTGGGCGTGGTCCTCCGCCCGTTGGCACCAAGGCGACCACTCCGGCCCGGTCCCCATCGACCCCATCCCTTGGTAAGCCCGGTGCCACGATGCGGCCTTGCCGCGTCGTGCCGGATCCCGGAACCGGTGCCACGATGCGGCTTTGCCGCGTCGTGCCGAGGTGCGGGACACCGACTCAATCCATCACAGCACGACGCACTCCGTGCATCGTGGCACCGGGCCTGCCGCGTCGTGCCACAGCGCTCTGTCCGACCCGCTCCATACGGCACGACGCAGCAAAGCTGCATCGTGGCACCGGGCCCGTCTCACTGCGACTCAGTCCGCATCGCCCCGGAGGCCGAGCAGTGCCAGCGGCGCGACAAAGTCCGCGTAGAACATCGAATCCGGATCGTCGGAGGGCCGATCTCCTTCCACGCCGGTCGAGACGCGGATCCGCCACTCGGCGCCCTGCCGATCGATCCGCAGTTCCAGCACGCCGGCCAGGGACCGACGAGCGTTGGGGTCCCAATCTCCCGAATCCTCGGCCGAGTGAGGTTCGAACACGACCTCCGCCATCCCGACGAGACTCCCCGGGCGGATCCACACGTCCGGCGCCTCGTCGAAGTCACCGGATTCTGTATCGACACGCAACCGCAACCCGTCGAGCGCATCGGGAGCGCCCGCGGCGTAGAGGTCCACATCCGTCATGACCAGACGCGGTATCCCGTCGTTCTCGGGATCCGCCCACAACGACAGGCTATGGAACGGGCGGCCGTTGGCGATGTCCTCGTACGAACCCGAGTCGAGTTCGATCTCGAATCCCACGTCTCCGACCGGCATCTCCTGCCCGCCGTACCGGATGACGCCCTGGCCCTTCACCTCGCTGCCAGACGCGCTGTCCCCCGGGCCCGCGCTCACAGATTCCCCCGCCGCTCCTGCTCCAGCTCCAACGCCTCAAACAACGCCTTGAAGTTCCCCTTGCCGAAGCTCTGGCTGCCGCGGCGTGAGATGATCTCGAAGAACAGCGTCGGGCGGTCCTGCAGCGGCTTGGTGAAGAGCTGCAGCAGGTACCCCTCGTCGTCGGCGTCGACCAGGATGCCCAGGTCCTTGATGCGGTCGTGGTCCTCACGCACCGCCTCGTGCCCGTTCTCGGTCAGCACCTTGTTCACGCGGTCCCAGACGATGTCGTAGTAGCTGTCCGGCAGGTTCAGGAAGTCCACGCCGCGGCGGCGCAGCTCGGCCACGCTCGACAGCTCATCATCGGTCCGAAGCGCCAGGTGCTGCACGCCGGGGGTCATGTCGTGCCACTCCAGGTACTCCTGGATCTGGCTCTTCTTCTTGCCCTCGGCCGGCTCGTTGATCGGCATCTTGATCAGGTGGTTGCCGCTGGCCATCACCTTCGACATGAGCGCCGAATACTCGGTCGAGATGTCCGCATCATCAAAGTGCTTGAACATCGCAAAGCCCATGACGTCCTCGTACCACTTGACCCACTCGTTCATCTTCCCCTCCTCGACGTTGCCGACGAGGTGATCAACGAACTTGAGGCCGCACGGGTGCTTGAGGTTGTACTCGTTGACCGGCGAGTCCATCTTCTTGAAGACCGGCATGAACTCGCCGCCCTTCTTGACGTTGGGCAGGGCGTAGTCGCCGGTGCGGCTGACAAAGGAGTGGATGCACCGGCCGTAGGTCTTGATCGCCGCGACGGTCACCGTGCCCCGCTCGTCGGTGATCTCCCGCGGCTCGATCGCCGACACGCCGCCGTTCTTGATCGCCTGCTCGTAGGCCTTGGTCGCGTCGGCCACCGTAAAGGCGACGTCCTTGACCCCGTCGCCGTACCGCAGGATCTCGTCGGCCGCGGGGTGCTCCTTGTTCAGAGGCGTGGTCAGCATGATGCGGATGTTGCCCTGCGTGAGCAGATAGTCCGCCTCGTCCCGCGACCCGGTCGTCAGGTCCGCGATCTGCGAGATCTGGAAGCCGAACGTGTGGGCGTAGAAGTAGGCGGCCTGCTTGGCGTTGCCCACATAAAATCGGACATGATCGACGTCAATCAGCTGGAGCGGATCAGCCGAGGCAGGCACCGGGTTCGAGGAGGATTTGGGCGTCACAGTGGTCATGGTGGTGCTCCGGTCTCCCGCGGGGGAGTGTTGGGTCTGATGGAGGGCCTCTCCGGGGGCCGATAGATTCTAGAAGCCCGCGAGCGGGCCCGCAGCCTCCCGACCGGCAACATCCGCCGGCATGGTCGGCAAATAATCGGATCGGACGCTGGCATGAAGATTGTGTGTTGATCTGCACCTAGACTTGTGGAGCGCACCCGGGCCGCTGCCCGGGGACGACGATTGTGGGGCCCTGCTTGGGCGTGGAAGAGCTTGGGTAGCCAGACGCGAGAAACCGGATGGATTCGGCGGCGTGTGAGCTGAGGGCGAAGCGCGGATGAGCGATCAGACAGAACGTGTTCGGTTTGGTCCGTACCAGCTGGTGCGTCGGGTGTCGTCTTCGATGCTCGGCAAACGCTGGTTGGCCCTGCGTGAATCGGACCAGACCAGCCACACCGTCTACGAGTTCGGCTGCCTGCCCGACCGGGTCTGGCGACGGCGTCACTCGCGGGCCATGCAGATGCTCGCCACCCTCCAGCACCCGCACGTGCTCTCGATCGAGACCTGCTCGTTTGAGGTCGGCGGCGAGGCGTGGGCCTCCGCGCCCTACACCGGCAACCACGACTGCATCGTCACGCTCATGGACGTCGTCCGGGCCAAGGGCGACACGCTGCCCCCGGCCGAGGCCGAACGCGCAGTGCTGCAGGTCCTCGAGGGCATGGCCTTCGCCCACTCCGTCGGCGTCTGCAACGGCCCCGTCGCCATCGAGCAACTGCTCGTGGACCGGCACGGCTCGCTGCTCATCGAGCTCTACGGCGTCGCCCGAGCCCTCGCCGGACTCGAGGGCATGAACGGCGAACTCGTCCGCGACGAGGTGCGCTCGGTCGTCGAGATCGCCTACCGCCTCCTCACCGGCATCGAGGCCGACGAGCCCCGCATCCCCGTCGGCCGCCTCGTCAAACGCATCCCCCGCGGCTTCGAGCAGTGGATCGAGGCCGGACTCGACCCGACCGGCGGCTACCAGACCGCACAAGACGCGATCGATGCACTCGCCGAGTCCCGGGCCGAGCCCGAGACCTCACGCGTGCGCACCGTGCTCGGCCGATTCGCGTCCTGGTCGCGTTGAAGCAGTTCTGAGTAGCAGTTCCGACGCGGCCGCGCGGCAACCCGCCGCCGCCGTGGACGTCAGCCGCCCCCGCACCAACCCTGAGAGTTACCCGCCGCCCACCGGCGCAGCATCGGGGCTCGTCGTCGCGGCCAGCTGCTGCTGCAGCGCCGTCAGGCGAGCCTGCTGCGCCTCGGACAGCTCGGCAAACCGCCGCTCGATGCCCCGCGCGATCACCCCGGCGTGCGGCTCGGCGATGGCCCGTTCGAGCCCATCGAGCCACGCATCGGCCAGAAGCCCGGCGTCGTCGTCAGCCGCCGGCCACTCGATCTGATCGGCCTCGTCGAGACGGTTCAGCCAGACCAGGAGTGTCACCCGCAGCCGCTGCGCGTTGGTGTACACCCCGTCTCCACCCGACGCGTCCCCACTGCTCGCCGGCGGCGTGTCCGGGGCGGTGCGGGGAAGCACGGTCAACGCCCGCAGCGCGTCGTTGGGGTTGTTCAGGGAGATATTGGCCTGGGCGAGCAGCAGCAAGCCGGTCGCGAGCTGCCCGCGCTGGCTCGCGTCAACCGCGCGGTCTGCAGAGAGCAACGGACGGAGCAGGCCGACGGCCTCGCTCGGGTCGGCCGCGAGCCGCGCGAGGCGGACGATGTCGTCGGTGGAGAGCAGCGCGGCGTACTCGCCGAGCACGCGGCTGCGGACCGCCGGCGAGGGCGACGGCAGCCGCGTCAGGATGTCGTACCCGCGGGCGTCGAGCCGGTGCGTCCGCAGCGCCCGGGCGGTGCCCTCAAAGATCGCCGCGTCGTTGGTCGCCGCGACCAGCAGCGTGTCCACCTCTTCGGCACGGGTCGCCAGGGCATCGGCCGCGAACCCGCGGACCGCGGGTGTCGGCGAGGTCAGGAGCCCGCGAAGCCTCTCGATGTCCGACGCGTCCCCCAACGCCGCGAGCAACCGGCACACGGGCGCGGACACCGAGTCGTCGGGCACCTCGCGGACCGCCTGCAGCACCGCCAGCCGGTCGGCGGGCTCAGTGATCGCGTCCGCCCGGTAGAGCGTCCACGCCGTGCTCGCCGCACGCAGACGCGTCGCCGGCGAAGACTTCAACCATTTGAGCGTCGGCGCGACCGCCGCCGGTGACGCCCACCGGGTGACGGTCAGGAGCAGCGCATCGGCCGCGGTCGGATCGGTCTCGCGGGCCAGGGCCGCCAGCACCGGGCCCTCGGCCTCGGCGGGTGCGAGTCGGTTCAGGAGGTGCGCCGCCTGCGCGCGCACCGCCGGCTGGCGGTGCTCGAGCAGCGCGATCGTCGCCGCGCCGACCGATGGGTCCAGCTGCCGGCCCTCGCCGATCTCCCGGTTCACCAGATCAAACCCGAGCGACCGCAGCGCGGGAGCCTGATGGCTCAGAAGCTGCGCAAGCACCGCGGAGCGCTGGTCCGGCGGGGTGAGCAGGTGGATGCGGCTCCAGGCGTCCGCGAGCCGGCGCTCGGTGCGTTGCAACTCCGATTCGAACTCTCGCTCCCGCCGGATGTGCGCCGCGAGCAGGCGGGCCTGCCACTCCCGTTCGGGCAGGGCCACGGCCTCGTTGAGCCAGGCACTCCATCCGCCGATCGGCACGTCGTCCCTTCCGGAGAGCGACACGAGGCTCTGCTGGGCGAGTGTCTGCCGTTCAGAGGCCGTCGATTCGCTGAGGATCTCGACCAGCGTCGCCGCGGACTCGCGCGAGCGATAGCTACCCAGCGCCCTGATGGCCTCGTCACTCAGCGGCGACGCCGCGTCCCGGGCCAACGCCGCGACCTGCACGAAGAACTGGAACGGGGGCAGGGGCGTTCGGGAGATCGCCGACAGGATCGCCCGCGGCCCTCGGAGGGCATCGCCGCTCGGGGCGGCCTCCGGAGTTGCCAGGAACGCCGTCGCCTGGATGAAGACCGGATCCTCCGGCCGCAGCCGCAGGATGCTGTCCGCCGCCTCGGCACGGGCCTCGGCGGTCGTGTCCGGGTTCGCGAGCACCGCCAGCACGTCGGGCACGCTCTTGGCCGCGCTCGCCGGGTCAGCTTCGCCGTTCTCGGCGGCCTGGAATGCCGCACTGGCCGGCAGCGCCGCGATCGCCAAGGCCGCGACCAGCCCCCGAACCCAATGGCGCGAGTCTCTGCGTGGGTTGGCGGGGCGGCACGAGTTCATGGCAGGGTGGGTATTCCGGTGGGTCTGGGCCATCGTAGTCGGCATCGTGCGATGTGGAACTGGGGAGTGCCCCGGACTAGCATGATCTGGGCGCGGAACGGGATTTGCTACAGATGCCGTGTCACAGGTTTGGCTCTGGGCGAGGCGATTGGGCCTGTCCCTACGGAGCGGCGGACGGCGATGAACGAGTGGTTCGACGCGGAAGATCATGTGGAACGAGCGCACGAGCTTTTCGAAGCCGGGCGCTGGGGCGAGGCGGAGTCTGAACTCCGCAAGGCTCTCGCTCGCAACCCCTATCAGGCCGAGTGGCATTTCAATCTTGCTCTGACGCTCGAGGCCTCCGGACGGTTCCGCGACGCGGCCGAGTCCTTCAAGAAAGCCTTCGAACTCGGCCCGGGCGACGCGCTGACCGCCGTGATGGTCGGGGTCAACAACCTGCGCGCAGGCGACCCCGAGGGCGCCCTGCCCTGGCTCGACAACGCCCACGGGCTCGACAACGAACGAATCGACGCCCTGATCTATCGGATCGAAGCGCTCACCCAGCTCGGGCGTCACGACCAGGCCGAGGAGACCTACTACCTCGCCCAGCAGCTCGCGCCCGAGCACCCCGAGATCTACGCCGCGATGGCCGAATCACTGCTCGCCCGCGACCTGCACGAGAAGGCCGTGTGGTGCCTGCGCGAAGCCGCGCGGCTCGACCCGACCCTGCCGCGGGTCGAGGCCAAGCTGGCCGAGGCCTACGCCCGGACGGGCCGGCTGGAGCGCGCCCGCCAGCTCTACCTCCGCGAGCTCCGCCGCGACGCGGGCAACGTCGAGACGCTCCTGGACCTGGGCGAGTTGCTGCTCGACATGCACCGCGACGCCGAGGCCTCCGAGAAGTTCCGCCGCGTGCTCGAGCTCGAACCCGACAACGCCGACGCCCACTTCAACCTGGGCCGGCTTGCCTCCTCGCTGGGCGATCGCGCCGAGGCCACGCGCCAGTTCGACCTTGTCGTCCGGCTCGATCCCAGCTACCCGTCCGCCCGCTGCCGTCTCGCGGCCGAGCTGCTCGACGCCGGGGGCACCGCCGCGCGGGACCGCGCCCGCCAGCTGCTCGTGGACGAATTGGGCGAGCAGAGCGAGCGGTCTGACCGCTTCTCGATCGAGGACATGGACGAGCTCGGCCAGCTGCTGCTCGACGCATCCATGCCGACCGAAGCGGCCCGGGTCTTCCGCCGCATGATCGCCCGCCGGCCCAACCACGCCGCGGCACACCACGCGTTGAGCGTCTGCCACTTCCTCCGCAAGGACCGTGTCGCCGGGATGGAGAGTGCCCGCGCCGCCCTGCGGCTCGAGCCCCGCTACGTCTCCCCGATGCACAACCTCGCCATGGCCTATCTCGAACAGGGCCAGTGGACCCGCGCGCGCTACTGGGCCGCGCAGGCCCGGCGGCTCGCCCCGGACGACCCCTCGCTCCGCCGGCTTCGCCTCAAGCTGCGGGTGCAGGCCGTCGGCGAACTCGCCCGCTGGCTCGGGCGGATCATCAAGCCCGGCAAGCGCCGCCGCGTCAGCGACTCTGCCTCGCGTTGAGCAGTCTCGCGGCCTCTTCCACATCCTTGTCGCCACGGCCCGAGCAGTTGATCACCACGTGCTCGTCCTCGCGCATCTCGATCGCCAGACGGATGCCCTCGGCCACCGCGTGGGCGGTCTCGAGCGCCGGGATGATCCCCTCGGCCCGCGCCAGGTGCAGGAACGCGTCGAGCGCCTGATCGTCGGTCACCGACGTGTAGCGCACGCGGCCCGCGTCCTTCCAGTAGGCGTGCTCGGGGCCCACGCCGGGATAGTCGAGCCCCGCCGAGCAGGAGTGCACCGGGCTGGTCTGCCCGTCGTTGTCCTGCAGCACATAACTGAGCGAACCGTGCAGGATGCCCGGCTCGCCGAAGGTCAGCGGCGCGGCGTGATGCCCCGGCTCGCTCGACGTCCCCCCGGCCTCGACACCTATCAGCCGCACATGCTCGTCGTTGATGAATGAGTAGAAGATGCCGGCCGCGTTCGACCCGCCGCCCACACACGCGACGATCGCCTCGGGCAGCTTGCCGATGTGGCGCAGGCACTGGGCCTTGGCCTCCTGCCCGATGATCGACTGAAAGTCGCGCACGATCATCGGGAACGGGTGCGGCCCGACGACCGAGCCGATGATGTAGTGCGTGTGCTCGACCGAGTCCATCCAGTCACGCATCGCCTCGTTGGTCGCGTCCTTGAGCGTGCGCGAACCCGAATCGACCTCGATGACGTTCGCCCCGAGCATCTTCATCCGCGTGACGTTCAGCCGCTGGCGGCGGGCGTCCTCGCTGCCCATGTAGACATCGCACTCGAGCCCGAAGTGTGCCGCGGCCGTCGCACTCGCCACGCCGTGCTGGCCCGCCCCGGTCTCGGCGATGATCCGCCGCTTGCCCATCTTCTTGGTCAGCAGCGCCTGCCCCAGCGTGTTGTTGATCTTGTGGGCCCCGGTGTGGGCCAGGTCCTCACGCTTGAGCAGAATGGTCGCCCCGTGCCCGTGCGAGGCCCGTGCCCGGGCGTTGGCGGTGAGCCGCTCGGCGAGATAGAGCGAGGTCGGCCGACCGGTGTAGTGGGTCTGCAGGCTCCGGAGCTCGTCCCAGAAGCGTTCGTCACGCTGGATGCTCTGGTAGACCTCCTCGAGCTGGGCACAGGCCGCGACCAGCGTTTCGGGGATGTACGAGCCGCCGAACCGCCCGAACCGGCCCTCGGCCGAGGGCACGTCGCTGATGCGGGCGACGGGGGCGGGCGTGGCGTTGCTGTCGAGTGTGGTCATGGCAGACTCTACGCCCCGGGCGGCAGAGCGGTTGGAGACTCATCCGGCCCGACGTCCTCTTCGGCGGCCTCCGCCGCGTGGATGCCCGCGCGCTCGTCCACAAACCGCAGCAGCACCAGCCCCGCCCCGAAGCACCCCGCCAAAATCAGCAGCGACACCGGCAACCCCAGCGCGTTGCGGACCTGCCCGAACGCCAGCACGCCGACGATCGTGGACAGCTTGTAAACGCTCCCCCACACGCCGAAGAACTCACCCGCCCGCGCCGCCGGGCTGAACGCCCCCACCACCGCCCGGCTGCTGGTGCCGATGCCGCCGAGCCCAATGCCCACCAGCCCCGCCACCACCCAGAACGCCACGGTCAGCCCCGGCCCCGGGTCGCCCTGATCCGGCATCAGGGCCTTGATCCCCGCCAGCCCCGCCGTCGCGACCACCCACGTCAGCAGGAAGAACCGCACCGTGCGGAGGTGGCCGACGCGGTCCTGAAACCTCGCCACCAGCGCCGAGGCGATGCCCGCCGTCAGCGCGATCTCGAGTGCGAAGAGGATCGTCCGCCCGAGCGTGTTGCCCAGGTCGTCGGAGATCAGCCCCAGGAAGTAGATCACCGTCGCCGTGCCCAGGCTGTAGACGAAGAACGCCGCGAAGAACCGGGCCAGGTGGCGGTAGCGGGCCGTATCGCGAGCGCTCGCCGCCAGCCGGCGGAAGGCGTGCCCCACCACCGTGTGGGCCGCGCCCGCCTGGGGCGTGGCCCTCTCCCGCAAGAACAGGAACGCCGGGACGATCCCCGCGAGGAACCAGAGCCCCGAGAAGACGAACATCGGCCGCGCCTCGTCCGGCTCGGCGTGGCCGAAGCCCAGCGTGTAGACCGCCGCGATGCCCAGCAGCAGCAGAGCCCCGGCGTAGCTCATCGTCCAGCCCAGCGCCGAGATGTACCCGACGTTCTTCGGCGTCGAGATCTCGGGCAGGAACGAGCCGAGGAAGTTCTCCCCCAGCCCGCACGCCAGCGCCGCGACCAGATACAGCGCGAACGCCAGCCACACCTGCCCCGGCTGGATGATCGCCAGCATCGCGGTGAGCACCGCGCACACCACCCCCGAGCCCAGCAGCATCTCCCGCTTCCACGCCTTGTGGTCGGCCAGCGCCCCCAGCACCGGCGAGACCAGCACCACCAGCAGCATGCTCGAGGCGACCATCAGGCTCCACGTCGTGCGGCCGCGGGCGGGGTCGCCCACCACCACCTGCTGCACGAACAGGCTGAACAGCAGCGTGTTGATGAGCAGCTGGAACGACTGGTTGGCCAGGTCGAACATCCCCCACGCCCAGACCGCACGGCCGTTGTGGAGGCGGGCAAACGGGTTGAGCGACGTGCGGGCTTCCGGCATGGGGCAGAGCGTAGCCGAAAGACCGAACGCAGAGCCCGCAGAGGGAACACAAAGGACGCAGAGCAAGGAGGCCCTACGCGCGAGCGTGGGCTTGGGTGGGGAAGGCAGAACGCGGAGGCGCGGAGGGGGACGCGGAGGCGCGGAGCCAAAACAGAGCCCGAAGCGCGAGCGAGGAGCCCATTCTTGGAACACGAAGAGCACGAAGGACGCGAAGGAGGGCGAAGGCGGCTCACCAGAAAGGCACAGAGGCGCGCCTGTGCCGCGGGTGGCTCTGCACCCGTGCCGCCGGACGAGGACCAGATGCGGGCGAGGGGCTCACTCCTTAGACACGGCGAACGTAAGGCCTGTGAAGATCGCGAAGATCGCAAAGCGAGTCAAGGCACATCACCACGCGGCAGAGGTTGCACACACAGGAAAGCCCCAAGCCGCGAGCGGCTCGTCCACCCGAACCGCATCGATGCGGACGTGCCGCGAACGCTCCGCGTCGCGCCGCGCATGACCGCGGCAATCTTCATGGGAAGCACCGCGAGCCTGGAGAAAGCCATCGTCGACACGCATGTTTTTCCCCTCAAACCCTGCATCCCGGTTGTGCCCGCACCAGAAATTGTGTAACTTTTGCCGACCGTCTCGACCGATCGCCTGTGTGGGAATCGGGGGACGGAGAACTTGTGCCGTACCAGGTTCTCGCCTTGGCACTACAAACAGAGGAGGAGTCTCGTGAAGACTTCGATGGCGACGGCGTTAGTCGTCGGAGCGATCTCTTCGGTCGGGGCGGCCGCGCCGACCACGCTCGACTTTGACAGCATCCCCACCGGCGGAACTGTGCAATCGTTCAGCGAGTTCGGCGGGCTGACGTGGACGGACATGTCGGCCATGTCCAACTCGTTTTATCAGTCCTACTACCACAACTCGGGCGCGTTCCCATCGGGACCCAACGCGGCCTACAACTCCTACGGCAGGACCACGGTCAGCGCGGCCAGCGGCATCGACTTCGACCTGGTCGGGATGCAGGTGGCGACGTATGCCGTCAACGACAGCTTCGACGACCACTCGTCGACGTCCATCACCATCGAGGGCTGGGACGACGGCGTGCTCGTGGGCTCCTACACCGCAGACCTGACGGTCGAGTTCGCCTACCTCGCCACCCCGCTCAGCAGCATCGACGAGATCAGGTTCATCAACGACGGCATCTACGGGCATTGGTGGTTCGTCGACGACATCACGCTCGAGTTCGAGCCGCAGACGATCCCGCTGCCCACCGCCTCGGCCCTCGCCGGCCTCGGCCTGCTCGGCCTCGGCGTGCGCCGCCGCCGCGAGAGCCTCTAGCCGCCACGCCGCGAACGGGCGGCCCCGACACACACGTCCCCGAGAGCCCCGGCCGCACGCCGGGGCCTTTCGTCGTGGCCGGGCGCATCGGAGACGGCGGTTCGCGCACCGCCCGTTGGCAGACACTCTCGGGTCTCAGACGGCACCACCCCCACCAAAAGAAAAAGCAGCGCGAGCCTCCGCCCGCGCCGCCCATGGCGTGTGTCGTGCTTCGCGTCCTCCGCGGCCTCCCGCCGCGTCCTTCGCGTTCTGCCTTTCTCTACGCGGCCAGCCCCAGCGGCGTCGCGCCGCTGCTCTCGCCCTGCTGGGCGTTGTTGCCCGCGCCGAACCGGAAGTTGAACTGCGCCGGCGTGCCCCGCAGCGTCGAGCGGATCGCGGTGATCTGGTAGATCACCTGCCCGGAGGTCGAGGGCACCGACTCGTCGAGGAACGCCCGCTCGCCGATCGTGGTGAGCGTCACAAACTCCCCGCCGTCGACCGACCGCCGGATCTCGTAGACCGTGCCCGGCGCCCCGGCCGGGTTGTTGCACTTCCACTTCAGCTCGACCGCCCCGCTCTGCTGCAGGCTCAGGCGGAAGTCGAAGGGCGTGCCGGGGGGCGGCACGACGCCGGGCTCGGAGGGCGGCGGGATCTCGGCGAGGGTGTAGACGCCGGGGTCGTCGGTGGTCTGGGCGTAGTTCTTGATGGTGTCGATCATGTCGCTGCCCTTGCCGGGCGCGCTGTGCATGGCCGTGACCGCGTTATAAAAGTCCTGCGTGGCCGCCTTGGCCGCGGCCCGCGCGGCGATCATGTCGTTGTACGCCGTCCGCGCCGCCCCCGTCGCGACCCCCAACGCCGTCACCTCCGCGACCTCCAGCCCGATCGCCGCGGCGTTGTTGGCCCAGGGGCTGATGTGCGTCTCGTAGAACGTGACCTTGCCGAGTCGGCTGTTCGGTGTGATACCCATCGTGGGCACTCCTTCTGCGCGGTTCCGCGCGATTGCGGCGGCGCGCCCGCGCCGCCGGTGTGAGGTGCGGCGGGACGCACAGCTCATCCCCGCACTGGAACTCGATCAACTCCCCCTGTGTCGTCCCCGCCGACCGCACACTCCAGTCCAACCGGTACAACCGCGCCAAACAGCACAAAAACACGGCCCGACGCGGATATCGGGCGTTCATCAAGAGCAGATGATGGCTCATCGAGAGCAGGTGATGGCTCATCGAGAGCAGGTGATCGCTCATCGAGAACAGATGAAGGCCCATCAAGAGCAGATGGCCGTGCTCCGGGAACAGATGACAGGCCAACAGGAACAGATGACCGCCCACCGGCGACAGATGCACCCCCATCCCGAGCAGGTGACAGACCACCCCCGACCGACGCAGGCCGCCCCCCACAGAGCCCGACGCGCCAGCGAGGAGCCCGCGGAAGAAAGGCAGAACGCGAAGGACGCGGAGGGGGGGGGAGACGCAGAGGACGCAGAGGAAGGCAGGGGGAGTGTTACCAGAGAAACACAAAGAACATGGAGGTGAATTCCTATCCCCTGCCGGTGACACGACACGCGGCGTCCGGCCCGGCTTGCGGGTCTCCCGCATGTTCAGTCTACGGCGAACGGGTCAAGAAAGGAGACGGCTAGGCAGGCGACAAGAAAGGCCAGTTCAATGTCTCCGTAGAGCGTCTGATTGTGAACTGGCTAGACTTTGATTGCCGAGGCCAAGCACACGGCATTGCACAAGCCATCTGGCAGAATCGTCACGCTAAGCACGGTTCGGAAGATCTTGGAAGAGCTGCGATCGTAGAACATGTAGGGGACACAGCCATGGCAAGGCGTAACGAGTCTGTCGCACACGACGAGAGCAATCAACTGTGCCTCCTTTACCGCGGCGGTTTAGCGGATGAGGCCACTCTTCTTCTTGACGAGTATGCAGCGTCGCTGGAGGGCTGGCGTGGCGCGTTCCAGCTACTTGGAGAGGTCCACTTTCATTCGTTTCCGGAGCTCCGCAGGTTCAGGGGCTCGAGACTGATTCAGATTCAAGTGGTGGCCGAGGAGCCAGGTTCGTGGAAGACCGTCGTGGTATTCACGCTGGGTGCCGCGGCAGGCGGGATTATCGGCAATCGTGCAGATGCCGCGTTGATGTGGGCCTTTCCGAAGCTGGTGGAGTGGTTCGGCGAAGCGATCTCCGTATTCGTCCGGTCGAAGTTGGAGAGCACGGATGTGGTCGCACTGGCTGATGTCTTGAGAGAAGTCCTCGCAGCAAGGGGGTATAACCTTGAGGAGGAGAAACAGATCGACCGCGATCAGTTGCGGCTGGCCGACGAGGACGGACCGCTGGACGGGGACGTGGATGACCACTCTTCAGCGGTAAGACCCGTACAGTTGCTAGTCGAGCGGCTGGACTCCTGCTTGAAGCACGCGACCGCACCTCTAGATCGGTCGTGCACCGCGCTCTCGATAACTAACCCCAATGGGTCCTCAGTGGTTGAGATCGGTCAGATAGAGCGAGAAGTCATCGCGGCACCCCTCACCCTGGAGATATCTCGGAAGGATTGGGTGCAGGCGCACATCAGGTTCGAACGAATCAATCGCAAGACTGGTCGAGCACTGATCCGATTTGAGGATCAGCAAGACGGCGAGGGCTCGCACTACTCGAAGATCATTGACCCTGCAGTGAAGAATCCCGGCAACCGGTATACCGAGGCGTTTAACAGAGATGAGGCGATAGAAGTCTGGGTGAGGCAGTGCGCCCCGGAACCTGGCAGGCTCAATCTACAATGGGAGATTGCCTCGGTAGATCCCTGCGATTTACCTCTGTTTCGGTCGGCACGGGCGGGCGACGCGGGCGAAAACCGGTAGCCAGGTGCCGGCGCCTGCCTTCGTCTCAAGAAGCCAAGGCGACGGGGTCACCCCGCCGCTCGTTCTTCTTTTCTCCGGGCCAAGGCACGGCACCCCATTCCCCCCTTCCTTTCTTCCCCTCCCCTCTGTGCCCTCTGTGCCTCTGTGGTGAACCGCCTTTGCCCTCCTTTGCCCCCCTTCGCGCCCTTCGCGCTCTTCGCGTTCAAAGAAAGGGCTCCTCGCTCGCGCGTCGGGCTCTGCTTCCCCTCCGCGCCTCCGCGTCCTCCCTCCGCGCCTCCGCGTTCTGCCTCCCCCACCCAAGCCCGCGCTCGCGCGTCGGGCCTCCTTGCTCTGCGTCCTTTGCGTTCCCTCTGCGGCCTCTGCGTTCTGCCCTTCCGCGGCGGGCGCACGCCGCCGTGAAGCGGGCCACCGGCGGCCGGCGGCCGGCAGATCGCCACTTTGCAAGAAAAACCTCCGCCGGCCTGGGGAGTCCGGCCGGGGCTCTCGCAACCTCCTCCGGGTGCCCCCCCCACACCCCCGTCCCCACGCCGGAGACTGCGTCGTCTCCACCGGCCGTCCCGGCCGATCGCTCGTGTGGGGGGGGACGAGAGACCTGGTGCGGCCGCACGTTCGCGGCCCCGCACAGCAGCCAGAGGAGAAGATCAGATGAAAGCCCTAGCAGTTCTCGCACTCGCCGGCGGTGCAAGCGTGGCCCTCGCAGGACCCACGTGGACGCCGGATCACAGCTTTGGTCACGGGCAGAGCCACATTCTGGCCTACGCCGACGACGGCGGAGACTCCGCCTATGACATCGATCCCACCACCACGTTCGGCACCCGGGCCGCCATGGCCGCCTTCGGCGGCAACTCGGCGACGGGCACGCTCGACTGGAACGCCAACGGGGCCTTCAGCGTCTTCACCGCGAGCGCGGACTCGAGCCACGGCGACGCGGAGACGTACCTGGCACAGACCTACCTCACCTTCATGGCCAACGATGGCGGCGATTTCGATGTCAACCTCGCGTTCGACTGGCAGGGCTCCGGGCAGTCGGAAATCGAGGCCAGCTTCGAGATCTACGACGTCGACACGGATGTACGCAGCGGGGCCGCCAACACTGTGGCGTCCGGCCCGGTCTCGACCTCCTACACCGGCACCCTGGTGGCGGGGCATCGCTACGTCGCGCATTTCTACGTGAAAGTCTCCGGCGACGGGAACATCGTCGGCGACGGCGACGGCAGCGGCGACATGACGCTGAACATTGTGCCCCTGCCCACCACCTCGGCCCTCGCCGGCCTCGGCCTGCTGGGCCTGGGCGTGCGCCGCCGCCGCGTGAGCCTCTAGACGCCACGCCCGACACGGGCGGCCGCGATACTCACCTTCCCGAGAGCCCCGGCCAGGAGCCGGGGCCTTTCCTTTTGCTGGACGCTCGGCTCCACCCAGCTCAGGCCCCGCCCTCCGAAACCCAGCACAGCACCCCATTCCCTTCTTCCCTTCTTCTCTGTGCCCTCTGTGCCTCTGTGGTGAACCGCCTTTGCCTTCCTTCGCGCCCTTCGTGAACTTCGCGTTCAAGAAAAAGGCTCTTCGCTTGCGCGTCGGGCTCTGCTTTCCCTCCGCGCCTCCGCGTCCCCCCTCCGCGCCTTCGCGTTCTGCATTCCCCACCCAAGCCCACGCTTGCGCGTTGGGCCTCTTTCCTTTGCGTGCTTTGCGTTCCCTCTGCGGCCTCCGCGTTCTGCCATTCTTCCGAGAGGCTCCTCGCTTGCGCTTCGGGCTCTGATCGGCCGGCTCACGTCGGCGTGCGGTGGGCGGCGGCGCGGGCCGCGGCCGCGGCGAGGTTGGCGTGCAGGTGGCCGACCAGTTCCTCCGACACCCGCTCCATCGACGGGCACTCATCGCCGAGCAGCGCGCGCAGGCTGGTCACCGGCCGCCCGGCCAGGCCGCACGGCACGATGAGCCGGAAATGGGCCGGGTCGGGGTCCACGTTGAGCGACAGCCCGTGCATCGACACCCACCGCCGCACCCGCACACCCATCGCAGCGATCTTGGCGATCTGGCCCTCCGGCGCGGCGGGCTGGTGCTTGGCCAGCTCCACCCACACGCCCGTCGCGTCGGGGTCGCGTTGGCCCTCGACGCCGAACGCCTCCAGCGTGTCGATCACGCTCTGCTCGAGCAGCCGCATGTAGTCGTGCAGCCGGAGCATCAGCACGTTGAGATCAAGAATGGGGTAAGCCACCAGCTGCCCCGGGCCGTGGTAGGTGATGTCGCCGCCCCGGTCGGTCGGCTCGACCGACACCCCCGCGGCCGCGAGGGTGGTCTCGTCGGCCAGCAGGTTCGCCTCCGCCCCCTTGCGGCGGGAGATCGTCACCACCGGGTCGTGCTCGACCAGCAGCAGGCGGCCCCAGGCGGGCGGAGCGTCGGGCGGCACCGTGGCCCCGCGGGCGGCGATGACCTCCTCGACGTGCTCTGCCTGCAGGTCGTACGCCTCGCGGTAGGCCATGCGGCCGAGTTGGATCACACGCAACGGGTCCACGGGCGATCGTACGGCCCCCGAGCCCCGCCCCGGCCCCTACCATGGCGACCTATGCCGACCATCCACCCCTCCGCCGTTGTTGATCCGCAGGCCGAGCTCGCGGGCGATGTCCAGATCGGGCCGCTGTGCGTGGTCTCCGGCCCGGTGCGGCTGGCGGCGGGCGTGCGGCTGGTCGCCTCGGTGCACATCCAGGGCCCGGTCACGATCGGGGCGGGCACCATCCTCTACCCCGGGGCCTGCATCGGGTTTGAGCCGCAGGACTACAAGTTCACCCCCGGCACCCCCACCGCGGGCGTCGCGATCGGCGAGAAGTGCCTCGTCCGCGAGCACGTCACCGTCCACGCCTCCACCGGCACCGAGACCCCCACGACCGTCGGCAACGGGTGCTTCCTGATGGCCTGCACCCACGTCGGGCACGACTGCCACGTGGGCAACAACGTGATCATGGTCAACTACGCCGGCCTCAGCGGCCACTGCGAGGTGGCCGACAACGTCACGATCTCGGGCCACGTGGGCGTGCACCAGTTTGTGCGGATCGGCCGCATGGCGTTCTTCTCGGGCGGTGTGGCGGTCGGGATGGACGTGCCGCCCTTCTGCACCGTCAACGAGCGCAACCGCCTCGGCGGGATCAACATGGTCGGCATGCGACGGGCCGGGATGGACCGGGCCGAGATCTCCGCCGTCCGCAAGGCCTTCCGCGAGTGCTTCCGCGCCCCGGTGCCGACCGGCGAGATGGTCGAGATCCTCGAGGCCGGGGCCGCCGACTCGCCGGCGCTGGCCGAGATGGCCGCCTTCGTCCGCGAAACCAAACGCGGCATCTGCCCCGGCATGGGCAAGCCGCCCCGCGTATTCGCGACGTTCCTCCAGCGGCAGCGTCGCGGCGTCGCCTCGGCGGCCGACCTTGAGCCGGCACGCGGGGACGAGTAGGCTGCGGAGTCGTCGCTCAGTCACCGCCCGGCACGAGCACCCCCAGATCCCCCGCTTCACGGATGGAGCCCGCCGATTCAGCCCCTCTTCGAGACAGCACAGCCGCACGGAAAGGGCGCGGCGATCCGCGTCCTCGCCAGCGGCTCAGCCGGCAACTGCACGATCCTCCGGACCGGGTCGGCGACGCTGCTGATCGACGCGGGCCTGAGCCCCCGCCGGACGCGCGGGCTGCTGGCCGACTGCGGCCTCACGCTCGCCGACCTCGACGGCATCCTCGTGACCCACTTTGACTCCGACCACTTCCACGCCGGCTGGGCCAAGGCCCTCCCGGAGGACCTCCCCGTCTATCTGCACCGCGAGCACGAGTCGGAGGCCAGACGCCGCGGCCTGCTCCGCCGGTCGTGCCGCGCCTTCGACCGGGCGGTGACGCCCGCCGACGACCTGTGCGTCTTTGCGCTGCTGTGCGCGCACGATGACGTGGGCACGGTCTCGTTCCGGTTCGAGTTCCCGTGCGGGTCGAGCCTGGGCTTCGCAACCGACGTCGGGCGGGTCACCGAGCCGCTGGCCGAGCACCTCGAGTGCGTGGACGTGCTGGCGATCGAGAGCAATTACTGCCCGAAGCTGCAGGCCGCGTCGAACCGGCCGGAGTTCCTCAAGCGCCGCGTCACCGGCGGCAGCGGGCACCTCTCCAACCACGAGGCGTTCGGCTTCATCGAGGATGTCAGCCCCCGCGATCACGTCGTGCTGCTGCACCTCTCGCGCGAGTGCAACGACCCGGCCCTCGTCGAGGCGCTGCACGCCGAATCCGCCTACACCCTGACCATCGCCAGCCAGCACGAGCCGACGGGGTGGATCCCGATCGGCCGCCCGGAACCGGCGGTCTCGGTCGTCCAAACTGCCCGCGTCGCAACGCCGAGCCGCGCCGCCCGCCCCACCGCATGAGCGTCGTGCGCAACATCGCGGCCGCGATCTTCCGCGGGCACAAGACCTTCGTCGTTGACGGCGTGCGCTACCGCGAGCGGAGCACCGAGCCACTGCACCGCGCCCTCTCCGAGCGCGGTCAGGGCTACAAGGACTACGACGCGCTCTTCGCCGACTCGGCGCCGGTCCGCATCCGGTGCACGCCGCGGCGTCAGTACGCCGACATCGTCGGCCCGCACCTGCTCGATCCCTACCGCCTCGCCGATCCGATCGTCAGGCCCGGGATGCGGGTGCTCGACGCCAGGTGCTCGACGGGCTTCGGTGCCGCGGCGCTGGCGGCGCGGGTCGGCCCCTCGGGCGCGGTCGTCGCTCTGGATCCGGACCACGAATCGATCCGGTACGCCAGACGCCGGTACACCGAGAGCAATATCGCGTGGGAGATCGGCGGGATCAACTCACTCGAGGGCGAACTGGACGGCTCGTTCGACGTCGTGATCGCCGCCAACGCGATCCGCGCAGCCGAGGACGCCCCCGCGCTGGTCGCGGCCCTGTGGCGGGTCGTCGCGCCCGGCGGGCCGATGCTGCTCGTGCAGCCGCCGCCGATCGCCGGCGGCTCGGCAAACACCGACCCGGAGCAGCCCCCTCAGGCCGAGGGCGGCGGTGCGCCGGTCCGGCTGACCACCGCCGAGCTCCGCAACACGCTGCTCGATCTCGATCCGGCCCCGGGGATCGAGCCCACCGACACGATCGAGCTGGCCGCGGTCATCGCCCGCAAGCCGCAAGCGGTCGATCCGCCCCCCGGCCGATGAATCCGGGCCCCGTTTCGCTCCCGCCGCCGGCGCTACCCTCCCGCCAGATGAACAACGACGCCAAAGACGACCAGCGCCCGACCACCGAGCACTTCCTGACCAAGGCCACCGCCGAGCCCGCCGAGGCCCGCGAACGCGGCGGGCCCTCCGAAGAGCTCGCCATCGAGCTCGCCCGGCTCTTCCACGACGACAAGTGCACCGACGTGGTCGTTCTGGACGTCCGCGGCATGAGCCCGCTCACCGACTATCTGGTCGTGGGCTCGGGCACTTCAGAGCGGCAGATGGCCTCGGTGCTTGAGCACGCGGTCGAGATCGTCGAGAGCCGCGGCGGCCAGGCCTTCGGGGTCACCAAGGACGCCGGCACGCTCTGGCTCATCGCCGACTTCGTGGACGTGGTCGCCCACCTGTTCGAGCCCAACACCCGCGCCGTGTACGACCTGGAGATGCTCTGGGGCGACGCCCGACGTGTGGAGTGGGAGCGAGCCGAGAAGGCATGAGCCAACAGCCGGCCAAGACGATCCGCGTCGATCTGGCCGACCGGGCCTACGACGTGTGCATCGGCGCCGGGCTGCTGGCGTCGGTGCCGACGATGGCGGCCGCGGCGCTCGGCCGACCGATCCGCGCCGCATGTCTCGTCGTGGATGCCAACACCCGGCCCCACGCAAACCTCGTCGCCGGCGCACTCAAGGCCGCGGGCGTTCAGCTCACCGAGGTCGAGTACCGCGCCACCGAGAAGACCAAGTCGCTCGAGACGTTCGGGCGCATCCTCGCCGCGATGGGAGCCGCGAGGCTTGAGCGGAACGACCCTGTCATCGCGGTCGGCGGCGGCATCACCGGTGACCTCGCCGGGTTTGCCGCCGCGAGCTACCGGCGGGGGGTTCCGGTCATCCAGTGCCCCACCACGCTTCTCTCGATGGTGGACGCGTCGGTCGGCGGCAAGACCGGGGTCAACCTCGACGCGGGCGGTTCGCTGCAGAAGAACATGGTCGGGGCGTTCCATCAGCCGTCGATCGTCGTCGCCGACATCGAGGCGTTCTCGACCCTCCCCGACCGCGAGTTCCGCGCGGGGCTGGCCGAGTGCCTCAAGCACGGACTGCTCGACAACGCCACCGATGCCGACGGGCGCACGCACATGGCCTGGATCACCGACTCGCTCGACCGGATTCTGGCTCGCGACGCCGCGACTCTCATCGAACTGATCGCCCGCTCGGTCGCGTTCAAAGCGGGCGTGGTGCGGGGAGACGAACGGGAGACGGCCGAGTCCGGCGGCGGGCGCGCGCTGCTCAACCTCGGCCACACCTTCGCTCACGCCATCGAGACCCTCCACCACCTCTCGCCGACCGACAACCCCGACGACGCCCCGCTCCTGCACGGCGAAGCGGTCGGGCTCGGGCTGGTCGCCTGCGCCACCACCGCGGCCCGGATGGGCATGGCGGACGCGGCGCTCCCGGAGCAGGTCCGCGCGTCGCTCACACGATGCGGCTTGCCGATCTCCGTCCGCGGGCTGCCCGACGGCGCGCACCTCCTCGCGCTCATGGGCGCAGACAAGAAGACGACCGGCGGCAAGCTTCGCCTGGTTCTTCCCTGCGAGGCGCACCAGGCGACGGCCGTGGAAATCCTCGACCACGCCCCGGTTTTCGCTGGCTGGGACGCCGTCCGCATGGAGTGAAATACCCACAGCGGGTGCAAAAAACGGGCTGCGCGGGCCAGTGCTCAAGGGTTATCGAGACAAACTCCGATAATGCGAGCGAATTGGCGCGTTCTGTGCTGTTCTCTCGCCGAGGCCGGAAAGCTCGACCAACTCACTCGCCGGAGAGGCGTTCGGTGCGGACCATCGCGATAGTCAACCAGAAGGGTGGATGTGGCAAGACGACCACCGCCATCAATCTCGGCGCGTGCCTCGGGCGGCTCGGTCGTCGCACGCTCCTGGTCGACCTCGACCCGCAGGGCCACTGTGCCGCGGGGCTCGGTGTCCCCGAGTCGCAGGTCGAGTTCGACTCCACCGACCTGCTTCTGGGCGCCGCGCTGCACTCCACGACGCCCGCGCGGGAGTTCTGGCGGGCGGCCTCCGGCCTCAACCTGATCCCCAGCCGCGTGCGGCTCGCAGGGCTCGAAGCGCCGGCCTCCCCGCTGGCCCAGCGGCCCAACCGCGAGCACTGCCTCGCCGAAGCGCTCCGCGCGGTCGCTGACGATTTCGACGTCTGCCTGATCGACTGCCCGCCCTCCATCGGGCTGCTGACCTTCAACGCGCTGGTCGCCGCCGACCTCGTGCTGGTCCCGGTCGAGACCGCGTACTTCTCGATGCAGGGCGCGTCGCGCCAGCTCAAGACCGTCCGCTCGGTCTCGCGCCGGCTCGAGACCCCGATCCGGTGCTCGGTGCTGCCGACACTCCACGAGCCCGGTCTGGCCGTCGCGGCCGACCTGCTCGAAGAGCTCAAACGCCAGTTCGGCAAGCGGCTCATGCCCATCGTCGTCCATCGCGACCCCGCCCTGCGCGAGGCCGCGTCGTTCGGACGACCCGTGTTCGAGCACGCCCCGCACAGCCAGGCCTCGAGGGACTACGCGGCACTGGCGTCGGTACTCATCGAATCCGAGTCGCTGGCCTCGGGCGCAGACGACGAGGACTGGAGCGACATCGACGCCTCCGGCCCGGCACCGCGGCCCTCGCACCAGACCGCCGAGGCCGAGCAGCGGTCCGGCAACGAGCAGGCCGCAAGCACCTCGACGGACCTGCTCTACCGCCCCGGCGACCACACCCCCAGCCTGACAAACACACGGTTCAGCTCGCCCTACACCGGCGAGGTCGTCGTCACGCTGGACGGAGGGCACCTCGAGTCGCTCCAGCCCCGGCGGCTGCCCGAAGCCCCGGCCCAGCCCGCAGCCGACCCGCCCCATCTCAGCCGCGCCGAAGAACTGGCCCGACGCTCCTCCGCGCCGCGCCCGACGCTCCCCGCCGCCTCGCGGTGCGAGATCAGAGGGTCACGCCCCGTCTTCGGCCGGAAGCTCACCGAATCGGGCGTCGAGTTCGTCCAGCCCGGCGCGCTCGGCCGGCGCGTGCAGATCGCGGGGTCGTTCAGCAACTGGCAGCCGATCGACCTCATCCACGACGCCGAGTCCGCCACGCACGCGATCCGGCTCGACCTGCCGCCGGGACGCCACGAATACCGCCTCATCGTCGACGGCACATGGACCGCCGACCCGTACAACACCGACTGGATCCTCAGCGAGTTCGGAGAACCGCACAGCCTCGTCGACGTGCCGGCCAAAACCTCGCCGCAGCCTGCGTCAAGCCAGTGCTGCGGCGCCGACTGACCGCACGCCGACCCCGGGCAAGGAGTGCCCCGCCCCATGTACTCACACGACAACGGCACCGACGCCGAGAACCGACCCGCCCAGCCGGCCGGGTCCAACGGCAGCCACACCATCCCCTCCCAGACCGTCCGCCCGGACGACACCGCCAGCGACGCGGACTTCGACGCGCTCGCCGGGATGTTCCTCGCCCCCGCCGCGGCGCACACGGAGGCTCCGCCTTCAGCGAACCCCGAGGCCGGCGAGACCACCGACCAGACACACCCCGCCCGGCGTGTGCCCGTCAGCGCACTCATCCTCGGACACCTGCCGGTCATGGCCTCGGCATGGCCCGCCCAGCACGCCAGGGTGCGCGCAGAAGAGACCGGCGAGCCCGTGGTCATCGCCCGCCTCAGCCGAGGTGCGCTGACGCTGGAGTCCTTCGGCGCGCACGGCCCGGCCCAACCGTTCCAGACCCAGGCCGAGGCCCTCGCCTGGGCCGCGGCCCACGCCGAGAGCGTGCTCGTCCGCGTGGACGAAGCCGACGAGGCCGAGCTCGCCACGGCCGGGGCGGTCGACCAGCTCGTCTTCCTGACCGGCGCCGATGACGCGGCCGTGGTCGCCTGCTACCGCAAGCTCAAGAACATCGCCGACACTGCCAAGGGCACGCGCCCGCTCCCCGCGTCGCGTCTGACGGTGGTGGGCACCAACGCCTCACGCGGCCGGCTCACCCACGAACGCATCGCCCGGGCCGCCAGGGCCTTTCTTGACGCCGAACTGCTCGAACCGGTCATCGTGGACCGCGTCGCCCCGACCCGCGGCCGTCTGCTCTACCGCGACGCGACGACACTGACGATGCACACCCTGCTCTCGGCGCTGCACGGGTCGCCTTTAGACCACGCCGGCACACCGGCGGCCTGCCCCGAGCCCACCGCGCCGCCGCAGACATCGCAGGACCTCCCCGAGATCCCCGGCCCGGCCTCCGGAGTCGGGCCCGCGCTCGCGTCGCCCGCACACCAGGACCCGATCGTGTCGTGCCCCGTGATCGATGCGGGCCTCCCGACGCTCTCGCTGCCGACAGAGTCGGCCAGACCCCAGAACGCCCGTTCAACGCCAGCGACGCTCCCGACCGACCCCGGCACGAACCGCCCCGGCGAAGTGCTCAGTTCGTTCGTGCCGGGGCTTCTTCCGCTCGAGTCGACCTGCCCGGTTGCGCCGGACGTCACGCTCGCCTACGACGCGGCGGGCGTGCTCCACCTGCTGACCGCGTCGCTCACCCGGCACCCGAGCCTCTCGTCCGAGGCCCCCGTCCGCTCGCTGCTGCGGGCTTCGGCGTGGGCCAGGTCGCACGCGACTCTCCTGAAGCGTGCCGAGCCGCGGCTGGCCACCGACGCGGCCGACCACGCCGAGATGCACCTGATCACCGATCGCTCCCGCGAGGCCCTCGCGGTGCTCGACACGCCGATCCGGGTCCATCTCGCGGCACCGGCATCGCAGAGTTCACACGGCCTGGTCACCGTCTCGCTCGATCGCTGAGCGGCGCCCACCGGACCCCAACGCGCAGAATGCAACACGCCCCCGACGCGGTCGGGGGCGTGCGTTTGTTGCGGGTTGTTGAAGCCGGCGTCTCACCGGCCGATGGCCCAGCGGCTCAGGCCGATTCTTTCCGGGGCACCCGGATGTCTTCGAGTCGACGGGCGTTCTCGACCGCCTCCTCGTCGAGGACATACTCCGCGCCGGCCTGCGCGTGATCGGGAAGCTCAAAGAGCAACTCGAGCATGAGGCCCTCGAGCACCGCGCGGAGAGCGCGGGCCCCGGTGTCCCGCTTGGCGGCCTGCCTGGCGATGGCCCGCAGGGCGCCATCGGTAAAGGTCAGCTTGGCGTTCTCCAGCGCGAAGAGGTGCTGGTACTGCTTGACCAGCGCGTTGCGAGGCTCGGTCAGGATCTTCATCAGCGTCTCGGTCGAGAGCGACTCGAGCGGCGCGATGATGGGCAGACGGCCGACGAGCTCGGGGATCATCCCGTACTCGACGACGTCCTGCGTCCGGACGTGCTTGAGGATCTCGCCGCGGTTGGCGTCCTCGGAGAGACGCACACCGTCGGTCTCGTGCGCGCCGAAGCCGATCTTGGTCCGTCCCATACGGCGACGGATGACGTCCTCGATGCCCACGAATGTGCCGCCGCAGATGAACAGGATGTGCGACGTGTCGATCTGGATGTACTGCTGCTCGGGGTGCTTGCGCCCTCCCTGCGGGGGCACGTTGGCGACGGTGCCCTCGAGCATCTTGAGCAGGCTCTGCTGCACGCCCTCGCCCGAGACGTCGCGGGTGATCGAGACGTTGTTGGACGTCTTGCCGATCTTGTCGACCTCGTCGATGTAGATGATGCCGCGCTGCGCCGCCTCGACGTCGAAGTCGGCCGCCTGCAGCAGCTTGAGCAGCAGGTTCTCGACATCCTCACCGACATAGCCGGCCTCGGTCAGCGTGGTCGCGTCGCCGATGGCGAACGGGACCTTGAGCATGCGGGCCAGCGTCTTGGCCAGCAGCGTCTTGCCGCTGCCGGTCGGGCCGACCAGCAGGATGTTGCTCTTGTCGAGCTCGAGGTTGCTCGCCTCTTCGCTCTCCAGGTGCAGGAGCCGCTTGTAGTGCATGTGCACCGCGACGCTCAGCGTGCGCTTGGCGCGGTCCTGGCCGACGATGTACTGGCCGAGATACTCGCTGATCTCACGCGGCGAGGGGACCTCGCCCAGCGTCGAGGACACCGAATTCACACGCCGCTTTTCCTGCCGGAAGATGTTCTGACAGAGGTCGACGCAGCTCGCGCACACGTAGACCTCGTTCGGGCCCTCAACCATGGGCCCGACCTCGCGGCTGGTCTTGCCGCAGAAGGAACACGTCGTCACCTTGCGTCCGCGGAATCCGCTGTCGCCGCCGTCGCCATCGCCACCATCAGTCCGGTTCTTGGCCATTCGTCCCTCGCTGGGTCCGTATAAAGAAACGCTCTCTCCCTCGGAGGGATCCTTCCAGTCTATCGGCCTGCCGGGGGCTGGGCTCTACACACGATCGAGACTCATTCCCCGGAGGTGTAATCATCCCCCGAACCGCTCCACTGGGACGGCGGGAGCGGGTCGCCCGTCAGGTCATACCCGGGCCTCGCGCGGCGATCGCCCGTCCGATCGGTTGATGTTTGTATCTTCGCCGCTCCCGAGGTCCGCTGCGGATCCGCCGCCGCGTGCCGCTTCGAGGCCGCCTTGGCCACCAGCGCCGCCTGCGTCGTGCGGTACTCCTCCTCCGAGATCTCGCCCCGGTCCCGCATCGCCCGCATGGTCTCCAGCACCCCGCCGTGGTCGAGCTGATTGGGCCCGTCCTTGCCGAAGAGCCGCCCGCGCACCACGTAGAGCGCGATCCCCGCCGCCATGACCAGCACGATCATCACGCCGATTGTCAGGATGTAGGGCAGGAGTTCCTTGCCGCTCATGCTTGGTCCGTCTCCTCGGTCTCCGGCCGCCTACATGCCGGGCACGATGCCGTCGCGGATCGGGTTGACCAGCACCGGCAGCACGCCGCGATCGACCAGCTCCTCCCCCACCGTGGTCATGTCGCGGAACATCGGCGCGAGCTGCTTGAGCTCGTCGATCGGCCCGCGCCGGCGGAGCGTCAGGTAGACACTGATCGGTTCGCCGCGTCGATCGTTGCGGTTCTCATCGGGCCGCGTGCGTACCTCGAAGAACGCCTCGGTGCCGTCGCCCAGCGTCAGCCCGACCAGCGGCTGGCAATCGATCGGCGAGCCGTTGCCCAGGTCAAAGAGCCCCGCGATCGGCGACCCGCCGAGCAGCGTCTCGGCGACGATCGCGTCGTGGTTGCCCCCGGCCGCGATATCAAACCCGTAGAGCACCTCGACATAGTCGACGTCCAACGGGCTGATGTCGAGGAAGTAGGGCGAGACGTCGAGCACCATCTCGAGCAGGCGGTACGCCTCGGTCGAGGCCGACGGGTTGACCACGCCGGCCCGGACGCTGCTGGCGCGGACCGCGAGCCATCGGTGCGGCGAACCGTTCGCCGGAGACTCCAGCGCCAACTCGTCGGTGTACTTGCGGAACTCGCTCATCCCGGGGTACTGCCGACGCACCCGCTCGAAGAGCGACAGCACGGTGTCGCGGCTCCGCGGCAGCTCAAGCTTCAGCCCCAGCTTGAGGTTCACGTAGTGGTCGGTGCAGAGCGCGCCGTAGCTCTCGGTCATCGGTGTGCTCCTCCTTGATGCACGCGGGGAGTGTACACGCAAGCCCCCCCGAACGGCGAGCGCCGCGGGCCGACCGATCAGGCGTTCAACGGCGCCGCCGCGGGCGGACCGCCCCTCCGCATCGGCTGGAGCTTCCAGTACGTCAGCGAACGCCACAACCACTCCGCCGGCCCGAACCGGAACCGGGCGAGCCACGCAATACTCCACAGGATCTGCACAGCCCAGACGAACCAGACCACCGCCTGCTGGCCCAGCCGGTTGAACTCCCCGGCGAACCCGAGCCCGAAGCCGTAGAAGATCAGCGAGGCCAGAATCGACTGCGCCAGATAGTTCGTAAACGCCATCTGCCCCACCCGGGCGAGCGCGTTGGTCACCGGTGTGAGCAGACCCGACTTGACGACGAACACGATCAGCCCGACGTGGCCGAGCATGACCGGCACGGCCCCCACGGCGTTGAAGCCCATGCCCAGGCCCGCGAACTTGACGATCGTGAACCCGTGCGACTCGTTGAACAGGATGCCCGCGACGATGATGGGGATTCCGACCAGATACCCAACCAGCGCGAGAACCGCGTAGAACCTCGCGGAGCGCTCGCCGGTGAGCACGCCCATCTTCGTCAGCGCGACGCCGAGGAGCATCATCGCGGTCACACGCCAGAAGATGTAGAACGCAAACGCCATCGTCTGCATCATGATCGTCATCTCTGCGCGATGCTTGAAGTTCTCCACCCATCCGCCCCGCAGCGTCGCGAGCTGCTCGGCGTACTGAGTCGCGGTCGGTGTCATGTACTGCTGCAGGGCGAGGCGCCCCTCGGCCAACTGCTCCGCGGTCATGTTGGCCTGGGTCCGCATCTGTACGGCAGACTCGGACTCGCCAAAGAGCATCCACGCCTGGAATCCCTGCCCCGCGAGCAGCAACAGATGGACTCCGAAGAACGCCGTCGCGATGACGATCAGCCACACCGGCGACAGCCTCCGCAGCCACCAGATGACCAGCATGCCGCACAGCGCGTACGCCACGAGGATGTCGCCGTACCAGATCAGCCACGCGTGGATCATGCCGAAGACCAGCAGCCAGCCCATGCGGCGGAGCCACAGCCCCCGGAGCCTCGCCACCTGCTCGCGGGTCTCGGCCTTTCGGCTCCAGATGACCACGCCCGCCCCGAACAGCATCGAGAAGAGCCCCATCATCTTGAGGTCGAAGAGGATGTGGATCACCCAGTAGGTCACCCGGTCGATGCCCGCGTAGCTGCCGCCGGCCGTCGGGTTCGAATACCCCGCCATCGGCATCGCGAAGACCATCACGTTCATCGCGAAGATGCCCAGCAACGCCACACCCCGCAGCACGTCGATCGAGTCGAACCGCTGCGACTGGACCACCGGCGCCGCCATCGTGCCGCCGCCGTCTACCCCATGAGCCATGCCAATACCCCTTCGGTGTCTGAGAGATCCTCGACCGTACGGTCGGCGTGCGCCAGGTCGCCCGCCGAAAATTGCCCGGTGGCCACCGCCAGCACGCGGCACCCGTGCGCGCGCGCACACGCGATGTCGTCCGGCGTGTCGCCGATCACGACGGCCTCCGCGCCCGTCGCGGCACGACCCCACGACGCGCTCACCCGCTCCAGAGCCACGCCCGGCAGGTGTTCCCGCGCCGGCGGATCGTGCGGGGATTCATCCCCCCACACCCGGACAGCAAACCCTTGGGGATCGATCCCCGCGTGTTGCAGTTTGATCGATCCGGTCTCCGGGAAATTGCCCGTCAGCAGACCGAGCGTGAGCGGCGCCGACCCCCGCGCCACAGAGCCGTTCAGACCCGACAGCGCACCGAGCAGCGCCGAGACGCCCGGCAGCGTGTACGAGGTGTTGTCGGCGGCAAACCTGGTCAGCAGGGCGTCCCGATAGCCCCGACGCATCGCCGCCCGGTGCTCGGGCGTCGGGTCCACCCCGTTGCGGGTCAGCAGGTCACCGATGATCAGCGGGTCGAGCCGCCCGGCAAAGGAGACGCCCTCGGAAGTGAATTCCGGGCCGAACAGGGCCTGCCCGGCCTCCGCCATCGCGAGCATGCCCACGCCGCCCGTCTTGATCAGTGTCGCATCAATATCAAAGAGAATCAGCACTCGTCGCTCCTGGGGCCCGGGCGGGCCCATCGGGGTCGGCCTAGCGGCGGATCTCAAAGACCCGCTCCGCCGGCACGATAGGGATCAGTTCGGCTTCCGCGGATTGCACGTACCCCGCCATCTGCGAGCAGACCGCCTCGACAAAACGGTCGCACTCGGCCTCCTCACCCTGCACCTCGCACCGCACGGTGCCGTCCGGTTCGTTCCGCACCCAGCCGGTGACCGCGAAGCCGCGGGCGACCTGCCGCGTGGTCACGCGGAACCCGACGCCCTGCACCCGGCCCGAGAAGCTGATCGCCCGCCGTTCCATCCGCCAGAGTCTCGCCGATCCGCACGACTCTCGCCACCCTCCGACCGAGAATCTCGCCCGCCGCACCCGCGCCAGGGGCCCCGACCCCCGGTGAATCCCACTTTGTTGGCTTCCCCCCGGCGCTGTGCTACCGTCTTGGTTGGATGGTCGCTCATCTTGCCGGACCGCGTGCCTCGATGCCCGCCCCGGACCACACGCCCGAGCGAACACCACAGCCCGGCCGCCCCGCGCCCCCGGACGCACCCGTCCGTCGGTCGCCCTGACACGCGTTTCCTGCAACCCCGGCCCGACTGGACCAATAGTCAGATGACCGCCCACGACGCCCGACCGCGTCGCGTGGACGATTGGAACGACTCTGATGGCCACCTGAGGGGGAAGCCAAGCGCGCATGATGCCGAACGGCTCAAACATGTCCGATGTAGAACGGGTCCGCGAAGCCGCGGACATCGTGCGCATCGTCGGCGAGCACGTCGCGCTCAAGGCCAAGGGCCGCGAGTACGTCGGCCTGTGCCCCTTCCACGAAGACCACAACCCCTCCATGGCGGTCGTGCCGGCCAAGCAGATCTTCCACTGCTTCGTCTGCGGCACCGGCGGCGACGTGTTCAGCTTCATCCAGAAGTACCACCGCATGGACTTCCGCGAGGCGCTCGAGCACCTCGCCGAACGGTGCAACATCGAACTGACGCCCCGGCACGCCCAAGCCGGCGGCCAGGCGGGCGCGCAGTCCGCCGGCTTCTCCCGCTCCACGCTCGCCGACGCCAACGCCCAGGCCGCGTCCTTCTACCGCGCAGTCCTCCAGCACGAGACCCACGGCCGCGCCGCCCGCGAGCTCATCGATCGCCGCGGCATCAGCCCGGAGATGGTCGAGAAGTTCACCATCGGCGCCGCGCCCGACCGCTGGGACGGCCTCTGCCAGAAGATCGACTCGATGGGGGCCGACCGCGAGCTCTTCATGCAGGCCGGCCTGCTCAAGCCCCGCGACGACGGCTCCCACTACGACGCCCTCCGCCACCGGCTGATCTTCCCTATCCGCGACCAGATCGGGCGTGTGATCGCCTTCGGCGGCCGTCGCATCAACGACGACGACGATCCCAAATACCTCAACTCGCCCGAGACGCCGCTGTTCAACAAGTCGTCGTCGATCTTCGGGCTCTTCCAGGCCGCGCGCGCAATCCAGCACGAGCGCACCGCCATCATCACCGAGGGCTACACAGACGTGATCGCCTGCCACCAGGCGGGGATCGAGCACGCGGTCGCCACGCTCGGCACGGCCCTCACGCCCGGGCACGCAGCGATCCTCCGCCGCATGTGCGACACCGTCGTCCTGCTCTTCGACGGTGACGACGCCGGCCAACGCGCCGCCGACCGCGCAGTCGAGGTGTTCTTCAGCGACCCGATCGACGTCCGCATCGCGACGCTCAACCGCGTCACCGACGCCAAAGACCCCGACGAGCTGCTCAAACGCGAGGGCGGCGTCGAACTCTTCCACCGCGCCATCGCCGAGAGCGTCGATCTGCTCGACTTCCGCTTCACGCGCATGCGCGACCGCCTCGCCGGCGCGGGCCTGTCGGCCATGCAGCGGGCGACCGAAGAGGAGATCCAGACCCTCGGCCGGCTCGGGTTCCACAACGTCTCACCGATCCGCCGCAAGCTCGTGCTGCGTCGCCTCGCCGACCTGACCGGCCTCGGCGAACCGCTGATCGCCGACCAGCTGCGCAAGGCCAAGCCGCGGCCGAGCGAGCGGGCCCCCGCCGAGGTCTCATCCGGCGACGAACAGCAGCTGCCGATCGACCCCGGCCCGCGACACCTCGTCGAGGCCCTCGGGTGCGTGCTCAGCGATGGCGCGCTCTGGGCCGGCCTCGACCTGCGCTCCCGCGAACTGCTCGGCCCCGAATCGTTCGGCGGCGCGGTGCGGGCGGTCGCCGAGGCCGCCGGCCGAGTCGCCCGCGCCGGACGCAAGCCCGACCTCCGCGCCGTGCTCGACACCCTCGAGGACGACGCCACCAAGGAGGCCGCGGTCGATATCCAGACCCGCGCCGAGCGGGAGAGCGAGAACCGCCTCGCGGCCTACCTGAACGACTGCCTCCGCCGCGCCCTCCAGGACCGGGCCATGCAGGACCGGACCCTCGACGCCGCCCGCGAGACCAAAGCCGATACCGACGACCTGCAATCGCTGGTCGATTCGATCCGTACCACGACCAAGCAATTCGGGGACGACCGACGACGCATGCCCAGCCGACCCGGCCCCAGATAGACCGCCAGTTTCCGTGCCCCCCGTTTGCCATAGACGGTTGACGGGCCTTACGTTCCGTGTCCGACCGCTGAAGAACAGATGCAGGAGAGCAGCGTGATCAGCGAACTCCACCCCGCCATGCAGCAGCTTCTCGACGTCGCCCAGGCCCGCGGGTGGCTGAGCTACGAAGAGCTGAACAACACCCTCCCCGACGACATGGTCGACACCGAGCAGATCGACTTCCTGCTCACCATCGTCGACAAGCTCGGTCTCGAGGTCATCGACGAGCTCGAGTACAAGGCCCGCCTCCACCGCGAGAGCATCAAGCGGGGCGAGGAGGCCGGACACAACCCCCTCACCGGGACGCCGCTCGCCGGCATCGGCGCCGGGCTGCCCGGCAAGAACCTCCGCGCGATGTCGGTCACCGGCGGCGAACGCGAGGACGAGGCCGCGGACCTGCGTCAGCGGCTCTCGCAGGCCGACACGCCCGTCGGGCAGGCCGAGCTCGACGTCGCCGAGGCCGCCGCGATGGACGCCGAGGCGATCCAGCGCGAGCTCGAGGAGACGGCCAACGCCGAGCCCGGCTCGCGGCGCATCGACGACCCGATCCGGATGTACCTCACGCAGATGGGCTCCATCCCGCTGCTGACGCGCGAGGAAGAGATCCGCCTGGCCAAGAAGATCGAGACCACGCGGATGATCTTCCGCCGCCGCTGCCTCGAGAGTGAATACCTCGTCGGCGAGGCGTGCCAGGTGCTGCGTCAGGTCGAGGCGGGCTCGCTGCCCTTCGACCGCACGATGCGCATCTCGACGCTCGAGTCCAACGCCAAGGAGAAGATCTCCAAGCGCATCCCCGCCAACCTCCCCACCATCGAGAGACTGCTCGAGGCCAACCGGAGCGACTGGGAAGAGCTCGAGAAGCTGTCGCCGCGGCAGAAGAAGAAGGCCGAGGAGATCCGCTCGCGCATGGCGGTCCGCCGCCGCCGCATGGCCGCGCTCACCGAAGAGCTCAGCCTCCGCACCGGCCGCATCATCCCGCTGATGCGCAAGCTCCGCTCGATCACCAAGAAGATGCTCGACCTCGAGGCGGCCCTGGCCAAGTCCGGCAAGCCCCGCCCCGGGCAGGACCCCGAAGACATCACCGTCATGCGCGAAGAGCTCGACGGCCTCCGCGCCCTCGTGCTCGAAGGGCCCGCCGAGCTCGACGCCCGCATCCGCGCGATCAACACAGTCTTCTGGGAGTACGAGCAGGCCAAACGCGACCTCTCCGGCGGCAACCTCCGCCTGGTGGTCTCGATCGCCAAGAAGTACCGCAACCGCGGCCTGTCCTTCCTCGACGTCATCCAGGAGGGCAACACCGGCCTGATGCGTGCCGTCGACAAGTACGAGTACAAACGCGGCTACAAGTTCAGCACCTACGCCACGTGGTGGATCCGCCAGGCCATCACCCGCGCCATCGCCGACCACGCCCGCACCATCCGCATCCCGGTCCACATGATCGAGACGATGAGCAAGCTGCGCAACATCCAGAAGGCGATCCTGCAGGAGACCGGCATCGAGCCGACGATGGAAGAGCTCGCCGAACGCGCCGACATGAACCTCGCCGAGGTCCGCCGCGTGATGAGCATCTCCAAGCAGCCGGTCAGCCTCGACCGCCCCGTCGGCGAGGGCGAGGACTCGCACTTCGGCGACTTCATCGAGGACGAGAGCCAGGAGGCACCCAGCGCCACCGCCAGCAACGACGCCCTCAAGTCACGCATCGAGGGCGTGCTCAAGACGCTCACCTACCGTGAACGCGAGATCATCAAGCTCCGCTACGGCATCGGCGACGGCTACACCTACACCCTCGAAGAGGTCGGACGCATCTTCAAGGTCACCCGCGAACGCGTCCGGCAGGTCGAGGCCAAGGCCATCCGCAAGCTGCAACACCCGGTCCGCGCGCGCAAGCTCCAGGGCTTCGTCGACGGCTCGGTCTACAAAGAGATCAAGCCGGAGCCGAGTATCGACGGCGACTGATCTCGACGGCAGTACAAAGCCGAGGTCGGCCCCTCCGCGGCGTGCGTGCACGATGCGGAGGGGCCGACCTCGTTCTGACTCCGAACAGCTTGGTTCCCGCGGATGTCCCGGCGTGACGGCTAGTTGTAGCGCCGCACGACGATCTCGGACATCCCCGCCTGGTTGCCTGAGTAGCCCTCGACGTGCCCATCGAGGTACCCCGCGTTGACCGATCCGTTGTGACGATCGAACCCGAACTGCGGAGAATCCGGGAAGTCGTTGGTGATGACCTTCCAGTAGTCCCACAGGGTACAAACGTCCATGTCGTCCTCGTCCTTCCAGTTCATGTTGAACGAACGGGGGTTGAGGTCGATAACCGTGCCGAGGTTGTCGCCGTAGATCTGCCGCGGTTCGCCGTCCACGATCGCCATGGTTTCGAAGGGGATCTCCAGGCGGCGGGTGTTGCCCTCGAGGCGGTCGTTGTCGCCGCCGCCACCGGACTGCCCGAAGACGTACTCGCTGAAGTTGAACGAGTTCATCTCGGGCACGTGCCACTGCGACGTGAACCAACCACCCGTGTTCCCGCCCGCGGTCAGTGACGCGGTCGCGTACTCGCGGTTCCCGGCCTCGAACGTGTCATCCGACGGGCACGCGTAGAACTCCAGGAACGCCGAATCCTCGTTGCTCTCATTGAGGAGCGTACCCGCTGCGCGGAGCATGCCGTCCCGCGTCCGCTTGTCCCAGTCCAGCCCGTTGTAGTCGGCCAGGGCCATGAAGAAGGGCATGGGGTACTCTTTGTCCAGACGGTCGTTGTACCAGTACGTCAGGTTCCGCCGCCAATGCGACGGGTGGCTGTCGCTCGACTTGGCAAACGAGTTGGGCCCGACCGCCCACATCTGCCCCGCGATCGGCGTCTGGTCGCCGTGATCGGCACCGAAGGTGATCGTGGTCTGCAGCGTGTGCCGCAGCTGCGACAGGCACTTGGTGCCCTGCGCCGCCCCGCGCGCTTTGCCGAGCGCGGGCAGCAGGATCCCGATCAAGAGCGCGATAATCGCGATGACCACGAGCAGTTCAATCAGCGTAAATGCGCGGCCGCGCGTCAATGTGCACCGTTCCATGGCGAACCTCCATCGGCAAAGCACCGTTCCGCCCGCCAGCGCGGGCATCCAAACACAAGCCCCGCCCCGGTCTTTCGGCCGGGGCGGGGTCAATCAGTCAATCCATCAGCACCCGGCGTTCCAGAGGTTCAGGAAGCAGAGCACGTCCTGCGTGTTGATGCTCGAGTCACCGTTGCAGTCCGCAGAGGGGTCGTCCGCGTTCCACGCGTTCAGGAACGCGAGCACGTCCTGCGTGTTGACGCTCGAGTCGCCGTTGAAGTCGGCGTAGCAGTCGTCGCCGGCCGGGGCGAACTTGTAGATCTCGCCGGTCTTGAACGCCGCGTTGGCCCACGTGCCGCCGGCCACCCAGACGTTGCCGTCCGGATCGACCGTCGCCGAGTTGTTGCCGTAGAGCGACGGCAGCATCGTGCCGCTGAGGTCGGTGTGGAGGATCTCGGTGTAGCTGCCGCCGTCGTCACGGAGCACCAGCAGCTCGCCCGGCACGATCGGATCGGCGTTGGGATCGCCCTGACGCACCGCGTGCACGTAGGTCTCGCCTTCAACCTCGACCGTCGACACCGTCGTGAACTCGCCGGCCTCGTCACGCCACTCCCACGCCTGGGTGTAGCTGCCGCCGTTGTCGACAAAGCACGTCACCACGCCGAAACCGCCGACGCAGTAGACGCGGTCGCCCTTGACCGACGGGCGGGTGAAGAAGTTGAGCTCCACATCGGAGCCCTCGCCGCGGCGGCCGTCGACCGCCCAGTTGACCGTGCCGTCGGCCGCGTCGATCGCCCAGAGCGTCGGCGTCGGGCCGTCGCCGTTGTCGTCGGTGAAGGTGTTGACGTAGATCGTGCCGCCGGCGGTCGAAGACGCACCCGAGCCGATCCAGTTGAAGTTCTCCGGGCCGCCGATCCACAGCTCGGTGTTGGTGCCGTCGCCGTTGTCCTGCAGCGCGACGCCGGGGAAGACCGGCGTGTTGGCGAAGTAGCCGATCACGTCGCGGCCGTTCTCGGTCCAGATCGGGCCCATCTTGCCGAAGGGCACGGGGTCGCCGATCGGCGTGTACGACCACATCACCGCGCCGGTCACCGAGTCCACCGCGTGGATCTGGTTGTTGGTGCGGTCGTGCACGTACAGGTTGAGGTTGCCGTTGGTGTTGGGCACGCTGCCGATCATCGGCGCACCGCGGAGCGAGCCGAACGCGCCGGACTCGATCGTCTGCTCAACCGCGAGCGTGTCCTTGTTGAGACGGATGATCGCCGGGGTCGCGCCGTTGCCGTGCACCGTGGTCCAGATGCCGTTGACCGCGTGGGTCAGGCCGGAGTAGTTGCCCGAGCCGCCGTCGAGGTCCACCGACGCGATCACCGCACCCGTCTCGCGGTCCATGCGGACGACCGTGCACCCGGGCCCGCCGTCGCTGGAGATGTTGCCGTCGTTGCGGTGCGTCTTGAAGTAGAGGTCGCCGTTGGCGCCGACCGTGAATCCACCCTCAGAAACCGGGTACTGCCCGGACACGGTCATCGCCAGCTCCTCGACCGGGCCGGCGGTCGCCGTGACGCTCGCACGCCGCAGCTGGTCACCCTTGTACGCACCCCACGAGGCGCTCGGATCGATCTGAGCTGTCGCCGCAGACGCCATCCCCGCAGCAAGCAGGACGGTCAAGACGAGTCGGTTCTTCTGCATCATTTTCTCTCCTATACAACGATGATCCTCGATCGAGAAAGCCTCGACCCCGGCACGTTCTGTCGCCTGAACGTACAGGCAACACCCGACGACGTTTCGCCGAGAGAGGGAAAGCCCTCAGAATGCAGCGGTCCGCGCATGCTACTGACAACCTCACGAAGAAACAACACTTCGCAAGGCCCACCGGGCAAAGACTCGACGGATACTTTTTGGTGCATATACAAGCACAAATCAGCGCGCGACGCCGGCGCATCACCCCCCGCGCACACCACCGCCCCACCGATCGCGACAATCGGTGCAGGACAAATCCGAAGTAGACTGTGCCCCATGACTCTACGCGCCTGCCACGCCTGCGGCCTCGTGCATACGGTGGGCGAGGTGCCCCCCGGACACCGCGCGTTCTGCACGCGGTGCAACGCCAGGATCCGCACTTTCCCCCACCCAAGAGCGGCGGCCCGTGCCGCGGCGTTCGCGCTGGCGGCACTCGTGCTCTATCCCCTCGCGCTCACCCTGCCCATCCTGACGCTCACCGAACTGGGCCACACCCGCCAGACCACGATCTGGTCGGGCATGGTCAGCCTGCTCGCCGGGGGCCAGATCGTCATCGGCGTGGTCGTCCTCTTCTGCTCGGTCATCGCCCCGCTGTTCAAACTCGGGGCGATCTTCGCCCTCTCGGCCGGCGAGATCCTTCTGCCCTCGCGCCACCGCGCCGTCACGTACCGCCTGGTCGAGATGCTCGGCCGCTGGGGCATGCTCGACGTGGTGCTCATCGCGGTCCTCGTCGCCGCGGTCAAGCTGGGCGACCTGGTCGAGGTCACCCCCGGCCCGGGACTGCTGGCCTTCGCCACCGTCGTCGTGCTGAGCCTGCTGGCCTCGGCGTTCTTTGATCCCCACGGCCTGTGGGAGGACAAGCCCGGCTCCGCTCCAGACGCCTCTCCGGAGACCGCCGCATGACAGACACCCCCACCCCGCCCGCCGCCCGTATCGCCCGGCCCCGCCGCTGGTCCTGGGCCTGGCTTCTGCCGCTGGCGGTGGTGGCGGCGCTGGTCACGCTCGGCGTGCAGGCCTCGGCCGAGCGCCCCATCACGATCGTCGCGAGATTCGCCGAGGGGCACGGGCTCCGTCCGGGCGACCCGGTCGCCTGCCGGGGCGTGCAGGTCGGCGAGGTGCGCGAGGTGCAGCTCGCCGCCGACGCCCAGACCGTCGAAGTCCACATCGCGCTCGACCGCTCCGCCGAGCCGATCGCGGTCGAGGGGTCGCGCCTCTGGGTCATCCGCCCCGAGGTCTCGCTCCGACGCGTGTCGGGCCTGGACGCGATCTTCGGCCCGCGCACCATCGCGATCGAGCCCGGCCCCCTCGGCGCAGCACGGCAGACCGAGTTCGACGGGCTCGCACAGGCCCCGCCGCTGCCCGATCCCACAGACGGGTCGTTGCTGCTGCTGCTCCGCGCCGAACGCCGCGGCTCGCTGAGCCCCGGTTCACCGGTCACCTACCGCGACATCAGCGTCGGGCAGGTGCTCGCCTACGAGCTCGCCGGCGACGCCACCGCCGCCGAACTGACCATCGCGATCGAGCCGCAGTACGCCGCCCTTGTCCGCGACAACACCCGGTTCTTCAACACCTCCGGCATCACCGCCGACTGGGGCATCTTCAAGGGACTCGACGTCCGCACCGATTCGCTCGAATCGGTGGTCACCGGGGCCATCGGCTTCGCCACGCCGAACAAGCCCGGCGCCCGCGTCGGCGCCGGCCACACGTTCGACCTGGCCACATCGCCCAACAGCGACTGGCTCGGGTGGGACCCGGCGATCCCGCTCCGCGACGACTGACTCCCGCCCGATCCGGCACAGCCCCTCCACAAAAACACACGCGGGCGGACTCAAAGCCCGCCCGCGTGCACGAAGCCTCAGTTGTCCGGCCGAAGCGGATCAGTACCGGTAGTGCTCGGGCTTGTACGGCCCCTCCACCGGCACGCCGATGTACGCCGCCTGCTCCTTCGACAGCTCGGTCAGGTCCACGCCGAGGTGATCAAGGTGCAACCTCGCGACCTTCTCGTCGAGCACCTTGGGCAGGACGTAGACCTTGCCGGTCTCGTAGGTGATGCCCGAGAGCGTCGGCTTGCCCGCGGCGTTGAGCGCCAGATCGATCTGCGCCACCGTCTGGTTGGTGAAGCTCGCGCTCATCACAAAGCTGGGGTGCCCCGTCGCGCAGCCCAGGTTCAGCAGCCGGCCTTCGGCCAGTACCAGGATGCTCTTGCCGTCGGGGAACTGCCACTCGTCGAACTGCGGGCGGATGTTCACCCGCTTGATGCCCTGCGTCTTGGCCAGGCCCGCCATGTCGATCTCGTTGTCGAAGTGGCCGATGTTGCCGATGATCGCCTTGTTCTTCATCCGCTTCATGTGCGCCGCGGTGAGGATGTCCTTGTTGCCGGTCGTCGTGATGACCACATCGACCGTGTCGATGATGTCGTCCAGACGCTTGACCTGATAGCCCTCCATCGCCGCCTGCAGGGCGCAGATCGGATCGATCTCGGTCACGATCACGCGGCAGCCCTGGCCCTTGAGCGCCTGGCAGCAGCCCTTGCCCACATCGCCGTACCCGCACACCACCGCGACCTTGCCGCTGAGCATGACGTCGGTCGCGCGGTTGAGCCCGTCAAGCAGCGAGTGTCGACACCCGTAGACGTTGTCGAACTTGCTCTTGGTCACGCTGTCGTTGACGTTGACCGCCGGGAACAGCAGCTGGCCCTTCTCGCTCATCTCGACCAGGCGGTGGACGCCGGTCGTGGTCTCCTCGCTCACGCCGCGGATCTTGGCCGCGATCTTGGTGAACCAGCCGGGGTTCTGCGCGATCGACTCACGGAGCGTATGGAGGACCCACTTCCACTCCTCGGGCTCGGTCGCCTCGTTGTAGGCGGGCACGGTGCCGGACTTCTCGTACTCCACGCCCTTGTGGATCAGCAGCGTCGCGTCACCGCCGTCGTCGACGATCAGGTCCGGGCCCGAACCGTCGGGCCACGCGATCGCCTGCATCGTGCACCACCAGTACTCCTCGAGCGTCTCGCCCTTCCAGGCGAAGACCGGGATGCCCTTGGGCGCCTCGGGCGTGCCGTCCTTGCCCACCACCACGGCCGCGGCCGCGTGGTCCTGCGTGCTGAAGATGTTGCAGCTCACCCAGCGCACGTCGGCACCAAGATCAACCAGCGTCTCGATCAACACGGCCGTCTGCACCGTCATGTGCAGCGAACCCATGATCTTGAACCCCTTGAGCGGCTGGCTCGAGGCATACTCGGCACGCACCGACATCAGGCCGGGCATCTCGTGCTCGGCAAGCCGGATCTCCTTCCGCCCGAGATCCGCCAGCGCGAGGTCTCGCACGCGGTAGTCAAAGTCGCCGCTGCCGCTGGCGAAGCCGGCCTTGGTAGTGCTTGTCATCGTGGTCATCGGTGCCTCCGTGATTAGTCAGGCGTCTCTTGCGGGCGAGCCCTCGCCCGGGTTCTGCATCGTCAGCCGCGGAGCTCCGGCCCCGCGGACGTTTATCTCTCAAGCCATCCCGCGGCCGCGAAGAGCCCGGGGCCGCGGCCCGAAGGCTCGCGGGCCAACTCGCGGCAGGCGGTTCTCGCAAACCCCGCCCCCCGCATCCACTCTGCAACCCGCTCGGGCGCAAACCCCAGATGCCGGTGCCCCATCGTGTGCCGATACTCCATCCGCCGGTGCTCGAGCATGTCCACGACCAACGCCACACCGCCGCAACGGGACGTCCGCAGCACCCGCGCCATCTGACCGATCACCGCCGCGGGATCCTCGACATGGTGAAGCACGAGCGAACACACCGCCGCGTCCACACTCGCGTCCTCGATCGGCAGCGATTCCAGAGGCCCTTCCACAAACTCCACCGACGTGAGCCCCCCGAGACGCTTCCGCGCCGCCTCGAGCATCGGCGAAGACAAGTCCACCGCGATCACCCGCTCGACCACCGGCCCGAGCATCGCCGCGGCGTCACCGGTCCCGCACCCCAGATCCGCCACAACCCACGTCGGCGGGATCAGCCCGACCAACGCCTCAAGCGTGAACCGCTCGCCGAACAGGTCGCGGCGGACATCCTCCCACTCCCCGGCGATGCGGCCGAAGTAGGCCTGGCTGTCCGCCGGGCGCTCGGCCAGCACCGCCGCGAGCCGCTCACGGTCCTCGGCCACCTCACGCGAGCCCTCCAGCGACGCCCGAACCGGCTCCCACAAGGCCGAGGCCCCGGGGTCGAGATCGTTCGCCTCCATCCAGTAGAGCGTCGCCGTGCCCACCGGGCGTTTGCCCACCCACCCGGCCTCGGCCAGCACCTTGAGGTGCCGGCTCACGGTCGACTGGGGCAGCTGCAGCACCTTGGCGACCTCACCGACCGATAACTCCTCTGCCGCCAGCAGCAGGAGCACACGCAGCCGCACCGGCTCGCTCAGCGAGCCCAGGCGGTCGGCAGCCTGGATGGTTCGAGTAGTCTTCATCCGTTTATCCGGATGAAGTGTAGAAACAAACCGGGCCCGGTCAACCCACGGCCGCCGACGATCGAGATGCGAGTCCGTCCCGAATGCTCAGCGTCCCGCCGGCGGCAACGCGAACGTCGGGCCCGGGATCTGCCCCAGTTCACGAAGCCGCGCGTTCACCGCGGCGTCCTGACGGTCGAACCACAGCATCATCCGGAGCCGCCGAATCTCCGCGTCGGTGTCCCCGATCGAGCGGTAAAACTCCGTCAGGGCCTTCTGCGGCGCGACGGTCTCGCCGCCATCAATCTCCGCAGCACCCAGGAACGCCCGCTCGGCCTCGTCGGCCTTGCCGATCTTCTGGGCGTAGCGGCCGAGCATGATGTAATCGGCCACCCCGCCACGATCGGCGATGCGGTGCTCGAGGGCGTCAAAGAGGTCGTCCTCGTTGCCCGCCGCCGCCAACGCGTCGGCCATGCCCTCAAAGTACGTCTCGTTGGAGGGCTCCAGGTTGTACGCCAGAATCATCCGCTCGCGGGCCTCGGTGATCTGCCCCATCGCCAGCAGGTTGCGCCCCAACTCGTAGTTGGACCGGGCATCCCCGGGGCGGCGATCGACGATCTCCTGATACAGAGGCTGGGCGTCCGCGTATCTGCCGTCGAAGTAGTGCTGGTTGGCGCCCGCACGCACCTGCGACAGCGGCCGGCTGCACCCGGCCACGCCGAGCACCAGCGACAGCACGCCGACGCCAAACGCCCCCGTGCGTGCAACCCGACCCGCCCGGGACATGTTCCTTGATCGCTTCATGCCTGCTTGCTCCGCTGTCTGTTCCCGACGATGGTGCCGGGCGTGGTGTCTGTCAGGGCCGCCCCATCCTATCCGTCGGCGTGATCGCCCGCCCGCCACTAGCATCGGCCATGCCCCGCACCGTCGTCCTGCGCCACGACCTGTCCGATGGGTCACATCACTACGACTGGCTCATCGAACCGATGGGCTCCGCGGCTTCAGCCGACGACGACGCGACAGCCCATCCCGACCGGCGGGAACTCATCGCGTGGCGACTGCCCGAACCCCCTCACAGTTCTGCAGCACTCTCCATGACAGCCGACCGACTGCCCCCCCACCGCCGGAGGTATCTCGACTACGAGGGCCCGGTCTCCGGAAACCGCGGCAGCGTCGTGCGGATCGCTCGGGGCGAAGCCGAGGTCCTGTCCGACACGCCCGACCGATTCGAGGCCCGGGGCCGGATCGCCGACCGGGCCTTCCGATTGGACGCGACGCCATCCCCCGCATCCGGCGAGGCGGCGTGGCGACTGACCGTGATTTGGGAATAGCCGGGGTTTCTGGTAGGATGGGGCATTCTCCCGCGGAGTTCTTCCGCACACTCGAGGAGGCCGACATGCCAGGACCCCTGTTCCACCCCGTTTCGTACCCCGACGACGGCGGGCCCGAGCCCGTGCCCTTCACCAGAAAGGACATCGCCGCGGCACCGGCGGTTCAGGCGGTCACTTCCAAGATCAAGCACGCCTCCGACGACAAGCGTCACGAGGACAACTGGAGCCGCACGCCCAACACGCCGCACACCGGCGCGATCCACGTGCGCACGTTCCGCGCCAAGCTCTCCGACGACAGCCTCGCCTACCTCGATCAGCAGATCAACGAGTGGCTCGACGCCCACCCGCAGTACGAGGTCAAACTCACCAACACCACCTTCGGCGAGTGGTCCACCAAACTCGGCAAGGAACCGGGCATCATCGTCAGCGTGTGGGTGTGAACGCACCCGCTCCGCGCTGACGCGCCCCAACGGTGGACGCCTCACCACGGGCCCCGAGCGCACGCTCGGGATGGGTCGTGTTTGCGCGCTCAACGCTTTCCGGAGTCGAGATGGGGGTTCCCGAGCTTGCGCTCGGGGCTCGTACCGTGCGCGCAGCGTGCGCGGCGAGTTCGTCACAATCCCGGAGGCCTGGCAAACCTCCGCGAGGCGTACCGGTACGCGGTCACCATGCCGAAGAGCAGGTACAGATAGTTGTTGTTGAACGTGCCGTAGGCCGTACGCAGGTTGTTGAGACGGTCCGGGCCCGTCCACCCGCTGGCGACTGCCGGCAGCGGCCACACCGACGCCGCGACGAGCGCGAAGGCCCCCACCGCCGCCCACGCTCCGAGCACCGCGTCGCCCCGCCCGCTGGCCCGCAGCGCCGCGACACCGACGAGTCCACCCAGCGGCCAGGCGAGCATGTCGAGACGGCTCTCGGTGAGGTGCGCCAGCAACAACCACACCCCGAGCCCGACCGCCGCACTCGCCCACACCGTCGCGATGCCGCGCACGCGCGAACGTGCCGGTGGCACGCCGAACGCCCCGACCGAATCCGCTGCCTCGGCGCCATCGGCCGGTGACCGGTCGGGCAACGCGAGCATCCGGTCCAACGCCTCGAGCCTCGGATCGCGCGGCTCCGCTGAAGTACTCCGGGCCCGGGCCTCGTACGTCCCGACCTCCGCCAGATACCGCGCTGCGCGCGCACGCACACGCTCGTCCCAAGCAAGGCCCGTCACCTCGCACACCCGAGCGAACGCCGCAAGGGGTGACGCGACCAGCTCGTCGTACCCGAGCCGCACCGCCCGGTCCGGCGGCAACGCCGCGGCGTCGCGCTGAAACCGCGTCTCCGCTTCGACATACTCGCGGATCACCGCCTCGCGGGTCTCCTCGTCGCTGGGGAGAGGCTGGAGCGACTGCCCCTCGAGCCTGGCGTGCATCGCGACGTTGGACCGCACCACATCGCCCGCGTCCCGCGAGATGTGCACGAACCGCACGCGCCCTGCGAAGAGCCGATCGAGCTCGGCGATCTTGCCGGTGTGGCTCGGGCTCTTGAGCAGCAGGTGCCCGCGGCCGCGCGATGCGAGACCGACCTTCCACGCGAACGCCGCCATCACCCGACGCCAGCGCGCCAGCTCCCGCTCGGGCAGGCCCTCAAGCGTGCCGTACGCCGCCCACCGGTCGCGCTCCCGCGGCAGCACCAGTCGCCCGGGAAGCGTCGAGGCCAGCGCCCAGTTGTTGTGCGCAAAGTCGTCCTCGGCCGGCCAGTCGGGGCCGAAGCCCACCTCGTCCTGCGGGCGAGTGTTGGGCAGGAAAGGCACCAGCGCGAGACGAAGAAAGCCCCAGCTCAGCCAGAACCCGTGGGGCGACATTGCCTGCACCCAGCGCGGCGTGACCACATCCGGGTGCGTCGAGAGCAGGTTGTGCAGGTGCGTGGTGCCCGATCGGAAGTAGCCGACGATGACGATGGCGTCCTGCCGCGGGGCGTGCGTCGGGGATCGCCCGCGGAACTTTGCCGCGAGCACCGGCCACATCAGCATCCGTTCAGGCAACGTGATCAGCGTCGCGAGCAGGCTCGTGCCCATGGCTGCGACAAGCCGGAGCCAGTAGCGGGGACCGATGCGGCACCGGCACGCCACGAGCAGCCGCACCCACACATCGAGCGGGGCGAGACCCATGAAGTGGCCGGTGGGCATGGCGATCGGAAATCGTGGCACGAGGCCTCCCAAGCAGACTGCCGGGCAGGGCTCCGGAGGCTACTCGCCTCCACCTGCACGGATCCGAACGGTACCGCGCTCGCGGCCGGGCATGTGCCCGGGGCCGGCCACCGGCGAGAACTCGGCCGGGCCGGATCGCGTACTCCCGCCTCCGGCGGTCGCCCGCGAGGACACCCATGCGCACATTGACCTTCTGGCTCTACCTCACCGCGATCGCCTTTGCCATCGTGCTGTCCGACCACTCGATCGCCATCCGCGCCGCGGCTGCGGGCGTGTGGCTCGCCGTCTGCCTCGGCGCGGTCGTCTGGGCGGCCAATCGGCAGGTATTGGCTTTGCGGGCTCGTCGGGGCTGGGTCTGGCTGGCCAGCGGGCTGTGCTCGAGGTGTGCCTACCCCATCAACCGGTCGTTCGTCCGCTGCCCGGAGTGCGGAGGCCGGGTCGGCGTGCCGCCGACCGAATCGGCGGTGCGCCGGATCACGCCGCTGGCTGCGAAAGACCGCCGCGGATCGCCGTTCGGAAGTTTCAATATTTCTTGAAATCCAGGCCCCCGGGGCGAAGAATACGGCATGACCACGCTCACCCCCGATCGTGCCCCGGCGTCGGGCCTCCCCGGCTATGACCCCGCTCTCGAGCCGATCGCGGCCAAGCTCCGCGCCGGCGAGCGGCTGACGCTTGAGGACGGGCGCGTGCTCTACACCACGCCCGACATCTGGACGGTCTGCTCGCTGGCCGACCAGGTCCGCCGCGGGCTGCACGGTGACACGACCTACTTCAACATCAACCGCCACCTCAACTACTCCAACGTGTGCGCACTCTCGTGCAAGTTCTGCGAGTTCTACCGCAAGCGCGGCGATGAGGGCGCGTACGAGCACTCGATCGAGGATGTGCGGCGTGAGGCCCGCGGTGCGGTGGAGAGCGGCGCGACCGAGATGCACATCGTCGGCGGGCTGCATCCCTATCTGCCCTTCGAGTACTACACCGACATGATGCGGGCGATCCGTGAGGAAGCGGACGCGGCGGCAGGCGGGCTGGAAAGCCCGCCCCCCTCTGGGACCGGGGGCGGGGGCTTTCCAGCCCCCGGACGGCTGCACATCAAGGCGTTCACCGCCGTCGAGGTCGTCCACCTGGCCAAGATCGCCAAGGTCTACAAACAGGCCGACCGCAAGGCAGGCATCCGCCACGTGCTGGAGAAGCTCAAGGAGGCGGGGCTCGGCTCGCTGCCCGGGGGCGGGGCGGAGGTCTTCGACGACCGCATCCACGACGAGGCGTTCAAGGGCAAGATCCGCTCCGACGTCTGGCTCGATGTCCACCGTGTCGCGCACGAACTCGGCCTCAACACCAACGCCACGATCCTCTACGGCCACATCGACCACGCCGACGAGCGGCTGGTGCACATGGACATGCTGCGGAAGGCACAGGACGAGGCCCTGACGCGCCTCGGGTACGAGGCCGCGGCGGACGGGTCGGTCACGCTGACCCGTCCGGGCGTAGCGCAGCCGACGCCGGACATGACCAGCCGCGGCGGCTACTTCCAGACGATCATCCCGCTGCCCTTCTTCCCCGACGGCTCGGACCTCGAGGCCCTGCCCGGACCGGGCGGCCTGGAGAACCTCCGCACCATCGCCGTCTCCCGCCTGATGCTCGACAACTTCCCGCACGTCAAGGCGTTCTGGATCATGCAGACGCTCGGCATGGCCCAACTCATGCTGCAGTGCGGGGCCGACGACATCGACGGCACCGTGGTTTGGTACGACATCACCAAGGTCGGCGGCTCGTCGACGCACCAGGAAACGACCGCGTGGGACCTGCAGCAAGCGATCCGCGAGGCGGGGCTGAACCCTGTCGAGCGGGACACGCTGTACCGGCGGGTGGAGAGGGAGGGCAGCAAGTGGTGGTTGTCGTCGTAGGGATGCGTCGATTGCTCAGGCTCAGCTGGTAAGCACCGCGACATGAACAGCACGCAGCACAGCCTGACATCGATCGGCCTGTCGGTAGCTGCCGGTGCGGTGTTCGGCCTTCTGGCGAGTGTGGGCGATCCGTTCGTGCAGGACTTCTTCCCGTTCGCGATGTTCGTCGGCGGCGTGGTCGGATTCGTGCTCTCGCCGGCGGCGGGTTGGGCCAGGGCCGACGCCGAGTGCCGGGCATCATTCGCATGGTTCGTGGTGCCGACGGCCGTCCTGACTTGGGTGGCGTCTGAAATGCGAGGCGCGGGAATGAGCTTTCTGGTGAGCGTGGAAACGTACATCGTCACCTGCGTGATTGTCGGCCTCCTCGCTCTCCCGCGACGGCGGCGGCTCAACTGGTACGCCGGCGGGTGTTGCTCGAGTTGCGGCTACGACGTCCGCGGGCTTGAGGGTCCGAAGTGCCCGGAGTGCGGCGAGATCGCCCGAGTGCGGCCGCGGGTGCGGGTGCCGCTGGATGTGCTTCGCGAGTAGCCGATCGGCACTGCTGCGCTGACGGTGCCACGGGTCAGCGACGGCTTTGCGTCGATGCCCCGTGCGTGCTGGCAATCGACTCAGGTTTCCCGGCTTTCCGCCAGCCCGGCGGCACTGGGCAGCTCCGCAAAGCCTCCGCTGCCCAGTGGCACCCGAGGAGATCGTGTGACATGCCCACGAAGCGTGGGCATGCCACACAGCAGTTTGTCGGGCTCGCTCTGTGCATCCGCACGGGGCAGGCTCTCAGAGCAGAGCCTGACCCGTGGCACCCTCTGCCTAGATCTTCACGACATCCCTGTACCGCGGCATCGCCGCCTCCACGCCAAACTTCTCGCCCAGCAGCTTGGACAGGATCCCCCGCTGCCGGTCCTCGCCGTGGTTGAGGATCACCCGCGGCTTGCTCGCCAGCGCGGGCGTGGCCCACTTGACCAAGTCGCTCTGTCCCGCGTGGGCGCTGAAGCCGCCGAGGGTGTGGACGTGGGCGTTGACATCGACCATCTGGCCCATCACGCGGACGGGGTTCTGCCCCTCGACGATGCGGCGGCCGAGCGAGCCGTCGCCCTGATAGCCGACGATGACCACGTGCGTCTCTTCGCGGGGCAGGCCGTGCTTGAGGTGGTGGAGCACCCGCCCGCCGGTGCACATGCCGCTGGCGGCGACGACGATCACCCCGCCGCCGAGGGGGTTGATGCCTCGCGACTCGTCGGGTGTGCGCGCAAACTTGAGCCCGTCGAAGTCGAGGCAGCTGTCGCCGCTGTTGATGACCTCCCAGCACTCGTCGTCGAAGACCTCGCGGTGGCGGCGGTAGAGCGTCGTCGCCTTGATCGCCATCGGGCTGTCGATGAAGACCCGCGGGTTGGTCAGCTTTCCGGCGCGCTCGAGCTGGCCGATGAAGTAGATCATCTGCTGCGTGCGGCCCACGGCGAAGGAGGGGATGATCACCTTGCCGCGGGCGGTGCGGGCGCTGTTGAGGATGACCGACAGCTCGTCAACCGTCCCCTCGAGGCTCTTGTGGTCGCGGTCGCCGTAGGTCGACTCGAGAATCAGCGCATCGCACGCGGGCGGGGCGACGGGATCGCGTAGCAGCGGCGCACCGTACGGCCCGATGTCGCCGGAGAAGATGAGCTTCTTGGTGATCTGCTTGCCGTCGGGATCGGTGTCCTCGATGTCCATCTCGACCCACGCCGAGCCCAGGATGTGCCCCGCGTCGTGGTAGGTGACGGCGATGCCCGGGGCCACCTCGGTCGGCTTGCCGTAGTGCGAGGCGTCGAACCGCTGCATGATCTGCCCGACCTCGGTCTCGGTGTAGAGCGGCTCGGCCTGGCGGCGGCCGCTCGACTTGCGGCGGCGGTTGAGCCGGTCGGCCTCGCCCTGCTGGATGTGCGCCGAGTCCCGCAGCAGGATGTCGCAGAGCTCGATCGTCGCCGGGGTCGCGTGGATCCGGCCCCGGTAGCCCTCGTCGATGAGCACCGGCAGGCGGCCGGAGTGGTCGATGTGGGCGTGGGTCAGGACGACCGCGTCCAGGCGATCTGCCTCCATGGGCGGGATGCGCCGGTTGCGGGCCTCGGCGTTGGGCCCGCCCTGGTGCATGCCGAAATCGACAAGCACGCGGGCGCGGGAGGTCTCGACGAGCGTACACGAGCCGGTGACCTCACCGACCGCACCGAAGAAGCTGAGTCTCATGAGCGGAGTGTACCGGCCGCGCCGCGCTCCGACAGGTGACCGCCTCGGGTTCCTGAGCGGCACCGGCGAAACGCCGGCCACGCGATCGCCAACCAGTTCCTCTATGCTGCGACGCGTGGCGAGATCGCATATCTGTCTTGGCTGCGGGATGGAACTGGCCCACCTCACCGCGCCGCCCGACCCGCACTACGGCCTGCCCGTGGTCGTCTGCCCCCGGTGCACAGTCGCGAGCGTCCGCCGCCCCTTCGGCGGCACAGCCCGCTGGCGCTCCTTCCTTCGGACGGTGGCGGTCGCCAGACGCCTGGTCTTCGGTATCTGGATGTTCTGCCTGCTGACGCTCCTGGGCACCGTGGTCTGCGCCGGCGTCGCCGACGGGCTCGGCAACGCGTTCCGAGGCCAGCCGCTCGGCGCGATCTTGGACCCCAACGACCTCGTCCGCACGAGGCTTCACAACTGGTGGATACGCGAAGGGTTCTGGGTCGTCCCGGTCTGGGCCGCGGTCTGGTCCGCACTCGGGCTGTTCAGCGGCGTGTGGTTCTCGCACTGGCGGGCACGGTGGTACCTCGCGGGGATGGTCGCCCTCGGCGGGGCGGCGTTCGCTGTCCCCGCGATCCTCCTGGGACTCGCCCACTGGGCCCACGACGGGACACCCGCGCTCGATGTGATGCTCCACGATCTTCGGGATCTCAACGGGCTGGCGAGCTTCGTACTACCACTCGCTGCGGGACTGCTCTTCTCTTCTCTCATGCTGCACATCGGGCTGCGCGCCGGTCGGCGATTCAACCCCGACGGTGGCCTCCGCTCGAGGAGGCTCCGCCGCGCTCGAAAGAACCGGAGCCGCGAATCATGACAGACACCACCCCTCCCCGCGACGAGACACCGCCGGCCAATGCCCCGCCGCCCTCCAACCCGGCGTCGAGCGAAACGCGCCTCGGCGTGGTGCTCGGCGACCGGCTGTGCGTGCGGTGCGGCTTCAACCTGCACGGCCAGACCATCACCCGCGAGCCGCACTACCAGATGCTCTCGGTCCGCTGCCCGGAGTGCTCGACTCTCGCGTCGCTTCAGGAGTACCCGGTGCTCGGGCGCTGGGGTTCACGCTTCGGCGTCGTCCTGGCGCTGGCGTGGCTGCTCGTCGCGCTCGGCGTGACCTTCTTCACGGGGCTCACGCTCTACATCGCGGCTGAGGTCTCGGCGGGTGTCGCGACGCTCCCCGCGGCGCGGCAGATCGGGCAGGCCTACGCCGAGTACTCGCGCGAGCCCCAGACCATCGCCGAGAGCGTCGAGGCCGGCATCGTGGAACCGACGTTCGATTTTGAGGGCTGGGACCTGGCCGATATCTGGGCAGACCGCGACTGGCTGGAGGCGCAGGACACCGGCGCGCTGGTGCAGGGACACCGGGCGAACGCGACCTACTGGCTCCGGCTGTCGGCCTCGGTCGTCCCCATTCTCCTGATCGGCGCAGGGTGGGGCGTCGTCTGGTCGGTGATCGTGCTGCACCGGCGAAAGGGCCGGGTCATCCTCCTCACCGGCACGATCGTGGCGCTCTGCGTGCCGCTCATCGTGCTCAGTCATTGGGGATCGGCGACGGCGTGGGACGGGTTCGGGCCATGGACCGGGTACTCGTGGTCGGACGACATCAGCACGCAGGCCGTCGCCGCTCGCGAGTTCGGCTTCCTCCCCGCGATGTGCGCGCTCGGCACCGGCTTTCTCGGCATCGTGTTCGGTCTGCTGGTCGGACGCAAGCTGGTGAGGGGCGTCGTGCGGCTGCTGCTCCCGCCGAACCTGCGGGGGTCGCTCGCGGTCCTCTGGCACGTGGACGGCCTGCCCTCGCCGCCGGTGCGCGGGGCGTACTGGATCCGCGGCTGACCTCGCCGGCGAACGGAGGTCAGGGGGCGGTGGTACAGGGCTCGTCGCACTCAGACACGACCGCCGCCGCGACGTGGTCGGGCATCAGCTCCGCGAACTCCATCGCCGTCGGCTCGTCGGCCCGCTCGACGGCGTCCTGCTTGACGAAGTGCTGCACGACGAGGATGAGCACCGCCCCCAACACCGCGACCGTGCCGCACACCCACTGCCAGCCGGTCAGCAGTTCACCGAAGATCGCCAGCGAGGCCACACTCACGAAGAAGGGCTGCAGCTGCACCACGCCCGAGGACACCGCGACACCGAGCTTCGCGATCGCGTAGTAGTAGGCGACATGGCCCAGGGCGATGCCGATCAACGCGCTGAGCAGCAGGAAGCCGAACTGATCGATCGGGAACACGCTCTGCACGCCTGCGGCCGCGCTCCCGATCGGCTGCCCGATCAGATCGAGCGCCGAGAGCCCGCCACCCTCGCCGAGCGCCACCATGAGCCCCACCATCCCGATCGCGGTGTACAGGCTGATCGCGGCGAACGAGTGGATCGCGCCGAACCCGTGCATGCACCTGCGTACCGCCAGGGCATAGCCGGCAAAGCCCGCGCCCGCCGCGACCGCGAGAAGGACCCCGGTGAGCGTCGCGCCGGTCGGCAACCCCTCCTTGCCCGTCAGAATCGTCCCCAGCGTGCCCACGATCACCAGCGTCACGCCCGCGACGAACATGGGCGACCGGATCACCTTCCGTTCGGACGCGAACATCAGCGCCGCCCCTATCACCGCGAAGACGATGTTTGACCGCAGGCCGAACGCCAGGAGCCCCGGCTCGATCTTGTAGTGCGCCCAGCAGAAGACCACCTGGGCCCCGCAGTTGATCGCGCTGGGCCAGAACGCCGCCCGCCAGATGCCCGCCGGCAACGACCGCTTGGCGAACCCCATCACCACCACCGGCGACCAGAACAAGGCGCTGAACCCGTACCTCCACCCGTTGCTGGTCCACGGGTCGATGCTGTGGGAGAAGTGCTTGAGGAACAGGGGGATGCTCGACCAGCCGACCAGGGCCGCGAGCACACACACCACCCCGAGCCACCGGGCCTGCGAACTGTCGGACTGGGTTGTTGTCATGCACGGGAGCGTAGGCGGGGTTCCTCGCCGGTCTGACCCGGAGCGCGCCCGCGCCCCACCGCGAGATCGCGCCCCAGAATGCGTACCATCCCCCCCGCAAAGCCGAGCTCCGGAGGAAGTCCACGATGTTCATGCGCCCCAGTCGTCCAAGCGCTCTCGCCGCCGTGCTCTGCCTCTTCGCGGGGCTCGGGCTCGTCGCGTGCGGCCGCGGGACAGAAGCGCCCGCCACCCCGCCGACGACCCCCGGCACCGCCGGATCGGCCGCAACGACGGTGGCTCGCGGTGCCACGCTCTTTGAAGAGACCTGCGCCGGCTGCCACGGCACCACGGGCAAGGGTGATGGCCCCGCCGCCGCCGGCAGCCCGACCAAGCCGCGTGACCTGACCGCCGAGCCGTACAAGTTCGTGAGCATCAAGGATGGCACCTCGGAGGTTGACGCGTTGGTCGCCTACCTCCGGGTCGGACGCATCGAGAGCGGGATGCCGCCCTACGGCTTCATGCAACCCGACGAATTGAAGTCGCTTGCGCTCTTTATCGAGTCGCTCCGCCCGGAGCCCAGGTTCACCGACATCGGCTCCGACGAGAGTGGTGGCTGAGCTTCATCACGCAGCACAGCGCGACCAGCCTTATGGGATGACCCGCCCGTGCGGATCGGTCGCCGGGCCGTCGGTCGGGCTGGGCCGCAGGTGCTCGAGAAGCTCCGCCGTGTCGTGCACGTGGTCGGCGGGCAGGCCGACGCGCTCCACGAGGTAGTGCTCCCAGAGGCGGTGCTTGCGGACGAGCGCCGCGGCCTCAACGCGCCCCGCATCGGTCAGCGACCGGCGGTCCGCCGCGATCAGGCCCCGGCGCACCGCGTGCGCCATGGCCCGGTTCCACGACCGCCGGTGCACCAGGCTCGGCACCACCGGCGCGCTGGGCTTGCCGTCCGATGCCTCCTCCCGGCGGTACATCGCGGCGAGCAGATCGTCCAGCGCGATGCGTCGCGAGAGGCTCCGCTGCCGGATCACCCGGGTGACCAGACCGTGGCTCGGCGAGGCGACAATCGCCAGCACGAGCAACGCCCCGGCCATCAACGCGATCGAGCCCGCCGCGTTGACCGAGTCCTTGCCGAACGCGGCGGGCACCGCCGTCGCTGCGAGATAGCCGCCGACCCCGCTCAACACCGCCAGCACGACACTCCACATGATCTGTGACCGGAGCCGATCGGTCAGCAGCCGGGCCGTCGCCGCCGGGCAGACGAGCATCGCGATCACCAGGATCGAGCCCACCGCTTCGAACGACGCGACCGTCGCCGACGCCACGAACACCATGAGCGCGTAGTGCAGGAAGTTCGCGTTGAATCCCTGCGAGGAGGCGAGCCCCGCGTCAAAGGCCGCGATTCGGAGCTCTTTGAAGAGCACGGCCACAAACCCGACCGTCGCAACACACGTCACCGCCAGCACGATCACCTGTCGCGGCATCGCCTGGAACGTCTCCCATGCAAACACCCCGTCCCACGCGGCCGGCGCCCCGTACCACGCGAGCGTCTCCAACTGCCCGTGCAGCACGCAGTCGGCATCCAGATCGATATGCCGCACCGCAGCTTGCTCGATCAGCAGCACGCCCAGCGCAAAGAGCACACTGAACACGACGCCCATCGCCGCACCGGGCTCGACCCGGCCGAGCCGTTTGACCAGTTCGACCAGCACCACCGTCGCGACACCAGCCGCGGCCGCGCCGGCGAACATCACCCACGGGCTCCGCGCCTGGGTGAGGAGAAATGCAACAACCAATCCCGGCAGCACGCTGTGGCTGATCGCGTCGCCCATCAGGCTGAGACGCCGGAGCACGAGGAAGTTGCCGAGCAGCCCGCAGCTCACCGAGGCGAACACCGCCGCGAGCATCGGGAAGAGGTCGAGGCCGATATCGAAGGGGATCACACCACACCCCCCGCCCGCCCGTTGTCCCTGTGGACGCCGTTCTTGCCGCGATCCGCAGCCGCCGGAACCGGCGCCCCCCGTTGCGCGAGCGACTGCTCGAGCTCCGCGATCAACGGCTCCGACAGCACGTGCTCGACCTGGTCGACCGACCAATCCACGTGGCTTGGTGCGATGTCCGCGTACGTCACCAGATACTGCTCCCACAGCGCGTGGTTGCGGCTCACCCGCGCCCCGCGCGCCCGGCCGCTCTCGGTCAGGCGCATCCCGTGCTTCGCAGCATCCAGATCGCCCCGCCACCGGAGCAGCCCGATCGCCAGCGGCCGAAACCACACCGACCAGCCGCGGACCTTGGCGAGCCGGGCGATCTCCGCGTCCAGCAGCACGCCGCGTTCTGCATCTCGCGTCTCCCGCTCGTACGCCGCCTCGACCAGGTGATCGCCCGCGATGCGCAGCCGCATCTTCAGGCGTCGGCTCACCGACGCCAGCACCCCGCGCGAAGGGGCGAGCACGAGGCTCACCACAAAGACCGCACCTGAGGTCAAGACGATCACGCTCCCCGCGGGCTTGCGGGGCAAGAGCGCCGAGACCACCGAGCCCAGATAGCCGCTGAGCGCGCCGATGACGCCGGCCACCACCAGCAGCAACCAGAGCCGCTCGGTCCAGAACCGCGCCGACACACTCGGGATGATGAGCATCGCCACCACCAGCAGCAGCCCCACCGCCTGCAACCCCGCGACCGTCACGAGCACCACCAGCGCCATCATCATCAAGTCCAGCACCGTGACCGGCCAGCCGTCCACCCTCGCGAAGGCGTCGTTGAAACAGGCCAGTGAGAACTCCTTGAGAAACAGCAGCGTCACCACAATGGCCGCGGCCGCGATGCCCCCCATGAGCGCCGCGTCGCCAACGCTCATCGCCGCGGTCTGGCCGTAGATGAACTTGTTGAGCCCCGCCGCCCCGGCCGCGGCGTTGGCCTGGATGTAGCTCAGCACCACGACGCCCGCGCCGAAGAACACGCTGAGCACGATCCCGATCGCCGCGTCCTCGCGGAGTCGCGTGAGCCGCAGGATCGCCTGGATGCACAAAACACCCAGCACACCCGTCACCGCCGCCCCGAGCAGCAGCACCGGGAGCGACCTCCCGTCCAACCCCATCGCGGTCGCCCCGAGGAACGCCAGCCCGATGCCCGGCAGTGTCGCGTGGCTCAGCGCATCGGTCATCAGCGACCGCTTCCTGAGCAGCATGAAAACCCCGATCACCCCGGCCGCCAGCCCCAGCAGCGTCGTCCCGACGATCACGGTGTTGGTGTTAAAGCCCGCCCGGAGCGTCAGCGTCTCGAACACCTGCGCCCAGCCCGGCCACTCGTCGGTCACGTTGGTGATCGACGTCGGACCATGCGTGCCGGCGTTCTCCTGCCAGATCAGCCCGAGGAGCCTCATCCCTCAGCCCTCGCCCTTCGCAGCCCGCGCGACGGCCTCGGCCGCCTCCGACAGCAGCGTCAGTCGGCCGCCGTAGGTCTTGTGCAGGTTGTCGTTGGTAAACACGTCGGCCACCGGCCCGGCCGCGACCACGCGCATGTTGAGCAGGATGACATGGTCGAAATACTCCGGCACGGTCTGCAGGTCGTGGTGCACGACGACGACCGTCTTCCCGCGCTCGCGCAGCTCACGCAGCACCTCAACGATCGCCCGCTCCGTCGCCGCGTCCACACCGGCAAACGGCTCGTCCATGAAGTACAGATCGGCCTCCTGCGCCAGGGCCCGCGCCAGGAAGACCCGCTGCTGCTGCCCGCCCGAGAGCTGGCTGATCTGCCGGTGGGCGTAGTCGCCCATCCCCACACGCTCCAGGCAGGACAGCCCCGCACGCTTGTGCGCCTTCGACACGGGCCTGCACCAGCCGATCATCCGGTACCGCCCCATGCACACCACGTCGAGCGCCGAGACCGGGAAGTCCCAGTCCACGCTCTCCCGCTGCGGCACGTAGCCGATCCGCGAACGCGCCTGACGGTACGACTGCCCCCAGAACTCCACCTGCCCCGACGCCCGCGGCACGAGGCCCAGGCACGCCTTGATCAGCGTGCTCTTGCCCGCGCCGTTGGGCCCGACGATCGCGATCAACTCGTTGCTCGGCGCGTCGTAGTCCACGTCCCACAACACCGGCTTGCGGTGGTACGCCACCGTCATCGCGTGGATCGACAGCGGGCTCTCCGGGGAGTGCTCCGGGCGCTGGGCCAGCCCCTCGGTGTGCATCGACCGGGTTGGGTGCACCGCAGCGGTCATTCGCCGAGCCTCCCGAGCCGGCCCCGCTCGGGCGCCTCTCCGCCGAGCGCGCGCGCAATCGCGGTCACGTTGTGGTCGATCATGCCGAGGTACGTGCCCTCGTAGGTTCCATCGTCTCCCATGGCGTCGCTGAAGAGCTCCCCGCCGATGACCACCGTGTGCCCTCTCGCCTTGGCCCCGGCGATCAGGGCGTTGATGTTGCGTTCCGACACCGTCGACTCGACGAACACCGCCTGGATCTTCCGCTCGACGAGCAGATCGACCAGGCGCTCGATGTCCCGCACCCCGGCCTCCGACTCGGTCGAGAGGCCCTGGATGCCCACCACCTCGTAGCCAAACCGCTGGCCGAAGTAGTTGAACGCGTCGTGGGCGGTCACCAGCACCCGCTTCGGCTCGGGGACGCTCGCGAGCACCCCTACTGCGTAGCGGTCGAGCTCGGCGAGCTGTTCGGCGTACGCCGCGGCCCGCTCGCGATAGCCGGCCTCGCCGCCCGGGTCGTACTCGATCAGCTTGTCGCGCACCACGTCGACCGCCCTGGCCCACGCCGCCGGGTCCATCCACACGTGCGGGTCGTAGAGGCCGTGAAACCCCTCCGGCTCCAGCAGATAGCGTTCGTCGAGCAGCTCGGTGACCGCGAAGACCTTCTTGCCGGCGGTCGCCGCACGCACGAGCGAGTCGGTCATCTTGCCCTCGAGCAGCAGCCCGTTGTAGAAGATCACGTCCGCCGACAGCAGCCGCTCCACATCGCTCCTGGTCGGCTTGTAGAGGTGCGGATCGACCCCCGCCCCCATCAGCCCGACCACCTCGGCCCGGTCGCCCGCCACTGCGCGCACGATGTCGGTCACCATGCCGACGGTGGTCACGACCGTGTAGCCGCCGTCGCGAGCCCCGTCCTCGGCGTCGTCACGAGCGGACCCGCCGCACCCGACCAGCGCCGACCCCACGAGAGCCCACCCGACGAGAGCCAAGACGAGCCAAGCCCCGCGTCCTGCCATCCACCCGACCACATGACGGTGTTGCATCGCCCACGCCTTCCTGGTGCCGCGAGAGCTCGCGGCACCAAATATGTAGCACATGCTACACTATCCCCCCCGAGACCGGATGGCAAGGCGGCCCCGCTCCGGGACGCCGAATCGGGCGTCCGCACGCCGGACGCCCCGCTGGAAGGCCTACAGCCGCCCCTCTTCCGCGATCTTGCGGAACCGGGCCAGAGTCTCCGGGCTCAGATGATGCTCGATCCCCTCCGAGTCCAACGCCGCCACGCGCTCGGGCAGGCCGATCGCCAGCAGGAACCGGTAGACCACCTCGTGCCTGTCGCGGCACCGCTTGGCCAGCCGCTTGCCCTTGGCCGTCAGCTCGATCGGCCGGTAGGGCTCGGTCGTCAGATACCCCTCGCCCGCCAGACGCTTGACGATCCGGACCACCGTCACGTGGCTCACGCCGAACCGCTCGGCCAGGTCACGGACCCGGCAGACGCCACAGGCGTCCACCACATCGGCCACCGCCTCGACGTAGTCCTCCGCCGTCTCGAAGGCGTGGTCCTGCCGCGTCCGCGTGTGGGCTCTGGTTGTGTGGTGTTCCGGCACTGTCCTGGCTCCACCGGGGCCCGCCCCTTCGGGCGTGGCCTCCCGCGGCATGGTAGAGCAGCAGCGCCGAGTCCGCCGGGCACAAAGGAACACCGCCGGGCTTTCACCCGGCGGCGTCCCAGAAAGGAAGACAAGCTAGCAGCCGGCGTTCCAGAGGTTCAGGAACGCGAGCACGTCGCTGGTGTTGACCACACCGTCGCCGTTGATGTCCGCGGACGGGTCGCGGGCCGTCCACGCGTTCAGGAACGCCAGCACGTCGTTGGTGTTCACCGTGCCGTCGCCGTTGAAGTCGGCGGTGCAGCTGTCCGCGGCGTTGTTGAGGTAGACCGTGGTGAAGTTGCTGTCGCGGCTGGTGGCGACGATGTCAAGAGCAGAGCTGCCGCCCAGATCGCCGATCGCGACGTGGCTCGGCTCGACCCCGAGCGTGAGGATCTGCGCCGGGCCGAACGCGCCGGCCCCGTTGTTGGCCATCACCGACATGGTGCCGGAGTCCTCGTTCAGCGCGGCAAGGTCGAGATCGCCGTCGCCATCGAGATCGCCCGCCGCCAGATCGCCGATGCCCTGGCCGCCGGACGGGTAGTCGAACCGAGCGCCCAGCCCGCCGTTGTTGATGAAGACCGAGACAAAGTCGGGATCGCCCGCGGCCGTCGCCACGTCGTCGTCGCCGTCGCCGTCGAGATCGCCCGCGATCACGCCCTCGGGACGGGTCGCCTGGTTGACCTGCAGCGTCCCGGCGGGTGTGAAGCCGCCCGCGCCGTTGCCGGCGAGGATGGACAGGTCGCGGCTGTCGTGGTTGGTCACAACCAGGTCGAGCAGGCCGTCGTTGGTGAAGTCGCCGGCCGCCGCCGCGCGGGGCTCGGCCCCCACCGCCACCGTGGAACCCGCGAACGACCCGCCGGAGTTCATGAGGATGGTGACCGAGTTGCCGTCCCGGTTGACGACCGCCATGTCCATCGAGCCGCTGCCGTCAAAGTCGCGGGCGACGATGAAGCGGGGGTTGTTGCCGACCGGGAAGGTGCCGACCGAGGCAAACCCACCCGCGCCGTTGCCCTGCAGCACCATGACCGAGTTGGAGTTCTGCAGCGCGACCGCGAGGTCGACCTCGGGGCCGCCGACGAAGTTGGCCGCGACGATGTAGCCGGGGCCGGTGTTCGCCCCCGTGAAGATGTCCACCGGGCCGGTGAACGTGCCCGAGCCGGTGTTGGTCAGGATGCTGATCTTGTCCTGGTTGTCGGTCGCGACCGCCAGATCGTTGCCGTTCACACCGTCCCAGTCGCCGATCGCCACGCCGTCGGGCCGCTGCGGCGTGTTGTAGTTGGTCGGGCCGGAGAAGCTGAACTGCCCGAAGGCGGTGCCCGCCATCGCGGCGACGAGGAGCGCGGAGCGCTGAAGGCTTGTGCGATTCATGGTCATTCCCTTTCGTGCAAACTGTGCATCGAAGACTGCGTGTGTAGAACCTGCGTGATTCCGTTTCGTCCGCCCCCGCCACGAGCGGGATCCGGCCGTCCTGTGTCCCGCAACGAGCGGGGTGGGTCAGGGCTGCGAAGACCGATTGCAACACCCGTGCCAAAGTCTGAGAACCCACCACGACCCGCCCGCTTTGGCATCCAGAGCGATCCAGCGCGCCGCTCGGTCGCCGCTGGCCACGCATGTGGCGAACGCTGGCCAGGCACCTCTGCTCCGACGTCAGCAACAAGAAACGCCCGCAAACGCGGGCGTCTCGGTCACCACTCACGACAGGTTCGGGACGGCTATCCGCCGACCCACGCGTTCAGGAACGCGATGAAGTCCTGCGTGTTCACGGTCTGGTTGAGATCGAAGTCCGCCGTCGCCTCGCGGGCGACCCACGCGTTGAGAAACGCGATGAAGTCCTGCGTGTTCACCGTGCCGTTGAAGTCAAAGTCGCCGAGCGGCCGCAGCTCGGCGATATCGCTCCCGCCGACCGCCATGTCGCCGTTAAGGTCGTAGAGCGAGAAGTTGAACCCGGGATTGATCAGCGTCCAGACGCCGTCGAGCACCCCGTCCGCGTCGGTGGCGGTGCCGTCGTTGTCGTAGACCTGGCCGCGGACCAACGCCTCATCGGCCGAGTTGATGAAACCGTCGCCGTCGCAGTCCCCAAACTCCCGCTCATCCCCCGCCGTGTCGGTCCACGCGTAGAGCCCCTCCGCCGTGCTCAGATACGGCAAACCGACCAGGCCGGTGATCTCCCAATCGGACGGGTCGAGATAGTCGTCCGCGTCGCGCCCCTCCCACCGCTCGACCAGCGTCCACCCCGGCCCGCTGAAGCCGCCGATGGTCGCCCCCTCGATGATGTCGCTCAGCGCCTCGATCACGCTGGTGTGGTTGTCGACGCGGTAGTCGATCGACTGCACCGAGCCGCCCGCCAACGCCGCGGCACCGATCATGTCCAGCGCCCACACCACCGTCACCGTCGTCCGGTCGCTCGACTGCTCGTGGCTGAACTGCACGTCGATCATCGGGTCGTAGAGCCCCGGAGCGCTCCCGCCCGTGGCCGCGCTCGCCTCGGCGTACCCCTGCGCGCGCTCAAACAGCCGCGACCGCACCACCCAGGTCTCCCCGGCCTCGAACGCGCCGTCGCCGTCCCCGCCCTCGGCCACGACGGTCGGCATGTCGCATCCGCAAAACACCAACGCAAAGTCCGCCCCGGTACGCTCGTACTGCGGCGTGGTGTAGAAGTTGTTGTCCACGTCGTCCCGGCTCAGCGCGACACGATCGGCGATCGAGCCCTCCGGCACGATCCCGAACCGCGCGACGTTCGCGAGATACCGCGATTCGGCCGCCGCGCCCAACTCCCCGCCGGAGTTCCGGTGGTCCACGTCGACGTCGATAAAACCGATCAGCGGCGAAGGTCCGAACGCGAACGGGTCCGGGTTCGCCCCCAGCACGCGTCCCGCGGGGTTGACCAGCCCGGCGAACTCGACGGTGAGCCGGAACAGGTGGGCCCTCTCACCCTCAACCGTCTGGCCTGTGAAGGGATCGCTCGAGGGGCTGAACGCCTCCCAGCCGCAGGCCGACATCCGCACGATGTCGGGCAGCACCGAAAGCCCGTGCAGCGCACCGTCATTCCCGGGATCGGTGCGTCGGACGACCGCGTCGCCCGCCGCGTCCACCACCTCGGTGCAGGGGTCGCTCGAAGCCACCGAGACGCTCATCGCCAGCCCGGCCATCGTCATTGTCATTGTCATCGCGGCGATCATTTGTGGGCCAGCTCCTTGACGAACTCTTCGAGACCGAACCTCTCGATCCGGTAGCGCAGGCTGCTCCTCTGCATCTCCAACAGACGCGAGGCCCGCGACACATTGCCCCCGGCGTGCCGCAGCGCCTGCACGATCAACTCCCGTTCGACCCGCTCGGCCGTGCACGCACCCGACTCAAAGTCAAAGCAGAGCCCCCCGCCCGGCGCACCGCCGGCCGCCGGCGGCGACGTCGCCTGCCGCAGACCGAGGTCCGAGGCACAGATCCGCTCGCCAGTCGCCAGGAGCGCCGCGCGTTGCAGCAGATTCAGAAGCTCCCTCACGTTCCCCGGCCACTCGTGGCCCCGGATCGCCGCCTCGGCGTCCGCCGCCAGCCCCAGCCCCTCCCGGCCGTACTGCCGCCCCAGCTTCTCCAGCACCGCGCCGGCGATCAGCACCGCGTCTCCCTCCCGCTCGCGCAGCGGCGGGATCTCCAGCGTCAGCGCGTTCAGCCGGTAGAACAAGTCCGCCCGGAACGTCCCGGCGTCCACGCGGTCCTGCAGGTCGGCGTTGGTCGCCGCGATGATCCGCGCGCGCACCACCTGCTCCTTCTTGCCCCCGACCCGCCGGTACCGCCCCTCCTCCACCACCGTCAGGATCTTGGCCTGCAGGTCGAGCGGCATGTCGCCGATCTCGTCGAGAAAGATCGTCCCCCCCGCCGCCATCTCAAACAGCCCCTCTCGGGCACTCTTGGCGTCCGTGAACGCGCCCTTCTCGTGCCCGAAGAGCTCCGACTCGATCAGCGTCGCGGGCAGCGCGGTGCAGTTGACGTGCACCAGCGGCGTCTCGTCGGCCAAACCGAGCCGCTGCGCCACCGTGTGGATATGCCGCGCGAGCACACCCTTGCCCACCCCGGTCTCGCCCAGGATCAGCACCGTCGGCAGGCTCACGCCCGGCTCGAGCTTCTCAGGAATCGGCACCGACGCCAAACGCTCGGCGATCTCCAGTGTCCGCCGCCACGCCGGGCTTTCACCGAGCACCGTCTGCTCGCTCGCGCGGGCCTTGTCCAGCCGCTCGTACAGACGCACGCGCGTCCGGAGCTTCCGCTCATCCAGCAGCCGCCGCACCAGCAGCACGACTTCTTCCAGCACCACCGGCTTCTGCAGATAGTCATCCACCCCCAGCTTCATCGCCCCGACCGCCTGCTCGACCGAGCCGTAGCCGGTCATCACCACGATCGGGCCGGCGAACCCGCCCTCTCGCAGCCGCTGGGCGAACGCGATCCCGTCGTCCGAACCGGCGAGATTGACGTCGGTCAGGACCGCGTCGATCTCCTGCCGATCCGCGCCGGCCTCGGCGTCGGCGGTGTTGTCGAAGGCCAGAACGTGGTGCCCATCCAACTCCAGCGCCCGCTTCACGCTGAAACGCAACGTCTCTTCGTCTTCAAGCAGGAGTATCCTGGCCACAATCCGCCTCATCACTCTGGCCAATTGTGGCCATTCCGGGTTTCGGATGCAACGGCAATTCGACGATCAGCGTCGCTCCGGTAGGCTCTGAACCCGCATCAGCGTGATTCTCGGCCCATATCCGGCCGCCATGCTCCACGACGACCCGCTTAGCCTGTGCAAGACCGATGCCAGTCCCGCCCTGCTTCGTCGTGAAGTACGGCGCGAACATCGCCTGCAGGTGCTCCGGCGCGATCCCGGTCCCGTCGTCGCGGACCCGGAGCCGCCATACCGCCGCCTCACCCTCGGCCGACACCTCAACCCGCCCCCCGCGGCCACACGCCTGGATCGCGTTGGTCACCAGCGCCGAGACCACGTGCTCGAAGTGGCTCCGGTCAAGACCCACCGCCTCCGGCGCGGCGCCGACATCGAGCGACAGCGAGACCCCTCTCGATTCGGCCAGCGCCCTGTGCGAATCCACCAGTTCGGCCAGCAGAGCCGGAAGTTCGACCTCCCGGATCCGCACCGCCAGCGGGTTGGAGACGCTCAGCAGGTCCTGAAGCCATTTGGTGAACTGGTCCACCGTCCGCACGATCCGGTGCTGGTGCTCACGCACCGGGCTCGACTCATCCAGCTCCAACGCCGACAGCTCCGCCAGCGAGCGGATCCCCCCCAGCGGGTTACGGATGTTGTGCGCCAGACGCCGGCCCATGTCGCCGATCGCCGCGAGCCGCTCTCGGTCGATCCGCTCGGCCTGCATCGTCTCGATCGTCTCGGTCATCGTATTGAGCTGCCGACCGACGCGGTCGAGCTCGTCGTCGCCCTTGACCTCGACGCGGTGCTCGAACTCGCCGCGGCCGATCCGCTCGGCCGCCACGCCGAGCCGGTCGACCCGCACCAGCACCCACCGCCGGAACAACCACCCGGCGGTGACCAGCACAATGAGCACCGAAAGGACAGAACTCACCAGCGTCGCCCGCAGCCGCTTTCGCACCTGCACCGCGTGATCCGCCGACAACCCCGCCTCCTGAATCAGCCGCGCCTCCAACCGCTCGATCAGTTCATGCAGCGTGTAGAGCTCCGTCAGCGACATCTGCCCCGCCGCCTCGTCACCCTCGAGATACGCCTCGAACCCCGCGTTGGCCCGCTCGATGCGCGACCTCAGGTTCGCGGCCGTGTTCACCCCCGCCCGCACCAGCGACGCCTCAACCCCGTCCAACGCCGCCACGCCCGACAACGCCTCCGCCCCAAGCCGCCGGAACTCGGCGATTCGTTCCGGAGAAAGCGACGCGGCCGCCTCCGGCTGCGCCTGTGCCCCGCCTTCCGGACGCACGAACAGCCCGAACTGCCCCGCCTGGTCCCACAGCGTCCGTTTGGTGGAGTTAAGAATCCCCAACGCCGAACCGATCTGCGCGATCGGTTCCCGTTGCTCACGGTCCAGCAGCCCGACCGACCACACCGTCACACCGATGTTGGCGATCACCGCCGCACCCAGCAGCCCGAGCAGCAGCATAAATCGTGCGTGCAGCGACATGCAGTCCAGAGCGTACCGGCTTCGGGCCAGCCCGGCTCACCGGGGCAGGAAGCCCCACTTCCAGTTCTCACCGAGCGGATCGGTCGAGGGTGCCACGCTCTGATCGGTAAACAGCACGTTGACCGCGCCGTTGTGTCGAAGCGCCGGGAACCAGAGCGACCCGTCCGCGAAGGGCCCGCTCGTCGCGTCCAGCGCAGGAGCCGAGAACACCGGCGACGTGCCGCGAGACGCCGCGACAGCCCCGTCCACATCCCACGCCAGCGGGATGCCCGGCCCGGACACCACGCCGTCGGTCAGCGTCACCTGCGTCCACCGCGGCCCGTCGGTCCCGCGGAGCGGGGCACGATCGAGCCTGCCGTTGAACGTAAACGAGATGTTCTCCGTCGGCCCGACCCCGCCCGACCGGCACGGCGCGCCGCGCTGCAGCGTCAGCCCGCCCTGCACCTCCGAGCACCGCATGGGGTCGTTCCCCTCGGCGTCCGGCAACGACTGGCTGTCCTTGTCGCCCCACCGCCAGAACTCGTCGATCCCGTACTCAGACTCCTGAAACGTCTCGAGCTTGAACCGCGGCGCGATCCGCTCGTCCGCGCCGCGATCGCCGTACATCGTGTCGTCGGCGAACACACCGAAATCAAACCCGACACTCCGGAGCGACACCTGACAACGGAACTGCCTCGCAGTCGCGATGCTCTTCGAGAGCGAAGGCAACAACAAACCGATCACCAACGCGATCACCGCGATCACGACCAGAAGCTCGATCAACGAAAAACCAGGAGCGCACCGACAGCCCGCGACTCGACGCAACGGCATGGAGGTGTGTGTACCCGCCACTCATCTCTCCGCAGGCTTCCGAACTCCAAGTCCCCGGCAATCGCATTGTGATGACCCGCCCGGGCAATGTCAATCAGTACGCCGGAGAACCGGGGTCTCAACACCACGAACACCGCACAGGGTGGCCAAGGGCCGCCAATCCCGGCCCGGACTGGCCGATCCTGGCCAATAATCCGGCGGAGGGTGGCGCTCGCAGCGCGGCGTATGCTGGGAGGTGGGTGTCGGGTGCCACCCGGCCGCACTGAAAGGGGACACATGGCGCACAGCGAAAACTTCCAGGTCGATCTTGGCGGCATCCTCGACCTGCTCTCAGAGCACCTCTATTCCAGCCCCGACGTGTTCATTCGCGAGCTGATCCAGAACGGAACGGACGCGATCGCTGCGCGCGCGGCCGAGGACCCGTCCATCCGCGGGCGGATCGTCTTCGAGCCCGACGAGGACGCCGGGACGCTGACCGTGACCGACAACGGGATCGGCCTGTCGGCCGACGAGGCCCGGGCGTTCCTGTCCAAGGTCGGCGCCTCCATCAAGCGCGGCGGCGACGCGGACCGCACCTCCTACATCGGGCAGTTCGGCGTGGGCATCCTCTCGTGCTTCATGGTCGCCGACGAGATCGTCGTGCTGACCCGGCGGTTCGGGGACGACGCGAACGGCATCAGGTGGACCGCCCGCCCCGACGGCACCTACACCGTAAGCGAGCTCGACCGAGAGCTCGACGCCGGGACGCGGGTCGTCCTCAAGCTCAACCGCCGGGGCGCGCGATACGCCGCCGCTCGGTCTGTCCGCGAGCTGATCGACCGGTACGCCCGCTACCTGCCCGTCGATATCCACGTGGGCGACGAGGACTGGGCCGTCAACGACGAGGCCCCGCCCTGGCAGGCCGACCTGACCGATCGTCACGTGCGCGAGTCGCTCGTCGAGGAGTTCGGCTGGCGGTCCGGCAGGACCGCGCTAGACGTGATCGACCTCACCGACGAGTCGCTCGGACTCCGGGGCGTCGCCTTCGTGCTTCCCGACCTCCCGGCCAACGCCTCCCAGCAGCACCACGACGTTTACCTCAAACGGATGTTCATCACCGACAGGCCGGGCGACCTGCTCCCCCGGTGGGCTGGCTTCACCCGGTGCGTCCTGTGCAGCGACCGGCTCAGGCCGACCGCCTCGCGAGAGTCGTTCTACGAGGACGACACGTACCGCGCGGTCCGGGAGTCGGTCACGCTCCGGCTCCGTGACTATCTGCAGCGCCTCGCCGTCGAGAACCGCGCCGTGCTCGCCCTCCTGCTCGAGCTGCAGGACGCCCCCTTCCGGCAACTCGCCAGAGAGGACGACGCCTTCTTCGACGCGGTGATCGACCTGCTGACCTTCGAGACGTCCGTCGGCCGCATCACCTTCGGCGACTTCCGAAAGGAACACTCCGTCGTCAGGGTGACCCAGACATCGGACCAGTTCCGGTCGATGGCCGCCCTCGCCGCGGCCAGGGGCACCATCCTCTTCAACGGCGGCTACACGCACCACGAGGAGCTGATCGAGAAGGCCGTGTCGAGAGACCCGACACTCACCGTCGAGGCTCTCGACGGCCGCGACCTGATCGACCAGCTCGAAAGCGCGTCAGCCGACGCGGTGCGCCGCTTCGATCGCGTCCGCGACGCCGCGGCGGCCGCGCTCCGGCCGTTCGGCGCAGCGCCGCGGCTGGCAGAGTTCGAGCCGAGCGACGTGCCCGCCGTCTACGCCGAGGGGGCGGACAGCAATCTCGCACGCTCTCTCCGCGCAGCACGCGAGATGAGCCAGGGCCTGTGGAAGGAATTGCTCGACGCCGTGGGCTCGGGCGTCAACCCGGAGGACGAACAGACTCTCCTCTGCCTCAACGCCGCGAACCCCGTGGTCCAGAGCGTGCTGCACGCGGCGGACCCGACGCTGACCACGCACACCGTCACCCTGCTCTACGTGCAGGCGCTCATGCTCGGCCAGCAGCCGCTGACCGTCGACGAAACCCGGGCGTTCACCGACGCGCTGGCCGCCGTGCTTTCCCGGAGCGCGGCCCGGCCCGGACCGCCCTCCGCGCCCGGGGGGCACCTGTGATTCGGTTCCGCGCGGCGTCGGCCAAGGATCTGATCACCAAGGCCGAGGAGGCGCCCACCGGCATGGAGTCGGTGGACCTCTACCGGCGCGCGGGCGTCATGGCCGACCGCCAGGATGATCTCGACAGCGCCTTCGCCGCCCGACGCGAACTGGTCAACGCCGCGTACTACGCCGAAGCCAGGCTGGACCAGCTCTTCGCGTTCGTCTACTGCCTCGCGCTCGCCGAGAAACACCCTTCCCGGTTCAGCGCCGAAGACCTGATGTGGCAGTACAAATGGATCGTCGAGGCCATGATCGACTTCACCCCCGTGCCGCTCACCCTCGTCGACCGCCTGCTCGAGGACATGTCAGAACGCTATCGGCGGCACTCTCTCGGCACGGCCGCGATCGATCAGCTCCGCCTCGGGCTCTGCGTCAAGACCGGACAGAAAGACCGGCTCCGCGACGCCTACGAGACGTGGGACCGGAACACCGACCGAGCCGGCTCGGACTGCAACGCCTGCCAGCTGCACGACCGCGTCAGGTTTCGGATCGCCGCCGGCGAAGACGAGAAAGCTCTGGAAGAGGCCGAGCCTCTGCTCTCGGGCAAAATGCGGTGCGCCGACGTGCCACACTCGACGTTCGGCCTGCTCCAGCTCCCGCTGCTGCGACTCGGCCGACACCGGCAGGCCGCCAATCTGTTCCTCCGCGGCTACGACATGATCAAGTCCAGGCAGGGGTTCGTCCGCACGGTCGGCGAATACCTCGTGTTCCTCGCGGTGGCGGGCGACGCCGAACGGGGCCTCGGCCTGGTGCAGATGCACCTCAAAGAGGGCCTCCGGTCACACTCCGACCTTGTCCGCATCACGCTCGCCCGCGGCGCGTGGGCGGTCTGCGAGCGAGCGCGGCTCGACGGGCAGACCGTGGTCTCGTTGTCGCTCCCGCCGCGGTTCGCCGGTTACCAACGCGACAGCGTCTACGACCTCGCCGCGCTCGGCCGACACTTCAGGCAAGATCTCGACGATCGGACCGCCGCCTTCGACCAGCGCAACGGCAACCACGTCCAGCGCGAAGCGACCATGGAGGTAGAAGCGATGCTCGGTCAGGGCCTCCACATCCCGCTCTGAACGGGCCCGAGGGGCCCGCTCGCGGAATGGAGCGAAGGGGACTCGAACCCCTAACTTCCAGCTTGCAAAGCTGGCACTCTACCAGTTGAGTTACCGCCCCGAATGTGCGTGCCGCGGCATCCGCCCGCGACGGGCCAAGTGTAGGCCCGCCCCCATTCTGGTACGATCCCGCCGCACGACAGAACCCCGCCAGACCCGAGGTCAAGGAAACCACGCAATGCCCGAGCACTCCGCCCGCCGACTCGTCGCCCTCGCCGCGGCGATCACCCCCGCGCTCGCCGCCCCGGCGTTCGCCGAGGACGACCTCGGACGCCGGGCACTCGACGCGATCCAGCCCGAAGACAACCGCACCCCGGCCGACGAGCCCGGCGCCCTCGACCGCACCTCGGTCCAGTTCCGCGCGGCCGCGGAATACACCGGAAGCGCCGACCTCGACACCGGCGACGTCAGCATCGCCCGTCTCGACACCGCCATCTCCACCCGCACCGCCATCGGCGACAGCAGCGCACTCTCCTTCCGCATCGGCTCGGAGTTCTCCTTCTACGACTTCGCCGACGTGGGCCCCTTCGGCGTCGGCGGCGGGATGGACTCCGGCGCCCGGTACACCGTCGGCACCACCTTCAGCTCCCAGATCGACGACCGGTGGGGCTACTTCGTCGGCGGATCGGTCACCGCCTCGCCCGGCGAGGGCGCCTCGTGGGGCGACTCGATCACCGGCGGCGGCGTCGCCGGCTTCACCTACCAGATCACCGACTCCCTCCGCGTCGGGGCCGGCATCGGCATCAGCTCGAGACTCGAAGACGACGCCCGGTTCATCCCCGTCCCCAACATCGAGTGGCAGATCGACGAGCAGTGGCGCCTGGCCACCACCAGCCGCGGCCTCGGCGTCCGCGGGCTCGAGCTCTCCTACGACGCCAACGAGTGGCTCACACTCTTCGCCCTCGGCGGCTGGGCCTCCCGCGAATACCGCCTCGACGACGACGGCGGACCGGCACCCGACGGCGTCCTCCGCGACGAGCGCGTCCCGCTCTACATCGGCGCGACCTTCAAGCCCGCCGACAACGTCTCCATCGATGTCGGCGTCGGCGGTTCGGTCTGGTCCCAGTTCGAGCTGCTCGACAGCGGCGGCACCGAGATCGCCGACAGCGACGCCGACCCGGCCCTCGGCGGCTGGATCGGCGCCACGGTCCGATTCTGACCGGACCCGACGCGGGCACCCCGCGGCGAACACCCAACAGAAAAGGGCTCACACCTTCCGGTGTGAGCCCTTTGCATGTGCAAGTTTCCGGCCGGGATGGGCCCCGATCAGCGCTCGGTGACCGCCGCGGGACGCTCAAGCGGCGCGTCCCCGGTCCCAAACGGCGGCGCGGGAATGGTCTTGGCCGACTGCAGCACCGGCGGATCGGCCGGGAAGTCCATGTCGTCGGTCTCCACCGTCTCAAGGGCCATGATGACGTCCGTGCCCTCCACCGCCTGCGCGAACGAGCAGTACTGCGTGTCGAGGAAGCTCGTGCCCTCGCGGCTGAAACACACGAAGACCTGCCCGCCGTTGGTGTCGGGGTTGCCGGTGCGCGCCATCGAAAGGACGCCGAAGTCGTGAGGCAGGTCCGAGGGCTCGAGGTCGATGAACCGACCCGGCCCGCCGCTCCCGGTCCCGGTCGGGTCCCCAACCTGCGCCATGAACGGCGCCCGCCCGCCGCGTGCACCGATGATCCGGTGGAAGATGATGTCGGTGTAGTACCCGCCCTCGACGAGTTCCACGAAGCTGGTCACCGTGTTGGGCGCCTTGTCCGGACGCATGCGGAACCGGATGTCGCCCAGGCTCGTCGTCATGACCACCTGGCGGTCCACCCACGCGCGCACGCCCGCGTACGTCTTGGCCCTGGCCGACTGCGGCGGGAACGACACCGAACGCCCGTCGGACCGCGCCAGATTGGGCGTGGTCATCGGAATCAAAACCACCGGCGAGCCGACGCCCTTGTCGTCAACAAGCAGCTGGGCATAGAGCGTCTTGGGGTCGCCCGTCGTCCAGAGCACGGGGAAGAGCCCGGCCAGATCGACCGCTCCCTCCGCCGCAGCCGCGACCGCGACCTCATCGCCGCTCGGCGCGTACAGCGCAATCTCCACGTCGCCGGCCACGCCCTCGGGCATCGCCACCTGCATGGGGATCGTGCGCCCGATGCCGTAGTACTCCCGGTGCGGTGTCAGCTGCGCAGCCGCCGTGCTCGCGAGCACGCCAACCACCGCCGCGGCCAGTGAGAAAATCCGATTCGTTGTCGTCTTGGGTCGGTGTGTCATGCCACGACTGTAGTCGCAGCCCAGACCGCTCGGCAGGCCCGGCGCTCGGCGGCCTAGCGGCCCGGCAGGATGACCTCGGCCGGCGTGTCGAACTGATCCCAGAGCGTGTCAAACTCGTAGGAGTCGGACGTGTTCCCGCTGGCCATCTCGACGTAGTCGCCGATCCGCCCGAGAGGATCGGGCAGCCAGAAGAGCGAGAGATCGGCCCGGAGCACGTTCAGCCCGACCTTGTGGTTGTAGTCGAGGATCGACCGAAGCCCGTCCGAGGCCATCGCCGATCGGCTCGGCTCGATAAAGGAGAGCCGGGTCGACCCGTTGGGCCCCTTGCCCCGGTAGTGGTAGTTGCCCACGATCTCGCCGGCGGGCTTGCGCCAGCTGTCGGCGACGTCCTGATAGTCGTAGTTGCCGTGGTGCGACGGGCAGTAGAACACCTCCTGCGAAGGAAGCATCTCCGTTTGGTACAGCAGCCCGAGGCCGTCCCACGTCGCGTCGGTCCGACGCGCGAGGTTCCTGTTCAGCCGGAGGATCATCATGTCCTCCGGTGAATAGTCCACGTGGTTGTCCTTCTGCCGCGCCAGGTCGATGAACACGCTCGTCGGCAACTGGTCCCGCGAGGCATCGGCGTACAACGCGAGCCCCAGGCCCACCTGCCGAAGATTCGAGCGACAGACGACCTGACGGGAAATCTCCTGCACGCGGCCGAGGCCGGGCAGCATGATGCCGATCAGCAGAACCACCACAGCGAGCGTGACCAAGACATCGATGAGAGTGAAGCCGCCACGCGAACGCCCATCGCAGAACCCGCAAACTTTTCCATACCGCCACCGCGCACCGCAACCTCGGCGGCATGCTCGACGTACAGACTCGTCTCGGGGACCTGTCATAAGCTCTTCCGCGTGGTGCGGGCGCTCCTCCTCTTCCTATCGGTCCGGTAGAACAGACTACCAGAGAACCCCCCACCAACGCAAGCCTATTCCGGCCTCGCCCGAACCGAAACTCCTGACCCTTACCCAAACAAAAACCCGCCAGATTCGGCGGTTCCGCCAGATTCAGGGTCGATTTCTGGGATCCTGCGCCCCCGAACTCCGTATAGATGACCACTCGTGCGGGGTGGGTTCTCCGCCCGGAGATCGTCATATGTCGGGCAAGGACGGACAAAGCGAGGTTGATCTGGAGCTGATGCAGCGTGTCGCTGCGGACGACCAGAAAGCGGTCGAGGAGTTGTACGACCGGTTCGGATCGTTGGTCTACCGGATGGCCTACCAGGCCATGCCCACCAGGGCGGACGCCGACGACGCGGTGCAGGAGGTTTTCGTCAGGCTCTGGAAGACAGCCGACAGGTTCGATCCCAAACGGGCAGCGCTGGTCACATGGGTCATGCTCATCTCCAGACGCCACCTCGTGGACCGGCTGCGGCGCAAGCGAGCGCGGATCTCCGCCTCGAGCATGGAAGAGTCGGCCGTCCGCGACGAGCGTCGCGATCTCGAGCCGATCGGACAGGAAATCGAGCGGAACGAGCGTTTCGCTGAGGTAATGAAAAAAGTCGCCGATCTGCCGGCGTTGCAGCAAAGCGTGGTCACGAGGGCGTATCTCGGAGGCCAGACACTGCGGCAGATCAGCGAAGAGTTGGACACGCCGCTGGGCACCGTCAAGTCGGCCTTGAGCCGAGCCTTGGTGCGACTCCGCGAGCGGACGGGCGAGGAGCTTTCGACATGACACAACGGGAACTGCTGGAGAACGCACTGCTGGACGCGCTCTCGCTGCTCGACGAAGAAGACTCCGCCGCGTTCAACGAGGCCTTCCACGCGGCGCCCCCGCACGTCCAGGCACAGGTCCGACGCGAGCAGACCCGCCTGGCGCGCCTCGACTCGCTCCTGCCCGACGTGACCGCCCCGGCCACACTCCGCGCCCGCGTCCTCGCGGCCGTGCACTCGGCGATGGCCGAACGCCAGGCACAGGACGCCCACGCCGCCCTCCGCCTCGACGACCCCGACACCATCGCCCGGCTCCCCCAGATGGCCCACCGACGCAAGGTCGCCGCCGTCTGGCGCGCCGTCGCCCTCGGCTGCGCCGCCGCCGCCATCGTGCTCGGCGTCACCGCCGTCCAGCTCCAGGGGCTGCTCCAGGACTTCCGCTCACAGGAAGACGTCCTCGTCTCGGCGATCCGCGACAAGTTCGGCCCGGACTACCTGATCCAGGCCCTCGTCGACGATTCCACACAACGGATCACCCTCGTCGGCAACGATTCCGGTCTCAGCAACGACTCAGGACTCGCCAACAAGGCCAAGGCCGCGGTCTGGGTCAACCCCGACTGGCGCACCGCAAAGCTCTTCGGGATCAACCTCCCCGCGACCGAGGGCAGCCAGTACCGGCTCGTCGTCGTCGACGAGAACAACGTCCCCGTCTCCGTCGTCGCCGAGTTCACCTTCAACGGCGGCCTGCTCGACAGAGAGATCCCCGTCACCGTGAGCCTCGACGCCGACCGCCTCGCGATCGTCTCGGGCGACGCCACCAACTCCGACGGCGTGCTCCTCGGCGTCCCCGGCGTGCTCGACGCCCACTGACGCCCTCCACACCAGCACCAAAGAGCCACACCCGGCCGGTTCACCTCGCCCGCGCGAAGGAGCCCGGCCGGGCTGTCGTTCCGGCCACCCCGGGCAAAGACGCTCGCCGAACCCGCCCACCGCGGGCGATCACGCGGCCTTGCTGCCCGACCCGTCCCCGGGCGACTCGATGATCTTCTGAATCGGATCGACCCACCGTGCCTCCTCGAGAAGGTGGTCCACCGCCGTCGAGTTCTCGAACGCGGACTTGGTCTTCACCATCCGGCGCCAGATGCACAACCACAGCGTCAGGCACACCACCACCCCGCCGCCCAGACCGATCCCCGCGTAGGCGAGCCTCGGGTCCTCGATCGGCTCGGTCCCCGCCCGCACCGGCTCGGCGATCACGGTCGTGGAGGACTCGCTCCGCCGCTGCCGGAGCGAGCTCGACTGGGCAACGAGGCTGGTCAGATAAGAATCCAACGCCCTGGCGGTGCTCTCCTGCCCGAGCCCACGCAGCTCAAAGCTGATCTTGCCCGGCTCGGGCACCGACCACGTCATGTCCTGCTCGAGCTTCAGCTTCAACGCCGCCGGCTGCGACAACTCGACAAAGCCCCGCTGGGCCAGCCGTTCGGCCGCCCGCGACATCAGCTGCGGATCCAGCAGCAGCTTCTCGTGAAACTCCTCCCAGGACGCGAGCGCCTCGGGCGTCGGGGCCGACTCGGTAAACTCCGCCGCAAGCACCGCAGCCGCCGCGTACCGCGCCGGGAACGTCCGTGTCACGACCGCCCACGACAACGCCGCGAGCACCGCGATCGTGCCCAGCCCGAAGAACACCGTCGCCGCCGCCCCGGACCGCGACTTGGTCGAGAGCACCCGTTTGTGCGCACGCTCGATCACCTCGCGTGCCTGCACCAGCTCACGCCGGCGCGACAGCACATCCTCGCACTGGGTCAGCCGCTGCGCCAGCACTTCTTCAACCTGATCCGCCTTCGCCGCGTGCTCGCGGAGCAGCCGCCTCGCCCGCTTCAGACGCCGACGCCGCAGCTCCAAGCGGGGGTCGTCCCACACGCTCTCGGTCGCCGACCGGCCGGCACCCTCGCCCCGCTCCCGCAGCTCGTCCCGCTCACGCTCCGCGTCGTCGAGCTGGGCTCGCAGCTCCGCCAGTTCCGAGGTCAGAGCCGCGATCGAGTCCGCAACGCCCCCCGCGTCCTCAAGCTCCGCCTCACGCTCGGCCAGCGCCTGCTGCAGCTCGCCGATCCGGTCCGCCGCGAGGTCCAGCTTCCCCTCCATCTCCAGGACCTGCTCGCGCTCGTGCTCCAACGCCGAGGCGAGCTTCTGCCGCTCGCCCTCAAACCGCTCCGCCGTCGCGCTCTCCGCGGCCCGGGCCTCCGCCAGCTGCGCGCTGAGCGCCCCGCTCGACTCTCGCAGCTCCGAGGCCTCCAGCGTGAGACGTTCCAGCTCCGCCTGCTGACGCTCCAGCGTGCTTTCGAGCACCCGCGCGTTCTCCGCCGCCTCGGCGCTCGCCCGGGAGACAGATTCCTCCGCCTCGACCGCACGCGATTCCATCGACTGCGCCAGCTCCTCCCACTCCGCCGCGCTCCGACGCGAAGCCTCCAGCGTCGCCGTCAGCTCCTCGACACGCCCGCGCAGCTCCTCGGCCTCCGCCAGCTTCGACGCAAACCCCTCCATCGCCTCGCGGCTGAGCGCCAGGTCCTGCTCCGCAGCACGGAGCCCCTCGGCCAGCTCCTCCGAACGACGCAACGCCTCGTCCCGCTCCGCACGGAGCGCAGATGACGCCACAGACGCCTGCTCCGTCGCAGCCGCCTGTTCGGCAAGTCTCCGCTCCGCCTCGGCCAGCTCGGCCCGCGCCCGCTCCAACTCGTCGGACTCGGCCTGCTGCGCCGCCTCCACGAGAGACTCCGCCGCCGCCCGTGCCTCTCGCTCGGACTGCACCTCGCTCTCGGCCGCGTCGAGACGCTCCTGCAGGAGCTCGATCTGCTCGAGAGCCCCGTCCCGGTCCGCCTCCAGTTCCATCGCGTCGGCCCGGGCCTTGGCCATGGCGTCCGCGTTTGCTTCCAGTTCATCCAGCCGGACCTGCATCGCCGCGAGCCGGTCGTCCCTGGCCTTGATCTCGGCCTTGAACCGAGCCTCGGCCTCGACCCGCTCGCTCCGGACCTGCTTGAGCCGGTCCAGCGTCTGCGACACCTCGGCGAGCGCGCGCTCCACCGCGTCAGCGCTCGGGCGTCGCCGCTGGGCACCCGCGCCGGCTCCACGCTCTCCGGACGCGGAACCGCTCTCGGCCTTGCTCTCTTCGCTCCGAGACGCCATCCAAGCTCCTAAACAAAGCCCGAACTGACCATCGTGGCGGGCTCTGCATCGCTCTATCGGTCGCCGAGAGGCCCGGCTCGATCCAGTCCGGGAACGCGGCACGTCTTTCTCAAAACTGGGTGGAATGATCCGACCCTGTTCGTGGTACACTCTGCGAACACTCGGGCCGAAAGGGCCGAAGGTGTATCTGTTCTCCGCACCGTCACATACCGAAGGAGTGATTTCATGGAATTTGGCACCCTCTCGATCCTCAAGCCCCTCGTCGCTGTCGGTGCCCTCGCCGTCGGCGGCATGGGCGCGTACAACTTCGCGACCACCGGCTGCCTCCTCGGCTCCTGTGACGCCCCCGAGACCACCGCGATGACCGCCGCCTCGACCCCGGTCGAGTCGTCCTGCTGCGCCAGCAAGCAGACCGCCGAGACCACCCTCGTCGCCGACACCGCCGACGCCGACTGCGCGACCAAGTGCTCCGGCGAAGAGTCCGCCGCCGAGCTCGCCAGCTTCGAGTCCGGCATGACCGCCGAGACCTGCGAGGCCATGAAGGACGCCTGCGAAGCCGCGGGTGAGTGCCCCGAAGCCATGAAGGCCGCCTGCGACGCCGGCATCGACTGCCACGCCACCGCCGACGCCACCCTCGTCTCCGACACCACCGAGACCGAGTGCTCCGGCAAGACCGAGTGCGAGAGCAAGACCGAGTGCGAAGGCACCTCCGACGAGGTCGCCCAGCTCGAGACCGAGACCACCGAGGGCTAAGCCCCCGGCCGGACATCAAGAATCTCCCGAAGGCCCCGCGCTCTGTCGCGGGGCCTTCTGCATAGGTGCGGGCCGCCCCACCCCCGCCGCCCCGCGCCCGCTTACCATCCACCCAACATGACAACCTTCCTCTTCAAGACCGAGCCGGGCGACTACTCCTGGGACGACATGCGCCGCGACAAGCGCACCGCGTGGACCGGCGTCTCCAACCCGGCCGCGCAGATGCACATGCGCACCGCCCGCGCCGGCGACCACGTGCTTTTCTACCACACCGGAAGCGACAAGCGCATCGTCGGCCTCGCCAAGGTCGTCAAGGGCGCATACCCCGACCCCGAACGCCCCGGCACGACCGCCGCCGGTCACACCAAGTTCGTGCTCGTGGACATCGCCCCAGTCGCGGACGCCACCACCAACGACGCCACGCTCGCCGCGATCAAAGCGGACGAACGGTTCGCCGACTTCGCGCTGGTCAAGCAGAGCCGCCTCAGCGCCATGGCCGTCCCCCCAAAGCTCGACCGGGCCCTCCGCAAGCTGGCCGGCCTGCCCAACGGCTGAGCCCCACGCACCACACAGGACGCCCCCCGCAATGGAAACCTTCAGTCTCGGCCATGACCCGGTCGTGCAGTCGATCGTCGACGTCCAGCGGCGGCTCAGCGACGCCGAGTCGAGCCAGCAGCTCTCCTTCGAGCTGGCCACCAGACTCCGGGGCCTCGCCCGCATCAGCCACGCCGCCTCCCTCGACGTGCGAGACCTCGACCCCGGACGCTGCCGCGTGAGGTACGTCTTCGACCTCCGCGAGGGCTCTTTCTCGCCCGAGTTCATCACCGACCACTCGCTCTGGGACGTCCCGCCAGATCACCTCGAGATACTGCCCTGCCAGACGCTCGCCCGTCTCGCAGCCGCGCACCATCCGACGCTCGTCCGAGACATCGAAGACCCCGCCTGGTCCCGCGGAGCGCTGCCCGATCGCTTCGACGCGGTCTTCGTCCCCGTCTTCGCCAAGGGCGAGGTCGCCGAGTGGGTCGTGCTCGTCCTCGAAGCGGGCGCCCAGTTCGACGCCCGGCTCACCGCCGTCCTGCTCTCGAGCATCAACTCCCACGCCCGCATCGTCCAGCAGTTCAAGCTCGCCGGCCGGCTCGCGGCCACCGCCGAGCGGCTCGACTGGCAGCTCCAACGCGTCGGCGCGCTCCAACGCTCGATCCTCCCCTCGCTCCCCGCCCCGATCCCCGGGCTCTCCATCGCCACGCGCTACGCCCCGTGCAACGCCGCGGGGGGCGACTACTACGAGGTCCGCGCCTTCGACGACGGGAACATCGGCGCGATCATCGCCGATGTCTCCGGCCACGGCGTCGACGCCGCCGTCGTCATGGCCATGGTCCGCTCGGCCACCGCCGCCTACTGGCTCGGCGGGGCCTCCCCCGAGTCCCTGGCCCACCACCTCAACCGCGTCCTGTGCGAGCTCCTCCCCCCGGGCATGTTCGTCACCGCCCAGCTCATCCTCCTGCACCGCGACACCTGGGAAGGCACCACCCTCGTCGCCGGACACCCGCCCGCCCGCCTCCGCCGCGCCGACGGACGCGTCGAGCCGCTCGGCCACGCCACCGCCCCACCGCTCGGCCTCGACCCCGACATGCCCGACGAGCCGGGCACGCACTTTCACCTCCAGCCGGGCGACGCCATCGTGCTCTACACCGACGGCCTCACCGAGGCCCGGTCACCCGACCTCTCCATGTTCGGCTTCGCGGGTCTCGACCGCTCGCTCAGCACCGACCGGGCCGACGCCGAGACCCTCCTCGAGAGACTCATGCAGGACGTCGACCTCCACACCGGCGGCGCGCTCCCGGACGACGACCGCTGCGCGGTCATCCTCAGACGCGACCCCTGAGCCCGGCCGGCCCGCTCAGTCGATGTGGATCGCCGACGGGTCGATCTCCGCCCTCGGCGGCCGCGGATCCATCCCCTCCAGCGCCCGCCGCACAATCGACGACACCGCCCAGTTCCGGTACCACTTGCTGTCGGCCGGCACCACAAACCACGGCGCGTGCTCGGTCGAGCACCGCGACAACGCGTCCGTGTACGCCTCCTGGTACGCATCCCACCGCGCACGCTCGGCCAGATCTCCCGACGAGAACTTCCACAGCTTGTCCGGCTCGTCCAGCCGCGCCTGAAGCCGCTGCTTCTGCTCGCCCTTCGAGATGTGCAGGAACACCTTCAGGATCGTCGTCCCGCTGCCCGCCAGCAGCCGCTCGAACGCGTTGATCTCCTCGTACCGGCGCCGCCACACCTCCTCCGGCACCAGCCCGTGCACACGCACCACCAGCACGTCCTCGTAGTGCGAACGGTTGAAGATCACGATCCGCCCGTGCGCCGGAGTCTTCCGGTGCACACGCCACAGATAGTCGTGCGCGAGCTCCTCCGGCGTCGGCTGCTTGAACCCATAGACCCGCACACCCTGCGGGTTCAGCGGCCCGAACACGTGGCGGATCGTCCCGTCCTTCCCCGCCGTGTCCATCCCCTGCAGCACCACCAGCACCGACCGCTTGCCCTCGGCCCACAGCCGATACTGCAGCCCCTGCATGGCAACGATGTTCTCCGCGTGCAGCGCCGCAGCCGCCGCCCGCTCCTGCTCCTCCGGCCCGCTCAACCCCGGCGTGCGTCCGGGATCGATCGCCGAGAGGTCCACCACAGAGCCGGGCTCCACCGCGTGCAATTCATAAGGGTGCATGCCCACACACTACCACACCCGCGCGCGCAGCACGCGGCGTCCCCGCCTACCGCCCCCGCCGACGCCGAAAGACGCGCCCCGCTTCCTCCGCGTGCACAAAGTCCGGCACGTCGTCCCCGTCGTTGAAGTAGTGCAGGATCCACGTCAGCCGCCCCTTGCGGTAGAGCTCCGTGAACATCTCGACAGACTCCGGGGCGTGGTGCGTGCCCGCGCCTCGTTTAAGCTCCTCGATCGCCCGGTCGGCCGCACCCTCCCCCACCTCGTGCCGGTAGGGCCGGTGGCTCGTCATCGCATCAAACGTGTCAACGACCGCAAAGTACCTCGCCGCCGCCGGGATCTCCTCACCGGCGTACCCGTACGGGTACCCCTTCCCGTCCCACCGCTCGTGGTGAAACCGCACCAGATCCAGCACCAGCGGGTCCTCCACGTCCATCGCCACCATGCGCGCAAAGCCGGACACCGGGTGCTGCTGGATGACCTCGAACTCCTCGTCGGTGAGCTTGCCCGGCTTGGTCAGAATCTCCCGAGGCGTGTCCAGCTTGCCCACATCGTGCAGCGCCGCCGCGTGCGTCAACTCCTGCATCCGCTCCGCCGCCACACCCGCCTCCTCGGCCATAGCGAGGGTGTAGAGCACCACCCGCCACGTGTGCGCCGCCGTCGAGAGGTCCTTGCCCTCGATCGCCTTGACAAGCTGCTGCACGCGAACCGGGTCCAACGCCGCTCCCTCCGATGCCACCAGTGCCACCCGCGCCGGGACTCCCGGGGCGGGTGCCGCTCCTCCCGGCTGTCGCGTCCGGGCCGATCCCCATACGCTAGACAACGCCCCCAGGCTCGGTTTCATTGCCCCGGAGTCACTCCCATGCCCACCGCCCAACTCCTCACACTCCGCGAACTGCCCACCGATCACCCCATGCCCCTGATCAGCCGCCAACGCGTGATCGGCGAGCAGATGATGATCTCCCGCGTCGTCCTCGAGCCCGGTTTCGAGGTCCCCGTCCACCACCACGAGAACGAACAGATGGTCGTCATGCTCACCGGCCGGGCGGAGTTCGACATCGACGAGCCCGCCGGCCGCCGCACCGTCGAGGTCCAGGGGGGCCAGGTGCTGCTCCTGCCGTCGAACGTCCCCCACGGCTGCCGGGCGATCGAGCGGTGCGAGATCCTCGACCTGTTCAGCCCCGTCAGCGAGACCACCGGCATCGACGCCAAGAGCTAGCCCTCGCCGTCGAGCACACGGATCAACAGCAGCGTCCGGTCGTCATCCACCCGACCGATCGCCCCGACATCCGCGACCAGCCGCTCAAACAACTCCTCCAGCGGCAACCGCGCGTGCCGCTCAACGAGCTCCGCAAAGCCGTCAACGCCCAGCTGCCGCCCGTCCGCTCCCGACACCTCGATCAGCCCGTCGGTCAGCACCACCAGCAGGTCGCCGGGCATGCACTGCGCCTCGCGCGAGGGGAACGCCTCCCCCGCCATCACGCCCAGCGGCAGCGCCTCGTTCTCCAGCCGCGTCACCGCGCCCTCGCTCGCCCGCCACCACAGGATCGGCAGATGCCCCGCCATCGCGTAGCGCAGCCGGCCGCCCGGCGCGACCCGCAACGCCGCGAACGTCACGAAGATCCCCGGATCGGTCAGGTCCTCGACCACGTCGTTGACCTGCGCAAGCACGCCGCCCATGTCCGCCCCTGCGCGCCGGGCCGTGTGGATCGCCGACTTGGTCATCGCCATCACCACGCCCGAGCGCACGCCGTGCCCGGTGACGTCGCCGAGGTACAGATCCAGCGCATCATCATCGACGACGAGATCTACCAGATCTCCCCCCACCTCCGTGCTCGGCATCGACCGCCCGAACACCTCGTGCCCGTGCGCGCGCATCTCGATCGGCGGCACCAGCTTCGCGTGAATCTGCTGCGCAAGCGCAAGCTCGGTCCGCTCACGCAGACTCCGCCGCCCCTCCGTCGAGATGAACGCGATGAACAGCCCGTACCCCGTCGCCACCAGCGCCATCGACACCATGCCCACCCAGTCAAACCCCACGACGCGGGGCCACGCCCAGCCCGGCAAGAGACCGCCGAACCCGGTAAAGGTCGCCAACTGCATCCCGAGCGCACCCGCGATCCACCCGATGTGGTACGTGAACGCCATCGCCCAGAGCATGCCGATCAGCCCCGAGCACACCAGCGTGGTGATCACCCCGGTGACGCCCGGCGACTCGCCGAGCGCCATCGGCAGCACCATCCCCGGCGCAAAGGTGCAGAACACCGCGCCGAAGAACAGCACCCGCCCCCGCGTGGGAATCGTCGACCAGAACGCGGCGCGGCTTTGGCGTGAGGTCATACGCAAGAATGTACCGCCAGCCGCCCCCGCCGGCGCAACAGCTCACCGCTCCGCCGCACCGATCGCCTGATACAGGTCAAAGAGCGACTGCGACACCGCCTCCGCACGCGCGCGCAACGCCGGCCGGGCGGCGAGCGATTCGTGCTCCAGCACGTGCTGATTGAAGAACTCCATGGCCAGGAACGACCGATCGAGCAACTCGTGGAAGCCCAGCGGGTCCCGCAGATCAGATCCCGGCCCGAGACCGTCTCGCATCGCTCCCCCGATCCTCAGACGCCCGCGTGTCCGGGCCCGCCCGCCCGCTTGGCCCGCTCGGCCTCGATCGTGCTCAGCACGTCCGCCTGGTGGTCCGCGTGATAGCTCGACCGCACCAGCGGCCCGCTCACCACCACCTTGAACCCCCGCTTGAGGCCCTCTTCCTCGAACACCTTGAACTGCTCGGGCGTCACCCAGCGGTCGATCGGCAGGTGGTTGCGGGACGGCTGCAGATACTGCCCGATGGTCAGGATGTCGCACGGGTCTCCCGCGTCCGGTCCGTCGTGCTTGCTCGTGCCCTCGAGCACCTGGTCCATCAGCTCGAGCACTTCCTCGTCCCGCTCGCCGATGCCGACCATGATCCCGGTCTTGGCCACCCGCCCCTGCGCCTTGACCCGCCGCAGCAGTTCGATCGACCGCGCATACTTCGCGCTCGGCCGCACCGCCGGGTACATCCGCGACACGCACTCGATGTTGTGGTTGATGATGTGCGGCTCGGCGTCGATCACCATCTGCAGGGCCGCCTCGTTGCCCTCAAAGTCCGGGATAAGCACCTCGATCGACATCCCCGGGCAGGCGTCCTTGCTCCGCACGATCGTCTCGGCCCAGATCCCCGCCCCGCCGTCGGGCAGCTCGTCCCGGTTCACGCTCGTGATCACGATGTGCTTGAGACCCGCCCCCTGGTGCATCAGGCGGAGAGACTCGGCAACCCGCCGCGGCTCATCCTTATCCAATACCGGCGGCCGCCCCGTCTTCACGTTGCAGAAGCCGCACGCCCGGGTGCAGGTATCCCCCAGGATCATGATCGTCGCCACGCCCCGGGCCCAGCACTCGCCCATGTTCGGGCACCCGGCCTCCTCGCACACCGTGTGGAGCCGGTGCTCGTCGAGAATGCCCTTGAGCTTGGTGTAACCCTCGCCTCCGGGCACCTTTGCACGCAGCCACGGGGGCTTGCGCTTCACGCCCAGCGTGTGGGGCTGGTCGGCGCCGTTGTTCAGCACCATACCCGTCAGGCTCACCAGCGGCTTGTCCACCCGCCGCAACGGATCACCCCCGGGAGTCCGCGGGTGTCGGGGTGCCGGCTTGGGCACAGAAGCAGACGGAGTTTGTTTGGCTGAATCGGCGCTGGGAGCAGTCATTTGCATTACAGTAGGTTGCGGCCTCCGATCGAGACGCCGCAGACCCGCCCCCTTTGGCACAACAACTGGGACGATCTGCCATGACGGGTTCAACCGACCCGGTGTTTCCGGTCGATCCACTCCCCGAGCACACGGGAGAAAGTTCTCCCCGAGCCCCCGCAGATTGACACCTAACGGGGTTCTGCTAGCGTTCCGGACCGAACTGCAGACGACCGACGTTCGTTCATGCAGAACCACACCTCCGTCGAGGGCACACCGCCCCCGATCAGTCCGCCGGTTGAAGGAGTCCACCCTTGGGACCGACCGCTGCCTTCTCGACCCCCCGTCCGTCACCCCGACGCACCCCTGCCCTCGTTCTGCTCGGCCTCGCCGGCGGCATGCTCGCGGCGATCGGTGGGTGCTCGAGTGATCTCGATACCTACTTCGATCCCAGCAAGGTCGCCCGAATGGAGGCCACCCCCACCTCGGTGCCCATCCTCGACCGGATCGCCGCCATCGAGGGCCCCGCCGACCAGTACGTCGAGCACGACTCCATCCGACCCGAAGACCTCCGTCCGGAGGCCTTCGAGTACCGAATCGGACCAGGCGACACCCTCGAGGTCCGCATCTGGGACATCATCAGCCCGGCGCAGGTCGAGATCTATCCGCTCCTGGTCGACACCCGCGGCACGATCACCATCCCGCAGCTCGGCAACCTCCACGTCGCCGGACTCACCGCCGAGCAGGCCCGCCAGAGCATCGCCGAGGCCACCGAGTCCCTCGTGACCAACCCGCTCGTGCAGGTCACCGTCGGCCAGAGCCGCAACCAGACCTTCACCATCTTCGGGGCCGTCGCCGCCGCGGGAACCTACTACGTCCCCACCGCCGACTACCGGCTCCTCGAAGCCATCACCACCGCCGGCGGCATCGCCGAGACGATCCCCTACCTCTACGTCATCCGGCAGATCCCGCTCGACCAGCAGCCCACCAACCAGGGTGCCGGCGGCTCGCCCGCAGGGCAGACCCAGCCGCAGGGCGAGGAGTTCATCGACCTCCTCGACAGCCTGACGGGCGACGAGGGCGGCTCTCCCGCCGTCATGAGCAACGCCTCCAACAGCAGCACGGCGACCACCGCCGCGTGGCAGCCCGAGCAGCCCGCCATCGACCTGATCGAGGGCAACGCTCCCGCATCCTCCGCCGGCCAGTCCGCCTCCGAGGCCAACTCCGCCTGGATCTTCGTCAACGGCGAGTGGGTCCGCACCACCCGGTCCTACGCCAGCACCGATGAGTCCGAGGCCGACACCCTCGTCACCCAGCGCGTGATCAAGGTCGACACCCGCCCGCTGCTCAGCGGCGACGCCCGCTACAACATCGTCGTCCGCGCCGGTGACGTCATCCGCGTCCCGCCGACCGAGCAGGGCATCGTCTACCTCGAGGGCGAGGTCAACGGCCCCGGCTCCTACAACCTGCCCGCGGTCGGCCCCTACACCCTCCGCCGCGCCATCGCCAGCGCCCGCGGGCTCAGCGCCATCGGCATCCCCGAGCGGTGCGACCTCACCCGCATGGTCGGCGAGAACCGCCAGGCCACCATCATGCTCAACTACCGGGCCATCGTCGAGGGCACGCAGCCCGACGTGATCCTCAAGCCCAACGACATCATCACCGTCGGCACCACGTTCTGGGCCTACCCGCTCGCGGTGTTCCGCAACGGCTTCCGCTTCACCTACGGCTTCGGGTTCCTGCTCGACCGCAACTTCGGTAACGACGTCTTCGGCGCGCCGCCCACCAACCTCACCGGCCGCTAACCCCCGGCCACCCGCGCCGCTGGGGCTCGACCGAACTCGCCCGCCCCGCAGGCCGTAGGGACCGGGGGCGGGTGACGAGAGAGGATTGCCGAGGCCATGACCACCCAGACCGTGGCGACGACCACAGGACACCAAAGCCGAGCCGCCACCGGCAGACTCGGGCCCCTGCTGGTCGGTGCCGCGATGGTCGCCTTCATCGCCCTCTACTGGGAGTGGATCTTCCGGCAGGGCACGTTCAGCGTGAAGCACATCGAGGACTGGGGGCACGCCTTTGTCATCCCCCTGATCTCGCTCTACCTGCTCTGGCGCCAGCGCCACAAGCTCGCCCTCGTCGAGGCGCGTGCCTTCTGGCCCGGGCTCTCGCTCGTGCTGCTGGGCATCGGGTGCTACGTCTTCTTCCTGCTCTCGGTCTCCAACCACATGCTCCAGGGCGCCGCGATGATCACCACGCTCTTCGGCGTCGTGCTCACCGCGATGGGGCCGGACGTCCTCCGCCTCGCCGCCGTCCCGGTCCTGTTCCTCGCGCTGGGCATCACGATCAGCGAAGCGATCATGATCAACCTCACGTTCCCCCTCCAGCTGCTCGCCAGCAAGGGCTCGTGGATCATCCTCAATCTGCTCGGCCCGATCTTCGGCTACACCGTCGACCTCGACGGCAACACCCTCTCCATGATCACCTCCGACGGTGTCGAGATCCCGCCGCTGAACATCGCCGAGGCCTGCAGCGGCATGCGCATGCTGGTCGCCTTCTTCGCCCTCGCCGCGGCCGTCGCCGTGCTCGGCTCGGCGGACTGGTGGCGGCGTGTCGCCGTCATCCTGCTCGCCGCCCCCGTCGCCCTCTTCATGAACATGATCCGCGTGACGGTGCTCGGGCTCATCAGCCTGATCGACCCCAACCTCGCCCACGGCGACACGCACATGATCATCGGCACCATCCTGCTCGTCCCCTCCCTCGCCCTCTTCATGGGCGTGGTCTGGGCGCTCAACAAGGCCGCCCCCGAGCGGGTCGACGAGCAGGCCGCCGCCCGCACCGGCACGCCGCTCCGCGCACCCACGTTCCGCTCCTCGGCCATCGCCGGGCTGGTCGTCATGACGCTCACCATCGGTGTCGCCGCCGGCGGCGTGCACACGCTGGTGCCCCTCATGGGCCTCCACCTCCGCAAGATGCCCATCGAGCCCGCCTCCGGGCTCGCCCTCACCTCGCTGCCGGAAGAGACCGAGCACTGGGTCAAGCACGGGTCCGACCGGCGTGAGCCCGCCGAGATCGAGGAACAGCTCGGCACCAGCAACTACATCACCCGCCTCTACCGTCAGCGCGATCCCGCCGACCCCAACAACCCCAAGTTCATCGAGCTCCACGCCGCGTACTACACCGGCATGATCGACACCGTCCCGCACGTGCCCGAGCGGTGCTTCGTCGGCGGCGGCCTCCAGCTCGGCACCAGCCCCCGCAGCATCCCGCTCAACCTCGACCAGTCGCGCTGGGTGCTCGACCCCGACGTCCCCGAAGACCTCGGCCCGATCTACCGCGTCCGCACCCCCGACGGCCAGCGCGTCCGGCTCCCCCGCCAGCCCGAAGACATCCGGCTCCGCGTCAGCGAGTACCCGCTCTCTGAGGACAGGAACATCTACGCCGGCTACTTCTTCGTCGCCAACGGCGGCCACACCGAGAGCGCCAACGGCGTGCGACTCCTCGCCTTCAAGCTCCAGGACGACTACGCCTACTACCTCAAGATCCAGTGCACCTCGTCCACCGTCGAGTCCGGCGAAGAACTCACCGAGCTCTCCTCCGAGCTGCTCAGCGAGCTCATCGGCGACATCCTCCGGTGCGTGCCCGACTGGATCGATGTGCAGACCGGTGTCTATCCACCCGACAACCCCAGGCGGAGCGAGGCCCCGGCCCCGCGCTAGACTCACCGCCCAACCGCGGGCCCCGAACCAGGCCCGCGCGGAGAACTGACCTATGGCATCCCGCGTGAACGTGAAGTTCGTCGTGATTCTCTCGACCGTGCTCGTCCTGGTCGCCGCTGGCACCGGGTTCCTCGCCTACAAGGTCGTCTTCAAGTCCGCCGCCGACCTCGCAGCCGCGGGCGACGCCAAGATGGCCTCGGGCGAGATCCGCGCCGCCGAGCTGCTCTACTCCAAGGCGGTCAACAAGGACCCCTACAACTCCGAGCTGCTCCTCAAGTGGGAGAACGCCCTCGAGCAGTGGACCCCCGAGACCGACCGGGAGCTGCAGAACGAGTTCAACGGCACCTACGTCCTGCTCCGCCGCCAGCTCGCGCTCTCCGACAACCGCACCAACGTCGACTACCAGATCGAGTACGCCGACCTGCTCTGGCAACTCGCCACGACCTCCGGGTTCTCCCGCGCCGGCTTCGAATCGGTCATCAACGCCTGCGACGAGCAGATCCCCTACCACGAGACCACCAGCCCCGACGACCCCTCCTGGCTCCCGCTCCGTCGCTACCGCGGGCTCGCCTACGCACGCATCAAGCTCAACGGCCTCGACCTCAGCGAGGAGAACCGGGAGCAGACCGAGGCCGACCTCCTCGCCTCGCTCGACACCGACCCGGCCGACTACGACGCGCTCGAGGCCTTCGTCGCCATCAAGCAGATCGACGCCGCCAACGCCTCCGAGCTCGGCCGACGCGCCGAGGCCGAGAGGATCAACCAGGAGTCCGCCGCCCTGCTCGACTCGTTCATCGAGGCCAACGGCGACGACTCCGTCGGCGGCGTGCTGGCCCAGATGCTCCGCACCCAGATGGAGTTCCGCGCTACCGCAAGCGCCCTCGTCGCCGAGTTCGGCCCCGCCGCCACACCCAGGATCGAGACACTCACCGCCGACTACCAGACACGGACCGCCGAGCTGGCCTCGCGGCTGGCCGCCCTCGATCCCGCCGATGTCGGACGCGACGCCGTCCTCCGGCTCTACAACCTCGAATCGCTCACCGACACCTCCCGCACCTACGCCAACGTGCTCCCCATCGTCGAACAGGTACGAAAGTCCCACCCCGACGACGCGCTCGTCGCGCTCACCCACGCGGAGATTCTCCGCGCCCGCGGCGATTTCGACGCCTCCTTCAACGAGCTGAAGTCCGTGATCGACCGCCCGCGCCTGCCGCTCGGGCTCGACAGCGTTCTGCTCATCCAGGCCAAGTCCAACGCCATCGCGTCGCAGGTGCAGACCGCCGTCGAGGCCCACACCAGGGCCGAGAGCGACGACGAGAAGTCCAGGTGGCTCAGCAGAGCCAAAGACTCCCGGGCCGCGCTCGCACAGATCATCCCCGAGACCTCGCCGGCGATCCAGCTCCTCGACGCCCGCATCGCCGTCGCCGAGAACGACTTCGTCACCGCCCAGAGGCTCGTGACCGCGTACAACCAGTTCACCAACGACACCGACCGCGACGCCCTCTGGCTCGCCGCGAGAGTCGCCCAGCAGCTCGGCCAGTCGGGCAACACCCGAAGCGCACTCGAGCGTCTGCTCGTCCTCGACCCCACCATGGCCGCCGCCAACGTCGCGCTCGCCGAGGTCGAGTACAACCTCGGCCGGCTCGAGGCCGCCCGCGCCCGACTCCTGCAGGCCCAGAACAGCAACCCCGACGACCCGTACGTCCGCGAACGCCTCGCGCTCATCGAGCAGCGACTCGGCAACCGCGAGGCCTCCGACCCGGTCCAGGGCGCCATCTTCAACGCCCAGCGCGTCGCCGGCGGCAGCGAGACGCAGATCTCCGACGTCGCCGCCGCGACCGACCTGCTCGACAAGGCCATCACCGAGCTCGGGCCCGATCCCCGCCTGTTCATCGAGAAGGCCCGCCTCGAGCTGCTCAGCCGCAAGACCGACGCCGCGCAGGCGACGATCCAGAGGGCCCTGGAGATCCACCCCGAGGACGCCGACCTCCAGCGGATCGCCAGCGCCATCGAGAGCACCGGCTCGATCGAGAAGACCGTCGAGACCATCATGGCCTCCGATCGCTCCGACGTGGAGAAGCAGATCACCATCTACGGCGCGTACATGCGCGAGGGCGACCAGGCCAAGGCCTTCGCCGCCCTCGATCGCGCCGCAGAGATCGAGCCCGACAACCCGACCGTGCTCGAGCTCCTCTTCAACAAGGCCGCAAACGCCAACGACATCGACGAGGCCAAACGCATCGCCGACCGCGCACGTGCCGCCAACGCCGACCGGATCGACGGGCTCAGCTACCGCGCACGCGTTCTGCTGCTCGAGGGCAGAGACCAGGACGCGCTCGCGGCCCTCACCCAGGCCGTCGCCTCCGCCCCGAACAACACACAGCTCCTCGCGCTGCTCGCCGAGACCCAGATCGACCTCGGCCGCACCGCCGACGGCATCAACTCCCTCCGCCGGGCCCTCGACGTCCGGCCCGACGACCTCCGGAACATCATGAGCCTCTGCAAGGTGCTCTCCGACGAGAACCGCATGACAGAGGCGCTCGAAGTCGCCCGCCGCAGCGAGATCTACGGCCGCGCCAACCCCGATTTCATGCAGATGGTCCTCAACCTCGAGGGCTCGGTCGGCGACAAGGCCGCCGCCCGCGACCGCCGCGAGAAGATCCTCGAGGCCCGGCCCGACGACTTCCGCAACCGGCTCGCGCTGATCGACCTCTACATCTCGCTCGGGCAGTGGGACGAGGGCGCCGACCTCATCAAGAAGACCCGGGCCGACGGCGCCGACACCCCCGGCGTGCGCGAGACACTCGTCGGACTCGAGGCCCGCTGGAACGCCGAGCAGAACGACCTCGACACCGCCCGGCGCGTCTTCGCGAAGTTCATCGCCGAGACCCCGCCCGCCGAACGCGTCGCGCCCTACGCCGCCCTCGCCCAGTTCATGATGCAGCGAGGCAGCTCCAACGCCGGCATCACCGCCCTGCGCCAGGCCGTCCCCTACCAGGCCGAGGGCGAGTTCGGTATCGACCTGATGCTCGGCGGCACGCTCATGCGGTTCAGCCGGTTCAGCGACGCCTACGACGTCTACAAGCGCATCCTCGACAACGACCCCAACGCCGACACCTCCGTCAAGCTCCGCCTCTGCGAGGCCCTCATCGGCATGACCAGGCTCGACGAGGCCGAGCAGATTCTCGCCTCGATCACGGGCGGAGACAACGACATCACCGTCAGCCTCCTCCGCGCCCGCGTCGCGCTGCAACGGGGCGACGACCGCCAGGCCCGCGCGCTGCTCGACACCGCCGTCAGCCGCTGGCCCGGCGACTTCCGCGTGTGGGTCCTCCGCGCCGAGGCCGAGGCCCGCGTCGAGTCGCTCATCCCCGACGCACTCGCCGACCTCAACCGGGCCATCGAGCTCGACCCCACGCTCGCCGAGGCCCACCGCCGCCGCGCCGAACTGCTCGCCAAGCTCGGCCGCGAGGACGAGGCGATCAAGGCATGGCAGGACGCCGTCCGACTCAACCCCACCAACGACGAGCTCCGCTCGGCGCTCCTGGTCACCATGATCCGCCGCGGCATGGAGGCCGAGGCCGTCCAGGTCGCCGAGGAGTGGTTCGAACGCCGCCCCCGAGACGCCCAGCACCGCACCCGGATCGCCGAGCTGTTCATCCTCGGCGGCATGCGCCGCGCCGGCACCGACATCTACCTCGGCGCCTTCAAGATCGACCAGCAGCCCCAGATCGTGCTCCGCCTGGTCGACCTCCTGCTCGGCGAGAACCCCGCCCGTCTGGGCGAGGCCGAGCGGGTCTTCAACGAAGCCAAGGCCGTCGTCGTCACCGACCCGTCGCTCATGCTCGGCCGCGCCCGCGTGTTCGCCCAGACCGGCCGCATGGAGGCCGCCGTCAACGACTGCCTCGGCTCGTTCCAGCTCCTGACCGACCGCAACGCCGACCGCATGGCCTTCTGGTTCACCACCATGCGCAGCGTCTTTAGCAACTCCCGCGAGACCCTGGCCTTCATCCGCCAGCTCGAGAGCCAGCCCGGCGCCGCCGACTGGGCCAAGCTGTTCACCTGCCGCGTGCTCACCACCGACCCCGCGACCGCCAGCCAGGGCGTCTCGCAGCTCCGCACGCTGATCGACTCCACCCGCAACATCGAGGTGAAGTACTCGGCCCTCCGCGCGCTCGCCGGCGAGCACTACTTCAGAGAGGACTACGAGCAGGCGCTGACCATCTGGAAGCAGACCCTCGCCCTGAAGCCCACCGACTGGCAGGTCGAGAACAACATCGCCTTCGTGCTCGCCCAGCACCTCGACCGCCCGGCCGACGCCCTCCCCTACGCCGAGGGCGCCTCCAAGCATGCCCCGAACGAACCCGAGGTGCTCGACACCCTCGGCACCGTCTACGTCGCCCTCGGCCGCCCCGAAGAGGCCGTCCCGCTCTTCGACCAGGCCGTCCGCCTCTCCCGGGGAAAGCCGGAGGACGTCAAGTACATGCTCCGGCACGCCCAGGCGCTCCTGGCCAGCAAAAATCCCGCCGCAGCCCGCGTGGTTGTCGCCGAGGTCCAAGGCTTACTGGACCGGGGCCGCGAACTCGACGAAGAAAACCAGACCATCCTTCAGGACCTCGTCGCCCGACTCGGCGACGGATAACCAACCCGGACCACCCGAACGGCACGCGGCCGACCGGCGTACCAACCGACCCACGCCCGACATCCTCTTATCCGACCCACAGGGATCAAGACAATGACCACCGCACCCATCAAGCCGACCGCCCCGTTCCCGGCACGAACACAGTCCGCCGCGAGCGGGCCCGCCGCGCCGAGCGTTGACATCGGCAAGATGTTCAAGAAGTACCTGTGGGTGCTCGTCGCCGCGCTCATCCTCGGCGTCCTGCTCGGCGTCGGCTCCTTCATCGTGCTCCGGAAGGTCTACCCCATCTTCCAGCCGCAGGTCATCTTCCAGGTGCTCCCGCCGCAGACCAACCTCGAGGTCCAGGTCGGCAAGGACGAGGACGAGCAGGAACGCTTCGCCCTCACCCAGGTCGCCCAGATGAAGTCCGACGACGTCATCCAGCGCGTCGTCTCCGACCCCCGCCTCCAGCCCCTCGGCGGAGAGTGGGCCAAGAAGTTCACCTCCGGCGGCAAGTTCCAGACCGCCGACGCCGCCGAGTGGCTCCAGGACAACCTCGTCGTCCGCCTCGTGCCCAACACCGACATCATCGAGATGAAGCTCGGCTGGACCCGCGCCAACGACATCACCAACGTCATCGGCCTCGTCAAAGAAACCTACATGCTCCGCCTCGACCAGCAGGCCCGAGGCCAGACCGCCCCGCAGCGCGAGGCCCTCGAGAAGCAGATCACCACCTACCAGGAACGCCTCGCCGACAAGCAGCGACTCCGCGAGCAGATCCTCCGCGACGACAAGGTCGACTCACTCGAACAGCGCTGGGCCGCCGAGAACCTCGAGCTCCAGGGCATCATCTCCACGCTCCACCAGGTCCGCATCTCGACCGAGGGCGCCGTCACCCAGCTCGCCCGGTACGAGCAGGAACTCAACGCCCAGGGCGGGCCCACCTACTCCGACGAGCTCATCAACGCCGTCGAGTCCGAGCCCCTCATCCAGTCCATCCACCAGACCATCGCCTCGCTCGACGCCCAGAAGGCCGCCATGCAGCGTCGCGGCCTCGGGCCCGACCACCGCTCCATGGTCACCACAGACTCCCTCATCGAGTCCTGGCGCACCAAGCTCGACCAGGAACGCGAGCGGCTCCTCCGCAAGCGCTTCGACGCCATCGTCGACGGCCTCCGAAGCACCATCGCCACCCTTAACGCCCAAGAAGCCGAGATGTCCACCGCCCAGGAACGACTCGTCACCCGACTGGTCGACCTGAGCCGCACCATGACCAAGGTCGACGACCTCGACCGCGAGATCGAGGGCATCCTCAAGACCAAGGCCGAGATGGAAGCCCAGCTCCAGAACCTCACCAGCGTCTCGCGCCTCGCCACCTCCAAGCGCGTCATGGTGCTCCAGAACGAGCGCAACCCCGACAAGCCCATCTTCCCCAACCTGCTCTACATGGTCCCCGCCGGCGTGGTGCTCTGCCTCGGCCTGACCACCGGCATCGTCTTCCTCCGCGAACTCCTCGACCAGCGCGTCAAGGGCCCCGCCGACGTCGCCATGATCCCCCGCACCCGCGTGCTCGGGCTCATCCCCGACGCCTCCGAAGACTCCGCCACCCCCAAGGACCAGATGCACTGCGCCTTCAGCGCCGCACCACGGGGCGTCGTCTCCGAGAGCTTCCGCCAGATCAGATCCCCGCTGCTCAAGCAGATGGACCTCGCCGGTCACAAGTCACTCATGGTCATGAGCGGCATGCCCGGCTCCGGCGCCTCCACAGTCGCGGCCAACCTGGCCGCCGCCGCCGCAGCCGCCGGCCGGCGCACGCTCATCGTCGACGCCAACTTCCGCCGCCCGTCGCAGCACACCGGCTTCGGCACCGGCGATGCGCCCGGCCTCTCCGACGTCCTCGCCGGCGCCTCCTCACTCCACGACGCCGCCATCGCCACCAAGACCGCCGGCCTCTCGCTGCTGCCCGCAGGGTCCAGCGCCAACCGCATCGTCGAACAACTCGCCGGCCAGCAGTTCGCCGACCTCCTCACCGCCGCCACCAACGACTACGACCTCGTCGTCATCGATGTCCCCCCGGCCATCGTCTCCGGCGACGGCGTCAGCATCGCCAACCGGTGCGACGCCTCCATGCTCGTCGTCAAGGCCTACTCCGAGAAGCGCGGGCTCGTCGCCCGAATCCGCAACCAGCTCGCCGACGGAAAGGCCGAGTTCCTCGGCGTTGTCGTCAACGGCGTCAAGGCCTCCGCGGGCGGCTACCTCCGCGGCAACATCCGCGCCAGCCAGTCCTACTCCGGCGACAACTAACGCCTCACCCGTGGGGGAACACGGGAGTCCTACGTGCCAGACCCGGCCAAAGCCACGCCAACCACCGCCGCGTCCCGCCCCAAAAAGGGCGGGCGTTGCGCATTGGTCACCGGCGGCGCCGGCTTCATCGGCTCCCACCTCGTCGACCTCCTCCTCGCCCGGGGCGACGAGGTCACCGTCGTCGACAACCTCTCCACCGGCAACGCCACCAACCTCACGCCCCACCCCCGCCTCACCACGCTCGAGGCCGACGTCTCCGAAGCACTCCACGCACTCAACCACGAGGGCGTCGCCTTCGACGAGATCTACCACCTCGCCGCCGCCGTCGGCGTCCAGCTCGTCATGGACGACCCCGAGGCCGCGATCAGAACCAACATCGTCGGCACCATCGACCTCCTCGACTTCGCCGCCGCACAGCCAACCCCCGCGCGCACACTCATCGCCTCCAGCTCCGAGGTCTACGGCAAGGGCTCCCGCAGCCCCTTCAGCGAGGACGACGACGTCGTCTACGGCCCCACCACCATCGCCCGCTGGTCCTACGGCATGAGCAAAGCGCTCGACGAACACCTCGCACTCGCCCACCACCGCGCCTCCGGCCTCCCCGCCGTCGTCACCAGGTTCTTCAACACCGTCGGGCCCCGACAGGTCGGCAGCTACGGCATGGTCCTGCCCCGATTCGTCGCCGCGGCACTCGCGGGCGAGCCGCTCACCATCCACGACACCGGCGACCAGACCCGCTGCTTCTGCGACGTCCGCGACGTCGTCAGCGTCCTGCCGCGGCTCCTCGCCGATCCCGCCTGCGCCGGCCGCGTCTTCAACGTCGGCTCCGACCGCGAGATCACCATCCGCCAACTCGCCGAGGCCGTCGTCTCCACGCTCAACTCCACCTCCGAGACCCGCTTCATCCCCTACACCCAGGCCTTTCCCACCGGCTTCGAAGACCTCCCCCGCCGCAAGCCCGACCTCTCCCGCCTCCGCGCCGCCGTCGGCTTCGAGCCCAAGCTCACCCTCGAGCAGACCATCCTCGACGTCGCCGCCTTCCTTCGCGAGGGCCACGCGTCGCAGGCACACCCCGGAGTCGGGGCATGAGCCCGCTCGCGTTCCTCCCCGACGCGCTCTCCCCCACGGCGCTCCAGGTCCAGCCGACGCCCGAGGTCCGCGAACGCATCGAACAGCTCGGCACCGGCATCCAGAACCTCGCCGCCCAGCAGCAGGAACTGGCCAAAGCCGCCGGCCTCGACACCACCGAGGCCGCCACGCGGCTCGACATCTTCCACGGCTACATCGGCGTCCTCATCGTCGCCTTCCTCGTCACCCTGCTCGTCACGCCCATCATGCGACGCCTCGCCGTCGCCAACGGCATCATCGACAAGCCCGACGGCGACCGCAAGATCCACAAGATGCCCATCGCCTACCTCGGCGGCGTCGCGGTCTTCCTCGGCCTCGTCGGCGGCATCCTCTTCAGCTACCTCGCCGTCGCCTTCCCCGACTGGCGCATCATCGAGTGGCACTCCACCGCCCACCTCATCACCGACGACCCCACAAACCAGTTCCCCTGGCCCGTGCCCATCTCCGTCATCCTCGGCCTCACCGTCATCATGCTCGTCGGCCTCATCGACGACGTCGTCGGCATGGAGCCGCGCCTCAAGATCGGCGGCCAGCTCTTCGCCGCCGCCGCACTCGCCTACGACAGCGTCGGCGTCCAGGTCGCCAAGGGCGTCCTCGCCCCCACCATCGGTGACTGGCTCGGCAACCCCGATCTCGTCTACTTCATCCCCACCGGGATCATGATCCCCTTCTTCGGAGAGACCATCCCCAGCGGCGATCCGGGTCTGGCCATCGACTTCATCTACTGCGCCGGCACCGCCATCATCGCCATCTTCGTCCTCGGCGCCTGCAACGCCTCCAACCTCATCGACGGCCTCGACGGACTGCTCTCCGGCACCACCGGCATCTGCGCCGCCGCCCTCCTCATCGTCGCCCTCACCCTCGCCGTCCGCGACGACGGCCCCCGCGACGCCCAACGCATCATCCTCTGCATGGCCCTCCTCGGGGCATGCCTCGGGTTCCTGCCGCACAACTTCAACCCGGCCTCCATCTTCCTCGGCGACTGCGGCTCGCTGCTCATGGGCTTCGCCACCATCCTCATCGTCCTCACACTCGGCGACACCGGCCGCACCCACCTCGTCCTCGCAGGGCTGGTCATCTACGCCATCCCCATCATGGACACCTGCCTGGCCATCGTCAGACGCAAGATGGCCGGCAAACGACTCAGCGACCCCGACGCCGACCACCTCCACCACATGCTCAAACGAGCACTCGGCGTCAAGGGCGCCGTCTTCAGCCTCTACGGCATCGGCATCGCCTTCGGCGCCCTCGGCATCGCCATGAGCCTCTGGCGCGCCCGGGTCACCTACGCACTCGCCGGCATCCTCATCGCCTACATCGCCGTCATCTCCATCAAGCTCGCCCGACGCAAGCAGATCGAGGACGCCATCACCCTCCGCGCCGGCAGCACCGGCAAGCCCGCCCCCAAACCCGCCACCAAGCCCGCCGCCAAGCCCGCCGCCCAACCCGCCGCCCAACCCGCCAACAAGCCCGCACCAAGACCCGTCGCCGAAGAACAGCCCGCCGACCGCGCCAAACCAGCCTGATCCGGTGTCAATCCGGGCACCCTGCGACGTCCCCCGCCCCACCCCATATACTGCCCCCGCATGGAGGCAGACCACAACATCCCGCTCCGAGTCGTCGCCCTGATGAACCAGAAGGGCGGCGTCGGCAAGACCACCACGGCGGTCAATCTCGCCGCCGCCGCAGCCACGCTCGGCCTCCGCACCCTCCTGGTCGACATGGACCCCCAGGCCCACGCCACCCTCCACCTCGGCGTCGACCCCGATGCCCTCGAGCACTCCGTCTACTCCGTCCTCCTCGACCCCGACGCCGACCCGCGCCAGGCCCTCGCCCCCGTCGAGGACAACCTCTCGCTCCTCCCCGCCGAGACCGACCTGGCCGCCGCCGAGTCGGAACTCACCAGCGTCCCCGAACGCCACCACCGCCTGCACCGCGTCCTCCAGCGGCTCGCGCCCGACTTCGACCTCGTCCTCATCGACTGCCCCCCCTCCCTCGGCCTGCTCACACTCAACGCACTCGCCGCCGCACGCGAAGTGCTCATCCCTATGCAGGCCCACTTCCTCGCGCTCCAGGGCGTCAGCAAGCTGCTCGAGACCGTCCAGCTCATGACCGGCTCGATCAACCCCGCCCTCCGCGTCCGCGGCGTCGTCCTCTGCATGCACGAAAACCAGACCACCCACGCCCAGGAAGTCGTCGCCGATCTCGACGCCTTCTTCGAACAACAACACGACGCCAACCTGCCCTGGTCCGGCGCAAAGGTCTTCCGACCCCACATCCGCCGCAACATCAAGCTCGCCGAGAGCCCCAGCTTCGGGCAGAGCGTCTTCGCCTACGCCCCCGACGCCGCCGGAGCCAAGGACTACCGCGAACTCGCCGAGAACATCTTCGCCACACAACCGCCCAGCCAAACCCCGCCGACCACCGAGCCCGAAGACCAGGACACGCCCGTCGTCCACGTCCGCACCGCCGACCCCGCCGAGCACACCGCGCCGTGAACGCCCGCACCTGCGCGCGCATCGCGTTCGCGTGCTACGCGCTCGCCCTCGTCACCGCCACCCACTGGCCCGCGCTCAAGATCGCCTCACACGGCGTCAGCCGCCTCGACCTCTTCATCCACGCCGGAGCCTTCGGCGCGTGGACGTTCCTCTTCACGCTCGGCGGCTTCTTCGGCCCCGTTCTCAGCCGGCACAACATCGTCCGCTCGACCGCCACCGCGCTCGCCTACGCCCTGCTCGACGAGCTCACCCAGGGCCTGCCCGTGCTCCAGCGGACGGTCGACCCCCTCGACCTGGCCGCCAACGCCGCGGGCATCGTGCTCGTCGGCCTCACCCTGCTGCTGCTGGCCCGCCGGCTCCGGCCGGCCCATGCGACCGATAACCCATAGCGCCACGCCCCGCCCCCCTCCGCCCGCGAGGCTCTTGGCAAACACTCCTGCGATCCGCCCCCGGCGTGGCCGATACACACCGAGGCCCCGCGCCGAGCGCCGGAGCCCCATACACTCTGGAGAGCGGGAATGAGCGGCGATCAGTCACACCATCACGGCTTCCACGGACCGAAGTGCTGGGTGCTCTCGGCGATCGTCGGCGCCGTGCTCGGCCTCGTCCTGGGTTTCGTGGCCCCCGCCCAGTACAACACCGCACCCCACGCGCCCGAAGCCTCGCACGCCCCCGGACCGGACGGCGACCACCAGGACCACGACGCCGGACACGACAGCCAGACCGACCACGAGTTCGCCGGAGACGACCTCGAGCAGAGCTTCGACCCAAGCCACCTGCCCGACCCCGTCACACTCGCCGACGCCTCCGAAGACTTCCCCGCGATCGTCCACGCGCAGCCCGACGCCTCCCCCGACAGCGAACTCGACACCGAGCACGCCGACGCCGCCCACGCCGAGCACGACACCGAGCACGCCCCGACACCGACGATCCCCATCTGGCTCGTCACGCCCTTCGCCCTGCTCCTGCTCTCGATCGCCGTGATGCCCTTCATCAACGAGAAGTTCTGGCACGCCCACTACCCCGACTTCGCCTTCCTCCTCGGCGGCCTCATGATCGCCTACTACCTCTTCGCCTACCAGGGCGAATACTCCCACGGCCAGACCTACGGCCAGCACGTCATGCTCCACACCGGGCTCGAGTACTACTCCTTCATCGCGCTCATCGGCGGGCTCTTCGTCGCCTCCGGCGGCGTCCTCGTCGACGTTCGCGGCAGGGGCGGACCCGTGCTCAACACCGCCCTCCTCGCCACCGGCGCCGTCATGGCAAACCTCATCGGCACCACCGGCGCCTCCGTCCTCCTCATCCGCCCCTTCATGCGCGTCAACAAGGGCAGGCTCAAGCCCATCCACGTCGTCATGTTCATCTTCATCGTCTCCAACTGCGGCGGCGCACTCACGCCCATCGGAGACCCCCCGCTCTACCTCGGCTACCTCAAGGGCATCCCCTTCCAGTGGACCCTCATCCACCTCTGGCCCATGTGGGCCGCCGCCATCGGCATGCTCCTGGCGATCTTCTTCGTCATCGACACACTCATCAGCCGCAAGCACCCCTTCACGCCCGACCCCGCCGCCGAAACCGGCACCGAACCCAACGCCGAACGCGCCAGCCTCCGCATCCGCGGCACCACCGGCATGATCGCCCTCGCGCTGATCATCGTCGGTGTCTTCATCGACCCGATGCTCAAGAAGTTCGCCGGCATCCAGGGCTACCCCATCGGCGCGACCTTCCAGATCGCCGTCGCCATCGCCGCCTACTTCGTCGCCAACCGCGAGATCCACAAGGCCAACGCCTTCAACTTCGAGCCCGTCAAGGAAGTCGGGCTGCTCTTCATCGGCATCTTCGCGACCATGGCCCCCGCCCTCGGCTTCCTCGCCGCGCACGGTGACTCCCTCGGCCTCACCTCCCCCACCGCCTACTACTTCGGCACCGGATCGCTCTCGGCCGTCCTCGACAACGCGCCCACCTACCTCAACTTCCTCCAGGTCTCCTTCGGCGAACAGGAAATCAACGCCGAGTCCGTCCAGACCTTCCTCGCCAACGAGGCCGGCATCCACGCTCTCACCGCCATCTCCCTCGGCGCGGTCTTCTTCGGCGCGATGACCTACATCGGCAACGGCCCCAACTTCATGGTCCGGGCCATCGCCGAAGCCGGCGGCCTGCGGATGCCCTCGTTCTTCGGCTACCTCCTCCGCTCCATCGCCCTGCTCCTCCCCGTGCTCGTGGTAATCTGGGCAATCTTCATCCGCTGAGATCGTCGCCAAACAGCCCAGAGCGCCGCCTCACCGACGCCCCACACCGCCACCAACGGGAACTCGCGCGATCTTTGCGCCCCGGGACACCCCCCGGACTGGACGGATCCCCTCCGACGTGCCACAATGTTCCCTCGGACGGGAAACCGGCCGGAGGAGTGTCCAAGACGTCCAGAGAGAGAACCCCAGAGAGAGACAGGAGCATCCCATGAAGATCCTCGCGATCGCCACCCTCGCAGGCGCAGCCTGCGCCGCCAACGCCCAGATCGGCGCCGCCGTTTCCGAAAACGCCGCCAACGACAACTTCACCAGCGAGACCATCACCGTTGACCCCGGCTACGACGGCAACGGCATGATCGACACCTGGAGCCCCGGCGACATGTTCGGCATCACCAGCCGCCCCGCCGCCGCCGGCAACCTCCCCTTCGCCATCGCCGACGACTCCCTCTTCGGCTTCCCCGGCGACAGCCAGGGCATCGTCGACGAGACCGACGACGGCCGCTTCTTCGGCGTCGTTGACTCCGTCAACGGCTCCAACCCCTCCGGCGGCGGCACCGCCCAGTGGACCTTCGACATCACCGGCGCCGGCGCCCTCTCCATCAACATCGACTTCGCCGCCATGGGCGACTTCGAGAGCGCCGACACCCACCTCTTCGAGGTCGAGATCGACGGCGGCGGCTTCACCACCCTCTTCCAGGCCTCCATCGACGAAGCCGGCTCGCAGGACTACACCATGGCCGACGGCGGCGTCTACACCGTCGACGACCCCATGTACATGAACGGCACCCTGCTCAACAACAACTTCCAGACCCTCAACGCCGCGGTCGCCGGCTCCGGCTCGACCCTCACCCTCCGCTACGCCGGCACCTCCGACGGCGGCTCCGAGGCCTTCGCCTTCCGCAACATCGTCGTCGTCCCGACGCCCGGCGCCCTCGCCCTGCTCGGCCTCGGCGGCCTGACCGCGATCCGTCGTCGCCGCTAAGCGACACGATCAACAACCCAAACTCACGAACGCCCCGGCCGAAAGGTCGGGGCGTTCCATTTCTCCATCCCCTCGGCCAACTCCGCCCCGCCCCCTACCGCGACAACAACCCCGACACCGCCGCGAGATCCACGTTCCCCCCCGTGATCACCACCCCCACCCGCGAACCCGCCAGCCCCGCTCGCCCCTCCCGCGACAGCCGCATCGCCCCCGCCGTCGCCAGAGCCCCCGTCGGCTCCACCACCACCCGAAGCCGCTCCATCAAAAAGCCCATCGCCCCGAGCAGCTCCCCATCGCTCACCGTCACCATCTCGTCCACGTGCGCACAAATCAGCGGGAACGTGTACCGCCCCGCGTACGGCGTCCGCGCACCATCGGCCACCGTGTCCGGGTTCCGCACCGACCGCAGCACCCCGTCCCGGAAACTCCGCGTCACGTCGTCCCCCGCCTCCGGCTCCACCCCCACAACCCGGCACCCCGGCCGCACCGCCTTGCCCACCACCGCACACCCCGAGAGCACCCCGCCCCCGCCGCAGCAAACAAACAACCAATCCAACTCCCCCACCTCCTCGAGCAACTCCAGCGCCACCGTTCCCTGCCCGGCGATCACATCCGGGTGGTCATACGGCGGCACCACCGTGAGCCCCCGCTCGGCCGCGATCTGTCCGCCCAGCTCCTCGCGCACCGTCGTCGCGTGGTCGTACACGACCACCTCGCTGCCCTCGGGCGCACGCGACAGATACGCGCGTGTCGCCTCGAGCTTCACCCGCGGCGCATTGTCCGGCATCACGATCACCGCCGGCACCCCCACGATCGACGCCGCGAGCGCCACCGCCTGCGCGTGGTTCCCGCTCGAATAGGTCAGCACCCCGCCCGTGCGCCCGCCGCCCGCCGCCTCAACCAGCCTCGCCAGCGCGTTGTACGCCCCGCGGAACTTGAACGCCCCCACCCGCTGCAGGTTCTCGCACTTGACAAAGACACTCGCCCCGACCGACGCATCCAGGCCCCGCGACGTCATCACCGGCGTCCGCCGCGCAACACCCTCCAGCCGCGCCGCCGCCGCCCGCACATCATCGATCGTCACCGACCCCACCAGCGACATATCCGGCGGCAGCCCCTCGCGCTCGTTCACGAGGACGACTCCGCCTGCAGCGCCCGCTCCTCGAACGGCTGCACGACCACAAAGCCCTCGCCGCGGAACTTCATCTGGAACGACTCACCGCTGCCCCACCCGAAGAACGACTTGAGCTGCAGGTTCGTCTTGAACTCCGGCGTCAGCGAGCCCGACCACGCCACGGTCGCGTTCGGATCGGTAAACACCGGGTCGTCCGCCGTCACCCGGAACGCGATCGGGTCGTAGTGCGACGTGATCGCCACCAACCCCGTCCCCTCCAGCCGCACGTTGAACAAACCGCCCGCGACCATCGCCGACAGCTTCTTCATGATCTTGATGTCCCACCCGAGCCCGTCCTCGAACGCGAGCAGATCGCTCCCGTTCACGACGATCGCGTCATCGGTCAGGTGCAGGATCGTGATCTTCTTCCCCTCGTCGGCCAGGTACAGCTTCCCCCGCCCCTGCGCCTTGGTCAGCCGCGCACCCTCGCCGCTCAGCCCGCGTTTGATCAGCTTGCCGACCCCGTGCTCGAGGATCCCCTCTCGCACGAAATCCACATCGCCCCGGTAGGCGATCATCGACCCCATCTTCGTCCACACCAACCCGCCGCCGCTCCCCCCGAGATTGACCTCCAGAATCCGCTCACTCTCCAGCTCAAAGAACCCCTCACCCAGGTCCTTCTCCGCCGACCGCTCCACAAACTCCTCGATCGAATAGCGTTGCATTGGCGCTCCTTTCGGCAAAGCCTACCGCAACACCGAAGCCCCATCCGCTACCGCCCCGAGACGAACCCCGACCCGAAAAAGACAACCCCCGCCCGGGAGTCCCGGGCGGGGGCGCGGTCGATTCACTCCGTAGGAGTTGACCTGTTGCGGGCTGCACCAACGGCATCCCGTCGGCGGCCGCCTAGCGGCGCAGCCCCATCAAACAGTCCTGATTCGTCACTGGATCACCTCCTTCGTCAAGGCCATGCCGGGCCGTCGCGGCTGGACGGCCACCGCCCGGCTCTTCACCCCCGGGCCGTCACCCGGGGCTCATCGCCCAGAGACCCGCGCCGAAGCACCAGCCCCCGGTCGTCGCCGTCTTTCACGAGGGCTGGCCACGGGTTCTCCGCGCCTCACGCCACGCTGCCAACGACGATCTGACAATTGTCGTCAATTTCTACGCGGCCGCAAGAGCAAAGTTGCACCAAACCCAGTGGATTTCATCGCCCCCAGGCCGCCCCCAACCCCGGCCCAGCCCACGCCCAGCCCCGGCCGGCTCAGGTCTCCAGATCGTCGAACGCGCCCTTCTCCGCCTGCTCGTCCACGTACTTCTGGAACGCCCCCATCTGGTAGCTCACAAAGCAGAACACGTGGTGCAACGTCACCCACTCCAAGTCGGTCGGGTCCTCATCGAGGTCCTTCCGCAACCGGTTCAACTCCGCCAAAAACGTCTCGGCACGCATAGACACCTCCCTTGCAGGCCCGATCGTACGGCCCGCGCTCCCCGCCCGGCGCCGGCCATCCAACGCAGCACGGCCCGGAGGGAAACTTCCCGCCGGGCCGGACCGCGTGCGCGGGAGGGTCGAATCACCCGCCGCACGCCGAAGACCTGAATCGATCCATTCGCGGGCTCAGCCGTCCGACTCGACCGATTCCTCGCCCGCGCCGTCATCCGCGCCGCCGTCCCCACCGTTGCCGGACTCCTCCGCCTCATCCACAGTCCCGATCGTGATGCGGGCCGTCTGTCCCGGCAGCGTCGTCACACGGGGCGCGGTGCCGTCCTCAAGAATCACCGTCGACGTCCCGCCGTTCGGCGCGTTCACGTCCACCGACACCTGCTTGCCGCCGTCCCGCTCGAGCAGATCGATGTCGAACACCGTGCCGTCGTCGGCGATGAACGTCCCCGACGCCCCGTCGGCCGACTCGAGCAGCTCGACCTCATACCTCGTGCCGTCGTCGGTCACAAGCACCGCCCGCCGATTCAGGATCGTGTGCGTCACCGCCGCGGCAAGACTGCCCCCCGCCAGCACGCCCACGCCGACAAGCAGCAGGACCGAGCGTGACACCGTAAACCTCGAACGCGTTTCCATAGCCATACCTCGCAAATACTCATCGACCCTGGGTGACTGGTCCGCGCCCGTCCAGGCGCAACCGCGCGCCCGCTCGAGCAGTTCGTCCATGCGGCGCTCCGCCGCCTCATCGTGCGCGTTCTGTGGTGCTTTCATGAGCGATCTCCTGTTCGGGACAACTCCTGCCGCAACGCCCGCCTCGCCCGGTGCAGCCGCGACTTCACCGTCCCCGCCGCGAGCCCGAGCACCTCCGCGGCCTGCTCGACCCGCAACCCCTCCATGTGCACGAGCGAGATCACCGCCTGGTGCTCCGCCCGAAGCCGGCCCATCGCCTCATACAACTCCTCCGTGCCGGCGTCCGCCCGCGAGCCCGCCCCGGCCCGTGCCGCCGCGCGCCGCGCCAGGAGACCGAACGCCCGCCGACGCACCCGCTCGTGACGCGCCACCGCGTTGGCGCGGTTCGTCGCGATCCGCAACAACCACGCCCGGAACGGAACACCCGACGCGCGAAAGTCCGGCAACGCCTTCCACGCCGCCAGAAAAGTGTCCGCCGCCAGATCCTCCGCGAGCGTCGCGTCCCCCGTCCGTCGCAACAGATAGCCCGCCACCGCCTCAAAGTGCCGCCGGTACAGCACGCCAAACACCTCCGGATCACCGGCCGCCCGCGCCGCCATCTCCGCGTCCGGACACGGCGTCCTCAGCCGTTCCGCAGCCGGTGGTGTCGTTGCCATGTGCACAGTGGCCTGGGTCATCGCCTCTCTCAATGCGCAAGACCCCCCGACGGTTCCGGACAACCCGGCATTCTCGCCAAACCACCCGCGCCGATCTCCCCGCACCCGTCAAGTCCCCTGGGATCGCCCGGGGCCGCGGTCCTCAGCCAGACCGCGCGACCGCGCCGAACGCCCGCACCGCCACGTACCCCGCCACCTGCGTCAGCACGATCGCCGGCCCCGGCTGCCAGTCCAGCTCAAAGCTCACCACCAGCCCGATCGACACCCCCGCGACCCCCGCCACCGCGCTGATGCCAAACACCGGCCACAGCCTCGAGCTGCACCGAAGCGCCGTCGCCCCCGGCAACACCAAGAGCGCCGTCGCCAACACCACTCCCGCCAGCCGCATCGTCACCACGATCGCCAGCGCCAGCATCACCAGCAGCAGCGTGCGCACCAACCCCGTCCGCACCCCCACCGACACCGCCCCGACCTCGTCGAACGCCCAGAACAACAGCCCCCGCCGGAACCACCACAAAAGCGACAACTCGACCGCAACGACGACCCCCGCCGCGACGACATCCCCCCATCGCACCCCGAGCACCGAGCCAAACAACACACTCTCCACCCCAAACCCCGGCGCCTCATCCCGCGCGCGCATCGCCTCGGCCGCGTGCTGGATCATCACAAACCCGAGCGCCATCGCCGTCACCAGCACGATCCCGATCGCCGTGTCCGCGTTCAGCCCCTTCCGGTCCGAGAGCGCCGCGATCCCCACCGCCGACACCACGCACGCCAGCGCCACCACCACCAGGACCCCCCAGTCGCCGCCCGTCCCCGCCCCCAGCCCCAGCACCATCGCCAGCCCCACGCCCGCAAACGCCGCGTGACTCACGCCCTGTCCGATAAACGACATCCGCCGCAGCACCACCAGCGGGCTCAGCACCGCGCACAACACCGACACCAACAACCCCACCACCACCGCCGGCCAGAACAACGCCGCCAGCTCCGGCGGGCCGAAGAGATACTCAATCGTGCGCATGCGCGTCCCCCTCGGCACCATGCGCGTGGCTCGGGTCGTGACACTCCTCCGCCCGGTGCGCATCCACGTGCACCGCGCCGAACACCCCCTCCACCTCGTGCCTGAACACCTCCGCCAGCACACCCGGCGTCAGCCCCTCGGGCGACCCGTGCGCGTGAAGCGTCCGGTGCAGACACGCCACCCGGTCGCACCCCGCCGCGATCGTCCGCAGATCGTGCGTCACCACCACCACCGTCACGCCGAGCCCCTGGCGGATCTCCTCGAGCATCGTCGAGAACTGCTTCTGCCCCACCGCATCAATCCCCACCGTCGGCTCATCCAGCACCAGAAGCCTGGGCCGCGACGCCAGCGCGCGCGCAATCATCGCCCGCTGCAGCTGCCCGCCGGAAACCCTCCCGATCGGCCGATCACAAAACTCGCCACACCCCGTCACGCGCAGCGCATACTCCACCGCCTCCCGCGCCTCAGGCCCAGGCGCCGCCCAAGGCCGCAGCCCAACCCGCGTCGGCATCTCCACGACCTGACGCACACTCAGCGGGAACGCCAGCTCCGCGCCCGTCCGCTGCGGCACATACCCCAGCCATCCCGCAGCACGCGCCTGCGCCGGCGAACGACCAAACACCCGCACCCCGCCGCTCGTCGGCGACAACAACCCCAACGCGATCCGCACCAGCGTCGTCTTCCCCGCCCCGTTCGGACCCAGAATCCCCAGCCGCTCTCCCGGCTCGACCCGGAGCGAAACCTCCTCCAGCACAGGCCTGCCCGCCCCCTCAAAGACAAACCCCACCCGATCGAACTCGATCGCCGCACCACCCTCCCGAGTTGATCCGTGCGCTTCGGTCATCCGCCCGTGTCCGCGTCCCCGCCAAGCGCCGACACCAGCGCGTCGAGGTTGCCGTACATCATCCCCGCCCAATCGCCCGTACCCAGCGGGTCCAGCGTCCCCAGCGGCACGCCCAGCTTCTCGGCGAGCCGCTCGGCCACCGCGCGGTTCATCTGCGGCTCGGTCAGCACCGCCCGCACGCCGCGGGCCTCCGCCGTGCGCACGATCTCGGCCATCCGCCCCGCCGAGGGGCCCGTCTGTTCCGCGACCTGAATCTCCGACGCCACCACCAGCCCATACCGGTCGGTCAGCCGAGACCACGCCGCGTGCTGCGTGATCAGCACCGCCCCCTCATGTGCCGCCAGCCGCTCGCGATACACCGCGTCCACCTCGCGCACCTCCGCGAGCAGACCGGCAAGCCGGCCCGCCACCGCGCCCGACGTCGCCGCGTCCGCCCCCGCACGCTCGAGCGCCCGGACCACGCCCTCCGCCAACTCCGGCAAAAACGCCTCGACCAGTGAGGGATCCAGCCACAGGTGCGGATCAGCCCCGCCGTGCGCCGCGTGGTCGTGATCGTGGTCATGCGAGTGCCCGTGGTCGTCGTGGTCGTCGTCGGCGGCCTGCAAACCGAGCGCTCCCGCCATCGACAGCACCCGCGCCCCCTCGCGCACCGACGCCGGCAGCCCCGACTCGATCCCCATCCCCACCAGCACCACAAGGTCGGCCCGACCCACCGACGCGATGTCGCTCGGCGACGGCGCAAACCCGTGGGGCGAACCGCCCGGCGGCACCAGCACCCGAACCTCCGCCCCGCCCGGCAACAACGACTCCACCAGCGACGCCAGCGGCGGCACACTCACCACCACACGCACCGGCCCTGCCTCCCGAGGCGTCTCCGCCCGCGAGCCGCACCCGACAACCAGCCCGAGCGACAACACCGCCATCAGCCAGCCAACCGACACGACCCATCCCCGCGATCCAGTCCACATGCCGCGTCTCCAGTGTCCGACTCACACACCAGGATCATAATGAGAACCGATTCTCACTGTCAAGACCCCCGCCCAGAATCCCCGTTCCGATGGGTATACTCTCAGCCCGATCGGCAACGATCGGACACACCCGGGGCGGTAGCTCAGTTGGTAGAGCGCATCGTTCGCAATGATGAGGTCAGGGGTTCGACTCCCCTTCGCTCCATTCCCGGTCGGCAGCAGGCCAGGGACCCGGATCCCGGCGTCCCCCGAGTGGCCACCCCCGAGGCGGCCAGGCCAGCCCGACAACCCGGCCCTCCAACCCGGCCCCCCCGACCCCGCTCCACGACCCGGCTCCACGACCCGGCTCCACGACCGGCCCAAGCTCAGCCCACCCCGAAACTCCGCCGCCGCAATCCCAATCAGTCCTCCAGCGGACCGCCCGCCCCCGCAGCGCGAGCCAGCCGCACACGGAGACCTGACATGAGGACGCGAGCAACGCGAGCCGCCCTGACCGCGGCTCTTCTGATCTCGACCACAACACTCGCCCCCGCCACGCTGGCCCAGGACGCCCGCGCGGACGCCGCACCCGCGCTCCAGCCCGCGACCCCCACGGCTCAGGACGCCCGCCAACTGCAAGCCGCCCGCCAGTGGGACGCCGCCGCGTCGGCCTGGGCCTCGCTCGCCCGCCTCGATCCGAAGAACGGCGAAGCGGTCTTCAATCTCGGCTACTGCCTGCACATGGCCGGGCACATCGAACAGGCCCTCGAGGTCCACCGGCGGGCCGCCGAGTTCGAGCAGTACCGAGGCCTCGCCCTCTACAACACCGCCTGCGCCCACGCCCTCCTCGGCGAACCCGACGCCGCGATCAGCGCCCTCGAGGCCTCCGCCGACGCCGGATACTCCCTCTCCAACGCCCGCAGCGACTCCGACCTCGACACCCTCCACAACGACCCACGCTTCCGGGCACTCCTCGACCGCCCCGCGCCCGGCATCCGCGGCAAGTTCCGCCAGCTCATGACCGACGCCGAAGCCATCTACACCCACTACGCACCCGAAATCCGCCAAAACCTCGACTCCATCGCCGAAGCCGCCGAAGCGCAGGCCCAGAGCCTCGCCCAGTCAATCATGCAGCACGAACGCCTCGGGCCCATCGCCCGGCGCCTCGCCAGCCTCGTCGGTGCCGACCGGTCACAGCCCCGCACCGCCGAACACCCCCAAAGCCAACCCGGCACCGGGCCGTCACTCGCCGCAGCACAATCGCTCCAACAGTCCGGCAACTGGACCAAGGCCGCGGACGCATACGCCGCCATCCTCGACCGCGAGCCGCAGCACGCCGCCGCCGCGTTCGGCCTCGCTTATTGCCTCCACATGAGCGGCAACCTCGCCGAGGCCATCCCCGCCCACCAGCGGGCCGCCACCTTCCCGCAGTTCGAGGGCATCGCGCTCTACAACCTCGGCTGCGCCTACGCACTCACCAACAAGCCCGACCAAGCGTTTGAGGCCCTGCAGAAGTCACTCGAGGCAGGCTTCGACCTGAAGCGCTACCTGACGACTGACACAGACCTCAAGAGCCTGCACCAGGACGGCCGCTTCGCTGTCCTGCTCGCCCGCGTCAACGGCGGTCTCTGACACGCCAGACCCCCGGACTCGCCGCCACGCGCCCTCAACCCCTCAGCACCCCTCCGCCCACAGGTTCAGGAACTCCAGGAAGTCCTGCGTATCGACCGTGCCGTCGCCGGTCAGGTCGGCGATCAAATCCCCCGCGACCCAGTCGTTGAGGTACGCCAGGAAGTCCAGCGTGTCCACGCTCCCGTCCGCGTTCCAGTCCGACACGCACCCCACCACCTCACCGCGCACCAGCACCTCAAAGAGCGGCACCTCCGGGTCGTTCGACGCGATCACCAGCACCGCCTCGTACACACCCGCCGTCGAGGTGTCGAGCGTGATCTCGTGCACATTGAACGCACCGCCCGCACCATCGTGCTGAATGCCACCCGGCGCCCCGAACGGCGCTTCCACTCCGAGCGCATACTCGAGCACCCCGATCCCGTCCGGCCCCCACAGCACCGTGTCCCCGGCGTTGCCCGCCGTCAGCAACTCCGTCGCCACCGCCCCCACCGTCACCGTGCCGAAGTCGATCACCGCGTCGGCACCCAACCGCGCCGGCACCACCAGATCAAGCATCACCGGCAGGTGCCCCGACCCGTTGCAGATGAGCTTCAACGCGTCGGCGATGTCCGCGCCGACCATCTCGTTGCCCTCGCTCCGCAGCACCGTGTTGTACGACGACCCGTCGTTGCCCCAGCAGCGGTACGAATGGTTCGGATCGTCCCACGTGCTCCGCGAATAGGGAATCGCCGCCTGCCCCAGATAGTCCGCCCCGTCCCCATCCACAAGCGACGCCGAGACCAGCAGTTGGTCGTACCGGTCGTCCACCCCGCCCGCACCGATCGGGTCCTGGGTGTGGATGTAGCGGAACGTGCTGCTGTTGTTCCACGACCCCGGCGAGGCGATCGGGTCAACAAACCGCCCATCGTCCCGCACGATGATCAACTCCTGATACGCCCCTTCGTTGGAGGAACGGATGTTGAAGTCACCTCCGAGAATGAAGTGCTGGCCATCAGGCAGCGCCTCCGCATCGGCCCGGATCCGCTGCGCCTCCAGCAGCCGGCGTGCCTCGTTCGAGCCCCCCGTGCTCGCCTTCATGTGCGTCGAGTACAGCGAGATCACCCCCTCGACCGACCCGTACCCCACCAGCCGCACGTCATACCGATTGATATCCCGCGGATGATTCGGCGACGCACCACCCTGCGCCACCACCACAGAGCCCAGGAGCTCAACCTTCGACGTCCGGTACAGGAACCCGTTGTCCGTGTCGTTGCCGTCCACAAACGGCGCAGCCGCCCAGTCGCCGGGAGAATCCGGCGCGGCGTTCAGGATCTGCACCAACTGCTGCACCGACGAGTCGCTCAGCATCTCCTGCAGCAGGAACACATCGGGCGACATCGACCGCCCCTCAAACACCCCATAGACCGCGGTCTCGAACGCCGCGGCACGCCCGCCCGAATAGTTCGACACGTTCCACGTGACAACACGGAGCCCATCGGCCTGCGCAGTCGCCGCGAGAGCGAGCGTGGCCGAAAGAACGAGACGAGCGGTACGGGGAAGTCTTGGCATGGCGGGAGTGTACGGACCGCACCACCCCGAACCCGCAACGCCAACCCAAAGCCGGCCCGGATCCCGCCAGAACGCACCCAGGCACCCCGCCGGCCAGCCATTATCGGGGCACCCCCACACCCCTCGCCCTCCCACGCCCCGGCCGACACCCCGCCTGACTCGCCGACCGCACGGGCAAGCACCTCGCCCACCTCCCGATCGTCACCCGGCACATCACCCGCTCGCCCATCACCCCGCACACCACAACTCCCCCGCAGCCGATCCCCTCCGCGCACAAGCCCAACCCGAGTCCCCTGTATCCTGCGCGCATGCAACACCCCTCCCACCTCCGACTCGCCTGCTGCCTCTCCGCCGCAGCCTGCCTCACCGCCCTCGCACAACCCTGGCGCCAGTCACTCGACGCGCTCCCCCCGGTCCCGCCGCCGGCCACCACCGACTGGCTCGTCACCACCCCCGACCGAGCCGCCGGCATTTACCGCGCCGACGACAACACGCTCGTGCTCGACAACGGCCTCATCCAACGCCAGTTCCTCCTACACCCCAACGCCGCGTGCGTCGGGTTCTCGCAGCTCACGACCAACGAGCAACTCCTCCGCGCCGTCGGGCCGGAGTGCGAACTCACCATCGACGGCCAGACCATCCCCGTCGGCGGCCTCACCGGCCAGCCCGTCGGCAACTACCTCCTCCCCGAGTGGCTCGACGATCTCCAGGCCGACCCCCAAGCGCTCGCCTTCACCGGCTTCACCTCCGGCCCCATCGAAGAACGCTTCGCCTGGACCCGACGCACCGAGTGGACCGAGTCCCATCCCGACTGGCCGCCCGCCGGCGTGCGGCTCACACTCTCGTTCCAGTCCCGCCCCGACGCCCCGCACCAACTCCAGGTCGATGTCCACTACACCCTCTACGACGGCATCCCCGTCATCGCCAAATGGTTCGATCTCCGCAACACCGGCCCCGAGGCCTTCACCCTCGAGTCATTCGCAAGCGAACGGCTCGCCGTCGTCGAGGCCTCCAGCGAAGTCCAGGACGACAGCCGCGCCCAGACCCCCAACATCCACGTCGAAACCAACTTCACCACCGTCTCCATGTCCGGCGAAGGCTCGCAGCGTCAGACCGTCCGCTGGCTCCCCGACCCCTCCTACCTCTCGCAGGTCAACTACCAACGACTCACCCCCTGCCTCCTCGAGTGCCGACCGCCGCTCGGCCCCGCACTCGCGATCGAGCCCAACCGGTCCTTCACCTCGTTCCGCACGTGGGAACTCGCCTTCGACACCACCGACCACACCCGCAAGGCGCTCTCCCTCTCCCGCATGTACCGCACCATCGCCCCCTGGGTCGCCGAAAACCCGCTCATCTTCCACGTCGGGTCAGCAAACCCAGGCGCGGTCCGCAACGCCATCGAACAAGCCGCCACAACCGGCTTCGAGCTCATCATCATGACCTTCGGCAGCGGCTTCAACATCGAGAACCGCTCGCCCGAGTACATCGCCCAATACCGCCAGCTCGCAGACGAAGCCCACGCCCGAGGCCTCGCCCTCGGCGGCTACTCACTCCTGGCCAGCAGATCCGTCTCCCCCGAGCACGACGTTATCAACCCCGACACCGGCAAGCCCGGCGGATTCGCCACCTTCGGCAACTCGCCCTGCGTCTGCAGCCAGTGGGGAGAGGACTACCTCAAGACCCTCTACGAGTTCTACATCATGACCGGCTGCGACGTCCTCGAACACGACGGCTCCTACCCCGGAGACGCCTGCGCCTCCACCACCCACCCCGGACACACCGGCTACGAAGACTCACGCTGGAACCAGTGGACGCAGATCACCGAGTTCTACCAGTGGTGCCGAGCCAAGGGCGTCTACCTCAACGTCCCCGACTGGTACTTCCTCAACGGCTCCAACAAGACCGGCATGGGCTACCGCGAGACCAACTGGTCGCTCCCGCGCGCGCACCAGGAGATCATCGAACGACAGAACATCGCCGACGGCACCCGCTTCAAGACCCCCACCATGGGATGGATGTTCGTCCCGCTCACCGAATACCACGGCGGCGGGCCCGCCGCCACTATCGAACCACTCAGCGAACACCTCGACCACTACCAGCGCCGACTCCAGAACCTCCTCGGCGCCGGGGTCCAGGCCTGCTTCCGAGGGCCCCGCATCTACGACACCCCCGAGACCCAGGCCATGGTCACCCGATGGGTCGCGTGGTACAAAGCCCACCGCGCCATCCTCGACAGCGACATCATCCTCCTCCGCCGCGCCGACGGCCGCGACTGGGACGGCTGGGTCCACGTCAACCCCAACACCGAGCACCGCGCCCTCGCCGCCCTCTACAACCCGCTCAAGACCGCCATCACCCGCAAGGTCCGCATCCCCCTCTACTACGCCGGCCTGACCGACCACGCCGCGCTGCAGATCAGCACCACCGACCGCCCCGGCGACGCCATCACCGTGCCGCTCGACAGCCACGCCAACGCCTCGGTCGAAGTCACGATCCCGCCGCAGGGCTTCGTCTGGATCCTCGCGACCGACCCGGCCGAGCCCGACCGCTAGCCGCCCAGCACGTCAAACCACTCGTGCCGCCGCAGATACCGCGCAAGACACCGCAGGTCCCCCGCGTCCGCCGACCCGTCCCCGTTCAGATCCTCCGGCTCCGCGTGCAACCGGTGCAGGTCCTCAATGTCGATCTCGCCGTCGGCATCAACATCCGCCGCGCACGCCTCCAGCCCCCTCAGCCGGAACACCTCCACCGCGTTCGTGCTCACCGGGTCGCCATCATCTACCACGCCCACCAGCGCATGCACCGTCGGCGACAGCCGCGGCCCCAGGCACAACCCCTCCAAATTGTTGTGCCCGCCCGAATACACCAACGTCTTGCCCACCGGCGTGTACTCACGCCCGATCAACCCGTCGAGCCCCGACACATCCGTCGCGCTTGCAAACTCCACCCGATACACCCGCGTCAGAAACAGCGGCGCAGTCCACGCCAGCGAACGCTCCACCGCAAGCAACGCCCCGTCAGGCAACGACACCAGCTCCGACAACCCGCTCTGCCCCGGGTTCCCAAACGGAATCCGCGGCCCGTGCATCGGCTCCACCTCGTAGGCGTGCTGCGACAACGCCTCCCCGTCGGGCCCGAGCCGCAGCAGCCGCACCACCGTCCCCGCCTCCGGCGTCGCCCGCCCCCCGTCCACGGTCAACGCCTCCTCGTTCCCCGTCCACGCAAACGCCGGATCAAACGACAAAGACTCCAGCCCCAGATTCCCCCGCCGCGACGAATACACCGACGGCACCGACAGCGTCCGCACCAGCCCCCCGTCGTCCAGCCGGAACTCGCGCACCGTCATCGCGCCCTCGTGGCTCACCAGCACCGTCCCCGCGCCAGTCGCCGCGATCCCCTCGTGATCGCCCGACCCGCCGAGCGTCAGCCCCCGCACGCCGTCGAGCCGCACGACCGACCCATCCGAGGCCAGCCCGAGCTCAAACACCACCAGCTTGTCGCTGTTGTCCATCACCGCCGCGTACGACTCGCCCCCGAGCCACGTCACCCCGCTGAGCCCCGAGACCGCAAACGGCTCCCCGTGCTGATCCACCGCCGAGCCCGGCAACTCCACCGACGCGACATGCTCGACCGCGAGCTGCCCCCGAGCAGCGTGCACAACGCACACCATCGTCACCACGACAAGCCTGATCCCACACACCGCACGCATCCGAGCCCTCAGTCCCGCCCGAGCCAACCGCCCGGCACCGCTACGCGCGACTCGCCGGCATCTGCCGCATCATCCGCCGGAGCCCCGCGATCAGGCCATCGCCCCGAAGCCCCCGCAGATGCTCGCCGGCCCCGATCGTCGGATACCGGCTCAACAACTCCGCCACACCGTCCGAGTCGTCGCCCCTGATCAGCTTCATGCGAAAGTCCGCGTGCTCCCGCACCTCCAGCGGGCCGGCCTCGAGCGTCTGGATATCCCGGTGCCGCGCATCGGCCAGGATGCTCGCAAACGTCCGGTCCACCGCCTCGTCCGGCCCCTCGAGCACCTGCACAAAGCGATCGGGCCCGAACCACAAACACCCCGTGATGTCGTTCTCCTGATTCCGCCGCAGCGTCGGCAGCACGATGTCATCAACGATCTGCGCATCGGTCAGCCCCGCCGCACGCACACTCTTATAGACAACCCGTCGCATCCTGCACCCTCCCGCCGAACCGACGCCCACTCTACCAACATTCCGAAGAAACACCTAGAGGCAACCCCCGGCTCTTCGCCCCTCAACCTTAGCATCACCGCGTCTTCCACGCCGCCCCACCTCTCGTGTACGCTGCACCCGACAGCACGCTCTGAGCAGAGCCACCCCACCGCAGGAGCCCCCCGATGCCGCACAACGCAGACCAGTCGCCGAACATCACGCGCCGCAATTTCCTCGCCCAGTCCTCCGCGTTCGCCGCGGCACCGCTCATCCTCTCCAACCCCGCCTCCGCCCGCCGCGCCGTCGCCAACGAGCAGCTCGGCATCGGCTTCATCGGCATGGGCATCCGCGGCCGCAACGTCCTCAACAGCTACTTCAAGAACAACGCCCGCGCCCGCGTCCTCGCCGTCTGCGATGTCGACACCGCCCGCCGCGAGCACTTCCAGAACCTCGTCAACGAGTACAACAGCAACACCGACTGCGACGCCTACAACGACTACCGAGACCTCCTCGCCCGCCCCGACATCGACGCCGTCGTCATCACCACACCCGACCACTGGCACGTCCTCCAATCCATCCACGCCGCCCAGGCCGGCAAGGACATCTACTGCGAGAAGCCCCTCACCCACTCCCTCGAAGAATCCCGCGCCATCATCCACGCCGTCCGCGCCCACAACCGTGTCTTCCAGACCGGCAGCCAGCAACGCTCCGAATACGACCACAAGTTCTGCCAAGCCGTCGAGTACGTCCGCAACGGACGCATCGGCCCCGTCGTAAGCGCCAACGTCGGCGTCGGCGACGCACCCGTCCCCTGCGACCTCCCCGGAGAGTCCATCGAGCCCGGGCTCGACTGGGACCGCTGGCTCGGACCCGCACCCTCACGCCCATACCACTCCGACCTCGCCCCCCGCGGCATCATCAACCACTACCCCGCCTGGCGACGCTACTCCGAATACTCCGGCGGCTACTTCGCCGACATGGGCGCACACCACTACGACATCGCCCAGTGGGGCATCGACGCCGATTCCTCCGGCCCATTCGAAATCGTCCCCCCCCTCGACGAGACCTCCATGCGCGGCGCCAAGCTCCGCTTCGAAAGCGGCGCCGAGATCTTCCACGGCGGCCCCAACGGCACCACCTTCGTCGGCACCACCGGCCTCATCCACGTCGACCGGGGCCGCATCGTCCCCGTCCCCGGCAACCTCTTCGAAACCCCCATCGGCGAGGACGAACTCCACATCCCCCGCCACACCAACCACGTCGAAAACTGGCTCGACTGCATCCACTCCCGCGAGAAGCCCATCTGCGATGTCGAGATCGGCGCGCGCACCGCCGCCTGCTGCCACCTCGTCAACCTCGCCTACAAACTCCGCCGCAAACTCACCTGGGACTGGCGCTCCTGGCGCTTCGAAAACGACGACGAAGCCAACTCCCTCCTCGCCCCACCCCGCCGCACCGGCTACGAACTCCCAACCGTGTAGCCCTCGCGCCAGAGCCCTAAGCGTCAGCGCCGGGCTGCCCTTTGAGCCCCAAGCGTCAGCGCCGGGCCTGCCTTTTGAGCCCCAACCGTCAGCGCCGGGCTGCCTTTTGAGCCCCAACCGTCAGCGCCGGCCTGCCTTTCGAACCCCAACCGTCAGCGCCGGGCCACGTCAAACCTCCTCCATTCGCCAAAGCGACACACACACACACCCCCACACCCACCCCTGCTACCCTCCGCGCATGCCCACCTACACCCTCCCCAAAGCCCACACCCCCGCCCCCGTCCCGCCAAACACCGCCGTCATCATCGCCTCCGGAGACTCCCGACTCTCCGCCAACTCCCTCTGCTGGCCCACCCAGCAACAGGTCGAAGCCCAAGCCCGCGAAGCCCTCGCCGCCTGCGGCTTCGCCTCCCTCCGCGGCTCACCCGAGCGCTGGTCCGACGCCGAACCCCACGGCTTCATCTTCAGCCAGGCCCACGGCCGCGAGGTCTTCGCCGACATCCATCCCGACGCCCCACTCGTCGTTGTCGAGAGCGTCTGGCAATACTCCATGCACGTCCTCCCAGGACTCATCCGCCACCGAGGCCCCGTCCTCATCCTCGCCAACTGGTCCGGACAATGGCCCGGCCTGGTCGGCGCCCTCAACCTCCGCGGCTCACTCACCAAAGCCGGCCGCCCCCACGCCCTCCTCTGGGGCACCGACTTCGCCGACCCCGCCTTCCGCGCCAAACTCAAAGAGTGGTGCGACACCGGCACCATCACCCACGACCTCTCCCACACCTCCGATCTCGACCCCGACTCCCTCCCCACCCCCGAGCGCGATCTCGGCCGCGCCCTCGCCGCCGAGCTCCAGCACCGCCCCGCCATCCTCGGCGTCTTCGACGAGGGCTGCATGGGCATGTTCAACGCCATCATCCCCGACCACCTCCTCCACCCCACCGGCGCATACAAAGAACGCCTCAGCCAGGCCACCCTCTACGCCCACATGCAGCGCGTCCCCGAGCCCGAAGCCCGCGCCGTCTACGACTGGCTCCTCTCCCGCGGCATGACCTTTGATATCGGTCCCGACGCCGACCAGCTCACCGAGCCCCAGATCATCGAGCAGTGCAAGATGTACATCGCCGCCCTGCGCCTCGCCGACGCCCACGGCTGCGACGCCATCGGCATCCAGTACCAGCTCGGCCTGACAGAGCTCACCGTCGCCAGCGACCTCGTCGAAGGCCTGCTCAACTGCTCCGACCGCCCCCCGGTCCGCGCCACCTCCGGCCCCCGCGCCGGCCAGACCATCCTCGAAGGCCGCCCCCTCCCCCACTTCAACGAAGTCGACGAGTGCGCCGGCCTCGACGCCCTCATCACCGACCGCGTCTGGCGCGCCATGCACCTCGCCCCCGACAACACCCTCCACGACATCCGCTGGTCCGACGCCGACCAGTCCAACACCATCAACCCCGCCGACCACCCCTACTGGAAAGACGACCAGATCTTCGTCTTCGAGATCTCCGGCGCCGTCCCCCCGTCGCACTTTGCCAACAGCTACGCCGACGCCACCGGCTACCGCCAGCCCGCCATGTACTTCGCCCCCGGCGGCTCCGGCATCCGCGGCATGAGCAAGCCCGGCGCAGTCGTCTGGTCCCGCATCTACGTCGACAGCACCGACACGTCGCGCTCCCCCGACCGGTGCCACTGGGCGCAGCCCAGTGCCCCCGGCGAGATCCCCCCCGGCGCCCTCCACATGGACCTCGGCCGCGCCACCGCCATCGCCCTCCCCGACGCCGAGATGCAGCGCCGCTGGAACGCCACCACAAAGCAGTGGCCCATCATGAACGCCATCCTCCACAACGTCACCCGCGACCAGCTCATGGCCAAGCACCAGTCCAACCACATCCAGGTCGTCTACGCCCCCGACGCCCCCACCGCCGACAAAGCCCTCGCCGCCAAAGCCGCCATGGCTCAGGCCATGGGCATCCAAGTCCACCGCTGCGGCGTCTGACCAAGCCCGCCTCAACAGAGCCCGAAGCGCAAGCGAGGAGCCCTTTGCACGCGGAGGCACGGAGGGGACGCGGAGGACGCAAAGAGGGGACGTCAAGGACGCCAAGGAAGGAGGCCCAACGCGCAAGCGTGGGCTTTCTTGGGGAAGGCAGAACGCGGAGGCGCGGAGGGGGACGCGGAGGCGCGAAGGGAAAACAGAGCCCGAAGCGCAAGCGAGGAGCCCTTTGCACGCGGAGGCACGGAGCGGACGCCGGGTGCCATCACTCGCGGCCTCCCCCCTCTCCTCGACCTCTCCCCTTTCTCCCCGCGCAGTGATGCCCCCGCGCACGCCGGCGGCCTGTCCCCGGCCGCAGTTCACCCCGTGCCACGGGTGGCTTTGCACCCGTGCCCCCACACACAGATCCAACCCGACACTCTTGCGTCCGCTGTCCCCATCCGGCTCTCTCCGCGTTCCGCCTCCCCAAACCCAAAACCTCCCCCCTACATCCCCAAGCGCGCGCAACATCGCGCCACTCTCCCCCCATTCCCTTGCCCTCCCCCGCCGCACGACAAAAATGGTGCAGAGACCGAGGGAGGGGACACCAATGCACGCCAACCGCATCACCGACCTGATCGACCACCCGCACACCACCGAACCCTCCGCCCCCCTCTCCCCCGCCCCGCGGGAGATGGCCGGGGAGAGGGCTCCGTCTCCTTCCTCTTCTCCCACCCCTTGCCCCACAGCTCCCTTCACTCCAGATCCCCCCACCACCGACCTCAACACCCTCATCACCGACTACCACCGCGCCGACCTCACCCTCCCCGATCTCGCAGCACTCCACGACATCACCATCACCCAACTCCTCGACATCCTCGACTCGCCCCCCGTCGCCGCCATCCTCGACCGACTCACCCACCACGCCAACCTCCAGTCCCAACGCATCGCCGCCGCAGCACAACCCCTCGCCCTCGAGCGACTCCGCCACCTCGCCACCCACGACCCCGCCGACTCCCGCCCGCTCTCGCCCGCCCTCGAAGCCCGCCCCCGCGAGATCACCCGCAAAGCCGCCGCCCAACTCGCGCGTAGAGCCCCTCGCGCGAGCGAGGGGACCCGGCCGCACGGCCCGCCCCACCCCACCGAGACACCACCACCGGCTCCGCACCCCACAAACCCCGCCGCCCCGTCGTCCGGCGCGACCGGCCCCTGTACCATCCCCCGATGCCCATCGACCGACCCATCCCCCACACCTACCCCCCCGACTGGCCGAAGGGCTCCCTCGCGCCCGACACCGGCCGCTTCGCCTCCCACATCACCCTCGAACTGCCCGAAGGCGGCCCCGCCGAGTGCCCCGTCGCCATCCTCGGCATCCCCGACGACGTCGGCGTCGCCCTCAACCGGGGCCGCCCCGGCGCCGCACACGGGCCCCGCGCCTTCCGCGACGCCCTGGCCCACTACGGCACAGCCCAGCCCGCCAACTTCGACTGGCCCCGCGTCTTCGACGCCGGCGACGTCATCCCCGCCGACCCCGACGACGACAACCTCGTCGGCACCATGCGCGCCACCCACGAACGCGTCACAAAGGCCGCCGCCGAACTCCACAACCTCGGGTTCCTCCCCGTCCTCATCGGAGGCGGTCACGACCTCACCCTCCCCTTCGTCCGCGCACTCGCCGAGCGATCCGACACCCTCCGCGGCGTCTACTTCGACCCCCACCTCGACGTCCGCCCCGAGCCCGGCAGCGGCATGCCCTTCCGCGCACTCCTCGAAATGCCCTCCGTCAAGGGCCTCCAGAACTTCGGCTTCTCCGAGATGGCCAACTCCCGCGAGCACCTCGAGTGGTTCCTCGCCAACGGCGGCGAACTCGGCGAAGACATCGACATCGACAACGCCCTCGACGACTCCGACCCCGACCAGCCCGACCTCTTCGTCAGCCTCGACCTCGACGTCATCGACATGGCCTTCGCCCCCGGCGTCAGCGCCATGAACCCCGCCGGCTGGACCTCCCGCCACGCAGAGGCCGCCGTCTTCGCCGCCGGGATGAGCAACCGCGTCCGCTGCTTCGACATCATGGAACTCTGCCCCCCCCACGACATCAACGCCCGCACCGCCCGACTCGCCGCACACCTCTTCCTCACCTTCCTCCGTGGATTCACGGAACGCAACACGTGAGCCTCCTGATCCACAACGCCCGGATCCTCACCCTCGCCGGCGACCCCACCACCCGCCGCGGCCCCACCTCCGGCGACCTCGCCACCATCGACCGTGCCTGGGTCCGCATCGAAGACGGCACCATCGCCGAGGTCGGCACAGACACCAGCGGAACGGGCTCTCCCGCTCAACAACCCACCAGGGGGGCGGGCTTTCCCGCCAGCCATCAGACCAGGGGGGCGGGCTTTCCAGCCCGCCATCAGAACAGGGGGGCGGGCTTTCCAGCCCGCCACACCATTGATGCCCAAGGCCGCGTCCTCATCCCCGCCTTCACCGACTGCCACACCCACCTCTGCTGGGCCGGCCAACGCCTCGACGAGTGGGAACGCAAACTCGCCGGCGCGACCTATCTCGAGATCCTCGCCTCCGGCGGCGGCATCCTCTCGACCGTCCGCGCCGTCCGGGCCGCCAGTGAACGCGAACTGACCGACCACCTCACCGAACGCCTCGCCTGGCTGCTCCGCGAGGGGACCACCACCGTCGAGATCAAGAGCGGCTACGGCCTCGACACCCCCACCGAACTCAAGATGCTCCGCGCGATCGTCGCCGCGGGCGAAGCCTGGCCGGGCACGGTCGTGCCCACCGCCTGCATCGGCCACGCGATCGACCCCGACGCGAAGACCGACGCCGACCGCGCCGCGTTCGTGCGCCGAACCATCGACGACACGCTCCCGGCGGTGACCGCCGAGTTCCCCGGCATCGCAATCGACGCCTATTGCGAGCAGGGGGCGTGGGGTGTCGCCGAGTGTGTCGAGCTGTTCGACCGGGCGCAGGCCGCGGGGCACACGGTGCGCGTGCACGCCGACCAGTTCAACCCGCTGGGGCTGCTGCCCGAGGCGGTCTCACGCGGCTACCGGTCGGTCGATCATCTCGAGGCGACGACCGATGAGGGCCTGCGAACACTGGCCGCGTCGGAGACCTTCGGCGTCATGCTGCCCTGCGCCGGGTTCCACACCGACGGGCGGTATGGCGACGGCCGGGCCTTCCTCGACGCGGGCGGGCGTCTGGCGATCGCGACCAACACCAACCCGGGCAGCGCGCCGTGCCAGTCGATGCCGATGGCCATCGCCCTCGCGGCACGCCACAACGGGCTCACGCCCGCCGAGGCCATCGCCTGCGCGACGGTCATGCCGGCCGCGCTGCTGGGCCTGACCGATCGCGGCAGAGTGGAGCCGGGGTGCCGGGCCGACCTCGTGCTGCTTCGTCACACCGACGAGCGCGCGCTGGCGTTCGAGTTCGGCGGCGACCCGACCGACGCCGTGGTCTGCGCCGGCGACATCGTCAAGGACCTGCGCTGAGCACGCGCAGCGCACGGGGTCGCACCCCGAGACAGAGCGGCTCGCCCGGCTCGGTCCAGCCGCCGGCTTCACCATCGACCTGCCACGGCGCGCGCGCATCGGCGTCGATCTCGAACGATGTGCCGCGGGCAACGGTCACGCCGCGCCAGTCGAGCGGGTCGCCCAGCATGCACCGGCCCATCCAGAGCAGAGCGCCCGCGATGGACGCGGCGGGGAAGAAGACCAGGTCGAGCCTGCCGTCGCGCATGTCGGCGTTGCGGGCGGGGTCGAGGCCGAGGGCGTAGCGGCGGCAGTTGGCGACGATCGCGAACCCGCGTTGGCCGGTCACGACCGGCCGGCCGTCGGCGCGGATGGTCAGCGCGGGCAGGTGCGGGCTTCGGCACTCGGCGAGGGTGGGCGCGAGGTACATGGCGTGGCCGCTGGCGCGGGTGCGGTTGGCGTGGAGGCGGTGGATGACGCTGGCGTCGGGGCCGATCGAGAGCATGATGGCGAATGGGCGGGTCGCGTCGCGCGTGGTGACGGTGCCGAGATCGACGGGGGCGGAGGGGCCTCGTTTGAGCGCGCAGAGCAGGTTGGCGGGGTCGGCGGTCATGCCGAACTCGCGGGCGAAGAGGTTCTCGTTGCCGCCGGGGGCGTGGTAGACGGGGGTTTGTGTGCGGCAGAGTTGGGGGAGGGCGTGGCAGACGGTGCCGTCGCCGCCGACGGCGACGACGGCGTCGGCCTCGGCGAAGCGGGGGCCGGTCCGGGCTGGCCCGGGCGGGGCGGGTGTGGGTTGGAGGCGCACGGGGTTGTGGCCTGCGTCGGTGAGCGCGGCGGTGAGGCGATCGGCGATGGCCGCGGACTTTCCTTTGCCTGAGCGGGAGTTGGCCAGCACGAGGACCTGCATCGGTCAGGATAGGTTGGGGCGGATCGGCTGTCGTTCGGGCGATCGGGAGCGTTTGCCTAGGATCGGCCATGCGACGAGGAAGCTCGAAGGTTCATCCGACGGATGTGGACGCGGCGTACAACGCTGCGCAGTGTGTTGTCGAGACCCACCGGCGGGTGTCGAAGTTCTTGCGTGTGGGGCAGACGCTGGCGGAGGTCGATGCGTTTGTGGCCCGGACGCTGGACGACCTGAAGTGCAAGAGCTGTTTCCACGGGTACAAGATCCCGCGGTTGCCGCCGTTCCCGAGCCACGCGTGCCTGAGTGTGAACGAGTGCATCGTGCACGGCACGGCGGGCTCGCTGACGCGGCCGCTGAGGGAGGGCGACCTGCTGAAGGTGGACATCGGGGTGTCGCACAAGGGCTGGATCGGCGACGCGGCGTGGACGTACAGCTTCGGCGAGCCGACTCCTGAGGTGAAGCGGCTGATGGAGTGCGGGAAGAAGTGCATCAGGCTGGGCGTGCCGACGTTGCGTCCGGACACGCCGTTCCTGAAGTGGGCGCAGACGATTCAGGGCTATGTGGAGGAGGACTGCGGGCTGTGCATGGTGCGCGGTCTGGGCGGGCACGGGTATGGCCGGACGCTTCACGCGCCGCCCTTTATTGCGAACATCGTGCCCCACCACGTCGGCGAGTGGCCGGATGCGCACCGCCGCCCGGAGCCGGGGACACTGATCGCGGTCGAGCCGATGATCGCGATCGGGACGGGCGAGACCTCGCAGCGTCGGGGGAAGTGGCCGATCAACACGGCGGACGGATCGATGTCGGTGCACTACGAGCACGACGTCTTGATCACCGACGGCGAGCCGCGGGTGCTGACCGAGGGGCTCGATGAGGTCAACGACATCATCGGCTGACTGCGTGGCGTGCCGGGGGCTGGCCGGCGGCGGGGCCGAATCTGCTGGGCATCGAAAGAAGCAGGCCGCCCTTTCGGGCGGCCTGTTCGTTGGTTGGGATTGACCTCACGGTCGTCTGCCTGCGTGCTTACGGGATGACGAGGCGGACGTTGGTGGAGAACTCGCTTCGGAGTGTCTCGGAGGTGAGGCGGAGCTTCCATCGCCACTCACCGGAGCCCGGGGTGTCCGAGTAGCTCTCAGTGTTGGGCGGGAGGGTGTCGATGACGGTCTTGGCCTGCCAGCGGAGCCGGCCGTTGACCTCGACGCGCTGCTGGCGGTAGACCTCGATACCGGTCTCCATGTTGGAGCGGTCGGTCCATGTGAGGTCGACTGTGCCGCCGTTGAGGTTGCCCGAGAAGTTCACGGGCCGCTTGGGCTTGATGGGCTGGTAGGCGGTCCAGGCGGAGTCGCCGCCTGCGCCCTCGGCGCGGACGCGGTAGCGCCAGCCGTTGAGGCTCTCGGCGATGGTGTCGACGTAGGACTCGGTGTTGGGCGCGACCGGGCCGATGTCGGTGCGGTTGGTCCAGGTGCCGTTGACCTTCTCCTGGCGCTGGAGACCGAAGCCGGTCTCGTTGCTGGAGTTGTCGTCCCAGAGGACGTTCATCTTGCCGGCGGGGCCTTCGAGGGCGCTGGTGATGGTCGGGGCGGCGGGTGTGGAGTCGGCGACGACGTCGATGATGAGGAGTTCGAAGTCGGACTGGCCGCCGGAGTCGGTGACCGAGACGTCGATGAAGTGCTGGCCTTCGCTGAGCGAGGAGCTCGAGAAGTTGCCGGTGCCGAGGAGGCCGTCGATGGAGGATGTCCATGTGACCTGATCGTTGATGTTGCCGTCTTCGGCGTCGGCGACGTCGCTGTCGAAGGTGATGGAGGAGCCGAGGGGGTAGTCACCGAAGTTGGTGGGCGAGTTGATGGTGATCTCGGGCGGGGTGTTGGCCGAGCCGCCGGCGAGCAGGAGCGCGTCGTAGGCGTTGATGCGGCCGTAGCCGTAGGTGTCGTCGACGCCGTTGGAGCCGAGGTCCTTGCAGGAGAGCTTGAGGATGTCCTCGACCTCGTCGGGGGTGAGGTTGGGGTTGGAGGACCAGATCAGGCCGATGAGGCCGGCGGTGAGTGGCGCGGAGAAGCTGGTGCCGCTGACGGAGGCGTAGCCGCTGCCGGTGTTGGTGGTGTAGACGCTGCTGCCGGGGGCCATGAGGTCGACGGAGCGGCCGCGGGCGCTGAAGCTGGAGATGTTGTCGCTGCTGGTTGTGGAACCGACGACGATGACGTTGTCTGCGTCGCGGTCGCCCCAGTTGCGGTTTCCGCCGTCGTTGCCTGCCGACCAGGTGAGGAGGCCGCCGAGGTTTTTGATCTGGGTGCCGGTGGACCGGACGGAGCTTGATGTGACGCCTGAGTAGGAGACGTTGGCGACCTTGTCACCGGCCTGGATGGCGGTGAGTGCGGCGTGGGTGAGGTCGTTGAGGTTGGCGCCGCCGCCGGAGCTGTTGGAGACGCGCATCATGCGGTGGCTGAGGTTCCAGCCGACGCCGGAGACGCCTGTGCCGTTGTTGCCGTTGGCGGCGGCGCAGCCGGTGGTGTTGGTGCCGTGGGGGTGGACGTTGCCGATGTTGCCGCCGCTGTTTTCCCACTGGCGGTTGACGGCGTTGTAGCCTTCCTTGCGGTTGAGCTGGAAGTCGGGGTGGCTGGTCTGGATTCCGGTGTCGCAGATGGCGACGGTGACGGAGGGGTTGCCGGTGTGGATGGTCCACGCGTCGCAGGACTGCATGCGGTTGGCGTCGTGGTGCCACTGGTTGTCGAGTCGTGTGTCTGAGGTGCAGTCGTCGACGGGGTAGAGCCTCCAGTTGGGCTCGGCGAATTCGAAGAGGCCGGTGGCGAGGAGGTCGTTGGCGAGCTGGTTCTCGGTCATGCCGTTGGGGACGACGATGACGTGGTGGTCGACGAGGGGTTCGTAGTCGACTTCAACGAACTGGGCGAGGAGGGCCTTGGCCTGCGCGGTGGTCTCGGTGATCTGGCGCTGGTTGAGGCCCCGGTCGCTGAGCTCTTCGAACTGGAGGGGCTTGACGATGAGCTGGCCTGTGAACTCCATCGACCCGGGGATCTCGACGAAGACGACGTCGCCCTGGGCTGCCTGCGGCGCGGTGGCTTCGGGCAGCCTGGGAGCCTCGCGCGTGCTTGCGCCGGTGGTGGCGACAGCGGTGCCCGCGACGGCGGCGAGAATGAGCGCACTGATAGACGCACGGTGTGAATAATTCTGACGCATAGGCCTTCTCCAAATATGCAAGCGGGAGGATTCCCGCGAATCAAACCCCTCGCCAGCGAGCCCTGGGGCCGCCGACCGAAAACGCGAAACCTTCCCACGAGAAGAGCCGGAAGGCTCAGAACGGGACCAAACCGACCCCGAATTGAGATAGTTCAAATTACTGCAACTCCGGGGGTCAGTCAAGGATCATGTGGGGATGAGTTCTGGCGGGGTGTGCTGAGCGGCCGTACGCTGTGTTTATGAGCCGAATCGAGACGATCTTCCGGGACGCACGCGGGCAGGGCCGCCGTCTTTTGATGCCCTTTGTGTGTGCCGGGCACACCGAACCGGACACGCTGGTCCGGATATTGCCGGCGATGCAGGCGTCGGGGGCGGGTGTTGTCGAGGTGGGGATCCCGTTTTCGGACCCGATCGCGGACGGCCCGGTGATCGCCTCGGCGATGCACGGGGCGTTGGTTCGGGGGATCACTCCGGCGCAGGTGTTCGAGCAGGTTCGGAGTGTTCGGGACTCGCTGGATATTGGTCTGGTGGCGATGGTGAGCGTGTCGATTGTGTACCGGGCGGGGGGCCCGGGCGGGTTTGCCAGGCAGGCTGCGGAGGCGGGGTTTGACGGCGTGATCTACCCGGACGCGCCGCTTCGGGAGGCCGACGAGCTGCTGACGGCGGCCCGGGATGCCGGTCTGACGGCCTCGCTGCTGATCTCGCCGACGACGTCGGCGTCGCGGGCGAAGGAGATCGCGGCGGCGTGCACGGGGTTTGTGTACCTGCTTGCGCGGACCGGGCTGACGGGTGAGCGTTCCGACGCGCCGGATGTGGGTCGCCGGGTGGCGGCGCTCCGGAACGTTACGGAAACGCCGATCGCGTGCGGGTTCGGGATCTCGACTCCGGCGCATGTGCGGGCGGTGGTCGAGCACGCTGACGCGGCGATCGTGGGCAGCGCGCTGGTGAAGCGGATGACGAAGGCTGCGGCGGAGGGGCAGGACCCTGTGGAGGCGGCGTCGGAGTTCGTGCGGGAGTTGGCGGAGGCGGCTTCGGGGGTGCGGGCGGCGGGGGTGTCGTCTCCGTCTGGCCCGGGCGAGCCGACGGCGGACGGCTGACGCGTCGGCGGGCGGCGCGGGCGTCGGGTCGCGGTGGCGGAAAATGTTTTCATTGAAACCGCCGGATTTGGCGGGGCGTCGGGAGGAATGCCTTGCCGTGCGCGATCGGGCTGCCCCTAATGATCTGTACTCGGCGGCGGGATGCGTTGCAGAGGAGCGTGTGTCCCCCACCGGCTGGACTCGCCAGCCGCCCCATGTTGGGCGGGAGGGAACGCACCGATGCAGCAGATGAGCAACGGAGTCGCTATCTCGCAGAAGCACCCCGAGCCGTGGGACGCGGCGCCGCCGAAGCAGGCGACGCGCGTGAGCCATGTCCAGGATGAATATGCGTGCGACGTATTCAACGAGCGCGAGATGCAGCAGCGGCTGCCGAAGAACGTGTTCCGTGCGTTCATGCGGGCGATCCAGGTCGGCGAGCGGCTGGCGCCGGAGGTGGCGGACGTCGTCGCTTCGGCGATGAAGGAGTGGGCGGTTGAGAACGGCGCGACGCACTACACGCACTGGTTCCAGCCTCTGACGGGCTCGACGGCGGAGAAGCACGACAGCTTCATGACGCCTGACGGCCACGGCGGTGTGCTGAGTGAATTTACGGGCACGATGCTGGTGCAGGGCGAGCCGGACGCGTCGAGCTTTCCTTCGGGCGGGCTTCGGGCGACGTTTGAGGCGCGGGGGTACACCGCGTGGGACCCGACGAGCCCGGTGTTCCTGATCCGCGGCCCGAACCACGTGACGCTGTGTATCCCGACGGCGTTTGTGTCGTGGACGGGCGAGGCGCTGGACAAGAAGACGCCGTTGCTGCGGTCGATGGACGCGGTGTCCGAGGCGGCGATGCGGGTGCTTCGGCTGTTTGGCAATGACGACGGCGTGCACCGGGTGTTCGCGACGGTCGGTGTGGAGCAGGAGTACTTCCTGCTGGACAGCGACCTGTTCTTCCAGCGTCCGGACCTCACCAATTGCGCGCGGACGCTGATCGGTGCGCAGCCTCCGAAGGGTCAGCAGCTGGAGGATCATTACTTCGGCTCGATCCCGCCGCGGGTGCTGGCGTATATGGCCGACTGCGAGCGAGAGCTGTACCGGCTGGGCGTGCCGGTAAAGACGCGGCACAACGAGGTGGCGCCGTGTCAGTTCGAGATTGCGCCGTACTTTGAGAACGCGAACATCGCGTGTGACCATCAGATGCTGGTGATGGAGACGCTGCGTCGTGTGGCGCCGCGGTTTGGGCTGCGGCCGATCCTGCACGAGAAGCCGTTCGCGGGGATCAACGGTTCGGGCAAGCACCTGAACTGGGCGTTGTCGACGGACACGGGTGTGAATCTGCTTGATCCTCGGGACGAGACGCACAACAACATGCAGTTCCTGGTGTTCTTGTGCGCGGTGATCGCGGCGGTGGACAAGCACGCGGGGCTGCTGCGGTCTTCGGTGGCGAGCGCGGGGAACGACCACCGTCTGGGCGCGAACGAGGCGCCGCCGGCGATCATCTCGATCTTCCTTGGCGACATGCTGATGGACATTGTCGAGCAGGTCGAGGCGGGGCGTGCGCGGAAGACGATGAAGGGCGGGAAGCTGGACCTGGGCGCCGACTCGCTGCCGTCGATCCCTCGCGACACGGGCGACCGGAACCGGACGTCGCCGTTCGCGTTTACGGGGAACAAGTTCGAGTTCCGTGCTGTGGGGTCGACGGCGACGGTGTCGTGGCCGACGACGGTGCTGAACACGATCATCACCGAGTCGCTGCACGAGCTTGCGGACCAGCTGGAGAAGGGCTTCGGCAAGAACCCGACGCCCGCGAAGCAGAAGCAGGTCGTGGCGTCGGTGCTGGCCAAGACGGTGAAGGCGCACAAGAAGGTGCTGTTCAACGGCGACGGCTATGACGAGGCGTGGCACAAGGAGGCGGAGGCCCGCGGGCTTCCGAACTTCAAGGACACGGTGGACGCGCTGTCGCAGGTCAACTCGCGGGAGAGCGTTGCGCTGTTTAAGTCTCACAACGTGCTGACCAAGGCCGAGCTGGACAGCCGGGCGACGATCTTCTACGAGAAGTACTGCAAGCAGATGCTGATCGAGGCGGAGACGATGCGTTCGATCGTGCGGACTCGGGTGTTGCCGGCGGCGCTGCGTCACCAGACCGAGAGCGTCGAGGCGTTGCGCTCGTCGGAGGCGATGGGGCTGGAGATGCCGGAGCTGCGGTCGCAGATCGAGCGGCTGGTCGAGCTGAACCGGGAGTGCCACGTGCGTCTGGGGGCGTTGGACAAGGCTCTGACGCACGAGCACGCCAACCCGGCCAAGCACGCCAAGGCGATCCGCGACGCGGTGAAGCCGGCGATGGCGGAGCTCCGCGAGGTCGCGGACGAGTTGGAGGGTCTGGTGGCGGCGGACCTGTGGACGCTGCCGACCTATCAGGAGATGCTGATCGTCAAGTGAGCGGATCGGCGCTGCGGCGGTTACGATGTGTGCTGAAGCGGAGGGGCGGCTGGGACGGGCGCGTTCGGGCCCGGGGCGTCTCCTCCGATCGGTACGCATCACGATCGGCGTCGTATGGATCAGCCCCACACACCCGGATTTGCTGCGCTGCAGGCCGCGGTCGGGCAGCTGACCGACACCGAGCGTGAGACGCTTATCGGGCACCTGCAGTCTCGCTCGGGCGAGGCGGTGACGCAGGACCCGGACGCGACGCAGCTGGTGTCGCGGGCGGGGGCGGGCGCGGACGAGGACGCGCCGGGCTCGGTGATCGGTCGGTACAAGATCCTGGAGTGCATCGGCGAGGGCGGGTTCGGCTCGGTGTTTGTGGCCGAGCAGTCGGAGCCGGTGCGGCGTCGGGTGGCGCTGAAGATCCTGAAGCGGGGGATGGACACGCAGCGTGTGGTGGCCCGGTTCGCGGCCGAGCGTCAGGCGCTGGCGATGATGGACCATCCGAACATCGCCAAGGTGCTGGACGCGGGGCAGACGCCGTCGGGCCGGCCGTTCTTTGCGATGGAGCTGGTGCAGGGCGAGACGATCACGGAGTATTGCGATCAGTCTCGGCTGACGCTGGCCGAGCGGATCGAGCTGGTGCGGACGGTGTGCGCGGGTGTGCAGCACGCGCACCAGAAGGGGATCATCCACCGGGACATCAAGCCGAGCAACGTGCTGGTGACGCAGCAGGACGGGCGGCCGATGCCGAAGATCATCGACTTTGGTATCGCCAAGGCGATCCGGGGTCGGATCGGCGACGAGACGGTGTACACGCAGGTGCACCAGATGATCGGGACGCCGATCTACATGAGCCCGGAGCAGACCGGGGCGTCGTCGCTGGATGTTGATACGCGGACGGATATCTACTCGCTGGGCGTGTTGCTGTATGAGCTGCTGACCGGGGTGACGCCGTTTGATCAGGAGAAGACGCGGCAGCTGGGGTTGCTGGAGATGCAGCGTCTGATTGTGGAGGACACCCCGCCGCGGCCGTCGGTGCGGTATGCGGGGCTGGCCGAGCAGAAGGGGCTGATCGCGGCCAAGCGGGGCGTGGAGAGCCGCCGGCTGGGCAAGGCGCTGCAGGGCGATCTGGACTGGGTGGTGATGAAGTGCCTGGAGAAGGACCGGACGCGGCGGTATGAGAGTGCTCACGCGCTGGGGGAGGACCTCGGTCGGCACCTGGCCAACGAGCCTGTGCACGCCGGGCGGCCCTCGGCGGGGTATCTGACGCGGAAGTTCATCAGCCGCAACCGGGCGCAGGTCGCGGCGGGGACGGCGATCGTGTTGTTGCTGGTGCTGGGGCTCGGCGGAACGATGGTGGCGTGGAGCCGGGCGCGGGAGCAGTCGGACCGGCTGCGGTTTACGCTGGACTTCTTCACGCGGGCTCTGGCCGGCGGGGCGGACGAGGACTCGGCGATCGCGATCTGGCAGGACAACCCGGAGCTGACGCTCGGGCAGGCGTTGCGGAACGCCGAGGGCTTGATCGACGGGACGTTTGAGGGCGAGCCGCAGCTGGAGGCGGTGATCCGGGAGTTGATCGGGCTGGCGCAGCTGCGGGGCGGGGAGTTTGACGACGCGGCGCGGCAGTTGGCTCGTGCGGTGGTGGCACGGACGACGGTGTTTGGCGAGAGCGATGTTTCGACGCTGCGGCTGCTGCTGCCGCTGGCCGATGCGCAGAGCAAGGCGGGCGACTATGAGGGCTCGATGGCGACGGCGACGCGGGCGTATGAGCTGAACGCGGCGGCGCTCGGGGCGTCGCACGCCGACAGCCGGGCGGCGGCGTTGTGGCTGGCGCGGTGGTTCGCGGCGGCGTATCACTTTGACGACGCGGAGCGGTATTTCGATCTGGCGACGCTGCGGATCGAGGGCGTCGCGGACACGCGGGACGCGATCACGGTGGCGGCGACGATCGAGGGGTGCGGCGTGCTGGTCAGCAAGGGGCGGCTGGACCGGGCCGAGGAGATCCTGCGGAGTGCGGCCCCGACGATCAACGCGCTGCCGGAGTCGCTGGAGACGGTCAAGGCGAGGTTCGGGCGTCAGCTCGGGATGGTGCTGGTGCTCCGGGGCAAGTACGCCGAGGCGATCGGCCTGCTGGGGGCCTCGGCGCTGACGACGGACGCGGCGGGTCGTGTGGAGCTTGGTCCGGACACGGACCGGTACCGGACGCGGCTGCTGGCGTGGGCGCTGGCCAAGTCGGGCCGGGCCGAGGAATCGGTCGCGCTGTTTGAGGCGTTGCTGGCGCTTGAGCGTCGGGCGGCGGGGCCGGCGTTCCGGGAGATCTTTGCGAGGATCTACTTCGCCGATGCGTTGCTGGGCATGGGGCGGGCGGAGGAAGCGCTCGCACAGATCGAGCCGGCGTTGCAGCGGTATGACGCGATGGACCTGCCGAACGACCCGGACCGGCTGTGGGCGCTGTCGATCCTGGGGCGGGCGCGGCTCGAGACCGGTGATGTGGAGGGCGCTGGTCGGGTGCTCAAGAGCGCGGTCGAGACCGACGGGCTCTTCCCGGAGCACCGGCTGTACGTGCCGATCATCCACGGGACGAACGCGGCGTGGCTGGCGGCGACTGGTGATGAGGAGGCTGCGAAGCGCGAGCTGAGCGCGGCGGTCGACGCGGGGCGGAGTGTGTACGGCGCGGACCATCCGCTGGTGCAGCAGATGATGGCCCGGCTGGACTGAGTTGGCCCGGCTGTGGCGCCGCTCTGCGGCGGACCGCTCATACCGAATGCGATCCGAGTTTTAGCGGCGACGGCGTCCGAACGCCAGCAGGCCCATGCCGGCGATCAGGCCGGTGCCGGGGGTTGGGGTGACCTCGAACTGGCCCTCCCATCCGATGGTGAGGTTCTGGCCGTCCCACTGGGCGTCGAGGGCGCCGATGCCGAACTGGGTCTCGCGGAGGCTTTCCTCGAGGCCGAAGTAGCGGGTGGCGAACTGGACGAGGACCTGTTCGCCGTTGGCGCGGCGGACGACGGCGGTGCCGGACTCGAAGAACTCGCCCTCGGTGGAGCTGGGCAGCCAGAGCACGCCGTAGCTCTCGATGGCGACGAGGTCGGTGGGTCCGTTGTAGTTGCCGGAGAAGGTCATCGAGGAGGTCATGAGTTCGTTCTCCTCGTCGAAGGTGACTTCGGCGGAGGAGAAGATGGTGCTTCCGGGGAACCCGATCCACTGGAAGGTGCGTTCGATGGAGTAGTTGCCGTTGCCGAGGTCCCAGAGGTTCTGGCTGTCGCCGTCGGCGCGGAAGCCGTTGGGGCAGACGTTGGTGAGGAGGGCGTCGACGGCGAGGGGGTTGAAGTTTCGCGGGACGGCGTTGAAGCCGATGTCGGCGAAGTTGTTGCCCTGGCCGCTCCGGTCGAGGCCGCCGGAGCCGGAAGCGTCGATGGTCTGCCCGTTGATCTGCCCGTCGAAGTTGACCTCGAAGTTGAGCACCTGGGCGTTGGCGGCTCCCGCGAGGAGGAGGGTGGCGGAGGCGATCGAGATGACTGAAGCAGCGGCGTACGCCATGGAAAGCTCCCACGGTGATTGAGACCACGACGGCGCCGCACCGTGCTGGCGCGTCGGGCTCCCCACAAGGTGCGCCGCATTTGGGGTGAGGCCAGCAATCTCCGGAGACTTCGTACGCATTTTTAGCCAAGGGGAACTGGACACCCGCCCCGGGGCGGGCTGGCCTTGTCGCGGGCTGTGGGGGGCGGGCTCGGGTTCGGGTGCGGCGCCGTGGAGGCAGGTGCAAATGCCTGTTATTGAGAACCGGGGGACACCTCGGGGCCTGATGGCGGCCTGAAGGGCGGGGCGGGGAGGCTGCCGGCGGTCTGTATAGTCGCCCGCCATGGGGATGCGTGTCGGCATCGTGGGGTGCGGCACCGCCGGGCAGGCGGCGGCGTTGTTCCTGGCGCGTCACGGGCACGGCGTGACGGTGTTCGAGCAGGCCCCGACGCTGGGGCCGGTGGGCGCGGGCCTCCTGCTGCAGCCGACGGGGCTGTGGGTGCTGGAGCGGCTGGGTGTTGACCGGTCGATTCTGGCGTTGGCTTCGCCTGTGGAATCGCTGCTGGGGACCACCCATCGCGGGCGCCGGGTGCTGGATGTTGCGTATCGCGATTTGCGGGAGGGGCTCTGCGGGTACGGGGTGCAGCGGAGCGCGCTGAGCGAGACGCTGCTGGGGCGGATGCTGGCTGAGGGAATCCGGCTGGAGCTCGGCACGAGGGTGTGCGGGCCGGGGCCGGACGGGCGGACGGTCGTGGATTCGGGCGGGGGGCGTCATGGCCCGTTTGATCTGGTGGTGGCTGCGGACGGGGGGCGGTCGAGGTTCCGGGCGTGCTTCCCGGGGTTGGTGCGGCGGGATCGACCGTATTCGTGGGGCGCTGTGTGGGCGATCTGCGACGACGCGGACGGGCGTTTCGACGGCGTGCTTCGGCAGGTGTATCGGGGCACGCGGGAGATGATCGGGTTTCTGCCTTCGGGGCGCAGTGGGCCCGGTGCTCCGGAGCGGGTCAGTCTGTTCTGGAGCCTGCCGACGCGTGAGTGGCCTGCGCTTTTGGGGGGCGGGGTTGCCGGCTGGAAGCGGCGTGTTCGTTCGCTGACTGATCTGGCGGAACCGTTGCTCGAGCAGATCGGTTCGATGGAGCGGCTGATCTTTGCGCCCTACCGGGACACGGTGCTCCGGGGGTCGTCTCACGGGCGCGTGGTGTTTCTGGGGGATGCGGGCCACTCGATGAGCCCGCAACTCGGGCAGGGCGTCAACCTTGCGCTGCTTGATGCGGCGGCGCTTGCTGACGCGTTGGCGGGTGCGGCGTCGGTTGAGGAGGCGCTGCGGGCGTTTGATGCGGCGCGTCGGCGCAGCACGGCGTTCTACAGCCGCGCGTCGCGCTGGCTGACGCCGGTGTTTCAGTCTCGGTGGGACGCTCTGGCGTGGCCGAGAGACGCGCTGCTGGGGGCATGCTGCCGGTTCGGCCCGACGAGGCGGCAGGCGCTCTTGGCGCTGGCCGGGGTGAAGACTGGCGTGCTGCGATCGGACGCGCTGCCGGACTTGGGGGAGGAGCGTGCCTGAGCGGCGGTGTCGCTTGCGGCGCGGGGTGTTTGGGCTTTGGCGGCTTTGCGGCCGGTGCTCTACACTTTGAGCCTGGGGCGTTCGGCTCGGCTCGGTTGGGCCGGGGCGAGGCCCAGCCGCGGCCCTGTAGCTCAGCGGTTAGAGCAGGCGACTCATAATCGCTCGGTCCCCGGTTCGAATCCGGGCGGGGCCATTCTGGTCGGGGGGAAGAGGGGTGGGTGAGTTCATTGGGTGCGGTTTCCGGCTGGTCAGAAACTGTTCGTATTTGGATAGGTGAACATTCGGACTCTCCGATGGCCGAGTCTTCACTGGTTTACCGCGTTTGGAACATGCAACCAAGAAACTGAGACAAACGGGACTTGAGGGTTCCGATCTGAAGGAATCTGGATACAGTGAAGGTTCACGGGCACGCTGATGTGGCGGTTGCCCAATATGTTTGCAGGCCCCGCGAGCGTGCGATGTGTTTTGGGAAGCAGGCTGTGCGGGGTCGAGGATTGAGATGAGAGGAAGAGCACTATGAACAAGGCAATCATTGGTGTCGTGGCTGCGAGCTTTGCGGCTGCTGGCACGGCCAACGCGCAGATCGTCATCGACATCATCGATTCCGGCGGCAACGTCGAGGCGACGCTGTCGGGCAGCATCGATCTGGCAGCGACTCAGGGGTACATCGCCGACTCGACGGGCTACGACGGCTTCCTTGACAGCCTCGGCGCGATCTCCTTCACCGGCAACAACACGAACTTCTACGGCATCGACGTGGGGACGTGGACACCGTTCGGTTCGACCGGCAACTTCTTCAACTGGGACTCGTCGTACGGCAACGGCTTTGCGATGTTCTCCGACCCGGTCCTCGGCGTTCCGGCCGGCTACCAGTCCGGCGACGCGCTCTCGGGCGGCGGCACCATGTTCGGCACCAGCATCGCCGCCCTCGGCATGGATGAGGGCTCGTGGGTTACCACGCTGACCGGCCCCTCGGGTGTTGTGGACACCGTGACGGTGAACATCGGCATCCCGGCTCCCGGCACGGCCGCGCTGCTCGGCCTCGGCGGCTTGGCCGCCACCCGTCGTCGTCGCTGATCGCGAACGACTGACGATCGCTTGATCTGCATCGCCGCCGCCCGCTCGCGGGCGGCGGCGTTCTTTTTGGACCGGCCCGGGCTCGGGAGCTGCGCGGACGAACAGCGGCCCCATCCGAGAGGACGGGGCCGTGTGGAGGAAGGCGGTGCGGTGTGCGGGGCTTTAGAGGCTTGCGCGGCGGCGGTGCGTTCCTGCGGCGAGCAGGCCGAGCGCGGCCATCGCGGCGCCGGAGGGCAGGGGGACGGTCGTGAAGCCCCAGGTGAAGTTGTCGAAGCCGGCGAGGTTGGCCGTCGGCCCGGGGTCTGTGCCGCGGAACTCGATGGAGTGGACGAGCCCGTCTTCGATGGTGAACCCGAAGAACTGGTCGAGGTTCTCGTCGGCGGAGAAGCTCCGTGTGAGCAGGGCTGTGTTGAATGCGTCGCGGAGGATGAGCTCGACGCCGCCGCTGCTGCCGAAGAGGGAGCCCATGTCGAACCCGGCGGCGGAGATGCCGGTTGAGAAGCTGGCGATGATGGGCGCGCCGTTGCGGTTGGAGAAGAGCGCGTTGGAGGGCACGCCGAAGCTGGTGCCGAGCACGGCCAGGTCGACACCGGTGTTGGCGTTGCCGGTGAAGGTGACGTCGCTGAAGAGGCCGGACTTGGTGAAGGAATCGGCCTGGTTGCGGTCGCTGCCGTCGAGGGTGACGTCCTGGAAGTCCCACGCGTCGAGCGCGGACGCGGCGGTGGTCAGGTCGCTGCGGACGGAGTACTCGATGATCGTCGGTGCGGCGCACGCGGCTGTGGCGCCGAGCGCTGCGACGGCGAGCAGGGTGATGCCGGCCGAGGTGCTGTTGTCCCGCTTGTGCATGACTCGACTCTCCTGCGCGTGGGCGTGGCCACGTGAGTGGAGAGCATATCACGGAGCGGTTTGGGGGAAAAGCGCGGGCGGTGACGTGGTTGGCGTGGGGCCGGTGCTCTCGACGGCATCGGCGTGGGGGTTGCGGCTGCGGGGCGTCTGGCGTTGGGGCAAACGCCGGGCGGGTCAGAGGCCGGCGAGCGTTCCGGTTGAGTCGCCGAAGCTGGCGACGTCGCACCCCATGCGGTCGAGCACGGACATGTAGAGATTGCACATGGGGGTCTCTTTGGGGTAGCGCAGGACGCGGCCGGTGTCCATCGAGCCCGCGGCGCCGCCGGCGAGGACGATGGGCAGGTTTTCGTGGTTGTGGATGTTGCCGTCGCTGATGCCGCTGCCGTGGAGGATGAGGCAGTTGTCCAGGAGCGAGCCGTCGCCCTCGGGCGTGGACTGCATGCGTTCGAGGAAGGCTGCGAATCGTTCGATGTAGAAGCGGTCGATGCGTCGGATCTTCTCGACCATGCTCTCGTTGTGCTGGTGGTGCGAGAGTTCGTGGTGGCCCTCGCTGACGCCGATCTCGGCGAGCGAGCGGTTGCTGCCGCCGACGCCGACCATGAAGGTGGCGATGCGGGTGGAGTCGGTGCGGAAGGCCAGCAGCATCATGTCGTACATGAGGTCGATGTGCTGGCTGAGCTTGCGGGGGATGCCGACGGGGGCGTCGTATTCGGGGAGGGGCTCGGCCTCGGTGTCCTGCATGGCGTGCTGGATGCGGCGTTCGATCTCGCGGACGGAGGTCTGGAATTCGTCGAGCTTTTGGCGGTCGGCGACGCCGAGGCGGCGTTCGAGGCGGTTGGCGTCGGTCGCGACGAAGTCGAGGACGCTGGAGCGGCGGCGCATGCGGTCGCGGCGTTCGGCCTCGGTGGCCGCGTCGCCGAAGAGGCGCTCGAAGACGACGGCGGGGTCTACCGACTTGGGCACGGGGGTGTTCTCGTCGCGCCAGGACACGTTGGACGTGTAGGCGCAGGAGTAGCCCGAGTCGCAGTTGCCGGCGGGGCGGCTGTTCTCGCACCCGATCTCGAGTGAGGGCAGGCGGGTGTTGTGGCCGATCTGCTGGGCGGCGAACTGGTCGACGCTGATGCCGAGGTTGATGTCGTTGCCGGAGGTCTTGCGGGCCTGGCAGCCGGTGAGGAAGGTGGCGGAGGAGCGGGCGTGGTCTCCGGGGCCGTCGCCGTTGGAGCGGGCCTTGTCGAGGGTGAGACCGGTGACGACGTTGATGTGCTTGCGGACGCTCTGGAGCGGGGAGAGTGTGGGCGAGAGCTCGAAGTTGCGGCCCTCACCCTTGGGGACCCAGTGCGGGTAGTTGACGCCGTTGGGTGTAAAGATGAAGGCGGTGCGGAGGGGGGCGCTTGCTGCGGCGCCGAGCGAGCCCCCCACTCTTCCCGCGGCTTGGGCGATGGAGGAGACGCCGCCCATGGCCTCGAGCCAGGGGAGGGCCATGGTGACGCCGAGGCCCCGGAGAGCGGCGCGGCGGGAGAGGCCGCCGGTGCGGCCGGTGACGAAGTGGGGTCGGGATGGATTGGGGCTTTGATGCGTCATGGGTGTGTCGTTGGTGGCTGGGGTTGCTGGCTGGGGTTGCTGGCTGGGGTTGGGTCATTCTTCGGTCGGGCGGCCGCGGCAGGACCGGAAGGCCTCGCTGGCGACGATCGCCTCGATGAGTGCGCCGAATGTCTCGCCGTCTGCGCGGAGTTGGTCGACGAGGCGGGTGACGGTCGGCCGGTCGAAGGGTTCGAGCCCGCGGCCGAGGGCGTAGGTGAGGACCTGCCTGGTGAGATTCTCGACGAATTCGTCCTCCCGTGCCAGCACAATCTCGCGGAGTTCGGCCGGGCCGGAGAAGCGCACGCCGCCGGGGAGTTCGCCGGAGGGGTCGATGGGTTGCCCAAATTCGCTGTCTCGCCAGCGGCCGAGGGCGTCGAAGTTCTCCATCGAGAGGCCGATGGGGTCCATGCGCCGGTGGCAGGTGACGCAGGTCGGGTCGGTGAGGTGGGCGGCGAGCTTCTGGCGCGGGGTGGCGTCTTCGGGGAGAGCCGCGGCGGACTGCTCGAGACGGGGGATGTTGGCCGGGGGCGGCGGCGGCGGTGCGCCAAGGACCTGATCGAGCACGTAGAGGCCTCGTTTGACGGGGCTGGTGCGGGTCGGGTTGCTGGTGACGGTGAGGACGGCGCCGAGCGTGAGGATGCCGCCGCGGGGCGAGTCGGGCTCGAGCGTGACGCGGCGGAATTCGTCGCCCTCGACACCATCGACGCCGTAGTGGGAGGCGAGGCGGGCGTTGAGGAAGGTCTCGCGGCTGTCGAGCAGGGCTCGGATGGAGCGGTCGCTCCGGACGATGTCGCCGAAGAACATGGTGGCCTCGTCGCGGAGGTCGGCGCGGAGCTGCTCGGAGTATTCGGGGAAGGCGGTTGTGTCGATTTCGAGGCGATCGAGGTTGCGGAGCAGGAGCCACTGGCCGGCGAAGTTCTCGATGAAGGCGTCGGCGCGGGGGTCGGCGAGCATGCGTCGGGCCTGCGCGCGCAGCGCGGCCTCGTCGGCGAGCTTGCCGCGGTCGGCGAGGGTTGTCAGCTCGTCGTCGGGCGTGCTGCTCCAGAGGAAGTAGGAGAGTCGTGCGGCGAGTTCGTGGTCGTTGAGGTTGTAGACGCGGGTGGGGTCGTCGCTGTGGCGGTTGGCGATGGAGCGGTAGAGGAAGTTGGGGGAGACGAGCACGGCGCTGAGGACGACGCGCACGGCTTCCTCGTAGGTGTCGCCGGCCTGCCGCGAATCCTCGTAGAGGAGCATGAGGCGGCGGAACTCTTCGTCGGTGAGCGGCCGGCGGAATGCGCGGGCGGCGAAGCGCCCGATGACCTTGCGGGCGACGGTGCGTTCGGCGGCCTCGTTTGCGCCGGGGCCGGGCGTGACGAACATGACCTGGCGGTAGGCGTCGGGGCGTTCGAGGGTGTCTTCGGAGAGCGGGCCGGCGAGCGAAACGGCCTCGATCGCCATGTTTCGGTCGGCGATATCGGGCACCCAGTAGTCGTTGGTGAAGGCTGCGGAGAGGCGGCGCGGGCCGGCTTCGAGCCGGAGCGGCACGCGGCAGGTCTGGGTGTCGCCCCGCTCGGCTTCGATGGCGAAGGCCCCCACTTCGCGCCCGTCGAGGCGGAGACTGAGGGCGGGGAGGTCGTCGCCGCCGCGGGTGCCCCAGGCCTCGACGATGAGCTCGTAGTCTCCGGTGAGCGGCACGTCGACGGTGGCGGTGACCTCGGCGTTGGTGCTAAGGAAGTAGCCGCCGGCGCCGAGTGTGCGGGCGGGGCGCGAGACCTCGAGCGGGTGCAGGAGCCGCGGCTCGCTGTCGATCTCGACGACGGGGCCGAGGCCGAGGGCGATGGCGCGCTCGGCGGCGTCGAGGTAGAGCTCGAGCTGGAGGGTGGACATGCTGAGGACGTCGGCGTTGTTGTCGAAGCCGTAGCCGGTGTCGTCGGGCGGGAGTGCCGACGCGAGGTCGATGCGCTGAGGATCGACGCCGAGCAGGTCGCGGAGGGTGTTGCGGTATTCGGCCTTGTTGAGCCGGTGGATGGTGAACCAGCCGGGATCGATCGCGCCGTCGGGCGGGGTGTAGCGGAGGACGTCGTCGATCCACTGGATGATGGTGAGGCGTTCGAGGTCGGTGGGCGGGGGCTCTTCTTCGGGCGGCATGTCGCCGAGGTGGACCATCTCGCGGGCGAAGTCCAGGTCGTCGGCGACGGTGAGGAAGTCGGCGATGGTCTCGATCCCCTCGAAGCGGATGTCGGCCTTGGCCTTGCGGTCGCCGTGGCAGGCGAAGCAGTGCTGGGCCATGATCGGGGCGACGTTCTCGGCGAAGCGTCGCTCGAGCTCGCGGGCGAGCGGGTCGGGGACGGCCTGGGGGGTGGCCGGGGGAGCCTCCGGCTGGGCGGTGGCGAGCCATGTGAGCGCGGCCAGGAGTCCCGGCCCTGCGATCCAACCCAATCGTGTCCTGAACATACCGCCTCCGTGCTGCCGCCGACTGGAACGTACAGGAGATCGGGGGGCGGGTCAATGCTCAGATGGTGCCTGGTCGACGGGGCGCGCCGGGGCTCCGGGAGATCGGCCGGGGTGGTAGGCTTGCGGCATGCCGACCATACCCATGCTGAATCGTTGTGTGTTGTGTGTTCTCGCCGTTGTGCTGGTGCTGGTGCCCGCGAGTCTTGCGCAGCCGCAGTTGTACGTCAACGGCAACATTTACACGCTCGACCCCGAGAACCCTCGGGCCGACACGATGCTGATCGAGAACGGTCTGATCGCCTCGATCGGGTCGCGAGACGCGGTGCGGCTGGAGATGCGGAACCAGGGGTTCCGGGTGTACGAGGAGGTGGACCTGAAGGGCCGCACGGTGATCCCCGGGCTGATCGATGCGCACGGGCACATGGTGGGGCTCGGCGCGATCGGGCTCGGGCTTCTCGACCTGCGGGCTTCGACGTCGTTTGAGGATGTGGTGAACATGGTGCGCGACCGGGCCAGCCGCGTGCCGGCGGGGACATGGATCGTCGGGCGGGGCTGGGACAACGAGTCGTGGGCGGACAACGACCTGCCCCACCACACGATGCTGTCCGAGGCGGTGCCGGATCACCCGGTGTGGATCTCGCGGGTGGACGGGCACGCCGGGCTGGCGAATGCCAAGGCGATGGAGGTCGCCGGGGTGAGCGGCTCGACGCCGAGCCCCTCGGGCGGGGAGATCCTGCTCGATGCGCTGCGCGAGCCGACGGGTGTGTTCGTTGATGCTGCGGAGTCGCTGATCGGGCGGCACATCCCCGACGGGCTGACCGGCGATGCGCGGGAGTGCATCCTCAAGGCGCAGGAGATGTGTCTGGCGGCGGGGCTGACGGCGGTGCACGATGCGGGCGTCTCTCCGGAGGAGGTCGAGATCTACCGCCAGCTTGAGGCGCAGGGGCTGCTGAAGATCCGCGTGTACGCGATGCTGCACGGGAGGCAGGCGCCGGCGTATTTCGAGGCGAACGGGATCTACGACAACTTCAAGCTGAGCGTGTATGCCGCGAAGATGTACATCGACGGGGCGATGGGCTCGCGGGGCGCGTGGATGCTTGAGCCGTACGCCGACCGGCCGACCGATCCGGAGGGCCGGCCCTACGCCGGGCTTGCGGTGAACGATCCTTCGGTGATCGAGGCGAGCATGGTGCACGCCCTGAACTTTGCCTACCAGCTGTGCACGCACGCGATCGGCGACCGGGCCAACCGCGAGGTGCTGGACGCGTACGAGCGGGCGCTGGAGGCGACGAAGGACTCGCGTCCGGCGAGCTTTGTGCCGCGGCACCGGATCGAGCACGCGCAGCTGCTGCACCCGGACGATATCTCCCGGTTTGCCGAGCTCGGCGTGATCGCCTCGATGCAGCCGACGCACTGCACGAGCGATATGCGGTGGGTGGATGCGCGGGTCGGTACCGAGCGGGCCAAGGGGGCGTACGCGTGGGCGTCGCTGCTGAAGTCTGATGCGCGGCTGGCGTTCGGGTCGGACTTCCCGGTGGAGAGTGAGAACCCGTTCCTCGGGCTGTTCGCGGCCGTCACGCGGCAGAACCTCGACAACCAGCCCGAGGGCGGTTGGCACCCCGAGCAGCGGCTGACGCGCGAGGAGGCGCTGCGGGGCTTTACGATCGACGCGGCGTACGCGGCGTATTGGGAGGATCGGGCGGGGACGCTCGAGGCGGGCAAGCTGGCGGACTTTGTCGTGCTGGATCGGGACGTGATGACGTGTGATGTGCAGGCGATCCCGGGAACGAGGGTGCTCCAGACGATCAGCGCGGGTGAGGTTCTGTTTGAGGCGGAGTAGGTGGGCAGGATTGTCAGAGCCGCGTGCGTGAGCACGCGGAGGGGGTCCCCGGCACCGCGGTTGTAGGTGTGCCACCTGACACGGTTCGTTCGGAGCTGCGCAAACCCTCCGCATCCCCACGCACGGCGAGCACCCCCGTCATTGCAATGATGCACGCCCCTTCCGCGAGGTCACCCTCGCGGCTCTGTTGGTAAGGGCTGTGTGCACATCGTCGGCGGGAGGCCGGTGCCACGGGTACCCTCCCGCCACGAAGGAGATCGATATGCCCACAGCGATTGTGCTTGGTGCGGGGATGGTCGGGAGCCTGATGGCGGCCGACTTCGCTGCGGAGCCGGGATTTGATGTGACCATCGCCGACAGCCGGCCCGAGGCGCTCGAGCGGGCCAAGGCCCGGGCCGCGGCGGCGGGTCAGGCGATCGAGACGATGCGGGTGGATCTGGGCGACACCGCGGCGCTCACACGAGTTATCGAGCCTCACGACATGGTGCTCGGGGCGCTGGCGAGCGTGATCGGCTTCCAGACGCTGCGGACGGTGATCGAGGCGGGCAAGCCCTACTGCGACATCTCGTTCATGCCCGAGGACGCGATCGACCTGGACAGCCTGGCCAAGGAGCACGGCGTGACGGCGGTGGTTGACTGCGGCGTCGCGCCGGGCATGAGCAACATGCTCGCGGCGCGGAGTGTTGCCGACCTGGACACGGCCGACTCGATCGAGATCTATGTCGGCGGCCTGCCCCGCGAACGCCGCTGGCCGTTTGAGTACAAGGCCGGGTTCTCGCCGAGCGATGTGATCGAGGAGTACATGCGGCCGTCGCGGATCGTCGAGGGGGGCGAGATCGTGACGCGTCCGGCGCTCTCGGAGCCGGAGCTCATGGACTTCGACGGCATCGGCACGCTGGAGGCGTTCAACACCGACGGGCTCCGCTCGCTGGCGTACACGATGAGCGTGCCGAACATGAAGGAGAAGACGCTCCGCTATCCCGGACACATTGAACTGATGCGGGTCTTCCGTGAGACAGGGCTGTTCGGCCACGACGAGATCGAGGTGGGCGGCGTGAAGGTCAAGCCGATCGATGTGATCAGCACGCTGATGTTCCCGAAGTGGACGTACGAGCCGGACGAGGAGGACCTGACGGTGATGCGGATCATCGTCGAGGGCCGCAGGGGCGGGAAGCGCGAGCGGCACTCGTGGGACGTGCTGGAGTTTTTCGACAAGGACACGCGGGCGACGAGCATGTCGCGGACGACGGCGTTCCCGTGCACGATCATGGCGCGGATGGTGGCGAGCGGGGAGTTCGTTCGCCCGGGTGTGAACCCGCCGGAGCTCATCGGGAGTGATGCGGGGGTGGTCGAGAGGGTGTTGGCCGAGCACCGGGCGCGGGGGATCGAGTATCGGCGGACGGTGGAGGCGGTGTAGGGTCGCGGGGCGAGAGGCCGGTGCGTTTGGGACGGCGTATGAGAGAGTGCGGGGGGTTGGTCGCGTGTTGCGTTCCTTCGCACTCCTTCCGCGAGGTTACCCTCGCGGCTCTGACGGGGCGGCAGCCGGTCTGACGGAGCCGCGGCCGTGAGGACGCGGAAGGGGCGCAGGCACTGCAGGTGCATGCGATCTCGCCGCGCTGTTACATCCGGAGCTCTGTCGGCTTTCCGCATGCGAGCGGTCGGAGAGCACGCCCGCCACGGGCATCACGCACGCTCCTTCCGCGTGCTGACGCCCGCGGCTCTGTTTTGTGCCCGATCGCGCCGACCGCTTACTTCCGCCGGGCGACGATGGTGCGGGGGTGGCCCTCGATGTCCTTGAGCACGGTGACCGCCTCGACGAGCGGGTTGGCCTGGGCGAGAGCTTTGGCCTCTTTGGCCCGCGACGCAGCGACCTCGACCAGCAGCAGCCCGCCGCGGCGGAGGTGTTCGGGGCCCTCGGCCATGAGCGGGCGGACGAACTCGAGGCCGTCGGTGCCGCCGCGGAGGGCGATGGTGGGCTCGTAGCTCTTGACGTTGGCCTGCACGGCGGTGTCGGGGTCGGTCGACTCCCACTCATCGTCGGGGATGTAGGGCGGGTTGCTGACCAGATAGTGCAGCGAGCCCTTGGCCTTGGCGACGGGGTGCTCGTCGAGCGGGTCGAGCATGTTGCCCCGCAGCAGGTCCATGCGGTCGGCGACTTTGTGCCGCTGGGCATTTTCTTTGGCGACCTCGAGGGCGTCGGGGGAGATGTCGGTGGCGATGACGTGGGCTGCGGGCATGTGCTTGGCGAGCGCGACGCCGACGCAGCCGGAGCCTGTGCAGATGTCGGCGATGAGGACGCCGGCGCCGAAGGCCTTGGAGTCGCTGCCGCCGTCGCGCCCGAAGCCGGGGGTGGCGCGGGCGTGCTGGAGCACGTGCTCGACGATGGTGGCGGTCGCGGGGCGGGGGATGAGCACGCGCTTGTCGACGTGGAAGGGCATGCTGAAGAACCAGCCCTCGCCGACGAGGTATTGGACGGGCTCGTCCTTGAGCGCGCGGGCGGTGAGTTCGCGGAGGCTCTGGCGTTCGAGGGGGGAGGCGGGGCGGTCGGGCTCGGTGTAGAGCTTGAGGCGTTCGCACCCGAGGACGTGGGCGACGAGCATCTCGGCGCACAGCTGCGGCGAGTCGAGGTCGGCCTTGACGAAGCACCGCTAGGAACCGCCCCATCAGTGCCGTTTGATGTGGAGGACGCCGCGCCACCATCCCCGCCGTATACGGAAGTGCCAGCATCACGAACAGTCGCTGCATTCAGTGAACCACCCGCTGCCCCGCCGTAGACTGAGCCGCTAGATGCAACAGAAACATCGGATGATGAAGCGCCCCCGCCAGTGTAGGCATCATTCGGGGTTGCGATTGAATCAGCCCCCGCCACGCCTTCAGGGTTGCTAACTACCTTGTCCTCGAATTCAGAGCCGCCGCTTCTGTAATCGGGCGAGCCGTAAACCGTGAACAATGACCCGAAACTGGTATCACCGCCGACATTACCGTTTGCAACTGTAGTTACAGCAGCCCCGCCAGCGCCGATCGTGATAGTTTCGCTTGATGACATATCAGCCACGGGTATAATCTTCCGGCCATATCCGCCACCACCGCCACCATTCGCATCAGCCCCGCCATCGTTCGTGCGCTCGCCGCTACATCCACCAGACCAAGCCTCTATATCGAAGTCTTTATATCCGGGGACAACGGGAAATGATTCACTAGCCGTGATCGTGACAGTGAAGCCGTTGAACACAATCGAATCAAATCCGGTTGCGTCCGAGTTGACCATGATCAACCGCAACTCACCAGGGTAGCACTTGAACGAGGTCAGGCCGTCAATTTCCTGCGAGCCGAACGGATCAAGCGTGACAGCATCCGTGGAATTGTTCTTGATGTAGATGTACCAGCCTGTTTTAAGGTTGGCGACATCAGCGAAAGTCTGCGTGAATCCGCCCGTGGTGTAAGTGATGATTTTACCCAAATCCGCAACATCAAATACCGTGTTGCTGGTTCGTGCTTCCTTGTTCATCTGGCCAAAGGTCGCCCAATCAGCCGTCACCCCTGGTTCGGATGCCGTGACATCAGCCAAGTCATTAAGCAATAACCACAAGCGATTATCATGACGCACGGATGCAGGGACGTTTAACGCGCCTGTCAGATCATCCCAGTGGCCCTGAAAATTAGCCGAGCCAGCCGCCACCGCTTCAGCATCACTGGCAATATCTGCGCTTGCAAGGGCTTCAGAGGCGGAGTCGAAAGCAGAGTCAGCATTAAACTTGACGTTGGTTGCAATCGCGTTCGTCTGAGTCACGAAATCAGGGTACGCCGCAACCGTAGCATCGGCCTTGGTGGAAAATTGAGCCGGGGTATCAGTCGCCCGTTGAGGGTAATCCGGCAAATCATCTATCGGAGTGGGTGAAACAGGAGTATCAGCCATTATACTAGCCCCTCAATTCTGATAACCAGCTCACTAGAGCCGGGGTTGCTTAACAATAAATCGAAACGATCATAAAAACCGTATATAATCGTCCCATCTCTGCCGGGATCAGGTATCCATACAACAGGCGTCCCGCGCACTTCGGTCAACTTCCGTTTAACCATCGTAAAGTCTGAGTCATACACCAGCACCGGAACGTCAGCGACATCACGGTACGGGCCTTGTGATATTATAGCACGGCCAGTCTCTAATGACTGCGTTTTAGTCGAGTAGTCAATAATGCTAAAGTTTGGCCCATATAGCGAAACACCCAGCGTTGATATTTGACCAATAGCGCAGATACCACACCCAACCGTGCCAGAGCCGTTAAACGTGATTGTGATATCTACTCCCAAGATGGGCGGCAAATCTGTAACAACAAGGCTAGTGGATCGCTCCAAGGGCAGGAAAAAGTAGTCATACCAGCTATCAACACCAGAATACTGAACAAGCGGGTAATTTTCATCAAGTACCGTCTCTGTGCCGCTCTCAATGAGAATATCAATAGAGGACGCGTCAAGGTTCAGGAAACCAATACCAGTCACATAACCCGAAGGCGATAACTCAACCTCAAAGCCGTCTGTTTTTGTGGTCTGGCCTTGTACCACGGCGTCGAACATCTTATAGCGGTTCGTGCTGCCGACTTCTTCCCAATAAACTTCATCGGTGTCCGTGGTCGGGTCGTTGCCAGTGTTCCCGGTACTCTTTGATTCGTAAATCTTGTGAGTCGCCACAGAAGCGCCATTGGCCGTGGTCGTGACCATGCACTCCTCGCCAGCGTCAAACGTAGCCCCAGAAGTCCACTCTGTAGCGTCATTCTCTGCTACCGTGGAACTGGTCAGCGTAGTATCGTCAATCTGTAATGGCTGAATAATATCCATTATGCTGGCCTCGTGTCCGGTAATCCGCGCTGATCCCAGTCGTCCAGAATCTCATTCATGCGCTTGATGTAAACGGCTGACATTGACATGAGGCGCTGCATCTTATCAGTAACAATACCCATGCCCGCCTGCATTTTATCAAGCGAGTCTGTCTCAGTGGCAGTCAACACCCGTTCATTCTTGTGAAGCTCTGCGCGGTATCCGTCAAACGGCACCCGCTTTAAGCCGTCCGCGTGAGAGCCGTGCAACCCCAAAGACTGCTGGCTGATCTGCTTGAACGTGTCCATATCGAAAAATCCAGTCAAGCCTTGCTGTCCGCTAAGCCCTGCAATCGCGCCCGTACTGGATGCCATCGCAGCGCCTCGACTCAATACTGAATTGATTTCTGACTCCATCAGCCCTGTGAAATTCGCAATCTGTGCCGCCGTCAATCCGCGCTCTGCAAACTGCTGGAATTTGTCATAAGCTAGGCGAATAGAATCCAACTCATTCAGCCCCGACTCATAAGCCTGCACGATAGAGTCAGCCGCTTGTTTCTGGGCTTTTTCCATCGGGCTTAAGGCTTCCTCTTGCTCCTGCAAGGCTTCAGTCATTAGGCGTATGGCCTCATCTGCCGAATTCGCCGCCTCAACCGCTTGCATTAGCTCATCATCAAGCCCTGAGATATGATCGACCAACTCACCAGCGAACATGTTAGCCATCTGCGCTAAGTCTTCCGCCGTGGTCATGCCGCCCATGCCAAGGAATGTGCCTTGTGTGCCGAACTGACCCTCAGCGCCCACACCGGATAACGTGGCTTGTGACAAGTCAATATTGCCGCCAAGGTCGCGCGTTAGCTGTGTGATCCGTGCATCAATGTCACGGAACATCTGAATCTGCTGAATAGCCTCTTGCTGGGAAGCCCTGTGTGCCACGCCTTGAGGCGCAAAGCCTGAAGCAAAAGCAGGTATATCAAACGTCAGCCCAGCCGCGCCCGGTGTTGGAGCCGTTACCAGCCCAGCATATGATCGTTTGTATCCATCGTCATTATTGAATAGTTTGCCCAGTCCCAGAGCGCCCAGCCCCAAACCAGCCCAGCCAAGAGGGCCAAGCGCAGCCAGTCCGCCTACTAAACCAGTCCCAGCCGTACCAGTGCCAACGAGAGCGCCCGATAATCCACCAGCCTGATAGCC
>JBICHP010000037.1:0-31146 GCA_043100935.1 Phycisphaerales bacterium JB054
GCCGGTGATGCCGACGCGCTGGTCTGGGGGGATCTCGACGTGGTTGTTCTTGTGGTGGTGCGCGCGGGCGCCGCGGCCGCGGATCGCGCGGTCGACGGCGCGCGGCTCGGGCGTGCCGCGTCCGGACGCGGCGGCGGTCGCGGGCTTGGCCGCGTTCGTTGTCGGAGTCTTCTTGGCCGACTTCTTCGTTGTCTTCTTCGTCGTCTTTTTGGTGGTTGCCTTGCTCGCCTTTGCCGCGGCCTTGGCCTTGGGGGCTGCCGCCTTCTTTGCGGGCTTGGTGTTGGGCTTGGCTTCGGTCATGGCGGCGGGCTTGTTTGCGGGCTTGTTTGCGGTCTGGGTTGCGGGCTGGGTGCCGGGTCGGGCCGGGGTGATTCCCTCCGGGCTGTCGGTCCGGGCGGGCGTGCTGGTGCGTGGTGGCATTCGCTCCTCCGTGAAGGCGGATGCTAGGGAGGGCCGCGCAGGATTTGGGGATCTGTCCGGGTCGGATTCGGTGCCCGGGTCAGGGGCCGGGATCGGATGCCGGGGTGCCGGGGGCCGGCGCGGTCTCGGCCGGTTGCGGCGTGGTCTCGGCGGGCGGCACCATGATCTGCCGCATCTGGGTCAGCAGGCCCACCAGGATCAGGCCGATCGCCACGCCGGCGAAGTACATCGCGATGCGGTGGACCGTGGAGCCCTTGGGCCTGCCATACTGCGGAGTGGAGCTGCGGGGCATGGTCCGGGAGTCTAGTCGGGCGGTGCCCGGGGCAGATTCGTGGCGTCGATCCGTGAAAGAGACTTGCCCGAGACCCCAATGTTAGTGTATGCTAGCTATGATGCGACACCGTTCTTCTCCAGCCCGTTCGACCCCCACTAGCCGCGTGAGGAGATTCTCGCGGCTGGTGCTGATCTCGGTCGCGATGGTGTGGGCGTTGACCTGGTCGGCGTTCGTGATCGCGTCGGTGATCGGCGAGCCGTGGCGTGGCTGGGTGATCGGGGCGGCGTTCTGCCTCGGCGTCTGGTCGCTGGCGATCGGGGCGTGGCGCATGCCGCGGCTCGGCGGGCTGGCGATGGCGGCCGCCGGCTTGTGGGCGTGGGGGTTTTTCCACTCGCGGGCGGCGTTGGTCGGCCTGTCGATGCCGGCGCTCGTGCTGGGGCTCGGGTTTGTCTGGCTCGGCGTCGCGGAGGCGCGGCGGCGGCGTCGCGCGGGCCGCGCTGTGCATTCGGCAACGCCGGACGCCGGCGTTGACGCCCCGGAGGCCGCGCCGGCGGGAGGCGAGCGCGGGTGAGGGCTTAGTCGGCGTGGTTGGCGTCGTAGGTCGCGGCGTCGACGCAGTTGGCCAGGCCGGCCGGGTCGGAGACCTTGATCTTGACGAGCCATCCGGCGTCGTAGGAATCGGAGTTGACCAGTCCGGGGTTGTCGACGACGTCCTGGTTGACCTCGAGGATCTCGCCGGCGACGGCCGAGTAGACGTCGCTTGTGGTCTTGACGCTCTCGATCTCGCCGATCGGGTCACCGGCGTGGAAGGCGTACCCCGGCTGCTTCATCTCCACGTAGGTGACGTCGGTGAGCTGGTCGGCGGCGAACTTGGTCAGCCCGAGCGTCACGACGTCTCCATCGGTTTTGTGCCATTCGTGGGTCTCGGCGTACACACGATCGTCGGGGGTTGCCATCTGGGGAGTCCTCGCTGCGGCGTCTCGAATTCGCTGCGGCGCGTCCCACAGCGTGCCGTCATGTTAGGCGAAGGGGGCGGGGAGGCGTGCGGGGCGGTTCGGCGGCGGGACGGGGAGGCGGCTTGACGTCTCGGTGCGGTGTCAGGTAGGGTGATGGTGCCGGGGCAACCCGGCTTTCTCCCCTCCGGACGATCGGCGCCTCGCGCCGATCGTCTTTTTCTGGGATCCACCGGCGCGACGGTTCACATCGGGGCCCCGGGCGATCGCTTGTGCCGACCCCGCCGGGTACAGTCCACTCGCTCGATTCCCCGCCGCGGCTCGTCGGAGGTTCTCCCGCCCCATGCTTCTCACGCTCACACTCTCCTCCCCGGCTGTTGCCCGGAGCCTGTCGACCCGGGGTCTTGCCGAGGTCCCGAAAGTCGTGCGCGACGAGTACGGGCTGAGCGGGCTGAATGTCTCGACCTCGTTGCTCAAGGGTGCCGACCGGGCGACGCTGACCAACTTCCGTGACGCCGCGGACCGTGCGGGCTGCGCGTGTCTGGTGCTGGTCGAGCCGCCGATCAACCTCGCGGCGACGACGCCGAAGCGTGGCGATCAGGCCGAGGACCGCATCATGCGGTTGATCGAGGCGGCGGGGCTTCTGGGGTGCAACTCGCTGGCGCTGGGGATCGCGGGGCCGGACAGCGAGGAGGCGTTCGACATGGCCGTCGAGCGGCTGCGCCTGGCGGCGGAGAAGGCCGAGCGGCGTGAGCTGAACATCCTGATCAGCCCGACCGAGGGCCTGACCGAGGACCCCGACCGGGTGAGCGAGCTGATCAAGAAGGTCGGCGGCTTCCGGATCGGGACGTATCCCGACTTTGAAACGGCCTCGAAGACGGCGGACCCGATCGCGTATCTGCGTCGGTTGGCCCCGTACGCGTGGGCCGTTTCTGCTTCGACGATTGATTTCATCGAGCCTGAGAACAAGCCGGAGGAGGCCGCGGCGGCCGAATCGACGGGCGATGAGGAGCTCGATGCGCTGCTTGAGGAGTTTGTCGACCCGCCCAAGCACGTTCCCTACGACATCGACGCGATGGTCGCGGCGATCGCGTCTGTGGGATACGACGGCACTTTGGCGATCGACTATCGAGGGAATGCTGGTACACTGGGCATCAGGCAGAGCTGTGACGCGCTGGAAGCGGCGATGGAGCAGACCGCCTGACGAGGTTGCACATGCAGACCCCCGCGACGACAACTCTGGCCCCGACCCGTCGAGAGTTCACCGTGCCACCCGACCGCGACACCATCATCACCATCGACGGGCCGGCGGGGACGGGCAAGTCCACGGTGGCCCGCGAGCTGGCCGCACGCATCGGTCTCGACTTTCTTGATACCGGCGCGATGTACCGCGCCGCGGCGGCGATCGTGATCGACTTTGCGATCGACCGGGAGGACATCGACGCGATTGTCGAGAAGGTCGCCTCGGCGGACCTGCACTTTGACTGGGCCATCGACCCGCCGACGATCCTGGCGTGGGACGAGCCGATCGACCACCGCATCCGCGACGCGGACGTCACCGCCATCGTCTCGCCGATCGCCGGCATCGGCAAGCTGCGCGAGCACATGGTGCGCAAGCAGCGCATCATCGCCAACCAGCACCCGCGGCTGGTGAGCGAGGGACGCGACCAGGGCTCGGTGGTCTTCCCGGACGCCGACGTGAAGTTCTACCTCGACGCCGACCCGGCGGTCCGGGCCGGCCGGCGGGCCGAGCAGCTCAGGGCCGAGGGCAAGAACCCCGACGAGCGGAAGCTGCTGGCCGACATCATCGCCCGCGACCACTCCGACTCGACCCGGCAGGACGGGCCGCTGATCTGCCCGGACGACGCGGTGGTGGTCGACACCTCCGAGCTCTCCTGCGACGAGGTCGTGCAGCGGCTCGAGGACGAGGTGCGGGCGCGCATCGAGCTTTGATCCTCGGCCGGCGGCGCGCGCTCGCGCAGAGCTTTCTACACTCTGCCCATGTTCGAAGGTCTCCGCCGCAAACACCCCGGATCGTCGGTCGCCAAGATTGTCTCGTGGCGGTTCTTCCAGTTCGCCTCCGAGGTCTTCCTGACCGTGTTCTACCGCCTGCGGGTGCACCATCAGGGCGTGGTGCCGGCGGAGGGCCCGGTGTTGATCGCGGCCAACCACGAGTCGTATCTCGACCCGACCGCGATCGGCTGCCGCATCCACAACCGCCAGATCGACTTTGTCGCCCGCCAGGGCCTGTTTGCCAACAAGCACCTGGGCGGATTCTTCGCGTTCCTCAACTCGATCCCGGTCGCGGAGGAGGGCCCGGACACGGCTGCGATCAAGGAGATCATCCGCCGCCTCCGCATGGGCCGGTGCGTGATGATCTTCCCCGAGGGCTCTCGGACACAGACCGGCGAGATGCAGCCGTTCAAGCGGGGCGTGGCGGTGCTGGTCAAGCGGGCCAAGTGCCCCGTCATCCCCGCGGCCGTGGACGGGGCGTTCGAGGCGTGGCCCCGGCACCGATCGGGCCCGAAGCTCTGGCGGGCCCCGCAGATCCGCGTCCGCTTCGGCGAGCCGATCCCCTACGACGAGTTGATGGCCGACGGGGCGGACGCGGCGCTCGCGCGGATCGAGCGTGAGGTGCGCGCGCTGCACGCGTCGATCCAGCCCGAGGCCCCGCGCGGCGCGGCGGCCTCAACCACGGGCGACGACACCGGGGCTGCTTCGTGATCGACACCCACTGCCATCTGACGTTCCCCGACTATGCCGGCCGGATCGAGGAGACGCTGGACCACGCCAGCGGCATGGGCGTGACCGGGTGCATCACCATCTCGACGACGGTGCCGGACGCCGAGGCGGCGCAGCTGATCGCCGAGCTTCACGGGAGGGTGTGGCACAGCGCCGGCGTGCACCCGCTCTACGCCGACAAGGGCCCGCACGACTGGGCGCGGCTTCGCCGGATCGCCGAGGGTGAGCGGTGCGTGGCGTGGGGCGAGCTGGGGCTGGACAAGCACTACGACCGCCCGCTGCTGGAGATCCAGACGGCGACGCTGGAGGCACAGCTCGAGACGATCGAGGCGGCGCACGAGTATTGGGGGCGGTCGCTGCCGATCGTGCTGCACTGCCGCAAGGCGTTCGACGCGCTGATCCCGCGTCTCCGCGAGACCTCGCTGGACCCGTCGCGGTTTGTGTTCCACTGCTTCACGGGGGGGCCCGAGGACGCCCGCGCGTGCCTGGACTTCGGCGCGATGATCTCGTTTACGGGCGTCGTGACCTACTCCAACGCGCCGGAGGTGCGGGAGGCGGCGCTGCTGGTGCCGCCGGACCGGATCATGGTCGAGACCGACGCTCCCTTCCTGAGCCCGGTGCCGATGCGGGGCAAACGCCCGTGCATGCCCGGGTATGCGCGGCACACGGCCGAGGCCCTGGCCGAGCTTCGGGGTGAGTCGTGGGAGGAGTTCCACGGGGCGATCAACGCGAACACGACCCGGTTCTTCGGCATCCCGGCGGAGTGAGGCTGGCGGACGACTCCTGAGCACCTCCCTCCTGTGTGGCATGTCCACGCTTGGTGGGCATGTGTGGGCTGCGGGGACTCGCCATGCCCACGAAGCGTGGGCATGCCACACGGGGTTGCCAGAAGGGGTTGCCAGAAGGGGTTGCCACACGGGGTTGCCGGACTGGCTGCGGCGCAATTGACAGGCACATCACTCCTGCCGCGGCTTGGCTGGGGCCGGAGTTGCGTCTACCCTTGTGGAGTTTGCGCCCGGTGGGGTTGATGAACCCCGGGGCCAAGCGGCACGGCCCTGGAGCTCCCATGCCCAAACGCACCGACATCCGGACCATTCTCCTCATCGGGTCCGGCCCCATCGTCATTGGTCAGGGTTGTGAGTTTGACTACTCCGGGACGCAGGCGTGCAAGACGCTGCGGGCGGAGGGGTACCGGATCGTGCTGGTCAACTCCAACCCCGCGACGATCATGACCGACCCGGCGTTCGCCGACCGGACGTACGTCGAGCCGATCACGCCGGAGACGGTGCGGAAGATCCTCGTCAAGGAACGCGAGCTGGGCACGCCGATCGACGCGGTGCTGCCGACGCTGGGCGGGCAGACGGCGCTCAACTGCGCGTGCGAGCTGTGGGACAACGGCACCCTGGCCGAGTTCGGCGTCGAGATGATCGGCGCCAACCGCGAGGTGATCCACCGCGCCGAGGACCGGCAGGCGTTCCAGAAGGTGTGCGATGCCGCGGGGCTCCGGACGCCCAATGCGCGCACGGTCAACACGATGGACGAGGCGTACGCCGCGCTCGAGGAGCTGGGCCTGCCCTCGATCATCCGCCCGGCCTTCACGCTGGGCGGCTGGGGCGGCGGCATCGCCTACAACCGCGAGGAGTTCGCCGAGCTCGTCCGCCGCGGCCTGGGCGCGTCGATGATCGGCCAGGTCCAGATCGACAAGTCGCTGATCGGCTGGAAGGAGTACGAGCTCGAGGTCATCCGCGACAAGAACGACAACTGCATCGTCGTCTGCTCGATCGAGAACATCGACGCGATGGGCGTGCACACGGGCGACTCGATCACCGTCGCCCCGAGCCTGACACTGACCGACAAGGAATACCAGGTCCTCCGCGACGCGGCGCTGACCATCATGCGCGGCGTCGGCGTCGAGACCGGCGGCTCGAACGTGCAGTTCGCGGTCAACCCCAACCCCGAGCCCAACCCCGAGGGCGGCGAGCTGCCCTTCGAGTTCGTCGTCATCGAGATGAACCCGCGGGTCAGCCGCAGCTCGGCGCTGGCGTCCAAGGCCACCGGCTTCCCCATCGCCAAGATCGCGGCCAAGCTGGCCGTGGGCTACACGCTCGACGAGCTCCGCAACGACATCACCGGCACCACCAGCGCCTGTTTCGAGCCGGCGATCGACTACGTCGTCACCAAGATCCCCCGCTGGACGTTCGAGAAGTTCCCCGAGGCCGACGAGACGCTGACCACGCAGATGAAATCGGTCGGTGAGGTGATGGCCATCGGCCGCACGTTCAAGGAGAGCTTCCAGAAGGCGATCCGCTCGCTCGACGTCAAGCGCTTCGGCTTCGGGCTCGACCGCAACGACAAGTGGCTCACCGCGATGCGCGCGGTCGAAGAGCAGCAGCTCGTGCTCGACTTCTCGCCGGGCGCCAAGCCCGGCACCGGCTCGGTCAGCGACACGGGCCTGCGGACCGCCGACGGCCAGCCGATCGAGTGGCCGATCCCGATCGACACGCTAACCCGCAAGCTCACCGTTCCCAGCCAGGGGCGGCTCTACTTCGTGCGCTACGCGTTCAAGATGGGCTGGAGCGTCGAGCGCGTCCACGAGCTGACCAGGATCGATCCCTTCTTCCTCGACCAGATGCACCAGCTCGTCGCCTTCGAGGACACGCTGTGCGCCTACGGCTCGCTGGAAGAGTTGCCCCGCGAGGTGCTCTTCGAGGCCAAGCAGCTCGGCTACTCCGATGCGCAGCTGGCCAACCTCTACAAGCGGCATATCACCTCCGAGACGATCCTCGAGGTGCGCGCGCACCGCAAGTCGGTCGGCATCGAGCCGGTCTTCAAGCTCGTGGACACCTGTGCCGCGGAGTTTGAGGCGATCACACCCTACTACTACTCGACCTACGAGTCGCCGGTCGAGATGATCGGCGACGACGGCACCGCCACCCTCGCGGCTGCCGACGACGAGGTCAAGATCACCGACAAGCAGAAGGTCATCATCCTCGGCGGCGGGCCCAACCGCATCGGCCAGGGGATCGAGTTCGACTACTGCTGCGTCCACGCCGCCTTCGCGGCCCGCGAGATGGGCTACGAGAGCGTGATGATCAACAACAACCCCGAGACGGTCTCGACCGACTACGACACCAGCGATCTGCTGTTCTTTGAGCCGCTCACGCTGGAGGATGTGTTGAACGTGGTCGAGCGGCTGGAAGTGACGGAGCGACGAAGCGACGAAGCGACGGAGCAAGCCCCCGCTGCGGCCGCCGACCCTTCATCGCTGTGTCGCTCCGTCGCTCCGTCGCTGGTCAAAGGCCTCATCATCCAGTTCGGCGGCCAGACCCCGCTCAACCTCGCCGGTGGCCTCGTCCTCGCCGGGGCCCCCATCCTCGGCACCAGCGTCGAGTCGATCGACCTCGCCGAGGACCGCGACCAGTTCGACCATCTGCTCGAGCGGCTCGAGCTCAAACGCCCCGCCAGCGGCATCGCCCGCTCGCACGAGCAGGCCATCACCATCGCGGGCTCGATCGGCTACCCCGTGCTGGTCCGCCCCAGCTACGTCCTCGGCGGCCGCGGCATGGAGATCTGCGCCGACGAGAAAGCCCTCCGCCACTACGTCACCAACGCCCTCGACCTGACCGGGTTCGACGACGCGCCGATCCTCATCGACAAATTCCTCGACGGCGCGACCGAGATGGACGTCGATGTCGTCGGCGACTTTGCCCCGACCGACAGCCTGCCGAGCGCCGGCAAGAGCGCGACCCATCAGGCGATCATCTGCGGCGTCATGGAGCACATCGAGCACGCGGGCGTCCACTCGGGCGACTCCTCCTGCTCGGTCCCGCCGTGGTCGCTCCCCAAGCGCCTCGTCGGCGAGGTGCGCGAGATCGCGCGGCGGATGGCCGGCGCCCTCAACGTCTGCGGCCTGATGAACATGCAGCTGGCCATCAAGGACGGCGAGATCTACGTCATCGAGGTCAACCCCCGCGCCAGCCGCACCGTGCCCTATGTCGGCAAGGCCAAGCACGTCCCTTGGGCAAGCGTCGCGGCCAAGGCGATGATGGGCAGGAGCCTCGCCGAGCAGGGCGTGCGCGAGATGCCCGACACCGGCACCTTCGCCGTCAAGGCCCCGGTCTTCCCCTTCATGAAGTTCCCCGGCGTCGACTTCGTGCTCGGCCCGGAGATGCGATCGACCGGCGAGGTGATGGGCATGGACCTCTCCATGCCGTTGGCCTATCTCAAGGCCATGCTCGCGGCCGGCGTCAAGCCGCCGCGAGAGGGCGGGGTGTTCATCTCCGTCCGCTCCGGCGACAAGCCCGAGATCATCGACATCGCCCGCTCGCTGCTGGCGATGGGCTACAAGGTCTTCACGACGGAGGGCACCGGCGAGGAACTCCGCCGCCACGGCATGAAGCCGACGGTGCTGCAGAAGATCGGTGTCGGGGCGCGGCCCAACGTGCTCGACCTCATGGCCGACGGGCAGATCGCGATGGTCATCAACACGCCGACCCGCACCGGCTGGGGCACCGACGAGGGCAAGATCCGGGCCAACGCCGTGCGCCTGAGCATCCCGATGGTCACGACGATCACCGCTGCGCGGGCGATGCTCCGCGCGATGGAAGCGATGCGTGCCGGCGACTGGGACGTCGCGGCATTGCAGGACTACGCCGAGATGGCCGCGGACCGCACACCCGAGATCAAAACAACCGGCGGCCGCGTGAAGGTGTAATCGTCCGCTCGACCAGCAACGCGATAGAGCCCCTCGCGCGAGCGAGGGGACACGCCATCACCCGATCACCCGATCCAGTCCCAACGCCCGCCGCAGATCCACGAGCTGCCCGGTGTGCATCGAGTTGTGCGAGTTGACCCGCACGATGAGCATCGCCATCGAGAGCGTCACCTTGCCCCAGGGCTCCTCGGCGTCGAGGCGTTCGTCGCTCGCGCCGCGGGCCGCGGCGGCGAACCGATCGCTCGCGGCCTCGAATATCTCCACGCACCGCGCCACCACGGGGTAGCGGCCAGCGTCGGCCACAGGCTTCGAGCCGAACGCGACACCCTCGGTCCCGAACCGCGTCGGCGGCGAGCCGTCGGCAAACTCCACGCCCGCCGCGAAATCCGCGGCCGGCAACGGTCCGCCATCGATCCGCTCGGCCACCCGCTGCATCGTCATCGCGCAGTGCCCGAGTGTCCACGCGAAGTGGTTGGGCAGGTTCGGGGCCTGCATCGCACGGTTGTTGTCGTCAAAGCCCGCGAAGTACCGCGTCGCCAGCGGCTTGGAGACATCGATCATCCACGCCAGTGTTTCGCCCTTGGTCATCGTCTGCTCCTCGGATCGGCACACAGGACTGGCACACAGGAACGGCACACAGGAACGGCACACAGGGGGGGCGGGCTTTCCAGCCCGCCGCTGGCAGGAGGGCGGGCCTTCTCGCCCGCCGTCACCGCAGCACACTCAAACTCAGCTTCTTCTCCACCTCGTCCACGGGCCTGGCGATCAGGTCGTACCCGTCGCTGCCCACGATCACGCAGCACACCAGCTCGCCCGGGCTCAGCCGACCCCGGCTCTGCACATACGTCACCGCGTCGATCGAGGGTGCCTGGAAGTACGTCCGACCCTGATAGAGTTTCCCGCCGCTGCCGACACCCGCCGTCGCGACCACCTCGTTGCCCGTGTCGCGGTCGATCAGCACGTCGAACCGCTGGCCGGTGTTGGTCGGGTCGGCCTCGTCGAACTGCTCGGCGACGAACGCCGCCTGCTCGAACGCGATGCCCTGCTGCAGCTCCAGAATCTCGCCCTTGCGCCGGCTCTTGACCTCGGCCGGCACCGCCAGCTCGGGGTCGAGTTCCATCGTGCCCGCGGGCGTGCCGGGCTCCTGCGAATACTCGAAGACGCCGACGGCGTCGAAGCCGATCTCGTCAACGAACTCGAGCAGTTGCTCGTGGTCCTGCTCGGTCTCGCCGGGGAAGCCGGAGATGAACGTCGTGCGGATGGCCATGCCGGGCACGCGGTCGCGGAGCTTGTGCATGAGCTCGCGCTGCTGATCGGCGCTGACGTGCCGACGCATGAGCTGGAGCATGCGGTCCGAGGCGTGCTGCAGCGGGATGTCGATGTAGGGCAGGAGCCGGCCGCGGGAGGCGATCTCGGCGATGGCCTCGATGAACTCGTCGCGGAAGTTGCTGGGGTAGGCGTACATCAGGCGGAGCCAGACCGGAGCGCCGGTCGATGCCGCGGCCTGGTCGAGCGCTTCGAGCATCGCGGGCAGCCCGCCGCCCTCCCCGTCCCAGCCGATACCGATGTCATCGCCGAAGCTGGTAGTGTCCTGCCCGATCAGGTTCAGCTCGAACGCGCCGTCGGCGATGAGCTCGCGGGCCTCGCCGACGATGCGGTCGATCGGCTTGCTCCGCATCTTGCCGCGGATGCTGGGGATGGTGCAGAAGGCGCACTTCTGGTTGCACCCCTCGCTGATGCGCAGGTAGGCGTAATGGCGTGGCGTGAGGCGGAGCCGCGCCGAGTCGTCCTCGAAGTAGCCGACGCCCTTGCCGTCCTTGCCCTGCACGGTCAGGCCGACGGTCGCCATGCCCCGGTCCTTGGCCGCCTGCAGCGCGTTGCCGGCGATCCAGTACTTGGGCTGCCCGTCGGTGCCGATGGTCTCCTGCCGGGCCGCGGGCACGCCGCGGACGGCCTCGACGACCTTGTCGCGGTCGAACACCCCCACCATCGCGTCGATGCCGGGTTCCCATTCGAGCATCTTGGCCCGGTGCCGCTGGACGAGACACCCGGCGACGACAACCCGCTTGACGAGCCCGGCGTTCTTGGCCCGGACCGCGTCGCGGATGACGCCGAGCGACTCGTCCTTGCTGGCCTCGAGGAAGCCGCAGGTGTTGATGACCACCACGTCGGCCGGCTCGATGCCGGGGTCGTCGGGGCTCGCGGCCCGGTCGCCGTCGCTCGACTTGCCCTCGACACCGAAGGCGTCGTCGTGCTCCCAATCGTGCTGCGAGGGGTCGTAGCTGATGGGGATCAGCCCGTCCTGGGCGAGCGTGCCGAGCATTTTCTCGGAGTCGACAAGGTTCTTCGGGCAGCCGAGGCTGACGAAGGAGACCGTGCGCAGCTCGTCGCGGTCGGGCGGGGGGGCCGTCGGGGTGGTGTTGGTTGGATCGGGCATGGGCAGCCCGATCGTAGCGCCGGCCCGTCCGGGCCGTAGGGGCCCCGCGGCCGCGTCAGGATGTCGCGTCAGGATGCCGCGTGAGAGCCTGGCCTCAGGCCGACTGCCGGAACGCCCGGATGGTGTCGATCCCGCCGGGCATGGGGTAGGCCGCCTGCAGCCGGTTCACCAGCGCGTTCTCGTCGGCGATCACGAACGAGGCCGGCACCCCCACCGCCCACGCGACGAACCGCATCGCCCGCGGCAGGCTCTCCTCGGTGGTCGCCATCAGCAGGTGCCCGTCCTCAAAGCGGAGCGGCAGCAGCTGAAACTGCCACGCCTGCCGACGCTCGACCAGCTCGTGGACCACCGTGTCGGAACGCTCCTTGGCCAGGTCCACCTGTCCGACCAGCTCGCTGTACTGCGCGGCCCAGGCCCGCTCGATCGCCTTTGTGGAGACGCCGAACATCTCCTCGGCCAGCGCACCGAAGGGACGGCCGCTGGAGGCCTGCAGGCCCAGCACCTCGTCCCGCTGGTACGCGGTGAGCACCCCCATCCGAACAAGTACGTCTCCCAGCCTTGCGTGCATCGTCGCTCCCTCCCCATTCCCGTGCGGCCCACCCGCGTGCTCTGCAGAGATCGACCTCCGGTGCGAGCGGATCCATCGTGGCGAGGGAGAGAATCGCCCCGGCGCGCCTGCCGCGCGAGTCGGAGCGATCCGCGGGGTGCTGCCGTGTGTGCCCGGCGTGCCGCTGGTGGGGCCCGGGCGCGCGATTCTCCGCCGATTCGGTTTGACACCCTCGCGGGCCGGCTGCGGGCGAGCGGTGGCCGGCCGCCACCCCGGGAGCTGGCTCTCCGGACCCGACGGCCTGGGAATCCGCCTGTTTGAGGACTGGCCCCACCGATTTCCGGGGTCCCGTAACTTTGGCATAACTCGTTGTCAGATAGATACTTACGCTAGACGTCGGGACGGCTCTGTGGGCCTGAAGGTCCGAGAATCCGAGCAACCGCGCAGCAGGTGCGTCCGTATACCCCTCGGTCAGGGCCCACGGTTTCCCGTGCGGGGCCCGATTCGAGTCAGCATCTCCTCCAGCGACCCGGCGGCCTTCGGGCCGCCTCGGTCGCCTTCGGCCCGCCCGACCCGCAGCGAGCGCGGGCCGAGCCGGGGCTCCCGGCGTACATTGGCCGCATGCCAACACCCGCCCCCACCGCTCCCGACCCGACAGACCCGACGCAGGCGCTCCCCGTTGTGGTCGGGGCCCACGTCCGGGCCGAGGTGGAGGACCGGCCGACGGCGGTCGCGCTGTGCGAGGCCCTGGCCGCCCGGCTGCCGGAGGGGTTCCCCTTCGCGCCGGTGGTGGTGACGGACGTCTGGTATCTCAACACCGACGCGCTGCGCGCGCAGCCGACGATCTCGGTCGGGCCGCCGGAGGCCAACGCCCTCACGGCGTACCTGGCCGACAAGCTGCCGAGCGTGCTCGCGGTGGACGACCGGTTTGTCGTGCTGCTGGATCCGGAGATGACCGACCCGGCCGCGTGCTGCTGGGGCGTGGACGCCGCGGCGACCGCCGAGGCGGTGCGGGTGTTCGCCGAACGCTGGGCGGATGTGTTCCTCAACGCGGCGGCGCAGTCGCGGTAGCGGGCACCCCGGCGGAGTCGCCCGGCGCTGGTCTCCCGAGCATCTACTTGCCGACACAGAACGTCGCGAACACGCGGCCGATCACATCGTCGGGCGTCACCCGCCCGAGGATCTGCTCGAGCGCATCGACCGCGTGACGCAGCGCGTCGGCCAGGAGCTCCGGCGAGTCGAGCGACGCGTCGTCGGGGTTGATCTCCTCAACGACCTGCAAGAGCGCGTCGCACGCGCCGGCGATCTGCCGGCTGTGCCGGGCGAACGCCACGGCGCACGAGCCGCCGGGTGCGCGCAGCGCGATGTCCGCGATGCCGCGTTTGAGCACGTCGAAGTGCCAGCCGTCGAGCGCGCAGACCTCGACATCGGGCGGGTCTCCCCCGTCGCCCTTCGGCTGGTCGGCCTTGGTCTTCACCCGCAGCACCGGGACATCGTCGCCGATCCCGAGCATGTCGAATCGCCCCGTGGGGTCGCAGGCGATCACCGCGTCGGCGCGGCGGAGGGTCTCGATGGCCGCGGCCTGGGCGGCCCGGGCGGCGGCGGTCGGCGCGTCCGCGTCGAGCCCGGGCAGGTCGGCGAGGCGCACAGACACCCCCGCGCCGACGGCGTCGTCCAATCGAAGCTTCTCGATCAGCACATCACGCGTCGTGCCCGACTCGTCGGCCACCACACTCCTGTTGCGTCCGAGCAGCGCGTTGAAGAGCGTGCTCTTGCCCGCGTTGGGCGGCCCGGCCAGCGCGACCAGCGGCTCGAGCCCGTCTGCGCCGGAGGCGATCCCGCCGCTCGATCTCCGGGCCATCTCGCCGCGCAGTCGTTCGAGCCGCGCGCGCAGATCCCGCGGCAGGATCGGCACCACATCTTCCTGATCCACGAAGTCGATCCCCGCCTCGACCAGCGCGAGGAGCGTGGTCAGCTCATCGGCCCATGCGCGATAGACGGCGCCGAGCTCTCCTGAGGCCAGCCGCTGCGCACCTTCGAGATCATCGCGCGATCGCGCGGCGATGAGAGCGGCGACGCCCTCGGCCTCGTTGAGCGAGAGCCGCCCGTTGAGATAGGCCCGCGCGCTGAACTCGCCCGGGCCGGCGCGGCGTACGCCCTCTATCGCGCAGCACTCGTCGAGGAATCGCTCGATCAGGTGCGGGTTGCCGGGGAGGACGACCTCGAGCGTGTCCTCGCCGGTATAGGTGGCTGGGGCGAGGGCGCAGAGGACGATGGCGGGGCAGGGCCGGCCGCTGATCAGGGCCGAGGTCGTGGAGAGGCCGCGGGAAGTGGGCTTCGGGTCGAGCAGGCGTGCTGCGATCTGCCCGGCGTCCGGACCGCTCGCGCGGACGACCGCCCGGTCGCTCCGTCCCGGGGCGGTCGAGCAGGCGACGATGGTGTCGCCGACGGGCGTGTCACCGGCGGGTGCTGTGCGGGGTGTGGCCATCGGGTGCCGACCTCCTCGCGTCGGGAGGTGGTTACCGCTTCTTGTAGGAACGCGGCGGCCGGACGTCGCCCTTGCCCTGCTTGGGCATGCGCTTGGGGCTCATGCCGCGTTGGGCCTGCTGTTGCTGCCTCTCCTGGGCGAGCTTCTGCAGCCGGTCCATGAAGCCGCCCTTCTTGGGCTTCTTCTTGAGGTTGCCCTCGTCGAGCCTGCCGGAGGCGGTGGCGTGGGCGCGGATCCACCGGCTCTCGAGGATGCCGAGCGTGGAGTTGGTGATGAAGTAGAGCGCCAGGCCGCTGGGGGCGGTGTACATGACCAGCGGGAACATGACGACCATCATGATCTTGATCATCTTCTGCTGCGACTGCTGCTCGGGGGTCATCGCGCCGGAGGTCGGCGGCTGCAGGTACTTCTGCTGCAGATAGAAGACGACGCCCAGCAGGAGCGGCAGGAGGTTGATCGAGTTGATCTTGCCGAAGAGCGGCAGCGTGATGCCGCGGGAGCCGAAGTAGAGCGCACGGTCGGGCTCGGCCAGGTCGGCCAGGAAGGGCCACGCGTTGTTGGTCAGCGACTGGAAGACGCCGAAGAACGCCGGCTCGTGCCGGAGCTCGACCGCGAAGAAGAGCGTGGCGTAGAGCGCGATCCAGACCGGGCTCTGCAGGAACATCGGCAGGCAGCCGAGGAATCCGGCGGGGCTGATGCCCTCTTCGCGCCAGAGCTTGGCCATTTCCTGCTGCTGGCGCTGGCGGTCGTCCTTGTAGCGCTCCTGCAGGATCTTCTGCTTGGGCGCGATGTTCTGCATCTGCTTGCCGAAGACGAGCATCTTGATCTGCGACCACCGGGTGATCGGGTGCAGGATCGTCCGCACGCACACCACCAGCAGGATGATCGCCAGCGCCCAGTCGCTGGTGAGCGAGTGCAGGAACCGCAGCAGGCCGAGCAGCGGGCCGGTCAGCCACGTGAACGTGCAGAACGCGCACATCCCGCCGAAGTTGTAGACGACGATCTTGTCGATCCCCAGACGCGAGAGCATCGTCTCGCGCCGGATGACGCTCTTGTTCAGCGGCCCGGCGTAGAGGCCCATGTCGTAGCTGGCCGTCGCGCCCGGCGCGATCGTCGACTGCGGCGTGTGGTAGCTGAGCACCATCGCGTCGGGGCTGTCGAGCAGCACGCGGTCCACGCGCTCGACGGTCTTGAACGCGAGGCTGGCCGCGGGGTCGGCCGGGTCGATCAGCGGGTGGGCCACCGCGCCGAAGTAGCGGTTGGTGACGCCCGACCAGACGAGGGTGAGGTCCTGCTCTTCGCTGTAGCTGTTGGACCAGATCTTGCCGTCGGGGTAGCGCTTCTCGGATTTCTCGCCGGTGAGTTTGTTGCGGTTCCAGAGGAACTTGGTCGCGTCCACGAACTGTCGCGAGGGGTCGCTCCGCGCGTCGTGGAGGTAGCCGAAGCGGACGCGGCGCTTGTCGCCGCCGTAGCCGCTGTCGCTGAACATCTCGACCATGCCGAACTGGCGCCAGCGGATGTCGTAGGCGGCGCCGGTGAGGTTCTCGACGCGTTGGCGGACGACGATGTCGTGGCTGGCCGGCTTGAGCCGGTACTCACGCACGACCCGGAACGCCCGCTCGCCGTCGCTGTTGAGCAGGAAGGCCTCGAACTTGCCGGGGGTGTCGGCGTCGACCTGCCGCCACGCGGGCGTGTTGCCCTCGGCGATGACCATCGGCACCAGCGTGCCGTTGATCTCGACACCGAGCGCACAGAACGGCACGAGCAGGAACCGGTCGTTGCCGACCTGCTGCTGCACGGCGACGTGCTTCTCGGGCTCGACCGGGCCCTCTCGGGCGGCGCGGTCGGTCTGCACCGAATCAAACTCGTCGGCCAGCCGGATCGCCTTGATGCCCGCGCCCAGGTGCGAGAACTCCACCCGCATCGCAAACGGCGACTTGAGCCCCAGCTCACCCAGCGGCGCAAAGTCGGTCGCCAGCGGGTCGTCGGCGAAGCCCTCGACCACGAAGGTGCCGGGCGCCACCGCGGCGACAGGCTGGGCGGCGGCTTCGGCGTTCGCGGCGTTCGCCGGGTCGCCCTCGGGCTGCCCGGCAGACTCGTCTGCGAGCACGGGCGGGGCGGCGTCCGGCTGGGGGGTTGCGGCGGGGCCGCTCGTGCCTGCCGGTTTGTCGGTCGCCGGCTTCGCGGCCTGGCCCGTTGTCTGCTCGGTCTGGGCTGCGGGCTTGTTGGCCTTGGCCGAGTTGCTCTTGCTGGTGGTGTTGATCACCACGGCGATGGGCACGCTCAGGCCGATCACGAACAGCGCAATAGGCAGAATGAGGCGGAGGGGCTTGTTGGGGCGTCCTGGCATGATGACTCGGCGATCGTCGCGTTGGGAGTGAGGGGGGCCTAGCGGCCTTCGTAGAGGCGGTCGGCCAGGTACTCGTGTAATTGGGAGTGCTGGCGGATCATGTTCGCGGTCTTCTCGATGTCGTAGGGCACACGGAAGAACTCGGCCTTCTCTTCGCTGAGCACGACGTAGCTGGCCCGCGGGTCGCCGTCGCGGGGCTGACCGACCGACCCGACGTTGATGACCGCCTTCTCGTCGGCGTTGAACCGGTAGGAGAACTCGCCCAGCTCGTCGGGCGGGTAGAAGTCGGGCTCGTCGGTGAAGACGCCGGGAACGTGGGTATGTCCCACCATGCAGAGCTTGTCCACCCGCCGGAAGATCGCCTCGAGCTTGTCGGGGGCCTCCATCGGGTCGCTCTTGAAGATGTACTCGTTGATCGGCCGCCGGGGCGAGCCATGGACCGCCAGCAGCGTGTGCTCGCCCAGCGTCTCGACCACCCGCACGCGGAGGCTGCCGAGGAACTCGTATCGCGCGGCCCGCAGGGCGGCGTCGGGCTCGGAATCGAACTGCTCGCGCGTCCAATAGGCCGCCTGCTCTGCCGGGGCGTTGAAATTGGTCGGCTCGTAAAGCACGGCGAAGTCGTGGTTTCCCATCAGGGTCCACTCGCAGTGGGCCCGGACGAGGTCCACACAGGCCAGTGGCTCGGGGCCATACCCAATGATATCCCCGAGGCAAAGAATGCGCTTGACGCCCTTGCTGTCGATATCCGCGAGGACCGCGCGGAGGGCTTCGGCGTTGCCGTGAATGTCGCTGACTACTGCGGTCTGCACCGCGCCCTCCTGGATTGGCGGGGTTCCGGTCCCCGGTGAGTGGGCCGATCGTAGGAGCCCTCGGGCGACCTCGCAATCCCGCCAAAGCCCCCGACCGTTCCGACCGATCAGAGCACGGGGCGTCTCGGTTGGGACCGTCCGCCGGACCGCCCCCTACCATGCCGCCGAAACGCGGCCGCGCCGCGCCCACGACCGATGCGCCGGGAGCCGTCACACGCTCTCCGGGGCCATGAGCAAAGGACTGAACCCATGCCCGCAGCCGGCGTCTCCTATCAGCGAACCCGCGAGATGACGATCGACGAGCTCCTGCTCGAAAACCGGATCGTCTTCCTCATCGGTGAGATCAACCATGCCTCGGCCGCCCGGGTCATGATGCAGATGCTCTACCTCGAGAACCAGAAGCGGGGCCAGGACATCAGCCTCTACATCAACTCGCCGGGCGGCGCGGTGGACGACACCCTCGCGCTGTTCGACACCATGCGGTTCATGTCGAGCGCGGTCTCGACCTACTGCATCGGGCGGGCCTACTCCGGCGCCGCCGTCCTGCTGTGCGCCGGCACCAAGGGCAAGCGGTTCATCCTGCCCCACGCCAAGGTGATGATCCACCAGCCCTACGGCGGCGTCACCGGCCAGGCCGAGGACATCCGCATCCAGGCCGAGCAGATCATCAAGGCCAAGACCGAGCTCAACCGCCTCATCAGCGAGTGCTCGGGACAGTCGATCGAACAGGTCAAGGAAGACTCCGAGCGCGACAAGTACTTCACCGCGCAGGAGGCCGTCGCCTACGGCCTCGTCGACGAGGTTCTCGCCGAGCCGCCGAAGGAAGTGAACACGCCGCGGTGAGGCACTCGGCACGAGGCATCAGCCGCTCGTGCCGGAAGGAGCCCGCGAACGCAACGACGCAAGACCACGTGCCTAGTGCCGAACGCCTAGTGCCTACCCCCCGAAGGATCGAACCCATGTCCGGCCACCTCGTCCCCATCGTCATCGAGAAGTCCGCCCGCGGCGAGCGCTCCTACGACATCTACTCTCGCCTGCTCAAAGACCGCATCATCTTCCTCGGCAGCCCCGTCATGGACGAGGTCGCCAGCCTCGTCGTCGCGCAGCTGCTGTTCCTGGCCAACGAGGACCCCAAGGCCGACATCCACCTCTACATCAACAGCCCCGGCGGCAGCGTGACCGCGGGCCTGGGCATGATCGACACGATGAACTACATCGCCCCCGATGTGTGCACCTACATCATCGGCCAGGCCGCGAGCATGGGCTCGCTCATCGCCTGCTCGGGCGCCAAGGGCAAGCGGTACGCCCTGCACAACGCCCGCAACCTGATGCACCAGCCGCTGCTCTCGGGCGTGATGGAAGGCCAGGCGACCGACATCGAGATCGAGGCCCGCGAGATGCTCCGCCTGCGCGAACGCCTCTACAAGATCTACTCCGACGCCACCGGCCAGACCCCCGCGACCATCGAGAAGGACTGCGACCGCAACAAGTGGCTCGACGACAAGGAGATGCTCGAGTACGGCCTCATCGACGAGGTGCTCGAGAACATGCCGGCGCTCAAGAAGGACGGCGAGGACGACTAACGCCGGGCCCACACGCTCCCGCGCCGTGCCACCAAGATCGGCTCTGCGATCTTGGTGCCTGCGGAGCGGGGACCGGCGGGGAGCACCAAGGAGCGTCTCAGAGCAGCCGCACCTTGGTGGCACGCGTCGGGTTGGCACGAGTCGGGGACTCGGCGATCTTGATGCCACCTGCCTTTAGACTGGCTGGCCGGATCGAATCGCGAAGATCATCTGCCACAGCCGATCGATCTCGCCCCGCTCTACGAGCTGCAACGGTGTGGAGCCGCCGAATGCGTCGTTTGGCTCCTCCATCCAGCCGGCGATATCCTCGGCATCCATGATCTCGTCGAGCGCTTTGTGCAGGCGATCAACTTCGGTGAGGCGACGCTTTGTCTCCGGACGCGGCTCCCGAGACTTCGACTCGAGCTCGCTCAGCTTGCGGGGCGAAATGCCGACGAGACGTGACATCTGCGTTTGCTTCAGCCCGAACTTATTGCGCACAGCCTTCGCCCGGGACACAGCCTTCTTCGGCTTCTTGACCGGTGCGGCGGCAGCCGCCTTCTTCGTGGCGGCTCGGCGTGTCTTCGAGACCTTCGATTTATTGGCGTTACGAGTGGCTGACATGTCGTGGCTCCGAGTCAATCATCGGGTCGGCTTGGCCCATTGTCAAGCAGAAACGCACGCAAATTTGCGACTCAACTCATACCTCCCAGGACTATGCGCCCCATTGAACCCAGACAGTCCACGAATACTGCCGTATTGGTCGCGTCCGGAACCGCTGCCGAGGGGGCAATCAGGCCGCAGAACCCTGCTGCGGAAGCCGCCCGCCCGACGGCCTGCGAGATTGCCTCTCGGCCTGCGGCATTCTCTTCCTCCCACACCGTTGCCAGGAGACGGTCTTCCGATACCCGAATCGCCTGTCGAATCTCCCCGTGGCGAAGGTCGAGGAACTGACGGGCATCGACATCGATACCTCGCACGACGAGGTGCAGGTCGGACGGCACCGGCACGCCGAAATGTCTGTAAGTCGCCAGAGCTTCGCCTACCGCGCTTTCGGGGGAGTCCGAAGCGTGAAGAACGCGAATGGTGTCGGGAGCATTCCACCGAGACCCAGTCAGCTTAGATCCATTTCCACTGATTAAGTCGGGTAGTTCGGAGCACTCGGGCCGGGCCGCGCGAAACACCGTTTCCCGGAATCGAACGCCATGCCCGGTATCAAAGAGTCTTTGTGCCGCAGCAGCGACTCGGTCGTACTCGCTGTGGGGACTGATCTTCAAGACTGGCTTCCATCCCATCGGCTGACAATGTGCCGTCCAAACTCAGCATATAAGTCCAGCCGACCTGTCGCAGGATCTCCGCCACCTTGCCGTGGTCCCGCTCGGCGTAGACCGCGTCCGTGACCTGGGCCGAGGAGTGCCCGAGGGCCAACTGGGCGGCGTCAAGGCCGAAAGCCCGGCGGATCTCGGTCGCGGCCGTGTGCCGGAGCTGGTGCTGGTGCCAGCGGCGGGCCTTGTGCCACGGCGCCAGGTCGGCCTTCTGCTTCGGGGTCAGCCGGGCCCGCCAGCCAGCCAAGGTCTCGCTCTCGCGCCGCCCGAGCGGGGGCGGCGGGGGGAAGGCCCAGTCGCACGCCGAGATCGCTCCGCCGCATCTTTCCAGCCCGCCGCCCCGCCCTGCCGATAACCCTCCCGTTCATGCTGCGCTCCGGTCAGATCATCACACTCTGCGCCCTCGCCCTGCTCACGCTCGGCGTGGTCATGGTCAACTCGGCCCTGATGACCGTCGCCCCGGTCGACGGCAACGGCAACCAGCTCCCCGGCGTTACCGCCGAGTCGATCCTCACCAGCCGATCCACCCTCTACATGGCCCTCGCCCTGGCGGCACTGGCGATCTGTGCCATCCTCCCCGTCCGTCAGCTCTCGCGGCTGGCAACAACCGCCGTCGGGCGCGACCCCACGCCACAGGCCGGGCTGCGGACGCTCATCGTCGGCGTGCTGGGCCTGCTGGCCGTCCTCGCCACCGTCTATCTGCCCGGCATCGGGCACTCGGCCAACGGCAGCGCCCGCTGGGTCCGCATCGGGGGCCAGTCGGTCCAGCCCTCCGAGCTGGTCAAGTGGGGCATGATCGCCCTCATCGCCTGGTACGGCAGCGTCCGCGCGGCCCACATGCCCCGCTTCTGGCGCGGGCTCATGCCCGCCCTCCTAGCCCTCGGCGTCGTCTGCGTGGCGATCGTCAAGGAGGACCTCGGCACCGGCGTCCTCATCGCCGCGGCGTGCGGGCTGATGCTCCTCGCGGCCGGGGCCCGGTTCTGGCATCTGGCCATCTTCGTCCCCGTCGGCCTCGCCGGGATCGTCATGGCGATCGTCCTCAGCCCCTACCGCGTGCAGCGGGTCATGGCCTTCATCGACCCCTTCCAGGACTCCCAGGGCACCGGCTACCACGTCATCCAGTCGATGGCGGCGATCGCCGGCGGCGGCGGCACAGGCCGCGGGCTCGGGCACGGCTTCCAGAAGTTCGGCTATCTGCCCGAAGACCACACCGACTTCCTCTTTGCCGTGGTCTGCGAAGAACTCGGCATCGCCGGGGCGACGCTGGTCATCACGCTCTACGTGGTGCTGCTGCTGACCGGGTTCTCGATCGTGAGGCGGGAGAGCGACCGGCTGCTCAAGCTGCTCGGCTTCGGCGTGATGGCGACCATCGGCCTGCAGGCGGTCATCAACCTCTTCGTCGTGACCGGCATGGCCCCGACCAAGGGCATCGCCCTGCCGCTGATGAGCTCCGGCGGCACCGGGTGGATCCTCACCGCCGGGTGCCTCGGCCTGCTGGCGGCGATGGACCGGACGCAGCCGCAGACAGTCGAGGCCGACGAAGTGTCGGGTGACGAGATCGCGCTGGAACGACGCGAACCCAAGATCGGCGTCCGCCGCCCGGAGCCCGCGGCGACCACGTCATGAGCGGTGGCGCAGCACCCGACCCCAAACACCCGCTCGGCATCATCTTCGCCGGCGGCGGCACGGGCGGGCACCTGTTCCCGGCGTTGGCCGTCCTCGAACAGCTCCGGGAGATCGAGCCGGGCGTGCGGGCTGTCTTTCTGTGCTCGACCCGGGAGATCGACGAGCGGATCCTCGCAGCAGCGGGAGTCCCGCACGCCGCGATCCCCGCCAAGCCGCTGAGCGGGCACCCGATCAGGCTGGCCAGGTTCATCACCAGCTGGGGCGGCGCGGTGCGGGCCTCGCGCGACGCGATCCGGAAGTTGAAGGCCGAGTGCGCGCGCGTCCGCGTGCTGGCGACCGGCGGCTTCGTCGCAGCACCCGTGGCCCAGGGCGCCCGCGCCGAGCGCGTGCCGCTGGTGCTGCTCAATCAGGACGCCCCGCCCGGCAAGGCCAACCGGTGGATCGCCGGCCGGGCGGCGTCGATCTATACAACGGCCGATGTTGCGCGCGCAGGATGGGAGCGGATCCCGCCGGTGGTGCGACGGGCGGCGATCGGCTCGGGCGATGCCGCGGCCTGCCGCACGAGACTCGGGCTCGACCCCGACCGCCCGGTGCTGCTGGTCACCGGCGCCAGCCAGGGCTCGCGGAGCGTCAACGAGTTCGCCGCAGCGTTTGCCGACACCCACGGGGAAGCCCTGCGATCCGGCGGCTGGCAGGCGGTCCACCAGACCGGTGCCGCCGACAACACGCCGTGGCGGGGCGCGTGGGACAAGGCCGGGGTGCCGGCGGTCGTCGAGCAGTTCTTCGACGCGATGGGCGACTGCTGGGGCGCGGCCGACGTGGCGGTCAGCCGGGCCGGCGCCGGTTCGGTCGCCGAGGTCTGGGCCAACCGTGTGCCCACCGTCTTCATGCCCTACCCCTACCACCGCGACGAGCACCAGCGGCTGAACGCCCAGCCGCTGGCCGAGGCGGGCGGGGCGGTGGTGGCCAAGGACGCGATCGAGCCCGCGGCCAATCTCGCCGGAGTCGGCCCGAAGCTGCTGGAGCTTGTGCAGGACACCGCCCGACGAGCGACCATGCGCGACGCCCTCGCGGGGTTGGGCCCGGTCGATGGTGCCGCCCGACTCGCGCGGGCACTGCTCGCGGACGGCTGATGCACTTTGCATAGCTCCGGACGACCGACGGGGCGATGGCACGCGCCGACTTCATGTCGCCCCGGGTCTACCCTCCCGACATGACCGACACCGCCCCCGTCCGCCGCGCTCTTCTCTCTGTCAGCAACAAACAAGGCATCGTCGAGTTTGCCCGGGCTCTCGCCGGGCACGGGGTGCACCTGCTCTCGACCGGCGGCACGGCCCGCACGCTCCGCGACGCCGGGCTCGAGGTCACGCTCGTCGAGGACCACACGGGCTTCCCCGAGATGCTCGACGGGCGGGTCAAGACGCTCCACCCGACCATCCACGGCGGGATCCTCGGCGTCCGCGACAACGCCGAGCACGTCGCCAAGATGGCCGAGCACAAGATCGAGCCGATCGACCTGGTGTGCATCGACCTCTACAAGTTTGAGGACACGATCGCGCGCGCAGGCGTCTCGCTCGAGGACGCGGTCGAGCAGATCGACATCGGCGGGCCCTCGATGCTGCGCTCGGCGGCGAAGAACTTCCGCTTCGTCACCGTCATCTCTGACCCGGACCAGTACGAACGCGTGCTCGGCGAACTCAGCGAGCACGGCGGCACCACGCTGGCCACCCGCATGGACCTCGCGGCCTCGGCGTACGAACGCACGTGCGCGTTCGACGGGGCGATCAGTTCGTATTTGCGCGCGCAGCAGGGTGAGCAGTTCCCGCGGGTGCTGACCATCCAGGCACGCCGCGCGGGCGAGCTGCGGTACGGCGAGAACCCGCACCAGCCCGCGGCTCTCTACGTCGATCCGAACGCGACGGGCCCGATCGTCGCGGGGGCCGAGCAGCTCCACGGCAAGGAGCTCAGCTACAACAACCTGCTCGACGCCTCGGCGGCGCTCGAGCTGGCGATCGCGATGGCGGCGCTCGACACCGACCGGGCCGCGGCGTGTGTGATCAAGCACACCAACCCGTGCGGGGCCGCGACGGCGACGACGCTCGCCGAGGCGTTCGATCTGGCGATCGCGGGCGACCCGATGGCGGCCTACGGCGGGATCGCGGCGACGGGGACAACCGTCGATGCGCGCGCGGCCGAGCGGCTCTGCCAGCCCGACAGGTTCTTCGAGGTCGTCATCGCGCCGGATTACACCGATGAGGCGCTCGCGATGCTGCGCGACAGATGGAAGAACGTGCGGCTGCTTCGAACCGGCAAACTCGCATCGGCGCACGGGAGTCGCCGCGTCATCCGCCCGATCGCCGGGGGCTACCTCGCGCAGGCGGCCGACGACACCGCCCCGGACAGCAGCACATGGACGCACGCCGCCGGGCCGAAGCCCGTCCCCGCGATGGTGCGGGCGGCGGAGGTGATCGAGGCCGCGGTCCGTGCGCTGTCCTCCAACGCCGTTGCGATCGGTGGCCCGATCGGCGAGCACGGCGCGGCGCTCTTCGGCGGCGGTGCCGGCCAGATGGACCGGGTCGCTTCGTGCAACCTCGCCGTCGCCAAGGCGGGCGACCGGGCGAAGGGTGCGGTGGTGGTCAGCGACGCGTTCTTCCCCTTCCCCGACGGGCCGCAGATCCTTGCCGACGCGGGCGTGGCGATGATCGTGCACCCCGGCGGCTCGAAGCGCGACGGGGAGACGTTCGAGCTGTGCGAGAAGCACGGGATCACGTGCATGACGACGGGCGTGCGGCGGTTCCGGCACTGAGTCGGGTCGCAAGCCGGAGAGCCGCGGCGCACGGCACTCGCCCACTGTGTATCGAGGCGTCGGCCGCACGCTGCTGATCAGGGTTCTTCGAACCATTCTTCGGGGAGCTTCCAGACGAGGAAGTCGTGTGCGAACCTGCTTGAGCCGGTGCCGCCGGTGTCGCGCTGACTCACGGCCGCGACCCAGCGGCCGCCGGGCGAGATGCTGAGCTGCGGCCCGATTGTCGGCGTGCTCTCGATCAGCAACGGCCGCCACTCGGCGGCGTGGGTGTCGCGGACGGCGATGGCGTCGTTGATCGACGCCACGAACAAGAACCGCCCCGACGCATCGGTCGCGAGCTCGTGCACCATGGATAGGCCGTCGGGCGCAGCCAACCGACCGAGTCGCGCTCCCGACGGAAGCTCGACGCCAGCGACGTGCCTTCTGCCGCCGCTCGCGGCGAACACCCGCGGCTCTTCGGGCGCGACGACGCTGCCGTGAGCATCGGGAAGCGGCTCAAACTCGAATGTCGAAACCACTTCGCCCTGGAGCGACAGCACGGCCACCTCAAAGACGTTCCGGTTGTAGTTCTCCATGAACGTCGGGAGCGTGACGAGCATCGGCTCGCCGTCGACGGTGGTGCGCGCCAGTCGACGCTCGGCCGGGAAGCCCTGCTTGTACGACCATGCGGGCATCCTCCGCAGTTCCTTTGATGCACCGGAAGTCGTGTCCCATTCGTAGAGCACGTGCTCCTCGGCGTTGAAATCGAGCACGAGGGCGAAGACCACGTCGGGCTCGGTCGGGTGGGCGACGATCGCGTGCTGTCCGTGCGCCAGCCTGCCGCGATCGGGGAGCGGCAGACGCGACCGGATCTTCCCCGACCGCACGTCGATGCACACGAGCGAGCGGTAGCGATCCCCGACCATCACGAGCCCGCCGCCGTCGGCGGTCAGGCAGCCGCGGGTGTAGATTCGGCTGCCCCCGAGACGGATCAGTCGCGTGCTCCTGCCCGAAGCCAGGTCCCACTCTTCGATGACGTCTTGCGGATGGCGGAACCGGTCGAACCATGTCCAGCCTCGGTCGGCGGTCCACACGCTCAGGCGCACGGACGGGAGGCTGCACCATCGCGTCGCGGCGCCGGTCCGGTCGACGCCGACCGTCGCGAGAAGCGCGCCGACGGCCGCCGCCGGGAGCAGCCCGAGCGCGAGCGGTCGCGCGATCCGCCAACGCTGCGCGCCGCCGCGAATGAGCAGCCGCGGCGTGATGTCACTCCCGCACTCGGGGCACCGCCCGCCGGAAGCGAGCAGCGCGTCACGCTCGTGGTTCGCTCCGAGTTCGTAGTTGCACCGGCGGCAGAACAGCACACCCCGCCGCCGCGGACGGTGCGCACGGCGCCAGACGATCCACAACGCGACCAGCAGCCAGAGCGCAGCGAGCGTGCCGAACGCCTCCGGCCAGACAAACACGCCGACGTCCCACGGATCGATCGCCTCGACGTGCGAGTGCACGATCGCCCGGCCGGAGTCGTCGAGGAAGAAGACATCGCGGGCCCCCCGCGGCCCGTCGGACGGGATGTAGTGGAGCGGCTGGATGCCGTCGGCTTGCGTCATCTGGTCCTGTCCCTCGCCGCCCGTCTCGATGGCCCGGGCGGCGGCCCCAGCCTACCGCCGAATGACCGTCCGGGCACCCCGCGGAGTGTTGGCGCGGCGCAAAGCCGGTCCCAGACGGGTGATAACTCGAGGAACGAGACTGGCGGGGCTTGCACCGGGCTGGTAAAGTCTCTATGTATAGAGACGATCGCGGGCCGGTCGTGCCCGCCGATGGAGCGTGTGCGATGTCCCGTCAGTCCAAAGCCACAACCACCAAGACCGGGTCGGACCGACCCTCGGAGGACCACCCAGCCACGTTGATGGCCGGGGCCGGCGGTGTCGTGGCGTTGGGTGACGGGCTGGACGCGCGGGTCTTGGTGCTCAACCGGCTCTACGTCGCGGTGCGGGTGATCACGGTGCGGCGGGCGTTTGCGATGCTCTGCCGCGACATGGCCGAGATCATCTCGATCGAGGACGGCCAGTACGTCAACTACGACTTCGCCACGTGGACCGAGGTCTCGGAGTTCCGGCGCGAGTACGAGCCGGAACAGCACGACTGGGTACGGACCGTGCGGACCGAGATCGCCGTGCCGCGGATCATCCGGTTGTTCGGCTACGACCGCCTGCCGGCCCAGCGGGTGAAGCTCAACCGGCGGAACCTGTTCGCCCGGGACAGGAGCCAGTGCCAGTACTGCGGCTCGCACTTTACGACCAACGAGCTCACGCTCGACCACGTCACGCCCCGCACGCAGGGCGGCGGCGACACCTGGGAGAATCTGGTCTGCGCCTGCGTGCCCTGCAACGCGAAGAAGGGCGGGCGGACACCCGAGCAGGCGCGGATGAAGCTGATCCGCAAGCCGGTCCGGCCGAGGCGGAACCCGCTGATCACGCTGCGTCTGGGCAACGAGAAATACCGCTCGTGGAAGGCGTTCCTCGACGAGGCGTACTGGTCTGTCGAACTGCGATAGGCGTGCGGGCGGCTGGCGCCCGCGGAGGCGGGATCAGGCCGCGGCGACGACTCCGGACAGCTTGTCGGCCTCCTGGGCCAGCGCAAAGTCCTTGGTGGTGATGCCGCCGGCGTCGTGGGTGTTGACGCTGACGGTGACCTTGTTGTATCGGATCAGAATGTCCGGATGGTGTTGAGCCCGCTCGGCGTAGTCGGCCAGCCCGTTGACGAACGCCATCGAGGCCTTGAAGTCCGGGAACTGAAACGTCCGCTGGATCTTGCCGCTGATCTCTGACCACTCCGGCGAGTTGGTCAGCTCGGCCTGGATCTGTTCTTCGCTGAACTTCTCTGCCATGGAATCCTCCGGTTCGCCCCCGAGGGGGTCGAAGGCGGAGTGTATCATCGCGCCACCGCCATGCCCAATGCTTCGATCGAACCGTTCCCCCCTGCACCGCCACCCCAATACGGGATAACCCGGCTGGCCCCGTCGCCGACGGGGGCGCTGCATCTTGGCAATGCGCGGACGTTCCTGGTCAATTGGGCTCTGGCGCGGCGTCAGGGGTGGCGGATCGTGCTCCGGATCGAGGATCTGGACGGGCCGCGTGTGAAGCCGGAAGCGATCGAAAGCTGCGTGCGGACGCTGGCGTGGCTGGGGATTGACTGGGATATCGGTCCTCTGATTCAGTCGGAGGACCTGGGGCCGTGCGAGGCGGCGATGGGGATGTTGGCGTCGCGGGGGCTTGTGTATCCGTGCGAGTTGTCGAGGTCGGAGATCGAGGCCGCGGCGAGCGCTCCGCACGACGGGGCGGACGCGGGCGGATTGGCGGGTGGATCGGGGAGTGGTCCGGCGGGCTCGGAGAACCGATTCCCGCCGGAGCTGCGTCCGGCGGATCTGGGGCCGCGGCCATTCGACGACCCAACGACCAACTGGCGGTTCCTGACGCCGCCGGGCGAGGTGACCTTCGACGATCGGTGCGCCGGGCCCCAGAGGCAGAACCCGGGTCGGGACGTGGGCGATTTCGTGGTCTGGACACGCCGGGGGCAGCCGGCGTATCAACTGGCGGTGGTGGTGGACGACCATCGGCAGGGGGTGACGCAGGTGGTGCGGGGTGACGACCTGCTCGGCTCGGCGGCCCGGCAGCTGCTGCTGATGCGGGCGCTCGGGCTGGGTCCGGAGCCGACCTACACCCACCTGCCGCTGGTGGTCGGTGAGGACGGCCGCCGGCTGGCCAAGCGTCACGGCGACACGCGTCTGGCGACCTACCGGCAGACCGGCGTGCCGGCGGAGCGGGTGATCGGCCTGCTGGGCCGGTGGTGCGGGGTGGTGCCGGGTCGGGCAGCGATGTCGGCAGAGGAGTTTTGCGAGGGGTTTGATCTCGCTAGCATGCCCAGAGACCGGGTGACTTTCACCGAGGAGGACGACGGATGGCTTCGACAAGGCTCGTGATGCTGGTGGGTTTGATGCTGCTGGCGGGGGTGCTCTCTATGACCGGGTGCAGCAACAACAGCACGCCCTCTGGCAACGCCGACACCAACGTCGAGAGCGTGAAGATCGATGGCAGGGTGTTCCATCTGGAGCTGGCGCTGGACCAGGAGGCCCGTTTCCAGGGACTGAGCGATCGGGATTACATCGCCCCAGACGGCGGGATGCTGTTCGTGTTCCCCAGGCCGTCCGACCAGCGGTTTGTCATGCGGGACTGCCCGATCGATATCGACATCATCTTCCTGGACCCGTCGGGCCGGATCACGGCGATGCACCACATGCCGGCCGAGCCGCCGCGTGACCCCGAGACCGAGCCGGAGACGGGGATCGGCGCGACGGACAAGTACGAGCAGCGGCTCAAGCGGTACCCGAGCCGGTATCCGGCCCAGTTCGTGATCGAGCTGGCGGGGGGCACGCTGGAGACGCTGGACCTCTCTGAGGGCGACCTGATCGACCTGAACGACCCGGAGGGACTGAAGAAGCGGGCCGAGTGAGCCGATAACGGAGGCGGAGGCTCGCGCGGGCGCGTGGGCTTGGAGCCCCCGTTGCAACACGCCAGGGTTGTCATCGCTGCCGACATCGACGCCGCCGAGAGGGCGGCGTGGTGGTGTGCCGAGATCGCGCGGGCCTGGCCCCGGGCGGGCGACGCCCCGGCGTGTGAGGCGGTGACGCTCGACACCTTCGCCGACCGGCTCCGCGATGCCGACGCGCTCGGGCTGGGGCCGGACACGGTGGCGGTGCTGCTCTGTCCTGATCCATCCAAGGCCGGACCGACGCTGATGCAGACGCTCGACCGGCTGATCGGGGCGCGGACGCCGACGCTGATGCTCGCGGGCGGGGCCGAGCGGCTTCGCTCAGAGCTCGAGCCGCAGGGCGTGGCCGTCGAGCGGCTCGACGCCGACCCGCGGCTGGTGACCACGGCCCTGCTGACCTTGATGGTGCGGCAGGCGGCGGTGGACCTGATGGGGACGGAACTCCGCGTCGCGCGGGCCTCGCAGTCGGGGCTGAGCGGCGAGATCGGGCGGCTGCACGATGAGCTGCAGCTGGCCGGTGCGGTGCAGCGCAGGTTCCTGCCGCGGGAGATGCCGAGCGTGCCGGGCTTTGAGTTCGGTGTGTTCTTCCGTCCCTGCGGGTTTGTCAGCGGCGACATCTACGACGTGGTGCCGATCGACGACTCACGGGTGGCGTTCATGGTGGCCGACGCGGTCGGGCACGGGGTGCCGGCGGCGCTGCTCACGCTCGTGCTCGGGCGGGCGCTGCGGCAGAACCCGATCGACGGCGAGGACCACCCGCTGGCTTCGCCCGCCCGGACGCTGGCGCGGCTCAACGAAGAACTCTGCCTCGAGAACGAGACCGGGGACCGGTTCGCGACCGCCGTCTGCGGCGTGGTGGACACGCGGAAGGGCACCGTCACGCTCTCGGGCGCGGGGCACCCGGCGTCGATCGTGCTGGGCGCTGACGGGGCGGCCGAGGAGATCGACGGGGGTGACGGGCCGCTGCTGGGCGTGTTCCCCGGCGCACCATTCACCGAGCGGACGTTCACGCTCGAACACGGGCAGACACTCGTGCTCTACAGCGACGGGTTCGAGGTCGTGTTCCCCGATCCGGCCTCGGAATCGGAGAGCGTCGCGGCGAACCAGGCGTACATCTCGCACTTCGGCGAGATCGCCAAGCGCTCGCTCGGGGCCGAAGAGGCGGTGTCGCTGCTGGCGGCCGATGTCGATGCGCAGGCGGGATCGCTGAATCAGCGCGACGACCTGACGGCACTGGTGGTGCGGCGGACGGCCGAGGCGCTGGTGATGCCGCGGAAGGACGAGGCGTCCCGCGTCGCGGCGTGAGTGGAGCCGGTCGAGGTCGGAGTGGAAGCGTGTCGATACCGACGACGAGCCCCGAGCGCGAGCTCGGGTTGTTGCGCCGGGCATCATCCGAGGGGCGTTGACCGGGAGGCGGTCCCGAGCGTGCGCTCGGGGCACCTAAATGGGGGGCGGTTCGGCCCGGTGCCCCCCGGGGAGGCACATCACGCGCGCAGGGCGGTGCACACCGTGCCGGGGACAAAGGGCAGGCGGAAGTCGCGGGCCAGGGACCGGGAGGACCGC
>JBICHP010000038.1:0-138529 GCA_043100935.1 Phycisphaerales bacterium JB054
GGGCCGCTGAACGCTTAAACCCGGGCGATGTGTTTCGAACCCAAAACCTCCTTTTCGGTTGTCTGTTGCTGTACCCATTTGTGCTCCGCCCGCCCCGGGGGGATGTTAAACGGGCCGGGGGGGGCGGGCAAGCGTCCGGAGGGGTTGGGGGGGAAGAAAGGCCACCTTCCCGGGGCTCTCTTCGGGCTGGAGGGGCGATTTCTCGAATTGCGGGGGGTGGTGTCTCGCTTTGCGGCGGGACCTCCCGGCGGCTCGGGAGCGCCGCCGGGCTTGATTCTGGCCGGTGGGGTGGCGATGATTGAAGCCCGGAACTGGCCATGCCTTTGGCGTGGCGTGGCGGGGTGTTTGGGGTTCGCGGCGTGTGCCGCGGGCCGGTTGAGACAGATAGAGGTATTGCATGGCTCACTCACGTACCGCACGCAAGCGCGTCCGTCAGAATCTCTCGCACCGTTCGGCCAACCGCTGGCGGCTCCGGGCGATGCGTGCGGCGATCAAGGACTTCCGCAGCAAGCTGCACGCCGATGACGTCCCCGGTGCCAAGGAGTCGCTGAAGGCGTGCTGCTCGGTGATCGACAAGACGGCCCAGAAGGGCGTGATCCACCGCAACCAGGCGGCCCGCCGCAAGAGCCGCCTGAACGCCGCGCTGAAGGCCAAGGCGCTCGCCTGAGCCCCGCGGCTCGCACGCCGCGGACCCAACATTGATCTGACGACCGACCGGCAGGGGCTGGTCGGTCTTTTGCTTTTGGACGTGGCGGCGTGAGCACGACGGCTCGACGCGGGGCGAGCGATCCGGTCGCGAGGGCTGCGGCGGTGGGCGTGCCGTGCGGAGCAGACTGGCCCTACGCTGGATCGCATGAAGGGCCGCGCAGACGAGGGGCAGGTCGGGAGCGTTGCGACGCGGGGATACCTCGCGGAATCGCAGCGGCCGCTGTCCATTCTCGTGTTCCTGCTGCCGCTGCTCGCGGCGTATGAGCTGGGCGCGTGGCTGTATCTCTCCGGCGGCGAGGACGGCCCGACGACGATCGCGGCGTGGGGCATGCTCTCGCGGGTGTTCGAGACGTTCGGCGTGGTGGGCCTGCACCTGCCGGCGGTGCTGCTGGTCACGGTGCTGCTGGTGTGGCACGTGCTGCAGCGGGAGCCGTGGCGCGTGCGGCCGATGGTGCTGATCGGGATGGCGATGGAGGCGTGCGTCTGGACCGTGCCGCTGACGATCCTGCTGATCATTGTGGACTCGGTGCTGGGCGGCGGCGGGGATGGGGCTGCGACCGCGCTGGCGCAGACCGGAGGCACGACCGGCTTGCGCGAGCTTCCGTGGCAGGCGAGGCTGACGATCTCGGCGGGGGCGGGCCTGTATGAGGAACTGGTCTTTCGGATGATCCTCATCGCGGCGGCGCACACGCTGCTTGTCGATGTGCTGCGTCTGTCGAACCGGATGGGCGGGGTGATCGCCGTGCTGGTCTCCGCGATCGCCTTCGCGCTGTACCACCAGCAGGCCGGTGCCGGTGGCGGGCTGGCCTGGGCACTCCCGTATCTGGTAGCGGGGCTGTATTTCGGCGTGCTCTATCTGGCTCGGGGGTTCGGGCTGGTGGTGGTGGTGCACTTCCTGTACGACGTGGTGGCCCTGCTGGTGAGCGGCTAGGCGGCGTTGGGGGCGGTTCGCGTTGTGCGGCGGGGTCTTGTAGACTGGGGCGTCGTGGGTACCGGTCACGAGGGCGGGTGCTGCGGGGGACCGGGTGGGTCGAGCGAAGCAGAGGAGCCACGTATGGGACTCGATTTCGCGGTATCGCAGCTTGAGGCGACGGGGTGGGCGGGATCGGACTCTGGCGGTTGTGGCCGTCTGGCGGACGGCCGCGTGTACCCCGAGGCTGTCCGGGTCGCGAGGGAGTTTGCGGATGCCGGCTTTGTGCTGAGACTTCGGCATGTGCCGCTGTTTGACTGCTATCGGGCGGAGTGGACCGAGGCGGCCGGCGGGGCGTCGGCTGGTGCCGAGGGCGAGTCGGCGAGGACCGTGGTGGGCCGCACGTGCGACGAGGCGGCGGTGTACGCCCTCGCCCTGATGCGTCGGTCGGCGTCGATGGCGACCGCCTGAGCGGACGCGGGCTGGATCCTGGGGCACGCGGACGCGGTCCGGGGCGGCGCTGCCGCGAATTTTGCGGCGGGATGTTGTTGACGGGGGTTGGCGGCCGGATAGGCTCTGTCACCAGACGGCCCCATCGTCTAGTCAGGTCCAGGACGTCAGGTTCTCATCCTGAAAACCGGGGTTCGAATCCCCGTGGGGTCACTTCCCATCCCCCTTGACAACCGGCACCGGCCTTCGCGGCCCCGCCAGAGCCACTCCCCAGCGGCTCGCGGTTGTCATTTGGCGGGGGCGGGACGGAGCGGCTGTCGGGCGGGGGTCTTGAGCGGCGTGCTGTGGTATTCTGGGGTGTTGCCTCGGGCTCGGGCTTCGATCGCCGAGCGGGGGCTGGCACAGGGAGACATCCATGCGACCTCGTCTGCTCGCGTTGCTCGTGGCGATCCTCGCCGGTCTGACGAGCGTGGAGACGATCGCGTGCGGCTCTGTGCAGGACGCGCAGGACGCAGCCCCAGCCGGAGATGTTGAGTACGGGTTCGAACCCGGTGAGCCGGGGGAGACGGCGCCGGGGTGGTTTGTTCCGACTCCCGGATGGGTCGCGGAGCTGACGGGGGACGTAGCTGCGGAGGGTGAGCGGTCGATGCTGCTGGAGCAGCGCGCCGCGACGGACGCGCCGTTCGGCAATGTGATGCGCGCGTTTGATGCTGCGCCCTATCGCGGGAAGCGGGTCCGGCTGAGCGCGAGGGTGCTTGTTGAGGGCGAGCAGTCGGGACGAGCGATGATGTGGCTCCGCGCCGATCTGAACGACGGGTCGATGGGGGCGTTTGACAACATGGACGATCGCCCGGTCCGGGCTGCGGCCGCCGGTTCGGCCGAATGGTCGGACGCTGTGATCGAGGTGGACATCGAGCCCAACGCCGTGTCGGTGTCCGTGGGGTTCATGTCGAACGGGGGCGCGACGGTCTTCGTCGATGCGGTGCGGCTGGCCATTGTGGGAGGCGCGGCCGAGCGGACGCCGGTGCAGGAAGCCAGCGAGCCCGCACCGCTCTCGGCCCGCGGGCTGGAGAACGTCAGCGCGGCGGCGAGGCTGCTCGCGCTGGTGCGGTTCTTTCACGCGAGCGATCAGGCCGTTGCGGTGATGGCGTGGGATCATCTTGCGGTGCGGTTGATGGAAGAGGTCGAGCCCGCGGCCGACGCGGCTGCGCTCGCTGCTCGGCTGGAGGGGTTCTTCGCACCGATCGCCCCGACGCTCCGGGTCTGGGCGGGTGGACCCGAGGACGCGCCGGCGCTGCCGGAGAGCCCTGCCGGGGCGGACCACGTGAGGTATTGGCGTCACCACGGGGTGGGCTCGGTGTCGTTGTCGGGGCAGACGGGCATCTACGCGAGTGTCGTTGAACGCGAGAAGCTGCCGGTGCCCGCTGACGGCGCGGAGGGTGGCGCCGGCGGTGCGATCCGAGGGACGGCCTACGTCGTCAAGTCGCTCGGCGGCGGCGTGTGGTGTCGACTCCCGGTCGAGGTCTTTGCCGATGGTGCTGGGACCTTGCCGCACGCGCCGACCGAGACCGAATGGTCGCGGCAGGACGACAAGCCCGACCTCACCTCGGGCAATCGCGCGACACGCCTCGCGGGGGTGGCGGTGTGCTGGGGCATCATGCAGCACTTCTACCCGTACTTCGATGTGGTGGAGACCGACTGGGACGCAGCGCTCTCTGCCGCGCTCGCCGCTGCGGCCGAGGATGCCGATCGCACGGACTACCTGCACACGCTCCAGGAGCTTGTCGCGAAGCTCCACGACGGGCACGGCTTTGTCCACGATCGGTCGGTGCGGACTCGTCTGGTGCTGCCGCTGGCGTGGGCGTGGGTGGGGGAGGAGCTCGTGATCGTCGGGACGGACGGATCGGTCGCCGATCGGCTTGCGCCGGGAGACACCGTGCTCGAGATCGAGGGCCGTGCGGTCGGGGCGTGGTACGGGGATGTGGCCGAGCGGATCTCCGCGGCGACTGAGGGCTGGCGCCGCTCGGTCGCCCTGGCGGTTCTGGCGACGGAGATTCCTGGGAAGGGGCCGGTCTCTCTCCGCCTTCGCCGGCCGGACGGGAGCGAGTTCGAGGCGGTGGTGGACAGGATCATGCCCGGGCAGATCACGCGGGTGTCGGAGCATCGGGCCGCGGCCGGTGAGGTGCTTGCGCCGGGCATCGTCTACTTCGACCTCAACGGGGCGGACACCGAGGCGCTGAACGCCGCGATGCCCGTGCTCGCGGCGGCGGAGGGCATCGTGTTTGATCTGCGGGGCTATCCGGGGGACGCCGGTGTGCGGCTGATGCCGCACCTTTCCCGCGAGACGGTGCAGAGTGCACGTTGGAGAGTCCCGATCGTGACCCGCCCCGACCGGGAGGGGTGGCGGTGGAACGAGAGCGGCCGCTGGTGGCTGCCGCCGGTCAAGCCGTTCCTCGGGGCGAAGATCGCGTTCCTGACCGACGGCAGGGCGATCTCCTACGCCGAGTCGATCATGGGGATCGTCGAGGCGTACGGGATGGGCGAGATCGTCGGGGCGACCACCGCCGGGACCAACGGCAACGTGAACCCGTTCGCGCTTCCCGGCGGGTTCGTCGTGTCCTGGACCGGCATGCAGGTGCTCAAGCACGACGGTTCGCGGCATCATGGTGTCGGCATTGCCCCCACCGTTGCGGCCGAGCCCACGGTCGAGGGCATCGCGGCGGGGCGTGATGAGGTGCTGGAGCGGGCGGTGGAGGTGCTGCGGTCGAAGATCGCGGCGGACGCCGACAGGTAGGGGGCCGCCCGGGAGCCGGCCTGAGTGGACGAGTCGGCGGTGGGGCTGGTGTGGCGGCCGGCGTGAATCTCACGAGGAATCACGATTTGTACCCCGCGCATCCCCGGTGCAGGGGACAATGCTGGCATGACTGAAGACCTACTGACGCACGACGAGCAGCTCGAACGCCTGGTCGATGGGGGGGACGGCGAGGGGTGCTCGGCGCTCCTGGAGAGTCTCGATGCGCCGGACGCGGTGCACGCGGTCTCGAGCCTCGGCGAGGACGATCGGGCCAAGCTACTGACCATGCTCGACCCGGAGACCGCGGCGGACGTCGTGGAGCAGATGCCGTGGCCCCAGGCGGTCACGGCGATGTCGGCGCTCGACGTGGCCGACGCCGCGGCGATCGTGAACGAGCTGCCCAGCGACAAGCGGGCGGACATGATCGGTGCGTTGGATGAGGACGCCGCGGCGGCGATCGTCGCGGAGCTGGCGCACGAGGATGCCGCGGATGTCCGCCGGCTGACCGGCTACGCCGGCGACGTGGCCGGCGGTCTGATGGTGACCGAGTATCTGGAGTATTCGGTGTCGGCGACGATCGGGGAGGTCATCGCGGACCTCGGCGAGAACGCCGAAAAGTACGCCGACTACGAGATCCAGTACGGGTATGTGACCGACGAGTCGGGGCAGCTTGTCGGGGTGCTGCGGATGCGGGATCTGCTGCTCTCGCCGCGCTCGCGTGCGGTGCGGGCGGTGATGATCCCCAGCCCCGAGTCTGTGCTTGATACCTCGCCCCTGGCGGACCTGGTCGCGTTCTTTGACGATCACGGGTATTTCGGTGTGCCGGTGGTGGACAGCGGCGGGAGGCTCTGCGGCGTGGTGCGGCGGTCGGCGATCGAGGCCGCCGTGGCCGAGGACCGCGACGGGGTCTACCGGCGTTCGCAGGGTATTGTCGGCGGTGAGGAGCTGCGATCGATGCCGATCCTGGTGCGGTCGCGCCGGCGGCTGTCGTGGCTGAGCGTCAACATTCTGCTGAACGTCTTCGCGGCGAGCATCATCGCGATGCACCAGGACACGCTGGAGGCGGTGATCGCGCTGGCGGTGTTCCTGCCGATCATCTCGGACATGAGCGGGTGCTCCGGCAACCAGGCGGTGGCGGTGAGCATGCGTGAGCTCACGCTGGGTGTTATCCGGCCTCGCGAGATCGGGCGGGTGGTGCTCGGTGAGCTGTCGATGGGGTTGCTCAACGGCTTCGTGCTGGGGCTTCTGATCGGGCTGGTGGCCCTGGCGTGGAAGGGCAACCCGGCCCTGGGCCTCGTCGTGGGCGGTGCGCTGATGCTCAACACGCTGATCGCGGTGCTGGTGGGCGGCTCGGTGCCGTTGCTGCTCAAGCGGCTGGGGTTTGACCCCGCCCTCGCGGCCGGGCCGATCCTGACCACCGTGACAGACATGTGCGGGTTTATGCTGGTGCTGACGTTTGCCTCTCTCGCGCTGCCCGCGCTGACCGGATGACCCCGCCGCGGCCGATGACGCCGGTGGGCCGGCCCCCGGGGCAACGTCCCTGAGGGTTATTGTCTGGGGACTATTGCACGGGGTGTTCGGGTCAAAAGTTCCTGCGAAGGTGAGCGAAAGCCCTTGCGTCGGTCAAGGCGAGAGGCGGAGTATCCGAAGCTAGCTCGTGGACGCGACCTGTCAGTCGTGCGTCGTGCGGTGGCCCCGGGCCTGGAACCGATTGGGAGCAAATCGTCGATGGAGATGCGGGTTTCCATGCTGGCGCTCCCGGACAACTCGTTCGACGACAGGTCATCTGTAGCCCTTCTGATCGACGATTCTGCGGCGATGCAGAAACTGCTCTCGTTGCGGCTGCGCAACGACGGGCTCGATGTGATCAGCGCGATGTCCGGCGAGGAGGGTGTCCGCGCCGCGCAGGAGCAGCTGCCCTCGGTGATCCTGCTCGATCTGGGCATGCCGGGGATGGACGGCTTCGAGGTGCTCCGCACGCTCAAGGACAACGAGGCGACGCTGCACATCCCGGTGATCATGCTCAGCGGCGTGCACAACTCCCACGACAAGGTGACGGCGTTCGATCTGGGCGCGGTGGACTTCATCACCAAGCCATTCGACGTGACCGAGCTGCGGGTCCGGGTGCGCTCGGCGCTGCGCGTGAGCTACCTCATGCAGATGCTGTCGCAGCGCGCGCAGATCGACGGCCTGACCGGGCTGTACAACCGCGCACACTTTGACCACCGCTGGGCCGAAGAGGTGGCGGCCGTGAACAGGCACAAGCGGCCGCTCACCATCGCCATGCTCGACCTCGACCACTTCAAGAGCGTCAACGACACCTTCGGCCACCCGGCGGGCGACGCGGTGATCCAGGGTCTGGCCAGGATCATCCGGCGCGAGTGCCGGCAGACCGACGTGGCGTGCCGCTACGGCGGTGAAGAGATCGTGCTGATCATGCCGGAGACCGTGCCCGCGGACGCCGCGGCGGTGTGCGAGCGGATCCGGCTCGCGTTGGCCGAGGTCGTGTGGCCCAAGCACCCGGAGCGTTCGGTGACGTGCTCGATCGGCGTCGTCGGGACCGACGGGGCCGCGACGGCCGAGCCGCTCGCGTGGCTCGAACTGGCGGACAAGAACCTCTACCGCGCCAAGCGGGAGGGCCGCAACCGCGTCGTGACGTCGGCCCTTGAGAACGGGATGAAGCTCGCGCAGGTCGGCTAGCGCGGCGCACCGGGTACGACCAACTCAACTCCGTCCGGCACCGCCTAGAACGGGATCGCCACCTGCAGATAGACCAGCGGTGCGTCCCGCGAGGGGTTGCTGTCGTCGCCGTGGATTCGCGCGTTGGAGATGTGGTGCCAGCGGAGCCCGCCGACGAGCCTCGTGCCGTCGTCGGAGATCTGGTGCGTCATGCCGATGCCGGCGCGGGGCGTGAAGTTGAACCCGGTGCCGTCGAACGGCACGTTGTCGGTCGCGCCGAGTACGCCGATGCCGACGTTCAGGAACGCGCTGGTCTTGGCCCGGTTGAAGAAGTGCCAGCGGAACTCCATCGCCGGGTTGAGGCTCAGCGCGTCCTCGCCCTCCTGGGCGTGGTACCACCCCGCCAGCTCGAGCATCCACTCGATGTCGTCGGCGAGGAACCGCGAGTAGCCGAGTGTCAGGTTGAGATCGGTGTTGTCGTCGAAGTCGTACGCGGCGCCGGTGCCGAAGAGGATCCACTCCGTGCCGGCCGTGCCGTAGGGCTTGGCCGGTCCCGCGGCACGCGGGAGGGTGGTCTCCTGGGCATCCGACGAGTCGGGCTGCGAGGCGGCTTCGGCGTCGGGCTGGCGGGTCGTCATCGAGAGGCGGGCACCCTCGGTGGAGAGTCGGGCCGCGTCGCCGTCCCCTGCCGCCGCCACACCCGGGACAAGGCACAGCGAGGCGACGACGAGCACGCCGGCGAGCGGGCGGCGGTGGCGGGGCGGTCGTGATTGGCACATGATCATGGCGAGCAGCGTATCCGGGCCCGGCGAGCCCTGCCGCGGGCGGGTAGGGTGACCGGCAGCGGCGGCGGCCGGGCGTGGTCGCCCGATGGGCGGAGGTGGAGCGTGAGCGGAGCGGAGCCTGACCGGACGTCTGATCGGACGTCTGATCGAATCATGGGGTTGGAGGAGGCCGCGCTCTTCGCCGAGCGTCGGATCGACGAGCTGCACGAGCAGGTGCTGGCGTTGTCGGGGCGGCTGGAGATGCTGGCCCGGAGGTTTGAACGGCTCGAGCGGGTGGTCGTTGAGCTGCGTTCGGCGTCGGAGCCCGAGGGCGGAGCCACCGACGATGCAGAGGACGAGGGGCCCGATCTGGTCGACTGAGGCCCGCCCCGGCGGCCCGTGCCGGCGCGGGTGGGGGCGGGGCACTCTACCATGCCCCGACGCGCCGAGAACGCGTACGCGGCGCGACGATGACCGACGAAGGAGACGAGATGGCGGACCCAATCAAACCGACGGCGAAGGACCGGTTCACCTTCGGGTTGTGGACGGTGGGCAACACCGGCCGCGACCCGTTCGGCGAGGCCACGCGCCCGCGCTGGAGCCCGGCGGAGATCGTCGATCTGCTCGGTGAGGTGGGGGGTGTGCACGGGGTCAACTTCCACGACAACGACCTGGTGCCGATCGACGCGAGCGAGGAAGAAGCGGCGGCGATCAAGCGTGACTTCGCCGGGGCACTCAAGCGCAACAAGCTGCAGGTCGCGATGGGGACGACCAACCTGTTCGGCGACCCGGCGTTCAAGGACGGCGCGTTCACCAGTAACGACGCCGAGGTGCGGGCGTATGCCGTGCAGAAGACGATGCGGGCGATGGACCTCGCGGCCGAGTTTGGCGCGAAGGTCTATGTCTTCTGGGGCGGGCGCGAGGGCGCCGAGACCGATGCCGCGAAAGACCCGGTCGAGGCGGTTCGCCGGTTCCGCCTGGCCCTCGACTTCCTCTGCGGCTACAGCATCGAGCAGGGGTACGACATGCGCTTCGCCCTCGAGGCCAAGCCCAACGAGCCCCGCGGCCACATGTACTTCCCGACGACGGGCCACTACCTCGCCCTGATCTCCACGCTCAAGCACGCCGAGATGGTGGGCGTCAACCCCGAGGTCGCCCACGAACACATGGCCGGGCTCAACTTCGTCCACGCGGTGGCCGGCGCGCTCGAGGCGGGCAAGCTGTTCCACATCGATCTGAACGATCAGGAGTTCGGCCGCTACGACCAGGACCTGCGCTTCGGCAGCGTGAATCTCAAGCACGCGTTCTTCCTCGTGAAGCTGCTCGAAGACCACAAGTACGCCGGGTTCAAGCACTTCGACAGCCACGCCTTCCGCACCGCCGACCGCGACGACGTGATCGAGTTTGCGCGTGGGTCGATGCGGACCTACCTGCTGCTCAAGGAACGTGCCAAGCGCTGGAACAGCGACAAGGAGATCAAGCGGCTCCTGCGCAAGATCAACAAGGCCAGCAAGGACATCGACGGGTTGACCGGCGACTTCACTCCGGCGCGGGCCGAGACCCTCGGCGCGATGGAGTTCAACCGCGAGAAGCTCGCGGCCAGGCCTTTGCCGTACGAGCGGTTGGATCAGCGGACGATGGAGATTCTCATGGGGGTGGAGTAGGTCTGCCTTTACGAGCCCCGAGCGCAAGCTCGGGACGCAGCAATCGGTATCGCGTCGCGGGTTCACGCCTAGACGCGACCGGTCCACGGCGGGTGGGCCGTTTCGCGACTGGAGTCTCGAGACGTAATCGATGGCCGCTTCCACACTCGAGGCGTGATTTAGCCAACGTGTGCTGCCGTGATCGGTCCAGACCCGTCGGTCAGGACCCACAAGGTCGAGTCGACGCAACTCGCGCGTCGCCCACGACTTGTACTCCTTCATGACAGTCTCGGGCGGTCTGGGCACGCTCTCACCAGACACGCGGCAGTCAACAACAACATGCACGTGTGTGCGGGGCGTCGCGACGGCGTGAAGCCGCCAGCCGCGAAAGTCCGAGTGCGTTCGTATGACGGACAGAACGATGTTCTGTGCTTCTGGCGAAAGGGTGTAGGGCGGCTGAATGAGCTTCCTGCGTGATCGGGCCTGACGTTCCGGATCAGGTGCGATCCGTGGCTGGCCGAGGTGATTGTGTGCCTCATCCACCGTCCCGCGGCTGTCGCCGTGGAGCCTGGTTCCGTAGGTCGTCCAGGTCAGGAAGTAGGCGAGCGGCGCTGCCATGCTGCAAGCCTGCCAAGGACTCCCGAGCTCGCGCTCGGGGCTCGTCGGACTCCCGAGCTTGCGCTCGGGGCTCGTTGAGGCAGCGTCACGCCCACCGCGTCAGATGCCACGCCTTCTTCCCTCGCCGCAGGGCGATGATCTCGTTGTGGAGCAGGTCGCTCGGCGAGAGCGTGTGATCGGCACCGGCCTTGGTGCCGTTGATGCTCACGCTGCCGTTGGCGAGGAACTCGCGTGACTCGCGTTTGCTCTTGGCCAGGCCGGTCTCGACGAGGAAATCGGTGAGGCTCACGCCCTCGCCATCCAGCGACGCACGCGGGTGATCGCTCGACGGGATCTCGGCGAAGACCTCGGTGAGCAGTTCGCGGGGCAGGTCGGCGATTTCGCCGGAGAACAGGGCCTTGGCGGCCTTGGCCGCGTTGATCGCTTCGGCCTCGCCGTGCACCAGCGTGGTCGCGTGGTGGGCGAGCGCCCGGTGGGCCTCGCGGGCACCGGGGCGCTCGGCGTGGGCGGTCTCGAGCTCGGCGATCTCCTCGCGGCTCAGCAGCGTGAACAGCTTGAGGAACCTGATGATGTCCTCGTCAGAAGTGTTCAGCCAGAACTGGTACATCGCGTAGGGGCTCGTCCGCGCGGCGGTCAGCCAGATCGCGCCGCTCTCGGTCTTGCCGAACTTGCCGCCGTCGGATTTGGTCACGAGGGGGTTGGTGAGGCCAAAGGTGGTGGGGGCCTCGGCGTCTTCGGTTCCTGCTTCGGCGGCGTGGATCCGGCGGATGAGATCGCCGCCGGCGACGATGTTGCCCCACTGATCGCTCCCGCCAAGTTGAACCGTGACGCCGTGCTCCTTGAACAGATGCGCAAAGTCGTAGGCCTGCAGGATCATGTAGCTGAACTCGGTGTAGCTGATGCCCTGGTCCCGGTTGTGCAGTCGTTCCTTGACCGACTCCTTCTGCATCATCATGTTGACGCTGAAGTGCTTGCCGATGTCGCGGAGCGCTTCGAGGTAGCTGATCTTGCACAGCCAGTCCGCGTTGTTGCGGATCTCGGGGGCGGGCAGCCCCGCGCCGGCGAAGACCGACTCGAAGATGCCCCGCTGGTGGGAGACGTGGTCGGCGATCGTCTCGACGGTCATGAGCGTCCGCTCGGCCGACTTGCCGGAGGGATCGCCGATCATGCCCGTGCCGCCGCCCATGATCACGATCGGCCGGTGGCCGGCCCGGGCGAAGTGCACCAGGCACATGATCGGCACGAGGTTGCCGATGGTGAGGCTGTTGGCGGTGGGGTCAAACCCGGCGTAGCCCCGGCGGGGATTGCCGGCGGGGTCGGCGAGGTGGGCGGCGAGGCCCTGCTCGTCGGTGCACTGGTGCAGCAGCCCGCGCCAGCGGAGTTCGTCGAGGAAATCGATGCGTGTCGTGGTCATGGGGCCAGAGGATAGGGAGTCGCGGTGCGGTCGGCATCCGGCGGACGCTCACTCCCCGCGTGGGGCATGCCGCACGAACTCGCGACAAAGCCCCTCGGGAGCCGCCGACTTAGAACTCGCGTTCGACCACCGCCCTGGCCATGAGGTCGAGCATCTCCCGGGCCGGCGAGGGGGCCAGCCCGCGGAGCGACTGACGGGCCTCGGCGACGAGTTGGTTGGCGTGATCGCGTGCCGCCCGCACCGCGCCCGACTCGAGCATCTCCTCCCGGAGTGAGGCCGCGGTCTCGCGGGCGTCCTCTCGCGAGGCCCGCAGGTCGTCCTCGTCGGTGACGGTCCCCGCGGAGGTCAGCCGCTCGAGGAACCGGCCGCGCTGCTCGGGCGCGAGCCCCTCGAGGTGCAGCAGCACCGGGAGGGTCAGCTTGCCCTTCTCGAGGTCCTTGCCCACGCTCTTGCCCGCCGCGGCCTCGGTGCCGAGCAGATCGATCAGGTCGTCCTGCACCTGAAACGCCACCCCGAGGCGGCGGCCGAAGGTCTCGAGCGCGGCCTGCGTCGCCTCGTCGGCCCCGGCCAGCCGCGCGCCCAGATGGCACGCCACGCCGATCAACGCGGCCGTCTTGCGGTCCAGGATCTCAAAGTAGGTGCGGCGATCCAGCGAGTAGTCGTCGCGGAAGTGCAGCTGCAGCAGCTCGCCGCCGCACAGCGTCATGCTCACCTCGCCGATCAGCCGGGCCGCGTCGAGCGACTCGATGGTGGTGCAGAGGTGGTAGGCCGAGGCGATGAGGTAGTCGCCCAGGATCACCGCGGCCTCGTTGCCGTAGAGGTGGTTGACCGTGCGGCCCCGCCGCCGGTTCTCGGCCTCATCGAGGATGTCGTCGTGGACGAGCGTCGCCATGTGGATCATCTCGCACACGGCGGCGATGGTGACGTGCCGATCGGAGATCTCCGGGCTGCCGCACGCCATCCCGGTGAGCATCACCAGCGATGGCCGCAGCATCTTGCCCCGGTACCGCTCAATATGGCCGCAGAGACGCTCGACGGGGAGCAGATCAGAAGCGAGCTGCTCGTCGAATCGCTGCTCCACGCGGGCCAGCCCGTCGGTGAGCCGGGTCTGGATCTGGGCGAGCTCGGGGGGGACCTCAAGAAACGTCTGTGCCATGTCCAGAGGATAGGAGCCCGGACGCCGCGGCCCGGGCCGAACGCGCCCGGCACGGCCCGCATTAGGGTGCCGCCGGTCCCGACTCAGCGCTGCGCGACGACGTAGGTGATGAAGGCCGGATCGGCCTCGCCCTCGGTCGCAGGGCTGAAGACCCCGTCGCCCTCGCCGTCCTCGTCCTCACCCTCCCAATAGACGGTGACGTCGGAGAAGCCCGCGTCGAGCAGGCAGTCCTGCAGCTCGGGCAGCGTGTAGTGCCGCCAGTGATACTTGAACGCCTTCTTGAGCTTGGTCCCGTCGGGGAACTTGAAGTGGATGTAGGCGGTCATCATGCCGCTGATCGGGTCGTACTTGTCCTGATCCCACACGTAGGTGAAGCCGTCCAGCTCGCGGTCCTCGGTGGTCTCCGTGAGTGCGTCCGAGCCGCCGTAGTGATCGAGGATGAACACGCCGTCGGGGCCGAGCGACTCGCGGACCGTGCGGAAGTAGGCGACCAGGTCGTTGCGTTTGTTCAGCAGCCAGTAGCTGAAGTTCATCGCCAGCACGACGTCGTGGCCGTTGCCCTCGGGGCCGGGATCGCGGACGTCGCGCTCCAGCAGCACCACCCGCGACCGCTGCGCTTCGGTGAGCTTGGGCAGCGTGTGCTCCCGGGCCCAGTCGAGCGTCTCCGAGTCGAGATCGACGCCGACGGCGCGGTTGGTCTCGCGGCGTTGGACCCACTCGGCGGCCGAGTTGGCGGTGCCGCAGAAATCCTCGCGCAGCGACTCCGCGTGGCGGCCCCGGAGGGCCTTGAAGGTCTCGTCCACGAAGTCGATCTCGGCCTCGACGTTCTGCACGCTCAGGCCGTAGAGCACGTGCCGGTCGGCCGTCTCGGCGGTGAGCTTGCTCTTGGGCTTGCGCTTTTTCTTGTTCGGTCTTGGCATGGGGCGAGAGTGTAGCGGGCGTCCGGGTCGATGTGTGATTGGCACGGCGTGGGTGGCTTGGCCCGACGGGGGCATATAGTCGCCCCAACCAGCTGGGAGCCGCTCAATGCGCATGACAATGGTCGGAACGGGGTACGTTGGTCTGGTCTCGGGCGTGTGTTTCTCGAACACGGGCATCGATGTCACCTGCCTCGACGTGGACGCAGCGAAGATCGACCGCCTCAAAGCCGGGGATTGCCCGATCTACGAGCCCGGGCTCACCGAGCTGATGGCCCGCAACACCGCCGCGGGCCGGCTCCACTTCACCACCGACGAGAACGAGGCCTACCGCGACGCCGAGATGATCTTCATCTGTGTCGGCACCCCGACCGGCGAGGACGGACAGACCGATCTCTCCTACGTCCTCGGGGCCGCCGACGACATCGCGGCCGTCATGAAGGACCTCGGGCCGGACCAGCAGCCCAAGGTCGTGGTGATGAAATCCACGGTGCCGGTGGGGACGACCATGAAGGTCAAGGCCCGGATCCGCGACACGGTGGGCCCGGACATCCCCTTCGCCGTCGCCGACAACCCCGAGTTTCTCAAAGAGGGCGACGCGATCAACGATTTCAACAAGCCCGACCGCGTCGTCGTCGGGGTCGAGGAGGACTGGGTCGGCGAGCGTTTCCGCGATGTCTACGACCCCTTCGTCCGTAACGGGCACCCGATCTACATCATGGACGTCCTCAGCTCCGAGATGGTCAAATACGCCTCCAACAACTTCCTGGCGACCAAGATCAGCTTCATCAACGAGATGGCCAACCTCTGCGAGCACTACGGCGCCAACATCAACCGCGTCCGCGAGGGCATGAGCGCCGACGTCCGTATCGGCCACCACTTCCTCTACCCCGGACTCGGCTACGGCGGTTCCTGCTTCCCCAAGGACACCCTCGCCTGCATGATGATGGGCGAGAACGTCGGCCTCGACATGCAGCTCTCCCGCGCCGTCCACGAGGTCAACCAGCGCCAGCGCGGGCTCTTCTTCGACAAGATCCTCGAGCACTTCGCCTCCCGCGGCGGGCTGGCCGGCAAGCGGCTGGCGTTCTGGGGCCTGGCCTTCAAGCCCCGCACCGACGACATCCGGGAGTCGCCCGCCCTCACCCTCGTCCGCAAGGCCATCGAGCACGGGGCCGAGTGCGTCGGGTACGACCCGGTTGCTGCGGACAACTCCCGGCGGGACCTCGGCGAGAAGCTGGCCATCGCCGACTCGATCTACGCCGCCGCCGAGGGGGCCGACGGGGTCGTGATCAGCACCGACTGGGACGAGTTCAAGAGCCCCGACTTTGCCAAGCTCGCGGGCCTGATGCGCGGCAAAGCGATTTTCGACGGCCGGAACCTCTACCGGCGTCCCGACATGGCCCGGCTGGGCTTCGCCTACATCTCGGTCGGACGCGGCCCGGTCGGCCCGTCGTGACGGCTATGGTGCTCTCGTGTGATCGGTCAGATCTGTCCGTTGCCTGACAGGTGGAGCACCCCCGATGCCGTTCCGGCTGTTTGATCTCTATCAGCGCAAGCGCATCGTCAATATCAATCTGAACATCCTCGCCTCCGGCGTGCTGGCGGTTGTCGTCGCCAAGCCGCTCGTCGTGCTCGTCGGCAACTGGATCGGCCCCGAGCGTCTGCTCAGCGTGACCCTCGCGGCGGGCGCCGTGGACATGGTGGTGGACGTCGCGATCTACTACGCCCTCCACTGGTTCGCCAACCACTGGAGCCCGCCCTGGAAGCGTTCGTCCCGCAAGAGCCCGAAGCGGTCGTTCTTCCGCGATGCCTCGGTGGTGCAGTTTGAGCGCGCAATCCTGTCGCCGCTCTACTACCTCGTCGCGATGGGGCTCATGTACGGGCTGCAACACCGGGGCATGGCCCACGGCTGGGCGTTCGTCGTCGGCTTTATCTCGGGGCTCGTGGTCACGCGGGTGGTCCACACCGCGTGGGGGCTGCGCTCCGGAAGGTTTCTCGACCTGGTCATCGACGCCGAGACGCCCTGCCCGGCGGCAGACACCGACCCGTCCCCGTCGCCCGCGACGGCCGACGCGGATCGAGACCGCGACCGGGCTTAGCTGCTGACCTGCATCATCCGTCGGATCGTCGAGGGGCTCTCCGAAGAACCGGTCCGCGTCGAGAGCAGGATCGCCTGACACACCGCCAGGATCCCCGCGTCGTCCAGCGGGCTCTCGGCCGGCACCGCCGGGTCGAGCACGCGCGACACCGCGTCGGCGATGATCTGCACCGCCCGCGAGGTCGGCGTCTCCCCACGCCGTTTGACCTCCCGCGACGCGTCCACCGGCTCGCCCGCCTGATTGATCCATTCAAACCCGTCGTCGAAGATGCGCAGGCGGCCCTCGGCGCCCAGCAGCGTGATGTTGCGCGACCAGCGGCCACTCCGGTTGCTCACCAGCACCGCCGCGGCACGCCCATCCGCAAACCGGAAGTTTGCCGTGATGTCCCCGTGGGTCTCGCGGAGCGTCTCGCCGAGCTGCGGGATGAGCGCCCCCCGCTGCGGTGGGGCGTACGCCGCGTCCACGCTGTCGGGCTCGCCAAGGAGTGTCAGCAGCACCTCGATCGCCCCGAACAACCGCGCGCCCATCGAGCCCTCCTCGGCCCGGCAGCACGCCTCGATCAGCAGCGTCCGCGGCTGGCCGAACATCTCGAGCACCTCGGCCGCCTCGCGGTACGGCCGGGCCGCACGAACCAGAGGCACGAACGCCAGCCCGTCGAGCGGCCGGACCCCTCCGGGGCCGGGCGTCGTCCACGGGCCCGCCAGCTCCAGAGCGCTGGCCGGCAGCGGGTCGAGCGTCAACACCCGGACCCCGCGCTGGTGCGCGTGCAGCACCGCCTGCGCGTCGCTCGGACTCGAAGCTGACCCGAAGTCGCCCGCCGACGCGATGAGCACCGCGTCGCACTCGCCGTCGGTCAGGGCTCGCCGCAGGTCGTCCACCACCGGACAATCGAAGACCCCCGCGACCGCGCTCGACCGGCCCTTGACCCCGCATCCCGCTCCCACGACCTGCAGGTGCGCAGCCACGCACACCGCCTTCATGCACTCGGCACGCTGCTCATCGGTCCAGACGATGGTTCTCGGGCCCGTTTCGGCCATAGCGGGCATGGTACAGCGGGGGTCCCCGCCGTGGGCTGCCAAACCGACAGCCGGGTGTCTTTTTGACCGGCGCACCCCCACGCCATGCCGGGAGCACAAAGGGCGATCTGGCACGCGGCTTGCCACTGGATGGGTGGGCCGGTCACGTAGGGCCGGCCGCCAGAATCCCCATTCATCGGGGCCGCATCTGGCCCCGCCAGCCAGGAGACAACGCCATGCAAAGCACACTCATCCGCCGCGATCCCACCTCGACGCTGAACGGTCTCGACCGGCTGTTCGCGTCCGTTCTCGCCGAGCCCTTCTTCACCAACGGTTCGGCCCTCTCCACCGACGAGGGCACCCTGGCGCTCGATGTTTCTGAGGACGAATCGCACGTGATCGTCCGCGCTTCTCTGCCCGGCTTCAGCAAGGATCAGGTCCACGTCGAGGTGCACGACGGCGTGCTCTCGATCAAGGCCGAGAAGCAAGAAGAGACCGAAGAGCGGACCGAGCGGTACTATCGCCGCGAACGCCGCACGGGCTCGGTGAGCCGGCGCGTCGCGCTGCCCAGCGTCGTCCAGGAGGGCGAGGCCAAGGCCGAGCTGAAGAACGGCGAACTGGTGCTCCGTCTGCCCAAGGAGCCCAAGGCGACACCGCGCAAGATCTCGATCGAGTAGCCCGAGCGGTTGGGGGTATTCGGCCAACGCACCGGCTGTGCCGCGGACACTCCGCGGCCGGCCGCCGTTCCGCCCCTCGATGCGCGGGCCGGTTCACGACTCCGGCAGAGTCACCGAGAGGGAGCCATCGGCGCGACGCAGCGCGAAGAGCTGTGTCTGTGTGCCGTAGTACGCCTCGGTGGGCCCGACCGAGACCATGCCGATCTTCTCCAGCACCCGCTGCGAGGCGATGTTGTCGGGGTGAGTGACCGCGAGGAGGCTGTCGAGCCCGGGGCCCGACGGGTCCGTGGTTGCCCATTCGAGCACCGCGCGGGCGGCCTCGGTCGCCAGCCCCCGCCCCCAAGCCCGGCGAGCGAGGCGGTAGCCGATCTCGATCTCCGGCCCCCGGGCATCGAAATCGGTGGCGTCCACTCCCGAGTGGGCGATGGGGTACAGCATGCAATCCCCGATCACGCGGCCGTCGCTGAGCACCGTAAACGGCCCGAACCCCAGCCTCTCCCAGCAGAGCAGGCCGTTGCGGAGCCCCCGCTCGACCCGCTCGGGCGAACGGGGGCTGCCGTCACCCAGGAATCGCGTAACTTCAGGATCAGCAAACTGCTGCGCAAAGGCACCGAGGTCATCCAGAATCGGTTTGCGAAGCAGCAGGCGGTCTGTGTGGATCACGACGGGCACGGGCAAGAATACCCCTTACCCCCGCCTGTCGGGCCCTCGGGGGCGTTCTGCCGGTTCGGGAGGGGGCGTCAGGGATTGTGAGTTTTTGATTCTCCGCGGGTGGATTGGGGCTTTCCCCGATGGAGCAGGGCGGGGTATACTGTGCTGTTCACAAGCGGCTCATTGCCCACTCGGGGCGGCCGCAGAGATCCCGACGCGCTTCTTCTGCCCAAGATGCTGCACCGGTTCACAGTTCAAGGGCATCTGAAGGAAGCGTTATGAAGCTTTATGTAGGCAACTTGTCGTTCAACACCTCTGAGTCGCAGCTGCGCGATCTGTTCGCGGAGCACGGCGAGGTGACAAGCGCCACCCTCGTCATGGACCGCGACACCGGTCGCCCCCGTGGCTTCGGGTTTGTCGAGTTCGCGGACCCCGCCAGCGCCAAGGCCGCGATCGACGCCCTCAACGGGCAGAACGTCGATGGCCGTGACCTCACCGTCAACGAAGCCAAGCCCCGTGAGCCCCGCGCTGGCGGCGGCGGCGGTCGTGGCGGCTACGGCGGCGGCGGTGGCCGCGGCGGCTACGGCGGTGGTGGCGGCGGCGGCGGCGGCCGCTGGTAAAGCGCCGACGCGCCTCGGCGCGTCACGCTGATCCACGACACGCAAGTGACAACAGACAGCCGGGACCGAAAGGTCCCGGCTGTCTGTTTTTTGGACTCAGCAGTTCGGCCCGCCCGGCACGCCCCGGGCGGTCCGCCCGATCACACCTCGAGCACGATGCGGTAGCGGGCCTTGTTCGACCGCAGGTGCTCGAGCGCATCGTTGACATCGCTCAGCTTGTAGGACTCCGTCACGGGCTTGATGTCGTGCCTGGCGACGAAGTCCAGCATCGCCGCGACCGTCGAGGGGCTGCCCACCGGCGAGCCGCTGATCGCACGCTGGCCCATCAGCAGCGGGAAGACCGGCGTGCCGACCGGCTCCATCGGCGCGCCCACCATGTGCAGCACGCCGCGGGGGGCCAGCGCGTTGACGTATGCGCCCCAGTCCAGGTTGGCGTTGGTCGTGTTGAGGATCATGTCGTGCCGACCCGCCTCGGCCTCGATCGCCGCGGCATCACGCGAGTTCACGACGCGGTGGGCGCCGAGCCGCTTGGCCTCCTCGTGCTTCGACTCACTCGAGGTGAACGCCGTCACCTCGCACCCCCAACGGTTGGCGAAGGCCAGCGCCATGTGCCCGAGGCCCCCGATGCCGATCACGCCCACCCGGGCGGTCGGGCGGATGTCGAGCTGCACGAGAGGGTTGAAGACCGTGATCCCGCCGCAGAGCAGCGGGCCGACGATCGCGGGGTCCAGAGCGTCCGGCAGCTTGGTCGCCCAGACCCAATGGGAACGCACGCGGTCGGCAAACCCGCCGTACCGGCCGAGCATCGTCGGCTGGGCGGTGGGGCAGAGGTTGTGGTCGCCCGAGAGACACTGGCGGCAGTGCATGCACGACGACGAGTGCCAGCCGAGCCCGACGCGGTCGCCAACCTTGATCTTTCCCGCCGGCACGTGCTCGCCGACCGCCTCGACCACGCCCGAGACCTCGTGCCCCGGCACCAGCGGGTACTGGGAGAAGCCCCATTCGTCGTTGATGCACGAGAGATCCGAATGGCAGATCCCGCAGTGGGTCACGCGGATATCGACATCGTCAGGGCCGATGGCGGGAAGGTCGTACTCGAAGGGTTCGAGCGGAGCGGACTGGGAACTCGCAGCGTACGCGTGGACGGTCGTCATCGGAAGGTCTCCGGGTTGAAAGGGGCCAGACCCACTACGGTAATGCCTCGGTCGGTCGGCCCCCAGTGCGGGGGCGGCCGTCAGCTCCGGCGAACCCGCGCCGGATCAACAAGAGGTTGGGTGGCCGGAACGGGCATCACGCGTCGTTGTACGCGTCGCGGAGCCAGCCGAGCAGCTGCTTGTCCACCTGCTTGGCGTCCTCGATCCGCACCCGGTGGGAGACCATGCTGTTGAAGCTGCCCGAGGCCTCAAGCCGGTCGGTCGGTTCGCGGCCCTTGCAGTTGATCCCCACATCAACCCGCGTCTTGGTCGAGGGCTGCACGATCGCGAACTGCTTCGAGCGCCGGAGGCTCACGTACGCCTTCTTCGGCGCGATCTCGACGTCCTTGCCGAACGACGCTACACCTTTCATGATTGCGTCGTAGATCGGGCGGAGTCCCGCCTTCGGGCCGGCGTACTGCGCCTCGATCAGATCGCCCGAGTCCGCGGCACTGCCTGCGTCCGATTCGAGAGCCCTGTGCGCAACAAGATTCGCAAACCCGTGCGTCATGCCGTGCTCGGTCTTCAGGTACTTGACGATCTGGCCGTGCTTGGCCAGGTCGGTCGGGGCTTTCTTCTGGGCGGCTCTGGTGATCTTGAGCCACTGCTCGAGCGATTTGCCGGTCTTCTCCGGCATGTTCTCGATCATCGCGGCGGCCATCTCATCGGGGGACTTTGCCATGGCGAGCTCCTGGATGGGGAGACCGCAGTGTACCGAGTCCCGGGAGTCATCCGAGAGGAGAGGAGCCGGGCCTACCCACCCGCCGCCTTGGCGCTGTATCCCATCTCGCAGAGGTGCTTGACCACCGCGTCGCGATGGTCGCCCTGCAGGATGAGCGCGTCGGTGTCGTTGTCCTTGGTGGTCGCCAGCCCGCCGCCGGTGCCGAGGGTCGTCCGGAGCGTCTTGAGCAACGCCTTGCGGTCGGTCACCCCGCCCGACGCCGCGTCGTCAAGTCCGGAGATGATCGTGCTCCACTTGCCCCGCCGCTTCTCGCGACGCACGCGGGGGTGCTGATCCCGCGGCAGACGCAGCACGCCGGCGGCATCGCGAGGACACAAGCAGCGATCGCCCTCCGCCGCGTCGAGCGGCTTGCGGCAGTGTTCGCAGGTGATCGGCCGCTCAAGCGGGGTGCCGTCGAAGAGTCCCATGCCGAAGGGTAGCCGTGGGCACGCTGCGCGCGCAGTCGGAGTCAGTGGCGGAGGTCAACCGCGTAGGGGCGGTCGGGGTCGCCCTCAAGGGCGCGGGACATGCCGCCGGCGTCGTAGACCGCCGGCTTGTCGATCCGGGCCGCGGCCTCGGCGCTGGACCACTGGTCGCGAGCCGAATCGCTGAACGAGGCCGAGTCCGCAGCACGGGCGAAATCCTTCTTGTCGGCCTCGGGGGAACGGTCGAGGTTCTGCGGGTTCTGGTTGGCGATGCGGTTGGTAAGTTCGGGGCTGTTCGCGACGATGCCATCGAGCTTGACGAAGAAAGCCATGGGCCGGTCCTTTCGGTGGAGCAGATCGAGGGGGGGTGACACGCGGCACCTGTCGGGGACCCCCATCAGACGATCTGCAGCCATGGACCGCCACACGTTGTGTGACGCTGTCCGGGCCTGGAGCGGTGCAGGCGGTGTTTCCTCGCCAGCTTCCGGCTCTGGCGCACGAGCGGGCGGATGCGATTATCGGAATCCGCAGCGATTGTGACTCTTGGCGAGTGGCGACGGTCTGCGGTCTAGGGATTCCGTGAGGCGATCACCCGCAGTGGGTGAGCCCAGTGGATACCGACGCGCCCTTCATGCTCATCTGGCCGCAGCGGCCTCGATCGAAATGGGCATGTGAAGGAATCGTCGTATGAAGCTCTATGTAGGCAACCTCTCGTTTGACACGTCCGAGTCGAAGCTCCGCGAAATGTTCGAGGAGCACGGCCAGGTCACCAGCGCCGCGCTGGTCATGGACAGAGACACCGGCCGCCCCCGCGGGTTCGGCTTTGTCGAGTTCGCTGACGCGGCCTCGGCCAACGCAGCGATCACCGCGCTGAACGGACAGAACGTCGACGGCCGCGACCTGACGGTCAACGAGGCCAAGGCCCGCGAACCCCGCTCCGGCGGTGGTGGCGGCGGCGGCGGTCGCTGGTAAGCAACCGCTCGCGAGGGAGAGAGAGCCGGAGATCTGAGAGAGACTGACCGAGCCGGGGCCGAGAGGTCCCGGCTTGTGGTTTTGTGTGGGCGAACCGGGTCTACGCGCGAGATGGCGCAGCCGAATCGGGCGTGCTGTCGAGGAAGGGGTAGTCGGTGTAGCCCTCCGGCCCGTCGCCGTAAAACGTTTCGGGGTTGGGCTCGTTGAGGGCGGTGTTGTGCCGCAGACGCTCGGGCAGGTCCGGGTTGGCGATGAAGAGCTTGCCGAAGGCAACGGCGTCGGCGGTGCCCGCCTCGAGGGTGGCCATGGACGAGTCGCGGGTGAAGTCCTCGTTGACGATGTAGGGGCCGCCGAATGCACGCTTGAGCGCGGGGCCGAGCGCGTCGTCCCCGAGATGCTCGCGCGCGCACAGAAACGCGAGCTTGCGCTCGCCCAGTTCGCGGGCGACGTAGCCGAAAGTCGAGGCGGGGTCTGAGTCGTTGTCGGTTCGCGGCGCCAGATGCATGCCGACGCGGCCGGCGCCCCAGACCCCGACACACGCGTCGGCGACCTCCAGCATCAGTCGCGCCCGGTTCTCGATCGGGCCGCCGTAGGCGTCCGTGCGGTGGTTGATACCGTCCTGCAGGAACTGGTCGAGCAGATACCCGTTGGCGCCGTGGATCTCGACGCCGTCAAACCCCGCGCGCTGGGCGTTGATCGCCGCCTGCCGGTATTCGGCCACCACGCCGGGCAGCTCGTCGGTCCTGAGCGCGCGCGGGACGGGGTACGGGCGTTTCGGCCGCAGCTGGCTGATGTGGCCGGGGTGAGCGATGGCGCTGGGCGCTACCGGGTCGCGCCCGTCGAGGAAGTCGGGGTGCGAGATCCGGCCGACGTGCCAGAGCTGGCAGAAGATGATCCCGCCGCGGGCGTGCACGGCGGACGTGACCGCCTTCCACCCCGCGACCTGCTCCTCGGACCAGATGCCGGGCGTGTTGACGTAGCCGACGCCCATGGGGCTGATAGAGGTCGCCTCGGTGAGGATCAGGCCGGCGGAGGCCCGCTGCACGTAGTACTCGACCATCAGGGCGTTGGGGATCCGCCGATCGACCGCCCGGCACCTGGTGAGCGGGGCCATGACCACCCGGTTGGGGATGGTGATGTCGCCGAGGGTGAGCGGGTCGAAGAGCGAGGGCATGGCGGTCGGGCTCCGGCGTCGGGGGGCGCTGTGGTTTACGGGTTGGCTGCGGGAGCGAACGCGCTCACGTCGAGCTTGAACAGCTCGGCGGTGTTCTTCCACATGATCAGCTCGCGCTCGGCCTCGGTGACCTCCAGGGTCTTGCAGAACTTGATGTAGGAGCGCATCGAGGCGATGGGCCAGTCGGTGCCGTAGAGCAGGTAACGCGGCTCGCCGGCGTAGGCGATCAGTTCGGTGACCTGGTCGAGCATGTAGCGTTCGAACCGGTCGCTGAAGTCGCCGAGGGTCAGGCCGGAGATATCGGCGTACACGTTGGTGTTCTTGTAGACCACTTCCATGCAGTCGCGGATCCACGGGTTGCCGATGTGGCAGATGACGATCTTCATGGCCGGGTTGTCCACCGCCACGTCGTCGATGTGGAGTGGGTGGCTGAAGCGGACCTTGCCGGTGGGTGAGTAGGTGTCGCCGGAGTGGAACATCACGGGCACGTCGAACTCGGTGGCGAGGTCGTAGATCACCTTGCACCGGGGGTCGTGGGGGTAGAAGGGCTCGTAGCCGGGGTAGAGCTTGAGGCCCCTGACCAGCCCGGCCTCCAGGAAGTCAGCGATCTCGCGGAGGTCGCGCTGTGTGTAGTGCAGGTAGGAGATGCCGGCGACGGCGAAGATGTTGCTGCGGTGGCCGATCTTCTCCACGACGGCGGCGGTGGAGGGGCGGTGGGGGGTGACCTTGTAGCTGGTGAGCACGAGTGAGCAGTCTGTGCCTGACTGCTCCATCGACTCCTCGAGGGAGTCCAGGCACTCGTCGATATCGCGGACACGGTCCTCGTGGTAGTTGTTGAGGTGGGTGTGGCAGTCGATGATCATGGGTGCCTCCGACACCGGGCGCGAGGGTGTCGGTGGCAGTCTAGGGGAGGGGGCGGCGGTCAGGCGTCGGTGATGGAGTACATGAACATGTTGTAGTCGACGTCCTCGGTCTCGACGCCGAGGTGCCGCAGGATGTTGAGCGCCTGGGCGCGGTGGTGGACCTCGTGGAGGATGAGCTGCGAGGCCATGTCGGTGGGGGTCGCGGTGATGCGGCGGACCCTGCCGGTCTCATCGTCTGTAGACAGATAGGTGATCGGGGCGTTCCAGTCGGTGACGGCGTCGAAGGCGGCGCGGGTGTCGGCGGCCTGCGCCGTCCACGCGGCCTCGAGCTGGGCGAAGGTGGCGTAGGAGCGTTCGCGGGCGAAGATGTCCTCGATCGGCGGGACGTCGCGCTCGAGCATGCGCAGGGCGTAGTACCACTCGGAGATGAGGAGGTGGTTGAAGATCTTGGAGAGCGAGCCGGGGCCGATGGGGAACTGCTGGTGGTATTGCTCCGGCGTGAGCTCTGCCGTCCAGGCGAGGACGCGGGCCCGGGCGCGGGTGAGGTAGTCGTAGAGGTGAGTGGAGTCGAGGATGGGGGGCATGGGGGGAGTGTGGCGGATCCGGGGGGGCGGTGCAAGGGGGTTGGTGCAAGGCGAGGGAGGAAGTTGGAAGCACCGGCACGGGGCAGGGCGGAGGTGGAAGGAGAGTGGAGGAGGGGGAGGGCCGTGACCCGTGGCACCCGGGGGGTGGCGTTAGGGCGTGGTGGTCTCGCGGGCCTCGCGCAGCTGTGCCGCGGCGTCGGCGGCCCAGCGGTCGATCGCGCCTTTGACATCGTCGAGGGTCGAGAACGCGGTCAGATTGAACTGGTTGCCCGAGTCTGCGCGGACGGTGGCTGCGAGCTGGGCGCCGGTGACCGAGTCGGTGATCTCGCCCTCCATCGCGGCCCCGCCGGTGCCGGCGCCGGCGAAGCGCGCGCCGGGGTGGATCTTGGCCCACCAGGTCGAGGCGGCGATGTCGGTCAGGGCCAGACGCAGCCGGGCGATGCGGGGGCCGGGCTCGGCGGCGAGGGGGATGCCGGCCTCGGTGACGACGCGGACGGCCGCGGCGTGGAAGTGCTCGGCGGCCAGCGCGGCCTGGTCGGGCGGCAGGGCGTCGGTCTCGAACCGGACCTCGACGGGGTCGATCAGGACGGCGCTGTAGTCGGCGAGGTCGGGCGAGGTGAACTCGGAGTGGGAAGAGGAGCGGGTCTCAAGGGCGTCGTAGGAGGCAAGGAAGCCAGAGCGGGTAGGGGCGGGGGCGGAGGTGCAGGCGGGGAGGAGCACGAGGGGGACGACGGGGAGGAGGCGCAGGGGGTGCATCGGGGGAGATTAGCAGGGATCGGCGCTGAGCTTGGTGCGGGTGGGGGGCATCGGCACTTCGAGCGCGACCTGCGGCGTGAGGCGTGTCCCTCGGGGGCGGTGCAGGTGTCGGGTCCGGCGGTGACGGGGAGGCACGGCCCTCTCACGCCAACCCTACTTCGGCCAGAGCACGGCCGGGTCGGAGACATCGCTGAGCGTGAGCAGTTGCCACTGGCTCGGGGTGGTCCAGGCGGCCCAGTGGGCCTGGCCGCGGGCGATGGTGGCGAGGCTTCGGAGGGTGGTGCCGTTGCCGGTGCCGGCGAAGGTGTAGTTGGACCAGAGGAGGTCGTCGATGGTGGCGGGGACGGTCTCGGCGGTCCAGCCGGGGGCTCCGGGTCTCCACCAGAGCGCGACTGATTGTGTGCCGGGCGCGCGCGCGATGATGTTGGTGCGGCCGCGGGGCTCGGCGAAGGCCGCGATGCCGCCCTCGAACCGCGGCGCGTCGGGGATGATGTTGGAGAGGTCGCTCGCGGTCCAGCGTGTGCCGGGTGCCCACCAGACGCCGTAGAGGTCGCCTTCGAGGGTGGTGCCGATGATGTGCATGCCGCCCCAGGCGGTGACGTAGCTGATGAGGTTGCCGGTGAGAGGCGGTGCGCCGGAGAGCTCGCTGAGGTCGGCGACCTGCCATCGGTTGGTGGCGGGGGTCCACCATGCGACGTGGATGGAGCCTTCGGCGGTCAGGCCGCCGATGTTCATGGCGTTCCAGCTGGTGACGAAGGAGACGGGGTCGGTCTGGAGGGTGTCGAGGCCGGTGATGGTGGAGAGGTTGGCGGTGTCCCAGAGTTCGAGGCCGGGGACCCACCAGACCGCCTCGAGCTGGCCGTCGGCGGTCTTGCCGGCGACGGTGATGCCCCCCCAGGAGACGGTGTAGGAGGTGAGCGCGCCGGTGAACTGTGGCGTGTGCTTGCCGCGGAGGGCGAGGTCGTCGCGGCCGACGTGTTTGACCTGCCACTCGTCGAGGGGGACGTAGATCTCGAGGAGCTGCCGGTACTTGGCCTCTTCGATGAGATATGCCTGGTAGTCGGTGTTGTACTTGGCGAGCTCGGCCTCGTACTTGGCGTAGGCGGCGCGGTGTTCGGCCAGCCGGACCTGCCAGTCGGCCGCGGCCCCGTCGGCGTGGTCGTCGATGTCGGCGGCGCGCAGGATGCCCGGCGGCTCCGTCGGAGCGCTGGGCCCCGCGCCCGAGGCAAGGAACTGCATCGCGGCGTCCACCGCGTCCTGGTGCTCGATCGCCAGGAGCTCGGCGGCGTAGCGGTCGGCCTCGTATTCGGCCTTGTGGTAGAGGTCGTAGCGGCCGGAGTGGAGGACGCTCTCGTAGAGCGGCATGTGCCCGAGGATGTGGTGGGCGAACTCCTGAGCGCGGATGAAGCGTTGGAGATCGGGGTGCAGGTCCTCGTAGCGGTTGAAGTCGTAGATGATCTCGCGCTGGCCCGTCCACGTGTTGCGACGCGCCTCGGCGATGAGACCGGGCAGGCTGGGCTGGCCATAGCGCTCCGCGATGTTGAGTCCGAGCGTCCAGGGCATGGCGGGCGGCTTGGGGGCGACCGGCTCGGTGGGGCGGACCGGCGGCACCGGTGGCGGCGGGGCGTTGAGGACGCGGCCGGTCTCCTGGAAGATGACGATGCGCCCGGCGATATCGAGGGCGGCGATGCCCGCGAGGCCGCGGGGCGACTCCCACTGGGTGAGGCGCGGCCCGAGGCGGATGGTGACGCCGAGCTCGTCGGAGAGGTTCCGGTGTGTCCAGCCGGCGTTGGCGTTCCGCGAGAGCAGGACGAGGTCCCCGTCGGCGATGCCGCCGACGGTGGTGTGTCCGGTAGAGGCGTCTATCCAGGTGAGTGTGTCTCCCTGGAAGGCGTCGAGGTTGGTGCTGAGCAGGGCCCGGGGCTCAAGGGGCTCGAGGGCGAACGGCTGGTGGGGGGGCTTGATGTCGCTCCGCATTGCGCGAAACCTCCGCCGGTCCCGGGACGGTGGTGGGAAGCGGCGACGAGTTTAGGAAAGCGCCGAGGGCGGAGGCAACGGGGCCGGATGGCACGGAATGAGCCCCGGCAGGGCGCGTTTGGAAGTTAGGGGGCGGCGTGGTCGGAGGGGTCCTTGCGGCGGAGGACCTCGAGGAAGTTGCCGCTGAGGCTGTAGACCCACCAGCCGGCGCGGTCGCCATCTGGGAGGAACCACTCGAACTGGTCAGGCCGATCGGGCTTGCGGAAACGCATATCCCCGACGTGGACGAGGCGCTCGGCTTCTTCGCCGTCGTAGAACACGACGAGTTCGTCGCCCTCGAGCGTGGCGATGAAGTCGCGGCCGTCGGTATAGGTGCCGCGGATGGCGTGGCGTTGGGCGTCGGTGAGGGGGACGGTGAGAGAGCGGACATCCGGGTCCTGGATGTCGAGGAGGAGCTTGGCGAGTTTGGTTTCGATCTGGTGGGCGTGCGGCGTGCCCTCGCCTCGGGTGTTGGAGAGGACGGCAATCTCAAGCCGGTCGTCCGGGTAGTAGGCGAGGGCCGCGGAGCCGCCGTCGAAGGTGCCCGTGTGGCCGACCTTGGTGTGGCCCTCGAGCGAGCCGAGGCGTTGGGCCGTGCCGTAGGGGATGATCGCGGCGTCGTGGTGGCCGCGAACGGTGGTCGGGCGGCGGAAGGTGAGCAGAGAGTCGCTGGAGATAATGCGCGCGCTGTTGAGGGCGATAGACCAGCGGATGAGGTCGGCGGCGCTGGCGTTGATGGAGCCCTGACCGCCCCAGGCCGACATGTCGATGTAGGCAACCTGCGCAACGCCCCCGGGCGTGCGGCGGATGCGTTGGCTGGCCAGGTGCGCCGGGGGATACTCGCAGACGTGGATGTTGTGCGGCCCGAGGCCGGCCAGCAGGTGCCGCCGGACGAAGTCGTCGTAGCGCTCGCCGGAGACCGCCTCAACAATGAGGCCGAGGACGAGGTAGCCCGGGTTGCAGTAGACCCAGGTCTCGTCGGGTTCGAAGAGGGTCTGTCCGCGCTGCAGTTCGACGTCGGTGAGCAGGTCGAGGCCGAACCGCGCGTGCTGATAGTCGGCGGGTGGGTCCTGTTCATCGAGCGGACCGCCCACGAAGCCGGACGTGTGGCGCAGCAACTGATCGATGGTCGCGTCGGGGAAGTGGGCGGGCAGCTCTGGGACAAACTCGCGCGCGCGCTGGTCGAGGGTGAGCCGACCCTGCTCGGCCAGCAGCAGGATCGCGGCCGCCGTGAAATGCTTGCCGGTCGAGGCGATATCAAAGACCGTGTGCGCCGTGACCGGGACCGTGCGATCGGTGTCGGCGTGGCCGAAACCGGCCTGGTAGACCGGGCGGCCGTCGACCGCGATGGCGATCGAGAGGCCGACGATGCCGTCCTCGTCGATCGCGGCCTGGCCGATCTGCCCGATCGCGGCGGTCGTCGCGCCAGAGAGAGGAGCCCGGACCCCGCTGCGGGAGGTGCAACCGAGCAGCAGGAACATCACGACGAGGAGCGGCGTCGCCTTGTGCATGGCCGGAGTCTACCGGGACTCGGCTCGGCGGGCGGAAACGAGGGAAACCGGACATCCGGCCGGACTTTAGTTGCAAGTGAGATTGCCCTCTGTTAGGTTGGTCTCGCAGTTTTTAGGGGAACACGTTTTTCAGAGAACAGGCCTTTGGGGGAACAGGCATGAAACGATGGTGGAAGAAGCGGCGGGCGGGGCAGGTCGAGTCGTTGCCGGACTGGGCGTCGTGCTTTGCGGACACCTCGGAGCTGTCGCGGTTTGAGAGTGCCGTGCGGGACCACTTCGCCCTGGCCGACACCGACGCGCTGGTGCACGACGGGTGGGTCATCCTGGCCGGCGCCGAAGGGCGGCGCTACGGGCTGCAGAACCTCGCGCAGAAGTGCAAGCAGCAGCCGCCGCGGGACTGGCCCGCGGTGATCGCGGAGCACTTCGAGGCGATGTTCGACGGCGAGGCGCGGGCGAGCGAGGGCGAGGCCCTGCTCGAAGCGTTCGAGACCGCCCGCGACCACCTGGTCGTGCGGCTGTGGGAGACGGCCGATCTCCCGGGGGTGATGACCGAGGGCGTCGCCGAGGAGCGGATCCCCGGCATCTCGTGCGTGCTGATGCTGGACCAGGACCGGGCCGCGATGTCGGTCCCGGCCGAGACCGCGGCCGCGTGGGGCGTCGAGACCTCGGCGCTGATCGACCTGGCGATCGAGAACGTGATGCGGCTGGAGGGCGACACCCGGCCGGACTCGATGGCCCAGGGCGGCAACGCCACGCGGCTGATGCTCTACGAGGGCGAGACGATGTACGGGGCGGCGGTGGCCCTGCGGCTGGACGGGGTGGAGGGGATGGTCGGGCGGCACGGGGCGCTGGTGAGCATCCCGACGCGGAGCACCGTCTTCTGCGTGCCGATCGACGACGAGGGGTTTGTCGAGGACATCGGGCCGATCCTGAAGATGACGATGTACGCCGAGAACGCGGGCCCGGGCGCGGTCTCAGCGGGGCTGTGGTGGTATCGGGAGGGGATGTGGACCGAACTGCCCTACGCCGTCGAAGACGGCACGCTGCAGTTCACGCCGCCGGAGGAGTTTAATGCGATGGTGGCGGGGTTGGTGGCGGGGTTGGTGGAGGGGGGGTGAATGGGAAATGGACACGGGCGGGTGGTGCGGCGCGAGACGGTGTGGGTGAGCCAGCATCACTGCGCCGCGGAGGGGGAGGAGGAGGGGTGAGGCGGGGGAGGGGCGGCGAGTGATGGCACCCAGTTTGGGCCACCCGCCACCCGATCCCGGCCATCCGCCGGGGGAGTAGGGTTCAGCACCTCCTCTCTGCCCTGCCCCGCGACCCCAGGAGCCCACGCCCATGTCCGAGCACGCCGCGACGATCGAGTGGAAGCGCACGACGTCTGATTTCTCCTACGCCACCTACACGCGCGATCACGTGTGGCGGTTCGGCGGCGGGATCAGTGTCGAGGCGTCGGCCGCCCCGGCGTACAAGGGGAACCCGGCGCTGGTCGATCCCGAGGAGGCGTTCGTCGCGTCGCTGTCGAGCTGCCACATGCTGACCTTCCTTGCGCTGTGCACGAAGGAGCGGCTCGTCGTCGATCGGTACGTTGACCATGCCGTGGGGCATCTGGAAAAGCGAGCCGACGGGCGGTTGTGCATGGCGCGGGTCGTGCTGCGGCCGCGCATCGAGTTCGGCGGCGACGGGCCGCCGCCCGAGCTGCTCACCCGGCTCCATCACGACGCCCACGAGGCGTGCTTCATCGCGAACTCGGTGACGACGGAGGTGACGGTGGAGGAGGACGGTGCGGGGGGGTGAGCGTGTCGTTGAGGTCGAGGGTGAGGTAGGGGAGGGGCGGCGAGTGATGGCACTCGGGATTCGGGCCACCACTCAGGCGTGTTCACTCAGCCTTTTCAAAGCTAGCGCTTTGATGCCTGCTGTCCAGGCAGCCGCTTTCGTTCGCCGAGGAGTAGCAAACGTTGTGGAATGCGGATCTGTGCTAGCTCACATGCTTGCTGTCGAATATCGTATTTAACATCATAAAGAATGCAATGCAACCATACCAGGTATTGCAGCATCGAGAATGCATACCGTGATTTGTGGTATTTGTGAACAGCCTGCTCAAGTGTTGTCATTGGGAACTTGGCATAGTGATCTAGCTCGATGGCGAGTAGCACTAGGTCATCAGAGTCAGATTCAGAAGTCCTTCGAATGGCAGCAAAAGTCGGCTCAAGATCACGAGAACCGACGCTGTTTGAAATATGCTTGACCATTCCACTGCCAAAAGACTGGAGAATAAAAAACACTTTTGCTCGCACAGCATCCATAATCTCCCATCGATCCCGATCAGGAAACCTACGCAGAATAGATTCCGCTACACTGTCTGAGAGTTCGCCAACTTCCATTCGAGCAACATCCAAGAATGTAGTGAGGCCTCGCATCGCAAGATCAAAACACTCTCGTGTAAGCTCCTGCTTTGTCTCCGCTTTCATCGATCCTGAGAATGATCGTAGAATCTGTCCAATAATCTGAATCGTGCGATAGCTTGCGTTCATCTCCCGCACCATTTCGCTTACTTCGTCCTCTCCTGCTGCATCTTGAGAGATCTCTACAGGAGTCGCTCCCTCCGCATCTTTGGCGTCAAGCAGATCTTGTCTGGCTTTGTGCCGAGGGCCTTCTGGGAGCTCGCGGTCTGGTACTTCCGCGATGAGGGCACTTACGATCGTGGTGTCGGCCAGCACATCGCATGCTTTGGCATCCTTGAACAGATCTGCCGCACGGTCGCGCATCATCTCCATGAGAATAGGTGCTTTGGACAGATGGCACAAGCATAGTAGCGTATGAGCTGAGGCGTCTGAGTGGATGGACTTCACCAATGACGCCGCAATTTGCTTCCCATCTTCCTCGTGAATGGCATCGGCGATGAATTTCGCGAGAAAGAAGCAGTACAAGTACCGATAGCGGAACCCAACCTCGTCAGTGCTGTCAACCAGTACGCGAACAGACCTTAGGCTACGAAGAATCGTCTGATGATCAAGCCGTCGGGCATACTTTGTGCAGAACTCATCGTGCCACGTAGACGCCTGTGATTCGCTAATGCATGGCTTTTGTTGGCTATGCAATTCGTGAGCCAGATTTGCAAGATAATTGACCTTCAAGTCTAGGTCGATCGCGTCTTTGCAGTCGCCGAGCCGCTGGTAGATCATCGCCTCATAGAGGTGGCCGTAGGAGCCGCCATCGCCCCCGCGTCTCTGCTGAGAGTGAATCGATTGTAGCAAAATGAGAATGAATAACGGATAGGAAGGAACGTAATCGCGCGTTAGTGCTTCTGATATGGTGTTGTGCATGAACTGTAGCCGATGCTCGGCTGACGGTTCGTCTTCGACGGATTGGTCGCTCGTGGCCACCATCCATCGACTCACAAGATCATACCGACGCCTATGTCCGAACTCGAGAATCGCATAGGTGGCGTACTCTGCCAAGGGCGAGTTGTGAAAGTCGTCTCCTAATAGTTCGTCCAGTACGAATACTTGCGGACTCAGTAGAATAACAACATCACACATGCTGTGAAGAAAATCTATGAAGTGGTTACGTTGTTTTGTCGTGCGGCCTTTGCGATGCAGGTCGTCAACGATGATGCAGCGCGCACTCGTGGGCAGGCTTGTAAACCGTTCCCAAGCTGCTGGCCCGTACTGATCGATCGCAAGAGATCGGAGAAAGTCACAGAATCCGTGGCTAGATTTGGGCACGGAATGGTCGGCAGTCACTAAGAGCGGGACCACGCCATGCGACCGAAGGTCCCTGCACAGCATTTTCGCAAGAGATGTTTTTCCGCACGACTCTCCGCCCATGAGCAGTAGTCGCTGCGTTGATTTGATCTCTGCCACTACCGATTCGGAACGAACGACATGGGCGGGAGCCGCCTTAGTCGCCTCGGAGCGTTGAAGGTCCGGATACACGAATACGTCTTGCAGGCGGAGATGATTGCTTCCGCGCCCGCCGAGTGCAACGCCAAGATCGTCTAAGTACTCAGCGAAGTCTTGAGTATGTGCAAAGGTCACACTACTAAGTGCATTGCCCCGCTGCAGATTGTGCTGTGTGATCGGGCCCTCGTGCTCATATCCGGCGCCGTTCCAGGTAACCGCGAGAGTGCTCGAAGTTGACGCAGTAAGGTCGACCTGCAGAATGCGAAAACAGCTTGGCTCATCTAGTTCATGAGGCTGAAGTGCTCCGCCTTCGACGAACTGGGTGTGAGCGCCTCGATTGCTGAGGACCAGTTGCTGTCTGTCTTCGTGGATATGCCCTGTGAACACGATGTCTGAACTGGCTTCCAGCATATCACGCAGGCGAGACTGGTCTTGGGGTTGAAACCAAAAGAACGGATGATGCAGCACACTAATAGACAAGTCGAAGGGTTCAGGTTTCAGTTCGATCGGAGGCCTGCGTAGTGTTCCATACTTGTCTCTACGCTGGCACATCCATGCCGAGTTGATCAGATTGAATCGAATTCTGTACTCACCAAGGGATAGGGTCACTCTCGAGAGAAGCCGGGCTGAAGGGCAATCCGCCTTTGGATTGGTATCACAAACCGTATCTACAAATGCTTCATAGTTATCCTGCACTCCTAGAAGAAGTGCTAGAGTGTCGTCCGCAACGGTTGCACTATCCAGCGTCGCCAAAAGGCGATCGCGTGCATCAGAGGGATACGTGAAATCGCAATCGTGATTCCCGGCAACCGCAAGCAGATGAAGTGGCGTGTTAGGCAGTCGATCGGTCAACAGGTTATGAAGCTCACCCACAAACTCCGTTGCCAACAGGTATTCTGCGGCAGCCCCGGTATTCGCGATGTCTCCACTGAACAGCAGAACAATGGCGTCTGACTCCCAGCAAGACTGGACGATCGTCTCGACAATCGGGGAGCAGCGCTGCTGCACAGGATTAGGCCGGTCAATGGATAGGTGAATATCCGAGAGTTGTACGATGCTTAGTTTGGACATGGTCTGTCCACTCTACTCCATGTGCTTCACAATCGCCTCCCCAAACTCCGAGCATTTGAGGAGCTTGGCCCCGTCCATGAGCCTCTCAAAGTCGTAGGTTACCGTCTTCGCCGTGATCGCGCCCTCGATGCCCTTGACGATCAGGTCCGCGGCCTCCGTCACCCCCCGCTACGGCAACGGTGGAGTGAGGGCTTTCCCCCGGGGCTGCGGTTCGGCGGCCCTCCGGTGCGGGGATCAGGTGACCTCTTCGTCCTCATGCTCCCAGACCTCCCATGGGTCTTCAGGGCTCTTGCGGCCGGCGCAGAAGCCGGGTGGGAGGCAGGCGATCTCGGCGAGGGTGGGGTCGAGGCTGAGGATCTCTTCGAGGGCGACGATGGCGGCGTCTTCCTCGGTGCAGTTCTGGGCGTCGAGGAACTGGTAGCCGCCGTCGGTGTCGTGGACGACGAGGAGGATGGGGGCACCGTCGAAGACGATGCGCTTGAGGGTGATCATGGCGTCGCGGGGTTCGTAGAGGAATGGCCAGCGTGCGGGTGGCATAGCTCGCAGGTTAGCATTTCTGTCGCCCCGCTGGGGCTCTGGGTGTGTGGAGCGGGCGCACCCCGGGCTGCGCCCGGGGCTGGGTACCGTCGGCTCGTTCGGGGCTGGAAGATCGTGCGGGGCTGCGGGATTAGCCCATGTGCTTGATGATCGCGTCGCCGAACTCGGAGCACTTGAGCAGCTTGGCGCCGTCCATGAGCCGTTCGAAGTCGTAGGTCACGGTCTTCGCCGTGATCGCGCCCTCGATGCCCTTGACGATCAGGTCCGCGGCCTCCTGCCAGCCCATGTGTTCGAGCATGAGGACGCCGGAGAGGATGACCGAGCCGGGGTTGACCTTGTCCTGGCCGGCGTATTTGGGGGCGGTGCCGTGGGTGGCTTCGAAGATGGCGTGGCCGGTGTCGTAGTTGATGTTGGCCCCGGGGGCGATGCCGATGCCGCCGACGCAGGCTGCGAGGGCGTCGGAGATGTAGTCGCCGTTGAGGTTCATGGTGGCGATGACGGAGTATTCGGCGGGCCGGGTGAGGAGCTGCTGGAGGAAGGCGTCGGCGATGACGTCCTTGATGGTGATGGTGTTGCCGGTCTTGGGGTTCTTGAGTGTGTGCCAGGGGCCGCCGTCGAGGGGGGTGGCGCCGAACTGCTTGGCGGCGACCTCGTAGCCCCAGTTCATGAAGGCACCCTCGGTGTACTTCATGATGTTGCCCTTGTGGACGAGGGTGACGCTGGGCTTGTCGTGGTCGATGGCGTACTGGATCGCGGCCCGGACGAGGCGTGAGGTGCCCTCCTGGCTGACGGGCTTGATGCCGATGCCGGCGGTCTCGGGGAAGCGGATCTTCTTGTAGCGGTCGGGGAAGTTGTCCTTGAGGAGCTGCTTGAACTTGGCGTTTTCGGGTGTGCCCTGCTCGAACTCGATGCCGGCGTAGATGTCCTCGGTGTTCTCGCGGAAGATGACCATGTCGGTGTCTTCGGGCTTTTTGACCGGGGAGGGGACGCCGGCGAAGTAGCGGACGGGGCGGAGGCAGGTGTAGAGGTCGAGGATCTGGCGGAGGGCGACGTTGAGGGAGCGGATGCCGCCGCCGGTGGGGGTGGTGAGGGGGCCCTTGATGCCGACGAGGTACTTCTTGAAGTCGTCGAGCGTGGACTGGGGGAGCCAGTCGCCGGTGGCGTTGAAGGACTTCTCGCCGGCTGCGGTCTCGTGCCAGTGAATCTTGCGGGAGCCGTTGTAGGCCTTGTTGACCGCGGCGTCGAAGACCTTGACGGAGGCTGCCCAGATGTCGGGCCCTGTGCCGTCGCCCTCGATGAAGGGGATGATGGGGTCGTTGGGGACGTTGAGGCCGGCGGGGGTCATGGTGATGGGGGTGGGCATGGTTGGCACTCCTCGGGATGTCGTGTTTGCCGGTGGCGAAGGGGTTGACGGATGGCCGCGGTGCTGCGGGTGGCGCGGCACGAGCGGCGGGGCGGATGATAGGTGGCGGCCGGGGGAGGGGCGGTCGCTGGTGGCGGGCAAGTGGGGCGGGCAAGTGGGGCGGTGAGCGGGGGCGGGGGCGTCAGGAGTTGGGGGAAGTGTTGGGGGAGGGGGGCGATGCGGGTGGATGACCCTTGGACTCGGCGAGGTCTTCGGCGGCGTGGGCGACGGCGGCCCGGCCCTTGCCGTCGGCGAGGCTGACGGCGACGGCGACGGCGAAGGAGACGATGAAGGCGGGGGGAAGGACGTCGAGCGCGGTGAGGTAGTCGTTGGCGACGGGGAGGTTGACGGCGTTGAAGATGGGCGGGGCTGCGAACTTGAAGAACGGGACCGCGGCGAAGCCCGCGACCATAGCGGCCATGGCGCCTCGTGAGGTGAGCTTGGACCAGAAGAGGCTGAGGATCATGGTGGGGCAGAAGGTCGCGGCGATGCCGGACCAGCCGAAGATGATGATCCAGAAGACGCCGTTCTCCTTGTCGTAGAGCAGGATGCCCATGCCGACGGCGAAGGCGATGAGCGCGAGGACGAGCGTGAGGCGCTGGGAGGTCTTGACGAGGGTGTTGTCGGACATGTCCGGGTGGCGGGTCTTCTGCCAGTAGTCGCGGACGGCTGCGGAGGAGGCGACGATGAGCAGCGAGTCGATCGTGGACATGATGGCGCTGAGGACCATCGCGATGAAGATGCCGACGATGAACGAGGGGAAAAGCACGTCGGAGAGGAAGGGGAGGATGTTGTCAGCATCGCCGCCGATGGTGGGGAGGTCGTAGAGGGCGCGGCCGGTCATGCCGACGAGGACGGCGCCGGAGTCTGCGAGGATGGTCCAGAGCAGGGCGACGGCGGCGCCCTTGTGGAGCTCGTTCTCGCTGCGCAGGCTGATGAAGCGCACGAAGACCTGCGGCGAGCCGAGGAAGCCGATGCCGATGGCTGCGAAGCCGATGATGGTGGCGATGGTGAGCGGCGTGAAGCCCTGCCCGGCGGTGATGGAGAGGTGGTCGGGTGTGGTCTGGCGGAGGATGTCGAAGAAGTTGGTGACGCCGCCGATCTCGAGCAGCGCGGCGATGGGCAGGGCGACCAGGCCGATGACCATGAGCGTGCCCTGGAAGACGTCGGACCAGACGACGGCGACAAAGCCGCCCTTGGTGATGTAGAGCATGACCACGCCGAAGCCGATGGCGGCGCCGAGGTAGTGATCGACGCCGAGGAAGGCGTTGAAGGCCTTGCCGGTGGCGAACACCTGGCCCGCGGCGTAGATGGGCACGAAGATGACCAGCGCGCCGGCCGCGATGAGGCGGAGCCAGTGTGAGGGGTCGCGGAAGCGGGACTCGAGGTAGTCGGGGATGGTGAGCGAGTCGTACTTGTCGCTGAGCCGCTTGAAACGGCGGGCCATGCAGAGCCACGCGGCACCGACGCCGATGAGCTCTCCGAGAACGATCCAGAACCCCTGCGCGCCGACGGCGAAGCCGATGCCGGTGAGGCCGAGGAGGAGCCAGGCGGACTCCCCGGTTGCGCGCGCAGAGAAGGCGACGTTGATGAAGCCGAGTTTCTTGCCCCCGGCGTAGTAATCGCGGATGTTGCGCATGCGCCGCGAGGCGATGAAGCCGATGAGGAGAAGAACGCCGCAGTAGAGCGCGACGGCGAGAGCTTTCCAGATGGCGTCGGGAGTGATGGCTGGCCTCCGTGGGGTTCGGCGTTGCGTCGCGCGAACGGCTTGGGGCGCGATCGGAACGCTGGTATCCTAACGGAATCACCCGAGACGTGGGGACAGGAGGCAGCGATGCGGAGAAAGCGGCCGGATTTGGCGGGGTTTTGGTGTGTTCTTGGGGTTGTTGTCGCGCTGGTGGTCGGCGGCGCGGGTGCGCCGGCGGCGGGGCAGTTGTCGGCGGGTGCGCGCGCAGAGATGTCGGAGGCGGAGCGGCTTGTCGCGCCCGGATGGGAGGAGGCCGCGGCGGAAGCCTCGGAGCTGATCGAGTCGATGCGCGTCGAGCACGGGGTGCCGGGGCTGAGTGTGAGCGTGGTGGTGGATGGAGAGATCGTCTTCAGCTCCGGGTTCGGTCTTGCGGATCTGGAGCAGGAGGTCGCGGCGTCGCGCGAGACGCTCTATCGGCTGGCGAGCGTGTCGAAGGTGGTGACGGCGTCGGCGGCGGCGCGGCTGGCGACGGACGGGCGGCTGGATCTGGATGCGGATGTGCGGGACTATGTGCCGCTGTTCCCGGAGAAGCCGTTCGTGGTGACGGTGCGTCAGTTGTGCGGGCATCTTGGGGGCGTGCGTCACTACCGGCTTCAGGACCGGCTGCAGAGCGGGCCGGGTGGGTCTATCGACACGCGGGAGTATGTGTCGGACAACGACATCCTGGCGATCTTTGGGGACGACCCGCTGCAGACGAAGCCGGGGACGGCGTACTCGTACTCGACGTACGGCTTCACGCTGGTGGGTCTGGCGATCGAGGGGGCGACGGGCAAGGACCTGATGGAGGTGGTGGGGGAGGAAGTGATCGGGCCGCTGGGTTTGGAGAGCCTGCGGCAGGACCGGCCGCGGGAGATTGTGAAGCACCGGACGCGGTTTTATGACGTGGGGCGCAACGGGACGCTGACGAACTCGGGGTACTTGAACCCGGCGTACAAGGTCGCGGCCGGCGGGATGATCGCGACGGCGGACGACATCGCAAGGTTCGGGGCTGCGCATTGCGGGCCGGGCTATCTGGACGAGGCGATGTTCGGCGAGGTGTTCACGTCGCAAAGCACGGCGGACGGCAAGGCGACGGGGACGGGCATCGGGTGGCGGATCGGGCGGGTGGACGGGCGGCGAGTGTTTCAGCACTCCGGTGCGCAGCAGGGAACGCGCGCGCAGTTGATGGTGTGGCCCGACGAGGGTGTGAGCGTGTGTGTCCTCTCGAATCTCGGCGGAGAAGGGTGGCCGGTGGGTGCGTGTGCTCGGCGCGTGGCGGGCGAGTTTCTGCCCGTCGCGGCCGGGTCGGAGTGACGAAGGTGCCGAACTCGGCGGCACGAACGGCGTAGGTGTGAGATCGAAGCGTGTCGGGGGTGTTAGGACAGGAGGGACGTGCGATGCGTGGTGTGATGTTGGCGTGGTGTGTGGCGGCTGTCGCGGCGTGTGTGAGCGGGCCGGTGCTGGGTCAGGTCTCGCCGTTTGAGGATGTGGAGTGGAGTGACGCGGGGCTGGAACGCGTCATGGTGAATGGGAAGTGGTGGGAGCCAGTAGCGATCGCGGGCGTCGAGTTTGAGGCGTTGTACGCGTTTGCGCTTGAGGAGTATGGACGCCCATCGCTGGCACAGAAGCGGGTGGATGAGGATCTGTTGGATGTGTTTGCACGGATGGGCTCGCCGCTCGGGGGAGAGTCGGTGTCGCTTGCGCTGCGTGACCCGGAGACGGGGCTCGTGGTGGGGTTCGACTCGGTGCAAATGACGCGGGAGCAACGCAACGCGCTGCGGGACAAGCGCGACGCGATCGACGAAGCCGCGGAGCGTGCGCGGGTGGTGCGCTCGGCGGCGGGCGGGCTGGACTCGATCGTGGTCGAGTCGGTGCTCCTGCCGATGCACGAGGTGCTGCGGACGATGCACTCCTATTCCGCGGCCCGGGGTGTGGACCTGGATGCGGTGATCGCGTCCGAGCGTTCGCGGCTCGGCGATGGGGCGTCGCTTGCCGAGCTCTCAAGGTCGCTCCGGCGTGTGCTTGCGAAGTCTGGTGACGGGCACGCGCGGGTGTCCGGGATGCTCATTGACGGAGGCTTGGCCGAGGACGCCGGGCGGGGGCTGCTGCCCGTGGCGGTGCTGCCGGTAGATCTGCGCCGCGGCGGGCGGGTGGTCGCGCAGCGGGACGGCCGGTTGCTTTCGCCGGGACGGCCCTATCTCACGGCGATCGACGGCGTGGAGATCGAGCGATGGCTCGGGGTCGCGGCGGAAGTGGCGCCGGGCGGCTCGGCGGCGTCGGAGCGGTACGGGGCGTGCCGCGAGGTGGGGCGTGTCGGATGGATACGCGAGCGGCTGGGGATCGAGGCGAAGGGTTTGGTTCGGCTGACGCTGGCCGATGAGGACGGCAACAGCGAGACGGTCGAGTTGGAGCTGGCCGATCGTCCGGAGCGGGACTTTCGCAAGCAGGCCGGGCGGGAGAGCGCGTCCGTTGTCGAGTCCGTCGCCCCGGAGATCGCGTACATCGCGATTGAGAGCATGTACGGCGAGCGGTCGTCGCCGGAAGAATTCGCGGCCGTGCATGCAGCGCTTGGGGACGCGGCGCGCGGCGCGTCGGGCGTGATTCTCGATATCCGGGGCAACACCGGCGGCTCGCGCGACCTGACGCATCTGGTGGCGTCGTATGTGATGGCACCCGGCGACGATCCGGTGGTCTATTCGGCGGCGCGAGTGCTGATGTGGCCGGGTCGGGAGCCGGTGGAGGAGGGGTTGGAGGGCCGGTATCTTCGGCGGCCGGAGTCGTCTCGATGGAGCGATGCCGAGCGTGCCGCGATCGATCGGTTTCTCGAGGGGTTCGCGCCGGAGGTTGCGCTGGATGACGATCGATTCGGCCCGCTGCACGTCTCGGTGCTCAGCCCGGGCGGGCCGGGAGCTGGGGCGCTGGCGGGTATTCCGGTGGTGGTGCTGATTGACGAGCGGTGCATCAGCGCGAGCGACATCTTCGCGGCGGCGATGAAGGTGCTGCCGCGGGTGCGGCTCGTGGGTCGGCCGACGCGCGGTGCGAGCGGGATGAGCGTGGAGCAGACGCTGGGCCGGTGGGCCGATGTGAAAATCTCGACGATGGTGTCGTTCATGGCCGACGGCAGGCTGTTTGACTGGCACGGGATCGAGCCGGACATCGCGGCGGCGGTGGTGCCGGGGGACTTCACGCGACAGGGGTCGGACACAGCCCTGGCCGAGGCCATCCGACTGGTACAGGAGATGTCCGCGGAGGACGCGGCGGGACGGTAGTGCGGTGGTCGACGAGCGCTGGGTCAGTCGCCGCTGGACGGTGCATCGGTGCCGTCGGGCGCGCCGACAGGCTGGGCCGCGGCGGGCATGCCGAGGTCGGCCCGGAGCGGGGCGACGAACTGCTCGTACCGCGTGTGCTTGCCGGCGGAGGTGTCGTAGATCGGCTTGAGGATGCCGAGGTTGTTGAACGACGTCATGCGGCGCTTGGTCTGCCAGAAGCGGGCGCAGGCGTCGTTCCACTCGAGGCCGAGGAAGTCGATGATGCGGCGGGCCTGGGTGTCGAAGTCGCTGACGATGTCCTCGTAGTCGACCTCGAGGATGGGCAGCGAGATGACGGACTTCCAGTGGTCCATCATGCGCTGGTAGGCCTTGTACGCCGCGGCGAAGTCGGCGAGGTGGGTGCGGTAGTGGTAGGGGATGTCGAACGCGTTCATATAGCAGGAGAGCGCGGTGTCGAGCGGGTTGCGGCGGACGTGGATGATCCGGGCCTTGGGGAGCATGCGGTCGAGCATGCCGAGGTAGAGGTAGTTGTGGCTGCAGCGGTCGACGATGCGTTCGGGCTTGGTGGCGCCCTCGCGCTTGGCGATCATGGCGAGGGTGTTGAGGTAGAACCCCGCGCCCTCGTTGACGGGCTGGAAGGTCAGGGCGCTTGGACGCGAGAAGGGCAGGATGTCCTGCGTGGGTGCCTCCTCGAGCCGGTTGACGATGTGGCGGGTGATGGCGGTCTCGCCGGCGGGCGCGGCGCTCGGGTGGCTGGCGATGATCTGCTCGATCAACGCGTGTCCGGAGCGGGGCATGCCGACGAGCAGGACGGGCAGCTCGGACTCGGCGGTGGAGACGGGGAGCTCGGCATGGACGTCCTTGGTCCAGTTGGCGATGGTGGCGTCGACGGCGTCGTTGGTGCGTTTGGCGTCGTAGCGGCGGCCGAAGATGCGGTTGGCGTCGGTCGCGGCTGCGAACGCGCGGTCGGGGTGGCCCAGGTCGTTGGCGACGTTGGCCAGCTCGAGCAGCATGAAGATACGGTTGAGCGGGGGCAGCGTGCCGCGCTGGCCGGCGAGGTGCTTGGCCAGCACGGGGGCGGCCTCGTTGGGCTTGCCGAGGGCGCGGCAGCAGCGGGCGTAGGTGAGGGCGACCGCGGGTTCGTCCTGCTCTGACGAGATGTAGGGGAGGAGCAGGGCGTGGGCCTTGCCGTACTCGCCGCGGAGGGCGTAGATCTCGGCGGCGCCGGCGACGGCGCGGGGGTACTTCTTGCTCATCCAGACGGCGCGCTCGTAGCAGGTGAGGGCCTCGTCGAGGCGGCCCTGCGAGCGGTGGGCCATGGCGAGGTTGCAGATGGTCTCGGGGCTGGTGGGGTCGAGCTTGACGGCGCGTTCGAGGTGGTCGACGGCCTCGGCGTCGATGCCGCCCTGCATGAGGGCGAGCCCGAGGCCGGTGTGGGCGTTGACCGACCGCGGGTTGGACCGGACCGCCGAGCGGTAGAGCTCGAGGGCCATCTGCATCTGGCCCTGCTGGTGGTATTCGCGAGCCTGGGCGAGGAGTTGTTCGGTGGTGGCCATGAGAGTCCTTGCGGTGGGTTGGTGCGCGTCGGGCGGCGGTCGTGGGTGCGGTGGTCGCGGAACGACCGTGGGGAGGGGATTGTAGCGGTATTCGTGCGGTTCGCGGGCTTATTGGTGAGGAGTGACGGCGCTGGCGCGGAGTGCGTCAAAGTCGCGCCAGAACGTCGGGTAGGTCTTGCGGACGCAGCCGGGATCGCGGATGAAGCAGTTGGGCCGGCGGAGGCCGACGAGCGCCATGGACATCGCCATCCGGTGGTCGTCGTAGGTGTCGAACTCCACGCGGGGGGCGTCGGGGGTGCAGTCGATCCCGCCCTCGGGGGGCGTGATGGAGAGGGCGTCGGGGTCTTCCGGGACGTCGTGCTCGACGCGGACGCCGAGCTTGCGGAGTTCGTTCTGGATCGCGGCGATGCGGTCGGTTTCCTTGACGCGCAGGGTGCGGATGCCGCGGAGGACCGAGCGGCCGGGGGCGAAGACGCAGACCGCGGCCAGCGTCATGGCGGCGTCTGGCATGTCGCTCATGTCGGCGTCGATGGGACGGGGAGCATCGGGCCCGACGACGGTGGTCTGGCCTTGGGCGTCGACGACGAGCTTGGCGCCGGTGCGGGCGAGCATGTCGGGGAATCTGGCGTCGCCCTGGAGTGACTCTGCGGTCAGGCCGTCGATGGTGACGCGGGAGCCCGGCACCATCGACGCGGCGGCCCAGAAGTAGGTTGCGCCGCTGGCGTCGGGCTCGACGGTGTAGTCGAACGCCGGGAGCCCGGTGGTGCCTGCGGATGGCGCACCGACCCGGAGGACGCGGAGGTCTTCGCTCATGCGCGTCCGGGCGCCGAGCTGGGCGAGGAGCTTGAGCGTCATGACGATGTAGGGCGGGCTGGTGATCTCGCCGCGAAGCCGCACGGTGATGCCCTCGGGCAGCCAGGGGCCGAGCATCAGGAGCGCCGAGATGAACTGGCTGGAGGTCGTGGTCGGGAGCTCGATGGCGGGGTGGCGCAGTGCGCGGGCTCGGGGCGTGACCGTGATGGGCGGGCAGCCGTGGGTGGCGAGGTATTCGACCTGCGCACCGAGAGCGGGGAGCACGGCGGCGAGGTCGTCGATGGGGCGTTCGCGCATGCGCGCGTTGCCGTCGAGGGTCACGGGGCCGGAGGCCAGCACGCTCGCGGCGGTGAGGAACCTGGTCGCGGTGCCGGCGTTCTGCAGGTCGAGCGTGACTCCGGCGCGGGGGACCCGCCAGCGTCCGTCAACGCCGGTGATCTCGAGTGTCGGGCGGGCGGGGTTATCGGTGGGTGCGTGGACGTTGCAGCCGAGGCTCGTGAGTGCCGCGAGCATGCGCTGTGCGTCGTCGGCGTCGGTGAGGGGGGCTCGGAGGGTGCTCGTTCCGTTGGCCAGGCCGGCGAGCAGGAGTGCTCGGTTGGTGAGGCTCTTGGAGCCGGGCGGGCGGATGGTGGCCTCGAGCCTGCTGCCGCGGTGGACGGGGCTCAGCGGGAGCGGATCGGCGAGTCCTTGGAATGGGTTCGCGGGCGAGATCGGCACGCTCAGTCCTCGGCCGCTTCGAGGCGAAACACGGCGACGACGTCTTCGACGGGGATGACGAAGAGGCGGTTGTCGCCCTCGAAATCGACGGGGATGGCGTTTTTGGGGTTGAAGAGGACGCGGTCGTAGATGCGGATGGGGTAGTCGATGTCACGCTCGACCTGGGCTGCGACGGCGACGACGCGTCCGGTGAGCGTGGGGATCTCGATCTTGTCGGGCAGGTGGATGCCGCTTTTGGTCTGCTTCTTGTCTTCGTCTTTGCGGACGAGCACTCGCTTGCCGACGGGTTCGACGGTTTCGAGGCGGCCGCGGGCGTTTGCGGGTGTGTTTGGTGATTTGGCCATGCGGAGGAAGTGTAGACGCTGCGGGAGAAACGATGCGGTGTGCGGTTGTGGCGTGGTGTGTCGGGGGGAAAAAAGAACACCCCCGCCCTTTCGAGCGGGGGTGCGTGATCAGCGAGTGATCTTTTGGTCGAAGTCAGTCGGGATTAGCGACGACGACGGCCAGCGACCAGACCACCGAGGCCGAGGAGGGCCATGGAAGCCGGGGCGGGGACAACGTCAAAGCTGAAGCCGGAGACGTCGCCGGTGTACTCAACCGAGGTGCCGAAGCTGTCGGTGTACACGGAGAAGTTCACGTGGCGGGTGATGCCGGACACGGTGCGGGCGGAGTAGTCCGCGGGGGTCCAGGTGATGCTGTAGAGGTCGATGGGGTTGTCAGCGACGAAGTTGCCGTTGAAGGCGGCGGGGAGCTGGAAGCTCTCGACCAGAAGGATGTCGTTGTTGCCCTGGAGCTGGCCGTCGTCGGTGAGCTCGTTGAGGTGGTTGACGTAGCTGTCCATCGAGCCGGACTCGAGGTTGCCGGTGCCAACGATGTCGTAGATCGAACCGGCGAAGCCAGCGGCCTCGGGGTCCATGTGGGCGGACATGGTGAGCAGGGCGGACTCTCCCGGCTCGATGATGCCGTCACCGTTGCCGGTGTCGGACACGGTCCACGAAATGGTCATGGTCTGGGCGCTGGCGACGGCGGCCATGCCAGCAACGGCGATCAGTGCTGTGGTCTTCATATGGATCATCTCCTCACTTTGAGACAGGGCCAACAAGGCCCATACATACTTCGCGAGATTGACACAAACAACAGGAATGCCTCGCGGACTCATCCCTGACCCGGGGTCAGCATAGAGCAGAGTTGAATCGGCCGCAAGAGGAAAGCGGTGGTTTGCCACCCAATTTTGAATTTGTATGGTGGTTTCGGGACTATCTGAACGGGGCGTTGACGCGTCCGTCATGTCAAACTGGGAAAGCATTCGGCGCACTAAAAACCGCACCCCGGGATGAACCCGGGGTGCGGTCAAAGTGTGGAGTTGATCGTCGGGCCGTATTAGCGGCGGCGACGGCCAGCGACCAGGCCACCGAGGCCGAGGAGGGCCATCGAGGCGGGAGCGGGGACCACGTCGAAGGACGCGGAACCGGCGACGCCGCTGTACTCAACCGAGGTGCCGAAGGTGTCGGTGTAGACCGAGTTGTTGAGGTGGTTGCCGTCGGCGACGCTGACGGTGCGGGCGGAGTAGTCCGCGGGGGTCCAGGTGATGTAGTAGAGCTCGATGGGGTTGTCGGCGACGAAGTTGCCGTTGAAGGCGGCGGGGAGCTGGAAGCTCTCGATCAGGGTGATGTCACCGTTGCCCTGGAGCTGGCCGTCGTCGGTGAGCTCGTTGAGGCGGTTGACGTAGCTGTCGACCGAGCCGGTGTCCCAGTTGGCGCCACCGATGATGTCGTAGATCGAACCAGCGAAGCCAGCGGCGCCGGGGTCCATGGTGGCCGACATGGTCAGGAGGGCCGACTCGCCCGGCTCGATGACGCCGTCACCGTTGCCCGTGTCGGAAACCGTCCACGAGTAGGTGATGGTCTGGGCGGAGGCGGCGGCGGCGATACCAGCAACGGCGATGAGGGAAGCAAGCTTCATGGGAATCTCCATCTCTTCTCCCGCTGGACATCAGGAACGTACCTGGATGCCCGGCGGCTTTGTTCGAGTGACTCGTCCGTGCTGGCCGATCCAGCGTGGACACCCGAAATGTGCCACATCCCTGCGATTTCGCCAGTGAACGGCGAAGAAAAAACCGCAGATTCTCGTCTGCGGCTGCGATCAGGGGCTCTCAGGGCGGATCACGCCCGTCAAGCCCGCCCAGATTTCCATGCGATTTAGAGCCCCAGGCGCTGCCGCTTGGCGTCCCATTCGGCCTTCTCGCGCCGGTTCTCGGACCCAAACGCCCCCTGGCCGCCCTTGGCGAGGTCCTGGATCGCCTCGATCTCCAAACGGGTGAGGTGCATCGACTCGAAGGCGTAGTCCCGCCAGGCCTCCATGGTCAGCGGCACGATGGGCTGGACGAGGTCGTGCATGGCCCGGGCGTAGGCCTGGATCTCCTCCTGGGCGTGCGGATCCATGCGCAAGCTCAGGAATCGCAGGAGGTTGTGCAGATCGCACTTCCAGTACCACTCGGTATAGATAGAGACCGGCAGGCCCATGCGGGCCAGCTCGCGGCTGACGCCCTTTTCGGTCAGGCTCATGTACCGGGGGTAGAGCGCTTCGACGTCCTTGAGGAAGTCGAGGAACTCCTGGGCCGTCTCGACCTCGGAGGCCTCGTCGATCTTGAACCGCTCGTCGCCGCCCTGCATGTTGGAGCGGGACTGCTTGCGGACCTCGTCGAGGCTGGGGACGTAGAAGCGGTCGGGGAGGATGGAGTATCGGGCGGAGTACTCGTTGACGTTGGCGGTGCGGTGCCGGATCCACTGCCGGGCGACGAAGATGGGCATGGCGACGTGGAACTTGAACTCCACCATCTCAAACGGGGTGGTGTGGCGGTGGCGGAGGAGGTAGCGGAGCAGGCCCCGGTCCTCGGAGACCTTCTTGGTGCCCTGGCCGTAGGAGACCCGGGCCGCCTGGACGATGGCGCCGTCGGCGGTGGGGGTCTGTCCCTCGGGGGTGGGGACGAGCCGGGGCATGGCGTCGACGAGGGCGATGAAGCCGTGGTCGAGGACCTTGATCTCCTGGCGGAGGGCCCCGCCCATGACGTCCGCGAGGGCGTCCTCGGGCATCTGACGCTCGATGGTGTGGGGCTTGTGGGTGGGTTTGGGTTCGACGTGGGTGTCGGACATGGTGCGCCTCCGTGAGCTGTGGTCCGGTTCCACCGGGCCGGGTCGGAGGGTACCACCGTGAGGCGGAGCGCGTGGTGTTCGCTCGGGGACTCGTTCAGACCACGGCACCGGGGGGAGTTATGGCTCGTCGGAGCGGATCGGCTCGTAGGGGATGGGCCAGAGGATCCAGTCGCCGTCGAAGTTGGGGGCGTCCTTCGGGTCGGCGAGTCTGGCCAGGGCCTGCTCTTTGGGGAGCCAGCGTCCGCTTTCGTCGCGTGAGCCCGTGGGGGCGGTGCCGCCGTCGTCGTCGCGGTCGGTGCCGACGGACCAGAGCCGCGGTTTGCCGTCGCTGAGGGCGTAGGCGATCGGCCCGCCCGTGAACCTGTCCGGGGGCACAGCGGGGAGGAATCCGGGCGTGAGCTGGTCGAGGGCATCGGGGTAGGAGCCGCGGGAGCGTCGGTAGAGCTCGAGGGCGATGCCGGTGAGCACGCCGTCGCGGGACTGGGCGACGCGCTGGCCGACCTCGGTGGCGCGGTCGAGCGCGGGCATGAGGATGACGATGGGGAAGTAGCGGACCCTGTCCATCGGGGATGCCGCGAGAAGCTCGACCTCGTCGCTGACGCGGGGGTGGGTGTCGTAGTCCCACATCGGTGTGGAGGCCCGCAACTCGAGCTGGTCCATGAACGCGTCGTACTTCTGCAGCAGCGAAGCGCGATCGGCGACGAGGGCGGCGGTGATGGGGCCGAGGGGTGAGGGGCCGACGATCATCTCGGCGGAGCTGTCCGACAGGCTGGTGAACAGCATGAGGGTCTGGAGTCCCTCGTAGGTCAGGTGGCCGCCGCCGTTGCCGTCGTCGGAGTAGACGCGCTGGACCATGTCGTGGAACATCCAGCGCTCGCCCTGGAGCGCCTGGCCGATCTCGGTGACGTCGTGGGCGGCGATGCGGTGGGCGAGCGAGCGGAGGTGCTCGTCGGTGAAGAGGTCGGGCCGGCTGTCGATGATCTGGCCGGTGGTGTTGAGCGCGAGGTGGTAGATCGCGATCTGGACGAGTCGGGAGATGATGACGGGACGGTCGCCGGCGTGGTGGGCGATGCCGAGCATGGTCTCGATGTCGAGTGCCGCGCGGGCGGCGTCGCCCGCAGCGGCGGCGGTGTGGGCGTCGAATGTGAGCAGCTGGGCTAGTGAGCGCATGTGGCCGAGCTCGGGCAGGAGCACGCCGATGACCATCGGGTTCTCGCTCGGGGTGCCGTATACCTGAGGGGCGCCGGGCCGGCGGGCGTTGTCGGCGTCCACCATGCGGGGGTCGAGCTCGTCCTGCAGCGGGGCGCCCAGGTGAGGCAACGCCGCGGCCCGGTGGGCGAGGGCGATGACGTCCTGCTGGCTCTCGAGATAGGCGAGGGCGTCGGCGTAGCGCGGGTGCTCGGGGGCGGTGACCGGCCAGGAGTTGACCAGTTCGTCGGGCAGGCGTTCGAGTGCGGCGTAGGTCTGGACGTAGAGCTCCCAGGCGCGGTCCTGCTCGGGGATCTGTTCGATCTGCTCGTTGTACTCGGCGGTGTAGTTGCGGGTGATGGTCGGTTTGGCGGAGAAGAAGCGCCACGCGAGCAGGGCGTAGACGACGCACGCGGCGAGGAAGATCGCGAGCAGGCCCTGGAACGTGTGGACGAAGGCGCGGTAGCTCCAGTGGCGGCCGCGCTTCTTGGCGCGGCGGATGAGGCGTGCGGCCTGTGCGGTGTCCCCGAAGTCCTCCACGGCGTTCTCCTCTGCTGTGCCGGCGGCGAGGGCGTCGGCGAAGTGGGTGATGAGTTCGCGGGCGAGGTCGGCGCGCTCAAGCCGCCAGAGGCGGGAGCGGCGGACGACGGTGGTGATGAGGCTTGTGATGGGGGCGGGCAGGTCGGCGCGGGCGAGGTCGGACCGCCAGTCGAGCCTGCCGGTGACGCGGCCGCGGACCCAGTCGCGGGCGGGGGTGTGGGCGGCGCGGTGCAGCAGCTTCGGGGCTTCCACGGCCCGGGGCTGTGTTTGATGGGACGACGGGGCGCTCACGTCGCACCGCCCGGCGCGAGCGAGCGGGGGCTTGGCAGCACGCCGAGCGACTGCATCGCCCCGGCGAGGCGGTTCCACTGCTCGGTGTCGGCCTTGAGCTTGGTGCGGCCCTTGCCGGTGAGGCGGTAGTACTTCCGCTCGCGGCCGGACTCTGCCTCGTGCCAGGTGGCCTCGATCATGCCCTTGGCTTCGAGGTTGTAGAGCAGGGGGTAGAGGGTGGACTGGCCCATGGCGAGCACGCCGTCGGTGCGGGTGGCGAGGGCCTCGACCAGCTCGTAGCCGTACATCTCGCGGCCCTTGAGGAGGGTGAGGACGGCGATGGGTCCTGCGCCGCGCATGAGTTCGCGTTCTATTCGCATGGGGAGGCTCCCGTGGTTTGTGTGGGATACTATGTATCACACAGTATACGGGCGAGCCAATGACCGGTTGCGGGGAACCGCAGACAGGATTCAAGAAATCAACAGGATCGTGCCGTCCCCGCCTCCGGGGTGGAATCGAACCGCCGAGTGCTTCGTCCCGCAGGGCGAAGCACGATCGGCAGAGTGTCGGCCGCCGCCCTCGCTCTACGAGACGAAGGCGGGTGCCGAGCTACCTCCGTCTCCGCGACGACAACAGGCCAAAAGCAGCGAGCGGTGCGAGCGTTGTCGGCGCGGGGATTGGCAGGCGCAGCAGGTATCCTTCTTGATGCGAACTCCCACCAAGGTCGGTGAATGCGTTGCCGACGATGTACTGCCCGTCGGGTGTGATGCCCAATGCCGAATCGAGACGCCAGCCCATCTCCTGGATGTTGACGCCGTATTCATGCAGCAGCACCTCTTCAAGATTGCGCATGCCCCACTCGGGGGTCCAGATCATGGCCTGGCCCCAGCCTTCATACAGCGTCTCGTCACCGGAGGCGATGCCCACGGCAACCCGGCCGTCGTTGGTGACATCGTGCGCAACGCTGTACCGGCTGATATTGTTGTCATCGAGTTGTCCGAGGCGGACCAACTCGCCGTGCTCGTCCCAGAGGACAGCCTCGCGGGCGCGAGTGCCGTCGCTGTATTCAGCGCTGCCCTCGCCAGCGATCCACCTGCCGTTGTCAGAGATGGCGAATGTATCAGAACTCTCAAATCCGCCGGGGATTTCGGGGAGTCCGACCATGCCGCCCTGCTCGGTGTACAGGAACACCCCGCTGTTCCCGACTCCGGCAATCCTCGTCCCGTCGGCGCTGACAGCACGGGCACTGCTGAAGATGTCGTCTTCACCGAGATACCCGAGGCCAACCATCCCGCCTTCGGGGGTCCAACGAAAGGCCTGAGGCCCGGAAGGGCTCGACGCCTGACCAACGACGACGCGGCCGTGACGGGACACACCAAACGCATGACTCTGCAACCGATCGCCGCCGAGGTCGCCGAGCATGTGTGCGCCGGTAGCCTCGCTCCAGAGGTATGCGTCGGTCAGCCCGCTTTGTGCTGCGTGGCCAACCACCCATCGGCCATCCGGCGACACTCTGGACGCGTAGTTTGACGCCATGCCTCCGATGAGACCGAGGCCTTGCAGACCCTCTTCCTGGGTCCACACAGTGCTCTCGCCCCAGAACGCTAGCGAGCTTCCTGAACTTCCGGCGACAACACGACCGTCTGCTGATATGTCATTGACATTGGCAGAGTTCGCCCCGCCGGGCAGCCTGCCAAGAAGGGTGAACTCGACCTGGCCAAAGGCCGGGGCGGCCAGGCCGGAGAGCAGGACCAGATACAGTAATCGCATGGAGCACCTCCAAGAAAAGTCCCCTGCCCCGGTGTCCCGGGGCAGAAGAGGGCGTTCTATCACTGCGAAGAGATCGTGAACTCGTTGATGAGGACCGAGATCGAGGCAGGGTCATTCACCTCGCCGTGGTTGCTGGTGATGATGTCGCTAAAGCCGTCCTGGTCCATGTCGGCGACGGCGACGCGGATAGGGCGAGCCGCGCCGACATCGTGGTAGTAGCGGTTGTCGTATAGCGAGTGCTGGAGCGTGCCGTCGCCCTTGCCGAGCAAGCAGACCACCTCACTGCCGTAGGCGTCGGCCGCCACGACATCGAGCTTTGTGCCGCCGTTCAGGTGTCCGACATCGAGTCCGAGAGGGTAGAACGTGACGATGCCGGTCTCGTAGAGGGGATAGACATCATCAACACCGCCGGTGCAGTCGATACTGAAGCCGCCGTTGCCGTCGCTGTGGTAGACATACACATTTCTGTCCGAGCCCACACCGATCGCGTCGTCCTGAAGGTGGCCCGAGGTCAAGACGCCGGGCTTGATGTCTGTCAGGTAGGCAGGACACGCACCGACATTGGCAAGTGAAAAAACCGCGCCGCCGATGTTGGAGCCCGACACGACAGTTGCGAGACCGTTGATTTCCGCACCGCTGGTGAACAGGTCGGGGAGTTGAAGTATGCCCGGGATGAGATCGAAGTTGCCCGCGACGACGTCGCCCGGCCCGTACGAGGACCCCTGACTCAACGTATAGGGAGACTCGGAGCTGAGCGACAGGATGCCGGTGCCATCGTTCAGGGCGATGTAGATCAGGTCCTTGTCGGGATCGGGCGTTTCGCGATAGTCCACGCAGGCAGCGACATCCATATCGCCGTCGTTGTCGAAATCACCGACCGTCACACTGCGGACCGAAATGGTGTGCGCAGGTCCATGCGCAGTTGGAAGTTCTGCGTCGTTGTGTCGAAGTTGTAGACCCTGATCCCCCATGGTCCATTTCCGCCTTGGTCGGGATAGGGAGTGCCCACCGCGACCACAATGTCGAGCCTCGCATCGCCGGTTAGGTCTGCCCACTCCACCTCGCCCGGCACGGTCTCCGCGCCGAGGTCGATGTGCTGGAACAGGGCGAGGCCGTTCGCCGGCGTCGCCCAATTCTGGGTGTTTCGGTAGACCGCGAGGAAGCCGTGCAGGCCGTGGTAGTTGCCCAGTTCGAGGTGCTGCTGCCCGATGGCGAAGACGACATCCGGGTATCCGTCGGGCGTGGTTGAGTCAGACCCGATCGCGTCCGCCGCGTCGACGCCGAACGGGTTGAACCCCGCGCCGTCGAAGAACACGGCCGCAGGCTTGAAGTTTGGCACCTTCTGCGCCTGCCCGCTCGCGGTGTTCGCCAACGCCACCATCCCGACCACACCTCCCAGCACCGCCACACGCGGCACCGACAGTCGGCTCGGAGAGCCGTGCCCACCCAATACCCTCACGCCCCCCCCCACAAACATCTCGGAGGAATCTCATCACCTGTCCGTACATGAATCGTCTCCTTCTGCATGAGGCTGTGTATCCGGACACGCTGCCCGGCGTGTCAGGTCTACATAGGAAAGAGGCCACCGGTTGCAGCCGGTTGCCACACGACGGTGAAGAATGTGTTTGCTGGTATCGGAGTGACGAGAATCTGGGCCGGGTGCTGTGCTTCGTCCCGCAGGGCGAAGCACGATTCGCGGGGTGTCGGTCCCCGCCGCCTTCGTCTGGTAGAGCGAAGGCGGGCACCGGGTTACCGCCTTCGGCGAGCCGCGAGCAGGCCCGCGACGGCGAGGGGGGCGGCGGAGGAAGGCACGGGGACGAGCCGGACCATCCACGCCTCGCTGTGGAAGCCGCCGTTGATGCTGGTGCCAGCCCCGGCGAGCGTAGTGCCGTCGCCGGAGATCATGGCGTAGTTGAGGTTCCAGCCCATCGCATCGACATCGATGCCATGGTCGGTGAGCAGGAACTCCTCGAGCGGGCGCATGCCGTCGCTGCGCGTCCAGATAAAGAGCTCTTCGCCGAACTCGAACGAGAACGAGTTGCCGACCACGATGCTGCCGTCATCGCTCACGGAGTTGGCGTTCGATCGACCGATGATGTCCATCCCGCGATCGAGAAAGCCGAGCCCCTCCGGCGTGCCGTCGGGGTGCCAGAGCACAGCCTCGTCTCGGAACGTGCCGTCAAAGTTCTCGCCGCCGCCGCCTCCGACGATCCAACGACCATCGGCGGAAAGGTCTCGCACGCTTGACTGATCGCGACCGCCCGGGAGGTCGGCGATCGGCACCATGCCCGTGGTCTCGGTCCATCGGAATGAGGTATAGGCGAAGTCGCCGTCGATAGAGGTGGAACCGATGATCACAGTCCCGTCGGCGGAGACATCTCTGGCACTGCTGCTCTTGCGGTTCTCGGCCCCGCCGAGGAACCCGAGCCCGACCATACCTTCATCGGGTGTCCAGCGGAACGCCTCGCGCAGGCCGGGCCCGGCGGCACCACTGGCGCTGTTGCCAACAATCACGCGGCCGTTGTTGGAGACGCCGTACGCCTCGCTAAGATGCTCCCCGCCCGGAAGATCGCCAAGGCCGAAGATACCGGTGGATTCTGACCACGCAAACGCCTGGATGCCCGCGTTTGAGCCACTGATGCCCGTAATCCAGTTCCCATTCGAAGAAATCGAGACGGCTTCATTCCCAAAGCCATCGAGCAAAGCAATAGGTTGCATGCCTTCGCGGTGTGTCCAAAGAAACGTTTCACCCCAGTACGCACGCGTACTCGAGCTCGCACCGACAATTCGTTGACCGCTTGCGGAGATGCTATTGGCCCAAGAGGCATTCTCGCCACCAGGAAGATCTCCGAGCGGCACGAATCTCGCGGTCTGGGCGTTCGCTTGATACGCGATGATACTGAGCGTTGCAGCGATTCGAGCGAAGGTGAGCATTCCATTCTCCCATATACGCCACTACAGCCGGCACCATGAGGCCGCGTTCCCGGACACGCTGCCCGGCGTGTCAGGTCTACATAGAAAAGAGGCCACCGGTTGCGGCCGGTTGCCACGCGACTGTGAAGAAAGTCTTTGCCGGTATCGAAGCGACGAGAATCTGGGCTACTCCGCCGCCTTCAGCACCACCTCACACTCTCGGTGCAACCTCGCCCTGCGGTAGCGGACGGTCACCGTCTGCCCCGGCTCGTAGCTCGTCAGCACCCTCACCAGTTCCCAGTAGTCCCGCACCGGGCGGTCTTCGATGTGGGTGACGATGTCGCCGAGGCGGAGGTCGCCGGTGTCGCGGCGGGGGCGGGCGCCTATGCGGAGGCCTTCGCCGGTGCCCTCGATGTCGATGGAGACGCCGAGGCTGGCCATGCCGCGGCGGACCTCTTCGGGGACCTCGGGCAGGGCTCGGCAGAAGTCGGCGTAGCGGTCGTTGATCTCGTCGAGTGTGCCGTCGAGGACGGCCTCGATGGAGGCGACGCCGCTGGGGTCTTCGCGGAAGTGTTCGGTGAAGTGGGTGTACCACTCGGCGAGTTTGCCCTCGCGGTGCATGAAGAGAAAGAGGGCGCGGGACTGGGCGTAGCGGGCCAGCGGGCGGGAGCTGGTGAAGCGGTCGCGGGGGATGTTGCACAGGTCGCGGATGTGGAGCAGGTGGCCGGTCTTGGCGAGGAACTGGGCCTGGTTGGTGCGCCAGCTCTCGACGGGGACGAGGTCGCCGGCGCTGTCGCGGTCGTAGTCCTCGATGAGGGAGCAGAGGCCTTCCTGGACCCAGACGGGGTGCATCTGGTTGCGGCGGCCGTTGGAGCGCCAGTGGAGGACGTGCATGAACTCGTGGCGGATGGTGGCGCCGAGGTCCATGGTGACGAGCTGCTTCTCGTCGTGGGAGTAATGCCCGCCGATGGCCTGCGTGAAGCTGCGGGCGGCGGGGCCGTAGGTCTGTGCGGCCCACGCGCGGAAGTCGGCCTGGTTGGGCAGGACGACGAGGATCCACGGGTCGTCGGGGTGGACGAGCCGGTCGTCGGCGTCGGTGCCGGCGAAGACGTTCTGCATGGCCCACTCGTGGACCTCGCGGATCTCGGCCTTGACCTCGTCGAGGGTCTGCTCGTCGTAGGCGCAGACGTAGGCGAGGCGCAGGTCGGGGTCTTTGATGTACCAGTATTTGCTGCCGTAGCGGTCGCGGGCGCGTTCGAGGTCGGTGTCCACGCGGCGGTCGAGGATCTCGCCCCATTTCTCGAGCATGGACTGGACGGTCGTGGTCTCGCGGGCGTTGGCCAGCGAGGGGTCGTGGCGGATGAGGTTGACGTCGGAGAAGCCGAACTCGACGGCCTGGAGGAGGAGTTCGGCCGCGGCCTCGGGGTCGCCCTGGCGGCTGAGAACGCAGGCGAGGTTGTAGCGGTGGACGAAGTTGCCCGGCTGCCACTTGATGAGCTTGTCGAGCAGGGCCGCGGCGGTGTCGAGCTCGCCTGCGGCGAAGGCCCGGACGGTCTCGTCGGTCCAGCGGATGAGCGTCTCTTCGGTGGGCTCGGTCTCGGTGGTGGTGTCGGCGGGCTGCGCGGCGGTGGCTGCTGCGCCGAGTGGGAGGCTGAGCAGCGCGAGCAGGACGGGCAAGGTGCGCAACATGCTCAAGATGTGCAAGGTGCGCAGGGCGCTCGGGGTGCGCACCATGCTCGTGGTGCGCAGCACGCGGGGGCGCCCTTGCGTTCCGGTTCGGCTCGTCATGCGGGGTCTCCGGCGGGAGGCTCCGGGTGCGCGTGCAGCAGGGTGCGGAGGGCCTCGGGGTAGGCGATGCACTCCTGCTCGAAGACTCGGGCGGCGAGTGTGTCCGGGGTGTCGGTCGGCAGCACCGGGCAGCGCCGTTGCAGGATGGTGCGGCCGTGGTCGTACTCGCCGTCGACGAGGTGGACGGTGCAGCCGGACTCGGTGTCGCCGGCGTCGAGCACGGCCCGGTGGACGTGGTGGCCGTACATGCCCGGCCCGCCGTGCCGGGGCAGCAGGGCGGGGTGGATGTTGACGATGCGGCCCGCGTAGGCGGGCGGGACGTCGAGGAGTTGGAGGTATCCCGCGAGCACTCCCCAGGCGATTCGGCCCGAATCGAAGCGCTGTTGCAGCGTTTGGGCGGGGATGCGTCCGGGGAGGACCTCGGTGGGGATGTTCCGCTCGCGGGCACGCTCGGCGCCGAGGCACTCGCGGGAGGCGATGACCAGGGCGATCTCGGCGTGGAGGCGGCGGGCGTCGATCTCGTCGAGGAGGTTGAGCAGCGTGCGGCCGCTGCCGGAGAGCAGGACGGCCAGACGCGGGGGGGCGTGCTGTTGGCGTGCGTCGGTCACTGGAAGAGTTGGAGTGCGGCGTCGCGGTCGGGCTTGATGGTGAGGACCTTGTCGAGCCGGGCGATCTTCATCATGCCGAGGATGTCCTCGCCGAGGCCGTAGACGACGAGTTTGCCGCCGCCGGACTTGCAGGCGGTGTTGGTGGTCAGCAGTGTGCCGAGCCCTGCGGAGGCGAGCAGGGAGACGGACTCGAGGTTGATGGCGAAGCGCCATCCGGCGTCGGGGCCGGCGGCGTTGATCTCTTCCTGGATCACGCCGGCCTCGCGTTCGGTGACCTTGTTGGGCACGACGTGGCCGATGGTCGCAACGCCGGTGTGCTCGAATCTGACGAACTGTGCGCTCATGTCGGTGAGTGTAGCGGGGCCTCGAATCGCCGCGCTGCCCTGCGGAAACCGGCTCGCTTCAGACCGACGCGGGGCTGGCGAAGGGGATGGGCTTGCCGTCGGCGTTGACGGCGACGAGGGTGATGGACGCCTCGGTGACCGAGATGGTCTGCTGGCTCTCGTAGCGTTCGGCCTCGACGCAGACCTTGACGGTGACGCTCTTGGTGCCGGTGCGCTGGGTGCTGGTGTAGAAGCTGACGATGTCGCCGAGGTGGACCGGGGCGTGGAAATCGACGCGGTCGATGGAGGCGGTGACCCAGCGGTGGTTGCCGTGGGTGCGGGCCTCGACGAAGCCGGCCTGGTCGATGTAGCTGAGGATCACGCCGCCGAAGATGGTGCCGTACTGGTTGGTCTCGCGGGGCATCGTGACGACGCGGAGGGCGAGTGTGCGGCCGGCCTCGGTGTGCGGGGTGGGGGTGTGCGGGTTGGTGTCTGTCATGGGGGAATCAAACCCGCTCGGGAGGGGTTGAGGACGATTGCGGGCGCATCGCGGGGCGAAAAAACCCCCTGCCCGGAGGAGAGAGATTGGGCAGGGGGCACTTGAACCGGAGCGTCGAAACGCTCCGGCGGTCAGGCCATGGGTTGTTCGGGCGCCACAATCCGGGGATCGTGGCGGGGAAGAATCGCCGCTGCCGCGTGCGTCCCCGCTCAGTTATAGCGGAAGATGGGTAACTTGTCGAATTTTTTGCGTCGGTGCCGTGCGATCTTCGCGGGGGGGCCGGGGGGACAATGATCTGCGGGCGGGGATGATGGACCGAACGGCACGAAAAAGGAGCGCGAGGATGGCGCAGGGCGAATGTTGTGGCGGGAACGGGCAGTGCGGCACCGAGACGGCTCGCGAGCCCCGGCTGCACGAGGAATTGCTGGTTCGGTACCTCCGGGGTGTCGAGAACTTCGACCCGCGGGTCTTCGACCTGACCGACGAGCAGACCGACCGGACGTTCGGCCCCGATGAGGGGGCCGGGCTGTGGTCGGTGCGGACGCTGCTCGGGCACGTGGCCGACGCGGAGCTTGTGTTCACTCACCGCATGCGGCGGATCATCGCCGAGGACGGCCCGGTGCTGTCGCTGTGGGATCACGAGGCGTTCCTGGACAGCCCGATCTATGGGCCGGAGCTGCGGTCGCCCGCGGCTGGCTTTGTCGCGGCGATCCACACCATGCGCCGGTGGACGGCCGAGCTGCTGCTGTCGCTCAGCCCCGAGCAGTGGGAGCGTCGGGCGATGCACCCCGAGCGAGGCGAGATCAAGATGCTCACGCTGGTGGAGACCGCCGCTGCGCACCTTGAAAACCACGCCACGTTCCTGAAGCGGAAGCTGGACCTGATGCTCGGTGAGTGCGAAGAGGTCGCTGCGGCCGGCGGGTGCGGGTCGGGGTGCGGATGCAAGTCGAAGGCGGCGCAGTAGGTCCGCGACGGTGCCACTGGGCGAGAGCCCAGTGTCTTGGGCTGCCCGGACGGTACGGGCACTGGGCTGGCGCCCAGTGGCACCGTGCGTAGCTGCCTAGTGCAGGGAGACTGATGGAACGAGTCTTTGACGAGCGTCGGTACCTGATCCCGTTCCGGTCGAGTCTGCTGCCGCAGATCTTTACGGATGTGCTGGTGGTGGGCGCGGGGGTCGCGGGGCTGCGGGCGGCGATCGCGTCGGCCGAGGCGGGCGCGGAGGTGATCGTGCTGAGCAAGAGCGATCTTGCGCACACGAACACCGCGTGGGCGCAGGGCGGGATCGCGTCGGTGATGGAGCCGGGCGACTCGTTCGATGCGCACGTGGCGGACACGCTCACGGCCGGGGCCGGGCTGTGCGACGAGCCGATCGTGCGTCGCGTCGTCGAGGGCGGGCCGGCGCGGATGCGCGAGTGCCTGGCGTGGGGGATGGAGCTGGATCTCGAGGGCGACGGCACGTTGGACGCCGGGCAGGAGGGCGGGCACTCGGCGCGGCGGATCTATCACGCCGGCGGCGATGCGACGGGGGCGGAGCTGTCGCGCTGCCTCGCGGCACGGGCGACGGGGCACTCGAACGTGCGGCTGTTCGGCCAGTGCTTCCTGCTCGACTTTGTGACCGCCAGCGAAGAGGCAGGATCGCGGGTGCTCGGGGCGATCACGCACCACCCGCGGTTCGGGCTGCAGATGATCTGGGCACGATCGACCGTGCTGGCCAGCGGCGGGGCGGGCGTGGTCTATCGCGAGACGAGCAACCCGCACGTGGCGACCGGGGACGGTCTCGCGGCGGCGTATCGCGCCGGGGCGCAGCTCGCCGACATGGCGTTCACGCAGTTTCACCCGACGGTGCTCTATCTGCCGGGTGCGGCGCGGTCGCTGATCTCGGAGGCGGTGCGGGGCGAGGGGGCGCACCTGCTGGACGCGTCGGGCCGGCGGTTCATGCCCGAGGTGCACGAGCTGGCGGAGCTGGCGCCGCGGGATGTGGTGAGCCGGGCGATCGTCAAGCAGCTCGCCCAGCAGGGCGGGCAGCACGTGCTGCTGGACTGCCGGCACGTCGAGGGTTTCGCCACCCGGTTCCCGGGGATCTCGTCGCTCCTGGCCAACTTTGACCTCGACCCGCGGGTGGACCTGATCCCGGTGCACCCGGCGGCGCACTACACGGTGGGCGGGGCGCGGGTGGACGCGGCCTGCCGCACGAGCGTGCCGGGGCTGCTGGCGGTGGGGGAGGCCTCGTGCTCGGGGCTGCACGGGGCGAACCGGCTGGCGAGCAACTCGCTGCTGGAAGGGCTGGTGCTCGGCGAGGCCGCGGGGCTCGAGGCGGTGCGGGAGGCGTCGGGCGAGCCGCTGGGCAAGCCGGCCAAGGTGGTCAGCGACATCCGCCCCAGCGTGCAGGGGGAGTTGGATCTGTCGGACGTGCGGTCGAGCCTGCGTGCGGCGATGTGGCGGAACGTGGGGATCGAGCGGACCGGGGCGAAGCTGCGGGACGCGGTCGAGATGTTCGATTTCTGGGGCCGCTACACGCTCGACAAGATTTTCGACGAACCGGAGGGGTGGGAGACACAGAACATGCTGTTGGTCGGGGCGCTCATGGCCCGGTCGGCGCTCTGGCGCGAGGAGACGCGCGGGTGCCACGCGCGGGACGACTTCCCGGATGCGCGTCCGGAGTTTCTCGTGCACGACTGTTGGACGCGGGGCGATGAGGGCCCCGAGCCCGTGCCGGTCGAGACGGGCGAACTGGCGAGGACGCGAGCGTGAACACAGGCGGCGGCAGATCGGCGGTGGTGTTGGGCGCGGCGGCGGCCCTGACGCTGGCCGGGTGCATGTACGAGGAGACGGTGTACTGGCGTCCGGCGCTGTCGAGTGCGCCCGGGGCGATCAGCGGCGGCGAGACGTTCAGCGAGAAGCCCAAGGGCTACCGCGACCCGACGCAGCTCGACGACGGGAAGATCCGTGTCGAGAGCGAGGACGGGTCGGCGGTGCTGGTGGCGCGGACGGCGCGGCACCTGATGGCGCACATCTACTCGACGCTGAAGGAGGACGAGCGGGATCTCTTTGTCGAGCAGGTGCTGTGCGAGCAGACCAAGAAGGAATTCCGCGAGCGGGACATGTCGCCGGGTGAGGCGTTCGACTATCTCAAGAGCCGCGAGCAGGACATCGCGGCCCTCTTTGCCCGGATGCCCATGGGGGAGTTTTCGCCAGGCGTGATCAGCACACCCCGCCCGGGCGGCGTGACGCGGGTGACGCTGAACAAGGCCGCGGCGGACGGGTTGCTGTGGCGCGGGTTCGACATGGTCTGGGAGGGCGGCCGCATGGTCAGCGAGGGCGAGCTGGAGCCCGAGCAGGTGACGGTGCCGACGCTCGAGGAGGCGGTGGCTGAGACCGGGTCGGTCACGGCGGGGCTCGCGCTGATCCGGCAGGCCAAGGCCAAGAAGCCGACGCCGCGGTTTATCCAGAGCGGGTGGAAGCTGCGGTGGTTTGTGAAGACGGTGGACTAGGCGGGGTGTGGTGACCCCCATGCCACCACGGGTGACCCCGCGCCACCAAGACGCGGCTGCTCTGAGCCGCTTCTTGGTGCCCTGGCCCACCGTGCCATCAAGACGCGGCTGCTCTGAGCCGCTTCTTGGTGCCCTGAGCACGTACGGCCCCCGGGAATCATCAAGATCGCAAAGCCGATCTTGATGGCACGGGTCTGTCAGGCATCAGGATCGCAGAGCCCGGCTCGAGGGCACCGATCCGGTGTTGTCCGGCTATCCTCTGGCACCATGATCGAACCCATGCCGACCACCGCCATCGACCCGAGCACCGCCCGCGGCCTCTTCATCGAGCACGTCCCCGAGACGGCCACCAAGCCCGCGTACGTGCGGCTGGGCTTCCCCAACACCAGCTACAAGCTGGACCTCATCCCGGAGGGTGATGTGGTCGGCACGCCCGGCAAGCGGATCGAGGGCACCGTCCACGCCCAGGCCGCGAGGATCGATTCGATCGGCGGCGGCGGCCGGTTTGTCGAGCCGGTCTTCGGCACGCCCCGGCGCGTGCAGGGCCGCGTGATCGCGGTGAACGCCGAGACCAACGAGGTGATCGTCTCGGCCGGCGTCCCCTTCCACCTGCACCCGACCGACCCGCGCCAAAAGGCGACCGACTTTGCCGAGGGGCAGATGATCACGTGCGGGGTGAAGGGTGGGGCGGTGTTCAGGCAGGCGCGGTAGGCCCTCCCGCGGCCCGTCACGCCGCTCTGGGCAAGTGGAGCGATTCGATCTAACCGTCCAAATCACGGGTACTTATGTCTTGGAGATGACCCGCCCGGTGTGTCCGCGGGCGTCGGGCTCGATGCAGGCGGGCATTGGGGGCAAGCCCTGGTCCACGGGCGCGGCAAGCTGCTATGAGATTTGTATCGTTTCGCTTGACGGCATTCCGGGCCGGGAGTTACACTGATGGACCGGAGATGCGCCGACGGTGGGACCGGTCGGGCACGGAGAGTACGAGAGACGCAAGGAACCCCGACTCGGGGAGCTTAGGGGACGAGATGAACCATCAGGTGATCAATATCGCAGCGTGGACCGTCGCAGTATCGGCCGGGTTGGCCGCGGCGGGACCGACCGTGATCTTCCATGACAACTTCGATTCCGAGAACGGCGGCGTTGGTGAGCTGAACTACACGGGCTTTGCCAACTGGACGGTGAGCTCGGGCACTGTCGATCTGATCGGCAACGGGTTTCACGACTTCCTGCCGGGCAACGGCCTGTACGTCGATCTCGACGGCAGCAGCCACGACGCCGGCGTCCTCGCCCAGTCAACCCCGATGACGTTCGAGGCCGGGAAGACCTACTCACTGACCTTCAACCTCGCCGGCAACCAGCGGGGCGGCCAGGACTCGGTGCACATCTCACTCGGCGTGGGTCTGCTGCTGAGCGATGTCATCACGCTCTCTTCTTCTGATCCGTTCGAGTTGCAGACGTACACGTTCGTCGGCGACGGCACGACGGGCTCGATCATCTTCGAGAACAGCGGCGGCGACAACGTCGGCGCGCTGCTCGATGAGGTGACCATGTCGATCATCCCGCTTCCTTCGGCGGCGGGTCTCGCCGGTCTCGGCCTGCTGGCTCTGGCTTCGGGCCGCCGCCGCGTCGATCTCGCCTGATCGCCCGGTCTGTCGGCAACCCTTTCTGCCGGCAACCCACTCTGAAATAGATTCACCCGGCACCACGCGGTGCCGGGTGTTTGCTTTGTGCTCCGATCGCTTTGCGTGCTGGACACGGCCGGCACCGCTCGGAGCCGGATGCCCGGAGAGCGGGCCTGGTCTGGGGGGCGGGGTCTCTTGGTCTTTGGTCTGGCCGATACTGCGGCTGGAACGCCCACCGAGGAGGGGGACACGCGTGTTCTCGGGTAAGCTCGCCCCCATGGGACGCCGGAAGCTTGTGACGTGGCGCCGGGCGCGGGGGCTGGTGCTCTTCGGCGGTTTCGGTGTGTTGCTGAGCGTCGGCGTGGCTTGGGGCGTGCGGCATTGGCACTACGCCAGCGGGTATCCGGCGGTGTCGCGGTGGTTCACGTCGGGCGAGAGCGTCTTCCTGTCGCACGGGCGGGGATGGAGTGTCGCGTGGCGGGCCGGTCTCGGGCGCTGGCGGTATGAGTGCAGGCCGAAGCCCGTGCACGAAATGCAGCCGCGGCTCGATCCTCAGCAGATGAGAGTCATCGCCGAACTCCCCCAGTTCGCGGCAGCATCGACCGATGGAGATCCCTACTTCGATGGCTCCGTTCCCCGAGCCGCTGAGGAACTCCTGCTGACCGTTGAGCCCGAGCAACTGGTATCGGCCCGAGCCGGCTGCGGATTCCCGGTCGTGGAGGAGTGGTCGTTGCCTCCGGGGTGGGTCGATCGTCCCGACCCCTCGCACGGCCTCTCCCGCACACTCACCGTCGCCTACGGCTGGCCCCTGCCGGCGATGTCCGAGGGAGTGCACTTCACCAACACGCTCGGCGTCGAGCGGGTGTGGATCTGGACGCCCGGCAACCGCGATGCCCGCGGCCTGCGCCGCGCCCGGCCGATCCTCGAGTCGGCGGAGTTCGGCTTCCCGATCCGCCCGGTCTGGCGGGGGCTGCTGGGCAACGCGGCGATCTATGGGGCGGTGTGCTGGACGGCGGTGGGGGGCGTGCGGTGGTCGTGGCGACGGCTGCGGCACAAGCGCGGGGCGTGTGTGGCGTGCGGGTATGACCTTGCGGGGCTGCCGAAAGGGTCGGGGTGCCCGGAGTGCGGGGCGGGGACCGAGCCGGCAGAGTAGCGGGCAGGGTGCTTCAAGCAGACCAGCGGTACGAATGCCGTTCGAGTCCGACGTTGCGGTCTTGATGCATCCCGCCGCACGAAAAAAGCCGAACGCCCCGGGTCCGAGTCGGCGTGCAGACGTGATCGTCTGCGCCTGGGCTGGACCGGGGCGTCCGGCGTGGGGGGCGAGTGGAATCGCGGCGGGGCTATCGACGACGCCGCAGCGCGACGAGTCCTGCGAGGGCGGCAAGCGACGCGGTGCCCGGCGTCGGCAGCGAGACGGTGTCGATCACGACCTCGTCGAGCACGGTGCCGAAGGGCACGATCACTTCGATGAACTCCCACCACGGGTTGGGCGCGATGCTCCAGTCCTCGTAGAAGTGCTCATCGTCAACAAACGCTCCTCCGACAAAGACGCCGTCGAAGGGGTCGTTGCCGACGAATCCGGTCATGCCGACGATGTTGGGCGGCGCGCCCTGATGGGTCACCTGGATGCGGAGGAGCTTCTCGATCTCGAGGTCGATCCAGTTCTGGACCTTGAACGAGAGGAGCGCGCCGTCAGGATTGGTCGGCGTGATGCCGCCGTCGCCGTCGCCATCGACCCACAGCCACTCGGAGGTTGAGGACAGTTCGGCCTTGGTGGTGAACCCGTCAAAGAGCGTGCCCTGTCCGCCCACAGCGTTGAAGAACTCGGGGAAGATGTCCACGGAGTCAAACGGCCTGGAGAACTCCCACTCGGCCTGCACCGAGAGCGGGTCGCCGCGGTACCCCGGAGGCGCGAAGTCGTCGGCGAGTGCCGGGGTCGTGGCGAGCCCGGCGGCGATCATGGCGGCGATTGTGATCTGACGCATGGTCTGTCTCCTCATGCTGAGAACCGGAAACGCACCGCACGCGGGCGCGTATTGGGGACATCCGCATCTGCATAGCAGTATAGAAGAGAAACCCGGTGGATTCCATGATCGCGGCAGGGTCGGAGACCTGTCAAGCCGCCCGCGAGTGCTGGCTCTCGGCATGGCCGATAGCACGGACCTCCGACGCAGAGAACCCGTACCACGCGGCTGCGACCCCGTGCCACCAAGACGCGGCTGCTCTGAGCCGCTTCTTGGTGCCCCGAGCACTCACAGCCTCCCGAGAAGCATCAAGATCGCAAAGCCGATCTTGATGGCACGAACTCCCGATCGGTTTCGTGGAGATTCATCCCGACACCTCCCTCACGAGAGGCCGGGCCTCCTCGTCCGCCAAGACGTCAGGGGGGGGCTTTCCAGCCCGCCGAGCCACCCGCGAGAGTCGCGCCACCCAGAGTATGCTCGCTCCATGTGGCCGTGCATGATAGTTGGGGTTGTGGCGATGGGATCGCTGATCCTGTCCTCGGTCATTTCCAGTAAGGTGAGGAAAGCGAAACTTCTCGAGAAGTATGACGATCCTGCGATCGTCGATCTCATTCTGCGAGGCGGGGTGTGGGTCGGGCAGTCGGCCGACCAGTTGCGGGACAGTCTTGGGCGTCCGGTCGACGTGGACCAGAAGGTGCTCAAGACCAAGATCAAAGAGACTTGGAAGTACAACCAGACCGGCAAGAATAGGTTCGCCCTTCGAGTAACACTCGAGCAGGGCAGAGTTGTCGGCTGGGATGACAAGAGGTAACAGGACGGAGTGCGGGCGTGGGGTTGCGACGACGAGTTTACGAGATCGTGGAGGTGGCCAAGCCGGGTGATCGGGCCAGTTGGGTCTTCGATGTGGCCATCCTCAGCCTGATCGCGCTCAATGTGCTGGCGCTGATTCTGGAGAGCGTGCCCGAGATCGGCGAGCGTTGGGCCGTCGCGTTTCTGCTCTTCGAGCGGTGCTCGGTGGCGATCTTCTCCATTGAGTACATCCTGCGGGTCTGGTCGTGCGTCGCAAGCTCACGCTTCGCGCGGGCAGGCGGTCGAGTGCGGTTTGCGTTGACGCCGATGGCCGTGATCGACATGTTGGCGATCGCACCGGCATACCTGCCCGTGCTCGGGGTTGACCTCCGGGTGGCGCGCACGCTGCGGCTTTTTCGGCTGGTTCGAATCGCCAAGATGGGACGGTACACCAGGGCGCTGCGGATCATCCAGAACGTGTTGGTGTCCCGTCGCGAGGAACTCATCACGAGCCTGGCGTTCATGCTTGCGTTGGTGATAGTCTCGTCGTCACTGCTCTACATGGCCGAGAAGGATGCGCAGCCAGAGCACTTCGGCAGCATCCCCGATGCGATGTGGTGGGCGGTGGTGACGCTCACAACTGTCGGTTACGGCGACATCTACCCCATCACGGTCATGGGCCGCATTCTCGCCGCCATCATCGCGATTTTGGGCATCGGCATGGTGGCACTGCCCACGAGCATTCTCGGCTCTGGCTTTGTGGATGAGCTGAAGACCGAGCGTGCAGATCCCTTGTCGTGCCCGCATTGCGGGAAGGGTATCGAACGCTGAACCGGCGATCCGCACCGGCTGGAAGCCGGTGCCACCGGCACCCGAAGAATGCCGGTGCCACTGTCACCCGATCCTCGGATCCACCCACCGATACAGCACATCCACCGCCAGGTTCAGCAGCACCAGCATCGTCGAGAAGACCAGCACCACGCCGATGATCAGGAACAGGTCCTTGTTCTGCACCGCGTCCACGAAGTGCTGGCCGAGGCCGGGGACGTTGAAGACGCGTTCGACGACGAACGAGCCGGTCATCGCGAGCGCCGTTGCCGGGCCGAGGTAGCTGAGCACCGGCAGGAAGGCGTTCTTGAGCGCGTGGCGGAGCAGGACCTCGCGTTCGGCGACGCCCTTGGCCCGGGCGGTGCGGACGTAGTCGGAGTTGAGCGTGTCGATCATGCCCATGCGGGTGAGGCGCGCGATGTAGGCCGCGAAGGGCAGGCTGAGGGTGACCGCCGGCAGGATCATCTGCGAGACGGTGCCCCAGCCGCCGACGGGCAGCAGCGCCAGCCACACGCCGAAGACCAGCACGAAGAGCGTGCCGATGACGAAGCTGGGCAGGCTGATGCCGATGAGCGCGACGATGAGCGTCGCCATGTCGGCAAACGAGTTGGGCTTGACCGCGCCGACGACACCCGCGGTGACACCCACCGCCACGGCGATCAGGATCGCGAGGATGCCCAGCGAGACGGACACTGGCAGGGCTCCGGCGAGGATGCCCGCCACCCGCTCGTCGCGGTGCTTGAGCGAGGGGCCGAGGTCGAAGATCGGCCGCGGGCGGGGGACGAGCCCGGCATCACGCGCAGCCTGGGCCTGCTCCGCAGCACGGCCGGATGCCGTGTCCCGCGCCCACCGCAGGCCCGACGCGCTGTCCAGATACGAGATGTAGAACTTCGGGAAACTGTCGAGGTTGTACTGGGCCTTCATCGCGGCCATGACCGACTCGGGCGGCTTGCGGCCCTCGGGGTTCTCCAGCGGATTACCCGGCACCGCCCACGCCAGCACCAGCGTCAGCGTGTAGATCACGCCGACGATCAGCGGCAGCTGCACGAGTCTTCGGACGATGAGGGCGATCATGGCGTTCCTCGGAGGTGTCGCGGATGCTCATGTCGACGGCCGCACATCTGCAACAGCGGATCACCAGCTTCTTTCAGTTGACAGGGGCGGGGGCTTTCCAGCCCCCGGGCGACCGTGCCAAGGCGGGCCGGAAAGCCCTCCCCCCTGGGTTGGCAATGTGCGGGAAAACTCCCGCCCCGGACTCCCGCCCATTCCACACTGTTTCTTTCGCGTCCTCTCACCGGACTCTGGGTTCTCATTCGCTCCACCCCGCCGGCATCGACCGCACCTCGTCGGTGCCGACACCATCGCCGAGGATATCGAACAGGAAGATGTTCTCGATCGAGCGCGGGTGCGGGTTGGGCCCGCTGAGCTTGTGGGCGTCAAACATCCGGACATCGCAGTAGTGGAATATCGGGACCATCGGGACCTCGTCCTCCATCAGCATCCGCTCGGCCTCAAACAGCAGCGCCGCCCGGGCCTCGACGTCGGGCTCTTCGTAGGAGGCGTCGAGCAGGCCGTCGTAGACGGCGTTGGCGAACGCGCGGTCGTTGTTGCCGTCGCCGGTGCGGTTGATCTCGAGGAACGTGAGCGGGTCGGGATAGTCGCCGTACCAGCCGGCGCGGCTGGTCATGAAGTTGTGCTTCTTGAGGTCGTCGCGGAAGACCGACAGCTCCTTCTGCGCCAGCCGGATGGGCAGGCCCAGCGTCTCCTGCCAGTTCTTCGCGATCGACTGGGCGACCAGGTCGTGCCCGGAGTTCTTGTTGAACTCCAGCTCGATCGTGGGCATCTTCGTTGGGTCCGGGTAGCCCGCCTCGGCCAGCAGCGCCTTCGAGCGGTCGATCAGGGCCCGCCGCTCCTCCTCCGTCTTGCAGTCGCTCAGGCAGGGCAGCCCCTCGGGCGTGGGGTAGCCGCCGACCGAGCCCGGCGGGATCAGCGTGCGCGCCACCGGCTCGCCCAGCCCGCGCACCTCGTCGGTGATGATCCGCTTGTCGATCATCATCGCCAGCGCCCGGCGGACGCGCGAGTCGGCCAGCGGGTTCTCACGCCCGTCCGGCAGCTTGTCCATGCAGTTGAAGTTCCAGAAATACGTCCCGAACGCGGGCGTCACGTGCACGTCCTGCCTGGGGTCGGCCGGCAGGCGGCGGTCGATCTCGTAGGGATCGAGCCCGAGCCCGCGGAGGCGCTCGAGCTCCTCGGCGTGCTCGCGGTAGTACTCGTTCTTGAGCGCGACCATCTCGCGGCGGAACGGCGCCGTGACATCGGCGACATACTCGACCGCGCCGGTCTGGTAGGCCAGCACCTGGGCGGAAGGATCGGCGATCGAGGGGGCGCTGATCGACCGGATGTTCAGCGAGTCCCTGTTCCAGTAGTGGGGGTTGACCTCGAGCCGGATGTCACGCTTGAACCGCCACACCGTGATCTCGTAGGGGCCGTTGCAGACCAGCTGCGGCGGCTTGGTCCAGCCGCCCTCGGAGATGATCCGCCCGGTCTCGGGGTCGAGCTGCTCGTACTGCTTCACCAGCGGCGGGTAGACCGGGTAGAACGTCGGGAACGCGCACAGGTCCAGAAAGAACGGGATCGGCCGCACGAGCCGGATGACCAGCTCGCGGTCGCTGACGACCTCGATCCCCACACCCTCGGCAAACCGCCGCTCGGTCTCCTCCCAGAGCAGCTGCGCCTGCGCGGCCCGCTCGGTGGGGCTCATCTTCGCGGTAGCCTCGGCGAACTCGAGCAGCGCCTCGTTGCGCCAGTTAAAGAACGCGGTCACGCCGTCGATGTACTCAAAGAACGTGTAGTAGTCGGCCGCCGAATCGGGCAGCACCGCCCGGCGCCACGCGTAGACGAAGTCGCCCGCGACGACCGGTTCGCCGTTGGACCACTTGGCGTCCTCGCGCAGGAAGAAGCGGTACTCGCGTCGGTCGTCGGAGATCTCCCAACGCTCGGCGACGGCGGGGATGATGCCGTACTCGGGGTCGAAGACGTCGTTGGCGACCAGCCCCTCGGCGATGATCCGCGCCATCCGCAGGTCCTGCGTCCAGCTCATCCGCTGCAGATCGAGCGTGGTGATGTCCGTGCCGTTGCTGAAGGTCAGGTCGGCGCGGGGCAGGGGGCGGTCCGAGACGATCACCCCGATGAGGATCGCCATGAAGAGCGCAAATGGAAGGGCAAGACGCAGCATGCCTACACGGTATCACATGCCGCGGGCGGCGGTGCGGGAGACCTACTTGCCGTCGAGGGCGTCGCGGATCCGCTTCATGTCCTCGGCGGGCAGGTTCCAGGGCCGGCCGCTGAGGCCGAGCACCAGCTTGCTGACCCGGTCGTAGAACGCCCCCGAGTCGCCGCTCTCGACCAGCGCCACCAGACCGGGTGCGGCGACCGAGCCGCCGAGCTTGCTGGCCGAGAAGACCATGATCCGCTCGCAGAAGGTCACCAGGTCGGCCTCCCAGCCCTCGGTCGCGGGCATCGAGCCGCTGGCGGCCCGGGCCCGTGAGGCCAGGTGGGCAAGCACCTCGCCCGCAAAGCCGGCACCGGCGCGGGCGGCTTCGGGCGTGACCTGCCCGGCCGCGGCCATGGCGTTGGAGTAAGACTCGGCCACGCGGACGGCCGTCATGAGCGCGACCTGCCGGTCGTTGTCGTCCGCAGCACGGAGCCGGCCACCGACGCCGGCACCGAGGACGGTGGTCGCGCGGGCGGCCGCGCCGGCAAAGCCCTCGCGACGGGTGTTGGAAGCCACCAGGAGCGACCGGGCGATCGCGTCGGCGACGCTCGGATCCGGCTCGTCGCGCAGGCGGTCGGCCAGGTGACGCACCATCTCGCCAACGCGCCCGGGATCGATCGCGGGCGAGGCCACATCAATCGAGCGGAAGGTCGCGGTCATCGCGGCGATCGCGGCGTAGCGCACCGCGACGCGGTCGTCGGCGGTGTACTGCTGCACAACCTGACGCGACGAGTCGTCGGCGATCTCGCCGAGCACGAGCAGGGCGTTTATCGCGACCGCGTCGTCCGTGCTGCCGGCCAGCGTGGTGAGCGTCGAGATCGACGACTCGCGGAACGCGCGGCGGAAGGCGACCGAGACACCCGGACGGCGAAGCGGGACCAGCAGTTCGCGCCGGGCACGCTCGCGAGCGGAGGTCTCGCCGTTGCCGATCGAACCGAGCCTCGGTGTGACGTAGGCGTTGATCTGTTGCTTGTCGGCGTCCGAGTAGACGGTCTTGTCGGTCGGCGGCAGCGACTCAATCTGGCCGAGCGCCGGCGTGGAGAACACGCACGCCGCGAGGGTCAGAACAACCGGGAAGAGTCTGGTGATGCGTCTCATGCGTTCGGCCAAGGCCAACACCCTTCTTGGGCCGGGGCGTCCGCCCGGCGGTCTTGGGCCGGGCTGCTCGCCCGGCGTGCTTCGGCCGGATCGTGTCCCGGCGGGGTCGTGCCTCTGCCGGGCTTCCGGGCCGCTGACGTGTGCGGCCTCGTCGACAGAGGGGGAAAGCTACCACCCGCCCCCACGGGGGTCAACCGTACGCGCCCCGTGAGGGGCCTGCCCGGCCCGGGGGCAATCTATCGGGCCGATCGAACTCCCGGGGCCATTCCCCGGGCCATTGCCTGTCTTCTCAATAGACCTCGAGGAACATCCGTCGCGTCGGGGCCACTTCTCGGGGGATCATTCGGCGGGTCCACCCGTCCGGTTCGGCGGCGATCTCCGGATCGACGGTCACGTACCGGGCGAACGCTTCAGGGCTCAGAGCCTTGGCGAGCCCCTGGATCACCCCGACCTCCATCCCCGCCAGCCCGCAGCAATAGACCAGCCCTCTCGGGCTCTCCAGCACCGATCGGAAGATCTCGGCGTGCGTGCGGAGCCGCCCCTGGACATAGCAGGGGTCGCCGCCCTCGGTCTGCGGCTGGCGGCTCAGGGCGGTGAGGTAGGTCAGATTGTCGTGCTCGGCCGCGAGCCGGATGAACTCTTCGTGGTAGAGCAGATCGGTCGCGTAGGGCGAACCCATGACGAGGACGATCCGGGAGGGCACGCCGGAGGCCAGCAGCTCGCGGACCATGCCGCGGAACGGGGCGATCCCCGTGCCGGTGGCAAAGAAGGCGTAGTCGTGCTCTTCGGGGGCCTTGGGCAGCAGGAACCGCTTGCCGGCCGGGCCGGTGAGGTGGACCTTGTCGCCGGGCTTGAGATCGCACAGGTAGTTCGACGCCACGCCGAGCACGAGCGTGCCGTCCTCGTCGTGCTCGTCGATGGTGCGTTTGACGGTGGTGGCCAGCAGGTTCCCGGTGCCGTCCTCACCGCCGGTTGGGCAGGCGATGGAGTAGAGCCGGACCTTGTGGGGCGTGCCGCTGGCGGTCGTGCCGGGCGGGATGACGCCGAACGACTGGCCGACACGGAAACGCTTGGCCAGCCCGGTCCCGCTGATGTCGATCACCAGGTGGTGGACAAACGAGGCGGCCTTGCGTCCGTTGGTGCAGTGACGGTTTTCCACCACCGTGCCGACGGTTGGATCGTCGGGCCGGTGGATGTGCATCTCGACCTCTGGAAGAGCCGGGCCGGGGTCGCGTGCGGTCGAGGTGGGCATAGAGAAAGACTAGGCGTTTTGTGGCGCAGAGACGCGGATCAGCCGCCGCCTTGTTCCTGCATCATCTGCATGAAGACCTGCATGATCTGCGTGTTCATCCACGCCGCCACCGCCTGGTTCGACTTCAACTCGCCGGATTCGACCTTGGCGACGGCCTGCTCCAGGACCGTGCCGATGCCCTGCATCATCGGGGCCATCTGCCCGACCACCTCGGCCGGATCGGCACCGGCGGGCATCTGCTCGCCGAGCATGCTCATCTCGAAGATCAGCTTCCACTCGCCGCCCTCGCGGCGGAAGTTAATCTGGGGGATGTCACTGTTGCCCGTGAGCAGGACACCTTGATCACCTTGCACCCGGATGTCGAGCGTGTTCACGTCGATCTCCGCCATCTCGGCCGCCGGCGGAGCGAACGAGGGCATCGACGACGCGGCCGCGGCCTGGGCCTGCGGGTCGGTCGCGCTCCACTGGCTGAAGGTCTGCCCGAAGGCCGCCTGCGAGGCCTGATCCAGACGGACCGAGGCACCAAAGACGGGGCGCATCGCGCCGAGCACCGCGGCCTCCGTGTCGCCCGCGGGGACCACGAACCGCTCGGCATCAGTCAGCCGGCCCTCGCTGAGCGCCTGCATGATCTCTTCGAGCGTGAGTCGCAGGTCGGCGACGGGATCGCCCGAGGCATCGGCGCTGGTGTCGGCGGGGGCGGCCGACTCGTCCGAGTCGGTGGCCGCGTCGTCATCGGGTGCCGTGAGGCTCTCGAGTGCCGCGGCATCGACGACACCCTTGCCGACGATCGCGGAAATCTCGTCGAGGCGGCTGCCCACGGCGTTGAGACGGTCGCGGGCATCCCCGCTCGCGCCCGACGCGGCGTAGGCCGACTTGGCCGCCTGGTAGCCGTCGTACGAGGCCTGCTTGGCCTCGGTCGCCTGCTGGCGAGCGGTCTGCGCCCGAGAGGCGTACTCCGCGGCTGCGGGCAGCGCCGGCTGCGCCGAGGCGAGCTCGGCCATCAGCTGGGCGTAGCTGTCGAGGCTCTGTGCGTACGACCACTGGATGTCGGCGAGGTTCTGCTGCGCCTGCCCGATCGCGAGGTTGGCCGCGCTCTTGCGGGTGGTCTTGGCCTTGTTGGCCGAGGCGATGGCGCTCTTGAAGCCGCTGATGGCTTCCTGCATCGCCGCCGAGGCCTGCGATTCCATGAAGGGCGTGAGGGCGTTCTCGCCCGAGTCGACCCTGGCCGCGATCTCGACGGCCGCCTTCTGGGCGTCGCCCCGTGCGCGGGCGGCCTGTTCCTGGGCGGCGGTGGCCCGGGTCTGCACCGCGGTGCGGGACTGGCCGAGCAGCACGATCTGGTTGGTCAGCTTGGTGATCTCGACCTCGGACTCCTGCAGGTCGAGGTTGCGTCGGTCGGCCCGCACCTTGATCTCGCGGGCCTCGAACTCGAGCTTGTCGGCGGCGCGGGAGAGCTCCCGGATCTGCTCGGTCAGCCGCAGGCCCTCGGTCTCAGAAACGCGAGCGATCTCGAGGCGGAGGTTGCCCGCCTGGGCCCGCAGGTCGGAGGCCTGGGCCAGGCGGTCGGTCACCTGCCGGAGCAGCCCGGCGATGTCGGCCTCGATCGTCGCCTTGCGGGCCTGTTCGGCCTCGGCCTGGTCCTGCTTCTCGCGGGTGCTGCGGTCGATCGCGGCGATCTCGGGCGCGGCGTCATAGCTCGCGGCGGCGTCGGCGGCGGCGTTGTGCATCTGCCACGCGCGGAGTTGGGCGCGGATGCTGGACTGCCGCAACTGCGCCGTGTGCAACAGATCGGCGGCGCGCTCGGTGGCCTGCACGGCGATGCCCTGCTGGGCCTCGGAGACCAGGACCGCGGCGTCCGCGGCGTGCGGGCCGTCGCCGCTGGCGATGCTCTGGAGCGAGTTGATGACCTCGTTGTAGCCCGCCTTGGCGGAGGCCTCGGGGCTCGGCGTGCCCGAGCCGTTGTCCATCGCCGCGAGCATGATGCTCGCGTCGGAGACGGACTGCTCGTCGGCGTCCCGTCCGCACCCGGCGAGCCAGATCAGGCCGACGCATCCGGCCGAGAGCAGGAGCACTCTGGCCCGATTGCGCGAGTTGGAGGAGCCTGTCGATCGGCCGGGTGTCTGGTTGCTCATGCCTTGGTGTTCCGTTGCTGGGCTCTTAGGGCGGTTCTGTTCGGGTCGGCGGGCCTCGCGGTGGCGTGGGGCCGGCGATAGCTGGTTGGCGGGCGTCCTTGCGGGCGGCCCTGATGGGGGCCACTTTAGCACAGGCTCGCCGCCGGCGGGTCGAGGATCTCCGATCTACCGCTCGCCAATGGGTTCATTGGGGAGTGTGGGGACCCCCTTGGTCGGCTTGGGCGGGACGTAGGTCACCGGGTAGTCCGGGCGGGGGCGGTACATCGCGTTGATCCACTCGACAGACTGGGCGAACCGACGGTCGTCGGTGGACCCGATCACGGGGCGCCAGACGGCCGTGCTGCTGGTGGCGACGAGGGGGTGCGGATAGATGCTCGCGTCCCGTGGCAGGGCCATCTGCAGCAGGGGCGACTTGGCGGGCTCGTCGTAGTTGATCAGCGGGGTGCCGTCGGCCAGCCGGTAGCGTTCGAGGATCAGGAAATTGGTGTAGATCGACTTCTCGGCGTTGGGGCTGTCGTTCTTGAGCCACAGGTTGCCGGCCTGCTGCCCGCCGTGGCAGCCGCTGGAGGCGCAGGTGTTGACCAGCCACGGGCGGTGCACGTTCTCCCGGAACAGGCCGAACGCCTTGGGCTCGCCATCGACGCGGATCTCGTTGTAGAACTCGCGGGCCCGGAGTCGGAACATCAGCTCGAGGATGTAGACCGGCGGGCGGCGTTCGAGCGCCGCCCTGCCCTCGCGGGACTTGGGGATCAGGTCGTGATCGCTGTAGGCGTCCACGAGGCGGCGGATCGTCTCCCGATCCACCGAGAGGCGTGGGGGGTCGGAGAGGCTGACCTCGTAGACCTTGATCAGGTTGATCTGGTCGGGGGTGAGCGTGGGGAAGTCCGGGCGTCTGGCGGGCTTGGAGGGCGGCCGGTCCTCGCGGTCGTCGGGCCCGGCCTGCTGCTGCCGCTGCATCGCCTCGGCCCGGAGCAGGATGGTGCTCTCGATCTGCTGCTTGAGCGTCTTGGCCTGGACGTTGTTGGGGTTGGCCCGGAGGATCGAGGTCACCTCGGTCAGCGCGAGCGAGTAAGCCTCGCGGTCGCGGAGCCAGTCGGCCAGAAGCAGGAGCTGCTCAACATCGTCGTCGGCGATGATGGAGCGGAGCTGCTTGTAGCGCTCTTCGACCGGCGGCACGGGCTCAACCCGGAGCACGTCGGCCATGTTGAAGGTGGTCGGGAACCCCGCGATCTCGATGGTGATCTTGGCCGGATCGCCCTTGATCAGCCTGCCCTCGAGCCGGCGACCGTCTCGGAGATCCACCACCACGCGGCTGGTGGAGTTCTCCGGCTGGTCCTGCCCGGCGGGCGGGGTTTCGGGCTGGGAGTAGCCGACGGTGAGGATCGGGGCCGAGCCGGCAAACTCGGCGGAATCAGCGGAACGCAGGAGAGCGGCGGTGCCCGCAGCGACAGCCACGAGGCCGCATGCGGCCAATCGTGCCCCCCCGAACCCGGCCAGTCTTTTCGATCGGCCCATGGTGCGTTGCTCTTCGCGCTGGTGCCCCCCAGCCGTTGATGACCGGCCCGCGCGGGGAGGCCGATCGTTTCTTGCAAAAGTGCCCAGGAGAGGACTCGAACCTCCACCCTGTTTCCAGGACTACCACCTCAAGGTAGCGCGTCTGCCAATTTCGCCACCTGGGCCCGAAGCGGCGACCCTTCCGGGAGCCGCGAGCGGGAGTGTACCCCCGGACGCGGTATCTGTCGATGCCCTGGCGAGAAGGACGTGCCCGGCGTACCGTCCGCAGGCCCCCTCGGCGGGGTTCCGGGCAGCGTGGAAGAAGGAGTCGGAGCATGACCAGCACGGTCCAGGACGGGTTGTTTGAGGCGGTGGCCTCGCGGGCTCGTGAAGCTGGGGTGTTTGCCTCGGTGCGGGTGGAGGGCGAGCGGCTCGTCTGCGTCGCCAAAGAGGTCGAGTCGGCCGAGTACCGGCTGGACTGGGACGAGGCCGGCACGCTCTGGGTGTCGCTGGTGACGCCGGACCGGTGGCTCAGCGGTTCGATCGAGGGCGACCTGGTCCACACCGGCGACAAGATGGACGAACTGGTCACCGACGAGCTGGTCGAGCTCGGGTGCGACGACGCGGTCGACACGGTCGAGCACTTCCGGAGCGAGGACCTGCTGTTCACGTTCCGCTCGAGGGTGCCGGTCGCGGGCCGATCGAGCGACGAGGCCGCCTCGGTCGCGTCGGCGTATCTGCTCGCGTACGAGGCGTGCTTCTGTCAGCTCGGCGACATGTCGGGCGAGGACGAGGATTAGCCGCCGGACTCGTAGCGTCTGATCGGCGTCTTGGCGTCGATCTCGGCGTCTTCCTGCACTTCCTGTTCGAGCCGCTGGCGCCGCTGCTCGTTCTCGGGGTCGACCTTGCGGCCGCCGTCGAACCAGCCCATCCCCCATCCGAGCACCGCGAGCGCCGCGACAAGGATCGCGGCCACACCGATGATCTTCAGCGTCCTGGCGTCGAGGCCGCGGCCGGACCCGCCGCCGGAGGGGCCGGAGGGCTCGGGGATTCCGGCGTCGTCGATGAGTGATGGTCTCTCGGGCATGGATGGCCTCCGCGAGTGGGGTGTCCGTCGGCGGGGTGCCGAGCCCGCGAGGGCCGTCACCACGCCGGGTTCGTCGGCTCGGAGCCTACCAAAAAGCCGGCTCAGCCGACGTCGCGGCGCTGGAACAGGAAGACGCCGATCGCCAGGAACATGACGATCTGCACGCCCGCGTAGCCGGAGAGCATCACCACGTGCTGCGTGGGGATCTTGCTGTTGCGGGTGATGGCGTCGACGAGCCAGTACTGCTGGAAGTTGGGCACGATCGCGTGGAGCGTCGCGGCGACGGGGTGAACCTCGGTCGGTGTGAGAAACAGGTGATCGCCGTCTCGCGGCGGACGCGAGGCCAGCGCGGCATCGGCGGCGAGTTCGAGCGTGAGCTCGCGCCCGTCGATCTCGGCGGCGATCACGCCCTGGAACGCCCCGTCACTCGTGGTGATCGAGCGGTTGGCCAGCATGAAGCCGTTGGGGTTCGAGCCGTAGTAGACCGGTGAACCGGGCGCGATGTCGGCGCGGGGCGGCGCGGAGAGCCTGATGAAGTAGATGTGGCCGCGCTCGTTGAACTGCCAGCGGGTCTCACGGTCGGGCTCTGCGAACTCGATGACACCGACGGAGGTGTTGTGGTAGGCGTGCCGGCCGATCATGTAGTTCGAGAGCAAACCGATCATCAGGACGCCGGCGCAGGTGACGATGGTCATGACCTGCCCGAGGCGGGTCGAGATCGCGGTCGCGACCGCCGCGAGCACCAGCAGCGCGAGCAGCACCGCGGCGCTTGCGAGCATCACCTGCGGCTTGAGGTCGGTGCCGAGCGGCTGGGCCTCCCAGTGCTTGTCGACAAAGAGCGTGAGGGCAAACGCGGCCAGGATCGTCGGCAACAGCAGCAGGCTCGCGGTCTGCGGGAACGACCAGCCGTAGTAGAAGTTGCACCACCCGGCGACGCCCACAGAGAGAACGACGGCGAGCGTCGAGAACACGACGACCGGCATGTCGATCTCGTCGGCCGCCGTGCTCATCACGCCGTGTCGAACCGCGAGCATGAGGTAGCTGGTCATGATGATGACCGCGACGGTCAGCGCGCCCGCGACGCCGATGTACTTGCCCAGGACAACCGCGATGCGGCTGATGGGCTTGCTCACGACGGTGAGGATGGTCTTGCTCTCGATCTCGCGGCTGAGCACGGCCGTGGCGACGAAGGCCGCGAGGAGCATCCCCGCGATGAGGATGGTCGCCAGCCCGATGTCGAAGAGGAGCTTGTTGTCCTTGGTAACCTCCGAGGAGTCGGTGTAGCCCATGCTGTAGGCGGTGCTCCAGGTCGTGAAGACCTGCAGGGCGCCCGCGAGCAGGAGGACAATGAAATAGATCGGTTGCCGGACGCTCTCGATGAACGTGTTGCGCGCGATGGTGGTGGTCTGGAGGATCATGCCGGGACATCTTTACACCGCTGGCGGGCCCAAAGGTCGTGAGAATGCGTTCCCGAGTTGGGAAATTTCCGAGAGCGCGCCGAACCGGCGCGAATCGAGGGCGTAGGTCCGCGTACTGCGGCACGTCGAGCCCTGTTCTTTGTGCCCACGGCTTTCACGGGGATTGCTTCCGCCCGATCGGGTGCGGCAAGACCACTTGTCGGAGGCAGTGGACATGCGGGTGTATCGCAGTGACAATCCTGCCCCCGACCCGGACTGTCGGGAAGGGTGCCGGGAGCCCAGCCGTTCGTGCCAGGGTCGTGTTGCGTCCAGAAGAGTGATGAGGAGCCGATGAAGGCAGACCACCTGAGCTTCAAGCGCGCGTCGTCGGTCAGCATGCTCGGGCTCGCGATTCAGATCGCGATCTCGCTGGTGCTGTTCTTCTATGGGTATTACAGCGGTGACCGTGCGGCGTTCTCGGCGTCGTTCCTGTCGATGGTCGGCGTGCTGGTCTGGCTGGTGCTGCTGCTCCTGTTCGATCAGCACCGCCGCGAACGGCTGGAGGCCATGGAGGCCGAGGCCCTCGCCGAAGAGGCCAACAGCTCGGTTTTCGAGGAAGGCGCGGCCGATCTGCGTCTGGCCTCCCGCCGGCTGCAGACCTGGTACCGGTTCGTCATCCCCGTTGTCAGTATTCTGATCGGTGCGGCGTTGATCGCGCTGGGCTACTGGCGGTACCGCGTCAGCGAGGAATTCGCGACCGCGGGCGCGCTGCCGGAGGCCCGCCACGCCGGCTGGGCGATGGCATTCGGCCTGATTATCGCCTTTGTTGGGTTTGTGTTCGCAAGATTTGTCTCCGGCATGGCCAAGCAGGCCGTCTGGGCCAATCTCCGCGGCGGCTCGGCCTACGCGGTGGCGGCCGCCCTGGTGGGTCTGCTGCTGGCGGTGTCGCAGTTCGTTGATGTCGCCGGCTCCGACGCGTTGCGCCGGCTGCTGGTGGTCGGCATCCCCATCCTGATGATCGGGATGGGCATTGAGGTACTCCTCAACTTCCTTCTCGACCTCTACCGCCCCCGCAAGAAGGGGGTCTACCCGAGGCCCGCGTTCGACTCGCGGGTGCTCTCGCTGATCTCGGCCCCGGACCGGATCGCTCGCTCGATCGGCGAAGCGCTGGACTACCAGCTCGGTTTCGGCGTGCAGCAGACGTGGTTCTACCGCCTCGTGCTGCGGTCGTGGCCGCTGGCGGTGATCTTCGGGATCTTCGTCGTGTGGCTCCTGAGCTGCTGGACGGTGGTGGGGCCGGACCAGCGGGGCATGGTGCTGCGGTTCGGGGCGGTGGTCCGCGAGGACATCGGCCCGGGCATCCACTTCAAGGCCCCCTGGCCGATCGATCGCGTGGTGATCCCGGAGTTGACCGAGCGGACCGAGAGCGGGCAGATCCGCGTGATCGGGCGCACGGCGACGGGCATCCGCACACTTCAGCTGGGCACGCCGCCGGCGGAAGAGAGCGACGAGCCGATTCTCTGGACCAACGAGCACACCAAGGAAGAGATCTACAACATCGTGCAGCCCTCGATCTCCGAGGGGCGCGGAGCGCGGGGCACGACGCAGGACGTCGCGCTGGTCGCGATCGAGGTGCCGGTGAAGTACGCGATCGCGGACCCGTTGCTGTTCGATCAGCTCGGTCCTCCCGGCGTTCGCGAGTCGATCCTGCGCGTCGAGGGCATGCGGGCGGTCACGGTGTATCTGTCGGCGGTGTCGATCGACCAGATCCTCGGCGCCGATCGGTCGGACCTGGCCGAGGCGATGCGGCAGCGTGTGCAGGCGGCCTTCGACGGGCTCAACCCGGGCCCCGACGGCGTGCCCCGCGGGTCGGGCGTCAAGGTCCTGAGCATCACCGCGGCGCGGATGCACCCCCCGAGCGAGGTGGCCCCGAAGTTTGAGGAAGTGGTCATCGCCGAGCAGAACCGGCAGTCGATGATCGAGACCGCGCTGGGGTCGGAAGTGGAACTGCTCGCGGGCGTGGCGGGGTCGGTCGAGGCGGCGCGAGAGATCGTCGCGGCCATCGACATCCTGGACGACATGCGGACAGCCGGCGCCGACGAGCAGGAGCAGGCCGAGCAGGAGGCGATCGTCGTCGACCTGATCGCCGACGCGCAGGGCGAGGCGGCGATCGCTCTGGCGGGCGCGCAGGCGCAGCGTTGGAACAAGCACATGGGGGCGTGGTCGGAGGCGATCCGGTACGAGGGCATGGTGGAGTCCTACAAGGCCTCGCCCATGGTCTACCAGGCCCGGATGTACTTCGACACGCTCCAGCAGTCGATCGCCGGGTCGCGGATCTTCATCGTGGGGTCGGGCGTGGCCGACCTGCACATCCGTGGCGAGCTGCAGACCGAGAAGGTCGGCATCGACCTGTTCACCAAGGACCCGAACGAATAGTCATCTCCGTGGCGGGCCAGCGGGCCCGGCGAGCTCTTGAGGAGCGCAGTTGTGAAGCGATTGATTCCCATCATCCTGACCGTCGTCTTTGTGCTGGCGATGCTCTCCTACAGCATGACCTACACGGTGCGGTTCACCGAGGCGGCGGTGGTCACGACGTTCGGCAAAGCGAGCGAAGAGTCGACCATCACCGAGCCGGGCATGCGGTTCAAGGCGCCGTACCCGATCCAGAGCGTGACGATCTACGACAAGCGGATGCGCTTGCTGCAGACGCGTGCCGAGGCGCAGCAGACCAGCGACAACAAGCAGATCGTCATCGAGGCGTTCCTGACCTGGCGCGTGAGCGACCCGCTCACCTTCTACCAGCGGTTCAGCAACTCCGGCAAGCGGTCCGAGGACCACTTCGAGGCGGCGCAGGCGACGCTGCGGAGCCTGCTCTCGGGGGCGCTCTCGGAAACGGGCAAGTACACCCTGTCCGAGCTCTTCAACGCCGAGGGCCAGTCGAAGCTGCCCGAGCTCGAGGGGCGGATCCTTTCGGCGCTCCGTGAGCCCAAGGGCGGCGGCGTCGGCATCGCCGACTACGGCATCGATCCGTCGTCGGTGGGCATCTACCGCGTGCGGCTGGCGCAGGAAACCACGCAGGCCGTCAACGACCGCATCGCCGCTAACCGCGACCGGCTCTCCAAGGAGATCGAGGCGCAGGGCAACGCCGAGGCCGAGGCGATCCGCGCCAAGGCCCGCGAGGACCGCGACCGCATCCTCGCCTTCGCCAACCGCCGGGCCAAGGAGATCGAGGCCGAGGGCGACACCGCGGCGTCGGTCTTCCAGAAGCGGATGGGGCAGTACCCCGAGCTGGCCGTCTTCCTGAAGAACCTCGATCTGATCCGGTCCTCGCTCAGCGATCGGACCACGGTCATTCTCTCGACCGACTCTCCGGGCCTGCGTCTGCTCGACCCGCAGCAGGTGGGTGTGCTGACGCCGGATGAGATCCCCGACAGCGGGCTGCCGCGGTCGTGGCAGCGTGCGGCCGAGGCTCAGACCGGCTCGGACACCGGTCGCAGCACGGGGGGCACGCCGTGAGTGACCAGACTCCAGGACAGGGCCCGGGCGAGGGGGGCACGCCGCCGACGGGTTCTTCGAGGCCGGCGTCGGTGCAACTGCGTGAGGAGGAATCCTCGCCGGCGCAGCGCGCGTCGATGATGGATCCGGCGAACCAGTCGCTGGCCGAGGCGTTGCGGATCACGTTCCGCATCCTGCAGGGCGCGATGGTTGTGCTGCTCGTCCTCTATATCGCCAGCGGCTTCCAGTCGGTGAAGGCCAACGAGCGCGGGCTGCGGGTGCTGACGGGGAAGATCTCGGCGACCGATCTGCGTCCGGGGTTCCAATGGGCGGCGCCGTATCCGTTCGGCGAGTTGATCCACGTGGACGTCGGCAACAAGGAGCTCGAGATCAGCCGGGCGTTCTGGCCGTATGTGGAGCCGGGCAAGGAAGACACGCCGCTGGAATCGTTGCGGTCGCGTGCGAGCCTCGATCCGTCTCAGGACGGTTCGCTGCTGACCGGCGACGGGGCGATCGCCCACACGCAGTGGTCGGTGCAGTATCGTCGGTCGGATGCGCGGCAGTTTGTCGAGACGATCTACCCGCCGCACGAGACCGGCTTTGTTCGCGCAGCGATCGCACGCGGCGTCGTGCAGGCTGTCGCGGCGGTGGGCATCGACGACCTGCTGAAGCAGAGCTCGCAGGAGCAGGGCTCGGTGGCGCTGCGGGCGACGGACATCGCTCGGCAGACGCTCGGCGGCATCGGCGAGTACGGGTCCGGGCTGGATATCGAGCAGTTGGCGCTCAAGCAGAAGATCCCGCCGGTGTACCTCCGGGAGAATTTCAACGGCGTGCTGCAGGCGGCCAGCCGGGCGAGCAAGGCCCGCGAGGATGCCCAGCGTGACGCGTCGACGTTGCTGTCGGCGACGGCGGGCGGCTCGGCGGGGCTGCTGATCGAGCTGATCGACGAGTACGAGCGGCAGTACGACCTCGGGCAGGAAGCCGAGGCCGCGGTCACGCTGTCGAAGATCGACCGGCTTCTGGATGGGCAGGCGATCGAGATCGACGGCGAGGAGGTCCGTGTGGCCCTCGGCGGCGAGGTGGCGACGCTGGTGAGCCGGGCGAGGCAGTACCGCGACGGCGCGGTCGATCTGGCCCGTTCGGAGCTGACGCGGTTTGAGGCCAAGCTGGCGCAGTTCCAGACCAACCCCTCGGTGATGATCGCGACGGACTGGTCGGACGCGCTCGGTGCGTTCTTCTCCGATGACAACCTGGAGATCTTCTTCAATCCCTCCGGCACCGACACGCTCGAGTTGGTGATCAACGCGGACCCGACCTTCCGTGCCGCCCGAGAGCGGGCCCAGCGCGAGGCGGAGAACGCGCGGGTGCGTGAGGACCGGCTGCGGATGATCGAAGAGGGCCGCTACCAGACGCAGGAAGGCCTCCAGACCCGCGGCGGGTAGTGTGGCGAGCCCGGCCGCGAGCGCCCGGCCGTGGGAAAGGGACCAGGAGCAGGCATGATCGACCAGATGGACACAGGCGGGTCACGCGGCAAGCCGGTGGTCGCGTGCCAGAACCTGACGAAGGTGTTCCGCGATTTCTGGATGCGCAACCGCGCCAAAGCGGTCGACTCGCTGACGTTCGACATCCACCCGCACGAGATTTTCGGCCTGCTGGGGCCCAACGGTTCGGGCAAGAGCACGACGATCAAGATCATCCTGGGTCTGTTGCGGCCGACCAAGGGCCGGGTGGCGGTCTTCAACAAGCCGCCGTCGGACGTGATCACGAAGAAGCGCATCGGCTACCTGCCGGAGGAGTCGTACCTCTACCCGTTCCTCAACGCCAAAGAGACGCTGGACTACTACGGCAAGCTCTTCGAGATCGGGCACACGGTCCGCAAGCGCCGCATCGACGAGCTGCTCGACATGGTCGGCCTGACGCACGTGCAGCACCGGCCGATCCGCGAGTACTCCAAGGGCATGCAGCGGCGCATCGGCCTCGCGCAGGCGCTGATCAACGACCCCGACCTGCTCATCCTCGACGAGCCGACCACCGGTCTCGACCCGATCGGCACGCGGCAGGTCAAGGACCTGATCATCGAGATGGGCCGGCGCGGCAAGACCGTGCTGCTCTCGAGCCACCTGCTCGCCGATGTCGAGGACTGCGTGGACCGGATGGTGATCCTCTACGGCGGCAAGAAGCGCGACGAGGGCACCTGCGACGCGATGCTCGTCCGGCACGAACGCACGACCATCGAGACCGACGCGCTCGACGAGGAAACACTCGCCGAGATCGACGAGATCGTGCGGCGGCGGTCGGGCGGGGCCAAGAGCGTGCTCAACGTCTCCAGCCCGCGCCAGACGCTCGAGCAGAAGTTCCTGACCATCGTCGAGAACGCCCGGGCCGAACGGCTCGAGACCGCCGGCGCAACCCACGGCGGCGAGACGGCCTCCTTCCTCAAGGCCGCGGAGCCCGAGGGCGAGGACCTCATCTCGAGGCTGACCAACGAGGACGACCCGGAGCCGGTCGCCTCGCCCAGCGAGCGACGCGCCAGCGAGGCCAGATCGCGGGAAGCCGAAGACGCCGACGCGGCGAGCAGCGTGATCGACGAGCTGGTGGCCGGGGCGCCGCCCAAGCCGCCCGCGGCTCCGAAGTCGGCCCCGCCCGCGGCCGCCAAGCCGGCGACCGATGCGCCCAAACGCACAACCCCCGCGAAGGACGTGGACGAGTCGATCATCGATTCGCTGCTCGGGGATGGGCCGGAGGGTGACAAGCCGTGAATCTTCGAGCGAGACTCGCGGCGGCGAACCGTCTGCAACGGTCGGGACCGTTCAAGATCATCGCGAGCATCCTGATCGTGCTCGCGGCGGTGGCGGTGTTCACGACCTACGTCGTGCTGCAGACCGCGCCGGTCGGGCTCGATGACACCGCCCGGGCCAGCGAGAGCCTGACAGTCTCCCCCGATGAGGAGCTCGCGCCGGAGCAGATCCGGGCGCGCGAGACCGTCCGCTCGGCGCTGCAGGCCAGCGAGCGCGCGGTCGACATGGTCCTCGAGCAACAGTCGGACTGGCAGAGCGTCGGGTTCGGCGTGCTGGTCGTCTCGGCGTTGGCGCTGACGGTCGTGTGGCTGGGGCTCGGGCTGACCTATCTCGGGTTGCTGGGGTTCGCGGCCCTGGTGGGGTTCCCGCTGGCCTTCTACGAGCCGACCGCCGGGGCCGGGCACCTGCTGCTGGGGATCACGGCGCTCACGGCGTCGTTTACGGCGTTGCTCCAGCTGGTGCGGATGCTGCTCGGGCACGCCGGGCCGGTGTGCTCGATCGCCCGCGTCGTGCTCGACGAGGCGGTCCGGATGAAGATCTCGCTGGTCTTCATCGTGGTGCTGCTCGTGGGGCTCGCGGCGCTGCCCAACGCGCTCGACGCCGACCAGCCGCTGCGGTACCGGGTCCAGTCGTTCATGTCGTTTAGCACCGGGCTGTCGTTCTGGACGATCGCGGTGCTGACGCTGCTGTTCGCGGCGGCGACCGTGGCGTTCGAGCAGCGGGACAAGACCATCTGGCAGACGGTCACCAAACCGGTCAGCGCGTGGAAGTACATCCTGGGCAAGTGGCTCGGCGTGTGTGCCCTCAACGCGATCCTGCTGGCGGTGTGCGCCTCGGGCATCTTCCTCTTTGTGGAGTACCTCCGGGGCCAGCCGGCGCTGGGCGAGCGTGAGGCCTTCACGTCGTACGCCGGCGGCGAGGGCGACCTGACCGAGGACCGCTGGGTGCTCGAGACGCAGGTGCTCAGCTCGCGGGTGACGGTGGTCAACGAGGTGCCCTTCACCAAGGACTCGCCGGAGTTCCGCGCCGGCGTCGAGCAGTTCATCCAGGCGCGGCAGGACGTGGACCCGCAGTTCGGCACGACACCGGGCGAGCGGGCGAAGATCGCCAGCGACCTCCACAAGGACGCGATCACCCGGTACCGCTCGATCGAGCCCGGCAACCGGGAGCAGTACGTCTTCAAGGGTCTCCAGCGGGCCAGAGACCACGGCGACCTGCTGCTCTTCCGCCACCGCATCGACGCGGGCTCGAACCGGCCGGACGAGTTCTACGACGTGACGTTCCTCTTCTCCGACGGCTCGCGGCTGATCCAGCGGATGGGGCTGGGGTTCTTCCACTCGAGCACGGTCTACCCGACGGCGGTCTACCGCGTGACCGACGAGGACCTGGCCAGGGTCAGGGACGATCCGGAGATGGAACGCGAGCTGCGGTCGATCGACGGCGCGATCGTGCTCGAGGTCGTCAACGCCAACATCGAGACCGGCGCGATGAACCCGGACACGATCACCTTCCCGCCGGGGGGGCTCGAGTTCTCCTACCGCGTGGGCAGCTACCGGCTCAACTTCGTGCGGGCGATGGTCGTGCTGTGGTCCAAGCTGGCGTTCCTGTCCATTTTAGCGATCTGGGCGGCGACGTTCCTGAGCTTCCCGGTGGCGTGCCTGGTCTCCTTCGGCGCGTTGCTCGCCGCCGAGGGGTCGGGCTTCCTGCAGACCAGCGTCGAGACCTTCGCGACGACCGACACCAAAGGCAACGTGCAGGTGTTCAACCTCGTCGCGTCGGTGGTGACGAGGCTGGTCTCGGGGGCGTTCAGTCTCTACGGCGATCTGAAGCCGACCAAGCGGCTCGTGCAGGGTGAACTGATCCCGCTGAGCAGCGTGATCGTCGGGGGGCTGTTTATCGCGATCGGCAGCGCTGCGCTGTACCTCTTGGCGGTCATCACCATGCGGCGGCGCGAACTGGCGATCTATTCGGGACGGTAAGTACTCCGGGACCCTCCCGGGAGGCTGGGCATGAAGCGCGACACGATCATCCAACTCGGGGCCCTGCTGGTGGCGTTGATCTGCCTCGGCCTGTCGGGCGGGGTGTCGCTGGCGCTGACCAACTCGTCGGGGCGCAACCAGCTCTCCTACGCGGACACCGCCGAGGCCGGCGACCCGCCCGAGGTGGCGCTGGGCATCGCGATGGGGGCGTTCCGCGGCGTGTTCGTCAACATCCTGTGGTACCGCGCCAACGAGATGAAGGAGCAGGGGTACTACTACGAGGCGATGGAGCTCGCCAGGGCGATCACCAAGCTCCAGCCCCGGTTCCCGCAGGTGTGGGTGTTCCACGCGTGGAACATGGCGTACAACATCTCGGTCAAGACGCAGACGCCGGAGGAACGCTGGCAGTGGGTGCAGTCCGGCATCCGCCTGCTCCGCAACGAGGGCATCCGGGCCAACCCCAACGCCATGCTCCTGCACAAAGAGCTGGCGTGGATCTTCCTGCACAAGGTCGCGGGCGTCACCGACGACGCCAACCAGACCTACAAGCGCAAGCTGGCCGAGGAATGGACGGTCGTGCTCGGTGACCCGCCGGCGCGCAGCATCGAGGACCGCACACGCGAGGGCGCGGTCAACAAGTACGTCGCGTGGCTGACCACCTTCTCCGAGGCCCCGGACACGATGGAGCAGCTCGCGGCCCGCTCCCCCAAGGCCGCGGAGCTGTGGAACGTGCTGCAGGGCCTGACCGACGGGCAGGACACCGTCGGCCTTCTTCGCCGCTACGAGTCGCACAAGGCGCTGCGGCGGTCGGTGTTCCGTGCCGGGGCGCTGCGGAGCATGGGCGCGACCAACATCGCGTTCGGGAAGCTCATGGACGACCCGCAGTACGCCGAGGCCTGGCCCGCGCTGCTGTCGCATCTGCGCAAGCGGCTGCTGGTCGATGAGTACAACATGGAGCCGAACCGCATGATCCGCTTCACGCGGAAGTTCGGGCCGATCGACTGGCGCCACCCCGCGGCCCACGCGCTCTACTGGTCGGCCCGCGGCGTCGAGGAATCACTCACCCGGTGGACCGAGGACAACAAGGGCGACTTCGACTTCATCAACACCGACCGCATCACGATCCAGTCGCTGCAGGAGCTCTACCGCTCGGGCGATGTGTACTTCAACTTCTTCGATTCGATCTCCGGCGGCACCCGGCCCTATCAGCTGGGCCCGAACGCCCACTTTGTCGAGTCGTACGGCGAGGTGCTGAGCGAGCTGATCGGCCGTTCGTGGGCGGATGTGGACAAGCGTCCCTACCGCGTGTACGCCGCGGGATACGAGAACTTCCTCCGCGACGCGGTGCGGTTCTTCTACCGGCGTGGGCAGATGGAGCTGGCCAAGAAGTACTACCACGAGCTGGGCACATTCCCGGGCCGCAACGTCAACGATCCGTACTTCGACATCGAGGCGTCCGTCCCGATCGATGAGTTCGTCCTCCGGGAGCTGCAGGAAGACCGCATCCGCTCGCCGTACGTGCTGGTGTCCGAGGTGGTGGGGTCGCTGCAGGGGGCCTACATCGGGGGCCTGCTCGCCGGCGACGACGAGCTGTTCCGGAAGAACTTCCAGTGGGCGGCCCAGGCGCACCGGTACTACATGGAGACGCAGGTCCGCGACGTGGTCGCCGACGGCGGCCGCGACACGCGGACGGGCGTGCTCGATCCGGAGTTCCGCCTCGTCTCCGGCGACCTCTTCGCCCGGACCATCCAGCTGATGAGCCTCGACGACGCGGCCGAGATGTACGGCCGGGCACCTGTCGAGCTGCAGCAGTTCGCCTACGACTTCCTCAGGGCCGGGTGGAAGCAGGAGATCGACAGCCAGGCCGAGGCCGGCAACGGCAAGCCCTTCGACGAGATGTTCATGGAGCCCGCGGGGATGGCCGAGCACCGGGCGTGGGTCGCGCGGATCGCCGCGGAGCGCGCCGAGAAGCAGATCGATCTGCAGAACAAATAGGCCGGTCTCTCCGGGCCCGGTCCGGTCAGGCCATCAGGCGGTCGACGGCCTCGCGGTAGCGCGCGAGAGTCCCGGCGACGACGTCGTCTGGCAGCGTGGGGCCCGGCGCGGTCTTGTCCCAGGTGCCGGCGTCCACGAGCGACTGCAGGTGCTCACGGACGAACTGCTTGTCGTAGCTCGGCTGCGCGTGCCCGGGTTCGTAGCGGTCGGCCGGCCAGAACCGCGAGCTGTCCGGTGTCAGCGCCTCGTCGATCAGGATGGGCTCGTCGGTCGTTGGCTCGCCGTCGCTATCGAGCGGCAGCCCGAACTCGAACTTGGTGTCGGCGATGATCACGCCACGCTCTAGCGCGTACGCGGCCGCCGCGGAGTAGATCGCCAGCGAGCGCTCGCGGAGCCACGCCATGCGTTCCTCGCCGACACTCGCCGCGGCGGTCTCGAAGCTGATGTTCTCGTCGTGGCCTTCCTCGGCCTTGGTCGCTGGGGTGAAGATGGGCTCGGGCAGCCGGTCGCACTGGCGGAGACCCGCCGGGAGACGCACGCCGCAGATCTCGCCGGAGCGTTGATAGTCCTTCCATCCCGAACCCTCGAGGTAGCCTCGGACGACACACTCGATGGGGACCACGCGGCACCGGCGTCCGATGGTCACGCGACCGGCGAGGTGCTCACGCGGCGTCGACCCGGGACCGAACGCCGAATCGGGGATTTCGCCGGCATCGGTGGAGAGCAGGTGGGTGCGGCACAGCCCCTGCGACTCGATCCAGCCCAGCCAGAACGCCGCGACCTTGGTGAGCAGGACGCCCTTGCCGGGGATCGGCGTCGGCATGACGACATCGAACGCGCTGAGTCGATCGCTGGCGACCATGAGGATCCGGTCGAGCGAGGACGGCTCGTCGGGGCCGGCGCTCGGGTCGGCGGGGAGGGTGTAGGTGTCGCGGACCTTGCCGGCCCGGCGGCCGGGCAGGTCGAGCGAGGAGTCGAACACCGCGGCGTGGGTGTCGACCTCCTGAGGGGGGCGGGAGTGGGTCATGCCGAGAGAATATGCCCGGAGGAGATCGCTGCACGACACACGGTCTCGCCGATTGCCAACCATGCCCCGGACGGTGCGAGCGCCCGGGCACGTGGGCGGCCTTTCGCCTATTCTGACCGATGCCCCGCGGGGCGGGAGGATTCGCCTGGGATGTTCAGCTTCGTCGTCTTTCACGGGGATACGCCAGGGCCGGCGTTCGGCCTGCGCAACGCGTACATGGTCGGGCCCGACGGGATCGGGATCGGCACGGAGGTCACGCAGGGCGACGACGGGGTGATCTGGTGCGACCCGGCCGAGCGTGCGAGCGCCGGTCTCTCGCTCCAGGTGCCGCTCCGCGACATCGAGCAGCTCAAGTCCGGCGAGAACGGGCAGGAGACCTTGCCCAAGCTCGGGGACCTGAGTCTCCGGACTTGCCTGCTGCCGGCGAGGGAGCGGCCCTACCTGCTGAGTCTCGAGCTGGCGCGTCACCGCATCATGTTCTTCCTCAACAAGCTCGAGGACTGGGCGCTGTTCGATCTGCCGGCCGACGACCCGATCATGCAGCAGTTCGAGCAGGCGCGGCTCACCTTCACCCGGGCGCTCGTCGCCGAGGGCAGCGGCGGGGGTGGGGGGCCCTCGGGCGGGCACACCGTCGAGGCCGACCGGCTGGCGTGGCGGGCGCTCGTCCTGGCGATCGACGCGGGCGAGCAGCTCGCGGTGCGCGACGCCGCGCGGGACATCCCGCCCCGGCTCGACGGCAGCGGGTACGCCGAGGCGGTGGAGGCGTACGTCAGCGCCAGCGGGGACAGGCCGCCGGCCAACGTCCCGATCATCGTGCAGAACTCGCTGGGTGTGACCCTCCCGGGCCGGCCCGTGATCGGCTGCTCGGTCTCTCCGGCGCGGTCGAGCGAGGCGCTGCAGCGCTTCGTGGCCTCGTCGTGCGACTTTCTCCACCTGCCGATGCGGTGGATCGACATGGAGCCGCAGGAGGGCGCGTACAGCTTCGCCAACACCGACCGCTGGATCGAGTGGGCGGTGCGCAAGGCCAAGCTGCCGGTGTTCGCCGGCCCGGTGATCGACTTCCGCACCGAGGACGCGCCGGACTGGATCTACATCTGGGAGAACGACTACGAGACCCTGCGCGAGCTGGTCTACGAGCACGTCAAATCGATCGTCACCCGCTACCGGCGGACCGTCTCGCGGTGGACGGTCGCGTCCGGGCTGCACGTCAACAGCAACTTCCGCATGAGCTACGAGCAGATCCTCGACCTCACGCGGCTGTGCGTGCTGCTGGTCAAGAAGCTCCAACCGAGTGCGAAGGTGCAGATCGAGATCGACGAGATCTGGGGCGAGCACTACGCCGTCAGCCGGCAGTCGATCCCGCCGGTGCTCTACGCCGACACGGTCTGCCAGGCGGGCATCCCGGTCGACGCGTTCGCGGTGCGCCTGACCATGGGCATGCCGCGGCGAGGGTGCGCGGCACGCGACCTGATGGAGATCTCCTCGATCCTCGATCGGTACGCGGCGCTCGAGCGGCCGATCATGGTGACCGCGTGCGGCGTGCCGAGCACCACGCGCACGTCGACCGAGAGCAAGGGCTTCGCCGAACCCGGGTACTGGCGAGCACCGTGGTCGGAGCAGATGCAGAGCGCGTGGCTGGCCAACGTGGCGTCGGTCGTGCTCGCCAAGCCGTTCGTGCACGGCATGTGCTGGGCAGAACTGGCCGACGCGCCCGGCGCCGAAGCGGGGCTCGGCCTGGTCAAGGACACCGCCGCCGCGAAGCCCGCCATGGACAGATTCGCCGGGATCCGACGCTCACTCGCAGCCGGGCAGAGCTGGATCACGACCGACTAGCACTTAGTGACCGGGGCCGAAGCTCTCCCGCCGGAGAGCGCCTTGCAAGGAGTACCACCCGTGTCCTCCGCATCCGACGCAACAAACCGACCGCAGACTCCACCCCTCTCGCCGGCGGCCCGCTGGGTCGCCGCGGCCGTGCTCGGCGGAGCGGGTGTGCTGGGCGTGGCACGAGGGCTCTCCGGCCCGCCGCCGAGCTTCATCGAGTCGGCCTCGATGACGACAGCGATCGGCCATCAACCCGCGGCCGCGGACGCGACGGCGGGGCCGGGGGGTTCCGCAGCCGCCGCGCCAGCAACGCCGCCGACGGCACAGAGCGTTGCCCGCACGGTCAACCTCAACACGGCGTCCGCCGCAGAACTCGACCTGCTGCCGAGCATCGGGCCGACGCTCGCCGCCCGGATCATCGCCGACCGCGAAGCCAACGGACCGTTCGGCTCGCTCGATGACCTCGACCGTGTGCCGGGGATCGGGCCCAAGACAATCGCCAAGCTGGTTCCCTACGCCTCGACGGAGTGAACGCCGGTTTCGATCCGTCCGTCGGCGGCTCGGTTCCGGAGTCGCGGGCTACCATGGACCGCCTCCGGGCGTGCATGCAAGAACTCTCGGCCTCCCCAGCCTGGCTCTCGGCCATGGCGTCGGACGAAGCCGTCGCCGGGCTCGCGCGCGCGCTCAGCGACGGACGCCGGGCCGTGGTGACAGGGGCCGTCGGCTCGTCCACCACGCTGCTGGCCGGGGTGCTGGCCCGCTCGATGGCGCGGCCGGTGGTGCTGGTCGTGGCCCACATCGACGACGCCGACGATGCGCTCGAGGAACTGACGACACTGGGTCTGCCCGCGCTGCGGCTGCCGGCGCTCGAGGTGCTGCCCGGCGAGACCGACATCGCCCTCGACCTCTTCGCCGAGCGGATCGCGGTGCAACGGGCCGTGATGGCGGGCGGCGAGGGCGCTGCCAACGCACAGCCGGACCAGACGTCTCTGCACCCGCACTCGGTCATCATCGCGCCGATTCAGGCGCTGATGCAGGGCGTGCCCACGCCCGAGCGGCTCGACCGGCTGGCCCGGACGTTCCGCCCCGGCGAGCGTCACGACATGACCGACGTGACCCGCTGGCTTGCCGAGGCCGGCTACACCCGGATGGACGCTGTCGAGGAACCCGGGGACTTCGCCGTGCGGGGTGGCATCCTCGATGTGTTCCCTCCCGGAGGGTTCGGGCAGCCCCCGGTCCGCCTCGATTTCTTCGGCGACGAGATCGAACGGATCAACGAGATCGACGTCGAGACGATGGGCTCGGACAGGCGTCTCGATTCGGTCGAGCTGATCGCAGCGAGCCTGGAGTCGCTCCAGACCGACTCGGGCACGATGAACTTCCTCGAGCTCGTGCCGCGCGAGGCCGCGGCGATCCTCGCCGAGACGATGGAGGTGGTCGAGCAGGGACGGGGCTACTTCGAGCGGGCCAGCGACGGGCGGGGGATCGACGGCCCGCCGGCCGTGCTGCGGCTTCTCGAGTCCAGCTTTCGCGGCTTCGCCGAGGTCAACCAGTTCTCCGCCGGGGCGAGCGGCGCCGACGTCCGGATCGAGCTGCCGATCGAGGTGCTGCCGGAGTTCGCCCGCGAGCTGCCCGCAGCGGTGGGGGAGTTGGTGGAACTGGCCGGCGAGGCCGAGGTCACCGTCGCGTGCCAAAAAGACGCCGAGTCGCAGCGATTGGGCGAGCTTGTTGCCGAGCACGGGCCGGGTCCGAGGCCGGAGACGCTGCGGACGGCCCTGACCTATCTGCACCGCGGCTTCGTGTGGCGGCGGGATGAGCCAGGGGCCTTTGCGCTCGTGCCCTATCACGAGCTGCTGCACCGGGTCGAGGCTCGGCGGGGCTCGTCCTCGCGACGGCTTCGCGCGGGCCGGGCGATGGACACGTTCCTCGACCTGAGCGTGGGCGATTACGTCGTGCACGTCGACCACGGCATCGCGGTGTTCGCCGGGCTCGAGCTGATGAAGCCCAAGCCGCTGCCGGGCAAGCTCTCGCCCCGCAAGCGCGAGGCCGAGGAGTACCTCGCGCTGGAGTTCTCCGGCAAGAGCAAGTACTACGTACCCGCGACCTCGATCGATCAGGTGCAGAAGTACGTCGGCGGGTTTCACGGCAAGCCGCCGCTCTCGACGCTGGGCGGCAAGAAATGGAAGGCGCAGAAGGACCGCGTCTCCGAGGGCGTGCGCGACCTGGCGGCCGAGATGCTGCGGGTGCGGGCGGCGCGGGAATCGATGCCCGGCGTGCGGTATCCGGCAGACACGCCCTGGCAGAAGGAATTCGAGGCCGAGTTCCCCTTCGACGAGACAGAAGATCAGCTCGCAGCACTCGCCGAGATCAAGAAGGACATGTCGTCGGACCGCCCGATGGACCGGCTGATCTGCGGCGATGTCGGTTTCGGCAAGACCGAGGTGGCGATCCGCGCGGCGTTCAAAGCGTGCGAGTTCGGCCGCCAGGTCGCGGTGCTGGTGCCGACGACGGTGCTGGCCGAGCAGCACGAGCGGACCTTCCGCTCGAGGTTCGCCGACTACCCCTTCCGGGTGGCGAGCCTGTCGCGGTTCAAGACCCAGAAAGAGCTCAACGCCACGCTCGCGGCCCTGCGCCGGGGCGAGGTCGATGTGATCATCGGCACGCACCGCCTGCTCTCCAAGGACGTCAAGTTCGCCGACCTCGGGCTGGTGGTGGTCGACGAAGAGCAGCGGTTCGGCGTCGAGCACAAGGAGCGTCTGCTGCGGCTGCGTCTGACGGTCGACGTACTCACGCTGAGCGCAACACCGATCCCGCGGACGCTGCACATGTCGATGCTGGGGCTGCGGGATATCTCGAGCCTGACCACCCCTCCGCTGGAGCGCCGGGCGATCGTGACCGAGGTGATCCCCTACAACGGGCGCCGCATCGCGCAGGCGATCGCCCGCGAGCTCTCGCGGAACGGGCAGGTGTACTTCGTGCACAACCGCGTGCACAACATCAAGAGCATCGCCGACAACGTCCAGCAGCTGGCGCCGGAGGCGCGGATCGTGATCGGCCACGGCCAGATGCCGCCGAACGAGCTTGAAGAAGTCATGCTCAAGTTCATGCGCCGCGAGGCGGACGTGCTGGTCTCGACCACGATCATCGAGTCGGGCATCGATATCTCGTCGGCCAACACGATGATCATCAACGACGCCGACCGGTTCGGGCTGGCCGATCTCCACCAGCTCCGAGGCCGCGTGGGGCGATCGAGCCACCGGGCCTACTGCTATCTGCTGCTGCCGGTCGACCGCCCCGTGCGCGAGGTGGCCCAGAAGCGGCTCAAGGCGATCGAGCAATACTCGATGCTCGGCGCAGGGTTCAAGATCGCGATGCGGGACCTCGAGATCCGCGGGGCGGGCAACATCCTGGGCGCCGAGCAGTCGGGGCACATCGCGGCGGTGGGCTACGACATGTACTGCCAGCTGCTCGAGAACGCGGTGCACGAGCTCAAGAGCGGCAAGCCGCCGGACCGCCCGAGCGCGACCAAGATCGACATCGGGCTCACCGGCATCCTGCCCAAGGCGTACATCCCGAGCGACCAGCGCAGGCTCGAGGCCTACCGCCGCCTCGCCACGGCCGCGAGCGCCGAGCAGCTGGACGCGGTCCGGGAGGATCTGGTCGAGGCCTACGGACCGGTGCCGTCGCAGGCCGAGCGGCTGCTCGATCTCGCCTCGCTGCGGATCGCGGCCGCGGCGCTCGGCGTGAACACCATCACCGTGCGCGATCGCGACGTGGTCTTCCGCTGCGCCCAGCCGCAGCAGATCGTGGCCAAACTCCGCGATGCGCGTGGCGAGGTGACCGCGCTGCCGCCCAAGACCAACGACACGATGCACGAGGTCTACTACCGGCCGCCGGCGCAGTACATGGACTCCGAGACGCTCGCCAACGTGCTCCGGGCACGTCTGGCGCCGGGAGATCAGCCTGTCGCGAACCAGCTGGGGGCGTAGACGAACAACACCACCATGTAGGCCGCGTAGACCCCGAGCAGCAGGACCCCCTCGCCGCGCGAGATGCGGGCACCGCTCCGCATGATGGGGATACACGCGATGCTCACCGCGATCATCACGGGGATGTCGAGGGCGAAGACCTGCGGGGTGATTTGCTGCGGCGTGATGGCGCAGGTGAGCCCCAGGATGCCCAGGATGTTGAAGATGTTGGACCCCAGGATGTTGCCGACCGAGATGTCGGACTGCTTGCGGAGCGCCGCGACGAGACTGGTCACCAGCTCGGGAGCGCTGGTGCCGGCGGCGACGATCGTGAGGCCGATCACCAGCTCCGAGACGCCCAGCCCCCGCGCAAAGGAGCTGGCGGCGTTGACCAGCAACGTCGAGCCGACCACCAGCGTGCAGAGCCCCGCGACAATCAGCACGGCGCTGCCCACAGGACGCCCCAGCCACCCAGAGGCCTTCGGGGCGAGCTCGTCCTCCAGCTCGCGTTCGGCCGCCAGCTCAAGGTCGCGCTGGTTCTGCCGGGTGCCGGTGATGTAGCCCCTCCACAGATAGGCAAGCAGCGCGGCGACCATCAGCACCCCGAGCCAGCGATCGATGACGCCCCCGGTCAGCATCGCCACCAGCGGCGTGCAGGCGACGGCGATGACGACCAGCACATCCCGCCGCACCATGTGCAGCTGGAGCGGGATCGGCGAGATCAACGCCGTGACGCCGAGTATCACCGCGATGTTGAAGATGTTCGACCCGACCACGTTGCCGACGCCGATGTCGCCCTCGCCCCGGGCGGCCGCGACCAGCGAGGTGCAGAGCTCGGGTGTCGACGTGCCGAACCCGACAATCGTCAGCCCGATGAAGAAGCCCGAGACCCCAAGACGCCTCGCGATCGAGATCGACCCGCGGACGAGCATCTCTGCGCCCAGCGTGAGCGCGAGCAGCGCCACCACGATGATTGATAGATCCACGAGCAAGCAGCACCCCGATTCAGAAGGACCATGTCCACCGCGAACGCGGGTCGATCGGACCGACCAATCGTTGTCGGTCAGCCCGGCTTCCGCCAGAGCGTCCGCCACTGGCCCTTGGCCTTGGGGTGGCTGTGCCCGTCCCAGACCTCACCCCATTGCTGCACGAGCCCCGCGCCGGTCAGCAGCTGCGCCGCCCGTGTCTCGCTCATGGGGTGGGGGTGCAGCTCGTCGGCGTGGTCCATGACATCGACCAGCAGCCACAGCAGCCCGCCCGGCCGCAGCACGCGGGCGATCTCGCGGGCGACCTGCGCCGGGTCCTGCACGTGATCGAGGCAGTTGTCGGTGACCACCAGATCGGTGCGGCCGGCCGGCAGCGGCATCGCCTCCCCGACGGCCGCGAGATAGACCACGTCGCGGGCCTCGGGGGCGACCAGGCCCTCGGCGTGGTACCCGTCGGCGAGCGGGTCGATGACCACGGCGCTGGCGAAGGCGCCCGCCGCGACACACGGCCAGGGCCCGCCGCCGATTTCGACCACCCGCTGGGCGTCGAGCCAGTCCGCCATCTCCCCGGTGATCGGTCCGCCGACCTCGAGCCCGGACTCCATCTTCAGGCACCGGGCCAGCTCGTAGAGGCGGATCCGCTGCCAGCGGGCGAAGGTCTCGGCCATGCTGTCGGGGAACTCATTGTCCAGGTTCTTGGCCGCCCGGACCCAGTAGAGCAGCTCCTGGCGCATCCGGTGCGTCGCGGCGTTGTCGATGGTGTCGTCGGGTCTTTGGGCGTGACCGTCACGTCCGCCGCGCCAAACAGCACCCGTGGGCCCGGATTCGAGCCGCGAGAGCACCCGGTCGAGCTTGGCCTCGATGGGCGCGACGCCCGGGCGGGCGAGTCTGGCCAGCGCTGTCCGCATCCCTCGTTTGAGTCCTGAATCGGCCATGGGTGCTCCGGATCGACCGGGACTGTAGAAGCGCGGAGTCGGCTGCGGATGGCCGCGCAGCGAGCCGATATAATCCCTGTCGCCCCGCCAGCCGGATGTCAGGAGGATGCCCGGTCTACGTGGCCTGTTACGGAGGCGAACCTCGCCGTGCCAACACAGCAAGTCGACGGAACATACCCCGGTGGACGGGCGCGCCTCTCGTTTGAGCGAGAGCTGGTCGCCCTGCGGCGTCGGGTGATTCAACAAGCCACGCTCGCGATGCAGATGCTTCAGGAGTCGCTCGAAGCGCTCTGGAAGCTGGACCGCTCCATCGCGGCCGAGATGAAGATCCGCGACAACACCGTGGACGACGAGGAGGTCGCGATCGAGCAGGCCTGCTTCCGTCTGCTCGCGTTGCAGCAGCCGGTGGCGAGGGACTTCCGCGCCGTCGCGTTCGTGCTGCGGGTCAACGCCGACCTCGAGCGCGTGGCCGACCACGCGTGCTCGATCGCCAAGACCGTCCGCAAGATCGAGGGCGACGCGCCCCCCAAGTGGCCGACCGCGTTGCTGGAGATGGGCGAGCGGGTGCCGTACATGTGCCAGCGCCTGCTGCAGGCGGTGCTGGCCGAGGACGCCGACGCGGCCCGGAAGATCATCGACGAGGACGAGACGATCGACAAGCTCCACAAGCAGCTCTTTGTGGAGACGATCGAGTTCATGCGGTCCGAGCCGAACCGCGAGGCCAACGGCCTGCACATCGCCCGCCTCGGCCGCGAGCTGGAGCGGGTCGGCGACCTCATGGCGAACATCGCCGAGGACGTGGTCTTCCTGGTGACCGGCGCAATCGTGCGGCACGAGAAACACGCGGACAGCCCGCGAGAGACGCCGCCGGCCAGGTAGGGCCGCGGCGGGCGAGCGATCGCTCTCCAATCACATTCAGAGGGGCATCGACTCCGTCGGGCGTCATTCGCATCCTGCGGGGTCTTGTGGCCTTGGCGTGAGCGGTGGGGGTGGTGCCTCGGCCCGGACTCACGGTTCCGAGTCGCGGCATGTCGGGTTGAACCCCTTTGCCTGCTCCAAATGCCTATACCAAAAAACAACAACCCCCGGCCCAAAGGACCGGGGGTTGAGTAATTGTAAACAGTTGGGTTTCCATCATTCGACGTGCGTTACCGCACGGCTATCCGTCGACCGACGCCTCTTGACCGTGAAATCTTGAGGAGTCGGGGGATGTGACGGACGAGAATGCGCTCACGATCCCGCTGCAGATCGCTCTGCGGGCACCGGCAATAACCGGCTCCATACGGGTCTAAGGACATCCCTTAGAAAGGAGGTGATCCAGCCGCAGGTTCTCCTACGGCTACCTTGTTACGACTTAGTCCCAGTCACCGATCTTGCCGTAGGCACGCCTGAGATGACGTGACTTTGGGCACTACCAGCTTCCATGACTTGACGGGCGGTGTGTACAAGGCTCAGGAACGTATTCACCGGAGCGTAGCTGATCTCCGATTACTAGCGATTCCGGCTTCATGCAGGCGAGTTGCAGCCTGCAATCCGAACTGGGGCATGGTTTTTGCGATTTGCTCCGCCTCGCGGCCTCGCGTCGCTCTGTCCATGCCATTGTAGCACGTTTGCATCCCTGGACATAAGGGCCATGATGACTTGACGTCATCCCCACCTTCCTCCGGTTTGACACCGGCAGTCTCGCTAGAGTCCCCGCCATGACGCGCTGGCAACTAGCGATAGGGGTTGCGCTCGTTAAGGGACTTAACCCGACACTTCACAGCACGAGCTGACGACAGCCATGCAACACCTGTGTACGTTCCACCCGAAGGCGTGGCTCAAGTTTCCAAGAGTTAATCCGTACATGTCAAGCCCAGGTAAGGTTCTTCGCGTTGCCTCGAATTAAGCAACATGCTCCACCGCTTGTGTGAGCCCCCGTCAATTCCTTTGAGTTTTAGCCTTGCGACCGTACTCCCCAGGCGGTGCACTTAATGGTTTTCCTTCGACCGAGAAGGCGTGAGAGCCACCTCGATCTAGTGCACATCGTTTACGGCGTGGACTACCAGGGTATCTAATCCTGTTTGCTCCCCACGCTTTCGTGCCTGAGCGTCAGAACAGGCCCAGCAGACTGCCTTCGCCATTGGCGTTCCTGTCGATATCTAAGCATTTCACCGCTCCACCGACAGTTCCGTCTGCCCCTACCTGTCTCAAGACTTGCAGTTCACCCTGCAGTTCCCCGGTTGAGCCGGGGGATTTCACAAGATGCTTACAAGTCCGCCTGCGCACCCTTTAAGCCCAGTGATTCCGATTAACGCTCGGGCCCCTCGTATTACCGCGGCTGCTGGCACGAGGTTAGCCGGCCCTTCCTCTGATTCCGGTCAGTGTTCCTAGAATCTGACAGTGGTTTACACATCGAAGATGCTTCATCCCACACGCGGCATTGCTCCGTCAGGCTTTCGCCCATTGCGGAATATTCGTCGCTGCAGCCTCCCGTAGGAGTCCGGACAGTGTCTCAGTTCCGATGCGGCGGGTCATGCTCTCACACCCGCTACCCGTCTTCGGCTTGGTGAGCCATTACCTCACCAACTACCTGATAGGACGATCGCTGCTCCCAAGGCGATAAATCTTTTCTCCGTAGAGGACATGGGGTATTACCGCCGATTTCCCGACGCTATCCCCCACCTCGGGGCACATTCGATCGCATTACTCGCCCTTTCGCCACTTTCCCCACCCGAAGGTGGTTCGCGTTCGACTTGCATGCTTTAACCATGCCGCCAGCGTTCAATCTGAGCCAGGATCAAACTCTTCAATTGAAAGCCGTTGTCCTCCGGGCCGAAACCCGAAGGGATACTTCAATGAAGCTGTTGACCTTGGATAACCCCGTTCGTCAAAGGAGAGACGAACGAGGCCGGTCTGCGCCCACAGGCTTGCACCCGTGGACGCTGTCGATCGGCAAAAATCGACTCAATTTCTAATACTCTCATTCAAACGACCGAACCCGAAGGCCCGGTCGAGGGCTTGGTTCACGAGAATGTTAGATCAACAGCACGCTGTGACGTGTGTTGAGGGAATTTTCAGAGCGAATGCCTGCCCTTCCCAAGGCTCGGCGTGACACCGATGGCACCGCTCCACATTCTCGCGATGGATCCCAACTGTTCACTTTTCAAAGAGCTGGAACCGACGCCCGCATCCGCAAGTCGCCGGTTTGCCGTGCCTCCCAGGTGGGTGACGCGGCAGGGGAGATAGTAGCCCGCAACCCTCGCGCGTCAACATGGAGGACACGCAAAAATTCACGTTCTCCCACCGATTCACGACCCGGAGCCCCCCTGCAGGCTCGTAACCGCCGCCACCGCCGTCCAAATCCTCGCAGGAGATGATGCCGACAACTCCCGAACACCACGCTGCAGGGCCCGTGCAGCCGCACTCAGCGTCGCTCCCGTCGTCCGCACGTCGTCCACGAGCACCACCGTCCGACCCGCCGCCAGACCCGCCGTCGACCGCCTCAAACGGAACGACTTTGCCACATTTCTCTGCCTGGCGCTCCCGGAAAGGCCGCTCTGCGGCGGGCGGTGCTCCCGGCGGAGACCCTGCACCAGGCTTCCCCCAGTCTGCCGGGCCACCTCGCGGGCCAGAATCAGCGTGTGGTCCACCCCCCGGGCCAGGCGACGACGCCGGCTCGTCGCCACCGGGCACACGACCACCGAGGCCGGGTCGATCCCGGCTTCCCGCAGCGCCTCGGCCACCGCAGCCCCCAGATCGGCCCCAAGCTCCTGCCCCACCCGACGCCACGCCGTGTACTTGGTCGCCAGGATGGCATCCCGCAGCACCCCCTCGTACGGGCCCAGCCGCACCGACCGGCTCCACGCCAGACGCCTCTTGCGGCAGGCGGGGCACCCATCAGCATCGGCCTCGAAAGGCCCCGCAGAGGTGCCGCAGCGGGGGCAGTAGGCCGCCGGGTCGTCCGCGCGCCAGCCGGTCAGCCGCACCGCATCCCGCCAGGCGACATCGCACACCCCGAGCCAGTCGTTCTCCGCAACGCGGAGCCAGTCTCTCGCGGCAAGCGGCCGGGAGCCGTCCTCGCTCGCTTCGGGCGGTGGGGGGCTTTCCGGATCGGACGGGGTGCCGTCGAGAGGCGGCGGATCGAGCAGGTCGGGATCCACCGGCCGGGGCGGCCAGACAAACCGGCTGTGCGAGCCGGCTGCGGCGGTCGCCGGCATCAAGTTGGTGTGCATGGCGGGAGGTTCTGGCACCGCAAGATCCCCACGGCGGCGTCTGGCGGACGCCGCGTCTACATCGCCGCGAACCGTTCTCTCACCACGCGGGCCCGCTCGCGCTTGCGCTCGTCCTGCCCCAAGCTCTTCCCGACAGCCTGCTGCAGGTGTGTCGGCTGCACGAGCAGCATGAGCCGGTGCAGACCGGGCGTGTCGATCCCGGAGCAAACCTCCAGGCACACCCCGAGGCGTACGACGCTGATGAGCTTCATGGTCTCTTCCACGCCGAGCAGACGGGCGTGCCGCAGCACGCCGATCGCGCGGTGCACCGTGTCCTCGAGCTGCCAGCGGCGTTTGCTGAGCAACCGCTGCCGGCTCTGGCGTTCGTACTCGATGACCTCCGGCAGGATCTTGTCGTTGAGCTCGCCGAGCAGTTGCTCCTCCGACTTGCCCAGCGTCGTCTGGTTCGACAACTGGTAGAAGTCGCCGAACGCCTCCGAGCCCTCGCCGTAGAAGCCGCGCACCGCCAGCGACATGTCGGCCGCGGCGTGCTTGACCTTGTCGATCTCGCCGGCCATCCGCAGCCCGGGCAGGTGCAGCATCACACTGAACCGCACGCCCGTGCCGACGTTGGTGGGGCAGGCGGTCAGATACCCGAGCCGCGGGCTGAAGGCGTAATCGAGCCCCGACTCGATCCGGTCGTCGATCGCATCCGCCTCGGCCCACGCCTCGCGGAGCGCAAGCCCGGTGCGGATCACCTGCAGCCGCAGGTGGTCCTCCTCGTTGACCATCACCGCGCACCGCTCGTCGGGCAGCCCGAAGGCCACCGCTCGCGGCCAGTCGTTGCTCTTGCGCTCCGGGCCGAGCTTGCCCTTGGCAAAGTGCGCGCTCACCAGATGACGCTCGAGCAGCAGAGACCGCTCGAACGCGGGCGACTCGTGCAGGTTGACCCAGGTGCTCTCTGTGCCGAGATTCGCCGAGGTAAGCACGTCGCGGCACGCCTCGAGCACGAGCCGCAGGTCGGTAGGAGCGGCGCGGTGGACAAACAACTGGCCGGCCAGGTTCCTGGCGACCCTGGCCCGAGAGGAGAGCACCACGTCCGCCGAGTCGCCGCTGCCGCGGAGCCACTCCGTCCCCTTGGCAAAGAGCTCCTCCGGCAGCGCACCCTCGGAACCGTTGGATTCACCCGGGCCGCTCATGAAGCACCCTCCGCCGGCTCGGTGCCGGAAGACTGCCCGGTCGTGCCGCCGCGCTGCAGCATCTGCAGCCGATCACGGATCTGCGCGGCCTGCTCGTACTGCTCGGCGTGGACGGCGCTGGCCAGATCGGCGCGGAGCCTGCGGATCTGCTCGGCACGAGCCTCCGCCGCCGCCAGGGCGATCTCGCGATCGACAAGCCCGGGCGTGTCACCCCCCTGGGCCATCATCCGCTTGGGCACCTTGCCGACATGGTGCACCGCGCCCTGGTGCGCTCGATCGAGGATCGGGCCGAGCTGCTGCTCCATCGCGCTGTAGCACTCGGGGCACCCGAGCCGGCCCGACTGTTTGAACTGGGCGAAGGTGGTCCCGCAGGCGCGGCACGCCGGCGAGGCGGGCGCGGTCTCCGCGGCGACTTTCCCCGCCGCGATCTTCTTCAGGATCTCCTCCACCGGCGCCGGCGAGGAAGAGACGATGCCCGTCTCCTGCGCGCAGACCTCGCAGAGGTGGATCTCCAGCACCTGACCGTCCGAGATCGTGACCTCGTGGACGGTGGCTTCGTTATCGCAACGATCGCAATTCACGCTGTGGAGAGTGTACGAACCGACAGACGTGCCGCCAACGGGCACCGGTCAGATCGCTGAAGTGTCCGGGGGAAAGGCCTCAGCCCTTCTGGTTCTGCTCGCGGGTGTAGCCGTACTTCCGCTTGAGCGGCTTGACGACCAGGCCCATGCGGATCGCCTTGGCCGAGGCCTTGATCCGCTTGACCTGCGTGCTGCCGTCCGGGTTCTCCACGACCGCGTTGACGTTCTGGATGTTGGGCTTGAACGTGCGGCGGGTGATACCGGTGGTCTTGAGGCCGAAACCGCCCTTGCTGATCCGCTGGCCGCGGTAGGTCCGCTGCTTGCCGAAGGTGGTCTTCTTGCCTGTGTAAAAGCATTCGTATGGCATGGTCGGTCCTCAGGTCGATTCGGGCCACAAGTCTAGCCCGCGTGGCCCGGCGGGCAAGGGCGGAGAGAAAAGTGGCCTCCCCGGCTGAGGGGAGGCCACCGAAAAACGTACAGAATCCGATCGGATCGGATTTAGCGACGACGACGCATCGCGGTCAGGCCGCCGAGGGCCAGGAGGCCGGCGCTGGCGGGGGCCGGCACGGGCACGAAGCTGGCGTAGATGCCCCAGTCGCCGTTGGCGATGCCGCCGGACCACGAGTTGCCGAGGTCGTTGGACCAGTCCATGTGGCCGCTGGGGATGGTGTTCGTACCGTTATCCCAAGTGCTGAAGTAGGAACCCGAGGACTGCTGGTCGATCAGGCCGTTGATGACGATCCAGTAGGTTTCGCCCGGGACCAGATCGTAGCTGGTGAAGGTGTCGATGCGGGTCAGGTCGACCAAATCACCCTGATGGGTGGTGCCGGCGACGAGGACGTTGTTCTCGTCGGCCTGGCCGTTGCCGTCGGTGCCCCAAAGATCGATGCGGACAGCAGGAGCGCCGCTGCCGCCCCCCTGCAGCCACATGCCAAACTGGACGATGCGGTTGTCGGCCGGAGCGACAAAGCTCTGGGCGTAGATGTCCGAACCGGACGCGCCGCCGACAGAACTGATGTTCGCGCCGAACTGGCCGTTGTCAAAGATGGTCTGCGCCGACGCCAAGCCAGCGGTAGCCGCGATCGCAGCAGCGAGTGTCATTGCCTTCATGTCTCGTCTCCTCTTGCCCTTGGGGCGAACAGATTCCATGCGTTCGAGACCAATCGCGCACCGCGAAGAGGTTCCGATCGCTGAGACAGAACGTACCAGATTTGATCGATCTGTGTCGGAAAAAACGCCCTCCTGACGCAAACAGATGGTGTGTTCGCCGTGTATACGGGTGTTTGTTCAGCGAGCCATGCCCTCTCGGACCAGCATCAACTCCAGGGTCTGGACGACGAACTCGATCTCCCGCTCCGTCATCTGCGTGTAGAACGGCAGAGCGATGGTGCGCTGGCTGACGCTCTCGGCGATCGGGAACGACCCCTCTTTGTAACCGAACAAATCCCGATACAGTGGCTGTAGGTGGATACAGGGGAAGTAGTCCGCAGCCCCGACATCGTGCCGCCGCAGACTGGCGATGATCCGGTCGCGCTCCTCCCGGCCCCATCCGGCCGCGAGACGGACGACAAAGACGAACCAACTCATGTCCGTCGCCTCGTCCACCGTGGGCAGCGTGAGCTCGCTGCGGTGCATGAGCCGGGTGAGGTAGGCGCGTGCCACGCGTTGGCGTCCCTCGATCAGGGAGTCGAGGCGACGCATCTGCGCAACGCCCACCGCCGCCCGCATCTCGTCGAGCCGGGCGTTGTACCCGAGTCGCTCGTGGGCGAGCCAGGTGCCCAGGGTCGATTCGCCGGGCTTGGGGATGGGCCGGCCCTGGTTGCGGAGGCTCCGGCACGTGGCCGCGAGGTGCTCGTCGTCGGTGACGATCATGCCGCCCTCGCCGGTGGTGATCTGCTTGTTCGGATAGAACCCGAACACGCCGGCGCGGCCGAAGCTGCCGCACCTGCGACGCTGGTGCGTCGTGCCGAGCGCCTCGCAACAGTCCTCGACCAGCGGGATCTCGTGCCGGCCCGCGATCGCGGCGTACTCGTCCATGAAGGTCGGGTTGCCCAGCGCCTCGACGGCGAGGATGGCCTTGGTCCGCGGGCCGACCGCCTTCTCGACCCGCTCCGGGTCCATGTTCAGGCTGGACGGGCAGATATCAACAAACTTGGGCGTCGCGCCGACCATCAGGATGACGTTTGAGGACGCCACGAACGAGAACGGCGTGGTGATCACCTCGTCGCCCGGTCCGATGCCAAGCGCCCGGAGCACAAGATGCAGCCCGTCGGTCCCCGAAGAGACACCGACGCCGTGCCGACACCCGGCCCGCGCGGCGACGAGCGATTCAAACTCTTCGAGAAACGGGCCCTGGCTCAGGCGTCCGGAACGGAGCACGTCCAGCACCAAGCGTTCTTCGTCGATGCCCACGTCGGGCCGGCTCAAGGGGATTTCGTCAACCATCGGTTCGCGCTCCCTGCGACACGGGCTCGGCGCCCGGGCCGTGTCCGCGCACAAGCCCGTCGCCCGAAAGCACCGGAGCACAGCCTAGCGCCGGGAAGGATCCGCCACCGCGGTGCGCAGCCTCCCGAGCAGATCGGCGATCGTCAGCCCAGCCAGGTCCGGCCCGCACGCGGCCTCCTCGCCGGCGCTGATCTGCCCCTTCATGCGGTTGAACGCCGTGATGACCGTGGAGTGGTTCGGGCGCTTCATCCCCCGGGCGATCTCCGGGTAGCTCAGCGTCGTGAACTCCCGAGCCAGCGTGACGATCAGGCCCCGTGTCAGCACGACGCGCCGGTGACGCCCGCGACCGTAGAGGTCCTCCGTCGTCACCCGCATCTGCTCGCAGCAGGTGCGGATGATGGCCTCGAGCCGGACCGGGCCCCGCTGGGCCGGACGCCTCGCAGAGGCACCCTCGCCGGCACGAAGCGCCGTGCGGACGGCCTCCGCATCGATCGGGCCGGTGCCGCTCGAACCCGGCGCAGACCGGTTCTCACGCGGCAGCAGACGCCGGACCGCCGCGACCTGGGTGAGCAGACCCTCGATCTCGCGAACATTCCGACGGTTCTGCTCCAGCGCCCTCTGCACGAGCATCGAGATCCCGTCCTCGGTAAAGACCAGCCCCCGGCGGGACGCCAGCGAGACCAGCAACTGCCGGCACAGCGCATCGTCGGGCTCGTCGATGCGGACCACCGCCCCGCCCATGAACCGGGAGACGAGCTGGTCACTCAGCTCCGCGATCTTGCGGGGCGGCTCGTCGGAGGCGAGCACGATCCGGGCCTGCTTCAGCCCTACGGCGTCGAGCGTGTGCAGCAGTTCGGTCTGCGTGGACTGCTTGCCGCGGAGGAAGTGCACGTCGTCGATGCACAGCAGTGTGACGCCCCGCCAGGCTTTGCGGAACGCGTCCATCCCGCGGTTCTGGATGGCGTTGATGAACTCGTTGGTGAACGCTTCGGCAGTGACGTACCGCACACGTGCCGCGGGGGTGCGTTCCAGAGTCCGACGCGCGATGCCCTCGAGCAGGTGCGTCTTGCCCACGCCCGACGGTCCGTGCAGAAACAGCGGGCTGAACGCCGTGTCGTCGATGCCCTCGGCGATCCGGAGCGCGGCGCGGTGCGCGAGCCGGTTGCTCTCGCCGACGAGAAAGTCCTCCAGCCGAGCGCGAGGGACGAAGCCCCCCGCGGGCGGTCTGCGCCTCGAAGGAGCGGGTCCGGGCACCGGACGCGGGGCGGCCGCCGGGCGGGACGGGGCGTGTTCGGGCGTCGCGCCGTCGGGCTGCCGCTCGACCCGGACCCTGACCGCCTGCGTCGAATCCCCCTCGGCCTCCATCGCCCTCCGGATCGCCGGGACGACGTTGCGGTCGAGCACCTGGGCCATGAAAGTCGACGGGGCGACGACCTCGACCGACCCGCCGGCAACCTCGATCCTCGTCCCCTGACCGAGGTACCTCCCGAACCGGGCCTGACCGAGGTCCTCGCGGACCCGGTCACGGATGGCGTCGAGCCGGCTGCTCTGCTCTGTGTCTCTGCCCTGCCGGCCCTGGCTGGCGTCGTGCGTGCGCCTCCGCGTTGCCCGATCGGTCCCGAACTCGTCCGTCATCGTTCCCCACCGTCCATCGAGGGAATCCGGAGGCTGCGACCGCCCGCACCGATCGCGCCCGACGGAGCTCAACTCCGCGGCACGTCAGCACGATCAAGGCGCTGCAAACTCTGGGTACCGATCCACTGGAAACGAATCCGTTCACCCCACCCGGCGTGACTTGGCCCCACACCCGACGCTCGCGATTGCTTGCGTTCGGCTGGCCCGTCGGGTCGCTCACCGTTCCTTGGTTGAGCGGGGCAAATGTAGCGGGACATGGTGCGCACGACAATCGCCTCCGAAGAGTCTTTCTGCACCAAACGCCGCAGGCACCGCGCCCGCAACGATTTGTGAAGACAAGAAAAAGTTTCCCACCGTGACCCGGGCGTGTGTGGATATCTCAGGGATTACGGGTGTTGTGATGCCCGCAGATTGCCCTGTTTTCCTAGCACATCCCGCGTGAGGCCGACATACGCGACGCGACGCTCGGTCTCGCGGAACCCGAGCGCCGAGTACAGACGGCGCGCCGGCGCGTTGCGGGCGTCGACGGCGCACCGCAGTTCCCGGCCGTGCGCCGACGAGGCCGCGATCGCACGCTGCAACAGCACACGCCCCAAACCCAGCCCCCGGACCGCGGGAGAGATACCCACGTACACCAACTCGACGCACGGCTGGACGGGGCACTTGTTCAGCAGCACGCACCCCTCGGGCGTGCCCTCCCGCTCGACGAGCCACCAGAGGGCCGGGTCGAACGTGCCGACGTCCCGGTGAGCCGCGATGATGTCGTCCAGCGTGCGCATGCCGGCGAGCTCGGGGCAGTCCAGGGTCTCTTCGTAACTGGCTTCGAGCGCGCGCCGAAGATCCAACTCAGACTCCGCAGAGCCGTCCAGAGCCCGGACGGTGATCCCCGCCGGCCACGCTGCGTCGCCCAGAGGCCGAATCGGTCGCCCGGCGGCGACCTGGCTCGCCGCCTCGCGGATCTGCAGCGACTTGGCCAGGTAGTAGAGGTCGGTCAGCCGCTTCAGCCCGGCCATCTCAAACGATGCCGCCGCCCACCGCTCACGGGGCTGGGCCAGGGCCTGGACCAGGTGCGCCTTCTCTCCATATCCGCTGGAAGCGAGCCTCACGGCCTCGCGGATGGCGGTAGCGCGGTCCCGGCTGGCCTCGGGCGGCCCGCCGCCCAAGCCGCCGGAGACGAACAGCATGACCGTTCGCCCCGCGCCGATCACCGGTAGACAGACCTGTCTGACTTCATATCGGTCCCCGCGACGCGTCACGGCAGCCGCGAGGAGCGCGAGATCGATGCCGAAGGTCGGTGCCTGTTCGAGGAAGTTCTGGACGGTGGCGTCCGGGACGGCGCTGCCGCCGCCAAGGAGCCGGACGAGTGCCTCGCGCTGCAGTTCCGGCGACACCGGCATTCCCACGGGCATCCCGTCGAGGCCCGGCCGTGCCGGCTCGGTCGCTGGATGGCCTTCAGATTCTCTGCTCGTACCGTCGATGGGCATGGTTGCTCCGGCGTGAGATCGTGGGGGCGGGCCACTCGAAGCGAACCGCGCCGTTGACCGATGCGCACATGTCACTAGACTACGCCGAACCCCCCAGCGCTGGAACCGCCAGCGGGAGTCCTCATATGCGATCGAATCTCCGTGGCACCGTCGCCCGTCTCTGTGCGTTCATGCTTGCCTGCGTCGCCCTCGTGCCGGCGATGGGTCTGGCCCCCGAGCCCGATCCGGTCTCGAAACGCTGGCAGCTCGAGGTGACGCCGGGCGACCTGCAGGTGGCCTACGTCAACACGCTCGACGGTGCCGGCGCGTACGCCTACTTCACGTATTCGGTGACCAACAACACCGGCACGGACCTGGAGTTTGTGCCCTCGTTCGTCCTCACGACCGATTCGGGCCTCTCGATGATGTCCGGGCTGGGCGTGCCGGCGAGCGTGACCGAGCACATCCTGCGTTCGCTCGAGCACCCCTTCCTGCAGGACCAGGTCGACATTCTCGGGCCTATCCAGCAGGGGCCGGAGAACGCCAAGCACGGGCTGGTCGTCTGGCCCATGCGGGACTTCGGGGCCGACGAGATCCGGGTCTTCGGGGCCGGCTTCAGCGGCGAGACCGAGACCATCGAACTGACCGACCCCCGGACGGGCGAGGAGGTCGAGCTGATCTTCCGGAAGACCCTCATGCTCCGCTTTGCCTCCCCCGGCGAGATCCGCGTGGCCGAAATGGGCGATGACGCCTTCCCGGTCGTCGAAAGGCGCTGGATCATGCGATAAACGCCGCCTAGGCTCTCTGCCCGATGATCTGTTCTGTCCCAGGACGGATCCCGGGCTGACCTCGAACCGGAGACCTGATCAGCTATGGCACACAAGAAAGCCGGCGGCTCGACCAAGAACGGCCGCGACTCAAACCCCCAGTACCTCGGCGTCAAGCTCTTTGGCGGTGAGGCGGCCAAGCCCGGCGCGATCATCATCCGCCAGCGCGGCACCAAGTTCCAGCCCGGCTTCAACGTCCGCCGCGGCAGCGACGACACGTTGTTCGCCGTCGAGAACGGCAAGGTCGTCTTCCAGGGCCGCAAGGTCCACGTCGACCCGTTCGACACCGAGGCGCCCCGGCCGCAGTGGCTCCGCGAGTACCGCGCAGCCCACGCCTCGCAGAACTGAGCGACGCGCTCGCCCAACGCACCGTTCGAATCACGCCGGGTCTTCCCGGCGTTCTTTCTGCGCGCGCAGGTCCGTCGTGTCGGGCCGGAGCGCGGCCCCCCGCCGGTCCCGCGTTCAGGCCCGCCGGATCCACGCCTGCAGTTCGGGCGCGATCAGCCCCGTGAACTCCTCGCAGAGCGCGACGAGGTCGACGAGCGCTTCGGGCTTGAGCGCTTTCTTCGCGGCACAGACGATCTGCCCGTGACCGACGTGGAACGTCGCCCACTTGGGGACGCCGACCAACCAGGCCTGCATCTCGGGGCTGAGCAGCACCGCGGCGAAGTCCTCGTCGTCGGCATCGACGAACCACCGCTTGTTGAACTCGTCGTTCTCGAGCCGCAGGTCGCCCTTGCCGAGCATGCCCGCGATGCGGTGGCCGAAGTGCTCGGGGGTGAGGGCGAGCGGTGGCCACGAGGCGGGGCACGGCACGGCCGCGATCGTGTGCGTGACCTGCACAGTCGTCTGGCCCGTGCTCACCACGTAGCGGTGCTGGAGCAGGACCAGCGGCGGCTCTCCCGCCGGGTTGCGGGCTATCCACGCCAGGCCCTTGCCGCCGGTACGAAGGTGCGAAAGGTGCGCAAACGGGGCGAACGCGGCGTCCTTCTCCTCAATCTTGGCGAACGCGGCATAGGTGAGCCCGAACGGTGCACACGCCTCGGCGATGACCGACGCCTGCCTGTTCGCAGCCGCCCTGGTGCCCTTGGAAATCGCCACGAGCAGCAGCAGGAACCCGAACAACATCGCAGCGACAACCACGACGGGCACGCGGACCGACTGCGACGTCGTCACCGCCAGGGTGACCACGATCATCAGCGCAGCGGTCATGGAGACCAGGAGGTACCGCCGCTTGCGGCCGCGGGCGGTCATGACGGTTGGCCCGCGATCGATGCGCCGTGGATCGCGGCGATGTGTCGGAGCAGGCCGGGGACCGCGTCGAGTGGCTGCTGCGTCGCGCCGTCCGAGGCGGCGTTGGCCGGGTCGGGATGGCACTCGATAAAGAGCGCCTGGACGCCCGCGGCCGTGGCGGCCCGGGCCAGGAGCGGGGCACGCTCGGGCCGGCCGCCGGTCTGGCTCCCCGAGCCGGGCAGCTGCGTGGAGTGCGTGGCGTCGAAGCACACGGGCGGCGAACCGCCACCGACATCGAGCTCGAGCAGGTCGCCCAGCCCGAGGAAGTCGTTGACCAGGCGGTGGTAGCCGAAGAAGGTGCCTCGTTCGGTGAGCATCGTGTTGGTGCACCCGGCCTCGGCGAGCTTGTTGACCGGGCCGCGCATCTCTTCGGGGGAGAGGAACTGGCCCTTCTTGACGTTGACGCCCCGGCCGTGCTTGGCGGCGGCCTGTCCGGCCGCCAGCAGCAGATCGGTCTGGCGGCAGAGAAAGGCGGGGATCTGGAGGAGGTCGACGACCGCGGCCACCTGCCCGCACTGCTCCGGCGCGTGGACGTCGGTGGTGACGGGCACGCCGAGCGCGTCGCGGACCTCGGCCAGCTGGGCGAGGCCGGCCTCGAGCCCGGGGCCCCGCGCCGAGCCGATGCTCGTGCGGTTGGCCTTGTCGAAGCTCGCCTTGAAGATGAAGGAAAGCCCGAGTTCTTGGCAGACAGCGCCGACGGTGCGGCCGACCTCGAGGGCGAGCTCGACAGATTCGAGCACGCAGGGCCCGGCGATGATGGTCAGCGGGCGGCCCGATCCGATCTCGATGTCGCCGACTCGGCAGGTTCTGGTCATGCGGCAAGGGTACGCCCGGCGTGGGGCCGGTCCTACTGTTGACCAGTCCCGGGCGGGTAGCTCAGTTGGCTAGAGCATTCGCTTTACACGCGAGAGGTCCCGGGTTCGAGTCCCGGCCTGCCCATTCTGCACGTGCCCCGCCGAGCGGTGTTGGGGCTCCGCCGTGTTCGGCGATTGCATTTCTCCTCCGCGGCGTCGTGCGCCGGCCGCCGAGCTTTGCGTCATACTCCGATTGTGAACGTCCTCGATATCGCCTATTCACTGGCTGCGCTGGTGACCGCTCCCTGGTGGATGCGGAAGACGCGGTCCGGCTGGGCGGAGCGGTTCGCGCGGGTCCTGCCGGAGCTGCCGCCGAAGCGGCCGGGTGTGCCCCGCGTCATGGTGCACGCGGTATCGGTGGGGGAGGTCAACGCGCTGCGTGAGCTGGTGCCGCTGCTGGTAGGCGAGGCCGATCTCGTGGTGACCGCGAGCACGGACACCGGGATCGCGCGCGCACGCGAGCTGTTCGCCGAGCGGTGCACCGTCGCGAGATACCCGCTGGACGGCTCGGGGGCCGTGCGGCGGTTCCTCGACGCGGTACAACCGGACGCCGTCGGGCTGGTCGAGCTGGAGCTGTGGCCGAACTTCGTGCGCGAGTGCGCCGCCCGCTCCATCCCCGTGGCGGTGATCAACGGCAGGCTGAGCGAACGGTCGTTCCGGGGGTACCGACGCATCCGGCGTTGGATCTCCCCGGCGTTCTCGTCGCTCTCGGTCGCGGCGGTGCAGGACGAGGCGTACGCCGAGCGGTTCTGCGCGATGGGTGTGCCCGCCGACCGGGTCGCGCTGACCGGCTCGATGAAGTTTGACAGCTCGCGGATCGAGGACGATGTTGAGGGCTCGGCGGAGCTGGCGGCGGCGATGGGGATCGATCGGGCGGGGTTGCTCGTCGTCGCGGGGAGCACCGGCCCCGGCGAGGAGGCGCTGCTGCACGGGGCGTGCCTGCGGGCGAGCGAGATCGTGGGACGCCCGGTGCAGTTGCTGTGCGCCCCGCGCAAGCCGGAACGGTTCGAGGAAGCGGCGCGGGCGTTGCCGGGGTGCGCGCGCAGGACGGCGCCGGGCGGCGGCGAGGGCTCGCGGTTCCTGCTCGACACGCTCGGCGAGCTGCGGCAGGCGTACTCGCTGGCAGATGTCGCGGTGGTGGGGCGGTCGTTCTTCGACCAGCACGGCTCGGACCCGATCGAGCCGATCGCGCTTGGGTGTCCGACGATCATCGGCCCGGCGGTCTCGGACTTTGCCGAGATCGTGCGGGTGCTCGAGTCGGCGTCCGGTCTGGTGCGGGCCGATCGTGAGGATCTGGGCGGGGTGATCGCCGGGCTGCTCGGCGACGCGACTCGGCGGGAGGATCTCGTGGCTAACGGCCGCGAGTGCATCCGGACCCTGCAGGGCGCGAGCGCGAGGCACGTGGAGTTGCTGATGTGGCTGGCCGGAACGGGCGGGGCTGCGGTGCGGGCGGGCGCCGATGGGGTCGTCGCTAGACTGGGCTGAGCGACTCGCCGCACTTTTTGCAGAAGCGCGCGTCGGCGTCGTGGTCGTCTGAAGCGCACTCCGGGCAGACGATCCGGCGGGCCTTGGGGTTGCGCCGGCTGGTCAGTTCGGCGGTGACGATGCCGGTGGGCACGGCGATGATGCCGTAGCCCATGATCATGACCACGGAGGCGAGCATCTTGCCGGCGGGGGTGATGGGCGAGACGTCGCCGTAGCCGACGGTGGTCATGGTGACGATGGCCCAGTAGACGCCCTGCGGGATGCTGGTGAAGCCTGTGCCCTCGGCGCCGCCCTCGATGAGGTACATCGCCGAGCCGATGACCATGACCAGGGTGACCACGCTGACCAGGAAGACGGCGATCTTGGGCAGGCTGGCGCGGATGGCGTCCATGAGGGCCGCCGACTCGCCGACGAAGCGGGCGAGTTTGAGCACGCGGAAGACCCGGATCAGCCGCAGGGCTCGGATCACGATCAGGGCCTGCGAGCCGGGCACGAGCAGGCTGATGTAGGTGGGGAGGATGGCCAGCAGGTCCACGATGCCGAAGAAGCTGCGGGCGTAGTTGGCCGGCTGCTTGACGCACCAGAGGCGGAGGACGTATTCGACGGTGAAGAACCCGGTAAAGACCCATTCGGCCCTGATGAAGAGCGGGCCGTGCGATTCACGGAGGGGCCGCACGCTCTCGAGCATGACGACGAGCACGCTGCCGACGATGGCCAGCAGCAGCGCGACGTCGAAGGCCCGGCCCATCGGCGTTCCGGTGCCGAAGATGATGGTGTAGACCCGGGAGCGGAGCGGGCCGTCGGCCGAGCTGATCATGCGGGGAGTCTACACGGGGGACGCGGGGCCGGGCCCCGGGGTCTTCTGCCCCGGGGCGGGTTGGCGTGGCGGCGAGCGACGGCGGCGCGGCTGCGTGTATAGTCCGCACATGATTCCGGCTGTGGTCTTTGACGACGGGCTGGGCGAACTCGCCCCGCTGACTCACCTCCGTGCGGCGTTCGATGTGCGGACGGGGGCCCTGACGACGCTCGAGCGGCTCCGGCACACGCTGGGGTTGCAGATCGTTTCGCTCTATGTGCCCGAGGCGTTGGCCGATCTCACCGCCGAAGCGCACGACCTGCCGATCAACCGGCTGCCGTCGGATCTGGCCGAGGTCTTCGTGATCAACGGGCGGTGCCCGATCCCCCCCGAGCAGCTGCGCGACCCGGAGCCCGGCGTGATCTACGTCGAGCCCGAGTCCAACACGCCGGTGGGCGGGAAGCTGGCGCTGATCGACGCGATCCGCGTGCTGGTGGGCGAGACGCCGGACGTGAGGGTCGAGACGCTCGAGGGCCCGGTGCTGATGAACCGGCCCTGGCATTTCCGTTCGGTGCGCGACCACGCGATCCGGTTTGATCTGGAGTTGATCCGGACGACGCGGACATTCAAGCCGATCCCCGAGGGCGTGCTCGTGATCGGTCCGAAGGACCAGGTGCTCGTCGATCATGACGCGACGGTCTATCCCGGCGCGACGCTCGATGTTGAGGACGGGCCGATCTCAATCGCCGGTGGTGCCGTGCTGCGGCCGGGTGCGGTGGTGATCGGGCCGACGGCGATTGGCCCGCACACGGTGATCAGCGAGCACGCGGTGATCCGGGCCAACACGGCGATCGGCCGGCGGTGCAAGATCGGCGGCGAGGTCTCGGGGACGGTCTTTCAGGGGTTCGCCAACAAGGTGCACGACGGCTATCTCGGCGACTCGTGGGTTGGCGAGTGGAGCAACCTCGGCGCGGGCACGACCAACTCGAACCTGCTCAACACCTACAGCGAGATCATCAGCCAGGCGACGCCCGGCGGTCGGCGGGAGCACACGGGCGAGACGTTCCTTGGCGCGATGATCGGCGACCACGTCAAGACGGCGATCGGGACGCGGATCATGACCGGGTCGGTGATTCATACCGGTTCGATGTGGGCCGCGAGCGAGGCGGTGTCGGGGTGCGTCGAACCGTTCGCGTGGGTGACCGACGCGGGGCGGCGGAGCTACCGGCTGGACAAATTCCTCGACGTGATGGGCGACGTGATGGCGCGGCGGGATGTGGAGCCGAGCGATGCGTATGTGGAGCGGTTGCGGGGGCTGCATGGGGAAGCAGAGCACTAGCAGACGGGGCGTTCCAGCTGAGACAACAGCCCGCCTCCGGGCTGTTCGGCTCGATCCCTCGGGATCGCCTCTCTCCGGTCGCGCACTGTCCAACGCGCTGCGGCTCCTCGTGCCGACCGTCTCGGAGATTCCTGCCGACTACGCGAGATTCTTGAAGAGGCATAACGGCGGAACCCCACTTGTTCGCGGGTTCTCGTTCCATCACCCGAAGCGCGGAGCGCAGGAGTACTGCGTAGACGAGTTTCTCGGCATCGAGGATGAATCGCTGGTCTCGGGGACGTCTCAGGGCATTCTGACCGCGTTGGTCAAGCGGCGAGCGTGCATCCCGGCCGAGTTCATCCCGATCGGTACCGCAGTTCGTGACGACCTTCTGCTGCTGTGCGTCGAAGAGCGAAGCCGCTGTTACGGCGAGGTCTGGCTGCTCGAATGGGACTCTGCCGTGTGTAGAGTCGATCAGATCGCACCGCCGAACAATTCGCTGCACTTCGTCGCCGACAGCTTCGCTTCGTTTCTTGCGGGTCTGTACGAAACCGACTAGTCCCTCCGTGACGCTACCATCTCCGCGATGAAAACCCTCTACCTCATCGACGGCTTCGCCCAGTTCTTCCGGGCCTACCACGCGATCCGCACGCCGATGACCAGCCCGGTGACCAAGGAGCCGACGAACATGACGTTCGGCTTTGTGGGCATGATGCTCAAGCTGCTCCGGGGTGAGGGGCAGATGGGCGGGCCGCCGGACTATGTCGCGGTGGTGATCGATGTGTCGGGCGACCGGGGCACGTTCCGCTCGCAGCTCTACCCGGACTACAAGGCCACGCGCGACGCCCCGCCGGAGGACCTGATGCCGCAGGTCGAGCGGGCGCTGGCGATGCTGCGGGCGGCGGGGGTGCCGGTGCTGGGGGCCGAGGGGTTCGAGGCCGACGACGTGATCGCGACGATCGCGAGCACGTTCAGCGAGCGGCACCCGGACGTGCGGGTGCGGATCGTGAGCAAGGACAAGGACCTCAAGCAGCTGCTCGGCGAGGGCGTGCCGCCGACGGAGATGTACGACGTGCACACCGACGAGGTGATCACCGCCGAGACGCTCCGCGAGGAGTTCGGCATCACGCCGGCGCAGGTGATCGACATGCTGGCGCTGATGGGCGACACGGTCGACAACGTGCCGGGGGTGCCGGGAGTCGGGCCCAAGACCGCAGCCCAGCTGGTGGCCGAGTTCGGCTCGGTCGAGGCGGTGGTGGCCGAGGTGCGCGAGGAGAAGGCCAAGAAGGACTGGAAGATCAAGGGCAAGCGTCGGGAGAAGATCCTCGAGGCTGCGGAGGCGGGGGTGCTGGAGCTGTCGAGGTCTCTGGTCGCGCTGCGGCACGACGTGCCGGTGGAGATGGACCTGGACGAGGCCTCGGTTGGCGCGTTCCGGCTCGGCGAGTGGCAGCCGCTGCTGGAGGAGCTGGGGTTCAACCGGTACCAGCACGAGCTCAAGCAGATGCTCGGCGGCGGGACCGAAGGCGCAGCGGGCCAGTCGGAGGCGGCTTCAAAGGCGACGGCCCGCAAGCGGCGAAAGGCAGACGACGAGCCCGGCGGGTTGTTCGCCGGGCTGGATGATGACGAGGACGGCCCGGCGGTCAGCGAGGCGGATGGCGATTACCGGTGTGTGCGCACAAAGGCGCAGCTGGCCGAACTGGTCGCCGCCCTCGAAGCGGCCGAGGCGATCGCGGTAGATACCGAGACGACATCGATCCGGCCGATGCGGGCCGATCTGGTGGGGCTCTCGTTCGCGGTCGAGGCGGGGAGCGGGTGGTACGTGCCGGTGCGTTCGCCGGAGCCGGAGACGCATCTGGACGAGGCGGCGGTGCTGGGCGCGCTGCGGCCGGTGCTCGAGGACGCGAGCAAGCCCAAGCTGGGGCACAACCTCAAGTACGACATCCTCGTCCTCCGCCGCGCGGGGGTGGAGCTTCGGGGGCACGTCGCGGTGACCGGCGGCGAGGACTGGGGCGGCGGAGACTCGATGATCGCCAGCTATCTGGTCGATGCGTCGCGGTCGAGCCACTCGATGGACGCGCTGGCGATGGCGCTGCTCGAACGGCGGAACATCCCGATCTCGGAGCTGATCGGCTCGGGCAAGAAGCAGAAGACGTTCGACACGGTGCCGCTGGACCGGGCCACGCCCTACGCGGCCGAGGACGCGGACGTGACGCTGCAGCTCAGCCGGCGGCTGTTGCCCGAGGTGCGCGAGATGGGCCTGGGCGACCTGTTCGGCAATCTGGAGATGCCGCTGGTGGACGTGCTTGCCGAACTGGAGTGGAACGGCATCCGCGTGGACCCCGGCGAGCTGGACCGGCAGCGTGGGCGGATCGAGGGGCGGGTCAAGGACCTCCGCAACGAGATCGCCGACGAGGCGATGGGCGCGGTCGGGCGGGAGTTCGACGCCGATTCGCCGAAACAGCTCGCCGGCGTGCTCTTCAACAAGCCCGACGCGGCCGACCCGGGGCTGGGGCTCCGCGTGATCAAGCGTGGCAAGACGGGGCCCTCCACCGACGCCGAGGTGCTCGAGAAGCTCTCGCAGGACGCGTCGGTCGAGACGCCGATCCCCGACCTGATTCTTGAATACCGCCAGCTCACCAAGCTGGTGAATACCTACCTCGTGAACCTCGTCGAGGAGATCGACCCGCGGACCAAGCGCATCCACGCGAGCTTCAACCAGACCGTTGCAGCCACCGGGCGGCTCAGCTCGAGCGACCCGAACCTGCAGAACATCCCCATCCGCACCGAACTCGGGCGCGAGATCCGCAAGGCGTTCGTCGCCGAGCCCGGGCACCTGCTCGTCGCGGCCGACTATTCGCAGATCGAGCTGCGGCTGCTGGCGCACCTGTCGCGCGACCCGGCGCTGATCGAGGCGTTCCGCGCCGGGCAGGACATCCACGCCGCGGTCGCGGCCCAGATCCACAGCGTGCCGCTCGAAGAGGTAACCCGCGAGCAACGCAACGGCGCGAAGATGGTCAACTTCGGCATCGTCTACGGCGTGACCGCGTTCGGGCTGGCGCGGCGGCTCGGTGTCTCCAACAGCGAGGCCGGCGAGATCATCGACGGCTACAAGCGCCGGTTCGCGGGGATCACAACGTTCCTCGAAGAGTGCGTCGCGCAGGCGCACGAGCAGGGGTACGTCGAGACGATGATGAAGCGCCGGCGACCGATCCCCGACATCGACTCACGCGACCAGAACCGCCGCGCGCTCGCCGAGCGGATGGCGATCAACAGCGTCGTGCAGGGCTCCGCGGCCGACCTGATCAAGATCGCGATGGTCGACCTGCACCGACGCCTCAGCCCCCGTGCTGCGGCTTGGCGAGAGGGTGCGGCCGCCGAGATTGAGGGCGTGAGGATGCTGCTGCAGATCCATGACGAGTTGGTCTTTGAGGCGCCGAAGGACCGGGCCGAGGCCGTCCGTGACCTGATTGTCGCGAGAATGGAGGCTGCGATGGCCCTGGATGTGCCCCTGGTGGCAGACGCATCGGTCAGCCAGGACTGGTTCGGGGCCAAATAGGGCCCCTCTGAGCGGCGGCGGGCGCGATCGATCACTCGGCGGTGCATCCGTCGGAGGGGACTGCACGATTCCCAGCGAGAGCCGCCGTCGGGGTGGCTGTCGCTCACGTCGGGGTCGGCGGCTCGGATGGGAGCCGGACCCGATCGCTCGAAGGGAACCACCTGATGCTGCCAGTCATGTTGTCCGTTGTCGCCGCGCTATCGAGTTCCCCCGTTGCTGGCCAGCCGACCGCTGACGCGGCTTCGCCGTTGCCGGACCGCGTCGTGGCCAGCTTCCTGGACGAGACGGCCGGCGAGCAGTGGATCACGGTGAACGACGGCGTGATGGGCGGCCGCTCGACCGGCGGGCCCTCGTTCGCCGACGGGCTGATGACCTTCTCGGGCGTGACCAACACCAACGGCGGCGGGTTCTCGTCGATCCGGACCCGGCCGGCCGAGTGGGCGTTTGGTGATGCCGAGGGCTTGCTCTTCCGCGTGCGGGGCGACGGGCGGAAGTACATCGCGGCGGTCACGACAAACACAAAGATCGGGAGCTGGGACGTGAGCTACTGGGCCGAGTTCCAGACCAGCGGCGATGGCCGGTGGCAGACGGTGACGCTGCCGTTTGCGAGCTTTGTCCCAACGATGTTCGGCGAGGATGTCAGCGGACGCGTCGCCGCTCTCGAGCCGCGTGATGCCAGGACGCTCGGGCTCTACATCTACGACAAGAAGGACGGGCCGTTCAGGATCGATGTGGCGTGGGTCGGCGCGTACTCCGACGCGGCGGACGCGCCGAGCGAAGCGGGAGCGGCCGGGTCCGATGAGATGGCCGCGACGGCAGGAGCGTTGGCGGTGCTGGAACTCGCCATCGAGCGTGGGGCGCCCAGGTTCAACGCCGGCCAGCAGGGCGCGTGCGCCGACATTTACGAGGTCGCGATGCGATCGCTCGCGGTCATGCCCAGCGGGCTCGACGCGGGTGTGGTGAAGGCACTCGAACGGGGCCTGGCTGCGGGCGCCCGCGAGCATGATCAGACGGAGCGGGCGTGGGCGTACCGGCGGGCCATGGACGAGGCGTTCGTGCTGCTCACAGAGCGGTCGGGGTCGGTCGCCGGGGCCGACTGATCGCGGCGGGTTCTCCCGGCGTTGTTTGGGGCCGAGACCGACCGGGCGTCTACGCTTCTGCGAGTGTCGGGGACCGAACGGGAGGGAACAGCGATGGGTGCTCAAGCCAAGGCGTCGGGCAAGCTCGTGATCGGGTTCGGTGTGGTGATGATCGTGCTGGGCTTGGCGGCCTACTTCCTGACCGGGCGATCTAGCGTGACGGCGATGATCCCGAGCTTCTTCGGCGTCGCGCTGGTCGCGTGTGGAGCGGCAGCCGCGAAGTTTGGCCGGCCCGCGATCATCGCAGCGTTCGTCCTCGGCCTCCTCGGGATCGGAGGCCCGCTGGGGCGGGTGGTGCCTGAGGCGATCAAGGACGGCCTGACGCTCAACGCGGCGACCATTGTGCAGCTGGTGTTCGCTGCACTCTCGGCGTTGATGGTCGTACTGCTCCTGACGCGGAAATCCGACAAGAGCTAGCCGCGGCCGGTTCGGAGGCTCAGTCCATCCGTTCGAATCTGATGCCCCTCGCGCGGCCGTTCTCCACGATCAGCGCCGTGGCCTTGCCCGATGCGTCGGTTTCGAACGTCGCGATCGCCACGGGGAAGCCGCCGTTGAACTTCTTCTCGGTGTCGGGCTTGAGCGGGACATCATCGAACCGGCGGTGGCGGAGAACGAGGTGGTCGTCCACGAGGGCGATCGTGTACACCGTCTCGAGTTCTTCGCAGAAGTAGCGGCCGGTGTAGGCGGCGAGAGCGTCGGCGTCGGGCTTCCACCCTTCGTCTTCGAGGCGTTTGACGGGGTGGTCGCCGTTCTGGTGGAGCATGATCGACTCGGCCTTGCCGCTCTGGCCCACGTTGAAGGTGATCGTCGCGGGGACCACCGTGAACTTGAACCCGTTGGGCGAAATGGGGACGATCTCGAAGGCCGGCTGGCCCGTGGCCTGTGCCATGTACTTCTCGCCGTCGCGCCAGAATCGGATGACAAACCCCGGGACCTCTTCCAGCTCGTAGCGCCCGGCGAACGCGTCGAACGTGGCCGCGTCAAAGGACGCCGGATCGAACGCGACGGCATCGCTCGGCTCGTCCTCCGGCGCGGCGTCTTTGGAGGGGAGCTCATCCATCTCGTCTTCGAAGAACGCGGTGGCGACCGCGTCGGAGATGGTGCCGGCGAAGGCCGCGTTGTTGCTCTGGGTGATGACCGCGGCGTCGAGCTCGGGGAAGTACAGGACCATCGAGCGGTGCGCGGCGTCGGCCCCGCCGTGGTGGATGCGCTTGAGGCCGCGGAACTCGTCGATGAAGAGCCCGAAACCGTAGCTGGTCGGGGTGCCGTTGGTCAGCACGTAAGGCGTGGTCATCTGCTCGAAGATCTCGGGGCCGCCGAGCTGGCCGGTCTTGTAGTTGCGCACCCACTTTGCCAGGTCTTCGACGGTGGTGTAGATGCCGCCAGCGCCGGTCGAGCCGCCGAGGTCGCGGGCGATCATCCACCCGCCGTCCTCGTGCGGGGCGTAGCCCTCGGCCCGGTTCTCGATGAGCTGCATCGGGCTGGTGCGGACGAACGTGTCGTGCATGCCGAGGGGCTCAAAGACATTCGCCGCCATCCAGTCGGCGAACGTCTCGCCGGAGAGGCGTTCGACGGTCGTTGCGAGCAGCCCGAACGCGGTGTTGTTGTAGTTCCACTCCGCGCCGGGGCTGTTCTGGAGGCTCGGCTGGTGCTGGACGACAGCGATCAGTTCCTGCCGGTCGATGAAGTCGCCCCGGTCGAGGCGGCGGCCGGACATCGCGAGGGTGTTGAGAAACTCGCGGTAGCCGCTGGTGTGCGTGAGCAGGTGGCGGATGGTGACCGTCTCGCCGAGGTCGGGCAGTTCCGGGATGTGCGTGCGGATGTCGTCGTCGAGACCGAGCTTGCCCTGCTCGGCGAGCAGCATGATCGCGTAGGCGGTGAACTGCTTGGAGGTCGAGCCGATGTTGGTCCGGGTGTCGATCGCGAACGGCACGCCGAAGGTCAGGTCCGCCGCGCCGTACGCCTTGGCGAAGGTGATCTCGCCCTGCTCGACCACCGCGACGACGCCCCCCGGCGTGTGCGGGTCGTCGTAGGCGACCATGAGCTGATCGACGCGTCCCTCGGGGGTCGAGGCGAGCGGCTCGGCCTGGCGGATCTCGATCGAGTAGGCGCCGGTCTCCTCCTCGAACGCGGCGACCTCGATGCGGTACGTCCCGGCGGTTGTGGATTCGAACTGGAAGATCTCGTTGCCGCGGGCGGGGCCGTCGAAACGCCCGGCCAACTCGCCGCTGGGGTTGTAGATACTCACGACCACGTCGCAGCTGATCTGGTTGGCCGCGCCGTAGACGAAGTAGCCCTCGCCCAGCTCGAGCGTGTAGGCGTCGGTCGCGCCCTTCGAGAGCTCGCCGGAGACCTCGCGCTCAAGCGAGAGTGCCGCGGCATCCTGCGCCGCGGCCGAGCCCGGGCCCGCGCCCCAAATCACCGCCAGGGAGAGAAGCGACGGGGCGAGCGACCGGCGGAATCGACGGGGGGCGGCGAGCGAGGGCATGCGAGGGTCTCCGGGTTGAGCGATGTCGCCGGTCGTGAGCGACGGCGCGGTGGATCTGTGTGACGACCGCCCCCGCTGGCGGGGGCAGCGGTTTGTTGGCATTCCCGGGCGGCCTGTTTCAGACGCTGCGGGAGCCAGCGGGAGATTAATCGATCCACCGGCGCAGGAGGTCGGCGACCTCCGGCATCGAGCGACAGACCTCCGTAGCGCCGGCCTCGGCCAGGGCCTCGGGGCTGGTCAGGTCGGCCAGCGCGATGACGCGCATGTCCGCGGCCACGGCCGCCTGCACGCCGCTGGTGGAATCCTCAACGACGATCGAGCTGGCGGGATCGTGGCCCATGGTCCGTGCCGCGTGCAGGAAGAGCGCGGGGTCCGGCTTCCACCGCTCGATCTCGTAGGCGCTGAAGCGGCGGCCCTCGAAACGGTCGAACCAGCCGTTGGCCCAGCGCGGGCGTCCGATGCGGCCGAGTGTCAGTTCCATCTTGGAGTGTGGAGCGTTGCTCGCGACCGCGTGGGAGATCTCGGCCTCGTCGAGCCAGTCGAGCAGCTCGGCCGCGCCCGCGACCGCCGGGACACCCCGGCTCATGAACTGCTCGGCCATGCGTTCGCGGTACCGCGTGATGAAGGCATCACCGAGCGCAGCTCCGGTCTTGTGCTCGAGGAAGTCGCGGATCTCGTGCAGGTCGCGCCCTTTGAACCGCGCGACCGACTCCTCGGCGGTGACCGGCCACCCGAGCTCGGTGGCCATCGTGGCCAGCAGGCCGGTGGTGATGCGCTCGCTGTCAACGAGCACGCCGTCGCAATCCAGAATGACCAGGGGCATAGCGTGTTTCCGTGCGGGTGGCGCACACTGTAGAACCCGCCCGAAGCGAGCGGTGTCCGCAGCAACGAACTCTCTGCAACGGGCTACACGCGCTTGAGGTTCGCGTCCTCGACCCGGAGCCCCGCGGCACGGGCGAACTCGGCCAGCTGCACCCGGTTGGCGGTCTGCAGCTTCTCGCGGAGCCCGTCGCAGTGCCGCTCGACCGTGCGCGGCGAGCGGTGGAGGGTGTCGGCGATCTCCTTGGTGCTCATCCCGTGCCCGATCAGCGCGAGGACCTCCATCTCACGCCTGGTGAGCGGCTCGAGCGGCCCGAGGTGGGCGAGCTTGCTCTCGACGATCTCGAACGCGTCCGGGTGGGCGGGGTCCTGTTCGCCCTCCGTGGTCACGACAAGATAGAGAATCTCCTCGTCCTCAGGCTCCGAGAGCAGACGGAGCGTGCTCTGGATCTGTTTGCCGTGCCGGATGTGGCGGATGATCGCCGGCTTGCCGGTCGCCGAGACCTGCCGGAGCACGGCCATCCGTTCCGCGGCCCACTCCTTGCCGAAGAGCTTCTCCAGCGACATGTTGATGGCCGCCTCGGGTTTGGACTGCAGAAACAACTCCGCCGACCGGGCGTTGGCGAACCGCACGACGCCCTCGCCGTCGACAATCGCAAACCCGACGCCGGGCTCACACTGCAGCAGCCTCTGAATCTCTGCAGGCACCGAAGACTCTTGGGGAATGTCTGGGGTATCGGCCATATCGCAATGGTATCCAAGTGAGAGTCCTTGGGGCAAAACTCCACGATTTTAGGAATTTAATAGGATTCAGCGTCGCCCCGCGTACCGGCTCGGCACGAATTGGAACGCAAACAGCGGCGCGATCATCAGCAGGATGAGCGCGAGCGGCAACGCCAGAAGCCCCGTGTACAGGCTGGCACCGAGGCGGGCACCCAGCTCGGCGGCCGGCGACCAGGCGGTCGGGTCGCCCGTGAAGCTGCGGACCGTAAAGACCGCCGTCACCACGACCTGCCAGATTGCGAACCCCACAGCCGCGAGCACGGCGATGGTCAGCGGGTTGCGGCGGAAGAGCAGCCCCCGCACCGAGAGCACGAGCTGGCACATCAGGAAGGCACCCAGCGCGTTGGGCCCGAGGACGGTGAAGCTGCTCGCGGCGTCCATCCGGGGCACCGGGCTGGTCAGGTCGATCAACGCGCCGAGAATCAGACACGCCCACTGCGAGCTGCGGGGCGGGGCGGCGGTAGCGACGAAGACGGCGTAGATCGCCAGGAAGCTCGGGGCGATCGAGGAGTCGCCGAGCTGCAGCGACGACTTCAGCCCGAGCTCGAGGCCGAGCATGATCCACGCGACAAAGGCGAAGACGAGCCAGTTCACGGCGTGCCCCCGTTCTGACGAGAGGCATCGTCGCCGGGCATCTCGCTGACGCGGACGATGACCTCGGTCACGCGGTCGAGCGCGACGGTGGGCCGCACAATCACGACGGGGCGGAGAGGCGAGTCCGGGGCGGGCTCGACAGCCTCGACCATGCCGAGCACGAGCATCTGGGCGCTGGCGGGCCATTCGCCGTCGTCGAGCCGGACGACCTGTCCTACTGCGATCCGGGTCGCGGCGTCGGGGTCCTGCGGGTCGTAGGCGGCGTCGCCCCGGAGGGTGCCGTCACCGACCGGCTGCAGCGAGCAGGTCACGCTACGCCCGTCCTCGATCATCACCAGGCCCTGGATATAGCCCTGCGACCGGGCGGTGATCGGGCGGATCCAGCTGGTGCGGTGGGCGGCATCGATCACCGCGCCGAAGAGCTGCACGCCCTCCACCGCGACCACGTCGTTGACGTGCACGCCCTGGCGGGAGCCCGCGCGGATGAGCAGCTGCGCGTTGGCCGGGTCGCTGCCCGCGCCGATCACCGGGGCGTAGAGCAGGCGGGTGCTGACGGAGGGATTCAGCTCGACCATGAGCCGGAGCTGCTCCATCTGGCGGAGCAGGTCGTCGTTGCGGGAGAGCGCCCGCAGGTAGAGCGTCTTGTACTCCTCGACCTGGCGGAGGAGCTGGGCGATCTCGGCGGGTTCTGCGCTGCCGGAGCGGGCCGGGGCGAGCCAGCCACCGACCGCGCGGAGCGGCTGGGCGACCGGCGCGCTGACCAGCACGATCAGGTCCCCGACCCAGACGTTTGGCCGGAGCCAGCGGTAGGGGAGGAAGCTGATCACGGCGAGCAGCAGCAAGGCCGCGGGGAGCAGCCGGTCGGCGTTGGTGCGTTGGTGCGCTGGTCGCGCCATCGTGGGTGTGGAGATCGGCTTCGGAAAGGTCGGAGTGCACGGGTCTCTGCACCCGGCACCGCGGTCGGGGGGCGGGGATCCGGAGGGTCAGAGCTCCAGGTTGGTCTCGAGTGTGTCCTTCCACTCGTCGATGTTTTCGAGGAACAACGCCGTGCCGCGGGCGACACAGGTGAGGGGGTCTTCGGCCATGACGCACGCCAGCCCCGTGGCCTTCTCGACCACGACGGGCAGGCCCCTGAGCAGCGCGCCGCCGCCGGCCATCATGATGCCGTTCTCCACCAGGTCGGCCGCGAGCTCGGGCTCGGCCTTCTCGAGCGTCCGCGTGACGGCCTCGATGATCGCGTTGACCGGCTCCTGCAGCGCCTCGCGGATCTCCTCGCTGGAGACGACGGTCTTGCGGGGCAGGCCCGAGATCATGTCGCGGCCGCGGACCTCCATGGTCGACTCTTCGCCGGTGGGCGCGGCCGAACCGATCTCGATCTTGATCCGCTCGGCGGTCTGCTCACCGACCATGAGGTTGTACGTGCGCTTCATGTGGCTGATGATCGCCTCGTCCATGTCGTCGCCGGCAACGCGGACCGATTCGCACACCGCAATGTCGGCCAGCGACATGATCGCGACCTCGGTCGTGCCGCCGCCGATGTCCACGATCATGCTGGCGGTGGCCTCGGCGAAGGGCAGCCCCGCGCCGATCGCGGCCGCGACGGGCTCCTCGATGAGATACGTCTTCCAGGCCCCCGCCCGCTCGGCGGAGTTGAACACCGCCTGCTTCTCGACAGCGGTGATGCCCGACGGGATCGAGATGACCACGCGAGGGCGGACGAGCCGGTTGTTGCCGTTGACCTTGCGGATGAAGTAGCCCAGCATGGCCTCGGTGATCTCAAAGTCCGAGATCACGCCGTCCTTGAGCGGGCGGATGGCGGTGATCGAGCCGGGAGTCTTGCCGAGCATCTCCTTGGCGACCCAGCCGACCGCCTCGCCGTTCTTGAGCACCTGGTTGGTGCCCTTGCGGACCGCCACCACGCTGGGCTCGTTCAGGACGATCCCCTGCCCCCGCACCGCAACGAGGGTGTTGCAGGTGCCCAGGTCGATGCCCATGTCCACGCGGAACATGCGAAAGAAGCGGTTGAGGTTCACGGAGCGGTTCTCGCAGGCGTCGGTATGGGGGCGTCGTGCCCGGTGCGGGCCCCGAGGACCGGCGTCCCGGGGGCGAATGTGAGTCCTTCCATTCGGTCCCCGATCGGGGGCGAATCCGGCTGCGCTACGGCAGAAGCCGTGATTATAGGGTACCGGGATTCCCTATCTTCTGCCACCAACGGATTCTTGCCCCATTGGTGTGCAATTTGTTGCTCCGAACCACCTGCACCGAGGCCGGCCGGGGCGGCCCGCCCAGGGCCAAAAAAACGCGCCCCGACCGTTATCCGGTCGGGGCGCATCCGCGGCCGGGTTCAATGGCCGCGGAGGGAAGGGTCAGGGAGAGAGTGATCAGCGGTTCGAGGCCAGCGGCCCGGCGGGCGCGGTGGCTGCCGGGGGCAGGTCGCTGTCGGGCGTGATCTCGATGACGTCGGGCTCGAGCTCGATCAGCGGGAACTGTCCGCTGAGCAACTCCGAACCGACGCGGGACTGGTAGGTCAGCTCCTGTCGGGCGATCTCGGCCTCGGCCTGCCGCTCGTAGTCGTTCTGGTTGGAGGCCAGCGCGAGGTTGTTGAGGCGGGCGTTCTGCTCGGCGAGCACGCGGGCGATCTGGCCCTTGACGTGGTCGGGGCTGGCCACCTCGCCGTACCGGTCGTACTTGGCGAACGAGGCCTGACGCTTCTCGAGCATCTCGATCATGCGATCGTTGCGGGCGATGGCGTCGACCTGGCGGTCCAGCTGCACCAGCTGGGTCTGGAAGTCGGCACGCTCGGACTTGAGCTGGTCGGCGATCTGCGTCAGGCGGGCTTCCTGCTGACGGAGCACCGAGAGGTTCGCGTCCAGATCCGCGGCCTTGGCGGCGTAGGCGTTCTGCAGGTCTCCGAGCTGGTTGGCCTTGGAATAGGCCTGGTTCATGTTCAGCGACTCGTTGTCGAACCGCACGCGGACGATCGCGCCGCCGCCGTCGGTCTGGGCCGACTGGGCCTTGGCCAGCAGCGACTTCATCTGCCCCAGGTCCGCCGCGGCGATCTGTGCGACGCGGAGGCTGATGGTGCGGTCGTGGTCGAGTTCGCTGATCTGGCTCCGCAGTTCGGCGAGGTCGCCCTCGACCTCGGCGATGCGGCCGGGGTACTGCGACTCGAGCTCACGGAGCTGCTGACGCAGCGCGACGGGGTCGTCGATCCGCGAGTCGATGGACGCGTTGATCTTGCCCTGCACGGAGCTGACAAGAGCGTGGGCACGGTGGGGGCCCATGACGGCGAATGCGGTGCCGGTCGCGAGTGTGCCGGCGACGCTGATCCAGATGACGGGCTTGAGAAATCCCATGGTCAACCTCCTGATCGAATCTCGTTCCGAGATGCCTTCCTGCGGCCTCCGACGCGGGGTCGCCTAGAACGGCTTGGTTCATGTGGTCTGGCGATGTGATTGGGAGGCGGTCCCGCGGTCTTTCAGGGCAGGATCACGGATTCCGGCGGAAAGTCGCCGCGGGAGGCCGATTCTCGGACGGTTTGGACCGGGGCCCCCGGGTGATATCCTTACTGTTGATCTGTGGGGAGGGTTGCGCGTCGTGAAAGCGACGTGGTCGCTCTCCGAACCTCTTGAGGGAAGGGTCTTGCCTTGGCACGCACTGCCGGGCGGTGCTTCCCGTACGAGCGGCAGCCCGGATGGACCGAGTGGTCCGGCTGCGAGGGAGCGCCCATTGCTGAGTTCGATGACAACATCCTTTGTGGCCCGGCTCCGCGCCAACGACCAGGCGGCGTGGTTCGAGCTGTGGGAGACGTTCGGGCCCGTGGTCCGCGCCCAGATCATGAAATGGGGGAACGGGCGGATCGGGGTCGAGACCGTCCGTGACCTCTCCCAAGAGACGATGGCCGCGCTCTCGAATTCGATCGAACGCTACGACCCGTCGCGGGGGGCCCGGTTCAGCACGTGGCTCCTGGCGATCGCCAGGCACGTGCTCGGCGACGAGATGGACCGCCGCATGGCGGCCAAGCGTGGCAGCGGCAAACGCGGCACCTCGCTGGAAGAGGCGTGGATGACGACATCCGGCGGCATCGGCGTCGACGAGGCGTACGAGGCCGCGGTCTTCCGCGCCAAGGTCGAATCGGCCATCCGGCAGGTCGAGAAGGCCTGCGACTTCACGGACTTTGAGATCTTCCGCATGCGGGTGCTCGAGGGCCAGAGCGGCAAGGACGTGGCCGTCGCGGTGGGCGTGAGCGAGCCGACGGTCAGCCGCCGGCTGGCCAAGGTCCGGGAGATGCTGCGATCCCGCGTCGCCCACACGGTGGCGACGTTCAGCTTCACCGAAGAGGAACTCGCCGAGGGCGAACGAAACGGGTTGGTCCAGAGCCCCAACAAAGCCGACGACGCCCTGTTTGATGAGGCCGTGGGAGAGATCTTCCACCGGCAGATGGAGTTGAGGGCGACAGACGAGCGTGGGGATGGGTTCTAGCAACCCGCGCGAAGGGAGTTCACCATGCAGTTTGCCTTCGGTCTCATCGCCGTTGTGTTCGGCTTGTTGGTCGCGGCCATGCTCCTCGCGGTCCTGCTCGTCCCGCTCTTCCGCGGCATCGGCTGGCTGGTGAGCCACGTTTTCGCGTTCATCGGCGGCGAGATCAAGGACGTGCTCCGCGTTGTCGGGGCCGTCATCACCGCGGTCGTCTTCAGCTTCCTGGTGGTGGGCAACATCCTCATCTTCCGCTGGTCGGCCTCCTCGCACTTCGGGCGGGCCTTCTCGGCCGAGGTCGCCGCCGGAGCCGCGAGCCTGTACCGCATCTTCGTCGGGCACCCGGCCCGCCTGCTCGGGCTCAACTCGCTGGTGGACGGCATCGAGAACCGCGTCCCGCAGGCGGTCGCCGCCGCGCCCACGCGCGACAAGCCCTCCCGCCGCACCGGCCAGTTTGAGCACTACAAGATCGTCGGCTCACTCCCCGGCGGCGGCTCGGGCAGCAAGCTCTACATCGCCGAGCCGGACGACATCAAGCTCGCCTCGTTCGCCCGCAACGGGCACGGCGACGTCTCGCAGGTCGTGCTCAAGTCGTTCAGCCTCAAGGACGGCTCCAGCCTGCCGCAGATCGTGCGGGAGAGCCGCTCGCTCGACGCGGCCAAGAACCTCGGCCTCGTGCTCGACCACGAGCTGACGCCGGAGCGGTTCTTCTACGTCATGGAATACGTGCCGGGCGAGTCGCTCGGCGTCGAGACGCAGCGCATGCACGCGGCCAGCCCCTCGGAGGGCCTCAACGACGCGAACCTGCGTCGCGGCCTGGGCTACATCGAGGGGCTGCTCTCGACGCTCCGCCGCTATCACGACGGCGGCCTCTGGCACAAGGACGTCAAGCCCGACAACATCATCATCCACGGTGACGGCGCGCACCTCGTCGATTTCGGTCTCATCACCCCGCTGCGGTCGGCGATGACGCTCACCACCCACGGCACCGAGTACTTCCGCGACCCCGAGATGGTGCGGATGGCGCTCAAGGGTGTGAAGGTGCACGAGGTCGACGGCGCCCGCTTCGACGTGTACGCCGCCGGCGCGGTGCTCTACTCGATGATCGAGAACTCGTTCCCCGCCCACGGCGGGCTCAGCCAGATCGGCAAGCGCTGCCCCGACACGCTCCGCTGGATCGTGCGCCGCGCGATGACCGACTACGACAAGCGGTACCCGACCGCCGCGGCCATGCTCGCCGACGTCCAGTACGTCCGCTCGGCCAAGGACCCCTTCAAGGTCAAGCCCGCGGAGCTGCCCAGCGTCGCCGGCGGCGGGTTCGACGAGCCGGACGTGCCCCTGGCCGAGGCTCGCGACGAGGAACTCGCCTTCCAGAACCCCATGCCCCCGAGAAACCCGGCACGGGCGGTCCCCACACCCGGCGGGCCCCGCCACGCCGCGGCGACAATGGCATCGGCCGTCGCGGCCGCACGCACCAAGCCTCGCCTCAGGGTCACCAGCTGGTGGTCGGGCCGGTATCGACTCGAAGACGACGAGGAACTGGCCGGCAAGGGCTCGCGCGTCGTGGCGGCCGGGTTTGCCCCCAAGCCCTTCGTCAAGGTCGGCGAGGCCGGAGACTCGGTCGCCGACGCCGTGAACAACGCCGTAAACATGGCCGAATCGATGGTGCGGGACGCGACCGCAGGGCGCATCCGCGCCCGCGCCGCTGCGCCGGCGGCAGGGCTCCGCCGGCCCGCGGCCGAGCAACTCGAATCAGCCCGCTCCCGCGCCGCCGAGCGTCGCGCCGCGGCACAGGCCCGCGTTGCGCGTCACCGGCACAGCCGTTCCGGCCGCAAGCACGCCAGCGGCGTCAACATGGGTGTGGCCGCGAGCCTCTTCATCTTCCTGGCGTTCTGCGTTGGTCTGGCCGGTCTGATCATCAGCGGCAGCGTGGAGTCGGGCGGCACGCGGAGCACCTCGACGACCGTGACATACGGCGGCGACGAGGGCGACGAGATCGTCGTGGCGAGCGCAGCAGGCCAGCCCGACGGCGCGTCCGTGCTGACGTTCGCTGACAGCACCGAACCGCTGGTCGCACCCTCGCTCGCCGGCCGCGTGCTGGTGGTAGACGACCTCTCCCGCCCGCTCGACGAACAGGTCTCCTCGTGGCTCCGCGGCGGAGTCGCCCTCATGGAGCAGGCCGGGCTCGACGTCCTCAGCACCCTCAGCGATGGTGACGCCGACGGGCAGGCCGATCGGCCCGACATCAACGAACTCGTGGCCCAGGTCAAGGTCGCCCGGGCGCAGCAGCCGCTCGACAGCAGCGGGGCCCGCGACGCGATCACGCAGTGGCTCCACGCAGAAGACCTCGCCGATGTCCTCGTCTGGATCGACCCGCCCCACGCCGGCACCGACCAGCCGGTCGTCTACGTGTTCGGTTCGCCCGAGGCGCTGCAGGACGCGCCGGAGGACTTCCTGCCGATGATCGAGAGCCTGTTCTCACCTCGCGGCTAGTCGCAGTGTCGTGCCCGCCGTCACCCGCGATTGGGCCGGGCAAGCACGGTCAGGCCGTGTGCGAAACCCGGGTAAGCGTCTCAAGGGCCGCGGCAGCGCGGCCCTTGTCAATGGCGTCCGAGGCCATGCCGATCGCCTCCCGCAACTCGCTCGCGACATCCGCGACCACCAGAGCCGCTGCGGCATTGAGCAGGACCATGTCGCGGTGCGGGCCGTGCTTGCCACCGAGCACATCGCGGATGATGCGTGCCGAGTCCTCAACATCGGCAGCCTGCAGATCGTCGAGCGTGGCGGGCGCAAGGCCCAGAGAAGCCGGGTCGATCGTCTGCTCGCGGGTTGCGCCGCCTTCGACGTGCATGAGCGACGTGGGCGCCGTCGTGGAGAGTTCATCGAGCCCGTCCGCAGCGTGCGCGATGACGGCCCGGGTCGCACCGAGCCGGACGAGCGCCCGCCCCAGCAGCGGCAGGAACCTCGCGTCGTAGACACCGATGAGCTGGCGATCGGCGCCGGCAGGGTTGGTGAGCGGGCCGAGGATGTTGAAGATCGTGGGGAAGCCCAGCGAGCGGCGGGGGCCGATCGCGTGCTTCATCGCCGGGTGATGATGGATCGCAAAGCAGAAACACACGCCCGCCTCACCCAGGCATCGGGACTGGGTCTCGGGCGACGCGCCGACGTTCACGCCGAGCGCTTCGAGCACCTCCGCCGAGCCACGCCCGGTCCGTGACCGGTTGCCGTGCTTGGCGACCAGGACGCGGGTTGTTCCCGTTGACGCCGCGGCGGCGACGATCGCGGCGGCGGTCGAGACGTTAAACGTCTTCGGCGCACCGCCCGTGCCGCAGGTGTCGATGAGCACCGCGTCGTCGGTGCCGGCGGGCCTCGGGACGGGCGTGACATGCCGCCGCATGACGCGGGCCGCACCGACGATCTCGTCGACGGTCACGCCGCGGGACTGGATAAGCGAGAGCACGCCGGCGATCTGGGCGTCGTCGAGCCCTCCGGTAAGGAGCGACTCGAACAACGCCTCGGCCTGCGACTCCGAGAGCGTGTCGCCTCCGACGAGGTGCCGGAGGGTGTCGTGGGGTGCGTGTGTCGGGGGTGTAGGGGCCATGCGGGCAGAGTAGGGAAAGTCGGCCTCGCGTGAGTTTCCAGCGGCCTCGCACGGGTGCAGAAAGCGCCGGAACCGACCCGCACGACGCCTCGTCTCGTACAATGTGCAGATGGAGGCAACACGGACCATGCAAGTCGCGGGTCGGGTTCGTCGGCGGCTGCTGGCGGGCGCGCTTGTCTCGCACGCCGGCTGGGGCCTGGTGTTCGGCAGCGCGGCGGGGCTGGTCCTGGTCCTCGCGACGAGGATGGGCTGGCTCGTCTCGGCCCCGGCATCGCCGGAGGCATCCGGTTCGGTGCCGTGGTGGGGGCTTCTCGCGGCAAGCGTGGGCATCGGGGTGGTGATCGGCGGCGGCCTGGGCCTGCTGCGACGCCGATCCCTGCTCGAGGCGGCGCAGATGGCCGATGCGGTCAGCGGCCTGCGCGATCGCTTGAGCAACGCGGTGAGCTTCTCGATGAGGCCGGAAGTCTCGGCCAGTGAGCAACTCGCCATCGCCGACGGGGAACGCTCGACCGAACGAGTGGACGTGCGCCGAGTCGCGCCCGTCCGGTTCGGGGCGGCGTGGGTGGTAGGGCCGCTGGTCGTCGCCTCGGCCGTCGCGACAGGCTTGTGGGTGCCGGTCCGGCAGAGCGGGCCCGTGACGCCGGTCTCGCAGCGCGAGGCGACCGGCGAGCAGCGTGCCGCCGCCGCCGAGATGATCGCCAGCGCGGCCGCCGAGGCCCGTGATGCGACCTCCGGCCCCGTCGGCGCGCGCGCATCAACCGAAGAGCTCGAGCGAATGGAGCAGATCGAACGCGAACTGCTCGACGGCAACCGCTCGCCCGCCGAAGCCTTGGCCGAGAGCTCGCAGCAGCTCGAGTCGATCGCCGACCGAGTCGAACGCGAAGCCGCGGCTGAGGCGCTGGCCGACCAAGCGACACGCGAGGCGATGGCCGACGCGATCGACGCTGCAGACGACGACTCGGCGCTCGCGAAGGCCCTCGCGGACGGAGACCTCGAGGCAGCGCGCGACGCGGCGTCGGAGCTCTTTGATCGCCTCGACCAGCTGAGCCCGGAGGAACGCCAGCGCCTCGCGGCCGAACTCGACAGACTCGCCGAGCAGTCAGCGCGCGCGCCGCGGGACACCGCGCAGAGCGACTCGGACGCTTCCGAACCAACCCCACCGGCGTCGGACCCGCGTCTCGACGAGCTGCTCCGCGAGCAGGGCATCGAGGACATGGCCGACATCGCCCGCTCGCAGGACGCCGACGAGATCCGGGAGCGGCTCGAGCAGGAGGGCCTCGAGCCCGAAGCCGCGAGGCGTCTTGCCGAGCAGATCGCCAGAGAGAACCAGGAGCGAGCCGCCCAGGAGAGCGCCAACGAGGCTCGGGACGAACTGGCGGATGCTGCGCGCGAGGCCGCGGAAGAACTCCGCGAGCCGCCCAAGCCGAAGCCACAGGACGGCAACCCGCAGAGCAACGACCCGGAGAACACGACCCCGCCGGAGCAGGGGCAGCAGGATCGCGAGGGTGGGGCCCAGCGAGAGCAGACCGAGCCGGGCGAACGGCCCGGAGTCGAATCGTCGGAGCAGGGCGAGCGCGCGCAGGAAGACGGGCAGCCTCGGACCGGTGAAGAAGGGCGATCCGGTGAAGGGCAGAAGGGCCGGGAGTCTGATCAGTCACAGGAGGGGGCGGACGGCCAAACCGAGTCACAGGGCGACTCAACGAGCCAGACACAGAATCAGCAGGACGGCCAAGAGCAGGGCAAACAGCAGGGCGAAGGCGAGCAGACCGGACAGCAGGGCGAGCAACAAGGCAATCAGCAGGGCGAGCAGCGAGGCGATCGACCGGGCGAGCGGCAGGGGTCCGGCGAGCAGCCCGGCCAGCGCCCCGGTGGGTCAGAGGGCGACCCGGCCGGCTCGGAGAAGGGCGTGCAGGAGCGGCCCGGCGGCGAGGAGGGCGGCGAGGGCGATCCACAGGCCGCGGAGGGCGAGCCCGGCGGCCAGGGTCCGGAGCGGACGACCGACGGGCAGGGCGAGGCGCCCGATCCGCGGGGCGTGGAACGGCTCCGCAAGCAGCTTGAACGGATGGCCGAGCGGGGCGACTCGGCGCAGGAGAAGCAGCGGTCGGCAGAGAAGCTCCGGGAGCAGGCCGAGCGGATGCTCGACGGAGCCTCGCCCGAGCAGCGAGAGCAACTCGAAGAACTCGCCCGCGAGATGGCCCGGCAAAACCAACGCGATGGCGACGGCGAGCCTGGAGGCGGCGCCGGGACCGGACCGAGGCGTGCCGAGGGGGCGCAGCCCACCCCGAGCGGCAACTGGGAGACCGAGGACGTTGACGCCCGTGGCGAGGTGTCCGGCGCGCCGGAGAACGACGGCCGCGTGATCGCCGAGTGGTTCGGCAAGGACGGCGAGCAAGCGGCCGGTACTGGTACGGCGGGTTCGGGCACGGGTGCCGGGTCGGTCGTGGACGAGGCGGCCAAGGGCGCTGAGCGCGCCGTCGAGCGTCGGGCCGTCCCGCGCGAGCGGCGGGAGCTCATCCGCCGGGTGTTCGAGCGGTACAGACAGCGTGCGGCCGAGCGCGAGTCGAACGAGCGCTCCGACGGCTCCGGCGGCAACTCGTGATGCGGGGGGTGTGAGTGCCGATCGGGTTTGCCCAACCGGTGTGGCTCCTGGTTGCCCTCGCGGTGCTGCCTATGGCGTGGCTCGCCGGGCGGTGGTTCCTGTCCATGAGCCGCGTGCGGCGGTGGAGCGCGATCGGGGCGCGGGCGCTGCTCTTTGCGTGTCTCGCGGCACTGCTCGCCGGCGCCGTCGCGGTGCGCAAGACCGATCGGCTGGCGGTGGTCGCGGTCATCGATGTATCCGAATCGGTACGCCGGTTCGCGGGTGAGTCAGAGGGTGTGCGCCAGCGGGCCGCGGCCGGAGCGATCGAGGCGGTCCGCGACGCGCTCGCCGAGGCCACCGCCGACCGAGGCCCCGAGGACCTGCTCGGAATCGTCGTGTTCGACGGTCGGGCCCTGGCGGTCGCCACACCGACGCGGGCCGACCCGCTCGACCGCCCGCTCGAACTCTCGATGGCCGACGGCACGGACATCGAGGCGGCGCTGCGCTACGCCTCCGCGATGATCCCCGCCGACGCCGCGGGACGGGTCGTGCTCTTCAGCGACGGCAACGAGACGATGGGCGATGCCGGCGGGGCCGCGACCGAGCTGGTCGGCAGGCTGGCCGGTGCCGGGGGCGAGCGTTCGGGCGTGCCGATCGACGTCGCGGCGTTGCGCTACGACATCGACCGCGAGGTCATCGTCGAGTCGGTGGACGTGCCGCCGACGGCCGAGGCCGAGTCGGTAGTCTCGGTCCGGGTGGTGCTGCGATCGGCGGGGCGCGCGCAGGGTGTGCTGAGGCTGCTCCGGAGCGGTGAGGAACTGGACATCAGCCCCGGCCGGGAAGGGCTCGGCCGCGCGTTGGAGCTGGTCGCCGGCCGCCGGGTCGAGGTGATCGAGGTGCCGCTCGAGCCCGGACGAGTGCACCGGTTCGACGCGGTGTGGGAGCCGCGGGTCGAGGCGTCGCGCGATGGCGGGACGGTGCTGTCCGGCGACACACGCGTCGAGAACAACCGCGCGACCGGCCTGACGATCACGCCGGGTCAGGGCGAGGTGCTCATCGTGGACGGCGTCGGGCGGGGCGGGCCCACCGGCGGCGGGGCGCTGCTGGCAAGAACACTCCGCGCCGCCGGGCTGCGCGTCAGCGCGATCGACCCGGCCGCGATGCCCGAGGACCTGGTCTCGCTGCAGGCCTACGACCTGGTGATCCTGCAGGACGTCCCGGCCGACGCGATGAGCCAGCAGGCACAGTCGGCGCTCGCGGCCCACGTGCAGGACCTCGGCGCGGGGCTCGTCATGCTCGGCGGCTACAACTCCTTCGCCGCCGGAGGATGGCGGGGCTCGGCGATCGAGCCGCTGCTGCCGGTCGATCTCGAGATCCCCGACGAACTCATCGTGCCCTCCGCGGCGGTGATGATCGTGCTCGACTCCTCCGGCTCGATGGGCCGGGGCGTGATGGGCTCGATCAAGACCCAGCAGGAGATCGCCAACGAATCAGCGGCGCTGGCGGTCTCGACCCTCGACAAGCGAGACCTCGTCGGCGTGGTCTCGTTCGACAGCAACACCCGCGAAGTCGTGCCCCTCGGGCCGAACGTCGATCCGCAGGCGACCGCGGGGAAGATCAGGAGCATCTCGGCCGGCGGCGGGACGATGGTCGGCCCCGCGCTCGCGCTCGCCCGCGACCGCCTCGTCGAGGTAGACGCGGAGATCAAGCACGTCATTCTGCTCTCCGACGGCCGCGCCGGCGACGCCGAGGGGCTGCCGCGGATGGCCGAGGAATTCGGGCGACTGGGGATCCGGATCACGACGATCAGCGTGGGCCTCGGGGCGGATCAGCAGACGATGCAGTCGATCGCGGGGCTGAGCGGCGGCGAGCACTACGCGGTGTTGAACCCGAGCGTGCTGCCGCGGATTTTCGTGAAGGCCATCCGCGTGGTGCGGACGCCGCTGGTGCGCGAGTCGCCCTTTGTGCCGCGGCTGATCGGCACGGGCTCGCCGCTGATCGGGCCGCTCGCGACGGCCGACCGCGTGCCGGCGCTCACCGGGCTCTCGCTCACGCGGGCCAGGACCGACCCGACGGTCTCCACGCCGCTGGCGACCGGGCAGGGCGAGCCGGTGCTGGCCCACTGGCAGGTCGGGCTGGGCCAGGTCGCGGCCTTCACGTCTGACGCGCGTGAGGACAACTGGGCGGGGCTGTGGGCCCCGTGGCCCGGGTACGCCGAGTTCTGGACGGGACTGGCCCGCAATCTGTCGAGGCCGTCCTCGGCGGGGCCGTATGAACTGCGGATGGTCCGTGACGGCGACGGCCTCGTGCTGCGGCTGGACGCCGCCGACGATGCCGGCAGGCCGATCGACTACTTGACCGTCCCCGCGACTGTCTACGACGACCGGGGCGCGGCGAGCGAGGTCTCGCTCGCGCAGGTCGCGCCGGGGGTCTACGAGACGAGAATCGAGCGGCCCGACGCCGGGCAGGTGGTCGCCGTCGTGCGTCCGCGGCTCGGGCAGGAGGCGCTGCCGCCGATCGTCGGCGGGACGACCATCCCCGTCGGCGCCGAGTTCCGGCGGCTGCGGTCCGACGAAGCGCTGCTCTCGCGCCTGGCACAGGCCACCCGGGGGCGGGAGCTGGACCTCGCCCGGCCCGACACGTGGGGGCTGTTCGACCGGGCGGGCGTGCCGCCGCGGGTGACGATGACGCCGGTGTTTGTGCCGCTGATGCTGCTGGCGCTCGGGCTGTTCGTGCTCGACGTCGCGACGCGTCGGGTGGCGTGGGACCGGTTCGTCAGCCGCGAGTTCGGGGTGGACCTCCGCAAGGCTGCGGCCGAGGCGACGCGCGAGCGGGGCGAGCAGGCGGGACAGGCACTCTCCGGCCTGAAGGCGGGCCGGGCGCCGGCCTCGCGTGATCTCGGCGGTGCGGCGTCCGGCGGCGCGGGCTCGGGCCTCGGCGAGCAGTCGGCGGCGAGGGTGATCGCTGAAGCCCGCGAACGGCGCGCGCGCGAAGAGGCCGAGCGGCTCCGCAAGCTCCGCGAAGAGATGCTGGGGCTGGAGAGCGGGCGCGCCGGCGCGGGCAAGCCGGCCAAGCCGGAGACCTCGCCCAAGCCGGCCGACGCGGGCGGTGAGTCGGGCCCCGGCGGCCTTCTCGCGGCCAAGCGCCGGGCGCAGGAGCGGTTCGAGCAGTCGGAGGATGAGGCGTGAGCGAGCGGCTCCACGAGAAGAACCCGACCGGCCGGTTCAGCGATCGGGCCGCCGACTATGTGAAGTACCGCCCGAGCTACCCGGCCGAGGCGATCGACGCGGTTCTGGAAGGGCTGCCCCCCGTTGGCACCGGCTTCCAGCCGGTGCGTGAGACCGCACCTCTCGTCGCCGCCGATATCGGCGCCGGCACCGGCATCTCAACCAAACTGCTCGCCGAGCGCGGCGTCCGCGTGTTCGCGATCGAACCGAACGCGGGGATGCGCGCGGCGGGCGCGAGCTATCTGCTACACCAACAGGGGGGCGGGGGGGGGGGGGCAGGCCCGGGCGCCCCGCCCCCCGCGGGGCCGCGCCCCCCCCCCCCGGGGGGGGGGCGGGGGCGGGGGGGGGGGGGGGGGGGGGGGGGGG
>JBICHP010000039.1:0-2724 GCA_043100935.1 Phycisphaerales bacterium JB054
GGGCGGGGCCCCCCCCCCGAGCGCCCCACCCACACCGGGCCGGGAGGGATACCAAACAACCCCAGTGTACCCCCCCCCAACCACACACAACCACATCCCGCCGAGCGGGCGCGCGCGGGGCGCTCGCGGGGGGGGGGGCGCGCTGTGCCGCCGCCTGTTTCGCTCTCCGGGCGCGGGGGCGGGCCCCCGCCGCGTTTTGCCGGGGCGCCCCCCGACTCGACGCGGGGGCTCACGGTGCGCCTTGCTAAACGGCGCCAGCGCAGAGGTTATCGAAATAGCGCTCGTCGTCACTGCCGACGATCTCGACTCGATAAATTGGTCCGACGTCGCGGATCTCCAGGGAATAGGAACCGCTCACTTCGATCGGTTCGAAGATGACAACGTCATTCGCACCATACGCCGTGATGGTCGCGTTTCCAGCGCCGATGACCAGGTCTGCGCTGAAGTACGTCGCGCGAGCCCCCATGTACCATGGCTCGACGGATAATCCGCCGGGCGTACCCGGGTGATACACGAGCTCCTCGCCCCCCACATCGCTGATGATCCAGAAGTCCGCGCTGTCGTAGGGCGGGGGGTAGGTGCCCGGGATCGTGCCGGTGTTCGTGAGCCTGAAATAGCCCGGTGGGAATGGGCCCCCGCCGCCCGTGTAGAGGTCCCACGTACTGCCCTGGTAGGTTCCGGGGGACGCGCTGCTCATGCCTGTGAAATCCTCACAGACCATCTGCGCCGAGGCGTTCGTCGCAGATCCCAGGATGAGGGCGAGCGCGACCAGCGTCGCGCCGCCCAGGTGATGGATCGTCTTCATGGATGCTCCCTCCTGAGCCTTGGCTCGGTGGCTGCCAGGCGCCCTACGCGCCGCAGCGACAGCTGCTTGTAGCGAGCCGGGTCAGGCTGCGGAGTCAGGCAATCGCCTACGAAGTCGAATTTGAATCGGAGCGCGCGATGGATCAGGATGGCATCCATGCGACTCGGGATGGCCGGCAGAAGGGACACGCTCGCAGGGCTCGTGTGCGCGGGGCTGCTCGTCACGAGTGGCTCAACCGCGCGAGCGCAGCCCATTACGATCGGGCCCTACTCGTTTCCGGATGAATCGCCGTTTGCCGACACGGCGGACTATCAAGGTGATTATGAGGATTACCAATGGGATCCGCCGATCTGGGCCGGAGGTGGTGAGCACGTGCTGACCGGGTTCAGCCCGGAGAGCAACCGAAGCAATCTCGGGCTGCAGCCCGACTCCTCCACCTGCGCGCCCAACCGCGAGCTGGTCGACTTCGGCTTCACCGACGTCGTCGCGGTGAACGGCCCGGGTGCAGACATCGTGATCTTCGATGTCCGGCTCTCCGCCGACCACTACGAAGTGGCGGTGCGCCCGGTGGGAGGCACCTTCACGTCGTTTCACTTCTATATGGCTGCGGACCAACGGCCGACGGGCTGGAGCGACCAGCCGGGCCGCGAGCTCTGGGGCGTGGACATCGAGCTGAGCGACTACGGCATCGCCCCCGGCGTGCCGGTCGATCGGGTCCGGGTCGCGGGGGACTGCCGTACGGCCCCGCCCCATCCCAGCCGCGGCGATGTCCCGTGGGCGGAGCTGGACCCGGCGATGGCCGCGGTCCTCAATCGTCCGTGCGCCTGCGACGATGGCGACCCGTGCACCTTCGACTGCGACCCCACTGGCGCATGCGGAAGCACCCCCCACGACCCGGGCACGCCGTGCAGCGGTGGCGTCTGCGACGGCGAAGCCTCTCCCGCCTGCGTCGAGTGCGTGGACGATGCGCAGTGTCCGGCGGAGCGGCCGCGTTGCGACCTCGCCGCAAACGCCTGCGTCGAGTGCCTCGCCGAGGCCGACTGCGATGACGAAGACGAGTGCACGGTCGACTCCTGCGAGGCGGGGCAGTGCGCCAATCCGCCGGCGCCGGCCGGCTCGCCGTGTGCCGGCGGGATGTGCGACGGCGAGCCCGAGCCCTCCTGCGTCGCTTGTCTCGATCACACGGACTGCGATGACGCCCTGGAATGCACGCTCGACGAGTGCGTGGACGCCGAGTGTCAGTCGACAGCGGCTGCCCGCGGTACGCCCTGTGAATCCGGCTTCTGCAACGGCGATGTGAGCGCGCCGCGCTGCCTCCCCTGCCTGAGCAACGCCGACTGTGACGAGGTCGCGCCCTTCTGCACGGGAGCCGGGCTCTGCGTCGAATGCCGAGGCCCCCGCGACTGCCCTACGAACGAATGTGCGAGCGCGACCACGTGCGTCGAAGGCGCATGCGGCTACGCGCCGCTGCCCCGCGGCAGCGCATGCGGCGTCGGCGTCTGTGATGGGGACGCGACAGAGCCGGCATGCCTCGAGTGTGTGTCCGACGCCAACTGCGAGGATGACGACCCGTGCACCGAGAGCACCTGCGTCGACAACGTTTGCGTCCAAACCCGAAGCTGCAGCGCCGACGCCGGGCTCCCGGTCATGGATGCGGGCCCAGGCGAAACGACGTCAGGTGGTTGTGGATGCCGCGCCGCATCACCTCGGCCCCAGACCACGTGGCTCATGGCGTTCCTCGTCGGCGCCGTCCTCCTCCTGCGCCGTCGAGCCACGCGCGCGCCGGGCGTAGCCATCCGCCCGCGTCGCGCACGTCTGCACGGCCGCGCTCATGGCCCGCGCTCACTCGCTGCTGCCCGCACGTGCGGGCGCCCTCAGCACGCCTCACGCCGGAAACGCGCTCATGTGATCTCGCACAC
>JBICHP010000040.1:0-42334 GCA_043100935.1 Phycisphaerales bacterium JB054
GGGGGAGGCGCGTCTTCAAACCCCGACCACCCCCAATCCGACCCCACCCCGCCACTCCTCACCCTCCCCACCCCCGCCCTCACACCCGACGAATCCCAGATCCTCGAATACCTCCTCCACCCCGACGCCGATCCCGCAGCCGTCGCCGCCGCCTACTCCCTCACCCTCACCGACCTCGCCCTCTGGCTCCGCCAACCCCACATCCAACAGGCCCAAGACGCCCTCCGCCAACTCCACACCCTCCAGCGACGCGCCTGGCAAGACCAGGTCACCAAAGAAGCCGTCGAAACCCTCCGCAACGTCATGCACGCCGCCGAAGACCCCGTCGAACGCCGCCGCGCCGCAGCCGCCATCCTCCGCGCCCTCACCCGGACCAACCGCACCCCCCGCCGCCCCTCAAACAACCCCACCAACCAACCCACCCACCACACCGACTCCCCTCCCCAACCCAACACCCCACAACACCAAAGCCCCACCGACACCTACCCCGCAGCCGCCGCCGCGACACCAGACACCCCCAACACCACCCCCCACACCAAACCCAGCACCAAACCCGCACCCGACGACTGGGACCACCCCGACCACTGGTGCAACTCCCCCGCCTTCCAAGCCGTCTACCGCACCCTCGACGAATGCCGCGCCCGCACCGCCGCCAAAGACAAAGCCCAGGCCAAGCCTGAAACCAAAGCCGATACCAATTCCGAGCCCGAATCCGAAACCGAAGCCGAGCCCGGAACCGAAACCAACCCCGACCCCAACCCCACCAACCCCACCCCCGACTCCTCCTAGCCCCCCCAAATCCCCCTCGCGCAAGCGAAGAAAACACTCCTCTGAGCCCCTCGCGCAAGCGAGGGGACACGCTCCCTGACTCCCCCTCCCCCAAGCGAGGGAACACGATCCCCAACCCCCCTCCCACCAACGAGGGAACCCCCTCGCGCTAACCCCTTACCCAACCCCAACTTACACCCCACCGCACACTTTTCACTCGACTCCCCGCCGCCATCCTGCTCCAATGTCTCTTCCTGGACAAACGCATCTCATGCGTGGAGGAGACACCACATGGCACGCAAGACCCGGCCCCACCACACCCTCATCGAGCCCCTCGAGGCCCGCCTCGTCCTCGCCGCAGTCGCCTGGGACGGCGGCCCAACCGGCAACGGCACCGACTGGCACAACCCCATCAACTGGGACGGCGACATCCTCCCCGCCGACGGCGACGACGTCACCATCAACATCGCCGCCGACCCCCAGATCACCTACGACTCCGGCACCCTCAACCTCAACAGCCTCACCACTACCGAGCTCCTCCAAGTCTCCGGCGGCACCCTCAGCGTCACCAACACCGCCACCATCAACAACACCCTCACCCTCTTCGGCGGCACGATCGCAAACGGCACCTGGGACGTCACCGCCGGCGCACTCCGCCCCCTCGCCAACTCCGGCAACCGCATCACCAACGCCACCATCCTCGGCGACCTCACCCTCGACGCCAGCTCCGCCCGCGCCCGCATCGAGGGCTCCACCACCTTCACCACCGCCCGCCTCGCCGCCACCACCACCGCCCTCGGCTTCGACCCCGGCTCCTCACTTCCCGGCAACATCATCTTCGAAGGCAGCACCGGCAACCGCGCACTCGTCCTCACCGCAGCCGGCACCTTCACCATCCCCGCCTCCCGCTCCATCACCACCGCCAACGGCTTCACAGGCTCCGGCCAGATCGGCGGGTCCTTCCACTTCGCCGGCACCATGGACCTCACCAGCCACGGCACCCTCGACTTCACCAGCTCCACCAACCAGAACCTCAGCCTCGCCGCCGCCTCCACCATCAACACCGGCTCCATATCCGTCCAAGACACCCGCCTGCGGCTCGCGACGGGCTTCACCAACACCGGCACCATCGCCAACACCGGCGGCGATCTCGAGCTCGACGGCGCGTGGGACAACTCCGGCGGCGTGATCAACATCACCGACGCCGACCTCGAGCTCGACGGAACGTTCACCACCGCCGCGCTCGGGACCATCAACCGCGCGGGGGCATCCACCGTCACGCTCACGGGCGAGATGGACAACACCGGAGAGACGCTCGGGTTCGATGCGTCCACGGGCTCGTGGACGCTGCTCGGGGGCACGCTCACCGGCGGCACGCTCACCAGCGCCGATGGTGAGAAGCTGGCCATCGGCGCAAACTCCGGCAACCGGCTCGTTGACCTCACGATCGTCGGTGATCTGGTGCTGGATGTCGGGTCCGGGCGGGTCCGCGTCGAGGGCTCCACCTCTTGGGGTACGGCGCGGCTCTCGGCCACCACCACCGCGATTGGCTTTGAGCCCGGTGCGACCCTTCCGGGCGACGTGGTCTTCGAGGGTGGCCTGGGGAACCGCGCGCTTGTGCTGGTGAACGCGGGGACGTTTGCGATCCCGGCGGCGCGCTCGGTCACGACGGCGGGAGGGTTCACGGGGTCGGGGCAGATCGGCGGGTCCTTCCACTTCAGCGGCGCGATGGACCTGACCAACGAGGGCACCGTCGACTTTGCCAGCACCACGAATCAGAACCTCACCCTCGCTGCGGCATCCACCATCAACTCCGGATCGATCACCGGGCACGACACCCGCGTGCGCTTCTCGGCCGGGTTTGTCAACACCGGGACCATTGCCAACGACGGCGGCGACCTCGAGCTCGACGGCCCGTGGGACAACTCGGGTGGCGTGATCAACGTGACCGATGCGGACCTCGAGCTGGACGGCGCGTTCACCACGGCGGCGCTTGGCACCATCAACCGCGCGGGGACCACGGCCATCACGCTCAGCGGCGAGCTGGACAACACGGGGGACTCGCTCGACTTTGACGCGGGGACCGGGTCGTGGACGCTGCTCGGGGGCAGGCTTACCGGCGGCACGCTGACGAGCGCCGACGGGGAGCGTCTGGCGATCGGTGCCAACTCGGGCAACCGTCTGGTCGATGTCACGGTCGTTGGTGAGCTGGTGCTGGATGTCGCTTCCGGCCGCGTGCGCATCGAGGGCTCGACGACGTGGGACACCGCGCGGCTGGTTGCGAGCACGACCGCCATCGGCGTTGAGCCCGGCTTCACGCTTCCGGGGAATGTGGTGTTTGAGGGATCGAGCGGGATCCGGGCGGTCACGGTGGTGGCTGCGGGGACGCTGACGATCCCGGCGGGGCTGGCGGTGTACGCCGACCCGGCGTTTACGGCCGCGGTGCAGATCGGCGGGTCGTTCCACTTTGGCGGCGCGATGGACCTGATCAACGAGGGCACGATCGAACTGCGGAGCAATGTGAACGTCATCAACTCGATCCCGGCGGCGACGGTGACCAACACCGGTCTGATCATGTCCCACACGGCGATCCTGCGGTTCCCCAGCGGCTTTGAGAATCAGGGTGTGATCGCGGGGGACGGCGGCAGGCTCGATTTCGATGGCGAGTGGAGCAACGCCTCGGGCACGGTGAACCTCACCGGTGCGGATCTCAAGCTCGACGGGGAGTTTGCCACGTCGGACGTCGGCACGATCAACCGGACCGGATCGACGGAGATCTCGCTGACCGGCGAGCTCGACAACACGTCGGACACGCTGGCGTTTGACGCGGGCACGGGTTCGTGGGTCCTGGCGGGCGGATCGGTGACCGGCGGCACGCTGAGCCACGCGGACGGTGAACGCCTGGCGATCGGGCCGAACTCGAACAACATGCTGATCGATGTCGCCGTGGTGGGTGGCCTGACGCTCGATGTGGGTGCCGGCCGGGTGCAGATCCGCGGCACGACCACGTGGGACCTCGCCACGCTCGCGGAGGGCTCGACGGCGCTGGGGTTTGAGCCGGGCGCGTCGGTGCCGAGCGATGTGGTGCTCGCGGGGTCGGGCGTGATCCGGGCGCTCGTGCTGCGCACGGACGGGACGCTCACGATTCCGGCGGATGTCACGGTCTCGACAGACCCCTTGTTCGCGGGGCGGGTGCAGATCGGCGGGTCGTTCTACTGGTCGGGGGATATGGACCTGTTTGTCGAGGGGGACGTGCTTCTCGGCAGCACCGCTGCGGGCAGCATGGTTGTGCGGCCGGACACTCTGTTCAACAGCGGCCTGATCGCCTCCACCGGCAACACGGTCGCGGTCGAGCCGGGTGTCCTGCTCAACACCGGCACCCTCCGGGCGCAGGGCGGCGGCACCCTCGTCGTCGACATGAACGGCGCGGCGTGGACCAATGACGGCACGCTCGCGGCGGGTCCCGGGAGCACCGTGCGGGTCGCCGACGACCTTGTTCTGGGGGCGAGCTCGGACGTGCGGATCGAGATCAACGGCTTTGCGGCCTCGGACATCGGCGTGCTGACGGTCGGCGGTGCGCTGACGCTCGGGGGGGCGATGTCGGTCGTCGGCGTGGACGGCTGGATCGCCGAGTGTGTGTCGCTCGACTGCATCGTCGCCGATTCGCTGGCCGGCTCGTTCGACACGGTCGATCTGCCGGTGCCGCCGGAGGGGCACAAGAGCTTCCTGATCTTCGTGCCTGACGGGCAGACGATCCGCTTTGCGATCAGCCCGGAGTCGGACTGGAACAGCGACGGTCAGCTGGACACGCTCGACTTCCTGGCGTTCCTGAACGACTGGGTGGCCGGCGAGTCGCACGCGGACTTCAACAACGACGGGCGCATCGACACGCTGGACTTCCTGGCGTTCCTCAACTCGTGGACGGCCGGGTGCTGAGGCCGGCCGACACGGGTTCGTGGCGTGGGTGGGCTGACCGGTCTTAGAACTGCTCGGCCCCGTCGAGGATCGACCGGCTCGTCCAGCGGTCGTTGGCTGACGACCAGAACACGCGGATCATCTCTCCCTCCGACCCGCGGCCGAAGATCCAGATGTCGTTGTTGTCGCGCACCGCGACCTGGATCGGCCCGTCGGTGACCTTCGGGTGGCGCGGCGGCAGGAACTGGCTGAAGTCGCTCACCCGCCACTCGCTGAACCCCGGCGCCCACCAGTAGGCCACCATCGTCTCCTGCTCTGTGATGCCGACGACCGTCAACGCGTTCCAGGGCGTCACGTAGGTGGTCATCGACCCCTGGATGAAGCTGGGGCCATCGAACCTCGTGGTGAGGTTGGTGACCTCCCAGTTCCCCTTGAACTTCGGCACCCACCAGATCACCTGCGATTCACCGGACTCGGTCAGCCCGGCCACGTTGATCCCGCGCCAATCGGTGAAGTAGATCGAGAGCGACCCGGTGAACGCTGCGGCGTTGGCGATGCGCCCGAGCGGGCTGGCCTGCCATCCGGTCTCCGCGTCCTGCTGGCTGTACCACAGGCTCCATGCCATGCCGTCGGCGTCGAGCCCGGCGATCATGACGGTGCCCCACTCGGTCTCGCCGGCTGCGAGTGTGCCGGTGAGGGCGGGGACGGTTTTGTCTTCGTCGCGGATCTGCACCTGGGAGATGTTGAGGAAGGTGAACGTGTCTCCGGATTCGACGTAGGCGATGACGTCGCCGTCGGCGTTGAGCGCGACGAGCACGGCGCGTCCGTCCTCGAGGCGGAGCAGCGAGACCGGCGAGGCCGGGATGTCGGCCGGGGCGTCCTCGGTGCTGATGTCTTCGGTGATGTTGGCCTGCATGTAGGGGCCGTCGGCGGTGCGGGTGTAGACCAGCAGGCCCGACTCGGAGGACACGGCGGCGAAGTACTCGTCGTCGTTCTCCCACGCGACCAGCTCGCCGATGAGGTCGAAGGCCTCGTTGCGGACGCCGAGCTTGGAGTAGTACCAGTTGAGGTCCTTGCCGAATTCCCACACGGCCTGTCGGCCGGTTGGCGCCCGGCCGGCGAAGGTGAATCGGGGGTCGGGGAGTTCGGTGATGAGCTCGTCGCCGGTGCCGTCGTCGCCTTCGCCGAAGTCGTCGCCGCCGCCGTCTCCGCCGCCGTCGCCGCCGCCATCGCCGCCACCGTCACCACCGCCGTCGCCGCCGCCATCGCCGCCGCCGTCTCCACCACCGTCGCCGCCGCCATCGCCGCCGCCTTCATCGGCGACGCGGACGCCCATGCCCATGGTGTAGGAGTTGCCTTCGGCGTCGCCGACGCGGAGGTCGATGAAGGTGTTGGTGTCGGTGCTGAAGGCGAAGAGGTGTGCTTCTTCGATGTCGGAGAACTCGACGGAGAGGGTTCGGCCCTCGGGGAGGAGGGTCCATCGGCCGGTGTGGACGATGGTTTCGGTGCCGTTGTCCCAGTCGGCGAGGTCGTAGGCGACGAGGTCGCCGCTGGTCTGCATGTCGAGGAGGAGGCCTTCGAAGGCGATGAGCTCCTGGCCGCGTTCGGCGGCGGCGCTGTCGGCGACGATCGAGCCGAAGCGGTAGGTGCCGACGGCGTCTGCCTCGGTGATCGCCTCGCCTCTCCTGACGGCGACGACCATGTAGGTGAGTCCGTCGCCGTAGCTGACGTCGATGGCGGTGAGCATGTTGCCGTCGGCGCTGATCTGGAAGTTCTCGGAGACTCCGATGGAGCCGAAGCCGGTGGAGATGGAGAACTCGGTGATCTCGCCGCCGCCGGTCTCTTCGCCCTCCTTGGTGATGGCCGAGTAGGTGAAGTTGCCGTCTTCGTCGACGATGGTGAATGTGCCGTAGGCGCCGAGGATCTGCGAGGAGGTCGGCCCGCCGTCGGTCGGCAGGGCGATGGAGACGAACCTCCACTCGCCCTCGAGGTCGGCGAGCGCGGCCCCGGTGGGCTGCTCGTGGAGGAAGGTGAACGCCGAGCCGCGGGAGGTTCCGGCGGACTCTCCGCCCCGCTCGAGGATCCAGCCGCCGGAGAACCCTTCGGCGGTCTGGAAGGAGGCGCCGGTCTGTTCTGTGGGTTCGAACGCGGGGGCGTCGGCGTAGACCACGTCGAGCTGGCCGTCGGTGAAGAGCTCGAAGGCGTCCCAGCCGACGGGCGTGAGGCCGTTGAAGTTGAACTCACCGGCCTGCCGTTCGAGATCGGAGGTGGTGGTGTAGCTGGTTGGGTCGGTCGCGGTGTCGATCTCGGCCTGGCCGGTCCACCAACGCAGGTCGACGGCGTCGTCGCCGTCGTAGAACAGGCGGATGCCGGCGAGGCCGGTGGTGAGCAGCTTGCGGTGCTCGAGGAGTTCGAGCATCGGGGGCAGCTCGGTGTGGGTGGGCTTCCGGCGTGCCGATGGTGTTCCCCGACCATTTCTCTGCTTGGGCATCCTGATCTCCTCCGACCGTCTCTGCTGTTGTGTTGGCGGCGCTGGTGGGCCACCGGTGCGCGGGCCCGGGGTTTCGGGCTTCGGGCACACCTCATCCATACCACGATCCGGGCGTTTGGCCAGCGGTCCTGGCGCGTGCGGCGGGCGACGCGTCCGGCGCAACCCGTTTAGACGCTACGGCTTGCCCGGACGCCCGGTTCTGCAACGACCCCGGCCGAATCCCGAATACAGTGCGGGCGACAGGAATCGAACCTGCAAGGCCTTGCGGCCACGGGAACCTAAATCCCGCGCGTCTGCCAGTTCCGCCACGCCCGCGACGGCTGCATCGTATCACGCTCCCCTACCTTTCCAGAGCGAAACCTCGCCCGGCCGATCCCCAGACAAGGACAGCCGCATCCTGGAGCCTGCCATGCGCAAGAGAGATTCTGCCGGACTCGCGATCGCCCCGCTGTTTCTGCGGCTGGTTTTGGCGGTGGTCTTTATCTGGGCGGGGCTCGGGAAGTTCATGCACACGTTCCCGGTGCAGGGCGAGGATGCTGCGATTCTGGCCAACTACGGGGTGATCCCGAACCCGCACGCGCCGAGCCGGGCGGCCCCGCCGATCGACTCTGACGCGGGGGCGGACCCGGCCGTGCCGGCCGAGGAGGCGGTGGAGCCGGAGGATTTGCCGGCGACCGACGACGGGCCGCAGGCGTTTGGCCGGCCGGTGGCGGGCGAGTCGGGCCGGCTGGTTTCGTACCAGTCGTCGGCACCGGCGCGGGTGCTGGCGACGGCGGCGGACTTTCCGGAGGCGGTGGAGGTGCGGGGCTATGCGGGCCTGGTGCTGGCGTTGCACAGGGCGATCCACCCGGGGTTGAACCCGGACGACAGCGCTCCGCTGATGCGGTTGTGGCCGGACTTTGACCCGAGCACCGAGTATGACCATTGGCCTCGGTATGCGGCGTTGGCGGCGGCGCTGACGGAGTTGATCGGGGGCATTCTGGTTCTGGTGGGGCTGCTGACGCGGTTCAGCGCGTTTGGCCTGGCGAACGTGATGCTGGTGGCGATGTGGCTGACGGGGTTTGGGCCGGCGATCCAGAGCGGGAGCACGCGGCTGGGGTTCCTGCCTGACTATCCGTGGTTTGGGTCGGACCAGTGGACGCTGCTGCTGTTTCAGTTCAGTCTGTGCGGGGCGGCGCTCGCGCTGGTGTTTGCCGGTCCGGGGACGCTGAGCATGGACCGGCTGTTGCTGGGCGGGTCGAGGAAGGCTCCGCCGCCGCCGCCACCGAAGCCGCAGGGGAAGAAGTAGAGGATCTTGAGCAGGGAGCGCCGACCGTGAGCGTCGCGGAGCTGGTGATTTGGCGGAGCCGGCGATCTGGCGGAGCCGGTGGCTCGGCACTGGCGCCCCGCTCCGTCAGACGTTTTCTCATTCTTTCTCTGCGTCTGTGCGCCTCTGCGTGATTCCATCTACACTGCGATTGTGAGCACCGCGACAAGGACGTCCCGACCTGTGGAACCAGATCCCTCTGCCACCACGCCCGATCCGTCAACGGCTTGGCTTGCGCGCCTGGCGGGGCGGTTTGTGGTGTTTGACGGCCCGGACGGGTCGGGCAAGTCGACGCAGTTGCAGCGGTTTGCGGCCGAGTGTGGGTCGCACGGTGTGGCGATCGAGATGGTGCGCGACCCGGGGGGGACGGCGGTTGGTGAGCGCATCCGCGAGGTGCTGCTGAACCGCGATCACGACGGCATGGGGGTGCGGTGCGAGATGCTGCTCTATATGGCCAGCCGTGCGGAGCTGGTGGAGTCGCAGATCCGGCCGGCGATCGCGGCGGGGAAGCTGGTGCTGGCGGATCGGTTTGTTTCGAGCACGCTGGCGTATCAGGGTGCTGCGGGCGGGCTGACGGCGGAGGAGATCCGTGCGGTGGCGCAGGTGGCGACGGGCGGGCTGTGGCCTGATGTGACGGTGCTGCTTGATGTGGACACCGAGACGGCGAACTGCCGGATGACGGGCGGGCAGCCGCGGAGCAAGGCGGCGGATGCGACGATGTCGTTGTTTGCCGACCGGATGGAGGCCAAGGGCGATGCGTTCCATGCGCGCGTGCGTCAGGGCTATCTCGATCAGGCCGGGTCCGATCCGGAGCACTATGTGGTCGTCGACGCGACGGCCTCTCCTGATGACGTGTGGACGGGGCTGATGGAGTCTCTCGCGGCCCACGCGATCGCGCAGCCGAAGTAGACGCACCATGCTCGTGTGGACCCTCGCGATCCCGGTTGCCTTTCTGCTTGGGTCGGTGCCCTCGGGGCTCTTGATTGCTCGGGCGAGGGGCGTGGATATCCGTGCGCACGGGTCGGGGAATATCGGGGCGACGAATGTCTGGCGGGTGTTGGGCAAGGGGCCGGGGCTGCTGTGCTTTGGGATCGACATGGCCAAGGGGCTGGTGCCGACGCTCGGGGCGGGTCTGGCGGCGGGGGTGGTCGGGGCGTCGGCGGTGCCGCGGGCTGATGCGTGGATGTGGCTGGCGACAGTTGCGGCGGCGATTCTCGGGCACATGTACAGCCCGTGGATCGGGTTTAAGGGTGGTAAGGGAGTGGCGACGGGGTTTGGGGCGTTGCTGGGGGTGTATCCGCTGCTGACGGGGCCGGCGTTGGGAGCGTTCGCGGCGTGGGTGGTGATCGCGAAGATGAGCCGGTATGTGAGCCTGGCGTCGTGCGTCGCGGCGGTGAGTCTGCCGGTGTGGCTGGGGCTGACGATCGAGATGCTGTCGGACGTGCCGGACCGGCATGCGCGGGCGGTGCCTTTTTATGTGGTGACGGGGCTTCTGGCGGCGGTGGTGCTGCTGAAGCACAGGGCCAACATCGGGCGGCTGCTGAAGGGGACCGAGAACCGGATCGGTCAGCGTGTGGATCCGAAGGGGTGAGAGGGTCGGCGGGGCGGCGGTGTCAGGCTCCGAGAACGTGGATTGCGTCCGAAAGACCGACATTCATGGGTAGATTCCCGTTCGTTACTTGGGGGTTGCGCGGAAGTTGCGCGGTTGTGCATCCGGGCCTTGGCGGTATGAGGGGCCGAAGCTCACGGAGTATGAAACGCCGGGCCGATGAGTTTGGAGCAAGGAGGATTTCCGATGCCCAAACTCCGACTCTTTCACGGTCCTGACCCGCTCGAATCCGACAGTATTCCGTTTCCTCGGGCCCGCCAGGCTGGTGTGCCGTTTCGGCTGCGGCTGAGCGACTCGGACGAGGCGATCCGTCAGGTGGAGGATGCGCTCGAGCACGTGCAGGGGAAGATCAACGACGCGAACGCGCTGCTGGACGGCGGCTGGTTTGACGACGATGGTCCGAAGGCTGCCTGAGCCACTCGTTACTTTGACGCATGATGAGGAGCCCGGCCGGGATTGGCCGGGCTCTTTCTTTGTTGCCGGTGCGGGGCTGGCGAGTGGGGAGCGTGGGCCCGGGGCGGTCAGTGGTCTTTGAGGGAGGCGGTGATCGCGACTTCCTGCAGCCGCAGGCTTGCCTGATCAAGTGCTTCCTTGGCCTGGTGCATCTTGTTGGCGTTGGCGGCGCGCCAGTCGGCCCTGGCGGTTTCGACCATGGCCCGCAGGGCGTCGATCTGGCGTTCGAGGTCGGCCCGGTAGTCGGGGTCGAGTGCGGCGCCGTGCCGGGCGAGCTGGTCGCCGATCCATTTGAGGTCGAGGGTGCAGTTGACGACGAGGTCGGCGACGCGGTGCTGCTGCATGTCGTCGCGGGCGTGGGTGACGCTGTCGCGTTCGATCTGTTCGACCTCGTCGCGGCTGAGGCCGTGGTTGGGTACGACCTGGAGCTGGGCGCGCTTGCCGGTGCGGTTTTCCTGGGCGGTGACGTGGAGGACGCCGCCGGCGTCGACGAGGAACTCGACTTCGAGCTGCGGCACGCCGGCGGGCATGGGCGGGAGGCCTCGCAGGTCGAAGACGCCGAGGGAGCGGCAGTGCTCGACCATCTCGCGTTCGCCCTGGAGGACGTGGATCTTGATGGAGGTCTGGCCGTCGACGCTGGTGGTGAAGCGTTCGGTCGCTCGGGCGGGGACGGTGGAGTTGGAGACGATGAGCTTGGCGACGGCGCCGCCGGCGGTCTCGATGCCGAGGCTGAGGGGGATGACATCGAGCAGCAGGGCGCCCTTGGTGACGCCGGACATGATGCCGGCCTGGACCGCGGCACCGAGGGCGACGACGCGGTCGGGGTCGAGGGCGGTGTAGGGCTGCGTGCCGAAGAACTCGCCGACGCGCTGCTGGACGAGCGGGATGCGGGTGGAGCCGCCGACCATGATGACCGCGTCGATGCCCTCGGTGGGTGAGGAGAGGCCGGCTTCGCGGACGGCGCGGGCGCAGCAGTCGATGGCGCGGTCGATCCAGTCGTGCATGAGGGCTTCGAGTTGCTCGCGGGTGACGGTGGTCTCGAATGTGCCGCGGCCGGCGATGTCGATGCGGACGGGGGCGGAGGTGTCGTCGCTGAGGCGGTGCTTAACGGCGCGGGCGAACTGGGAGAGCGCCTTGCGGGTGGAGGGGTCGAGGCCCTCGAGTTCGGGGGTGCTGTCGCCGAGTTGCGCGCGCATCTGCTGGCTGAGGGTGCGGACGAGGGCGTTGTCGACGTCGTCGCCGCCGAGGCGGGTGTCGCCGGCGGTGGAGAGGACCTGGAAGAAGGCGGGCTGGTCGGAGGATTGGTCTTGGTTGGGGTCGGGGGTGGGATTGGGTGTGATGCGGAGGATGGAGACGTCGAAGGTGCCGCCGCCGAGGTCGAAGACGGCGACTGTGCGGGGCTCGGCCTTTGCGCCGATGCCGAGGCCGTAGGCGAGTGCGGCGGCGGTGGGTTCGTTGACGATGCGGACGACGTCGAGTCCGGCGAGTCGGCCGGCGTCGCGGGTGGCCTGGCGTTGGGCGTCGTCGAAGTAGGCGGGGACGGTGACGACGGCCTTGCGGACCTGGGTGCCGAGGGCGTTGGTCGCGCGGGCTGCGAGATCGCGGAGGATGATCGCGGAGATCTCTTGCGGCGAGACGATGCGGTCGGTGCCGTCGAGCGGGACGGCGACGCGGGCGGTGTTGTTTTCGCCGGCGACGACGCGGTAGGAGAGGTAGGGCAGGTCGGGCTGGGCGTCGGCGAGGGCGCGGCCCATGAGGCGTTTGACGCTGGAGATGGTGGTGGTCGGGAACTCGACGGCGCGGTCGGCGGCGTCGTGGCCGACGATGGTGCGGGGCTTGCCGTCGGGGCCGGGCTCGAAGCGGACGACGCTGGGGAGGAGGGTGCGGCCCTGCTGGTCGTCGATGGTCCGGGGGCCTTGCTCGTCGAAGATGGCGACGAGGCTGTTGGTGGTGCCGAGGTCGATGCCGAGGATTGGTTCTGGGGGCTGCGTGCTCACGCTCAGACGGTAGGGGTCGGGGCGCGGAGGGGCCGTGCGGACGGGCGCTGCGTGGAGGCGGGTCTACTTGGCGACCCAGGCGAGGCCGGCGAGTTCGTCGATGAGTTGGCCGACGGCGGGGCTCTCGGCGTCGCCGACGGGCAGGCGGACGGCGAAGTGGGAGCCGGTGCCCTGCTGGCGGATGTAGACCAGGGCGGTCGGGCGGGAGCGCTGGGGGAAGAAGATCTCGGTGTTGTCGATGCGGGTGAGGGTGGTGGGCTCGAGGAGGCCGGTCTCGCCGACGAGCCTCCAGAGGCGCTGGACCTGGGCCTGGTCGAGCTGGCGGGTCTGGCGGGGGTAGACGCGGGGGGTGGCCCCGGGGCCGATGGCGGCGCGGAGCACGCCGTCGGGCTCGACGAGGTAGCGGGCGGGGCGTTCGGCGCGGGGGAGGCTGTCGATGTCGGTCTCGGCCGAAGAGGGGCCGACGACGGTGATGCTGAGGGCGAAGTCTTCGGGGGTGGTGTCGGGGAGGACGACCGGCTCGGGCTCGGGGAGGGGCCGCGGGGTGGAGGAGCAGCCGGGGAGAGAGAGCAACAGGGCGGCGAGGGCGGCCGTTGCGAGGGTGTGTGGGCGGCGGCGCGGCGGGTTGGTCGGGCGGGGGCGGGGCAAGGATCGGTCTCCGTCGCACGGGATGAACTGTCGCGGCCGGATCGGGGATCGGAGCGGCGGATCTCGGCCCGGAGGGAGAGTCTACTCCGGGACCGTCCGATCCGGACGCGGACCCTATCCTCTCCTCCCATGAACTGCTCCATCCGCTGGTTGAATCGCTATCTCTCCCCCGGCAACGTGACGGCTGCCGAGGCCGACGCCGTCCTGACCGCGGCGGGGTTTCCCATTGAGGAGGAAACGGCCCTGCCGTCGGGCGACACCATGCTCGACGTGGAGGTGACGTCGAACCGGGGTGACTGTCTGAGTCATCTGGGGCTGGCGAGGGAGGTGGCTGCGGGGACGGATCGGGTGCTGGTGAAGCCCGCGTGGGAGGAGCCGGCGCGGACCGGCGGGGCGGCGGCTGATGCGCTGACGCTCCGGAACGAGACGCCGGAGGTGTGTCCGCTGTTTACGGCGCAGGTGGTGCGTGGGGTGAAGGTGGGCCCGAGCCCGGCGTGGCTGGTGGAGGCGTTGGAGGCGGTCGGGCAGCGGTCGATCAACAACGTGGTGGACCTGACGAACTTCATTACGTTTGAGCTGGGGCACCCGTGCCATGTGTTTGATCTGGCGAAGCTGGCGGGGTCGTCGCTGGTGATCCGGTATGCCAGGCAGGGCGAGAAGCTGCGGACGCTGGATGAGAAGGACCGTGTGCTGCGGGCGGACGAGCTGGTGGTGGCCGATGCCGAGCGGGCGCAGTCGCTTGCGGGTGTGATCGGCGGGGCCGACAGCGAGGTGAGCAACGAGACGACGGACGTGGTGCTGGAGATGGCGACGTGGGACCCGGTGACGATCAGGCGGGCGGCGCGGCGGATGGCGATTCAGACTGACGCGGCGCACCGGTTTGAGCGGATTGTTGATCCGCGCGAGATCGAGTTTGCGGCCCGGCGGGCGGCGGCGCTCTTGGTGGAGATCGCCGGGGGGCAGCTCTGCGAGGGCGTGCTGGCGGCGGGGCGAGAGTTTGCGGCGCCGACGGTGGTTGAGCTTCGGCCGCAGCGGGTGCGCGATGTGATCGGCGTGGAGATCCCGGACGATGAGCAGGTGTCGATGCTCTCGGAGCTGGAGATCGGGGTGGAGCGTGGTGCTTCGGGCACGCTTCGGTGCACGATCCCGGCGTTCCGGCACGACCTGACGCGTGAGATTGATCTGGTGGAGGAGGTCGCGCGGGTGAAGGGGTTGGACGCGGTGCCGATCCTGGACCGGATGCCGATCGTGGCCAAGCCGCCTCAGGAGAGTGAGGGCGCGGTACGTGCGATCGCGGGCGTGCTTGGGGGGTTGGGGTTTTACGAGACGGTGACGTTCACGTTTGTGGGGCGCGAGGCGGCCGAGCCGTTCTTGCCGCCGGAGATGCGGCTGCTGAAGGTTGACGATGCGCGGCGGAGCCAGGAGCCCTATCTGCGGCCGAGCGTGCTGCCGAGTCTGCTGGCGTGCCGGCGGACGAATCAGCACGGGCAGGTCGAGCAGGCGGGGGGCGTGCGGCTGTGGGAGATCTCGTCGGTCTTTGCCGAGCTCGATAAGGACGGGCGGCACGGGATCGAGAACCGCAACCTTGCATTGTTGATGGACACGCCGGGCGAGGGGCGGAAGCGGTCGGCCGACGACCGGCAGCGGGCGGTGCGGCTGATGCGCGGCGCGGTCGAGTCGGTGGTGCGGGCGCTGGCGGGGAGCGAGGCGCGGGTGGAGATCGTGCCGGGCAAGCCGTGCCAGGCGGCGTTTGACGCGGAGGCCTCGGCCGAGGTGCTGGTGGCGGGGCAGCGGATCGGGACGTTCGGGTTCATGACCGGTGCGATGCAGAAGGCGTACGGGCTCGAGGTGCCGGTGATCGCGGCGGAGCTGAGCCTGGATGCGCTGGTGGGGATGTACCCGCCGCGGGCGGTGACGCGTGCGCTGCCGGCGTTCCCGTCGATCGAGCGGGACCTCTCGTTCGTGGTGGCTGAGGACGTGCCGTGGGCGAGGTTTGAGGAGTTGATCCGCGAGGCCGAGCCGGCGTTGCTGGAGCGGACGTCGTTTGTGGGGACGTACCGGGGCAAGCAGACGGGACAGGGCAAGAAGAGCGTGACGATGCGGCTTCGGTTCCGCTCGCCGGAGCGGACGCTCCGGCACGAGGAGGTCGATCCTCAGGTGGAATCGCTGGTAGAGGCTGCGAAAAATCGGCTTCACGCCGAGATTCGAGCCTAGTACGGCCTGATCATCACCCGATCGAACCCAAAACATCAGGCCCGCATGTTCCGGTGCGGGCCGAACCGCGCGAGTACGATGGCGGTACGAGCGGGGAGCCCGGCTCACCGCTCGCGACGAATCACACCCAGAGCTCACGGAGGGCCTCTTCGATGACCCAGACCTCGACCCAGCCCGCTTCGAACACCAAGACCGCGGCGGAGAAGCCGCTGATCTATGTCAACGGGCGCATGGTGCCCAAGCACGAGGCGATGGTCTCGGTGTTCGACCACGGGCTGCTGTATGGCGACGGGATCTTTGAGGGGATCCGGGTCTACAAGGGCAAGATCTTCAAGGCCGCCCAGCACATGGACCGGCTGTACGGGTGCGCGGAGAAGCTCTTCCTGACGATCCCGATCGGGCGCGACGAGATGATGGACATCATGCGTCGGTGCATCACGGCCAACGAGATCGTGGACGGGTATATCCGTCTGGTGGTGACCCGCGGCGAGGGCTCGCTGGGGCTGAACCCCTACCACTGCCCGGAGGCGGGGATCATCTGCATCGCCGATCAGATCCAGCTCTTCCAGCCGGAGATGTATGAGCAGGGGATGCGGGTGGTGCTGGCGCACCGGCCCAAGACGCCGATCGCGTGTCTGGACCCGCGGATCAAGAGCCTGAACTATCTGAACAACATCATGGCGAAGGTCGAGGCGATCCACCTCAACCGGAGCCTGGGCATCACCAAGCCGAGCGACCAGCTGCTCGAGGTGATCATGCTCAACACCGAGGGCAAGGTGACCGAGGGCTCGGGCGACAACATCTTCCTGGTCAAGGACGGGAAGCTGATCACGCCGCCGACCACGGTGGGCTTGCTCGAGGGGATCACGCGGCGGTTCGTCAAGGACAAGCTGTGCCCGGAGATGGGGTACACGTGCACGGAGCGGGAGTTCACGATCGAGGATGTGTACGGGGCGGACGAGGTCTTCCTGACCGGCTCGGCGGCGGAGATGATCGCGGTGCGCGAGGTGCTCGAGCACGACGGCAAGGGCGGCGTAACCGCGACGCACAAGATCTCGGACGGCGAGGGGCCGATCACCAACGCGCTGCGGGGCAAGTTCCGGGAGATCGTGACGAGCGCGAACGTGCCGGAAGACTGATCCGTATCGACAGCAGACGATGGACGCTGCATCTGAAAGCACTGCCGCGGGCACGGGATGGAGACACCCGTGCCCGCGGTGTCTTTATGACACGGTCGGGTTGGATGCGGAGCGGTGTCAGGAGTGCGGGATCACGCGGGGGGATGCTGCGGAGCTGCGGCGCAGGAGGGAGCGGGCTGCGCAGTCGGCACCGGTCGCGGCGCTCTGCACGGTGCCGGCGTTCTTTGCTGCCCTGTATTCGTACACGGTTCTGTCGTTTGTGCACCGCCATGGATTCTGGAGTGATGCTGAGCGGGCGCGAACGGCGGTGTCGCTTGCGGCTGCGGGCGGGCTCATCTCGGTGGCGGTGCTGAACTGGGCGAGGCTGTACCGGAGAGTGCCGCTGCTGAGCCTGTGGTGGGTCGGTGTTCTTGTGCTCTTGATGCTGTTTTCGCTGCCGCTGTGAGCAGTCGCGTTCTGCCGATGGGCGGCCCGGTTCGTGTGGGCGGGGTGTTTAGGCCCCCCACTCTCCGGCGTAGGCGGTGTCGAATCCGGCGGCGTCGATGGCGGCGAGTTCGAACTGGCGTTTGGCGATCTGGCGGAGGTGGAGGGCGTCGTGGGCGGACCAGGCGGCGAGGAGGTCGCCGGCGGGGACGTTGCCCATTTTGGGGTGGGCGTAGGTGCGGTGCCAGTCGACGTCGTCGAGGCTTCGGAGCCAGGCGAGCGAGCGTTGGCGTTCGGCGACGAATCTCGCGGCGGCTTCGGCGAGGTCGGCGTCGCGGTATCGGCGGGTGATGGCTGCAGCCTCGGGGTCGATCGGGTCCCAGTCTTCCTGCGGATCGGCGAGGGTGCGGCGCAGGCGGGGGCGGAAGTCGTCTGTCTCTTCGTCGGCGAGGTGGCAGACGATCTCGAGGATGGACCACGTTGTGTCGTTGGGCCGGTAGAGCGCTTCGTCGCGGCCGACGCGGTGGACGAGCGCCGGCAGCACGTGCGCGAACCGTTCCATCCGATCGATGATCGCCCGTAGGTTCATGGGTTGTGTGCTTAGGAGCTGCCTTCGCGCATGCGGGCGAGGCCTTCGGGGAAGGGGTAGCTCGGGAAGACGCCGACGTGGCTGAAGCCCCACATGCCGGGCGAGGGGTAGACATCGCCCCGGTAGCCGGCGTCGTAGATCGTGCGGAGGACGCTCTCGAAGCTGGGCTCGTTGCCGTCGGCGTCGGTCAGGCGGTTGGAGCGGGCGCCGAGGAAGGAGACCGCGGCGACGGGCTTGCGGTCGGGGCGGCCCTGGAGCATCTTGGAGATGGTGCGGAAGCCGCGGCCGAGGTCGTCGAGTGAGAAGGTGGGCTTGCCCTTGGGACGGAGCAGCGCGAGGATGAGGACGCTGTCGAGGTCGTATTTGAGGACGTAGGGCTCGCGGTCGTGGGCGGCGTGGACGGCGACCGACTCGTGGAACATCTTGGCGTAGGAGGTGACGCTGTTGACGCTCCACTGGCTGGTGGTGATGCGGTTGACCAGCTGGGCGATGATGCCGTGGGTGTTGTCCTCTTCGTTGATGCCGCAGACGATGGTGCGGTACTTGCCGTCGAGGGCGTCGAGGAGCATGTCCTGACCCCACATGATGCGGACGCGTCGGCCGGGCTCGATGGCCCCGCGCTCGCCCGGCAGGAGGGAGACCCGGTCGGCGAACTGTTCGGAGCCGAGCAGGGCATCGGCCTCGTGGTCGTAGAGGCCGACGGTCTGGGTTTGGGACTGTGACATGGCTTCGATCCTCCGTGCGTAGGGGTCACCCGTGTAGATCGTAACGTCGCGGCCGGGCTCTGGGTTCGGCGGCGGGGCTGTGGGTTTGGCGGCGGGGCTGGGGGTCCGGCGGCGGGGCTGAGGGTCCGGTGGCGGGGCCGGGGGCTCACCAGACGAAGCCGCCCCGCTCGGCGGCGGTGGCGACGGCCAGGGCGTGCTCGGTGGCCTGGGCGGCGTCGAGCATGGGCAGATCGACCCGGGGGGCCATGGGGCCGCCCCCGGCGGTGTCGATGCGGAGCGTCGCCATGCGGGCCCGGCGGTCGAAGGGCGATTCGACGACGTCGATGACCTGGACACGGTCGAGGAAGGCGACGGAGGTCTGACGCGTGAGGACGCCGGTGCGGCAGCCGATCCAGTCCCGCGATCGCTGGAAGCGGACCATGGAGGCGCCGCGGCGGTCGAAGAGCACGGCTGCGAGGCCTCCGGCGACGACGATGCCCGCCAGCCACCATCCGCCGACGAAGAACAGGGCTGCGGCGATGGCGAGGGTGACCGGGGCGATGATGAGAAGGCTCTTGCGGAGCATGCGGCGTTTGGCCCGGGCTGAGAGGCGCTGCCAGGGCTCGGCGTCGAGCGAGAGCGAGGGGCGGATCTCCTTGGCGATGACGGGGATCCGGTCGAGCTCGACGAGGGGGGCGAACCACTGGCGGCCGAATGATGACTCGTTGCCGGACTCGGGGTCGACGCCGCCGGCGGTCTCGACGCTGATCGCGGCACGCTCGAACCTGCGGTGCTGGAAGGACTCGGTGAGGCGGACGAGCTGGATGCGCCGGCGGGGGACGGTGGCACCGACGCGGGTGAGCAGGCCGGACTCGATGCGGAAGTCGTCGCCCTGGCGGCTGAGGCGGAAGCCGCCGAAGCGGAGCAGCGCCCAGAGCACCGAGCCGCCGATGAGTGCGCTGGCGAGAAGGAGCACGATGGCGCCGGCGGTGAGGCCGACGCCGATGTCTGAGGTGGCGCGGAGCTGGTGGAGCACCCAATCTCGGGCGACGGCGAGCTTCTCGAAGAGTTTGAACTCCCAGGCGAGGCCCATGGCGATGGCGACGAGCACGAGGCCGCGCATGGTGATCATGCCGAGGCGGACGAAATCGAGGCCGCGGAGGCGGAGGAGCTCGACGCGTGGCTGATTGGTGGCGGGAGAGTCGGTGTCTGCCTGCTCGCCGGGGCCGGGGGTTTGGGCGGGGGAGCCGGCGAAGACGCGTTCTCTGATGCGTTCGACCTCTCCGACGGGGACGACGCGGAGGACGACCTCGGGCTTGCCGCCGGCGCCGGTCTCTACGCGGACCTCGGTGACGCCGAAGAGGCGGTGGAAGAGGCTCTGCACGGACTCGACGTTCTGGATGCGGCGGTAGCGGACGGAGCGTTCGGTGCGGCCGATGAACGCCATGGAGGTGACGATCTGGTCGTCGCCGAGGGTGTAGCGGAAGGTGAAGAAGCGGACGATCTCGAAGATGGCGCTGGGGACGAAGAGGAGCATGAGCCAGATCTGCCACGAGTCGCCGCCGACGAAGAGCACGGCGATGCCCGGGGCCAGGAGCGAGCGAGCGTGGCGGACGATGTTGAACGCTGGGGAGGTGGGATGGAGGCGGCGGGTGTCAGACACCGTCGGCCTCCGGGGGTTCGGTGGGTGCGAGGGTGGTGTCGGCGGGCGGATTGTCGGCGGAGTGGGGGTTGTCGGGTTGGGCGTCGGTGGGTTGGGCGTCGGTGGGTTGGGCTTCGGTGGGGCGGGCTTCGGTGGGCTGGGGGTGTGCCCGGTCGAGGAGGCGGTCGCGGATGCGCTCGGCCTCGTCGAGGGCGAGGCCGGGGATCTCGACGACGGCGTTTCGGGTGCCGGCGGTGTGGATGACCAGTTTGCCCAGGCCGAACCGGCGCATGACGGGGCCCTGGGAGACGTCGGTGTGTTGGACGCGGGAGCGGGGGATGATGGTGGTCTTGCGCCACCAGACGCCGCGGCGGAACTCGAGGCCGAGCTCGCCGAGGGCGATCCCCGCGTGGCGGTAGGCGGCGTTGGGGTAGGCGAGCGTCGCCCAGAGCATGATCGCGGCGAGCAGGGTCCAGATCAGGAAGAGAACGGCGCCGAGCAGGGGCTCTCCGCTTCTGTACGCGATGAGGCCGGCGACGATCGCGGTGGGGATGAGCACGACGGCGTCGAAGATCCACCAGCCGATGCGTTCGGCCTTGATCCAGGCGGGGTGGAGGTCGCGCAGCGGCGCGCCGGTGATGCCGGAGCGGGGGGCGTCCTGGGGGATCGGCAACGCATCGTCCATTGGTGCACGAGCATAGAACGGGGAGGAGGTGCCGGAGCGGGCGGTGTGGTCGGGCCGGGTGGTTGACGGGCGCTGGATGAGGTGGGGGGTGGTAGGGGCGTGCGAGAGGGCAGGCCAAAAATGAAAGCGGGCTCGACTGGGAGTTACCCAATCGAGCCCGAAGTACGGCGACAACCTACTTTCCCGCAAAGCAGTATCATCGGCGAGCAGGGCTTAACTACTGTGTTCGGTATGGGAACAGGTGTGACCCCTACTCTATGGCCACCGAAAGCCGAACAGCCGAGTTTCCTCAGCTGTCGGTGAAGGGCAGTGACAGTATCTCTCTTTTGAACTCCCTCGTGCGGTGTGTTGCACGAGACAAGTTGCGTCTGGTGTCACCGCGGCGTGAGCCGCGGCGTCCGGTTGACGTGATCAAGCGTTCGACCGTTAGTACCGCTCCGCTGAGGGCCTCTCGACCCTTACACGCGCGGCCTATCAACCTGGTAGTCTTCCAGGGGTCTTTCGCTTGCGCTACCAAGCCTCATCTCGAGGGGGGCTTCCCGCTTAGATGCTTTCAGCGGTTATCCCTGCCCAACGTAGCTACCCTGCGGTGGACTTAGCAGTCCAACAGGATCACCAGGGGTTGGTCCAACTCAGTCCTCTCGTACTAGAGTTGACTCCTCTCAAGCTTGGAACGCCCACAGCAGATAGGGACCGACCTGGCTCGCGCCGGTCTGAACCCAGCTCGCGTACCGCTTTAATGGGCGAACAGCCCAACCCTTGGGACCGCCTTCAGCCCCAGGATGCGATGAGCCGACATCGAGGTGCCAAACCGCACCGCCGCTATGGACGCTCGGGTGCGATAAGCCTGTTATCCCCGGAGTACCTTTTATCCGTTGAGCTACGACCCTTCCACACGGGATCGCAGGATCACTAGAACCTACTTTCGTAACTGCTCGTCCTGTCAGACTCGCAGTAAAGCCGGCTTGTGCTCTTACACTCTAACACGCGGTTTCCATCCGCGCTGAGCCGACCTTTGTACTCCTCCGTTACTCTTTGGGAGGAGACCGCCCCAGTCAAACTAACCAGCACTCACTGTCCCCCGCCCGGATTCACGGGAGTCGGGGTTAGGACACAAACGTGATCAGGGTGGTATTTCACCAACGGCTCCACCCGAGCCAAAGCCCGGGCTTCAAAGCCTCCCACCTATCCTACGCAGAACATGCTCGTGACCAATGAAAGCCTATAGTGAAGGTTCACGGGGTCTTTCCGTCTTGCTGCGGGGAGGCGGCATCTTCACCGCCACTACTATTTCACCGAGTCGGTCGTGGAGACAGTGCTCCAGTGATTACGCTATTCATGCGCGTCGGAACTTACCCGACAAGGAACTTCGCTACCTTAGGACTGTCATAGTTACGGCCGCCATTGACCGGTGCTTGGGTTCCGAGCTTCGCCGAAGCTGACCCGGTTCCGTGACATTCCGGCATTGGGCAAGCGTCACACTGTATACATCCTCTTGCGAGTTAGCACAGTGCTGTGTTTTTGATAAACAGTTCCCAGAGCCTTTTCTCTGCGCCCCGAAGGGCCCCCTTATTGCGAACGTACGGGGTTAATTTGCCTAGTTCCTTCACGACCGTTATCTCGAGCGCCTGAGGTTATTCACCACACCCACCTGTGTCAGTTTTGGTACGGGCCTCGCTTTGCCCACACAGCTTTTCTAGGGACTTCCGCCGCTGACATCGGCCACGAGGGCCTGGGCACAACTGGTCGCCCCGTCAGACTAAGAAATCCGCACTGTGCTTTGATCGCCACGAGGGTGACGGAATATTAACCGTCTGTCCATCGACTACGCCTTTCGGCCTCACCTTAGGTCCCGACTAACCCTGGGCGGATTTACCTTGCCCAGGAAACCTTGGGTATTCGGCGAGAAGGATTCTCACCTTCTTGATCGTTACTCAAGCCCGCATATGCACTTGCTGCCGCTCCACGGACCGTTCCCGGACCGCTTCACCGCCGACAGCAACGCTCTCCTACCACTTCTTACGAAGTCCGCAGCTTCGGTTCAATGCTTATTCCCGATCATTATCGGCGCCAGACTCCTCGACCAGTGAGCTATTACGCACTCTTTAAATGGTGGCTGCTTCTAAGCCAACATCCTGGCTGTCATAGCAATCTGACTTCCTTATGAACTAAGCAAAGATTGGGGACCTTAGCTGGCGGTCTGGATTATTCTCCTTTTGACGACGGATATTGTCACTCGCCGTCTATCTCCCAAGACTTGGCCGTTGGTATTCGGAGTTTGGTTCGAAGGGGTACCCGGGTAGGGCCCACCTCCGATCCAGTAGCTCTACCCCCAACGGTTGCTTCTTGAGGCTAACCCTAAAGTTATTTCGGAGAGAACGAGCTATCTCCCGGTTTGATTAGACTTTGACTCCTCCCCACAGCTCATCCCATAACTTTTCAACGTTAACGGGTTCGGTCCTCCAGAGGGTCTTACCCCTCCTTCAACCTGGCCATGGGTAGATCACACGGGTTTCGCGTCTAGCCCCTGCGACTACGCGCCCTATTCAGACTCGCTTTCGCTCCGCCTCCGGCCCGGTAGGCCTTAGGCTCGCCACAGAGACTAACTCGCGGGCTCATTATGCAAAAAGCACGCCGTCACTCCGAAGAGCTCCGACAGCTTGTAGGCACATGGTTTCAGGTTCTCTTTCACACCCCTCATCGGGGGTCTTGTCATCATTCAGTCACCTTACTGATTCACTATCGGTCGTCGAGGAGTACTTAGCCTTGGAGGGTGGACCCCCCAATTTCAGTCCGGGTTTCACGAGACCGAACCTACTCGAGGGCTTACGACAACTTCCGGCTACAGGGCTTTCACCTTCTCCGGCGCGCCATTCAAGCGCTTCACTCATCCATTGTCGCATCCGCTTTCGCTCGCCGCTACTCACGGAGTCGCTGTTGCTTTCCTTTCCTGTGGGTACTTAGATGTTTCAGTTCCCCACGTTCGCTTCGTACACCTATGCATTCAGTGCACGATGACCCATACGGGCCGGGTTTCCCCATTCGGACATTCTGAGATCACAGCCTGGTTACCGGCTCCCTCAGACTTTTCGCAGGTTCCCACGTCCTTCATCGCCTCTCGACGCCAAGACATCCGCCATGTGCCCTTAGTCGCTTGATCACGCCAACCCGACGCCGAAGATCCACCAACCGGCCTTCCGGATGGGCTCACCGCGACGAGGGCTGCCGTAAGCGACAACCTTCCTATATAACACTCAGACGCAACTTGTTCGTCTACCGTTCTGGTTGCCGGAACAATGGCAACTCAGAACTCTACTGTCACTGCCCGGTTGTCAAAGAGCTCGGATCGTCCACCGGATCGACCGGTCTCGGATCCTCCGGCCGGCACTGTTGCCGGCTGGCGGCCTCGTGTTGAGGCGGCGGGATACTAGCGCGATCCCTTCAATCGTCAAGTGCCCGTGCCACTGTTTCGGCACCACTTTGGCACTTTTGTCAGCAACGGGTCAACCGCCGCCAGGCCCGCGCCCGGGGTCTCCCTCGCCCTCGCGGCGTCGTGGATCGAACGGAGGCGGGGTTTGGCGGTCGTTGTTCGCTTCAAGTTCGGGCTGGCCCTGGGTTTCGCCCTCCCGGGCGTTGCTGGTCAGCCGTTTGTAGAATTGGCTCGCCCGCTCAGAATTTGTGAGCCTCGCGATGAGCTGTCCCTGGGCGTCTCGGAGCACGACTCGGGTGCTGTCCTGCCCGCCGGGCATGGGCATCACGTCGAGCAGCATCGCGGCGTGGACCAGCTCCAGCGTGTCCGGGGCCTTGGTGGCACCCTCGGGGAGCACCAGGTCGGCCCCGGCCGTGGTGCGGGGCTGGGCGGGCTGGCGCGGGTCGCGGCCTCGGTCGGGGTTGAGCAGCCGCTGGTTGCCGGGGCCACCCTCCGGGCCTCCCTCGAAGCCTTCTCGCCACCCGGCGCCGGGGGCGGGCTGCCCGCCGATGCCTGTTCTGGGGCCGAGTTCTTCGAGCTTGGCCAGGTCCCAGAGCAGGAGGTTGTCGGGGAGCTTGGCCTTGGCGCTGATCGAGTCGCCGGGCTCGAGGGTCGTCGAGCCCTTGCGCCAGTAGCCGTAGTAGAACTGGTAGACCTCGACCGCGGCCCGGGGGCCGTTGCCGAGCGCGTCGTTCTCCGAGCCGCTGACCACGAAGAAGTGGCGGTCGCGTTCGACCTCGATCGGGCTCGACCAGCCGGACCACTCACCCTCGGCCGTGGGAGAGGCCGCGCTGGGCTTCTGGGCGTCGGAGAGGAACTGTTCCTTGGCGAAGAGGGGGTTGTTGACGACCACGCGCATGCGGTAGCGGTAGGTCTTGCCGGGCTCGGCGCTGAAGTCGTGGACCCAGACGGGCAGGTCTTCGGCCTCGAGCAGCCCGGGGAGGGGCGGTTCGGGCTCGTTGGGCTGGGTGCTCTGGTTGGGGTTGCCGTCGACGGGAGCGCCGAGGTCGGCGAGCCTGGTGGCCAGCTGTGCGAGCTGGCTGTCGATGGCGTCGATCTGCTTCTGGAAGTTCTCTCGCCGCTGCTGATCGCGGTCGACCGTGGGCCGCGGGCTGGGCTGGCCGCCCTCGCCGCCACCGCCCCGGCGGCCGCCGCCGCCACCGCCGCGTTCTTCGCCGCCACCGGAGCTGCTGCCGGTGAGGTTCTCGATCTGGAGGCGGATGCCGTCCTGTCGCTTGAGGAGCGAGTCGCGCTGCCGCTTGAGGCGTGCGATCTCGCGTTGTTCGTCGGTGAGCCCGGCGTCCTCGGTCAGTTCGCTGGGGCGGACCCAGTCGGGCCCGGCGACGGTCTGCGGGAAGGAGGGTTGGGCGATATCGCGCATGAAGCTCTGGGCCGAGCGGGCGACGTCCACCAGTTCGGCGGCGGTGATCTTGTCACGCCGCGCTTCGCTGAGCAGGGTGTCGCGTCCGGGCACGCCGGAGATGATGGTCGAGCCGGTCCATGAGCCGCCGGAGCCGAGTTCTTCGCGTTGGACCTCGACGCCGAGGAGTTCCATGTTGCCGCGCCACCAGGTGAGGGGGAGCTGGCTCATGGGGCCGCTGTCGCCGTCGGGGTCCTGCTCGAGGCTGGCCAGGAGCGTGTCGCCGCTGATGGTGCCTTCGACGCTGACCGCGACGGTGTCGAAGGGCTGTTCCTTGGGGAGGTAGGCGCGGAGGTCTTTGTTGGTGACGGCGGTGTAGGGGTCGATGGTGGCCCGGTGCGTGGCGGCTGCGAGGGAGGCGGGCACGGGCAGGGCCGGCATGACGTAGGTGGTCACGGCGTCGGTGCCCGACGGTCCGATCTCGGCGGCGTCGAGGCTGACGCCCTCACCGATGACGGTGAGTCGGATGGAGTCTGCGATCGCGAGGTTGGAGACCTCGGCGAACTGCATGGCGACGTTCTGGTCGGGCACGTCGGGCAGTGTCGGGCTGCTGTTTTGCATCTGGGCCAGCAGGGCCTCGGCGTCGCGTTCGATCGGGTCGAAGACGCGGTCCGGCGCGAGCGGGGTCGGGTTGGTGCCGACCTTTACCGCGTTGGGCTGGGTGAGAAACTGCATCGCCACCACGGCCAGGAGGACCGCCGAGACCGCCACGAGAATGAGCTTCTCGAAGTGGGCTTCCAGGGGATTGATCTTGTTCTTCTTCATTGCGTTCACTCCCGCGCTTCTGCGCGGCTCTTCGACCGGTCGCGGGTGGGCCCGCGCCGGCAGGGGATCTGTCAGCCCTCGCCGCCGTCGGACGTTTCGCTCTCGACCACGCCCAGCGCGTTTTTGACGCTCGCGGGCATCATGGGCACGGTCCAGTCCCGGTGCCAGATGGTTTCCAGCTCCAGGTCGACACGCACCACGGGTGCCTTGCCGTAGTAGTAGCCCTCGCGGAGATCGGCCCAGAGGTCGACCTCACGCACGTCCATGTCGAGGACGGTGATCAGGTTGGTTTCGGAGAACGCCTTGAACAGGCGGGGCAGGCGCTCGGCGTCGACCACGAGGGTCATCCGCGCCCTGATCACGTCGTACTCGGCGTTGGACTTGCGTCCGGTGACGCTGAGCGACGGGTCGGTGCTCTCGCTCGAGGCCTCGAACGTCTCGGCCTCGATCACCTGGCCGAAGGAGTCGGTCTGCTGGGCGGTCGTTTCCTTGACGACGGGCAGGGCCTCGACGCCGATCCGCTCGACGCGCTTGACCAGCGCGTTCTCGACGTTGGCGCGCGTGCCGCCGGCGTCGGTGTTGGCCTTGTCGACGGCCCGCAGCAGGTCGCTGACGACCCAGTAGTCGAAGTTCCAGCTGAAGGCCTCGGCCAGCGAGGGGGCGACCGTGGCGGGGCGGGCCCGCTGGTCGATCGGCGGGATCTGCGCCGAGGTGGGGCCGAAGGCCTGCGGGTCGAACGCGGCCATGGTCATAAAGACCGAGACGTCGCGGGCGCGGCGTTGGGCTTCGGCGAGGCGGCGGTCGGCGAGCAGCTTGCGGAGCTGCTCCTGCTCTTCGGGCGAGATCGAGCCGGCGCCGGACTCGGCGATCATGCGTTCCATCTCGCGGGTCTGCAGGTCCTGGATGGTGGTGGCCAGCTTGACCGGGTCGGGCGCCTCGCCGGCCCCGATGGAGCGGAGCAGGTCTCTGTAGATGGTGGTGGCGCCGGTGACCGGGTCGCCGGCCATCCGGTCGAGGAACTCGTACTTGAGCCGGGTCTCCTGCTGGCGGTTGCTGGGCTCGGGGAGCAGCTCGGGGGCGAGCAGCTTGTGGCCGTTCTTGTTGAAGGCGATCACGGTGGTGACGACCTCGGCCGCCTGGGCCTCGCGTTCCTTGCGCTGGGCCTCGTAGAACTCGGTGACGTACCGGTTGGGTGCCCGGGTCTCGGTCACCGCCTGTTCACCGGGCAGGAGCGACGGGATGACGTAGGTCACCTTCGCGTTCTTGACCTTGTTGTACGCCTGGCTGACGCGTTGCTCCTGCTTCTCGCGGATGTCCGCGTTCCACTTGGAGCTGAACATCCAGCCGAGAGGGATGGACACGACGATGACGACCGTCGAGACCACCATGATCAGGTGCGATTTGATCCAACCGAGAATGCCCTTCATTACTGGTCTCCCTCCCCTTCGGCCGGCTTCTCGCCGAGCACCGCGACGAACGTCACACGGAGGAACGTCTCGACCGTGCCCGGTGCGTGTTGTTCGCCTTCGTCCGGCGCCAGCGGCGCGAGTTGTTCGAGTTGCGACAGCGCCTGCGCGGCGTTTGCTGCGAGCGGCTGCCCGCCGCCGCTGCTGCCGGCGCCGAGCCGCCTGTTGTCCAGCCCGGGCACGATGCCCTCGGGGTTCTCGCCGAACTCGCCGAACTCGCCCTCGCGGCCGGGCCCGCGTCGGTTGCCGGGGGCGCTGCGGCCGATCAGACCGGGACGGCCGCGGTCGGCGTTCTGCCCGGTGGGTCGGCCCCGGGCGTCGAGCGGCGCGGCTGCCTCGTGGATGACCTCGTCGGTCTTCTCCCAGTCGAGCCCGCCGTCGTCGTTGGTCAGGATGAGGTAGTACGGCACACCGTCGCGGACCGCGTTCTGCTTGAGCCAGCGCTCCACGGCCTCCTCAACGAAGACCGGGTAGTCCTTGCGGGTGGTGGAGAGTTCGAGCGTGACCGCGACGCGCGGGCCGGTCTCGCCGGTGGCGTCTACCTCTTCCGTGCCGCTGCCCGAGCTCGAGAAGCCCTGCTCACGCATTGCGCGTTCGTTGTTGAGCGAGCCCATCTGCGAGGGGATGAAGGCCCCTCCGCCACCGAGTTCGCCCGCCGACTGACCGCCGCGGGCCCGGCGCGTCTGCGCCCCGGGGATCGGGATCGGCACGTCGCCGTAGAGATAGTCGGTGTGCATGGCGTGGAGCTTGAAGCCGTTGCCGTTGCCGGCCCGGGCTGCGGAGGACAGCAGTTCGTTGACATCGCCGAGCAGCCGCAGGTGGGTGTCGCGGTCCTGGTAGAGCGCGATGAGCCCGGCGATCTTGGCGCCCTGCGAGACGTCCTCGGTGACGCCGGCGTCACGGGCGAAGCGGGTGTTCTCGTCGGCCTTGCGTGAGGCCTCCTGGATGGCCTTGGGCTCGACCGTGGTCGTCGCCTGCTGGTCGAGGAAGGGGCGGATGAACATCGCGCCGGTCGCGACCAGCGCGAGTCCCGCGGCGGCGGCGAACCACTTGCCCTTGGCGGCCCACATCGCTTCCTTGGTGACCGAGACGGGCATCAGGTTGGCGTTGAGCGCGCTCTGGCCGAGGCCCTGCAGCGCCAGGCCGTAGGCGGTGGCGAAGTTGAGCGACTTGGCGGTGAACTCCGCGGCACGGGGGCCCTCGACGGTCAGCTTCTTGAAGTTCTCCAGGCGGTAGACGTTGAGGCCGAGCTGCTGCTTGAGGTATTTGCGGAGGCCGGGGAGCTCGAAGGTCGAGCCCATGCCGATGAGCCGCTCGAGCTTGGCGTCGGGGTGCATCGACTGGTAGTAACCGATCGACCGCTGGACGTCCTGCACGAGATCGCTGAAGACCGGGCGCAGCGCCTGGAACACGTGCCGGGCGTGCTTGCTCTGCTCGGCCTCGCGCTTGAGCTTCTCGGCCTTGGGGTAGCTGAGGCGGAACTGCTCGACCAGGGCGTTGGTGAACTCGTGCCCGCCGATGGGGAACGTCCGCACCCACACGCGGCCGGAGTGGGCGATGACCAGGTCGGTCGAGGTGGTGCCGACGTCGAGCAGGATGGTGCCGGGCGAGCTCTCGGTCATGGAGAGGTCGTTGGCCATCGCGTTGTAGACGGCGACGGGCGAGAGGGTGATCACGTCGGGCGTGATGTTGACATCCTTGAGGACGGTCAGCTCGGCCGCGACGCGCTGCTTGGTGATCGCGAAGATGCCGACCTCGACGTCGGGGGAGTCGGGGCTGACGAAGGTCTGGTAGTCCCACTCGACCTCTTCGAGCGGGAAGGGGATCTGCTGGACCGCCTCGAACTTGACGATGTCGGGCACCTTCTTGGGCTCGACGGGCGGGAGCTTGGCGAAGCGTGCGAACGCCGAGTGCCCGGGGACACTGACCGCGACCATCGCCTTGCTCAGGTCGTGCTCGCTGACCAGCCGCCCGAGGGCCACGCGCTTGGCGTCGTCCGGGTCGATGTCCGGGGTCGAGAGCACCCGTGCGTGCGGGATCAGCGCAAAGTCAACGACCTTGAGCTCGTCGCCGTCGGCGACGACCTTGATCGCCTTGACCGCTCCCGCCCCGATCTCGATGCCCCAACACGCGTTCGATGACGCCATGGCTCACCTCACTATCAATCGTTCTTCCGTCGTTCCGCGGCCGCTTCTGAGCGCCGGGGCCCTATGCATCCATAGAGAGCCCGGCTCAAACGAGCGGCATGGTACTCACACCGCTCCGGCCGCACGACCCGATGCCTGTGCCCGGGCCCAACCTGCTCTACGTGGAACGTATCGGCAGTGTTGCCTTCGCGAAAGCCCCGCGCGGGGCCCCGTTACACCGCCGTGACAGACGGCGGCTCGATCCGCGGCTGCGGGGCTGTGGTGGCGGTCTGGGCAAAGCTCAGGGAATCTCGGACTCTCGGGATTCCAGACGATCGGCCAGCAACGACCCACCCACCGCGACCGCGCACACCGTCAGGAGCAGCCACCAGCGATCTAGAGGGACCGCCACCAGCGAGACTACCGGGGCCAGCGAGTAGGCGGCGGCGTGGTAGCTGCAGACCAGCAGACAGATCCCGAGGGTCAGACAGGTGGGATTCCCGACAGTGCCGACGACGGGCATGAGCGCGCGCTCATCGTGCGCTCGGTGGCGGGCGGCCCAGAGCACGGCGAGTGCCGCGACGACCAGGGCCAGCGATCCGGCCAGGCCGAGGTATTGCACCAGTCCCAGGGAGGTGCCGAGGCTGTTGCCGCCGGACACCGGGTCTACCTCATCACCATCGACGCGTGGGTGACCAGGCCCATGCCCTGCGGGTCCATCGCGCCGGCGTAGTTGAGCAGGGCGATCTCGTCGGGCTGGGTGATCTGGATGGCGGCGACCATGTTGCCCACCGAGCACCAGCGGGTGGGGTTGCCCTGCCAGGCCATGGCCCCGATGAGCTCGTCGGGCTTGTTCTGGGCGACCATGCCGAGCAGGTCCTGGTCGGTCTTGGCGACCGAGTTGCGGAACTGCTCGCTCTGCTCGTCCTCGGAGATCAGCGGCTGCTTGTCGCCGAACATAGGCCCAACGTGACTCAGATCGGCGGAGCTGACGACCAGTGTTTTGCCGGGGAGTTCGGCGATCAGCTCGCGCATGGCTTCGACGAAGGCGGTGAGCGAGACGCCGTTGCCGTCGTAGGACTCGCCGTTGTTGACGGTGGGGTCGTGGATGAGGGCGCCGTAGATCTTGCAGTGCGAGCCGTCGGGGCCGGTGCCGAGGCAGTGCTGGATCCAGGCGACCTGGAGCTCGATGGAGTGCTCGCGTTCGTGGTCGTACCGGTGGGCGTAGAGGGGTTCCCCCAGCTTCTGGCGCAGGCCCTCGACCACGGCCTCGTCGGCCGGCGACTCGCCGAACGGGGTGGAGAAGCCCTTGTCGCACCCGACGACGCCGGTGCCGGTGCCGAAGTGGTTGGTGCCCAGGATGATGACACGGTCGGGCCGATCGACGACGCGCATGCGTCCCCAGACCCCGGCGTAGTTCATCCAGCCGCGGGGGTAGTCCACGTGCGGGGCGACGACGGCCTTGGGCAGGGCGTCGAACGAGGGGTTCTTGGCGTCCTTGAGGGCCTCGTCGATCCACTGATCGAAGGCTTCTGCGAGCTTCTGGGGGCCGAGTTCGGCCTTCTGCTCCTCGGTGGCTTGGACTTCCTGGCCGAGCGAGGCCTGGACGAGGGCGTCGGCCATGGCGGCGGTCGAGCCGGGGGGCAGGATGGAGGAGCCGTCGAACTCCTCACGCATGCGCTGGAGCATGGCGTCGAAGGTCGGGCCCTCGAGCAGGCCCGCGGCGTCGAGCTGGGCGATCAGCGGCTCGGCCTGCTCGCGGGTGAGGCCCCGGCCGATCTTCTCGACGATCTGGTCGAGCGAGTGCTCGCCGTTCATCAGGGGCAGGAGGTCTCTGACGGCGGGCGCGACCACGACGGGGGGCTTGTCGGAGATCTGCCGGGCGTCGGCGAGGCCCAGGAGGGTCGCCTGCTGGCCGTCGGGGCCCTTGACGGGCACGGGGAACCCCCGGACCTGACGCAATTTGGGCTGCTGCATGTGGGCTGCGGCGGCGTCAAAGGTGGCTTGGGGGGGAGTGCCGGGGTTCTGATCTGTGCTCATGGGGGGAGTCTAGCCCGAGCAATCGGGCTGCCACTTGGCGATGCCCCGGGGGCGGCCTATCGTTCTGCCCGAAACCCACGAGCCTCTGCTCGGGGACTTGTCACACGGAGCGCGATGACGATGTCCGACATCAACTACCAGGCCGGCGAACAGATCCGTTGCATCATCACCTCGGTGCCCCGCGCCAAGGCTGAGACCGAAACCATCGCCCGGCTTATGCGTCGCGATCCGACGGCGGTCCGGGCTCTGCGCCGGGCGCAGCGGATGCGTCGTCAGCGGATGATTTCCTACATCCGTGGCGGTCGCCGGTGGTACGCCCGCGAGCACCCGGCCAAGGTCGTCCGCGTCGCCAACGGTGAGGCGTGGAACATGACCTTCACCCACGACATCAAGAACGATCTGAAGTCCGTGGTTTCGTATCTCAAGATCGAAAAGGCCTGAACATGCCCCTCTGTCCTCGAATGCTTTTCTCGACGGTGGCTGTCGTTGCGCTCGCGTCGCTCCATGGGTGCGGGAAGCCGGAGGCGGACGAGCCCGTGAAGGCGTCGGAGGCTGCGGGAGCGGCGCACACCTACACGGTGCGCGGGCAGATCGTCTCGGTGCCCTCGGCGGACAAGCCGCTGGCGGACCTGGAGATCCACCACGAGGCGATCCCGGACTTTAAGAACCGCGAGGGCGTGGTCTTCGAGAACCCGACGACCGGTGTCCGCGGGATGAAGTCGATGACGATGGCCTTCCCGGTCGACGAGGCGGTGTCGCTGGAGGGCATCGAGGTCGGCGATCTCGTGACGTTCACGTTTGTGACCGTCTGGGGTGAGAGTTACCCCGAGTATCGCGTGACCGAGATCACGGAACTGCCGGCCGAGACTGCGCTTGAGTTCATGTCCGGCGGCTGAGTGATTGTGTGCATATCTCGGGCTGTCTATACACGATCTTGACGCGTGCGCGTGTGGTGTGGCCGGCTCGGGCCGGTGCGCGGCATCGGGTTGGAGCGGGCCAAAAAAACCCGATGCCCAGCATTAAAACGCCGAGCACCGGGTCTCGTGGGGGTCTTGATTGGCGAGGAGTCGTGTTCCCCTCGTGGCATGCGATCCGCAACGCGGGTGTTGGCGGTTCCCGCCCAAGTCTCGTTTTTTGCGGGATGTTCCACACAAATCGCGACGGCTGCGGGGCTGTGTGGAGGGCCTCTGTGTGGGCGGGGCTCAGCCGAGTCTGGCCATGACCTGCTGCAGATCGGACCAGACCTTTTTGCGATTCTCGGGCGTGTAGGAGCGGAGCAGATAGGCCGGGTGATAGGTGGGCATGACGGGGACGCGGATGCCGGCGGCGCCGGGGCCGACGTACTCGGCCCAGCGGCCGCGGAGGCGCCCCATCGAGTCGGTGCTCTGGAGGATGAGCCTCGTCGCGGGCAGTCCGACGGTGACGATGACCTCGGGCGCGACGATCGCGATCTGCTCGTGCAGGTAGGGCGCGCAGAGCTGCGCTTCTTCGACGGTCGGTGTGGCGTTGTTGGGCGGGCGGGTCTTGAGGACGTTGGCGATGTAGACGTCCTCGCGCCGGAGGCCCATCGCGGTGATCATCTTGTTGAGCAGCTGCCCGGCCCTGCCGACGAAGGGCACGCCGGTGCGGTCCTCGTCGGCGCCGGGGGCCTCGCCGATGAACATCAGCCGGGCGCCGACATCGCCGTCTCCCCAGACCAGATTGGTGAATTCGTGCGGCGTGGCGAAGTGTTCGTGCGGGGCGTCTTGCTCGTAGCGCGCGCGCAGCTCGTCCATGCGCTTCTGCGCAGCGGCGCGGGCCGGGTCGTTTGTGGGCGCGGCGGCGGGGGCTTCGACCTCGGCGATGTTTTCGCCGGTGCGGAAGCAGGGGACGTAGTCCACGCCGAGCATGGCGGCGGTCTCGGCCTGCTGGCGGACGGCGCGGCGGGCGCGGGAGATCTCTTCGGGTGTGGTCGGTGTGGCCATGCGACCACTGTACACCGGCGTGCGGGCTAGGCGTTGAGCAGTTGCTCGATCGCCTCGATGAGCTTGCCCATCTCGTCTTCTTTCGAGAACGGGCCGGGGCTGGCGCGGACGGCGCCGCCGGAGTCGAGCGTGCCCAGCGCGCGGTGGGCGGCGGGGGCGCAGTGCAGGCCGGCGCGGATGGCGATCCCCCACTCGCTGTCGAGATAGGCGGAGACTTCCTGCGGCGAGTAGCTGTCGATGTTGAACGACACCACGCCGTGGCGGCGGTCGGTGGCGTTGGGGCCGTAGATCGTGACGCGGGTGTCGCCGGCGAATCGGTCGATGAACTGCCCGATCAGGCGGCGTTCGTGGGCGAGGGCCTCGGGTTGCGAGGGGACGTCGGGGTCGCACAGGGCGGCCTGGAGCCCGACGCGTCCGACGGCGTTGCAGGTGCCGACCTCGAAGACGCCGGGCATCTCGGGCGGGTTGAAGTCTTCGATGCTGCCGGCGAGCGTGCCGCCGGTGCCGCCGAACTGGGTGGGGCGGATGGGCCCCCACGCGCCCTGGTTGTTGGCGTATGCGCGCTCGGAGACGTACATGCCTCCGGTGCCTCCGGGCCCGAGCATGGCCTTGTGGCCGCTGAAGGCGAGCACGTCGATGTGCATGGCCTGGACGTCGATGGGCAGGGCGCTCATGGCCTGGGCGCCGTCGGCGATGAAGAGCACGTGCGGGGCGCGCTGGTGGAGGCCGCGGCCGATCGCTTCGATGGGCTGGGCGGTGCCGATGACGTTGCTGCACATGGTCATGGCGACGGCGACGCACCGCTCGTCGGCGGCGGCGGCGACGATCTCTTCGGGATCGACGAACCCTTCGGGTGAGCAGGCGACCTCGACAACCTCGCAGATGCCGTCGCGTTCGAGGTGCTTGAGGGGCCGGCGGACGGCGTTGTGCTCGAGGACGGTGGTGACGACGCGGGGGCGTTTGCCCTCCGGCTGCGGGTGGAGCCAGAGGAGGCCGAGCAGGGCCATGTTGAGGGAGGCGGTGGAGCCGCTGGAGAGGCTGATGCGGTCGGGGCTGGGCGCGTTGATGAGCTTGGCGACCGACTCGCGGAGGCACTGTGTGGCCTCGCCGGCGTGTCGTGAGATTCGGTGCTGGCCTCGGCCGGGGTTGCCGACCGGGTTCTGCACCGCTTCGAGCATGGCCTGCGCGACCGATGGTGCCTTGGGCCAGCTGGTGGACGCGTTGTCGAGATAGGTCAGTTCAGTTTGCACGCGGCCACTTTACGCCATGAAACAGCGTGGCGAGAACAGGCCCGCGAAGCTGGGGGAGGCGGGAGGGCCGGCGACGTGTGGCGGGCTCAGCCGTCGCCGTCGTCTTCGCCGGAGTCGTCGCCGGAGTCGTCGTCGCCGGGCGGCGGGGTCTGGTCGTCGGTCTCGGCTTCATCGTCTCCGGCGGGGTCGCCCTCGGCGGGGGGGGTGTCGAGAGTCGGATCGAGCTCCGGGTCGGTGAGGGTCTCGGGGGGCAGGCCCTCCCGTTCACGATCGGTTCGGGTGGTGGTGGAGGGGACACCTGTGTGTTCGGGGAGCTTCTTCTCGGCGAGCAGGGCCGGGAGGGTCGCGCCAGCAAACGCGCCGATGATGAGGCCCAGGACGAGCCCGGGCACGAAAGCCTTGGCGAATCCGCCTGTTGGTTGCTGGTTGGTCATGGTGTCTGTTGCTCCAAGGGGTCTTCGGGCGCGGGGCCCGGCCGGTTCGCGGCCGAGAGCGGCCGCGCGATCAGCCCAGCCGACGCATTCGACCCATCCATCGGCCATATCTGACCGCCGCCCGGAGCATTTCCCGAGTGGATTCGGGTTTGCCGCGGCCGAAGGCGGTGTGCCACCGCCAGGCCCAGTAGGCCCCGCGGAGCCGGAAACGGGTCTTGAGGCCGAGCCGGAGGAGTTCGGGAACGCCGAGGAGGATGTCCGCGAGGGTGCGCATCTGGGAAGCGTAGCTTGGGGTGCTACTGGTCGGTCCGGTTGGACTGCTCCTGCTGCTGGCGGAACCAGGTGACGGTCTGGCGGAGCCCGTCGGCGAGGCTGACGATGGGGCGGTAGCCGAGCAGCTTGCGGGCTCTGGAGATATCGGCGAGCGAGTGGCGGACATCGCCGGGGCGTGGTGCCTGGTGTTCGGGGACGAGGTCGGGCCGCTCGTGGGCTTCGGCGATGAGTCGGGCGAGTTCGCGGACGCTGACGCGTTCTCCGGTGCCGACGTTCATGACGTCGCCGCGGAGGGGCGAGTCGACGCCGCCGGCCTGCAGCGTGGCGAGCACGGCGCAGGCGACGTAGGTGAAATCGCGGGTCTGTTCGCCGTCGCCGTGGATGACGGGGCGTTTGCCGGAGAAGATGGCGCTGGAGAAGTTGGGCACGACGGCGGCGTAGGCGCTGCCGGCGGGCTGGCGCGGGCCGAAGACGTTGAAGTAGCGGAGGCTGGCGGTGCGCATGGCGTAGCTGTGTGCCCAGGCGCGCATGAGCTGCTCGCCGGCGACCTTTGAGGCGGCGTAGGGCGAGAGTGTCATGGGGGCCATGCTCTCGACCTTGGGGAGCCGCTCGGTCTCGCCGTAGGCCGAGCTCGAGGAGGCGAAGACGACACGTTTGGTGCCCGCCTGTCGGGCGGCCTCGAGGACGCGCATGGTGCCGGTGGCGTTGACGGCCCAGGTGCGTTGGGGGTCGTCGATGGAGCGCGGCACGGAGCCGAGTGCTGCGAGGTGGAAGACGACCGAGGCGCCGCGGACCGCCTCGTCGATGGCCTCGTCCTCGAGGATGGAGCCGTGGACGAAGCGGAGCCGCTCGGGCTCGGTCTCGATCAGCTCTGCGAGGTGGGAGAGGGTCGAGTTGGAGAGGTCGTCGATGACGGTGACGTGTGCGCCGAGGGCGAGGAGGCCGTCGACCAGGTGGCCGCCGATGAATCCCGCCCCACCGGTCACGCAGACTGGTCGGCCTTCGTACGGCCGGCGGAGGGGATCGACGAGTTCGGCTGGGTACCGCATCATGCCGGCTACAGCCTACCGCAAAGCTCAGCAGCCGGCGGTCCAGGCGTTGAGAAATGCGAGCACATCGAGGGTATTGACGTTCCCGTCGCCGGTGATGTCGGCCCTGGGGTCTCCGGCGGTCCAGAGGTTGAGGAATCCGAGGACGTCGAGGGTGTTGATGACCCCGTCGAGGTTGGCGTCGCCGTCGCAGCTGACGATGAGCACGGCCTGCGTGGGCTCGTATCGCACCCGCCACTCGAGGACGCCGGGGAGGGCGGGGCCGGTGACCGCGTCGAAGCGGTCGGAGAGGCCGCCGGCGGCGGCGACCACCACGAAGCTGTCGCCGAACACCGGGTCGAACGCCCCGCCGCTGGTGTTGGAGGCGGCGAGGGTGCCGCCGGCGCTGAACGTGCCCGGCCCGGTCAGCTCGTCGAACTGGATGAGTGAGTTGAACTCGATCTCGAGCACGCCGGCGGGCTGCATGGCCAGGTCGCCGAGGAGCTGCAGTTCACCGATCCCGCCGGTGCCCGGCGCGATGGAGCCCTCCATGCGCAGCTCGCCGTCGAATGCGCCGCGGCCGGTGACGCGCTGGCCGGCGCCGATCGTCCCGACGACGCCGTCGTCGGAGGTGATGGCGGAACGCGCACCCACGGACGGGAGGGCGATCTCGCCGGTCCCGCCGATGGTGCCGCTGTCGAGGAAGACGAGCGATGCCGCGGCACTGGAGTTGTTGCTGTTGATCGTCGTGAGGCCGTTGTTGTCCGTGCCCGTGCCCTGGACCACGAGCAGGCCGCTGCCCTCCACGTTGAGGGTGTCCTGGATCTGCACGTTCTCGAGTGTGAGGACGCCGCTGGAGGTGACCTCGACGATGCCCCCGTTGACGGCTTCGATTGAGCCGTTGACGACGGTGGGCGTGTTGTTTGCGGCGATGAGCACGGTGCCGCCGTCGGCGCGGATGACGCCGGACGGGCCCTGGATGACGGTGCCGTCGACGAGTTCGAGGCGGCCGTTGTCACGGGCCTCCATGAGGCTGTTGTTTGTTTTGTCGGCGCCGAGGATCTCGAGGCTGGTGTTGGACGTGTTGGCGGTGACGGTGCCGTTGTTGACCATGGAGGCGTAGATGCGGCCGCGGCCGCGGATGGTGTGGCCGGTGCCGTGGATGAACGTGGCGCCCGTGCTCGTGGTGATCTGCGATCGGTCGCCGATCTGGATCATCTCGATCGAGCCGTTGCCGTTGAGGACGATCGGGTCGGCGAAGTCGAGGACGGCGTTGGCCGAGGAGTTGTTGGCGTCAACGCGGATGAGCGCGTCGCTGTCGAGGCCCGACCCGGTCACGCGCACGGTGCCGTTGCCCTCGATGTCGAGGTTGCCGTCGAGCGTGATGTCGTGGAGTGTGAGAACGCCGCTGGAGGTGACAACGACAGCGCCGCCGTTGAGCGAGTCGACCGTGCCGTTGCTGATGGTCGAGACGCTGTTGGCGGGGACGCGGACCCTGGACCCGTCCGCGCGGACGAGGCCGGCGGCCCCCTGGTTGACCTCGACGGAGACCAGGTCGAGGAAGCCGCCGTCGGAGGCGACCATCAGGCTGTTGTTGGTCTTCGCGGCATCCAGGAGTTCGAGGGAGGTGTTGAGGTGGTTGGCGCGGATGGTGCCGTTGTTGATCATCGACGCGTAGATGCGGCCGCGACCCTCGATGGTGTGGTTGGCACCGTGGGTGAACGTGGAGCCGGTGCTGGTGGTGATCTGCGAGCGGTCACCGATCTGGATCATATCGATGACGCCCGAGCCATCGAGCGTGACCGGGTCCGCGAAGTCGAGCACGGCGGCGGAGGACGAGTTGTTGGAATCGACGCGCAGCAGGCTGTTGTTGGTCAGCACCGACCCGCGGGACCGCATTGTCCCGGCGCCGAGGATGTCGATGCTGCCGTTCAGCGTGGCGTCGCGGACGAGGAGTTCGGCCCCGCCGAGGACCTCGACGACGCCACCGTTGACACCCTCGATGGTCCCGTTGTTGATCGACGAGGCGTCGCCGGAGGCCACGCGGACTCTGCCGTTGTCTGCGCGGATGACTCCCGGGCCGGTCTGATCAACGACGACCGAGACGAGATCGAGGAATCCGCCGTCGCTGGCGAGGATGAGGCTGTTGTTGGTCTTGTCGGCGTCCAGCAGCTCGATGGCGGTGTTGATGCGGTTGGCGTGGATGAGGCCGTCGTTGACCATCGCGACGCGGATGCGGCCGCGGCCGTCGATCGTGTGGGACGGGCCGTTGGTGACCACCGCGCCGGCGCTCGAGACGAGCTGCGCGCGTTCGGCGGTCTGGTTGAGGCTGATGACGCCGGTGCCGTCGATCGTCAGGTCGTTGAGGAAGTCCACGATCGAGGAGGCGGAGGAGTTGTTGTAATCGACGACGATCAGGCCGTCGTTGAACAGGCCGGCGCCGATGGTGAGCGTCTCGGCGCCGTTGATGCCGAGCGTGGCGTTCGGGTTGGTGATGGACAGCGCGAGGATGGCCGGATCGATCGAGCCGATCACGACCGTGTAGGTGCCGGCGAGGTCGATCGAGGCGGACTCGTCGGGCATGTCGGGGACGTCGGAGGGGTCCCAGTTGGCTGCGAGATTCCACGCGCCGCCGGCGGCGTTGTTCCACTGGGTCTGGGCGAGGCCGGCGCTTGCGAGCAGGAGCACCGGGAGCGAGTGACAGATGGCAGCACGGATCATGACGTCTCTCCTTGCGGTCGGTTGTGTTTCAGCCAGGTACAGGCGCGAATTCGAGGGATGCGCCTTCTACCCATGCGGAAAAAACCGAAGCGGGGGCCATCCTAATGACGGCCCCCGCGGTAATGCAAGGGGAATTCATGGTTATTGATTCTGCCTACTTTAACAACCGGGAACCCACGCGTTAAGGTAGGCGATCATGTCGCGGGTGTTCACCACGCCGTCATGGTTGAAGTCGGCGGAGTGGTCGCGCTTTGACCACGCGTTGGCGAACGCGAGGACGTCCTGCGTGTCGACCTTGCCGTCGCCGTTGAAGTCGGCGGGGCAGTCGGCGGGACACACGTACGCGAAGACGCGGAAGGCGTCGACCGCGGCTTCGGTGATCGAGTTGTTGGGGTTATCGGTCGCGTTGAAGCGCACCTGGACGGTGGAGGTCGGGGCGACGTAGGCGGCGGGTGAGAAGCTGACCTCGGTCCACCCGACGGAGTCGGCGACGGTCTCGACGAGCGTCCAGGCCGCGCCGTTGTCGTTGGAGATCTCGACGGTGAGGCGGTCGGTGCCGTCGTTGTTGGTGAACCAGCGTGCGTAGCTGATGATCGCGTCGGGCGTGCCGGAGATATCGAAGCTCGGGCTGATGAGCCGGGTCGGTCCGCCGTCGAGGTCTTCGTCGGCGGCGGTCCCTGTGAGCCAGCACCGGCCGGAGCCGTCGAAGTCGGTGTCCGGGTTGCCGCGTGACCCGCCGTTGGCGGGGATGCCGCGGTCCCACGAGCCGGACTGCACCTCGGAGTCTTCGACCGTCCAGCCGGTGTCGGTCTCGAAGTTGTCGCTGAACACCTCGATCACTTCGAGGGCGACCTCGGTGCGGAAGGTCTCGATCGGCGCGGCGCGGGGCTCGAAGACGGTCTCGCCGGCCTGGGTCTGGGCGCTGAAGTAGAAGCGCGTGACGGTGCCGCAGTCGATGGGCGGGAAGATCGCGGCGTAGACGTTGTCGCGGAGCTGCTCCATGGGGATCGCGATGACGCCGGAGCCGTCGTCGAGATAGAAGACGCCGGTGCCGGGCTGGGGATCGACTTCGCCGTTGGGCAGGACCTCGACGAGGATCTGCGTGCCGCCGGCGGGGTTGACCGTTTCGGGGAGGCCCTCGGGGAAGAAGAAGTCGACCTGCGGGCACGCGCAGACGCCGAGGGGGTTGGCGAGGTAGGTCTGGAGCCCGGGGTGGTTGGTGCCGGTGCCGTTGTTGCCGCTCTCGGATCCGCAGCCGGCGTGCGTATGGATGCCGATGGCCTCGCCGGTGTCCTCGTCGACGATCGCCGAGCCGGAGTTGCCGCCGGTGGTGTCGGTCTGATAGGAAAGCGTCGTGCCGCCGAAGGAGTAGTACGGGCCGGTGTGGGTCTTCTGGACCTGGTACCACTCGGCCGGGACACCGTCGCCGGTGGTGCCGTAGCCGGTGATGCGGATGTCCTGGCCCTGGACCGGCGGCGGCGCGGAGAGGTGGTAGACGTCGCCGTAGGCCTCGGCGGGGGTGAGGCCGGTGTTGGCGTTGGGGAACACGCCGAAGTAGGCGTAGTCGTTGCCCACCCCGCCGCCGTTGTTGCTCTGGCGGCTGGCCACGTCGAAGGCGTACTGGTCCTCCGGCGCGGGGTGGTTGAGGACTCCGTCGCTGCCGGAGAGCGGAACATTGAACTCGACGACGGTGATGCTGCTGTTGGACGTCGAGCAGTGGCCGGCGGTCAGGAAGCAGTTGTTGCAGTCGTCCATGAGCCAGCCGGTGCAGCCGATCGGCAGCAGCCGGGCTGACCTGTTGTCGCTCGAGAGCTCGCGGTCGTCGGTCGGGCCGCAGATCGACCGGTCGACGAAGGGCTCGAACTCGGCCTGCACGACGCTCATCGCCAGCCGGTTGGCCCCGGTCCCGGGCTGGGCGACGATCTCGATCGTGACCTCGTCGCCGTTGAAGTAGGCCGAGGTGTGCTGCCACTGCTCGACGTGGCGGGCGTCGAGGCGTTGCTCGGCGCCGTCGAAGAGCGAGCGGATGCGCAGGTAGCTGCCGCTGCCGTCGCTGACAAAGCCGGAGAGCAGGGCCTCGTCGAACTCGAGCCGCAGCGCCGCGGCACCGGGGATGAAGACCGTGTGGCTGAAGATCACCGCCTCGGCATCGCCGTCGTTGCGCACCAGACCCGAATCGACGTCGATCGGCATCGGCTCGGTGATCAGCGGCGCGGTGAGCGTGTCTTGGGCTCTGGAGTCGTTGGTGAGCGGCCCCCACCCCATGGCTGCGGCCAGGAGCATGGCCGCAGTCGTCAACCGCGTTGTGCGCATCGTCCTCTTCCTTCGTTCGATCCCGGGTCTGCCCCGCATCCTCAGGCGGGGCGGCTCTCGGGTGGGTTGGCGAGGCTATCAAGCCGGGGGGTCGCCCGCAAGCGCGGTGTGTGTCGTCGGGTGATGAATCTTGGTGTTCCGGGTTGGGCGGCGGAGCGGATGGGGGGCGCGCAGACAACCAGCGATCGCGGGGCCGGCGGGGCGGCCGCTGCGATCGCTGGCTGTCGGGTGTCTCGGCCTCGGGGCCGGGACGGCCGGGTTGTTGCTGCTGCGGTAGGCGGTGGTCAGCAGCCGGCGTTCCAGAGATTGAGGAAGACGAGCACGTCCTGGGTGTTGACGTCGCCGTCGCCGTTGATGTCGGCCGAGCCGTCGCCGGCGTTCCAGGCGTTCAGGAAGACGAGGACGTCCTGGGTGTTGACATCGCCGTCGCCGTTGAAGTCGGCGACGCACCCGCCGCAGTCGACCTCGTCGAGGATGAACGC
>JBICHP010000041.1:0-74293 GCA_043100935.1 Phycisphaerales bacterium JB054
GGGGCCCGTATGCGAGTGGAAAAACGAGGTGATCTCCCCGCGCATCTGCATTCGCAGGAACGTCATGTACGGGCGCGGCGGCATGCGGCGCATGATGTCCTGCATCGCCGAGAACGCCACATCCAGCCGCCCGCGCATCATCTGTGCGAACTGCTTCTGAAGCGAGCGCGTGGCCGACTCCACCGATTAACACCTCGACGGGCGCGGGTTTGTGGAGTGGACGCCCTTCAACCACCCGCAGCTCGGCGAGGTCGAGATCGGCGGCCTGGTGCCGGGCATCAAACACGAGCCGCTGGAGAGCGAGTGGGTGCGCGTGGTCGACGAGCAGGCCTCGTTCGTCGCGGGCCTCGTCGGCATGCTGCCCTCGCTGGAGGTTGGCGTGACGGGGGTCGAGCAGGTCGCACCGGGCGTGTGGCGGATCAGGCTCCGGGGGACCAACCCCGGGACGCTGCCGACCCGTGCCGCGATCGGGGCCAAGGCGCGTCGCATCCCGCCGATCGTGGTCGATCTGGGCGTGGATGTGGCGGACATCGTGACCGGCCGCCGCCTGAACAGCTGGGAGTCGATCCCCGGGCACGGCGGCTACGAGGAGATCGAGTGGGTCGTGCGGGCCCCCGACGGCTCGAGCGTCCCGGTCGAGATCCGCTCGAGCGTCTTCGGCGACCGCACGCTGTCGATTGAACTGACCCCGTCGAACTGAACCCCGTCCGGCCCTGTCGGGTTGGCCCCGTCGAACCGGACCCCACCCGAATGCTCCGCGCCGGGCCGATCTCGGACACCTGAGGAATCACACCGATGTTCACACGAACTCTCAAAGCAGCGCTCTGTGCCGCACTCGCCGCGGCGTCGGTCTCGGCGCCGGCGGTTGCGCAGGAATTCATCCCCGCCAAGGTCGATATCGCGTTCAACCGGTATTACACCTACACCGAGCTTGTCGATCACATGCACGCGATCGCCGACGCCTATCCCGAGCTCGTCACGCTGGAGCAGATCGGCTTCAGCGGGCTCGGCAAGCCGCTCTACGTCGCGACGGTCAACGCGCCCAAGACCGGCCCGGCCGAATCGAAGCCCGCGATGTGGATCGACGGCAACGTCCACGGCAACGAGATCCAGGCGGCCGAGGTCGTGCTCTATTCGCTCTGGTATCTCACCAAGGCGTACGGCCACAACGAGGACCTGACCGAGCTGCTCGACACCTACTCGTTCTACTTCATGGTCAGCCAGAACCCCGACGGTCGTGAGTACTGGTTCCAGGAAGCCAACACGCCGAACTCGTCGCGCTCCAACCAGCGCCCGGTCGACAACGACCGTGACGGGTTCTTCGACGAGGACCCGCCGGACGATCTGGACGGCGACGGGTCGATCACCACGATGTGGAAGCGCGACCCCGACGGCCGCTGGAAGCGCGACGAGAAGGACCCGCGCGTCTTCTACCGCGTCGGGCAGGACGAGGTCGGCGAGTGGACGAGGCTCGGGTCGGAGGGCATCGACAACGACGGCGACGGCCGGATCAACGAGGACGGCGCCGGCGGCGACGACATGAACCGCAACTGGCCCAGCGACTGGAAGCCCAACTACGTCCAGAACGGCGCGGGCGAGTTCCCGCTCTCCAACCCCGAGACACGGGCGATCGCCGAGTTCATCCTCGCCCGTCCCAACATCGCGGCCGGGCAGAGCTACCACAACTCCGGCGGCATGATCCTCCGCGGCCCCGGCGCTAACTACACCGAGAGCCTCTACCCGCGCGAGGACATCCGCGTCTACGACGAGATCGGCACCGTCGCCGAGGACATCCTCCCGTATTACAACTACTGGGTGATCTACAAGGACCTCTACACCGTCCACGGCGGGTTCGTGAACTGGCTGGCCGAGGGGCTCGGCGTGTTCAGCTTCACCAACGAGATGTGGGCCGCCTCCAAGTACTTCCAGCGCGACATCTCGCGCCCCAGCGAAGAACAGATGTGGCTGTTCCGCGACCGGCTCCAGTTCGGGCAGGACTTCAAGGACTACACCGAGTTCGAGCACCCCGAGCACGGCACGGTGCTGATCGGCGGGCTTAATAAGTGGGCCAGCCGCAACACCCCCACCTTCGCGCTCGAAGAAGAATGCCACCGCAACTTCGCGTTCACCATGTTCCACGCCGACCAGATGCCGGTGCTCGAATGGGGACCGATCGAGGCCGAGCAGGTGGGCGACGGCGACCTGTGGATGGTGACCGTCGAGGTCAAGAACACCAAGCTCATGCCGACCCGCTCGGGTATCCAAGCCAACAACAAGATCGGGCGCAACGACCTGCTGGTCTGCGAGCCCTCGCAGGGACGCGTGGCGATGTCGGGGTCGATCCGCGAACGTTCCGACCAGCAACTCAACGAGACGAGGTTCGAGCCCGGTCGCGTGCAGCTGAGCCGGGGCGTGCCGAGCAAGGGCAGCGTGCTGCACCGGTTCCTGATCGAGGCCCCCCGCGGCTGCACGGTGCAGCTGCGGTACGAGGCGGAGAAGGCCACGGACCTGGAGACGAGTTTCACGCTCGAGCCGCGGACACGCGACTGAGGCCGGCCCGAATCGATCTCTGACCAAAAGCGACAACGCCCCGGACACTCGGTCCGGGGCGTTGTTGTGTGCGTGGATCTCTCCGCGTGATCAGTCGGCGAGCTTGGGGGCCTGGGCGTCGCCCGGGGCCGGCGCCTGCTGGATCTTGATCTCGCCGTTGCGCTCCTCGTACTGGCGGATGACCTGCCCGAGACTGATGGCCAGGCGCTTGGCGGCTGGCCAGTTCATGATGACGCGCGAGCCGACCGAGAACAGCAGCGCGGGCTCGTTGTTCTGGCCCTGCACCGGCAGGTTCATGCCGAAGTCGAGCACGACCTCGTCGTGCGTCGACGACGTGCGGATCGTGTTGGCGTAGGTGCTGGTCATCTTCGACTCGTCGATGCGGAGCTGGATCTGACGGGATTCCTGGTCGGCCATGGTGCTGGTGCCTTTCTCTGTCGCGTGAATCGCGTGCGCTGTGGAGCGCGGGTTATGGAAGTCTGGTTGTCGTTTGGGCCGCGCCCCGTGTGGCGTGTGCGGCAATCTCCGGCCGGAGGGGGTCCGACCGCGCCTCAGACGGTAGCGCGTCCGAGGGCGTGCTTCGACCTGCTCTCCGCCAGGGACGGCCGCCCGGTTCCGTCCGCCCGGGACCAGAATCCGCCCCCTCGGGCCTGTCAGGCGGTGGGATAGCCGGCCCGCTCCCGCGGCCAGCCCGCCTCGGCGAAGACCTCCCGCATGAGCGGGTCGGCCAGGTACGCCGCGACGATCCGCTCGGGCACCGCCCACGCCCGCTCGCTCCGGACCGCGTCCGGCGCGTCGCCGGGCTGGGCACCGCCGGTGGACTTGGACGAGTGGTGATAGTGCCCCGCGGCGTAAGCGATCGCGGCCTCGATCCGCGCGGGGGTCGGCTCCTCTCCCCAGGCGGCAAACAACCGCCCGAAGTAGGCCGCGGGATCGCGACGGAAGTCCTCGTAGACCAGCCGGTTGGGATCGGCCAGCCACCGCGTGCCGATCGCCGAGAAGTAGCCGAGCATGTCGCCGCCGCCGGTCGCCTCGTCCCAGCCGCGCACAAACAGGCTGTTGAGCGCGAAGATTGGGTTACGAAGCAGCACGACCGAGCGGTGCTCCGGACCGCCCGCCGCCCGATGCGCCGCCCAGTGCGCCGCCACATCCTCCGGGCCGATCGAGGCGTGCGGGTGCTTGCTGATCACGCCCGACGCCGGGGGCTCGTGCCCCGAGGCGATCTCGGCAAACACGGTGTCGGCCAGGCCGACAACCCGCGGCGTGAGCCTCTCGCCCGAGGCCTTGAACGCCTCGAGCAGCGTGACGTGCGACCGCGGATAGTGGTACGGCGGGCCGGTGCGGTCCCACGGGCCGAACACCTCGTCGGCGACGGGCCATCCGAGCGCCGCGCCGGCGGCGTAGACCGTGATCGACGAGCCGCTGCGGATCGGTGAGAAGAGCCAACAGACACGGGGCGGGGGCGTCATGCCGGGACGGTAGGCGACCGACCCGGGACTACACTCGGCGCATGAGCCCCAGCACCCACCACCGACCCTCTCGACGGCCGACTCTGCTCTCCCGGCGCGCGGTGCGCGCGCTCATCGCCGCGATCGGCGGGCTCGCCGCCGCGGCCTCCGCCCAGCCGAGCCTCGAGCACGTCAGCACCACCCCCGCGACCTCCGGCGGCGCAGAGATCCTCGCCTTCGACCCGGCCTCCGGCACCCTCTACGTCACGCACGCCTCCGGGCTCGATCTCTACCGCTTCGACGCCGGCACCCTGACGCCCGCGGGCTCGATCGACCTCCACGGTGTGGTGCCGATGCTCGCCGATGTCACCAGCGTCGCGATCGACCCTGCCGGGCGCGGGCTCGGCGCGGTCGCCGTCGTCCCCGAGCGCAGCGACACCACCCCCGGCGTCGTGGTCTTCCTCGACACGTCCTCCGGCTCGGTGGTCGCGCAGCTCCGCGTGGGCTTCCATCCCGACATGGTGACCTTCACGCCCGACGGCGGCGCGGTGCTCGTCGCCAACGAGGGCGAGCCGGGCGAGCAGGCCGACCCCGCCGGCGGGATCTCCGTTGTTGACCTCAGCGCCGTCCGCACGATCGCCGATGCGCGCGCGCTCGGCGACGACGACGCCGCGACCTACGACCTGACCGCCGCCAATCTCGCCCCCGGGGTCACACTCGGCGACGTGCGCATCAGCCCGGCCAACCGCGATACTCCGTGGCTCGACGTGGAGCCGGAGTACATCGCCCCCGACACTGACGGGGCGTGGGTCAGCCTGCAGGAGAACAACGCCCTGGCCCGCTTCGATCTGGCCAGCCGCACGTGGACCGCCGTGCGGAGCCTCGGCGTGCAGATCCAGACGATCGACGCCTCGGACGCCGACGGCGGGGCGATGATCGACGACGAGGTCGCCGGCATGCCCATGCCCGACACCATCGCCAGCTACCTGGTCGGCGGGGTGCGCTACATCGTGACCGCCAACGAGGGCGATGTCCGCGCCGGCGACCACGTCCGGCTGCGCGACGCGACGCTCGACCCGGCGGTCGCGTCGATCCTCGACCTGCTCTATCCCGACCTCGCCGGCGGCGTGCGGGACGACGCGGCGCTCGGCCGCCTGGAGATCTCCTCGATCGATGGCGACCGCGACGGCGACGGCGACATCGACGTGCCGACCATGTTTGGCACCCGCTCGATGAGCATCTTCGACGAGCAGGGCACGATGGTCAGCGACTCGGGCGTCGTGCTCCGCCAGTTCACCGCGCTCCTCTTCCCCGACCGGTTCAACAGCAACGGCGACGCCGCGACGGTCGATACGCGGTCGGACGACCGGGGCTTCGAGCCCGAGGGGGTCGCGCTGGCCACGATCGACGGCGGGGTCTACGCCTTCCTCGGGCTCGAACGCACCAGCGGCGTCGCGGTGTTCGACATCACCGATCCGCACGCCCTCGGCATGCCGAGCTACATCAACACCGCGGCCTACTCCCGAGCGCCGGGCGGCGGCGTCGGGCCGGAGGGCCTGTGCGTGGTGCAAAGCCGCGGCGAGCACTACGTGCTCGTCGCGTGCGAGGTCTCCGCCACGATCGAGGTGCTGCGGGTGGTGCGCGATGCCCCGGACGCCGGCCCGACCGGCAACGACTAGCGGGCGAAATACTCCGGCAGGCTCCTGCCCTTGTAGGTGAAGCTCCGCTTGCCGTACCCCGCGGCCTCGAGCAGGTCGAGGTAGGCCGGGTTGTCGCCGGAGAAGCCGTCGGCGCTCTCCATGTACGCCTCGACCACCCCCGACGAGTTCACCCACCGCGCGCTGCCGTCGCACATCGCGGCGTTGACACCGTCCTTGCCGTGGTTGTTCCACGCGTCGGGATAGTTGTTCACGCCGTCGGTCCGGCCGAAGCCCAGGCTGTCGCCCGGCGGCTGCACGTCGTCGTTGTCGTTGTCGATGATGATGATCGTGCGGTCGGGATAGCGCACGCTGATCTGCGTCTTGAGCACGCCGTCGGGATAATCGTTGAGAATCTCGATCCCGCCGCCCGGGTCGTAGTTCCACCCGAGCTGCCCGCCGATGGTCCCGCGCTCGCGCCCGTAGATCACGGTGCCGTCGGGGTACTTGCCGTCGCTGAACCACGCGAAGGTCTCGTAGCTGTGCCCGCCGCCGTCGTCGTCGCGGTCCTTGGCCGCGACGAACGTGTCGATCAGGAAGTCTCGCCCGTAGAGCAGCGGCACGTCGCCGAGCACGGGGTGATCGCTGAGCATCTCGTTCTCGCGGATGACGTTGCTGGTCGCCGGGCACAACGCGACCTCGTAGCTGCTGATGTAGTCGGGGAAGAGCCAGCCGACGTTGTCCTCGAAGGTGAAGATCGCCGGCAGGAAGACCTCGCGTTTGGTCTCGTTGCTGTAGCTCTGGCAGGCCTGGCCGAGCTGCCGCGTGTTCGAGAGGCAGGCGCTCCGCCGGCCGGCCGCCCGGGCCTTGCCCAGCGCCGGCAGCAGGATGCCGATCAACAGCGCGATGATCGCGATGACCACCAGCAGTTCGATAAGTGTGAACGCGCGGCGGCGTCTGGCGAGCATCGGGCCAGCCTACCACATCCCGGCCGCCGGCTCCAAGGGGCCGCCCTCCCCGCACGCGGATCGGTGGCAAGGTCCTTGGGGGCGGCATCCCGATCCGATACGATGCGTCCTCGGCCCGCTGTCAGCGGCACGCCGCGACACCGCACCGAAGGAGACGACCCATGCCGATCACACGCCGCACATCAACCCTGGCCCGCGCGGTACTCGCCGCGGTCGGTCTCGCGGCCACAGCGCCACACGCGGCGCTCGCGCAGGCCGACGACGATGTGCTCTTCAGCCTCGACGGCATGCGGCTGCGGTGCGAGCTCTTCGGCGAGTGCTTCCCCGACCAGTCGCGCAACAGCGCCGACAACCCCCTCCCCCCCGGCACACCACAGACCATCCTGCCCGCCAGCGGCTACCGCTACACGCTCGACGGCACCGTGCGCTCCTCGGGCCTGATCGGCGGCATCATCCCCGACGGCTCGAGCCTCGGCGAGATGATGGACATCCTCCAGGCCGGGCAGTCGCGCATGCTCACCGGCTACATGCGCAACCCCTCCGGCGGCCTGCCCGACGCCAAGAACACCGTCTGGCTGCAGACCTTCGCCGACGAGATCATCGGCATCGAGCTGGCCATCACCCTCGAGACCTCCATCTCTGACCAGGGCGTCGGCCTCTTCGAGATCCGCGACATCGACATCGGCCTGGGCATCCTGTTCGGTGAGATCCGCGTCGAGAACGGCACGTGCCTGATCGAGACGTGGGAGCCCTCTCCCCGCCAGCAGACCGAGTGGCACTTCGACAGCGGCCTGGCCAGCGTGCCAAGTTCCGGACCCGCGAGGCTCGACTACCTCGACAACCCCGCCTTCGGCACCATCCTCGGAGGCATCGGTGCCGAAGACACGCCCAACCCCGACGCCCCCACCGGCGTGACCGAGGCGCAGTCCTCCTTCACCACCACCGCCTCGCTCGGCATCCCCGGGCCCGGCGGCGAAGTTGCAGACGTCTATGTGACGAGCCCGGCGCGCAACCTCGCCGATCCCGATCCCGATCTCTACCGCGGCATCGGGCTCGCGCTCTTCCCGGCGAGCAAGCCCGCCTTCCCCGGCGGCTTCCTCGGTCAGTGGACACTTATCTACGACCTGTACATCCCGTCTGCGAGCTGGAACACCGAGTGGCCGCTCGCACTCGTCCACGGCTCGCACAACAACGACGGCCGCGCCGACTGTCTCATCCGCAACCCCGGCAATGGCAACGGCGCGATCGGCTACATCGCCGAGCCGGGCGACTACCTCGAGACCAGCGCCATCGCCCCCGACCGCTGGATGCGTCTGGCCCTGGTCAGCAACTTCATGCAGACCAACCAGACCGCGATCTACGTCGACGGCCAGCTCGTCGGCACGACCAACTCCGACTGGCACTACAACTCGGTCGACCCGACCGCACCGACCTTCGGCGACGGCGAGCCGGTCGACAACGCCGACTGGCTGGCCTGGGGCGGGTTCCCCTCGCCGTGGGCGTTCAGCTCGGGCAACTTCCCGGACTCGCTCGGCCCCTCGCCGCTGGCCTCGACGCTCGGGCTCTTCTGCGACCTCGGCGACGCCGACCTCGGCCCCGGGGGCCGCTCGGAAACCGCCTATCTTGCCAATCTTTACTTCGCAGACGACATGCTCACCCCCGCCGAGATCGCGGCCCTTGGAGGTGCCGACGCCGACGGCATCGTGTTCACCGCCGCACCCTGCCCGCCCGATTTCAACGGCGACGGCGTTGTCAACACGCAGGACTTCATCGCGTTCCTCAACGCGTGGGTCGCGCGTGAAGCCCGCGCCGACTGGAACGACGACGGCACCGTCAACACCCAGGACTTCATCGCGTTCCTCAACGAGTGGGTCGCCGGCTGCTGAGACGCGCCACCACGGAAAGCACCGGCCGCGACCGATGCGTGTTCGGCGCACCGCGCATCGTGTCGGTCACGAGCGCGCAGCGCAGACATCCGGTGCTTTCCCGCAGCGTTGCATAGCGCAGTCGATCCTTGTTAGGAACAAATCGGCCGGTATATGCAGGACAGAGCTTTCTCCGCGCGGCAGAGTGCACTATTCGGTTGCTCTTACACCCGATGCCCTGTACGTTGTCCGATGCCCAAGTCGCGCCGACGCGGCGCGCAGGTTGGCGTTGGACAGAGAAGATCAACCATCGGAGGTGTTGTGTGAAAAAAGGAATTTCGTGGCTTGCAGTCTCCCTTCTTGCCGCCGCGTCGGCCACGGCGTCGGCGCAGCTCTTTGGCCCCGGTGATCCGGTGCTGGCCGTCGACCCGGACACCGGCGTCGACAGCGGTTATCCGGACGCGGAGGGCCCGATTTACGCGCTCGATCAGGACTCCTTCACGAAGTACCTGAACTTCGGGCAGGAGGGCACCGGGGTGATCGTCACCCCCGCCTACGGCCCCTCGATCATCCGCAGCTTCAACATGACCACCGCCAACGACGCGCCCGAGCGCGACCCGGGCACGTGGGAGATCTACGGCACCAACGACCCGATCACCAGCGCCGACAACAGCGGCGGTGACGAGGAGAACTGGACGCTCATCGCCTCCGGCGACGCCGACCTCCCCGAGGACCGCTACCTCTGGGGCCCGTTCTACGACTTCGCCAACGACACCTCGTACACCTCGTACAAGATCGTCTTCCCGACCGTGAGAGACCTCTCCGCCAACTCGATGCAGGTCGGCGACCTCTCGCTGTTCACCGGCACCGGCGGCGGGGGCGATCAGATCCTCGACGATATCGACGCGGTCATCGCGGTCGGCACCTTCGGCTCGCTGAGCCGCTACCCCGGCGCCGAGGGCCCCACCAACGCCACCGACGGCGACAACTTCAACAAGTACCTCAACTTCGGACGCGAGAACTCCGGCTTCATCGTCACCCGCGCGGACGACACCGCCGTGGTCGTCGGCCAGTTCACCATCGTGACCGCCAACGACTTCTCCGAGCGTGACCCGACGTCGTGGGAGCTCTACGGCACCAACGACGCGATCGTCAGCGAAGACAACAGCACCGGCGACGCCGAGAACTGGACACTCGTCGACTCCGGCTCCATCGATCTCCCCGAAGACCGGAACACCGCCGGGGATCCCGTCTCGGTCAGCAACTCGACCGCCTACACCTCCTACAAACTGCTGATCCCCTCCATCAAGGTCTCCGGCGGCTACCCCGGCGACGCGGTGCAGTTCTCTGAGGTGATCTTCGAAGAGGGCAGCGACGACTGCTACGCCGACTGCAACGACGACTCCTTCGTCGACACCCGCGACTTCCTGTGCTTCCTCAACATGTGGACCGAGGCGACCGGCTCGGGCAACTACGACCCCGAGGCCGACTGCAACAACGACGGCACCAACAACACCCAGGACGTCATCTGCTTCCTGAACCTCTGGACCAGCGGCTGCTGATCCGGCGGTCCCCCGATGCTCACGCGGCCCCGGCCTGTGCCGGGGCCGCGTTCTTGCGCCGACCGACCACCGCCCGCGCACCGCATCCCTACAGTCCGCCCGTGCCGATCCCTCTCGACTGCCTCATCCTCGGCGGCGGAATCGCCGGTCTCTGGGCCCTGCGCACCCTCACCGACGCGGGCTACGACGCCCTGCTCGTCGAGACCGACGCCCTCGGCCACGGCCAGACCATCGCCAGCCAGGGCATCCTCCACGCCGGGACCAAGTACGCCCTGACCGGAGACGCCTCCCGCGCCAGCAAGGCCGCGGGCGAGGCGGCCGCCGTCTGGCGAGACTGCCTGTCGGGCACCGGCCCGATCGACCTGCGCGACACGAACGTGCTCTCCCGCCACACCTGCATGTTCACCACGCCCGGGGTCGGCTCACGCCTGGCCGGGCTCGCAGCATCCAAAGCCCTGACCAGCCTGCCGCAGAAACTCGACAGGGCCGCATACCCCGACGCGTTCGCGGGCGCGCCGGGGGGAGTGAACGTCTACCAGCTCGACGAGCCGGTGATGGATCTGCCGGCGCTGCTCACGACGCTGGCGGCACCGGTGCGGGACCGCCTGCTGCGCGCGCAGGCCGTGCAGCTGCGCTGGGACGATGAGCGCAGCAGCTCCGCCGCGTCGATGCCGCGGCCGGAGCGCAGCGTCATCGCGCAGCTGACCACCGAGACCGGCGCGCTCAGCATCTCGCCCCGCGCCCTTATCTGCACCGCCGGCGCGGGCAACGAAGCGCTCCTCGCTCAGCTCGACCTCGCCGCCGAGCTCCGCATGCAGCGCCGCCCGCTCCACATGGTGCTCGCGCGGGGAAAACTCCCCCACCTCTACGCCCACTGCGTCGGGCTCTCCGACAAACCCCGCGCGACGATCACGAGCGCCGCCGACGCGGCGGGACGCACCGTGTGGTACATCGGCGGCACGCTCGCCGAGACCGGCGTCGACCGCCAGCCCGCCGAGCAGATCGCCTCCGCCCGGCGAGAACTCGCCGAGATCCTCCCGTGGATCTCGCTCGACGGGGTCAAGTTTGCCACACTCCGGGTCGATCGGGCCGAGGGCTTCGATGAGTCGGGCCGGCGTCCGGACACCCCGGTCGTGCGCGCGCACGGTTCGGTCATCGCCTGCTGGCCGACCAAGCTCGTCCTCGCCCCGCTCGCAGCCGCGGGCGTGCTCGAACAACTCCGCCGGTCCGGTGTGTCCCCGACCGCCCCGGCCTCAGACACCGTCCCGACGCGCCGCACACTCGCGTCCGCACCCCGCCCCGAGCCCGCGATGCCGATCTGGGATCGCGACAGTCTTTCCTGGAGCTGAACCCGACCATGCAGCTGCGGCCACTCGGCAACACCGGTCTCGATGTCTCGGCCCTGAGCCTCGGCACGGTCAAGCTCGGGCGCACCGAGGGGATGAAGTACCCGACGCCCTACGACCTGCCCAGCGACGAGACCGCGCGCGCGCTCCTCTCGCTCGCGGCCGACCTCGGCATCAACCTGATCGACACCGCCCCGGCCTACGGCACAAGCGAGGCGAGGCTCGGCGAGCTGCTGCCCGAGTTCGGCGACCGGTTCATGCTTTCGACAAAGGTCGGTGAGGAGTTTGAAGACGGCGCGTCGCGGTTCGACTTCTCTCCGGAGTACACCCGCCTCAGCGTCGAGCGCAGCCTCAAACGCCTCGGCCGCGAATCGCTCGATATGGTGCTCGTGCACTCTGACGGCAACGACCTCGACATCATCGAGCGCTTCGGCACGGTCGATGCGCTGCGCGAGCTGCAGCGGTCCGGCGTGGTGCGGGCTGTCGGGTTCTCGCCCAAGACCGTCGCGGGTGCGCGCGCGGCGGTGGGCTGCTGCGACGTGGTCATGCTCGCGCTCAACCCGCGTGACACCGAGATGCTGCCCGTGGTGCGCGAGGCCCATGCCGCGGGCGTGGGCGTGCTTGTGAAGAAAGGCCTGCTCTCCGGGCACCTCGGCGCGGTCGGCGGCACGCAGCCGTCGTCGGACCCCATCGAGGCGTGCCTCTCCTATCTGTTTGGTGAGCCGGGGGTCTCGTCGGTGGTGGCGGGGACGATCAACCCGGAGCATCTGCGGCACAACATCGACGCGGCGGAGCGGGTGCTGGGCCGCTGACTCCCTCCACACACCAGCCGACCCGCTGCGCCGCCCGCAGGCGTGTATGCTCCCGACCCCGGGAGGTACCGCGTGTGAAGGATTTGCGCTGGCTCACTGTGTTCGTCGCGATGTTGGTCGCCGCTCTGTCGCCACCGACGCGGGCGCAGGACGAGGGAGCCCCGGCTCTCGACATCCCGGCGATTCCCGAGCCCTCGGGCGACCTGCGTGTCATGGTCTGGAACGTCCAGCGTGGGTCGAACGGCTTCGACCACGGGCCGGAGAAGACCCTCGCGTGGATCCGTGCCGCGAACCCCGACATCGTGCTGATGCAGGAGAGCTACGACATCGACGATGACCGGGCGAGGCTCGGTCCGTGGCTCGCGGCCGAGCTCGGGTGGGACCATCACCAGGGCGACAGCACCCACCTGTGCATCTTCTCGCCGCTGGTCTTCGAGCAGACCTACTTCCACGAGGCGTGGCACGGCATCGGCGCGCGGCTCCGCGACAAGGAAGGACGCACGCTGGTCGCCTACTCCACGTGGATCGACTACCGCGCCTACACGCCGTACGCCCTGCGGGACGATCCGGCGATCACCGACGAGGCGCTGCTGGCCAACGAGACCGACGAGTCCGGCCGCTACGACCAGACGCTCGCTCTGCTCGAGCACCTCCGCGCGGTCGGCCACGTCGGCGAGCCGGACGCGCCGGGCGGCCCGATCCCCCTGCTGGTCGGCGGCGACTGGAACTGCCCGTCGCACCTGGACTGGACCGCCGAGACCGAGCTGGTCTTCCGCTTCCGGCGCGATCTCCCGCTGCCGGTCAGCACCGCGATGCAGGACGCGGGCTTCACGGACACGTTCCGCGAGGTGCATCCTTCTGCACTGGCTGCGCCCGGCATCACGTGGTCGCCGCTCTTTCGGGGCACGCGCGACGAGCCGGGCACCGCCGACCGGATCGATCGGCTCTACGCGCTGCCCGCGGCTCCGGACGCGACACCCGAGGGCGAGGCTGTCCCCACCCGTCTCCGGGCGATCGGCGCGATGACACTCCCGGCGGTCTACGAGGACGAGAGCCTCGAGCAGGCCGATCGGCTCTTCCCGAGCGATCACGCGGCACTGATCGTCGATCTGGTCTGGGAGTGAGCCGACGGGCCGCCCGAGACCCACCGCGCGGTGGTACTGCCGCAGCACTCCGGCGCGACCTCTACACTGCCGGCATGTTCGGATCCCACCTCTCCATTGCCGACGGCATGGCCGCCGCGGCACGCAAGGCCGACGAGCTCGGCTTCGACTGCGTGCAGATCTTCACCAAGAACCAGCGTCAGTGGAAGGTCAAGCCGCTCGACGAGCAGGCCGCCGACGACTGGATCGGCGCGATCGACGAGCTGGGCTGGGCGGGCCGCACGGTCAGCCACGCCTCCTATCTGATCAATCTTGCGAGCCCGGACGACGAGCTCTGGCACAAGTCGATCGATCTGATGACCGAAGAGATCAATCGGTGCGAGCGGATGCAGATCCCGTTCCTGGTCCACCACCCCGGTGCCTTCACCACCAGCACCGCCGAGGAGGGGCTCGAGCGGATCGCCTCGGCGTATCGCCATCTGCTGCTCCGGACGGCCGGGTACGCGACGGTGCTGTGCCTGGAGGACACCGTGGGGTCGGGCTCGAACATGGGCCGCACGTTTGAGGAGCTGGCCGCTTTGCGGAGCCTGATCATCGACAAGACCGGGGCGAGCCACCGCGTGGGGTTCTGTTTCGACACCTGCCACGCCCACGCCGGCGGCTACGACATGTCCAGCCGCGAGTCGGCCGAGGGCGTGCTGGCCGAGTTCGACCGGCTCTGCGGCCTCGAGCACCTGCGGGTGGTCCACCTCAACGACTCGATCGGCGAACTGGGCAGCCGCCGCGACCGCCACGCCCACATCGGCGAGGGCACCATCGGCGGCGGGACGACCTCTAGGAGGCTGCTTGCGAGCGGATTCGCGGCCGTGGTGAACCATAAGGCCCTGAAAAACGTACCGAAGATCCTCGAAACGCCGAAGGAACCGACGGAGGCCGGCACGCCGATGGACGTGATCAATCTGCGCCGCCTCCGGCGTCTGCAAAGCTCTCCACCCAAGCGCACTGCCGCGGGAACCGCACGATGACGACCAAAGACCTCCTCGTTGCTCTCTCACTCACCGCGCTCACAGCCGCCCCGCTCGGGCTTGTCGGCTGCAAGGGATCCGGCCGCTCCGGCGAATCGAGCTTCCGCTCGTCGACCCGCGCCGACACCCGGGCGACCGAGGCGGCGGAGCTCGCCGCGAGGCTCAAGAACGAGGGGCTGGTCGATCAGGCGCTGCGTGAGTTCGAGCGGGCCATCGAGATCAACCCGACCATGACGACCGCCTACATGGGCGCGGGCGACATCTACCGCGAGCGTGGGGACTTCGAGGGTGCCGAGCGGCACTACGGCGAGGCCGCCCGCGTCTCGCCGAACGAGTTCGATCCCAACTACTGGCACGGCCACGCGCTGCAGATGCTCAACCGCATCACCGAGGCCGTGCGGGCCTACCTCCGGGCCCTGGCGATCCGCCCCGACGATTTCAACGCCAACCTCAACCTCGCGACCGCCTATCTGCAGCTCGGCGAGGACGCGCAGGCCGTGATCTACGCCGAGCGCGCGGTGCGGATCAACGCCAGCGACGGCCCGGCCCGGGTCAACCTCGGGGCCGCCTACGCCAACGCCGGGCGGCACGGCGAGGCGATCGAGCAGTACGAGGCCGCGGCCGAACTCATGCCGCTCACGCCGGAGCTTCTGCTCAACCTCGCCGAGAGTCTGGGCAAGGTGGGTCGCCACCAGGAGATGGCCGGCACGATCCGCGAGGTCCTTCGCCAGTCTCCCTCGGCCATGGCCCAGGAGCGCCTCGGCTCGGCCCTGTTCCGCATGCGTGAGTACGACGACGCGATCGAGGCTTTCCGCGGCGCGACGAGGATGGACCCCAACCACTACCCCGCCTGGAACGGCATCGGGGTCTGCCTGCTCAACCGCTACGTCTGGTCGGACAAGTCCGACCTGGTCGCGCTCGACGAGGCCCGCAACGCTCTGCGGCGGAGCCTGCAGATCGAACGCAACCAGCCGCGGATCGCCGAGCTGCTCACCCGCTACTGATTTCTCGCCAATCCTGAGTCGAATGCCGAAACCGGCTTGACCGGGATCCCCCCGATCGATTACGCTGCGACATGCCTGATGTGTCGCTCTTGGAAGTCTTCCCTTCGCCGGGCGATGCGCCTTACGTCATCGAGCACATCAACGAGGAGTTTACCTCGGTGTGCCCGAAGACCGGCCACCCGGACTTCGGCGAGATCACCCTCCGCTATCAGCCCGCGCCGGCCTCCTCCGGCGGCACGTGCATCGAGCTCAAGAGCCTCAAGCTCTACGCCCAGAGCTTCCGCAACGAGGGCATCTTCTACGAGGCCGTCACCAACCGCATCCGCGACGATCTGGTCACACTGCTGAACCCCGACTGGCTCCAGATCGTGACCAACTGGCGCGGCCGCGGCGGGATCCGCTCGATCATCCGCGCCGATTTCGGCAGCGTGCCCTCCCACTTCCGGGGGCGCTGACCCGCCCCGCGGGCTCGGCACGGCCCACAACCATCACCACGCGCTCTCCGACCGCCGCCGCCGGGCATCGGTTTTCTCATCCCCCTACCATCTGCCTCCACCAGAACGAAAGGCCCCGCATGTCCACCATGTTCAAGTCCGACCGCCGCTACGTCCGCGACTTCGGCCCCAACGAGAGGCTCGAGGGCATCTTCACCATCAAGAACGCCCAGCTCGGCAAGACGCGGCAGGACAAGGCCTACCTCCGCTGCCTCATCGCCGACAAGACCGGCGAGCTGCCCGGACGCATGTGGTCGATCGACGAGACCACCTTCCACAAGCTCCCCACCGAGGGCTTCGTGTGGCTCGAGGGCGAGACCCAGCCCTACCAGGGCGAGCTGCAGCTGATCATCCACTCGATCGAACGCACCGAGCCCTCGCCCGAGCAGATGCGCGAGCTGCTCCCCTCGACACCCAACGACATCGACGCGATGTTCGCCGAGGTGACCGACATGCTCGGCACCCTCAAGCACCCCGCGATGCAGGCCCTCGCCGAGACCTATCTCGAAGACGACGCGCTGATGGACGCCTTCCGCGCCGCCCCGGCCGCCAAGAGCATGCACCACGCCTACCTCGGCGGCCTGCTCGAGCACACCCTCAACCTGCTCAAGCTCGCCGACGTGGTCTGCCCGCTCTACCCGCGCGTCAACCGCGACATCGTGGTCCTCGGCCTGTTCCTGCACGACCTCGGTAAGACCCGCGAGCTCTTCTACGACCGCGCGTTCGGCTACACCGACCGGGGTGAGCTGATCGGCCACATCGTCGAGGGCGCGATCATGCTGCACGACAAAGCCCAGCAGACCATGGCGCTCAAGGGCGTCCGCCTGCCGGCCGGCGCGCTCACCGTGCTGCAGCACATCATCCTCTCCCACCACGGCATCCCCGAGTACGGCGCCGCCAAAGTCCCCATGACGCCCGAGGCCATCCTCGTCTCGATGCTCGACAACGTGGACGCCAAGCTCGCCATCGCCCTCGACGCAGCCCGCCCGGAGGAGGAGCGCGCCTACGACCTCCGCGGCAACTTCACCGAACGTCTCTGGGCCCTCGACTCCAAGCTCTACCGCCCCGACCCCCTCGCCGACTGACGCAGTCCGACCCGCGTCCGTTGCCGGGCCGGGCCGTACAATCTCAGGCAGAACGCGGAGCGTGCCATGTCCGAGGAAGTCTCCATCCAGGTCAACTTCACACGAGCGATGCCGCTCTTCCCCCTCGACACCGCGGTGCTGCTGCCGCAGCAGATCCTCCCGCTGCACATCTTCGAAGAACGCTACCGCCAGATGATCAACCGCGCCCTCGACGGCGCGGGGCAGATCGCTATGGGCGTCTTCCGCGGGCAGCGCTGGAAACAGGAATACCACGCCCGGCCGCCGGTGCGGCCGGCGGTCTGCGTGGGGCAGATCGTGCAGCACGAGCAGGTCGACGACGGCCGCTACAACATCCTGCTGCAGGGCATCTGCCGCGCGAAGATCGTCGAAGAGGCCGAGCCCTCCGAGGGACAGCTCTACCGCCACGTGATGCTCCAGCCGATCGGCGTGGGCGAGGTGGACGAGGACGAACTCGAAGACCTGCGCGACTGGCTGGACGAGGCCCTCAGCGAGAGCCCGCTCACACAGATGACGCGGGCCGAAGAAATCCTCGGCTACGTCCGCAAGCCCGAGATCCCGACCTCCGCCCTGCTCGAGCTGGTGTCGTTCTCGATGACGCCCAGCGGCGAGCTGCGCTACCGGCTGCTGGCAGAGGGCGACGCCGGCCGTCGCGCCCGGCTCGTCCGTCACGAGTTGGAGCACGTGCAGGGGCTCATCCGCAAGGCCCGGGCCCAGCACCCCGAGGAGTGGCCCAAGGGCTGCAGCTGGAACTGACCGCCGCGCTTAGGCGCTGTCGCCGGTCCGCTCGATGCTCGCGCCCAGCGGCCGGAGCCGCTCCTCGAGCCGCTCGTACCCCCGATCGAGGTGGTACACGCGGTTGACGATCGTCGTCCCCTCGGCCGCCAGCCCCGCGAGCACCAGGCCGGCGCTGGCCCGCAGATCGCTCGCCATCACCTGCGCCCCGGTCAGCTTCTTTACGCCGCTGACCACCACCGTGGGCCCGGCCCGGAAGAGGCTGGCCCCCATCCGCCCCAGCTCCGCCACGTGCAGGAAGCGCTCGGGGAAGATCCTCTCGGTGATGACGCTGTTGCCCGACGCCAGCGTCAGCATCGCCATGAACTGCGCCTGAAGATCGGTCGGGAAGCCCGGGTGAGGCTGGGTCGTCACCTCGATCGGCCGGAGCCCCTCGGGGCTGGACACGCGGCAGGTCGCGTGCAGCGGGTCGTCGCCGGTCGTCTCGATCGCGACCCCCGCGTGCTCGAGACGGTCGGCCGCCGCGAGCAGGGTGTCGATCGGGCAGTTCTCGATCGTCACGTCCCCCTCGGTCATCGCCGCAGCACACAGGAAGGTCCCCGCCTCGATGCGGTCGGGGATCACCGCGTGATCGGCCCCGCCCAGCTTCTCCACGCCCCGCACCGTGATCCGGGGCGAGCCGGCCCCCGAGATCTCCGCCCCCATCTTGCCGAGCAGCCTGGCCAGGTCCACGACCTCCGGCTCGCAGGCCGCCGACTCGATCACCGTCGTGCCCTCGGCCAGGGTCGCGGCACTCATCACGTTGGCCGTGCCCAGCACCGTCGAGCCGAACGGGCCCCCGAGGAAGACCGTCGCCCCACGCAGGCGTCCGCCCGCCGGGGCGCTCGCGACGATGTCGCCGCCCTCGAGGGTGATCTTGGCGCCAAGCGCCCGGAGGCCGCGGAGGTGCAGGTCCACCGGGCGATCGCCGATCGCGCACCCGCCGGGCATCGAGACCCGGGCCTTGCCCCTGCGGGCGAGCATGGGCCCGAGCGTGCAGATGCTGGCCCGCATGGTGCGGACGATGTCGTAGCGCGCGTGGGACTGGCTCTCGTCGGTCGACTGGAGCGTCACCGAGCCGCCGACGGCACCCTCCCGCGAATCTGTCCCGGCACCGTCGGTCCGGCCGCAGCCGAGCTCGGCGAGCAGGCGGAGCATGTTGCGGATATCCGCGAGATCGGGCACGTCGCGGAGCGTGACCGGCTGGTCTGTCAGCAGCGCCGCCGCGAGCAGGGGCAGCGCCGCGTTCTTCGAGCCGTGGACCCTGATGGTGCCCGAGAGCGGCCTGCCTCCCTGAATGATGAATCTGTCCATGTCGCTCCCGGTCGCTTCCGAACTCGTGTTGTTGCCCCGTTGGCCGGTTGTGTCGGCGGCCCACGCCGCTGCGCGCGCACCAACCACCCCGGCCCGTGCAGGCGTGTGCTAGGTCTTTCGACCGACCGGCCGCTTTCGCACCAACGGTGCCGCACACTTGTCGCCGGGCCCCGCGGGTGCCTCGGCGCACGCGTGAGACCGGACCAGCCGCGGCCGGTGCCCGACCACCCGGAGCCGCCGCCGCCGGCCCCGGAATCCCACACCGACAAGACCGAATAACACCCTGACATTTGCTCGATTTGCCAAAAACCCTTGCTCGATAAGTGAGTATCCACTAGTTTATTGCCAGCTCGGCGCTCGCACGGGGAACCAAACGTCGATCCCGAGCGTTCAACTCTGAGGAACCAGCAGACCACGCCCGGCTCCGGAGGGATCGAGACCGGGCCCGACAGGAGAATCAGCCATGCAAACCCGCATTTCATCGAACTGGAACGCCCGCCGAATCGGTCTTGCCGCTCTCGCAGCAGGCTCGCTCGCCCTCGCCGGAGGGTGCAACAACGCGGGCGAGGGTGCCCTCTCCGGCGCGACGCTCGGTGCGCTGGCCGGCATGGGCCTGGGCAGCCTGACCGGCGATATGGGCAAGGGTGCCGCCGCGGGCGCGATCATCGGCGGCGTGGGCGGCGCGGTGCTGGGCGACCAGAACAACCGCAACAACCGCAACTCCTCCAGCAACGAATGGTGACCTTTGCGGCGTGCCCCCGGGGCAAACTCAGGGGCGTGCCGACGATGCGCGTGACTCCTTCTCTCTGACCCCTTTCTACACGCGTGACGACCCGCGGCTTCACAGGGCCGCGGGTCGTCGGTTTTGGGAGACACGCCCTCCGCCCTTGCGCGGTGCGTCGCCGTGCCCTATCGTGATCGCCCATGGGCACCGTCGCGTCAAAGAAATCCGCACCCAACGCCGCCCGACGCGAGGCCGCCAAGAGCGCGGCAACGCCCAAGGTCGCCAAGCCGACCAAGACGCTCGCCCGCAGCTCTGCCCGGAGCAAGTCGCCCAAGGGCCGGGTCGCGTTCTACCTCGGCGATTGCCGCGAGGTGCTGCCAAGGATCCCCGAGGTGCAGAAGAAGTCGGTCCGGCTGGTCTTCGCCGACCCGCCCTTCAACTGGAAGCGCGACTACGACCGGCAGGAGACCGGGCACGCCTGGGACGACTCGATGACCCGCGAGGAGTACCTCGCCTTCACCTACGCGTGGCTCGACGCGTGCATCGAGTCCCTGACCGACGACGGATCGATCTGGGTGAACATCCCGGACGACTCGGCGGCCGAGATCGCGGTGCACCTCAAGAGCCGCGGCCTGCACATGGTCAACTGGTGCATCTGGCACTACCGCTTCGGGCAGAACACGACCAAGCGGTTCATCAACAGCAAGGTCCACGCGCTCTACTTCTGCCGCGACCCCGACAACCGCGTGTGGAACAGCGACGACATCGTCGAGGTCTCGGACCGCCGGGCGATCTACGGCGACCCGCGCACCGAGAGCAAACGCGACGGCATGCCCGCCGGGATGCGCGTGCCGATGGACGTGTGGTACGGGCAGTACTGGGGCCGCATCCAGGGCAACAACAAGGAGCGACGCCACAAGCACGACAACCAGCTCCCCGAGGTCTATCTCGAGCGCGTCATCCTCGCGTGCTCGAACCCCGGCGACGTCGTGCTCGACCCCTTCATCGGCAGCGGCACGACGGCCGTTGTGGCCCGCGACCACGGGCGCGACTTCGTCGGCACCGAGTACAGCCGCGAGAACCTGGAGGGGGCGTTCGAACGCACCGGCGAGGGCATGCTGCGCAAGGGCATGGCGCGGGGCGCCAGCACGGCGATCCACCCGAACCGTCGCAACCCCGGCGCGGGGCGTGACAGCGAATCATGAGCGATCCGGGGATCATCGCTCCTGCCGAGGGCGGCGTGACGATCCGGCTCAAGGCCGTCCCCGGGGCCAAACGCGATGAACTGGCCGGCGTGCTCGGCGACCGGCTCAAGGTCCGCGTGAGCGCACCGCCGGAGGGGGGCAAGGCCAACAAGGCGATCTGCACGCTGCTGGCCAGGGCGCTCGGGGTCAAACGACGCGATGTCGAGATCATCAGCGGACCGACCAACCCCGAGAAAGTCGCCCGTGTACTCGGCATCGACGAAGCGACAGCGAGCGAGCGCGTTCTGGGAAGCAGCGACTGAACGATGGGTGCCGTGGTCTGAGTGAGTCTTCGAACGAAGGCCACGATCACTTGCCCGGCCGTTAAAATCCGGCCCATGCCCCGCCGCCACCGCACTCGCTACGAGTCCCCGCAGCAGGCGCGGTTCTTGACCTTTTCCTGCTACCGCCGTCTCGCTCTTTTTCAGAACGACAAGATCAAGACCGCCTTCGCAGAACACTTGCTGGAGTGCGAGCTCGAGCTGAGATTCCGCCTGCTCGAGTGGGTCGTGATGCCCGAACACGTTCATCTCTTGCTGGTGCCCAGACTCCCGGAGATGCCGGTTCCCACGATCCTCCGGCGCGTGAAGGAACCGTTCGCCCGGCGGGCGCTCGCCCGCTGGAGAACGCTGCGAGCGCCCATACTCGAACGACTCGTCGATTCTCGCGGCAACACCAGGTTCTGGCAACGGGGCGGCGGGTACGACAGGAACATCCTGACTGACGACGAGCTGTTCGAAAAGACCCGCTACATCCACGAGAACCCGGTGCGCCGCGGGCTCGTGGACGACGTTCGAGATTGGCGATGGTCGTCGGTCGGTTGGGTGTCGTGCGGGGAGTCGGGACGTCCACGGTAGAGCGTGTCGTCACACGTGGCCTTCGTTCGAGGACTCGCTCAGACCACGGCACCGAGTGTCCACGCGTGGCACCGTGTGCTCGTCAGACCTTAGCCGCGAGCTCCTGCTTCAGCGCCCCGGCCAGATACTCGTACTGCTCGACCGTGTTGTACGCCTGCGCGCTGATCCGCAGCAGCCTTCGGCCCTGACTCGGCAGGCTCCACACCGGCACCTGGATCTTGTGCTTCTCGACGAGCTTCTCCTGCAGCGGGTCCTCGTACCTGCCCGGCGACGTGCCGCCGGACTCGAGCCCGACCCCGGGCACGACGATGGTGGCCATCGAGCCCACCAGATCGTCGGGCGTCGCCGGCGCACAGCCGAGCGCATCGCAGAGGATCTCCCGCCCCCGCAGCGCGAGCGCGTGGTTGCGCTGCCGCAGCGCTTCCCACGAGCCCTCCACCGACGCCATGAACTGCAACGCCTCGGGCACCACCAGGAACCGGGTGTAGTCGTCGGTCCCGATGTAGTCGAACAGACAACGGAACCGGTCCCGGTCGGTGCGGTTGAGGTGGGCCCGCGCCGAGAGCGCGAGCGGCTCGAAGCCCTCGCGCCGCTCCGGATGCACCCACAAGAACGCCGAGCCCTTCGGGCAGCACGGCCACTTGTGCAGGTTGGCGGTGTAGTAGTGCGCGTTGGTCGCGCGCACATCGACCGGCACCTGCCCCGGCGCGTGCGCGCCGTCCAGCAGCACCTCGACGCCCTTCTCTCGCAGCGCCGTCACCAGCCGGTCCACCGGGAAGATCAACGCCGTCGGGCTGGTGATGTGGCTCAGCAGCACGATGCGGGTGCGGTCGGTCACCGCGTTCATCACCGCGTGGAAGATCTCGTCGGAGGACTTGGTCGGGAAGGGGACCGAGGCCCTGACAACGCTGGCCCCGGCACGCTTGGCCGCCTTGGTGAAGGTGCTGATGCACGCCGAGTATTCGTGGTCGTTGACCAGGATCTCGTCTCCGGCCTTCAGCCCGAGGTTGTCGATGACCGTCGCGACCGCCTGCGTGACGTTGGGCAGGAACGCCAGCCCCTCGGCGTCGCACCCGATGAACTCTGCGAGCGAAGCCCGCGCCGCATCGAGCAGGCCCTCGACGTCGAGCATGAAGAACCGCACCAACTCGCGTTCCATCTGGTCGCGGTAGCGCTGCTGGGCCTCAAGGATCGGGATCGGGCACGCGCCGTAGCTGCCGTGGTTCAGGAAGACCACACCGGGGTCGAGACGCCAGTGACGTGCGTGGGCCGAGGGAGCGGGGAGTGTTGGCATGGCCGCAGCATAGCGGCGCGGGTCACGCCTCGAAGTCGATCAACCGCCCGGCGTTGACGCCGGTCGCCGCGCCGTTGCGGGCCGCGGGGTTGGTGTAGATCGGCATCGCGCTCGCGGCCTGCGCCGGGGCGTGGCCGTCGAAGCTGACCTGCCCGGGGACCTTCGCCGCAGCGAGCGGGTTGGTCGGCGTCGACCGCGCCTTGGCCGCCGCCGAGAGGTCGAACGAGTCGTGCGCGTCGGCCCGCGAAGCCCGCTCGGCCAGAGACGCCGCACCGGCCTGGCTCTGGCTCTGGCCCTGCGGCACGGCCCGGACCATCAGCGGGCGGACGTTGCCGTACGCCTGTGCAGCGGTCGAGAATGGGAGGACGCGGTCACTCATGCGGGCACACTCTACCCCATGGATCGGCGCGGCTGTAGGTCCCGCGTGAGTTATAGTTGTGCGCGCAAACGCAACGGCCGGATAACCCGCCCCACGCCCGGGGTCAGCTCCAGTCGAGCCCTTCCGGCAGCGTGTTCAGGTTGCGGCAGCCGTCCGCCGTCACCACCACCATGTCCTCGATCCGCACGCCCCCGAGCGCGGCCGAGTAGAGCCCCGGCTCGATCGTCAACGCGTCGCCCACGAGCAGCTCGGGCCCGTTGCGGTCGAGCAGCGGCGGCTCGTGGACCTCGAGCCCGATGCCGTGGCCCGTGCCGTGGGGCATGCAGGTGTACGTCGCGGCCGCACCCTCCGGCGGCGCGGTCATGTGGTAGCCGTGCGCCGTGAGCACGCGCGACGTCTCGGCGTGCACCGCGTCGCCGGTCACGCCGGCCTTGGTCGCCGCGACCGCCGCGGCCTTGGCCTCGACCACCGCCGCGTGCATGCGGGCGATCTCGTCGGGCACGTCGCCGTGCACAACCACCCGCGTGCAGTCGCCGTTGTAGAGCGTCGCCTTGTTCTGCGGGAAGACGTCGAGGATGATCGGCTGCCCTGTGGAGAGCGGGCCGGTGCCCCGGTTGTGGCAGTCGCCGCCCTCGGTGCCGCAGGCGACGATCGCGTCGGGGCTCGAGTAGCCCAGCTCCAACAACCAGATGTCCATCATCGCGCGCACACGGTTGCCGGTCAGGGGCTCGCCGCCGTGCTGGAGCACACCGTCGGTGTCGGCCGGCGCCCGGGCGATCATCTGCAGCGTCCGCAGCATGACCTGCTCGGTCGTCGCCTGCGCCTCGGCGAGCCACGCGATCTCCTGCTCGTCCTTGGTCCGGCGGTCGATCACGCCCTTGTCGGCGTCGTACTCGAGCGTGAGGCCCGCCTCCTGGATGTGGTGCGCGAAGATGAACGGGAGCGAGCGGTCGGTGACGACCCTGGTCACGCCGTTGCGGCGGAGGCACTCGACGACCGCCTGCGCCGTGCCGGTCTCGCGATCACCGCTCAGACCGCCCTCGGGCGTGAAGTCGGAGTAGCCGAAGACCGCGTCGGCGCGGGCGTGTTTGCGCGCGCGGTCCATCTCGATCTCGCGCAGGATGAGCGAACGCCGCGGCGTGGCCCCCTCGATCTCGATCAACGCCGCGGGATCGCCCACGCTGAAACGGATGGCGTGGTAGAGGATGGCGTTCTTGGCGGGGATGCCGGCGGTGAGTGTGGCGGTGGTCATGGCGGATTATTGCCGCCGCACCGGACCGGACGCGTGCCGCCCCCCCGGCCGACCCGTCAGAGCTGGCTGGCGGTGAAGCTCGATCCGACCTCTTCGCGGTCCCAGTTGTGGCTCACACCCCGCTTTGTCTCGTAGTAGTCCCAGATCTCGAACCAGTAGCTCTTAAACCGGTACTCACCGAACGGCTCGTAGTGGGCCGCGAGACGCTTCATGATCGACGCGTCGGTGCCCTTCATGCCCAGCACCGCCTTGCCGTGACGCAGGCTCTCTGAATCGAGCGCCAGGCGGGAGTAGCGCCCCAGCAGCTGCATGATGTTGCCCGCGGCATACGGCCCGATGCCGGGCAGCGAGGTCAGGAACCGGAACGCCTCGTCGTCGGACGTGCCCGGGTCGGTCAGCCACCGTTCGTCCACCTCGGCCGGCCGGCCGCCCCGCGGGACGAACATCTTGGCCAGCTCGACCATCCGCTGGTCGCGGTACCCCACGCGGCAGCGGGCGCGGAGCGTGCCGGGGCGGGCGCGGGACATGCGCCTGGCCGACGGGAACGCGCCCGACTCACCGAGCACCTCGCACAGCCGGCGGTTCATGTGCACGGTGCTCGGCCAGGTGACGTTGCAGCTGGTGACGGTCTTGAGCACGTCCTCGAAGAGCGTCGGCGAGCGAAACAGGCGGCTCCGCCCGGACTGCTTCCAGCGCGGGTCGAGCGCGTGGAACGCGCGGGCGTGGGTCTCGTCCTCGTCGAGGCGGAACATGCGGGCGCACTGCGCGCGCGCTTCGGCCTGCTCTGCGCGGGTGAGCGCCCGATCGAAGACTGCAACGAGCGGCGCACCGGGCACGTGCGGGAAGCTCATCCGCCCGGGCTGGCTGGCGCGGTGGGTCTTGCGCTGTTCCTGCGAGAACGTGGCGCGGGCCGCACCCCCGGACAGCAGGAGCGTGCGCGTCAGCGTCTGCTGCCGCACGTCCCAGTGGTTGGGCGCGAGCAGGAAATAGCCGTAGGAACAGACGTCGCGGCTGAGCACGAAGTCGGCGGGCACGCGGATGGAGAGGCGGGTGCCCACGCGGGCGCTCAGCGTTTGCTGGTGGGCGTGATCGCCTCGGCCGACTCGGCCGAGAGGTAGAGGATGCACTGGCAGTTCGGGCAGTTGGTGAACTGGCCGGTCAGCAGCGCGACGCCGGACTGCATGGGCACCGCCATCATGCAGGCGCCGCAGTGGTACTCGTGCCGCTTGACGTCGGCGATCTCCATCGGCGCCATCGTGTCCTCTTCGCGGTGCTCGTAGAGCCGCTCGTAGTCGGCGAGGACGTTGGTCGGCACGTCGGCGGCCGCCTCGACGCGTTCTTTCTTGAGCTGGTCGAGACGCTCGGCGATCTCGGCCTTGCGCTCTTTGCACTGGGCCTCGGCGACGTCGCGCATCTTGGAACGCTCGGTCCGCTGGGCCTCGAGCTCGGCGAGTTCGGCCTTGAGCTCGTCGGCGCGGTTCATCTGGCCGAGAGCTTCTTCCTCCACCTTGGCCTTGTCGGCCTTGAGGGTGTTGACCTCGGTGAGGAACGTCTGGTAGTCCTTGGTGGTCCGCGCCGTGTCCATCTGCTCGCGGATCTGTTCGAGCCGCTCGTTGGTCGATCGCACGTCGTTTTCGGCGTTGGCGACCGAGGCGCTGATCTGCTTGACCTGCTTGGCGAGGGCGACGTGCTTGGCGTCCAGGGCCTTGAGCTGCTTGGACTGCTCGGCGAAGAACCGCTCTGCGGCGCGGAGCCGGGATTGCAGCCCGGCGAGTTGGCGATCAATTTGAAACACACGCAGCAGACGGGTGGTGACGTCCATCGAGCACTCCAGGGCGTTCAGCGACTTCCACAATGAGTGTACCCCAAGGCGGGCGACAAATCACACAATGGTGCGGAATCAGATCGGATCCGGGGCAGATCAGGCCAGAAGCTCAAGCAACCAATAGGCCGCGGGGAACACCAGCAGCAACGAATCGAGCACGTCGATAAGCCCCCCCATGCCCGGCACGGCCGTCCCGGAATCCTTGACGCCGGCGTCGCGTTTGAGCACGCTGGCCATGAGGTCGCCGGCGTGCCCCACCAGCGAAAACAGCACGCCCGCCAGCACACCGACCGGCCAGCTGGGGCTGCCGGCGACGCCCGACCGCCCGAGAATCCACGCCCCGAGCGCCCCCACAACGCTGGCCAGGACGACGCCTCCGAACAGGCCTTCCCACGTTTTTCCGGGGCTGAGCCACGGGATGAGCTTGTGCTTCCCGATCGCGCGCCCCGTGAAGTAGGCCCCGGTGTCGCACGACTTGGTTACCAGAAGCACCCAGAGCAGAAGCCAGACCTCGTTGTGCCGGCGGATCGCCATCAGGAAACCGAACAGCAGGCCGAGATAGACAAACGCCAGGAGCGTCGAGCCCGTCGCGGCGATCACCCCCTCCACCGAGCAGTGCCGGGCGTGGAAGACCATCGACGCCACCAGGACCCCCACCGCCGCGGAGGCCACCAGCGCTGCGGCGGTCAGGGGGTCGGCGGTCTCCGGCACGAATGTCGAGACCACCAGCCCCACCAGAGCCGCGACGGTCGAGGCCCGTGCCGAGGCGGCGATGCTCTTCCTGCGGAGCATCGAGGCCATCTCCCGGGCGGCGATGAGGCAGAGCGCCGCGACCACCGGGAACAGCAGCGTCCCCGGCGGGAACGTGGCGATACCGAAGAGGTCGGCCATCGGGGCGGGCAGCGCGACCCGGTCGATCACGCCATCGAGCCACAGCCCCAGAATCAGGCTGGCGATGAGCAACGAACCGGCGATCACGCGTTTGCGGAGCACAGCGGGGACTTTAGCGGCTCGTGGCCCGGGGTGCGGGGGCCGGACGCGCTCCGAACCGCCTCTCCCGGCACGCGAACGCCCGGATCGCCCCCCGGAGGTGCTCGGTGGAGAACTCCGGCCAGAAGACGTCGCTGACGAACAACTCCGCGTAGCTGATCTGCCACAGCAGGAAGTTGGACATCCGCATCTCGCCGGCGGTGCGGATCACCAGGTCCGGGTCGGGCAGCCCGGCGGTGCCCAGCGCGTTGGAGATCTTCGCCTCGTTGATCGCCTCCGGCGCAAGCTCCTTCCGATCGACCTGCGCGGCAAGGTCGCGGACGGCGTCGGTGATCTCCTGCCGCGAGCCGTAGTTGATGGCCAGGCAGAGCGTCGGCCCGACGACCTTCGAGGTCGCCTCGACCAGCTGCCCGAGCGCCTCCCGGACATCGGCCGGCAGCTCGTGGACGCGGCCGATCACCCTGACCCGCACGCCCTCTCGAACCAGGCTCTCGCGTTCGCTCTGGCAGTAGGCGATGCAGAGCTGCATGAGCGCGTCGACCTCTTCGCGCGAGCGCTTCCAGTTCTCGGTCGAGAACGAGTAGAGCGTGACCGCCTCGACCCCGAGCCGGCCGCACTCCTCTACGACGCGTCGCACCGTTTCGGCGCCGCGCCGGTGGCCCTCGGCGTGCGGCAGCCCCTCGCGGGTCGCCCAGCGTCCGTTGCCGTCCATGATGATGGCCACGTGGCGGGGGATGCGTGCCGGAGGCACATCAGGGAGGTGCTCGAGCGGGGCCGCGTGAGGCGTCAGGCGGGCCATGCGGGCCAGGGCCTCCCGGTCGGCGTCGGTCAGGGCGTGCTCGGGTGCGGTCGAATCGGTGGGCATGCGGGCTCCGATGGTCGGGTGTGGACTGTACCCCCGGGGTCTGCAGAGGGTTCGGATTCCGGGCTCGCCGATTGCCCGCGGGCCGGGTCAGCGGCCGTCCCGAGGCCTTGCCGGGCCGGCGTGCGGGTCCGAACGAAGCGCCGCAACGATGTCGGCGCGGGCGTCGGTCCACGGGCGGGACGCAACTCGGGGCACGACCCATCGCACGTCTCGTTCGAACGGCTCGAGCATCGCCGGATCGGCCGAGGCGACCATCCACCGGCTGGCCTGGCGTCCGGTCTCGGCCACCTGTTCGGAGGTGCGCTCGTCCTGCCACTCGACGCACGCCATCCCCGCGCCCTCGGCCGCGGCTGCCGCGAAGGGCCCGAGGTCGAGGTGGCGGTTGGACAGATGAAACAGCAACACACCGCCCGGTCTCAGCTTGCGCGCGTAGAGCTCGACCGCCTCCCGCGTGAGCAGGTGCACCGGCACCGAGTCGGAACTGAACGCGTCGAGAACGAGACAGTCGTACGCCCCGTCGGGCTCGCGCGCGAGGGTGAGGCGACCGTCCCCGAGCACCACGCGCACCTCCGCGGCGGACGAATCCAGAAACGTAAACCACGCCGGGTCCCGGGCGATCCGCACGACGGTCGGGTCGATCTCGAAGAAGTCGAACGCCTGCCCCTCGCGCCCGTAGGCGGCCATGGAGCCCGCCCCGAGACCAACAAGACCGACCCGCGCAAACCGCTCGCCGAGGGCCGCGAAGACGCGCCCCGCGGGCCCGCTGCGGTGGTAGTAGGCCAGCGGCTCGCCCCGTTCGGCGGGGTCGAGCGCCTCTGCGCCGTGGATCGCCGTGCCGTGGCTGAGCTCCCGGTAGCGCCCGTCGTGGCTGATGCGCACGGTGTGCACACCGAAGAACGTCCGCTCGCGGAGCTCGACGCGCGAGCCGTCGCCTCGGGCGATCACACCCAGCAGCAGGGCGGCGGTCGTCGCCAGGAAGACTCTGGGGTGCATCGACACCAGGAACAGCAGGAGCGCGGGGACACCCGCGGTCAGCAGGAGCAACGGATCGCGCGAGCCGTCCGGCTGCATCGCCGTGGCCCGCGGCCCGAGCCACACGCCGACCAGCAGCGCCGGCGGCACCAGCCACACGAGCCGTCGCCACCCCGAGAGTGCGTGCGCAGCGCCCGGCATCGCAAAGCACGCCAGCACGATCGCCAGCGGGTACTCGTGCAGATCGTCGAACACCGCCGGCGCGATGAACGTGTGGAACACGCCGGCGAGCGCGCCGCCGATCGACAGGAAGAGATAGAACTCGGTCAGCCGCGCAACACCCGGGCGTCCCGCCCGGAGCCTGCCGTGGCACAGGCACCCGGCGGCGACGAGCAACAACAGGTGCAGCACGACGATCGCCTCAAAGGGATGCCGCGCGTCGAGCAGGAAAGCGAGCACCACCGTGACCGCAGCGAAGGGCCAGACGCGCTGCGCGACCCGCGAGACTCGGTCGCCCGCGCGGCCGAAGGCAGCGACAAAGGTGAGGAGGTAGAGCCCGAGCGGGACGATCCACAGCAGCGGCACCGCGGCGATGTCGGTCGAGAGGTACTGCGTCACGCCGATCATCAGGCTCGACGGCACGAAGGCGAAGAACATCCACCCGGCACGCTGCCTCCACCGCCCGTCGGGCGGGGCATCGGCAACCCGGACCGGGTGCGGTGCCGGGGCCGTGGCGGCGCGTGCGGCCGACCACATCCGCAGGCCGCACGCCATCACCAGCGCCGCGAACACCGCAAAGCCGATCCGCCACCCCACCGCCTGCTCGGACACCGACAACGCCGGCTCGATCACGAACGGGTAGGCCAGCAGCCCGACGAAGCTCCCCGCGTTGCTCGCGGCATACAGAAAGTACGGGTCGTGCGCCGAGCGGTGGTCGGTCGCGCCAAACCACCGCTGGATCAGCGGCCCCGCGCTCGAGACCGCAAAGAACGGCAGCCCCACGCCGGTGGCCAGGATCGCCAGCAGCGCCCAGACTCCGGGCGTCTCGCCCAACGCCGCACCCGCGCCCAGGCCGATCGGCACCACCGCCGCCCCGGCCAGCACCGCGCCGTGCACCACGACCTGCGCGCGCACGCCGAGCCGGGTGGTCAGCAGATGCGCGTAGACATAGCCGAGCAGCAGCACCGTCTGAAAAAACATGACCGCCGTGTTCCAGACCGCCGGGCTGCCGCCGAAGACCGGCAGCGCCTGCCTCGCGGCGAACGGCTGGATCGCAAACAGCAGTGCCGCGCCGAGGAACGTCGCCGCGGTGAAGACGGGGAGCATGGTGCGGATGGTACGTGAATGCCGCGGCGGGAGGTCTACGCCGGCGGCAGGGGCGCGATCGCGAACTTCCCGCCGAGGATGGTGGCCCCCGGCGAGACATAGACCGCCGGGGCCTGCAGGTCGCCGTCGATGGTCGCGGTCTCACCCAGCGTCACGGGGCCGAAGGAGACGATCTTGCCGCGGATCGACCCGTGCACCTCGACCCCCCCACCGGCGGTCAGCAGGTTCACCCGGACATCGGCCTTGCGGTCGAGGAGGATCTTGCCGCAGGTCTGCAGCCGGCTGCCCCAGTGGCGCGACCGCACCACGATGTCGGCGATCGCCAGCTGCCGGTGGCAGTGCGGGCACGAGCTGCTCATGGCGTGGATGCTCACGCGGCAGTCGCGGGTGCAGTGGTAGCACCGCACCGTGCGGCTTGGCGGATCGAGCGGGTTGATCGCGGGAGCGGTCACGCAGTGTCACTCGTCGCGGCGGGACTCACGCGGCGCCGTCGGCGACGGTCGTGGAACGCGGCCCCCAGCCGCCGGTGGTCTGGCGCTCCTCCTCGGTGCCGCCGGACTTGCCCACCCAGTCGAACGCCGACGCCTTGGGCTCGGTCGCCTTGGTGTCGATCGTCTTGGTGGTCTTGGTCTCGGGGGCCGGACGCTCGGTCGGGCGTGTCTCGGCGGTGCCGATGCGGGTACGCATCTCGGCGACGGCCTCGGGGCCGACGCAGCAGCGGCCGTTGAACGACGCGCCCTCGGCGACGATCAGCTTCTCGGCGACCACGTCGCCGTTGACGCGGGCGGTGCTGTTGAGCTGGATGCGGTCGCGGGCCATGACGTTGCCGTCGACCTGGCCGTCCACGATGACGGTCTCGGCCTCGAGCGAGGCGGTGCACTCGGCACTGGCCCCGACCTGCAGCTCGCCGCCGCTGGTGACCATGCCCTCAAACCGCCCCAGGATCCGTGCGGTGCGTTCGAACGACATCTCGCCCTTGATGTGGGTGTCCGGGCCGATGACGGTGATCTGCGACTCGTGCTCACTCATGAGAACCTCCGGCGGGTGGATACGGGGCTACGGCGAATGTGGGCCACAACCGACCCGCGTGCGCATCCCACCATCGGCCCGTCCCGATTCCGGGCTCCAGTTTCTGCGGGCTTGTGGTAGACTGGGCCGAGTCTCACCCGCCCGCACGGCCTTGAAAGGGAACCACATGACGCTGCACCACACACTGAGCCGCCTCGCCGCCGTGTTCGTACTCGGTTTGTCGGTCCTGCTGGTCACCGGGTGCGAGGAGACCATCACGATCGAGAACTACCAGCTCATCGAGAACGACATGGACCTCATCGCCGTGGAGGACATCCTGGGCGGACCGGGCGAGCTGCAGGTCGCCTCGGGCGTCGGCATCGGGGCCTCGGGCATGCTCGAGAAGCAGGGCGGCGAGGGCCCGACCAAGGACTACCTGTGGGGCGACACGAGCGAGGGCATCCTCGTCAAGTTCAAGGAGGGGAAGGTCGTCCACAAGCAGAAGTACGGGCTCTAGACCCCGTGTGCCACGGCCGTGTCGGCCGTGGTTCCCGGCGCGACATCATCCGTAAACGGGCGCAAAGAAAGGCCCCGATCACCGGGGGGACAGTCAGCAACCGGGGCACGAAGAGGATTTGTACGGAGGCCCGTTTCCGGCCCTCCGCACAGACCAACGAGCATCCGCGAAGACCTATTCCGGCACGCCGCAGAAATCGCGACCGGTTTGTCAGATCGTCACCATGTCGGGTTTTCCCCGCGGCTCCTGGTCACCAGGGACGCCGCGCCGCGATCGGTGCCGCGAGGCGACCGATCACCACCGCCGCCACCGCCTTGACCGCCAGCCCCGGCAGGAACGGGTAGAGCCCGCCCTCCAGCGCCCGGCCGAGCCCGTAGCCGTTGACCAGCGCCAGCACCGGGACGCCGAGGGCGAAGACCACCGCGTTGCCCGCCAGGACGGCCGCGATCATCGCCAGCCACCCCCGCACCGAACCGTCACGCCGCCGGGCGATCATGCCGATCACCGGCTGGCAGCAGACAAAGCCCAGCAGGTAGCCCCCGGTCTGGCCCACAAGCACCATCACGCCCTTGGAACCCTCGGCAAAGATCGCCCCGCCGAGCACGCCGATCGCCAGGTAGAGCACCATGCTCGTCGTGCCGACGCGCGGGCCCAGGCAGAGGGCCGCGAGCAGGACGACCAGCGTCTGCAGCGTCATGGGGACCCCGTCTGGCGGCAGGGGGATGGCGACCTGCGCAGCAAGCGAGGTCAGCAGCGCGAAGATTGAGGCCGCGAGAAGGTCGCGGAGCCGCGTCAGCGCGTCCGTCCGCGGCATCGGGATCGCGACCGCCTCACCGGACGAATCCCGCTCGGCGAAGCGCGTGGCGGACGCTGCGGGTGGGTGTTGGGGCACCATGGCCGGATGGTAGCGAGCCGTGCCGCCCACTCCACGTCAGGGCCGCGAGCCGGGGCGGTCGTCACCAAAAGAACGCCGGCCCGGTGCGTGTGCACCGGGCCGGCGGCAATCAGACGTGGGGACGGCGTGATCAGTTGCCGCTGTTGTTGATTTCGGAGCCGCCGTAGTCGATGCCGTGGAGGCCCTCGCGGGTCCAGCGGAAGTAGGGCTCGAGGTCGATGTCCTTGTTGCCGCCCGAGCGGGCCGGGGGCTCGTAGGTGTCGTTGGGCACGTAGTCCATGCGGGCGTGGCCGGGGTTGCTGGGGTTGTTCGGCCGGAAGCTCGCGTTGGCGTCACCGGTGGTCAGGAAGCGGACCGAACCGTCGAAGAACAGCAGGTCGGTCTTGGCATCGGGGTAGGCGTAGAACTGCGACTTGGCCGCGCTGTGGAAGTCGTAGAAGTCGAACATCTGCACCTTGCCGGAGGGGAAGTCCACCTCGCGGATCTGGCGCTCGCCGAGCCTCGCCCCGCCGGGGAAGGTGAAGAGGTCGTGGTTGGGCTTGTAGGGGCTGACGGTGTTGGTCTTGGGCGTGGCCTTGTCCGGCGCCCAGGAGGCGGGGACGAACTGGTAGGTCGAGCGATACGCCGACATCTTGTTGTACGCCTCGCTGCCCTGCTCATTGAGGTCCGGCGGAGATTTGGGGTCTTTCTGCCACGCGATGAGCTGCTTGTCTTCCGGGCAGGCCGCGGTCTGCTCGGGGATGGTGTCGGCCATGTAGTCCACGATGACCATGTGGCTGAACCGACGCTGCGGGGCGCGGTTGTCCAGCTTCTCGAAGGTGTCGTCGCCGGTTTTGCGGCGGATGATCTCGGTGAGCTGGTACATCGTCGCGTCGACGTGCCGAGTCGCCCCACGCAGGTCGTCGTACTTGGTGGAGTAGTTGCCCACGTTCCAGGAGAACGAAGCAATCTTGTCCTCGAAGTCCGCCGCGTAGGTGTTCACCGCGACGCCCACCTGCTTGAGGTTGCTGCCGCAGATCGACAGACGGGCCGCCTTGCGGGCCTTGCCGAGTGCCGGCAGCAGGATGCCGATGAGCAGCGCGATGATCGCGATGACCACCAGCAGCTCGATCAGCGTGAATCCGAGGCGGGTTCGTTTGTGCATGTCGTCTTCTCCTTCAGGGCCCGACGGCGCCCTCGCTGGCGCATCCGGCCGCAACACATCAATCCTGAGGGGGAGCCCCTGACCAAGGGCCATAGTAGCCACGCGGCGGGAATCGCCGCCCCACTCCCTGGCGCAGGCCGAGCGCCTGCGCCGCAGCCTCCTATCCGCACGAACACCGCCCGCGGAGGCACCAGCAACCAAGAAAAACATCGGCCCGGCAAGGCTGCCGGGCCGACGCGGGAACAATATGGGTATTTATCGCTATCAGCCGCTGCTGTTGTTGATCTCGGATCCGCCGTAGTCGAGGCCGTGGAGGCCCTCGCGGGTCCAGCGGAAGTAGGTCTCGAGGTCGGTATCGGCGACGCCGCCGCTGCGGGTTGGCGGCTCGTAGAGGTCGTTGGGCCGGTAGTCCATCAGCGTCGTCTGCGGGCTCCGGGGGTTGTTGGGCCGGAAGCTCTTGTTGGAGTCACCGGTGGTCAGGAAGCGGACCGAACCATCGAAGAAGAGCAGGTCGGTCTTGGCGTCGGGATAGGCGTAGAACTGCGCCCGGGCCCCGCTGTGGAAGTCGTAGAAGTCGAACATCTGCACCTTGCCGGAGGGGAAATCCACCTCGCGGATCTGCCGCTCGCCGAACCGGGGGTTCGGGAACCAGAACAGGTCGTGGTTCTGCTTGTACTGGTAGACGGTGTTGGTGGCGGGCGTGCCCTTGTCCGGCGACCACGAGGCGGGGACAAACTGGTAGGTCGAGCGGTAGGGCGTCATGATGTTGTACGCCTCGCTGCCCTGCTCGCCGATGTCCGGCGGGTTCTTCGGGTCCTTGGCCCAGGCGATGAGCTGCTTGTCTTCAGGGCAGGCCGCGGTCTGCTCGGGGATGACATCGGCCATGTAGTCCACGATGACCATGTGGCTGAAGCGGCGCTGGGGGGCGCGGTCGCGCAGCGGGGGGATCGTGTCGTCGCCGGTCTTGCGGCGGATGATCTCGGTGAGCTGGAACATCTGCGCCTGGTTGTTTTGGGTGCCGGGGTTGCGAAGGTCCGCGTACTTCGTGGTGTAGTTGCCCACGTTCCAGGAGAAGGAGGCGATCTTGTCCTCGAAGTCCGCCGCGTAGGTGTTCACCGCGACGCCCACCTGCTTGAGGTTGGAGCCACAGATCGCCAGGCGCGCCGCCTTGCGGGCCTTGCCGAGTGCCGGCAGCAGGATGCCGATGAGCAGCGCGATGATCGCGATGACCACCAGCAGCTCGATCAGTGTGAATCCGAAACGCCTATTCATGTTCAGCTCCCTTGTGTCCTGTCAGGGGCCCGCGTTCGCAGGGCCCGGGGCCTTGTCCCCCCGATGCTCTCCCGCCGATGTCTCGGCACTCTCCCCCGATCTGCACGCCCTCTCCGGGCGGGTGTTCGTTCACCGCTCGAGTGCGGGTTAATCCGGTCGATAGTCGAGTTCGCTCCCGCCGTAGTCGATGCCGTAGAGCCCCTCCGACGTCCAGCGGAAGTAGCCGGGCAGATCGATATCCGCGTCGGTCCCCGACCGCGTCGGCGGCTCGTACAGGTCGTTCGGGCGGTAGGCCATGACCGACGGGCCGGCACCCTTCCTCGAACCGTTGGGCAGCCAGCCCTCGCCGGCGTCGCCGGTGGTGTAGAAGCGGGCCGAGCCGTCGAAGAAGAGCAGGTTGGTCTTGGCGTCGGGGTAGGCGTAGAACTGCGCCTTGGCCGCGCCGTGGAAGTCGTAGAAGTCGAACATCTGCACCTTCGACGAGGGGAACGCGACCTCGCGGATCTGTCGCTCGCCGAGGATGGCCGGGCCGGGGAAGGAGAAGAGGTCGTGGTGGCCTCTGAACTGCGCGACCGTGTTGCCGCCGGCACGCTGCCGGGCGCGGGGCGCCCACGAGGCGGGGACGAACTGGTAGGTCGAGCGGTAGGGCGTCATGATGTTGTACGCCTCGCTGCCCTGCTCGCCGATGTCCGGCGGGTTCTTCGGGTCCTTCTGCCAGCGGATCAGCTCGCGATCCTCCGGGCAGGCCGCGGTCTGCTCGGGGATGGTGTCGGCCATGTAGTCGACCACGACCACGTGGCTGAAGCGGCGCTGGGGGGCGCGGTTGCGCAGCGGGGGGATCGAGTCGTCGCCGGTCTTGAGCCGGATGATCTCGGTGAGCTGGAACATCGACGCCTCGACGTTGTCGCTCGGGTTGCGGAGGTCGTTGAACTGGGTCGAGTAGTTGCCCCGGTTCCAGCTAAACGACGCGATCTTGTCCTGGAAGTCGGCGGCGTAGCTGTTGACCGCCACACCCACCTGCTTGAGATTCGAGCCGCAGATGCCCAGCCGCGCCGCCTTGCGGGCCTTGCCGAGCGCCGGCAGCAGGATGCCGATCAGCAGCGCGATGATGGCAATGACCACCAACAACTCGATAAGCGTGAACCCTCGCTTCATGCAACACACCCTCTGGCCGCGGACGGCCGGTGATGGACAGACACTACTTCACCGGAGACGCCGGACGCGAGAACCGCGTCCTGAGAGAACTTCATCTCCGCTTGACATTATGGGGATATCCGCAGCGAGTGCAAGTGCGATTCGCGCCCGCCCTGGACGCCATCCGGCCCGGATCGGGCACAGAGCGGCTTCCGCCCGCGATAGGATGCCGCCTCCATGCTCGAAATCGGTCTGATTCTGGTGCTCATTCTCCTCAATGGGTTGCTCGCGGCCTCCGAGGCGGCGGTCGTGGCGTCCCGCAAGGCACGGCTCCGCGAGCACGCCGCCGCCGGCCTCCGCGGAGCCGACGCCGCCCTCCGGGCCATCGAATCGCCGACGGGTTTCCTCTCTGCGGTCCAGGTCGGGATTACGCTGATCGGTATCTTTTCGGGATTCTTCGGGGCCGCGGCCGTCGCGCCGGACGTCGAACGGCTCCTCGACCCCATCCTCCCCGATGCGGTCGTCACCCCGGTGTCCTACGGGCTGGTGGTGCTGCTGATCACCTACCTCTCGCTCGTCGTGGGCGAACTGGTCCCCAAGCGGATCGCCATGGAACACCCCGAGGCCTCGCTCCGCAAGGCCGCCGGGCCGATGCTGCTGCTCGCCGCGATCGGCAGCCCGGCGGTCCGGTTCCTCTCCTTCTCCACCAACCTGATCCTCCGCCCGATGGGCATCGGGCCATCACGCAAAGAGAACGTCAGCGAGGAGGAGATCCGCAGCGTGATCCGCATGGGCGCCAACTCGGGCGTGCTCGAGCGCGAGGAGATGCGCGTCATCGAGCGGGTCTTCGCCGCGGCGGACCGGCGGGTGGGCTCGTTCATGCTGCCCCGGCGCGACGTGCAGTGCCTCTCGCCCGACGCGGACGTCGCCGAGCTCCGGCGTGTGGCCCGCGAGAGCCGCGACACGCACCTGCCGGTGTCGCCCGGCGGGCTGGATGAGCTGCGCGGCGTCGTCTCGGTGCTCGACCTGGCCCACGTGCCGGCCGGGGGCCTCGACGGCGTGCTGGTGCCGCCGCTGTTTGTCCCCGAGACCGCCAACGCGCTGCGGGCGATCGAGCTCTTCCGACAGGCCAACGCCCAGGTCGCGTTCGTCACCGACGAGCACGGCACGATCGAGGGCATGGTGCTGCTGGCCGACCTGCTCGAGGAGATCCTCGGCCAGGTCGGCGATCAGGAGAGCGCGCAGGAGCCGGCGATGGCCGACCGGGCCGACGGCTCGTTGCTGATCGACGGCATGCTGCCGCTCTCGGAGCTGCTGCAGAAGATCGGGGAGAAGCCCTGCTCGGCGTTCGACCCCTCGATCTACCACACCGTCGGCGGGCTGGTGGTGCACCACCTCGGCAGCCTGCCGGGCGAGGGAGACTCGGTCGATATCCAGGGCTGGCGGTTCGAGGTCGTCGATATGGACGGCCGACGGGTGGACAAGGTCATGGCGAGCCGACTGGTGACCGACGCCGAGAGCTCCGCCGGCGCGGACTGAGCACCGGGTTCTCTCGGCGTTCGCTCACGTGCGACCGCTCCTGACCGTGGCGCTCCGGCGTGGGCCGGCTTGCGTTGGCGTGTGCATCCTGTCAATCTACCCGCTCAGCCTACCCGCTCATCCACGAGCCTGACGACCGAATCGCCGCGAGAGGAGCCCCCGCCCATGCCCACCACATCATCGAACGAGCCGAACCGCCGCCAGTTTCTCGCACAGGCCGGTGCCGCCGCGGCTCTGGGGGCCGGGGCCAGCCTGGCGGCCGGGATGCCCGCGTTTGTGCGCACGAGCAACAAGTCCGGCCTCGACCCGATCGTGCTGGGCGAGGGCGACCACCAGTACGAGTGCGTCCACGATTGGGGCGAGCTGCCCGGCCACATCCGCTACGGCAACACCCACGGCGTGTGCGAGGACAGCCAGGGGCGGATCTACATCAAGCACACCGTCCACGCCACCAGCGACAGCGCCGACGCCATCGTCGTGTTCGATGCCGACGGCAAGTTCATCACCAGCTGGGGTGCCGAGTTCCGCGGCGGCGCGCACGGGCTGCACCTGCAGAAGGAGGCCGACGGCGAGTACCTCTACCTCTGCGATCCCAACCGCCACCTGGTCGTCAAGACCACGCTGGACGGCGAGGACGTCTTCCGGCTCGGTGTGCCCGAGGCCAGCGGGCTCTACAACAGCGAGGGGGAGTACCGGCCGACCAACATCGCCGTCGCGCCCAACGGCGACTTCTACGTCGGCGACGGCTACGGCAAGAGCTGGATCCACCAGTACAACCGGCGGGGTGAGTACGTCCGCTCCTTCGGCGGGCCGGGCAACCAGCGCGGGCAGGTCTCGTGCCCGCACGGGCTCATGGTGGACACCCGCCACGACGAGCCGGAGCTGATCGTCGCCGACCGGTCCAACAACCGGATCCACCGGTTCGACCTCGAGGGGCGCGTGCTGGGGCTGGTGACCGACGAGCTGCGGTCGCCCTGCCACTTCCACACCCACGGGAGCGACCTGCTCATCCCCGACCTGGCGGCCCGGGTCACGATCTTCGACGGGGACAACCGGCTGATCACCCACCTCGGCGACGGCGAGAACTACGGGCTCCGGGGCGAGCCGCGGGAGAAGTTCATCCCCGGCAAGTTCATCGCGCCCCACGGGGCGATCTTTGACCACTCCGGCAACATCTTCGTGGTCGAGTGGGTGGAGGTCGGGCGGGTGACCAAGCTCCGCCGGCTCTGACAGCCCGTTCATCTTCCGAACCCGCCGGGGCCCGTCTGCGGGCCCTCCCGATCGTTCTCCACGGCGCCCAGCCCGCCCAGGCAATCTCATCGCGCCAGACCCGATCTGCTGCCCAAATGTGCCGGTTTGCTGGCATGTCCGAAAAGATGTGGCATCATTCCTTCCGATTCGTTGCGCAAGCGGAGCGTCCGCGTTGTGCTATCGGCATCTGTTCGTGTGGGTGGGAGGAGTACAGAGTGAGTACCAAGGCATATCTGACGGGACTCGTCGCGGTTGCCGGGCTGGCCGGAGCGGCGAGTGGCGACATCGTGTCCAGCTCGTTCGACGACGGCGACGAGGGCTGGGTGGTCTCCAACGGGGCCAACGAGGCACAGGAGTCCAACACCGGCCTGCCCATGTTCTTCTCGCAGAACGGCAACGGCGGCGGGTTCATCTCGGCCCCGACCAACTGGGGCATGCAGTCGTTCCTGGTCGCCCCGGACGCGTTCCACGGCGACCACTCCGACAAGTTCGGCGGGTCGATCGAGGTTGACCGCCGGCACATCGAGCCGCGGTTCTCCGTCGACCCCCTCCAGGTGGACTACGCCGTCGACGTCACCATCAGCGGCGCGTCGATGACTCTCGCGGTTGGGCTCGACCCGGTCTCGCTTGTGGCGTGGGAGAGCTTCAGCGTGCCGCTGAACGCCGCGGGCGGCTGGTTCCACCTCGACACCGACGTCGCGGCGACCGACGCCGAGATCGCGATGGTCCTGGGCAGCCTGGAAGACCTCCGCGTGCGTGCCAACATCAACGATCGCATCAACAACATCGGTGTGGACAACATCATGCTTGTCCCCGCGCCGGGCAGCGCCGCGCTGCTCGCGCTTGCAGGTCTCACGGCTGCGAGGCGTCGCCGCAACTGACGCCCCGTTCCTCCGATCCCCTCCCGCCGGTTCATTGAGGCGGCGCGAGGGGAGCACCGGCCGAGAGAGACCGGAGTCTACCGACGGAAACGTCGGATTGCGTGGTCTGAATCCTGACCCGAACGACACGGCCGATCCGTGTCGTTGCTCCGTGCGCCCACAGAGAAGCACGGAGCAGCGGCGCGGCGCAGAAAAACGCACGCCGGGCGGCGTGCGTTGCGCTTCGCTTGCTGTGCGGTGCGGTGCGGTCAGTCGCTCGAACGCAGCTTGGCCAGCAGACGCAGCAGCTCGATGTAGAGCCACACCAGCGTCACCAGCAGCGAGAAGCCCGCGTACCACTCCATGTGCTTGGGCGCCTGGGCCCGCACGCCGGCGGCGATGAACTCAAAGTCGAGCACCAGCACCAGCGAGGCGATCGCCACCATCAGCACGCTGAAGCCGACCGAGATCATGCCGCCGTTGGTCGGTGAGTAGACGCTGATGAGCGTGTTGTTGCCGAAGATCGACATGACCAGCGCGACCACGAAGAAGAGCATGGCACCGAAGACGCCGGTCATCACGACCGTCCGGAACACACGCCCCGGCTTGACGATTCCGGAGGCGTAGGCAAACAGCATCCCCGCGGTGATGGCGAAGGTGAGTGTCACGGCCTGCAGGATCAGCGTGTGGCCGAGCTGCAGCCCGCCGGCTCCGGCCTCGGCACCGGTCTTGGCCGCGACCGCGTTGCCCACGAAGAACGAGAAGACGCCGAGAAACAGCCCCTCGGCCGCGGCGTACACCGGCGACAGGAAGCGGGCGGTCGTGGGCTTGAAGGTGATCACCAGCCCGAGCACGAGCCCGAGGATCATGCCGCCGATGCCGACCGGCCAGGTCAGGTGGGCGTAGTTCGCGCTGTCGGCTATCCCCCACGAGACCACCGCGCCGGCGACGCAGACCCCGAGCAGGATCGAGGTCGCGGTGACGGTGCCGCCGATGGTCATAACGTTGTCGTTGGTGTCGGCCAGCGAGTTGCGGCCGTGGGCGTCGGCCCAGGTCTGGGGCTGGCCGAACGCGCTGAGAGTCGGGTTCGCGGTGCGCATCGAGAGTCTCCTGATCGTGCGGCGTGATTCGCCGGAAGTGTATTACGGGATTCGGCCCGGTCGCGTTCGACCCACCACGCCATCGGCCGGAGGCCGCGCCCAAGCCCTCAAAAGCACACCGCAAAAAATAAAGAGGGACGGCCCCTGCGGAGCCGTCCCTCGGAACGATCAGATCTGATTACGGAGTCGCGTATCGCATAGCGACGGCGACGGAGGCCGACCAGCCCGCCGAGGCCCAGCAGCGCCATCGCGCCGGGGGCCGGGACGATGAAGTACTGCTCGCCGGCGAAGTCGTTGAGGTTGAAGTTCATGCCGCCGGTGAAGCCGCCGAAGCCGTCACCGCCGAGGTTGCCCTGCGGGGGCTGGAGGCCGCCGAGGAACTGGTTGGAGGCGTAGTTGTGATCGCCGTTGTTGATGAAGGCGAGGACCTTGAACTCACCGGCGGGGGCGCCGAGGTCGGCCAGGTCGATCGAGATCTCCAGGCCGGTCTCGACGGCGAGGGCCGCGTTCTGGTCGGCCGCCTGATCGCCGCCCATGACGCCGCCGACGTTGCTGTTGTCGTAGCCGATGGCGATGGGCTGGCTGTTGGCGCCGGTGCCGGTGGTGCCCGAACCCTCGAGCGAGCCGCCGAACACGTCGCTGTACGACGAGAAGCTGCCGGTGCCCAGGATGCTGTAGTCAACATCGAACTGCGAGAACCCGCGGCGGAAGATCATGTGGTAATCGGCCTCGAAACCGGCGTCGAAGGTCAGGCCGGTCATGTTGCCCGAGTTGTCGTTGCCCGGCGTGCCGCTGAAGGTGTTCTCGCCACCCGCGGCCGAGTCGAAGAACAGCTCCAGCTTGTTGAAGTTGGCCTCGATGTTGCCGGTGAGCGTCAGGTACAGCTTGCCGCCCTCGACGCGGGCGTACGCGGCGTTGAGCTCGGACTGGTTGTCGCCGAAGCCGGTCTGCACCGTCTGCACGCTGCGGGCGTTGCCGTAGTTGTCACCGCTGATCGAACCGTCGATCGTGGGCTGGGCGGCGGCCACACCGGTGGCCATCATGAGCGCGATCGCGCTGGCAGAAATACGCATGGGTCTCTCTCCTCTTTGTCTTGACCTCAAGGAAAACACTCGAACGACAGAGGATAGTGGCCGCGTCTGTCCGAGTCACGACATTTTCCAGGAGGACGCCCCAACCACGACGCCACGCGGCAATCTGGGCAAACCTGAGCCGCCCCAGCACCCCTCAACACCGCCCCGACCGGAGTGATAACCCCGCTGCGGGCTCCCGCGGCGTCAGTCGCGGACGTGCTCGACCGTGTAGTTCGGGCTCTCTTTCGTGATCCGGATGTCGTGCGGGTGGTTCTCCACCACCGTCGCGCCGGAGACGCGGCAGAACCTCGCGTCCTGCCGGAAACGCTCGATCGTCTGGCACCCCGTGTAGCCCATCGACGCCCGGAGCCCGCCCACCAGCTGGTAGACAAACTCGGCCAGCGGGCCCCGGTAGGCGACCAGGCCCTCGACACCCTCGGGCACGAACTTGATGTTCGGCTTGTCGGACTGGGCGTACTTCTCGGCCTGGCCATACCGGTCGGCGCTGCCGGCGTTCATCGCGCCCTCGGAGCCCATGCCCCGGTAGGTCTTGTAGCGGCGGCCGCCCGAGATCACCAGCTCGCCCGGCGACTCGTCGAGCCCGGCAAACAGCGAGCCGAGCATCACGCAGTTCGCCCCGGCCGCGAGGGCCTTGGCGATGTCGCCCGACATGCGCACACCGCCGTCGGCGATGACGGGCACGTCGCGTCCGCTCTCGGCCACGCCGCGGCAGGCCTCCATGATCGCCGTGATCTGCGGCACGCCCACGCCGGTCACCACGCGGGTGGTGCAGATCGAGCCGGGCCCGATGCCGACCTTGACCGCGTCGGCCCCGGCCAGCACGAGGTCGCGAGCGCCCTCGGCCGTCGCGACGTTGCCCGCGATGACCTGCACGTCCGGCCAGCGTTCCTTGATGGATGCGACCGTGCGCAGCACGTTCTCGGAGTGCCCGTGCGCGGTGTCGACGATGATCACGTCAACCTCGGCCCCGAGCAGTGCCTCGGCGCGGTCGAACTGGTTGACCCCGATCGCCGCGCCGCACCGCAGGCGGCCCCGGTCGTCGGTGTTGGCCTCGGGGAACTGGCTGAGCCGATCGATGTCGCGGATGGTGATCAGGCCGGCGAGATTGCCGGCGTCGTCCACGATCAGCAGCTTCTCGACCTTGTTGCGGTTGAGGATGATCTCGGCCTCGGCCAGCGTGGTGCCGGGCGGGGCGGTGATGAGGTTGGTCGAGGTCATCACCTGCTTGACCAGCGTGGACTCGCTCTCGACGAACTTCAGGTCACGACGCGTGAGGATGCCCACCACCCGGCCGCCCGAGCGGCGGTCCGACTGCGAGTCGCCCTCGGTGACCGGGAAACCCGACACGTTGAACTTCCGCATGAGCTTGACGGCCGTGCCGACCGTGTCGCCGGGGTCGAGCGTGACCGGGTCGGCGATCACGCCGTTGGCCGAACGCTTGACCTTGGCGACCTCGCGGGCCTGGACCTCGGGCGGCAGGTTCTTGTGGATGATCCCGATGCCCCCCTCCTGGGCCAGCGCGATGGCCAGCGCCGACTCGGTGACCGTGTCCATCGGGGCCGACAGGAGCGGGATGTTGAGCCGGATCGAGGCCGTCAGCCGGGTCGAGGTGTCGGCCTGCGAGGGCAGCACCGACGAGCGGGCCGGGAGCAGGAGCACATCGTCGAAGGTGATGCCCTCGAGCACGACTTTCGAGCCCTGGCCCGATGCCGCGGCGTGCGAAGACCCCGCGCCGGGGGTCGAAACCGCGACCGGCCCGGGAGCGGACGGTGTGGACGTTTTTGCAAAGGTCGCCATGAGACAGTTTCGCAGGGTGACCCCGCGCAGTCAAGATGCGCGGGCATCAAGAGCGCGTCAGTGCCCCCTGACGCACCGCCATACCCCACCGGCATCCGGCGAATCTGCAATATCCCGGGCCGAGCGCGCTCAGCCCGCCGCCTTGAGCGTGGCCTTGGCCGACTTTGTCTCGCCGCCGCGAAGGAAGGTGATCTCCACCTCGTCGCCCGGCTTGGCCGCCTGCAGCAGGGGCATCCAGTCCTCGACGCTGCCGATCTTCGTGCCGTTCCAGCTGGTCATGACGTCGCCGGCCTGAAGCCCGGCCTCGGCCGCGGTCGTCCCCGGGAAAACGTTCTCGATCGGCACGCCCGAGCCGTCCGCCGTGTAGCCCGGCTGCACACCGAACCGGACGCGCGTCTGCTGGGGCGGGCGGGTCTCCGGCGGGCGGTCGGTCCGCGGCGCCGAACCGTCGTCGTCGGTGAACACCGGGCGATCGGCCCGGGTCGCCATGGCCATGGCGATCTTCTGCGCGAGCGTCGAGACCCGCACCGCGCCGACGCGGTTGATGTGCATCGAGACATCGCCGGGCGCGTGGTAGACATCGTGGAACCCGCTGAAGAAGAACATGCAGGGCACGCCCTTGCGGAAGAAGCTGGCGTGGTCGGAGCGGCCGAACACGCCGCGGGGCAGCGGCTGGTAGTCGAACGCCGCCTCGCTGAGGAACGGCTCGACCCAGCCCTCGAGGCCCTCGGCCGTGGTCGCGCCCCCCACCATCAGCACGTTCTCACGCACATAGCCCACCATGTCCATGTTCACCATGAACACGTGGTCCTCGATCGGCGCAATCGGGTTGTCGGCGTAGAACCGCGAACCGAGCAGCCCCATCTCCTCGGCGCTGAAGCCCAGGAACAGGATCGACCGGGCGTCGGCGTCCTCGGGCATCGCGTCGTAGGCCTCCTTCAGGCGTGCCGCGGCCAGCAGCATGGCGCTGGTGCCCGAGGCGTTGTCGTCGGCGCCGGGGTGGATGACCCCCTGCACGCGACCGCCGTACTGGCCGTAGCCGGCGTGATCGAAGTGGGCCCCGACCACGACGTACTCGTCGGCGAGGCTCCCCTTGCCGCGGAGCACGCCGCCGATGTTCCGGGTCATGTCGGGCGTGCGGTCAACGGTGGTCGAGAGCCGCACGGTCGCGCCGGGCATGTCGATGATGGCCGGGGACTCGTCGACGAGCTTGCGGAGTTCCAACAGCGACCTGCCCTCGCTGTCGGCGCGAGAGAGCAAAAAGTCGGCCCGCTCCTGGCTCATCATCACCACGGGGATCTCAAACTCGCCCGACGCAGTCTCGGCGGTGGTCGCCAGCCGCGCCGCGTCCTCGCCGGGGATGCCGGGGGGCGTGACGAGGATGACCCCGGCGGCGCCGCGCCGCGCCGCGGCCGAGATCTTCGGCTCGAGCTGGGCGTACAGCGACCAGGTGTCGTCGGCGTCCGACCAGCGGCTCGCGCCGTGCTCATCCAGCGGCTCGTACCGCAGCGCGACAGCGATCTTGCCCGCAAGGTCGGTCCCGGGCGGGTAGCCGAGGTAGCCGTTCTCGCCGGAGGGGATCGAGTAGCCGACAAACGCGAGCTCGCCCTCGACCTCGCCGGTGCCCGAGCACCCGAGGACGGAGTAGTCCAGATCGGGGATCAGCGTCGCCCACTGGCCGTCGCCGATGCGGATCGACGCCCCGGAGTCCAGCACCCGGACCGGCCGGCTGCCGCCCCGCCCGCGCTGCATCTCGCTGGGCGCGAACCGCTGCGAGTAGGTGGCGTTGGGCGTCACGACCTCGGTGCCGTCGACCGACGCGGTCTCGGCGAAGGCCGGCTCCAGACCGAGCTGCTTGAAGTGGAACTCGATGTAATCGGCCGCCCGCTCGTTGCCGATGGTCGTCGCCCCACGCCCCTCGAAGAAGGGGTTGGCCAGGGTGACGATGTGCATGTCGTAGAGCGCAACGTCGGGCCCGAGGTTCTCGAGCAGGCCGGCGATCGGTGCCTCGCCCAGCAGCGCGACCGGATCGGCCGCCTCGACGGACGCCTGCGCCGCCACCGGGGCCGTCAAGAGCCCGCACAACAGCAAGAGAGAACACGGGTGCGGTCGGCGATTCGGCATGAGGTACCTCGGGGCTAGCGGGATATTGACAGACGGGCGCCGGGCACCGCCCGGCTCGGCCAGTCTAGGGACCGGGCGTGCGCCCGACCCGTCTTCAGACGGATCAACCGGCCGATTGGTTCCTCGCCGGGCCACCCCCGCCGCCCCGAATGACCCACAGCCAGCCGCTCGCCGCGGCGGAGCACTCCGCCGCCCGAGCCCCGCGAGACGCGCCGATCCGCCGAGAAAGATATGAGATTCCGACCCGGCGCGCTACGATCCGGACCCGCGCGGCGGGACCGGGCAGGTTCGTGCCCGGCCGGTGCCGCGCCATGCCTGCGAGCCCCGAGATGACCACACTCCACACCCCCGCCCCGCAGCCGACCGCCGAGGACACCATGCACGACCCGACCCGAACCGCCAGCACGATGCAGCCGCTCGATACGTTCCCCCGCCGGCACATCGGCCCGGACGACCGCGACGTGGCGCAGATGCTCGAGCGCGTCGGGTTCGCCTCCATGGACGCCCTGATCGACGCGACCATCCCCGCCGGCATCCGGCTCGACAAGCCCATGCACCTGCACGCCCCGGCCGACCGCCCACGCGGCGAGGCCGAACTGCTCGCCGAGCTGCGCGCCATGGCCCAGAAGAACCGCGTCTTCCGCTCCTGCCTGGGCATGGGCTACCACGGCACGATCACCCCCGGCGTCATCCTCCGCAACATCATGGAGAACCCGGGCTGGTACACCCAATACACCCCCTACCAGAGCGAGATCGCCCAGGGCAGGCTCGAAGCGCTGCTCAACTTCCAGACCATGATCAGCGACCTGACCGGCCTGCCCGTCGCGGGCGCCTCGCTGCTCGACGAGGGCACCGCCGCCGCCGAGGCCATGGCGATGTGCGTCGCGGCGACCAACCGCCCCCGCTTCTTCGTCGCCGGCGACTGCCACCCCCAGACCATCGCCGTCGTCCAGACCCGCGCCGACTCGCTCGGCATCGAGCTGGTCACGGGCGAGCCGACCATCGACGCCATCGAGGGCGAGTTCGCCGGCGTGCTCGTGCAGTACCCCACCACCGACGGGCGGGTTGAGTGTTACGAGAAGCTCGCCGAGGCGGTGCACGCCGGCGGCGCACTCCTCGTCGCCGCGGCCGACCCGCTGGCGCTCACGCTGCTCAGGCCGCCCGGCGAGTGGGGCGCCGACATCGCCGTCGGCAACACCCAGCGCTTCGGCGTGCCGATGGGCTTCGGCGGGCCCCACGCGGCCTACATGGCCTGCACCGAGAAGCTCACCCGCAAGATGCCCGGACGCATCATCGGCGTCTCGCGCGACGCCACCGGCAAGCCCGCCTACCGCATGGCGATCCAGACCCGCGAGCAGCACATCAAGCGCGAGCGCGCCACCAGCAACATCTGCACCGCCCAGGCCCTGCTGGCGATCATGTCCTCGATGTACGGCGTCTACCACGGCCCCGACGGCCTCCGCGCCATCGCCTCCCGCGTGCGCCTGCTCACCCAGACGCTCCGGCGCGGGCTGCTCGACCTCGGGCACGAGATCGGCGAGGACCTGGTCTTCGACACCCTCCGGGTCACCCCCGCGGGCCGGCAGGTCAGCGAGATCATGGCCGCGGCCCTCTACCGCGAGATCAACCTCCGCGACTTCGGCGACGGCTCGATCGGCATCACGCTCGACGAGACCGCCGACGACAAGCTCGTCGCCGACCTCCTCGCGGCCTTCGGCGCCGAAGAGCCCGTCGACGTCGACGCCCTCGCCTCCGACGCCCGCCTCGACATCCCCGGCGGCTTCGCCCGCACCACACCCTTCATGACCCACCCGGTCTTCAACACGCACTTCTCCGAGACGGAGATGCTCCGCTACATCTTCAAGCTCCAGGGACGCGACCTCTCGCTCGCCCACGCGATGATCCCGCTCGGATCGTGCACCATGAAGCTCAACGCGACCGCCGAGATGGTGCCCGTCACCTGGCCCGAGTTTGCCAGCATCCACCCCTTCGCCCCCGCCGGGCAGACCGTCGGCTACCGCGAGATGTTCACCCAGCTCGAGGGCTGGCTCGCACAACTGACCGGCTTCGACGCGGTCAGCCTGCAGCCCAACGCCGGCTCGCAGGGTGAGTACGCCGGCCTCATGGTCATCGCCGCCTACCACAAGTCCAGAGGCCAGGGGCACCGCAACGTCTGCATCATCCCCTCGTCGGCCCACGGCACCAACCCCGCAAGCGCTGTCATCGCCGGGATGAAGGTCGTCGTCGTCGGGTGCGACAAATACGGCAACATCGACGTCGCCGACCTGCGCGCCAAGGCCGAGGCGCACGCCGACAACCTCGCCGCGCTCATGGTCACCTACCCCTCCACGCACGGCGTCTTCGAAGAGGCCATCACCGAGATCTGCGCGATCATCCACGAGCACGGCGGGCAGGTCTACATGGACGGCGCCAACATGAACGCCCAGGTCGGCCTCACCAGCCCCGGCCACATCGGCGCCGATGTCTGCCACCTCAACCTGCACAAGACCTTCTGCATCCCCCACGGCGGCGGCGGGCCGGGCATGGGCCCGATCGGCGTCGTCGAGCACCTCGCCCCCTTCCTGCCCGGCCACCCCGTCGTCAACTCCAACGACAACGCCCACGCGATGGGCCCAGTCTCGGCCGCGCCCTGGGGCAGCCCCAGCATCCTGCCCATCTCGTGGGTCTACATCGCGCTGATGGGCGCCGAGGGCCTCACCCACGCCACCCGCGTCGCGATCCTCAGCGCCAACTACATGGCCAAGCGGCTCGAGGGCCACTACGACGTGGTCTTCACCGGCAAGCAGGGCACGGTCGCGCACGAGTTCATCATCGACTGCCGCGGCTTTGAGAAGTCCGCCGGCGTCACCGTCGAGGACATCGCCAAGCGCCTCATGGACTACAGCTTCCACGGCCCGACCATGAGCTGGCCGGTGCCCGGCACGATGATGATCGAGCCGACCGAGAGCGAGCCGCTGACCGAGCTCGACCGCCTGTGCGATGCGCTGATCTCGATCCGCCAGGAGATCGCCGAGATCGAGGCCGGCACGCTCGACCGGGCCGACAACCCGCTCAAGCACGCCCCCCACACCGCCGAGATGATCGCCAGCGACGCGTGGGCGCACCCCTACAGCCGCGAGCGGGCGGCCTTCCCCACCGCCGACCTCCGCGAGAGCAAGTTCTGGCCGGCCAGCGCCCGCGTGGACAACCCCTTCGGCGACCGCAACCTCGTCTGCACCTGCCCGCCGATCGAGCAGTACGCATAGCCGCACGCACCGAGCAGAACCCCTCGCCCAAGCGAGGGGTCTCCGGATGAGCAGAGCCCCTCGCGCGAGCGAGGGGACACCCCTCAATCGAAAAGCCCCTCGCTCGCGCGAGGGGCTTGACGTCTCCTGGCCGTTACCGCCTCCGAACGTCTCGGTTCAGCACCCCACCGTCCACGCGTTCAGGAAGCTGATCACATCCCGCGTGTCGATGACGTCGTTGTCGTCAAAGTCGGCCCGGTCGTCCTCGGCCACCCACAGGTTCAGGAAGGTGATCACGTCGCGCGTGTCCACCTCGCCGTCGCCGTTGGTGTCCGGCGGGCACGCCTCGCAGATGTCCGCGGTCCCGTTGCCGTTGAGGTCGTCGCAGGTGGTGCCGGGGCCCGCCCAGCTCGCGCCGGCCGCGTTCGCCTCGTCCTCGGTCAGGATCAGGCAGAACCCGTTCGAGAAACACGCCGCCCCCACAGGCTCGGGGCACGTGATGTCCTGGCAGATCGTGCCGTCGCCCTGGAACGTCCCGCCCAACGCCGCGGCCTCGTCGGGCGTCACGCCGTCCACGCACGAGCCGTCGGGCAGACACGCCGCGCCGATCGGGAAGCAGGTGTACGTCGAGCACTGCGTGCCCGGCCCGGCGGGGATCCCGCCGGCGTTCAGGCAGTCGCCCGGGGTCAGGTTGAGGCACCCGCCGGTGGACTCAAAGCAGCACGCCTGCGTGTCGACGGGGCAGTTGATGTCCACGCAGTTGGTGTCGTCGCCCTGATACGCCCCGCCAGCCAGCGCACAGTCGCCCGCCTCGGTCTCCACGCAGCTGCCGTCCGGCATGCAGCACGCGCCCGTGCCCGAGCCGCAGTTCAGGCTCGTCCACGTCATCCGCATCACCCAGTCGCCGCTCGGGCGGCAGAACTGCGGCAGCTGCGAGAAGCTCGCCCAGCCGCCGTTGGCCGGGCACCCGAACGGGCCGCAGTTGATCCCCTTGAGCCAGTTCCCGCTGGCGCTCTGCAGGCCCGAGATGTCCGTGGTCGGGAACGCGTTGCGCTGCTGCGGCGGCGCGACGAAGCACGGGTCCTGCGTCTGGTCGTTGTGCTTGTCGATCCGGATGCCGAACGAGATGATGTTCGTGCCGCCGTTGTTCTCAAAGATGATCTGGTCCGGGTCGTTCGGATCGACCGACAGCTGCAGGTTGATGCCGTTGGTCCCGGGGGGCAGCTGGATGTGCGGCAGGATCTGCCCGTCGGAGTTGAACTCCCAGTCCGGCGTGTTGTCCGGCGGGCCGTCCCACACCAGCACCGACCACTCCGTCGTCGTGCTCTCGGTCGCGCCGCTGGTGGCGAAGATCATCTCCATCAGGTCCAGCTTCACGGGGAACTGATCCGGCGTGAGCATGTAGCTCGCCGCCGCGACCTCGTTCTCGGCAAACCCCGCCTGGATAACAAACGACCCGCCGCTGAAGTCCGCGTCGGTGTGGCTCGACGTGTTTGTGCACCCGCGGTACTGCCGCCCCGGCGGGATCTCGATATCGGCGACCCAGTCGCCGTCGGTCTGCAGATGCATAAAGAACAGATCGTCGAGACCCGCGGGCACCTCGCGCAGACGCGAATCGGGGTGGTTGAGCGACGGCGCGGTTCCGACCTGGCCCGACGCCACGCCGCCAACACCGCCCACAACACCGACGCCGGCAAGCGCCAGCGCAACAACACAACGACGACCTTCCATGGTGACTCCTCCCGAGAACACGGGTATGCAACCTGGGCCCGATACGCACCCCGGGCCGACACAGCCTACACCGATCGCGCACTTTTTCCAAAATCCGTCAACGTATCGGACCGCGCCCCCCGCACCGGGCCGGCAAGCCCAGCCCCGCCCGCGCCTCACCCCCCGCCGAGCGACGCGAGAAGCTCGAGCAACGCGTCGTGCAGCAGCCCGTTGGTCGCGACACCGTCGGGGTTATACGCACCCTCGCGCCCCCGCCAGTCCGTCGCCCGCCCCCCCGCCTCCGGGTAGATCACCTGCATCGGCGCGATGTCCCACGGGTTCAGCACCGGCTCGATCACCGCGTCGATACGCCCCGTCGCACACAACACGTGGGCGTAGCAGTCGCTCCACCCGCGCGTGGTCCCGAACCGCTCGCACAGCGTCGCGAGCCACGACTCCACGCCCGCCTGCTGGAAGTATTCAAACGACGTCGTGCACATCGCCGCGTCGCCGATCTCCTCCACCATCGAGACCCGCGCCGCGACCGGCGCTGCGCCGGCACCGGCAACGTGCCACGCCCCCTCGCCCGCGCTGGCGTACACCGTCTCCCCCAACGCCGGCATGTGGATCACCCCCACCGGCGTCTGCCCCTGATACTCACACGCCACCAGCGTGCCGTAGAGCGGCACCCCGTGCACGAACGACACCGTGCCGTCGATCGGGTCGAGCACCCACCGCCACCCGCTGGCCGACGCCTTCTCGCCGAACTCCTCGCCGAGGATGCCGTCCTCCGGGAACGCCTCCTCGATCCGCTCGCGCAGCAGCCGCTCGGCCCCGCGGTCGGCGGTGGTCACCTTCGTGCCGTCGCGCTTCGTGGTGACCTCGAACGACGAGCCGCCGAAATACCCGAGCGTCAACTCCCCGGCCTCGCGCGCAAACGCCAACGCCGCCTCGAGGTGCTGCCGCGTCGATTCCACCGTCGTCATGGTCCGCTGATTCATGCCGCCATGCTACGCCCAAAGCCCGCGACACACGCCGCCCGGCTCACGCGCCACGCTAATCCGAATAATCGCCGTCGTCCCACAGGTCCAACTCGACGATGTCGTCGGCCGGCACCAGCCCCGCGTGCCCGTCAAAGAACAACGCCACCGCCCCGTCGAGGTGCCGACGCGGATCGATGCGCCGGTTGTTGGGATTGACCAGGTGCCCGCGGATCCGCACGTCATAAAACAACGCGATGCCGAAATCGTCGTCGCCCTCACCCTCCACGTCACGCCAATTCGAGCCGTCTTCGTCCACCGCGTAGTCCGTCAGATACACCTTCTCCGACGGCCGGAACAGCTCGATCAACCGGTGGCACTGCTTGTACGGGCTCCGCCCCGTCGCCAGCACGCCCGGCGCCGTAAACCGCAGCCCGTTGTTCACATAGTGGATCTGGTGCATGTCGTCGTCGGCCCGCGCCGGGCACTTGAAGTACTCCGCCCGCTCGTACCGGTCGCGGATCGGCGTGTCCCAGCTCGCGTTCTCATCCAGCAGCGGCCGCACCGCCCGGGGCCACGAGATCTCGCCCTCCGGCCACGCATCCGCCGGAGCCCCGTCCGCCTCGCGCGGGATAAACCCGTCCCACGCGTCGGCGTACATCATCAGCCCCGCGCCGATCTGCCGCTGGTTCGACAGACACACCGCCTGACGCCCCACCGCCCGCGCCCGGCCCAGTGCCGGAAGCAGGATCCCGATCAGCAGCGCGATGATCGCAATGACCACCAGCAACTCGATCAGCGTGAACGCGCGGGCCCCCCGGCTCGGTGCGTGAGGCATGATCTGCATCCCCCGAGCATACCACACCCCGACCATCCTCCAAAACGCGAAAGCTCCCCGAAGCACGCAACGTGCCGCGGGGAGCGGTCAGATCGTCGGTTGTCGAGGGCCCGTGCCCCCGCTCAGCTGCCCGAACCGGGGGGCGCCGTCGCCACCTCCGGCCCCTGGCGGATATCCACGTCAATCCGGCGAGAGTGCGGCGGCGGGACGTCCAGACGGTTGCGCAGCGTGCCGAAGCGGTTGCCCGCAGCCTGCACCGCCCAGCGCATCTCGCCCGACATGTACTTGTCCTGGTTCTTGCTCTTGTCGTCGAAGTTGATCGACAGCTGCTGGCCAACAGGGATGTCCAGCGACCACACCACCTCGTCCGTGCGGGTGTCCACGATGGTCACCGTCTTGGCCTCGTACGGGCGGCTGACATAGGTGAACTCGTCGATCGAGGCCCCCGAGCCACCCTCATCGAAGAACGGGCGGTAGACAGAGGTCGGGCCGCACGCGCCGAGCGCGAGCACGCCGGAGGTCACGCAGAGCACGCCGAGAGTGCGGAGAAGGAAATGGCTGGCCATGGCCGGGTCGCTCCTGACTGGGTCGGGTTTGATCGCCGGGACTGCATCCCGGACCGTGTCGGTCGTCTCACGCGGCCCGCCGATCCGGCCGCCGATGCTGCAAACGGGGAGGCCCCCGCCATCGTCCTAGTCTACGCCAGGGCTCGGGGTCTTCGCCCGGAGCGAGGCTCCGCCGGGGGTACGGCCCCGGCCCCGGCCCGGTTCACGGGCTCCGCCATCGTACATCGGTAGACTCCGGCCTCACTCTGAAGGCCGACCGGCGGGCCGACGACGGAAAGACGCTCTCGACCATGACCAGCCACCCCACCAGCCATCTGCCCAACCTCCGCATCGGCCACGGCTACGACCTCCACCGCCTCGACGCCCTCGCCCCCGCCGGCAAGGGCCGACCACTGGTTATCGGGGGGATCCACTTCGACCACGACCGGGGCCCGGTCGGCCACTCCGACGCCGACGCCCTCATGCACGCGATCACCGACGCCCTGCTCGGGGCCGTCGGCGAGCCGGACATCGGCCAGCTCTTCCCCGACGACGACCCCCGCCACGAGTCGCAGGACTCGGCCGTCTTCCTCACCGAGGCCGCGTGGCGCGTGCGCAAGGCCGGCTACGAGATCGCCAACCTCGACGCGACCGTCATCCTGGAACGCCCCCGCCTCAAAGACCGCAAGGCCGAGATCCGATCGCGCCTCGCCACGATCCTGAGCGTGGACGAACACCAGGTCAACATCAAAGGCAAGAGCCACGAAGGCGTGGACGCCGTCGGCCGCAACGAGGCGATCGAGGCGCACGCGGTGGTGCTGGTGGTGGGAAGGCCGACCTGAACGGAGCGGGGCGAGCCTCGCTTCTGTACTACTATTTGAAACGTGGATTGCTCAGCCAGCCGTACGGGCGGCGCGACGCGTTGTCGTAGATCCGCCAGAAAGACTTGTAGCCACTCCGGCCACTGGCGAAGACGTCCTTCGATTCAAAGTCAGCGTTCGGATTCTGGATCGCCTCGTCGCCGTCACTCGGGGGGATGAACAGTTCCGCCCGACCGTCAACCATCCAGATGTAGCCCCCATCGGCGTGCCGATTCGTGACCTGATCCTGATTGCCCCACAGGCCATCGGGGATCTCGTCGTTGTACCAATAGGTACTCTCCTCCCAGAAAATCGGCACGCCGCTGAAGAAGGTCAGTTGATCGAAATTTGCTTCTCTCAACTGCACACCGGGGTTCGCCGCACTCGCCGGGATATAGGCGACCCGGATATCGCTGCCGAGCCGATAGCCACTCGTAAACGACTGCATGCAGTAGTCAAAGTTCAACTCTGTGCCGTCGAAGACCGAGTCGCCATCCCCTTTGCCCACGCCGCGCCGGCGGTTGGTCGGGCACTCGCCGATCTTGTCCGCCTGATTCACATACTCATAGAGCTGACCCGGCCGGTCCGTCTTGTCCCACTCGCCGTTGTTGTTGTCGTCGAAGAAGTTCCACTCCAGGTCGACCCAGATCTCTTCGTTGTTGTCGGTGGCGTAGGCGAGTGCCGCCATGCCGATCTGCCGCATGTTGGACTGACAGACAACCTGCTGCCCCGCCGCCCGCGCCTTACCCAGCGCCGGCAACAGGATCCCGATCAGCAACGCGATGATCGCGATCACCACGAGCAACTCAATAAGTGTGAATCCGTGACAACGAGCCATTCGTGGCATCTCATGCTCCTTCGCCATCGTTGCGAGGCAATACTTCACTGCGACCTGACGCACCGGACCGACGCGCAGGAGATCGGGCCCGCAAGATCCGCCGGCCGCTCGTCCCCCAGCATACACGAATCCACACGCAACTCAACCCCTCAGCCCCGGACGCCCAGCCCCGCGCACCGCCCGTGAATACCCGACCGCGCGGCAACGTAGGATCCGTCCGCATGACGCCCGGAGTTCCACCGAAACCACGGCTCGCCTCACCGAAGCCCTCGCGGGTCGTCGTCGGCTGGGTGGTCTACGCCCTGCTCCTCCTCGCCTCCCACACCGTGCAGGCACTCCGCACCGATTCTCCCGGAACGTCCCGGAACAAAGCCTCGATCCTGATCCCCCTCACCGATGACGCAGGCACCATCGACGCGCAGACACAGGAGATCGCCTGCTCCACCTGGACCGTCAGCCAAGGCAACCGACTGACTCGCGACCCCGTCCTCCTCCTCCACGGTTCTCCCGGCAACGGGGACAACTTCACGCGGCTCGCGCCGAGGCTCGCCGCCGCCGGATACGAGACTCTCGCCCCCGACCTCCCCGGCTTCGGCGACTCGACCAAAGACCTGCCTTCTTATGCAATCCGCGCACACGCGTTCGCGATGCTCGAGATGCTCGACGCCCGCGGCATCGAGCGCGCGCACGTCGCCGGTTGGTCGCAGGGCGGCGGCGTCGCGCTCTGGATGGCCGAGATCGCGCCCGACCGCGTCGCCTCCATCACCCTCATCGCCTCCGTCGGCGTCCAGGAGGCCGAGGGCTCCGGCAGCTACCTCTTCGAGCACATCAAGTACGGCGTCGGCTACCTCGGACTCGTCCTCGGCGCCGAGGCCATCCCCCACTTCGGCCTGCTGCAGGAACACTGGTTCCGCCGGTCCTTCATCCGCAACTTCTGGGACTCCGACCAGCGCCCGCTCCGCGGCATCATGTCCCGGCTCAACACCCCCACGCTGATCCTGCACGGCCGGAACGACTTCCTCACCCCCATCTGGGCCGCGACCGCCAGCCACGAGCTCATCACCCCCAGCCGCCTGATCATCACCGACGCCTCACACTTCCTGCCCATCGTGCAGGCCGACCAGACCGCCGCGGACATGACCGCCTTCCTCGACGCCCGCACCGCCGGGCTGCCGATCGAGCGCGCAACCATCGACCGCGCCCCGCTCGACATGCGCCGCAGCGCCCGCTTCGCGCGCGCAGCCCAGCGGGTCCAACAGTCCGTGCCCTGGTGGGCGCTGCTGGTCGTCGCCGGCGCACTGGCCTTCGCCCGCGCCGAGCTGGCCGCCGGGCTGCTCGGCTTCGCCGTTGCCATGGTCTGGCTCGACGCCGGCATCGCGGGCGCCGCACTCGCCGGCGGCCTGTCCGCCCGCACCGCGTGGATGTGGTGGCGCGGCCGCCGTGCCACCGGGCACGCAAAGCTCCGACCCGCCGCGATCGTCTCCTGGCAACACGAGTGCTCGCTCGGCCGGCTCGGCCTCATGCTCCGCACCCGGTTCCAGCCGTGGCGGCGCGACGAGGCCGCGCGCGCAACCGGCCAGCTGCGCCGCCTCGGCATCGCCGGCACGCTCGGTGCCGCGTGCGGCACCGCGCTCTGGACCGCCCTCGCACTCGTCCTGGCCATGACCGCCGCCTCCGTCACACTCGCCCTGCTCGGCGACGGCTTCCTCGCCATGGCCCTGGCCCTCGTCGCAGCCGTATTCACCGTCAGACTCGGCGTCTTCGCCGCCACCTGGTCCGGACGCCGCCGCCTGCTCGCCACCCTCGGCCGCGCCCGCCGCCGCGAGTTCTGGCCCGCGGCCCTCCTCTACACCCCCGTCGCGATCCGCCTGCTCGCCACCGCCGCACGCCACCGAGGGCTGCTCACCTTCACCTGCGTCAACCCCGTGATCGGCGCCGGCGGCGGCGTGGTCGGCGAGAGCAAACACCGCATCCAGTCCGGCCTCGAGGGCCTCGGCGAGGGCGTCATGCGGACCGTCCTCCTCGAACCCGGCGACACCGAGACGCGACTCGCCGCGCTCGACCAGGCGATCGCCGACGGAAGACTGCCCGACGCCTACCCGCTCGTGCTCAAGCCCGACGCGGGCCAACGCGGCTACGGCGTCAAGGTCGTCAAGGGCCCCGCCGACGCCCGCGACTACTTCACCCGCATGACCCGACCCGTGCTCGCCCAGCAATACCACCCCGGCCCGGTCGAGGTCGGCGTGCTCTGGGTGCGTGAGCCCGACGCGGCCGAGGCTAACAACAACACACCCGACCGCGTCGGCCGCGTGTTTTCTGTCACGTCCAAGGAGTTCCCGCGTCTCAACGCCGACGGACGCCACACGATCGAACAACTCATCTACCGCCACCCCCGCTACCGCATGCAGGCCGACATCCTGCTCGACCGGATGGCCGGCCGCCGCCTCGAGATCCCCGATCGCGACGAGACCGTCTCGCTCGGCAACATCGGCAACCACGCCCAGGGCGCGCTCTTCCGCGACGGCATGCACCTGATGACCCCGGAGCTCGAGGCGTGGATCGACCGGGCCGCCACCGCCTTCCGCGGCACCGAGCCTGCAGAAGCCGCACGGCCCGAGGGCGACAACGGCCTCGACTTCGGCCGCTTCGACATCCGCGCCCGCTCGATCGAGGACCTCGCCTCCGCCCGCAACCTCGGCATCATCGAGCTCAACGGCACCACCGCCGAGTCCACCAATATCTACGACCCCGACCGCTCCGTCTGGTGGACTTGGGGCGTGCTGCTCCGCCAGTGGCAGGCCCTCTTCCGGCTCGGAGCCCGCCGCCGCCGACTCGGCGTCCGCCCCATGGGCCTCGCCGAGCTCCGCCGGGCTTGGAGTGAGTTCGCCGAAGACCGCCCCGACCTCGGCGCCGCCGAATAGGCCGCCCACCCCCGCCGAGGGGTTGCATCATCCCCACAAAGCAGTAACATGGCCCCGAGGTGAACAGGACGCGAACATGATTCGCGCCCGCGACGCCCCGGGGAGAACACGCCATGCACGCGCTCACAGACAGCACCAGGTCGTTGCTCCGGCTGACGATGACCCCGGGACTCGGCCCGCGCCGGATCGCCAACCTCATCGAGGCCTTCGGCTCACCGACCGCCGCCCTGGCCGCCAACCCCGCCGAGCTCGAACGCATCCCCCGCATCGGCGCCGTCACCGCCGCGAAGATCGCGCGGGGCCTGCGCGAGAGCCTGCCCCTGGCCGAGGCCGAGATCGAACGCGCCGCCACCCGCGGCGCATCGATTGTCGGGCTGACCGACCCCCACTATCCCGCGCTGCTGCGCCAGATCCCCGACCCCCCGGCGGTGCTCTACGTCCTCGGCGAGCTCAAGCCCCGGGAAGACGACCGATACCCGGCCGCGATCGTCGGCTCCCGCTCGTGTACGAGCTACGGCATCGAGCAGGCCGAGCGCTTCGGCAGCGTGCTCGGCGGCGCGGGGCTCACGATCGTCTCCGGCGGCGCGCGCGGGATCGACTCGGCCGCCCACCGCGGCGCGCTCAAGGCCGGCGGGCGGACGATCGCCGTGCTCGGGTGCGGGCTCAATCACTGCTATCCGCCCGAAAACCAGCGGCTTTTCGACCAGATCGCCGACGGCCGCGGGGCCGTCGTCAGCGAGCTGCCGATGGACACGCCGCCCACCTCGGAGAACTTCCCCGGGCGCAACCGGATCATCTCCGGCCTCTCACTCGGGGTCGTGGTGATCGAGGCCGCCCGCGGCTCGGGCGCGCTCATCACCGCCCAGGGAGCCGTCGAAGACCAGGGCCGCGAGGTCTTCGCCGTGCCCGGCCGTGTCGACTCGCCCGCCAGCGAGGGCACGCTGCGGCTGCTGCGCTCCGGCGGTGCCGCGATCGCGATCGGCCCCGGCGATGTGCTCAGCGCACTCGAGACCCCCGCCCGCCACCACTTCCACGACACGCACGAAGCCCGCTACGCCGACCCCACCGCCGCGCCGGACGCGCAGCTCTGGGACGGTGATCCGGCAGAGGCGCCCACCGCCCCGGCCACCACCGGCGGCGACCTCCAGAGCCGCCTCCTCGCCGCCCTCGACCAGCCCCGGACCCCCGACGAGCTGGTCGAGCACCTCGGCACCGGGCCCGGCGAGGTCCGCACCGCCATCACCATGCTCGAAATCCGCGGCACGGTCCGCCGGCGCGGGAACCGCCTCGAACGGGCCTCCGGATAGCCCAGAGTCGGTTTTTGAGCGGCATCGCTCGCCCGCCCCCCAACAGCCACCCCGATTTGGAGAATCTCGCGAGAATCGTCTTGCCGTTGTGTCCATGATTGGCTATCTTGTTCCGAACAGAAGTGTCGGATTTGTTGGCCCTCGTTCGGGCCCGCCGCCGATAGTTTGGGTCACGGACGGTACCTCAAGCGGTGCCAAAGACAGTTCAGGCAGTAAAGACGGTTCAGGCAGTAAAGACAGACAGTCTGGTTCTCATCGGGAAGCGGTGAGATGAGCAGAACATCGGGCGGAGCCCATCAGACAGACCGGCGCAGCGCACAGCGGTCGAAAGCGACTCGCACCACAGATCCGCAGCGTCGGCACATGAATCGGGAGCGCAATGGTGTTTGGCAAGCCACGGAAGGCGAGCACACGCAAGCGGAAGGCCTCAAGCGCAGTGCACGACGGGAACAGAACGGGCCTGAGCAGCCTGGGCCTGAGCGAACTGGTCCGGCTCGGGCCGGGCGGCGCGTTTGTGGCGGGCTACGTGCCCGACACCACGGGCACGCTCGAACGGCTGGACCTCGACCCGGAGACCGGATGGCCCGAGTCTCCGGCACAAGAAGCAATCCTGGCCACCGAATCGGGGGCGGTGCCGGGGATGGACGCGGCCGAGACAACGTTTGGTGCGGTGGCCCGGTCGGCCTCGGCACCAACGCACGGCGTCGCGATGACCGCCGCACGCATCGGCATCCTGACCGCGACCGCACGGGGCCTGCACGAACAGGCCGAGGTGGTGTGCAACGTACGAAATCTGCTCGACAGCATGGCGGCACTCTCGGAGCGCGCCGCCGCTGCACGGAGCGAGGAACACAGGGCCCCGGCCACATCCGCCCGGGCACGCATGACGGAGGTGCAACAGCATGAACCTGACCCCGAAACAACTTCGCATTCTCAAGCTCATCCGCGACTGGCGCGTGCGCCGGGGCTATTCGCCGACGATGCAGGAGCTCGCCGACGAGATCGGCGTGAGCAAGGTCACGGTGTTCGAGCACGTCGAAGCGCTCATCAAAAAGGGCGCCCTCACACGCGACGCGAACAAGGCACGCTCTTTGGCGATCGCTGAGGGCATCGCCGTCCCCGACGAGTCGCGCCCGATGCGGTTCCCCCTCGTCGGCAAGATCGCCGCGGGCTACCCCATCGAGAAGATCGCCGACGAAGACGAGGTCGATCTCGAAGACCTCTTCGGCCCGACCAAGGGGCACAACGACGGCTCCTTCGCCCTGCGCGTCGACGGCGACAGCATGCGTGACGAGGGCATCCTCGACGGCGACATCATCCTCGTCGAGCGCACCCAGGTCGCCAGCAACGGCGACCGCGTCGTCGCGCTGCTCCCCGACGGAGCGACCACGCTCAAGACGTTCTTCAAGGAAGCCGACCACATCCGCCTGCAGCCGGCAAACCCCGAGTTCGAGCCGATCCGGGTCAAATACTGCCAGGTGCAGGGCATCGTCAAGGCGGTCATCCGCCAGTACTGATCAAGCCACGCCGATCGCCGAGATCCGCTCAGGCCGATCAACACGCGTGCAGGCAGGAGAGAGGGACCGTGCTCTTGGGGGAGTGGTGCGCAAGCATCCTCCCCTTGGCGCGTTGGGCCCGCGGCACGTTTGGGGTCCTGACGCACCTCAGTCCTTGTGTGTCCGCGTCCCGTCCGATCAATCGCCGTGGGTGATGATCTCCAGCACCGCTGCCGCGTCGTCGTTGGGGATCAGGAACGTCAGGTTGTACTGCGCAATCTTCCACTCCCCATCCAGCAGCAGCACCACCCCCGTGCCGCGGAGATCGCCGTACTTGGCGTTCCGCACCACCTCGTCAAACCACGCGCACTCACCACCCGGCGCAAGATCAATATGCCGCTCGATCGCGTGATACGTCCACGCCTCACCCCTGGCAAAGTACGGCCGCGCCCACGCCCGAAACTCCGGAACCGTCCACCGCTCCGTCGGGTCCGTGCCCAGGAACACCCCGTTCGGGGCGAAGTGGCCGAAGTACCGCTCCTCGTCCGCGTTCGCAGCCGCCGCGTGGAAGCTGTCGAGCGTCTGCGCAATCGGCGCACACTTCGCAGCATCAGCCTCCGCGAGCACAGCGTCACCCAAACCGCCCGGCCCCTTCAGCACAATCGCGCCCAGAGTCACAGCAAGGCCCGCAGCTACACATGTTGACGGTCGCATGGTCGGACTCCCTCACATCAGCGCACGAGAACCGCACGCCCGTGCAGGATACCGCACAGAGCCACGCCGCGCCAGCCATTCAGCGTTCAGGATTGACAAGTGAGCCGCACACCGCGTCCGCGAAATCGGCGGCCCAGTCGCAGCGGCCGGGAATCGCCGGCCGCGCTCTAGTCCGCGTCGTGCAGCGGCTGCTGCACCAGGAAGCCCATCCGGCAGAGGAACCGCGTCGCCTCTTCCAACTCCGCAGCGGTGTAACCGTCGAGACACGCCGGGCGGTCCGGCCAGTCGAGCAGCGCCGGCGGATAAGGGCAACGCCCGGTCTCGGCGTCGGCCACCTCAGACAGGGCCTCCGCCACCGCGTCCGCAGCGTCGATCAGTCGTGTCGGGTCTTGGGCGAAGATATCGTCGTTCATGGAATCCCTCTCGTCACGGTCTCATTCGTGCGAGAGCCGCGAGAGTTTCATGGATTCCTGCCCCCGCCCAAAGTCTGGGGGAAAACGCCCGAGAACCACGACCACCCGCTCAGTGCTCGTGCCCCTCGTGGTCGTCATGCTCCCCGTGCTCACCGTGCTCGTCGTGGTGCATCTCGTGCTCGGGCTCGGCCAGAGGACGCACCCAGATGTTCCGGAACCGCACCGGGTTGCCGTGGTCCTGCAGCTTGATCTCGCCCTTCGGCCCGTGCGCCGAATACGTCCCCACCGAGCGGTGCCCCGTCGCGCCGATCAGCGCCCGCCGGTTGTGCACGATCACCCCGTTGTGCAGCACCGTCGCGTACGCCGGCGAGACCACCGAGCCATCATCAGCAAACACCGGCGCCTCAAAGACGATGTCGTACGTCTGCCACTCGCCCGGCCCGCGGCAGGCGTTCACATCCGGCGGAAACTGCCCGTACAGCGAGGCCGCCTGCCCGTCGGCGTACGACCTGTTGTTGAACGAGTCGAGCACCTGAATCTCGTACCGCCCGAAGAAGAACACGCCCGAGTTGCCCCGCCCCTGGCTCGAGCCGACAACCTCGGCCGGCGACGCCCACTCCACGTGCAGCTGGCAGCTGCCAAACTCCTCCCGCGTCATGATGTCGCCGGTGCCGTTGACCTGCATCGCGCCGCCGTCCACGAGCTTCCACTTCGCGTCGCTCCCGTCGCCGCTGCGCCACGCCTCCAGGCCGCTCCCGTCAAACAGCACCACCGCGTCGCTCGGCACCGGTGCCGGCGCTGCCGGTGCCGGGCCGGGGTCGACCACCGGCGGGTTGGGCCGGTCGGCATCGTGCACCCGCCAGGGCTGACCGGGCAGCTTCGGCGTATCGGTATAGCCGACACCCTGCGCCGAGCACGAACCAACGAGCATGGCGGCGGCGGCCGCGGCGGACAACGAACAGGCAGAACGGTGCATGGCAATCTCCGTGGGCGAGTATGTGCGGACCCGCCGAGTGTAGCCGATCCGCCCACAGCGTCACCGCTCACCGAAGACCCGCCCCCCAACGCGTAAGTGGCATGCCCACGCTTCGTGGGCATGTGCCGTGCACTTGTGGCACTTTCAGGCTCGGCCCGGGGTTGCACCGACGCCGTGCCACCGACCTCTGCTCTGAGAGGCCGGTGCCTCCGCCAGCGGCAGCCCCCATGCGTGGCCCCCCAGCCGGCGGCGGCCCGAGTACGACCAACGACTTGCGTGCCATTACTCGCGGCCTCCCTCTCTCTGAATCTCCGTCCCCTCCCCGCGCAGTGATGCGAAGGCCATCGATGCCTCGCGGGCGCAGGAGCATCGCTGCACTGGTAGAGTGTGCGGCGTTGGAGGATCAAGGAGGCCACGAGTGACGCCACTCATGGCTGAGGTTCACAGGGCTGATGCATCGCGACCGCGGAAATGCTCAACCCACCCCGCCCGCCGAGCCGACTTGACAAACAACAGACCCCGACTAGAGTCCCCGCACATGCATCTCTCGACCAAAGCCAAAGCCACCAAAGCCAAAGACGCCCAGAGCGTCCGGGCTGTCATGGTGGCGAGGGTCGGCGAGGGGTAGCACCACTCAAAGGCAATTCGCAGAACCACCAGGCACCCCCGGACATCCCGGGGGTGCTTTTTCGTTGTGCATATTCACCCCGTTTCACCCCATATTCAGGAGCCAGACCATGCAAGAGACCGCCACCATCACCGCCGCCTGCCCCGAGTGCGACGCCGCCGTCACCTTCACCCGCGCCCCGCTCACCGGCGAGATCGCCCGCTGCACCGACTGCCGCGCCGAGCTCGAGGTCACCTCCGTCGAACCCCTGACCCTCGAGCTCGCGCCCGAGGTCGAAGAAGACTGGGGCGAGTGATCGATCCCGGCCCCTCCCGAACGCACCGCAGGAGCACACCATGCGCATCGCCATGACCTACACCCGCCTCCGCGCCGAGGAACGCCTCCTCCTCGACGCCTTCGAGGAAATGGGCATCGACATCGCGCCGATCGACCTGCGATCGGTCGTCTTCGACCCCGCCGACCCCGGGCCCTGGGCCGCCTACGACGCGGTCATCGACCGGTCGGTCAGCCTCACCGCCACCACCACCGCCGTCGCGCTGCTCGAGGGCTACGGCATCCGGTGCATCAACCCGCTGCGGGCCATCGAGACCTGCGCCGACAAGCTCGCGACCACCATCGCCCTGCTCCGCGCCGGCGTCCCCACACCCGCGGTGCGGGTCGCGACCAACGCGACCTCCGGTCTCGAAGCCGTCGAGGCCATCGGCTACCCCGCCGTCCTCAAGCCCACCGTCGGCTCGTGGGGCCGCCTCGTCGCCCGCGTCAACGACCGCGACGCCGCCGAGGCCGTCCTCGAACACCGCGAGACCCTCGGCTCCGTCCAGCAGGGCGTCTTCTACGTGCAGGAGCACATCGACAAGCCGGGGCGCGACATCCGCGTCTTCGTCGTCGGCGGCGAGCCGATCGCCGCGATCGTGCGCACAAGCGAGCACTGGGTCACCAACACCGCCCGAGGCGGCACCGCCGCCGGGCTCGAGATCGGCCCAGACCTCCGCCGCCACTCCGTCGCCGCAGCCCAGGCCGTCGGCGCCGATGTCGTCGCGATCGACTTCCTCGAATGCCCCCGCCGGGGTCTGCTGGTCAACGAACTCAACCACTCCATGGAGTTCCGCAACAGCATCTCCACCACCGGCGTCAACATCCCCGAGCTCGTCGCCCGCCACGCCGTCAACATCGCCGCCGACAGGCAAGGGGTCCCCGCGTGAGTTTCACCGCCTCCATCGTCGGCGGCAGCGGCTACACCGGGGGCGAACTCCTCCGCCTCCTCCACGGACACCCCAACGCCGAGATCGGGCAGGTCTCCTCGCGCAAGCTCGCCAGGCAACCCGTCCACACCGTCCACCCGAACCTCCGGGGACACCTCGACCGCGACTTCTGCACGCCCGACGCGATCGACCCGTGCGACGTGCTCTTCCTCTGCATGCCCCACGGACGGTCCGCAGCCGAGATCGACCGCTGGCGCGCGCTCGCCCCGCTCGTCATCGACCTCTCCGCAGACTTCCGCCTCCAGGACCCGGACCTCTACGAAGCCTGGTACGGCGCACCCCACCCGGCCCCCGCAGCCCTGGCCGACGCCGTCTATGGCTTGCCGGAAGTCGCGCGAGACCGGCTGCCCAAGGCTTCACTCGTCTCCGGCGTCGGGTGCAACGCCACCGCCATGACCCTCGCCCTGCTGCCGCTGGCCCGCGCAGGGCTCGTCCGCCGCTCGATCGCCGACATCAAGGTCGGCTCGTCAGAAGCCGGCGCGGAGCCCGGCCCCGGGTCGCACCACCCGGTGCGCGCGCGCACCGCGCGCACCTACAGCCCCGCCGGACACCGCCACCTCGCCGAGGTCCTCCAGTCGCTCGGCGATCTCGACCTCGACGCCACGCTCACCGCGATCGACATGGTCCGCGGCGTGCTCTGCACCGTGCACATCGAGCCCACCCGCCCCGTCGAGCCCAAAGACCTCTGGAAGCTCTACCGCGCCGCCTACGCCGCCGAACCCTTCGTGCGGATCGTCGCCGAGCGGAGCGGCGCCAACCGCTTCCCCGACCCGCGTGTGCTCGTCGGCTCCAACCACGCCGATGTCGGCTTCGCCATCGACGAACGGTCCGGACGCGTCGTCGCGCTCTGCGCCATCGACAACCTCGTCAAGGGGGCCGCCGGATCGGCCATCCAAGCCATGAACATCGCCCGCGGCCTCAACGAAGTCGCCGGCCTCACCTTCCCCGGCCTGCACCCGGCCTGACCGATCGGAGTCTCCACCGTGTCCACCATTGTCATCAAGCTCGGCGGCGGCGAGGGCATCGACCCCACCAGCACCACCCGCGAGATCGCCTCCCTCGTGCGCGCAGGACAGCGCGTCGTCCTCGTCCACGGCGGGTCGCACGAGACCAACACCCTCTCGGCCGCCCTCGGCCACCCGCCGCGCACCATCACCAGCCCCGGCGGGCAGCAGTCACGACGCACCGACCGGCAGACGCTCGAGACCTTCATGATGGCCTACTGCGGCAAGGTCAACAAGACCGTCGTCGAGAGCCTCCGCGCCGCGGGCGTGGACGCCGTCGGCCTCAGCGGCCTCGACGCGGGCGTCTGGATCGGCGCGCGCAAGACCGCCATCCGCGCAGTCGAGGACGGCCGCACCGTCATCATCCGCGACGACCTCTCCGGCCGGGTCGAATCAGTCGATCACGCGTTCCTCAACCTCCTGCTCGACGCCGGCCGCCTGCCCGTCCTCACTCCCCCGGCCGGGACGCCCGAGGGCATCGCGATCAACGTGGACGCCGACCGCGCCGCAGCCGCGACGGCCATCGCCCTCGGCGCCGACGAGCTGCTCCTGCTCTCCAACGTGCGCGGCGTGCTCCGCGACCCGGCCGATCCGGGCTCGCTCATCGAGCAGGTCGACCCCGACTCGCTCGACGACGCCCGTACCGCCGCACGCGGGCGCATGAAGAACAAGGTGCTCGCGGCCGAAGAGGCCCTTCGCGGCGGCGTGCCGCGGGTCGTCATCGGCAGGGCCGACGGCGACGGCGCCATCGCGCGCGCACGCGACGGCGTCGGCACCGTCTTTGCCAACCAAGAGGTGCCGGCGTGAGCCAGTCGATCGACACAGCAGATTTGACACCCGACCAGCGGACGCTCGTCGACCTGGTCTCGACGCCCAGCGTCTCCGGCACCGAGCGAGCCGCAGCAGAGGTCTTTATCCGCCACGCCCTGCAGCGCTCCATGGCCGCCGAGATCGACGAGGCGGGCAACGCCCTGGCTCACAAGGGCCCCGCCGATGCCCCCGTCCACATCATGCTGCTCGGCCACATCGACACCGTGCCCGGCGATATCCCGGTGCGGATCACGGGCGGCGTCCTCCACGGCCGGGGCAGCGTTGACGCCAAGGGCCCGCTCGCGGCGATGCTGTGCGCCGCGGCACGTGCCGAGCTCCCGCAGGGCGTCCGGCTCACCGTCGCCGGCGCGGTCGGCGAAGAGACCGCCGGCTCCCCCGGCGCCCGCTTCCTCAGGACGCAGCACCGCCCCCACGCCTGCATCATCGGCGAGCCCAGCGGATGGGACGGCGTCACACTCGGCTACAAGGGTCGCCTGCTCGCGACCGCCACTGCCGAACTCCCCGCGGCACACACGGCTGCGGACGAGCCCTCCGCCGGCGACCTCGCCTGCGCATGGTGGCAGGACGTCCTCGCCCACGTCGCCGGCCACAACCAGGACCGGTCCGGCGTCTTCGAGTCGATCCAGGCGACCGTCCAGAGCATGTCCAGCACCACCGACGGCATGACCAGCCGCGCGAGTCTCACCGCCGGATTCCGCCTGCCGCCGGGCGTCTCACCCGACGACCTCGCCCGCCAGCTGCGCACCCTCGCGCCCGACCGCGTCGGCGTCGAGTGCTCCGGCAGCGAGCTCGCCTACGTGACCGACCGCAACGACCCTGTTGTCCGCTGCCTCTCCAACGCCATCCGCGAGTCCGGCGCCAGACCCCGCCCCAAGCGCAAGACCGGCACGGCCGACCTCAACGTGGTCGGCCCGGTGTGGGGTTGCCCCATCGCCGCCTACGGCCCCGGCGACAGCGCGCTCGACCACACACCCCACGAGCACCTCGCCCTCGACGAGTTCGACCGCTCCGTCGGCGTGCTCTGCCGCGCCCTCACCGCCCTCGGAAGCGAACTGCTCCAACACCACACCGCGACGGCGAACCTCGAACAAGGGACCGTGCACGCATGACCACCGCAACCCAATCGGCGCCCCAACCGGCACCCCAACCCGCACCCCACCGCGCCCAGCCCTTCACGGGCCCGAGCCTTGTCCGCGACGGCGAAATCCTCGCCCGCGGCCTCCCGATCAGCGAGCTGATCGACGGGGCGAGCTACGTGGACATGCTGTTCTTCCAACTCCAGGCACGCTTCCCGACCGAGCCGGAGCGGGCGATGATGAACGCCTACCTCGTCTCGCTCTGCGAGCACGGCGTCACCTCGCCCTCGACACACGGGGCCAGGGTGGCCGCGAGCGTGCGCGCGCCGTTTACCGCCAGCGCGATCAGCTTCATCGCCGGCGCCCTCGGCCCCTACCACTTCGGCGCGCTCGAGCGGGCGATGGACGAGCTCATCGAGCTCGACCGCTCCGGCGAGACGCCCCAGCAGTTCGTCGAACGCCACGCCGCGGCCGGCGAGCGGATCTGGGGCTACGGCCACCGCTTCCACAAGAGCGAGCCCGGCCCGGACGCCGAAGCCCCCCACCACGAGTGTGTCGACCCCCGCGTGCGCGCGCTCACCCAGCTGGCCGACGAGCTCGGCTGGCAGGGCCAACACCTGGCCAATGTCCGCGAGATCGGGCGTCTGCTCTATCAGCGCAAGCGGGTGCCGATCAATATTGATGGCGTCGCTGCGGGCTTGCTGCTCGACATGGGGTTCGACCCGGGAGCGGCGATGCTCTTCGTGATCGTCGGCCGCCTGCCCAACATCGCCCGCCTGCACCGCGAAGAGCAGGACGAGACCCCGAACCGCTTCACCGCCCTGGCCACGCGGCACGATCCCGGGTTTGACCGGACCGTGGACCGGGAGCAGCACGCCGACGCCACGCGCTGAAGCCGGAGCACCACTCAGTTCGCTGCTGCACGCCGGCGTTCTGCCTCAATGCCCGCGGGAAACAGGATGTTGTTTTCCTTGTGGATGTGGACGTGCGTATCCCGCTCCAGCTCGCCGAGCAGGCGGTAGCACTCCCGCCACGTGGAGCACGCACCCGCGGGTGGGGCGAGGTCGTCGGTCAGCTCATGCACCTTGGCGAAGGCCTCCCCGACGTCGTCGTGGTCGTGGATCATGCAATCGATCGGTCTGCGGATGCTCCACGGCGGGCCGCCCTGGATCTGGGTGGGCCGCTCCAGACGCCGGATCCACGGGAAGACGACGCGCTCTTCGCGGACGAAGTGGTCGTGCATGTCGTCGGTGAGGGCCGCGAGCACCTGCTGCAGCTCGTGCAGCCGGGGCTCGTCGTCTCCGTGGGCCGCGACGCACTTGGCGGTGAGTGTCTCGAGCCGCTCGAGCGCTTCGCGGGCGAAGACGTGGTGGGTGTGCTCGATGTTGTCGGCCAGCTCGGTCATCGTCCGCGAGGTCCAGTCACCGACCTCGACGCTCGCAGCCGGGGCATACTCGACGAGTTGGCGGATGACCGCCTCGGCGTCGAGCCCGGCCTTCGCCGCGGCGTCACCGAGCGGGCGGGTGCCGCCACAGCAGTAGTCGATCCCGAGACGCTCCAGCTCGGGCAGCAGTTCGGGGTGCGCTGTGGCGATCTGTGCGACTGTCATCTGGGCTGTGATGTTACGGGCCACCGTCCGGCTCCTTTTCGATTGGGGTGTCACTCGCGCCCCCGGCCTCCGCTGGCGTCTCGGCGCCTCCGAGCCTCGCCCACGCGGCCGCGAAGTCCACGACCTCTCCGGCCAGTTCCGACTCGGCCGCGGCGGCCTCGGACGCAGACCCGAACGCCGCCATGCGCGAGCCCATCGGCGACCGGATCTCGGGCGAGATCAGGAACTGCGCAGACTCTGTCGATATCCACTCACTCGTCGCGTGGCTGTGCGACCACCGCGCCAGCACGTCCTGGGCCGTGTGCTCACGCTCGTAGTTGACCTGGCAGTTAAAGTCATCAAACAGCCGAGGCTCGCCGCCGCGGGGCCCGTCAACAATCGTTGCCGTCGCCCACCGCGCATCGCTGATGATCATGTTGCATTGATCACAGACCGAGTCGCCCAGCCGCACCACCGGCGGGCCGTCGGCCTCCCGACCCCCGCACCCGGGCAGCGCGATCGCCAGCAGAGACACCGCAAGAAGCACCGCGCCCTTCATACCGAACGACTCCTCGCAAAGAGCACCATCGCCAATCCCAGCGGCAGGGCGATCCACACCGCCATCACCGCCACCAGGATCCACGGCAGCGCATCGCCCATCGTGTGCGACGCGTACGCCCCCACCGGCCCGAGCACGTCGAGCGAGGCGTTCAGGTTCACGATGACCGCCATCTTGAACGACTGGAGCGGGTTGACGATGGCCAGGCCGAAAATCTCCTGCACCCGTAGCTTGAAGACGAGCGAGCTGGCCATCAGCCCGAGGTCGCTGACGAACACCAGCGTGAGCCACACGAACAGCGCGAGCCCGGTCGCGACCGCCGAGCGACGCGAGAGCACCGAGATCAGCACGCCGATGGACAGCATGCCCAGCGCGAGCAGCACGGTGCACCCGACCAGCAGCACAAACGACCCCGTCCCCACGCCACCGGCCCGCCACGCCAGCACGCCAGCGCTGACGCCGAACCCGATGCACAACGAGCACACCAGCGCCGCCGCGAGACCGAGGTACTTGCCGAGCAGGACCTGCGTCCGCGAGATCGGCTGGGCGAGCAGGTAGAGCAGTGTCCCCCGTTCGCGTTCGCCGGCGATCGTCCCGGCCCCGGCGGTCAGCGCCATGAGCGGCACGACCAGCATGATGAGATTGAGCAAGCCGGCCGCGGTGCGCCCAAAGCCCGCAAAGCCGTGCGACCCGACGCCGCTGAGCGTGAGGAACGACACCCCCACCGCCAGCACCGTAAACGCGAAGGTGTAAAGGATGAACCACTTGCTGGCGATCGCATCGCGGAACTCGCGCCTCGCGAAGGCGGTGGTGCCGCGGACCAACCCCGGGGGCCTGGTCAGGACCGGCTCGCGCGGTACGGCGGCGGACGCGGTGAGTGTGGTCATGACTGGACCTCCGGCAGGGTGATGTCTTCGAGTACCTCAATGTCACGGACCTCGATCTGCCGCCGGGCCAGCGCCCCGATCGGCTCGGCCTTGCGGTCCCGCGGCACGGCGACGCACAAGCCCATTCCATTCAGATGAACAGCATGCCCCGCCTCCCGCAGCACGTCGGCGGCCTCGGCCTCGCGGGCCATCGAGAGGTAGAGCCGCACCACCTGCACGGGCTTCTCGGTCGGCCAGAGTTCCGCGGGCGTCGTGTCCCGCTGCACGCTTCCACGCTCCATCACCAGCACGCGGTCGGCCAGCAGGATCACCTCGTCGGGTCGGTGCGACGCAAACAGCAGCGTCTTCCCCGCCTCGCGGAGGCCTCGGAGCGTCTCGACCACCTCGCCCCGACCCGCGGCATCAAGGTTGGAGGTCGGCTCGTCCAGCACGATCAGCGGCGGGTCTCCCAGCAGCGCGATCGCGAGCGCCAGGCGCTGCTTCATCCCGCCGGAGAGGTCGCGGACACGCTTGCGCTCGTGACCGGCCAGCCCGACCGCCCCCAGGCTCGCCGCGGCCTCGGCCCGCGAGACGTTGCGCAGCCCGGCGAAGAACACCATCGCCGCCCCCATCCGCACATCGTCATGGAAGGCCAGCTCCTGCGGCGCATAGCCGACGAGTGCCCGCGCCCGCCTGCCGTGGCGGCGGACGTTGATCCCTCCGATCGTCGCCTGTCCCCGGTAGCGGGTGACCCCGAGCAGGCAGCGGATGAGCGTCGTCTTGCCGGCGCCGTTGCTGCCCCACAGGGCAAGCGACCCGCCCGGCGCGAGCTCGAAGCTGACATCCGACACCGCCGCCACGCGGCCGTAGCGCTTGGTAAGTGAGGTAGCGCGGATCATGCGTGGTCTCCAGGCTGGCGTCGCGCCATGCGTTGCTCTCGACCAAAGGCCACCCCGAACGCCACGGCCAACCCCAGCAACGACGCGGCCACCCCCCCCATCCCGAACGAGGGGCCGGGGGCAGTGGCCAACGCCAGATCGACACGCGGCGGGGCCGCGAGCGGTGACGGGTCGATCAGCGTCGGCTCGGGCCGGAACTCGGGCAGGGCCCGCGCAGTGAATTCGATCGCCCGCTGCGTCGGGCTGTGCACGAACAGACGCAGGTTCGGCTCGCGCCCGAGCATCGCGCCGAAGAGACTCCGCGGCTCGTAGGCCAGGTCGCCGATGCCGTCGCCGTCGATATCAAACCCGGCGTAGTCCGACCAGTAGTTGCCCGCGCCGTTCTCGGCAAAGTGATTCTTCAGGAGCTGCCCGCGGCCGTGCGTCGCGGCCGGCTCCTCGTTCTCGATAAACGCGTTCCCGATGACGACGTTGTCGTGGGTGTTGGGCGTCGCGAGCAGCCCGACCTCGTTGAACGCGATCATGTTCGACTCGATCCGCCCGTACGCACCGATCGACGAGGGGCTGTTGTCGATGTACATCCCCACGCGGTTGGCCAGGATCGCGTTGTCGCGGACCGTGATGTCGTCGCAGTCCTTCAGCCCGATGCCGTAACCGCTCGCCCCGCGGTTGCCCCGCATCCGGTTGCCGATCAGCGTGATGCGGTTGCTGTACATCAGGTAGACGCCCACCGAGTTGCCCCAGAGGTCGTTCTCTTCGAGCACCGTGTCGTGGCTGTACATAAAGTGCAGCCCGTAGCGGCTGTCCGTCACCGTGTTGCGCGTGATCCGCAGGTTCTCCGAATACCAGAACACCATGTCGCGGCTGCCACGCACCGTGTTGTCCTCGACCAGGCAGCCGTGGCTCCACCACAGGCGGATACCGTCGCCGCGCCGGCCGGGGTCGAGGTCCTTGCAGGTAATCGAGTTCCCCCGGATGATCGAGTCGGGCGATTCCCGCAGATCGATACCGAAGAGCGCGTCCTCGATGGTGTTGTCCTCGATGGTGGCCGACGCCGCGAGAACGCAGATGCCCGCCGGCTCACCCGTGACATCCTCGCCCGACGCGCGGATCGTGCACCGCCGGATCGTCACGCCCTCGGCACGCACCTCGATCACGTTGCCGCGGCCCTGGCCGTCAAAGACCGCCTCGCCGCCGCCGTCGAGCGTGATCGGCTTGTCGATCACCAGATTGCCGACATAGGTGCCCGCCGGGATCCGGAGAGTCGCACCCGGCTCGGCCGCGGCGATCATCGCCTCGACCTCCGCGACAGGCCGCGCCCCGTCCGAACCGGACACCCCGGCCGCGGCACACCACGGCAGCAGGCACAACAGGATGGCAATCACAGAGAAGCGCATGGGATCCTTCGCTTACGCGGCAGCCGCCTGCCGGGCCTTGACAAGGGGCCGGTACGCGCGACGGTGGAAGTACAACGCGACGATCAGCACCAAAGAGGCGGACGTGGCCAGCATCAGGCCGACACCCGGCGTGGCGATCGTCACGAACTGGCCGATACCGCCCTTCCCAAGCGCCGTCGGCACGAAGGGCTTGACCGCGTTCGACAGCGGCGCCTCGGGATCGAGGTTCAGCCCGAAGTGCCGCATCCAGAGGTGCAGATCTACGAGGAACACCACGGGGAAGAACACAACGGGCAAGACAAGCAGGGCGGCCCACCGGCTGTGGATGTACGCCGCGAACTCGAGCAGCACGACGAACAGGATCATCAGGAAGACGCCGATGTCCCGCTCGAGCTCCGCCGCCTCGTAGAGCGAACGCATGCCGATGTAGTGGTTGAGGCCATCGATCTCGGCGACATCGCCCGAGAGGCTGTTGAGGTGCGCCGTCATGTGGAGCCCGTTGGGATACTGCGGGGCCTGCAGCTCCATGTGCCAATAGGGAAGGAACAGCGAGACCAGCAGGAGCACCCGGGCCGTCAGCAGCAGGAACCCCGGCGTGCCGTAGCGAATGGAGTGCCGGGCGGTCTCTTCAGGGCCCACGCGGGGGCCGACGATGCGTTCGATGATGCTGGGGCTCACGCCTGACTCCTTGGTCCCCCCGCGGCCGCGGGAGTGGTTGTGTCGATACGGGAAGGCGCGGCGGGGGGGGGGCGGCCCCCACCACCCACCAACCAAAAAAAAAAGACCCCCAGGACCCCCCCGCCCCCCACCCCCCCCACCCGCCCACCCGAACCACAGATTCGGTTTGGGCAACCCACAAAACACCAAACCCC